>NZ_JADYVJ010000025.1:0-45261 GCF_020193715.1 Bradyrhizobium sp. IC4060 | reverse complement strand
GCGCCGGGATCTGGCGCTGCGCTATGCCGATGGCTCCGCGCCAGCTCCCGTCGCTACCACCGCCCAACTGGGCAAATCCAATGGCTTGAGCGAACTCAGAACTGGATAAAATCTGGGGGCAAGGTCAAGCTTCCCGAAAGCTAGACCTACGATCCTGGGCAAGTGGAGATATTTCGGGGCTGATCTGCGACTGCAGCAAACGTAAACATCGTCAAACGGATTGCGAGATAGTTCGAATCCAAGACACGCTCGATACGGCAACGTTAGACCCCGCCAGCACATCAGCCGCCACCGGGCAAGATGAAACCATAGGTCAAACGGCCTTTGATCAGCACCTGGACGACAGACCGCAAGAGCAACAAGCTAGTGCAGGTCCTTCCGATCCCAGTGTATCGGACGAGGTGGAGGATCGCCCTGATGCTGTCAAGCAACAACCCGATTTGAAGCTTGTCGTCATTTCGAACCGCATTGCGCCGTTCGACCCCAATAAACCCCAGACCGGCGGGCTTGCCGCGGGTCTCGAGCCGGTGGTGGAACGCTCCGGCGCGGTTTGGATAGGCTCTTTTGAGACCCGCGGCGACGGGATCGAGCGGCCCCTGCCCTGGTGCCGACTGGTGCAGGCCACGTCGCGAGGCTCGATCTGCCGGCCGCAGACCATGCGGGCTACTATCGAGGTTATTCGAATTCAACGTTGTGGCCAGCATTGCACTCCTTGCCGGACCGGATGTCGGGCTCGGAAGAGGATTATGGCAGCTATCGAAGGATCAACGATTTCATCGCGCGCGCGGCTTTCGATGTACGAGATAGGGGCGCATTCTGAGTTCATGATTATCATCTGCTCCCGCTTGGGGCCGAGCTGAAAGGCCTGGGCATTGAGCGGCCAACCGGCTTTTTCCTCCATACGCCATGGCCCACGCCCGACATTAGAGTGCGTACCCAAACATCGCGAACTGATGAAATCGATGCTGAAGTACGATCTGCTCGGCTTTCAGACGAACCGGGATGTAGACAATTTCCTGGCCTGCCTGCGAACCCATTTCGGGCTCGAGAGTAAGGATGGCGTTGTGACCACGGAACGTTGCCAGACGCGACTTCAAAAATTCCCAATCGGGATCGATCCCGAGCAGTTCGCGCGTATCTTGCGGCAGACCTCTCTCCCGCAGAGCAAGAAAAAGTCTCGTCATTATTGCAAAAATTTCAGGGCGCCAAGTTTGCCATCGGCGTAGACCGGCTCACTACACGAAAGGCAGCCATAAACGGGTTCAATGAGCTTTTGACGAAGGAGCTGCTGAGCATCTCGCTGTTACAGATCGCCCCGTCCTCGCGCGCCGACGTCGACGAGTATCAGAAGTACAAGGAGGACGTGGAGAATGCGATCAACCATGTCAATGACGATCATGGCACCGACGAGTGGAGGCCGATCCACTACACGAATGACTCGTTCAGCCAGGCTGCACTCGCGCGTCTCTACCGCGAGGCACATGTAGGTGTGGTGACGCCACTGCAGGATGGCATGAATCTGGCAGCGAAAGAATATGTTGCTGCCCAAGATCCGGAGGATCCCGGCGTTCTGGTCCTATCGAAGTTTGCGGGGGCGGCTGAAGACTTCAATGAGGACGAGGCGCTGCTGGTGGATCCAAACGATCCCAAAGAAATCGCAGACGCTATTTCAAGGGCGACCAACATGCCGCTTGAGGAGCGTGTCAAGCGTTGGCGGTCGATGATGGATAAGATTGAATCCTATACCATCCACGACCGGTCGGCAGACTACGTCCGGGAGCTGGACAAAAGCCGTGTCACCGTTCCGGCTGATCAGTGCCGGTCGCGGCTGGACCAACGTGGCTCAGATGCCGCTGTACCGGAACCATGCCGAGGCGCTGGCCACCTACAACGAGATCGACTCCCCAGATGTCGCCCTGAAGGAGGCTGCCCGTGCAGACGAGAAGAAGGCCTATGAAGCGCCTGGAGGCCCGACTAATGCACACACAGGGCAGACTCTGGGAGCTGCCGGTAGCCACAGCTTCGCTCAGTGGTCGTCCCGAACAAGAGCCCAGTGTCGGGGAGGATTGAGGTAGCACAGCACGGCAGATTACGGTGTTCTGCAGCAGCACAGAGGTACGATTCAGATCTTTAGCGCTGACGCGGTTCTTGCAGGTTGCGCAAGCCTGGGTGATGACCGGGAATGTTGAACGAGCTGCATCAAGGTATCACGGGAGTGATCAATAATGGAGCGGGCGGTGTGCAGCCAACGCGTTGTTCCGACCCTGTAAACGACACTTATACAAGTGGCGTCGGCATCAGCGAGCTTTTGGTCGTTCCGCGCCGGAAAGGCTGCCCGTTGCAATGGAGGCCCGCAAGCACCGTTAGCACAGAGTGGCTCGCACGCCTGGCGCCTGCCAAGCTGCTCCGCTAGCAACGGACGTTCTCGATCGACATCTCGCCCTTCGACCTTAGCGTGGTACGCCTTCGATGAAGGGCCACGGGCTCGTGCGCCCGTTGCCGCCGGTCGGGTCAGGACTGTTTGAGCCTGACCCTACCGACCAAAAGAACTGAATGATGACACCGTCGTTTCGTCATCTTATCGAAAGATTGGACCTGACCCGGCGCTTGAACCCGTTTGGTTGGAGCCTCGACCTCAAGACGCGTTGCTACTAAGAGCCGTAGTCCTTGCTTCTGCCCTCATTGTCTTGAGTGCAATCCCCTCCGAAAGGCGCTGCTCTTTGTCATGATGACCCCGTCGACAAGTCTGCAAAATGCACTCGCTCGAAGGGATCTACACAGGCGGGGGCATCCGTTCTTGGCCGCTGAAACCGAAAAGACCGGTGCCATCTAACGGACTGTCCGGCGGACACGTTGTCGGTGTCTGTTTGGCAACCAGTGTTGGGAAGCGGACATCGTACTGCAGCGGGAGCGCTTGAAACTTGCGACTCTTTAGCCGGCACGCAGCTTGCAGTGATGGGGCGGGACATAGCGCAAGCCGCGCTATGTCATGCGCTTGCGTGCTTTCCGCCGCTTCTGCTTGACGCTCCGCTGCCCGCGAGCGTGGCCGCTCGACCTCAGCCGCAGCAAATCCATGAAGACCTCACTCCTCGTCGCCACGCTGATTTCGATGGCCTGCTTCATCTCCACGACGCTTTCACAGGAGAAAACCGATGCGGCACTGACTGATGATCCATTCCGTTGGCTCGAGGAGATCGAAGTGCCAGCCGCAGTGGCTTGGGTTCGCGCCGAGAACGAGAAGACGCTCGGTGTGCTTCAATCAGATCCTCGCTATCGGCGCTTCTACGAACAGGCGCTCTCCATCCTGCAGAAGGATCGGATCGAAGATATTCCATTGAAAGGGCGCGGTTTGGAGCATTTCTGGCAAGACGAGAACCAGGTGCGCGGCGTCTGGCGCACCACGCGTGAGAGCGATCGTAGCCAAGCCCCAAAATGGGAAGCCATCCTCGACGTAGACGCCTTGGCCGTCGCCGAGAACAGAAATTGGGTCTTTCGAGGTGCCAGCTGCCTTCCGCCGGAAGAGCGCCTCTGCCTCATTAGTCTTTCCGATGGCGGCAAGGATGCCGTGTCGATACGAGAGTTCGATCGTACCGCGAAGACCTTCGTTGCGGACGGCTTTCATCTCCCAGAGGGCAAGCAGGACGTCAGCTGGGTCGATGGTGACACACTCCTTGTTGCACGGGGCTGGGGCGAGGGGACTTTGACGCAAGCCGGCTACCCCTTTGTGGTGAAGGAGCTTAAACGCGCTCAGTCGCTCAGCGAGGCTCGCGAGATCTTTCGTGGCGAGCCCACCGACAGTGAGGCGCAGCCCCTCGTGCTTCGTGACAACGACGGTCATATTCATGCGACCGGCGCGGTCCGCGCAATCAGCTCTTTCGAGTCCGAATATGTGGTCTTCCGCCCCGATGGGCCCGTCAAGCTCAATCTGCCGAAGAAGGCCGAGATCGTCACGCTCGCGTGCGGCCGTCTGCTTGTGAAACTTGACGAGGACTGGGCGCCGTCCGAGGACAACCGCTTCACGGCGGGCTCGGTGATCTCGTATGACCTCGACGAATGGAGGCAGGATCCGCTGCGCGCCAAAGCCTCGCTTGTCTTTCAACCTGGGCCCCGCCAGGCTCTGAGCGAGTTAACCGCCACAAAGAAGTTTTTGATCCTGACGATCCTTGAGAACGTTCAGAGCAAAGCGTTCGTTTATAAGCACGCTCAGGGAGCTTGGTCCGCGGCGCCGATACCGCTGCCGGAACATACAGGTGTCAGCCTGTCAGTTACCTACGATGAAGCGGACCGGGCCATGTTTACCGTCTCGAGCTATCTCGGACCAACGTCAGTCTGGTATTTTGATGCCGAAAGCAAAAGGCTTGAGGAATTGAAGAAGACACCGTCTGCCTTCGATGGGTCCGACCATGTCGTGGAGCAGCTCGAAGCCACTTCGCGTGATGGCACGGCAATTCCGTATTTTCTGGTGCGGCCCAAGAACGCAAGGTTTGACGGCGCAATTCCGACACTTCTCCATGGCTATGGCGGCTTCCAGGTCCCGCTTCTGCCATCTGATCTAGGGCCGGGGGGGGGGCGGCTTTGGCTCGAACAGGGCAATGCGTATGTCGTTGCGAACCTGCGCGGGGGCGGCGAGTTTGGCCCACAATGGCATCAAGCCGCCCAGGGGGCAACGAAGCAGACGACATGGGATGATTTCATTGCCGTTGCCGAGGACCTGATCCGCCGCAAGATCACGAGTCCACGCCGGCTTGGAGTAATTGGCGGCAGCCAGGGTGGCCTGCTCGTTGGCGCGGCAATCACCCAACGTCCCGAGCTCTTCAACGCGGCGATCATCGAGGTGCCGCTGCTTGACATGCTTCGATACACCAAACTGGGCGCGGGCGCCTACTGGATCGGCGAGTACGGTGACCCCGCCATTGCCGAGCAGCGTGCGTGGATCGAAGGCTACTCGCCCTACCAGAAGGTGTTGGCCGGCAAGACTTATCCCGCTCCCTTAATTCTTACCTCCACCAAGGACGACCGCGTGCATCCTGCGCGCACGGCCGCAAGGCTGCCGCGAAGCTCGCCGCGCTGGGGCAGCCTTACTTCTATTACGAGAGCATCGACGGGGGACACAGCGCCGCCGCCAATCTCATGGAACATGCGCGCCAACTGGCCCTTGAATACACTTATTTATCGAGGCGGCTTTGTTCTGAGTAAATTCGGTCGACGGGCTGATCGAAGCAGAAGAATAGAGACCATTGGCAATCTCAAGCGTCTTCACGGTGCTCAGCTGAATTCATCGAACCTAAGGCGAGAGGCTGATGAGCCGCCGGCGGCGCGACGAAGTTCGTCAGATGCGCAAATTACCGGTTTGAAAAGGCTCCACCGTTGCCGAGCGGGTTTGCTGGCTTCCCAAATACAAGATGACGAGCGGATAACTTGCCAGATGCGCTTCCTTCAGGATTGTCTCGGCAGACCCTGCTCGTTCGACAGGGCGTGACGTGCGGTGGACGTCCAAACACGAACAGCCAGAGCGCGGCCCTGCGCGCGTCTTGTGCTTGAGAGAGCATGTCAGGTAGCTTCAATGCAGGAATGCGCGGATTGATAAGCCTGCTCCAGACTGCGCAAAGGAGTTCACGGCCGCCCTGTTGTTCAACGTCGATGAAAACCATCCGCCGGCCCTGGATGAGCGCGGGATGTTCGAGGCTCCGCAACTCTTCTGTAAAGCCGGTGGTGAGCGACGAGTGGAGCGAAGGTCAAAACGTCATCTGGGCGGAACCTTCGAAGCGTCGTCGACGTCAGGCCGCTTTTGTCGCTTGCACAATGCGGCCGCAGCTAAGACCACGCGAAGTTCTGTGCGTCAAGTTCAGCAAATCGAGCACGTGGGCGTCTCTTGCCGACCATCTTTATGGCCGCGAGACTCTTCGCTAGATCACAACGGTTCACTATGGATGCTGCCGTGGCAATGGGTATTGTGAAGTGGTTCAACTCGACCAAAGGTTATGGGTTCATCAGGCCTGAGGACGGACGTCCCGATGTCTTCGTGCACATCGGTGCCGTCGAAAGGGCCGATTACACCACTCTCGAAGAGGGGGCCCGGGTAGGTTATCAGCTCAAGGCCGGGCGTTCGGGTAAGATGTCAGCTGAGGATCTCCGGGTTGGCTGATCCGACTCGCCTCCGGAAACTGCTCTCGCGTTGGGGTGCCGTTACATGGAATTGATCAGCAATTATCTCGGGTGGATCGCGTACGCGTGTCCTTTATCGCAGGCGCAAAAGCACAGCGCATCCCGAAATCCCTGCGCTTGGAAGGAGATAGATAAATTTGGCCCTCGCTTCACGTTGCTTTCCAGTGTCCCAATGAAATTAAGCTGGTAGTGTCCTGTTGCGATATCGTCAAATCAGTGTTCGCAGGTGTGCCATGAACACGGCCTTTTCTTGACGGCGATTTAGCTACTGCTCAACGAGCTCTTTTTGTCGCACGATGCCCGCTCGCAAATCACGATGCCAACACTTAGGCGGCTAAGAGCTCACACGCCCGCTACCCGAACGCAAGCGAGACGCAGCCCCCCGCAATATCGCACTGCTGATGCGGTTCCGCGGTCGAACCGCGGCCTCAAAGGACGATGCCGAAACGTTACTCGGCGGACACCTGATTGTCAGCTTCAGAGCCAATGTCGGGAAGCTGGCATGGCGATGCGGCACGATGCGGCGTAAACCTGCTGTTTGTCGGTGGCATGCTGCTTGCACAGATCAAGCTGCGGGCGGCGACACAGCGCGTGCACGATCGCAACACGTATTTCGCTACGTTCGCCCCCCCGCAAGAACTTGCGGGCTCGGCCTGCGTGCCTGGTCCGAGGATAGGCCAATGAAAAAGTCGCTTGTGCGCGCCGCGTTGCTCTCGCTGATGTGTTTCACAGTCGCGCTGCTCCACGGGCAGTCTGGTGCGACCGACGATCCGTTCCTCTGGCTCGAGGAGGTCGAGGGGCCCCGCGCATTGGCCTGGGCACAGGCCGAGAACGAAAAGACGCTCGGCTTGCTGCAATCGGATCCTCGCTACGATCGCTTTTACCGGGACGCGCTGACGATCCTCCAGGCAAAAGACCGGATTCCGTCCGTTTGGCTGAAACGGCAAGGTCTCGAAAATTTCTGGCAAGACGAAAGCCATGTGCGGGGCATCTGGCGGCGCACTACGCTTGAGAGCTACCGCGGCCAGGATCCCCGATGGGAGACCATCCTGGACATTGACGCGCTCGCTCTCGCCGAGAACAAGAACTGGGTCTACAAGGATCGCAGCTGCCTTGGGCAGCGCTGCCTCGTCAAACTCTCCGACGGTGGCAAGGACGCCGTGTCCATACGCGAGTTCGACAGCGAAGCCAAAAGCTTTGTTGCAGGTGGATTCCAACTGCCCGAGGGCAAGCAGAGCGTCAGCTGGATTGATCGTGACACCGTCCTTGTTGCACGTGACTGGGGCGAGGGGACGACGACCGAGGCCGGCTTCCCTTTCGTCTTGAAGGAACTCAAGCGCGCTCAGCCGCTCGATCAGGCGCGCGAAGTCTTTCGCGGCCAGCACACCGACCTCAGGACCTTGCCGTTTGTCTTTCGTGAAGGCCGGATGGATGTAACCGGCGTGGTCCGTCAAATCAACGGCTTCGAGCGGCAGTATGTGCTGTTCGGGCCCGCCGGGCCGATCGAGCTCGATCTGCCGAAGAAGGCCTTGATCGTCGGCATCGCGGGTGGTCGGCTGCTTGTGAAATTGGACGAAGACTGGATCACCTTCAAGGCGGGCTCAATGATCTCGTATGATTTGGCCGAATGGAAGCAGGATCCGCTGCGTGCGAAACCCTCTGTCGTTTTCCAGCCCAACTGCCGACAGGCACTCAGCGGATTTGGCAGCACCAGGAATTTCCTGGTCCTGACCATTCTTGACAACCTTCAAAGCAAGGCGTTCGTCTATAGGTACGATCAAGGTGCCTGGCATGCCACACCAGTCCCACTGCCGAAGGATGCGACCGTAAGCCTATCAGCCACTTCCGCGCAAAACGATGAAATGACGTTTACCGTCTCTAACTATCTCACGCCAACATCGCTTTGGTACTTTGATGCCGAAAGCAAACGGCTCGAGCTCTTGAAGACCGCACCTGAGACGTTCGACGCATCGAAGCATGTCGTGGAGCAGCTCGAGGCCACTTCGCGCGATGGCGCGCGGATCCCGTACTTTCTGGTGCGGCCCAGGAGCGCAAGATTTGACGGCTCGACCCCCACGCTTCTCTATGGTTATGGCGGGTTTCAGATTCCGCTTCTCCCGTCCTATGGAGGAGCTTTGGGTCGACTATGGCTCGAACAGGGCAATGCGTACGTCGTTGCCAACCTGCGGGGAGGCGGCGAGTTCGGTCCACCATGGCACCGGGCTGGCCAGGGAGCAACGAAGCAAAAGACATGGGATGATTTTATCGCGGTCGCCGACGATCTGATCCGTCGGAAAGTCACAAGTCCGCGCCGGCTCGGCGTGATCGGCGGCAGCCAAGGGGGCCTGCTGGTCGGCGCCGCAATAACCCAGCGCCCCGAGCTTTTCAACGCGGCGATCATAGGGGCGCCGCTGTTCGACATGCTTCGATTCACCTACTTGGGCGCGGGCGCGTCCTGGACCGCCGAGTATGGCGACCCGGCCATTCCCGAACAACGAGAGTGGATCGAGGCCTACTCGCCGTACCAAATGCTGGTACCGGGCAAGACCTACCCGGAGCCTTTCATTTTTACCTCCACCAAGGACGACCGCGTGCATCCTGCGCACGGCCGCAAGGCCGCCGCGAAGCTCGCTGCTCTCGGCCAATCTTATTTTTACTTTGAGAACGTCGATGGGGGGCACAGCACTGCCGCAAATCTCATCGAACGTGCACGCCGGCTGGCTCTGGAATACACTTATGCATCCAGGCGGCTTTGCCCCGAGCCACCGGAAGGCGCACCTTAAACATTGGTCAACGGTACCGTAGTCGTAAACTTCAGCTCTTCCATGCCAATGAACGAGCTAAAGTCACAAAGTCGAGCCGACTATCAGCTTCTTGTAGATCGCATCATAGACCTCTACGCTTGGCAACACCAGGCGGAGCAGATAATCGGTTTCGCCGGTCAAGCGATAGGCTTCGACGATCTCCGGAATGTCTGCAATCGCACGGCGGAATCCGAACTACCAGGTCGAAGCTTTCGAAGTAGTGCTCACCGTACGGATCGTTCTCTGGAGAAATCCGCTACGTGACGCAGGGCTTCGGCCTTTACGCACTCGGCTAGCTCTGCGACCCCGATTGTCATCATGACGTGGCCGCCGCGGAACGGTGCGCCGGAAAGCGTCGTCAGAAAGGCGATACTATTCAAGTGCTCCTCCGCGCTCTCGCTTCGGCAGGGTGCCATGTGGCGAGCACCGCAGTATGGACAATCATCGTCACATTGTGCGGGCCACACGCCGCTCCACTAATGGCTGCGCTCGTCGCAGTGGTAGTAGTTTCGGACCTGCATCGTCGACTCCTAGATCAAGCCGGCGAGCACAATTGCCGAAAGCACTGTCTGGCCGCCACACGCCTCGCAGAAACCTTGATCTTGATCGGGCCCCATATCGGCGTGTGGTTGCACCCTTCCGTCATGCAGATCGCGGGGCTGGCATCATTCAGGAGAGCTGCCAGCAGAAGATCGTTCAGGTCTTGGAAGCCTCTCTGGTCGCAAAACGTCACCAGCTTCTGAACTCTTTGAGCAAAAGAAATGTTGGACATCGTGTCCTCCTCGCTATGGGCACCCGACCGATTTCGGGTGCTCGATCACGAGGCGGACGCCGAGCGTCCATCACCGGGCGGGATTTAGAGTAAATGCCCCAGTCGACCGTATGGACGCTCGTCGCGAAGCCTCCGCCTCGCCACCGAGACCCGGACATGCTTGGCAAGTCCCGGGATCGCGGGGCGGAACGTCGAAACATCAAACTTTGGGCCAATATTGGCCGTTAAAGTCGGATAGGTGGAGAGGCGAATTCGTGTCAGATCGGCACGAGAAGTTCGGTCCGTGGAGAGCTTCGGTGCTGCCGCGTGCTGTTGTTGTCGACGCAGTGTGGCACGTTCACACCTCTCGGATTGCTGGATGACTGTCCGATCATAGAGATGTGTATCAGCCCAGTCTCACACATTTCGCACGCGCTGACTTTCACGGGGTCGTCGAGTGTTCGGTATTAAGGAGGAACACCGCTTTTCACATGTCTTCATCATCGGCAAAACGGGTACCGGAAAGTCGACATTGCTCGGACGATGGCGCTCCAAGATATCGAGCGCGGGCAGGGACTTGCGCTCATCGATCTCCATGGCGATGCCAGGATCGAATGCTCGGTGAAGCGGAAGGCTGGCGTGCTAACCAGCCATATTAGGGCGTGTACTCACAAACGCCGAAGCGGGGGTGGACCGCCGATGTCTGCTCTACGGCCGACAGCGGCGGAATGGCTGACATCCCTGAACCGCCGCTTAGGGCCAGAAGCGACAGTCAGAATGGAGCCCCTCGGTCCCCACCAAGCTATTGACGAAAAAAACTGTTCAATCTCGGCGCGCAGGCGCGGCGATCGGTCGTATCCGCTTTGGATGTTGTGGCTTAGCTGCTTTTCGATCGTTCGTAGTCGGGTGACGTTCATACTGACCGTCTTTCAACCAGCGCTGGACCTGATCTTGGTCCGGCTTCGCCTTTGTAACTTCGGCGTGCCATCCTTCACCGCTTCGCTAAGGTCGTACAACGTCACCGCGATCGGTCGCCGAAAATCGTCCGCCACGAGAGGTAGCTTCTCGGCAATAAAGCGGTTGGTTTCAATAAGCGTGCCACGCGCGAACGTTGCGACGACATTCAACATTGGGCCAGGTTTTCCATTCGCCTTGCGCAGCTCGTCATCAATCGCCCAAATTAAAGCTATCGAATCCCTGGCGCCCGGTCCTTCCCGCTCAATCCTATCCTCTTCGCGCGCGAGCAGGGGCAGACGCATCTGCTGGACGATGCTATTTGCGGCTACCCAGGCGGCGAACAGCGCGCCACCTCCGCCGATCAGGCCGGCCGCGAGGTTTTCGTGAGCGGCCATGATGCACCCGATCCACGCGACCCAGCGCCACCACACAGGGAACACGAAGCACACTCGCTGGTCCTTTGGCGCAAACGCGTGCGCGAAGGCGAGCAAACCGATTACGAAACAGCATAGGAGGAGGAAAACCGCGAAATTCGTCTTCCAGGGATTTCTGGCCATCCATCGGTACATGGGCGCGAGACTATCACACTTTTGGGGCGATCTTGTTCCCGTTCTTCCCCGCCGTCTGGCAGCCAGCCACTACAAGTCGCGCTAGAGACGCGACCGGCTGAATCACCGATCTTGCGGGATGGTTCCTATAAAGATAATCGGAGCCCCGCCCTTATGGAGATAAGGACGGGGGCTGCTTCCCTGCCCCCGGAGGGCAGCCGCACTGCCAAGAACAACTCGCTACGACGCAACGTTCGTTTCTCTCCGTGGCTGGCGTTCGGTGGACGGCCAGAGACTCACGCGCGTTCCTTTCGGTTCTTGCCGTCTCTTACGACGTTGCGCAACACAATTGCAGAAAGGCGCACAACCAGCTGTTTGAGACGAGCAATCTCTTGCTTGCAGTGTTCCAGGTCGTGCTGTTCGTCCGGCATCACCGATACTTCATGGCGATTTCCGTTATCGTCATTATTCATATCGCACCTCTTCCGACCAAGTGAGCGCGAACGAAGAGTCTCCCCGTGCCTGTCTCGCCAACCATTAAGGTCCAAATCAAGCGTGGCGCGTCGTCAGACAAAGTACGTAATGTACCAACAGTTCCTTTACCGCCCGAGCGTGTTGCTCCGGCCACAGATTGGAACGTTTCGTACAGCGACACCCGCAATCTACTTTAGAGATGTACTGCACCGAATTTGGATGCGGGTGCTATCAACGCTTTTATCGCTTTGGTGCTTCCAAGCGTTGACGAAGGAGCAAGCAGATCTATGATGTCTCTCTGTTTTCAGACCATTTTAGTGAGTCGTGTTATGTCACATGCGATGGAGTTGATTGTAGAGGGCTTTATTCGATTGAAGGACCGTCAGTTCCTTGAGAATCTAATGATGCATCGAGGTCGGTTGGCGATGGATTTGAAGGCCAGGACGGGTTTCGACTGCAAGGCAACAATAGCTAAGATCGATCAGGACATCTCCATCATTGAAGCTGGATTGAGTGCTCTTTCCAATCCGGTGTTAGGAGAGGAAGGCCTGCCGAAGATCCGGGCTGCGCAATCGCAGAAGAATTTCTGAGTCGGGGACTCGCTACGTAGTCTGCCAACAGGCAGACTTCGCGTTAGCAAGGAAGTTTTGCCTTGAGAATCCCAATGCCAAGAGCGGTCGTCGAATGGGCGCGGCTTAACGTACCTATCCTTGCCGGCTGTTGCTGACTGCCGGGGGCGCCAGCGCCGCCGAACTGGCTCTACTCGCTAAGGCTCACCGAGTCAGCCGATTGCCGCGAAGATGCGGAACGTCTGTCTGACCATGCGGTGTCGATCCCTCGCGGAACAACCTTTTTGGGCATTCTCAACGGCTTAGCGGGTCGGTTAGCCAACCATTCGCCTACTGTGATCGTTGATGAAATTCCTCTACTGGCAACCCGCCAAGCCGGCGAAGGCTCTTAAGGTGTGGGCGGCTGGACTAATTTGTTCGTCAGATACAACCGCACAACCGGATAAATCACTTCTAAGTTGTGTATCCCTTTTGTTCTCCGGATGAGAACCCGTGGAATTAAATAGGTCAGTGTTTGTTCCCCATGCGTGTATTTATAAGCGGAACACCTAGAAGTATGGGCGCCTGATTTGTGGCCTCAATCCAGTCCAGGAACGACCGGCAAGCGACGGGATTGGTGCTTCGCTCCGGCTCCGTATCCCCCTGCGTGTCGGAGTAATTCAAACGGCCCCAGCCGCCGCCAAAGCTGGGGCCGTTCGCTCATGTGAACCTGCGCCCAACTCACGTCGGCGCAGCCGTTCATGCTACTATCCTGAGCCGCGCCGATCGTGCGGAACGTCGCGGCACCCGGCCGCAGGAATTGTCTCAGGGCAGCGCCTGCGGCCGTTTGTTCTTGTAGCGGGCGTTACTGAGCCAGCTCCATCATGGGCTTGCCCTTGTCGATTATGTGGACGGTCAGCATCTTCAGGGGCTTGTCACCGGCAATTTTGAAACCTGCATGCGGCACATCGCGGACGTTGATTACTGCCGCACCAGTGGGAAATTGAATCTCTTTGCCATCCGGGAGCGCGAGTGTTGCGCCATCGAGCACGTACACTGCCTCTTCGCCGTGGTGAGTGTGGCGAGGAAGGCCGTTCCCGGGTGGCACGTCAACGACGCTGACGATGATTTCCATGTTCGTACCGGTGAGATCGGCGCGCTTCAATTCTTGGCGATTTGTCTGGGCTTGAGCGCCGAAGGTGAGGGCGGCGAAAAAAAGAACGGCAGCTAAGCGGAGCATGTCACACTCCCTGAAAATGCGCGCCGTTTGGCGCTGTTAAATGGCTCATTCAGTACCGTCGCGACGCAACGGCCATTTAGAAAGCTGCTTTGCCAATATCGGGACCACCACATGGGCGGTCGTAAACCCTATGCTCGCTAAGGTGGAGGGCAATTCACGAGGCAGTGAAGGCTGAGATTGGACATTCTTCGTGACCAGCCCTTTACCGGACTCGCGCTGGCTTCCTAGCTCTCTGCTGCCGTTTTTGAGGGCGCCCCATTTAGCATTTTCGGGCGCCGCGCCCACTATCCAATAGAACCCAACGGAGCCCACGAATGACGCTCGGCCAGCAAATCGTTGCCGATTGGAAGCAACGCTATCAACCGCATGATCAATTGCATGAGCGCGTCGTCGTCCGAGAGGAGCGTGCGTTTTACGCGATCGACGGTGAGCGCGTGATCTACGGCATCGCGCGGCGCACCGAGGAAAGGAACAATACTTGAGGATATTGTCGGTCCGACCAGGGCGAGCACCGATAATCGGGCACGTCGATGTCGAGACGTCGCCCGGGGTAAGGCTGTACGGCCTGCGCGTATCTCGCGCGCCAGATGGATCGTACAGAGTGTTCGGACTCAGCAACGAGCACGGCCGCACCTGCGCATTTGATCGCGACGCGGTCAACGCGATTGCCAACGCAACAATTCAGTTTTTGACCATGAATGGACCTTCGCACAATGTCTGCGCTGCCAGCTAAATCCTTCACCGCGACCCCGTTCGTTTTCAAAGATCCTACGACGCTGCCGCCAATCGGCATGACGGCAGAGCCCATCTTTGAAGAGATGGATCCGGAGATACTCAAGATTGTTAGGCAATCGATTGCCGCGCGCGAGATCGTCGAGGCGGAGGCATCTTCGGCAAACGATAAAGATGCGGGCGCGACCGGAAAGCCTGCCTTTGCTCTCACGCCATACCTTCCACAGGAACCCGCCAAACTGCCTCGCCGCGATTGGCTGTTTGCGCGGCACTACATCCGCAAGTATGTGTCGGTAACAGTATCGCCGGGTGGCCTCGGTAAGACATCGAATAGCATCGTCGAAGCGCTCGCCATGGTCTCTGGAAGACCCCTTCTATCGCACGATGGCGATGGCGGGCTGTCAGGGCGACTACGGGTCGCGCTATTCAATGGTGAAGACCCGCGCGACGAGATGACTCGGCGGATCGAAGCTGCTCGCCTTCATTACAAATTGAAGCCGGAAGACATTGCTGGTCTTTTCCTGGACGTCGGCCGAGAGCAGGAACTTGTCATTGTCGAGGAAACCAGGAGAGGCATCGATCTCCGCCAGCCCGTGGTGGAGGCTGTGGTTGAGCACATCGTGACCAACGGAATCGACGCCATGATCGTCGACCCGTTCGTCTCGACGCACCGCGTTAACGAAAACGACAATGGCGCAATTGATAGGGTTGCCAAGTTATGGGGCCAGATCGCCGATCGTACCAATTGTTCAATCGAGCTGGTCCACCATCTGCGCAAATTGAACGACAGCAAGGAAGCCACAATAGACGATGCGCGGGGAGCCATTGCCCTCATCGGCGCCGCGCGCTCCGTGCGGCTCTTGAACCGAATGTCGGCTGACCAAGCCAAGGAGGCTGGCGTGCCTCCGCAAGAGGCCTCTAGCCACTTCTACGTCATCAGCGGCAAAGCCAACATGATCAAGCAGGACAATCGACGCGATTGGCGCAGGTTGGAAAGCGTGGGTCTAGGCAACACTGATGGCCTGCAGAAACCTCAGGACCATGTGGGCGTTGTGACGCCTTGGCGTTTCCCTTCGAAGGCGGAGACCGCAGAAAAGGCAGTCGGCGATGTGACGCCAAACCAGATGGAGAACATTCTGGTCAGGCTGAAAAATCAAACCGGCTTACTCGCGAGAAACTCAGGTAACTGGGCCGGCTTCCATGTGATGGACGCGCTCGGACTTAACCGTGAAGACAAGGACGACCGCGATTTGGCGGCGAAGATACTTGGTGGCCTGATTGCAGACGGAACCCTTGTGGTCAGGGAGGAGGAAGACCACCGCCGTCACACGAAAAACGTGGTTCGCCCTGGGGCGGAATAGTTTGCGCCAGTGCTTGCGCCAGTACCTGCGCCAGTGCGCCAGTAATTTCCCTTTTTGCACCTGCGCCAGTGCGCCAGTACCACCCTTGGGGGACTGGCACATCTGGTGCGGTGCGCCAGTGTGGATCGTTTAGAAGCAGAGCACTGGCGCAAAACAGCCCCCGGGCGAGGGGCCACCGCAATCCCTCAGATCGGCCGCGATTATCACCGGACGCCCCCTCGCAAACTAAATCCCGCGAGTTTTCAGATTGTAGCAAAAGGCCGCGCAGACGGCCGTCAGCACATCACGTCGAGGTACCATGACCCCAGCGAACGACAACGGCCCCATTAAGGCCGACGACTTCACCGACCTTGCAGCCCGCCGCGCATGGCTTGCCTCCGCTCCAGCCACGCATGCCGCCCACCGCGAGGTCAGTCCCGTTGAGACTTGGGCAAAGCGCCAAGGAGATCAAGAAACCTTCCTCGGCCTCCGGCTATGGCGCACCCTCAACGAGCCGCCGCGCGTAGCTGCGAACGACAACGAGCCCGAGGACGAGGATGTGGAGGCCGGCGAGCAGTCGGTCGCTCCGAACCTCGATCGCGAGCTGGTCGATGTTTCGGCCAAGCAGCTGATCTATGCCTACGAACACGGCATGACCCGCTGGGTGGGTAATCGGCTTGTGAAGGTTTGGTCTGGGCACCAGTGGACGACCCCGGACGCTGAGTTTGGAGGGGTGCGCCAGCGGAAAAGCGAGAAGGCCGACACCGAAAATTGGGACGCTGAGATGCCCGACGCTCAAGCAGAGTTGGCGCGCGTGTTGGACACCGAGAAGCTGCGTGCCCGCCTAGGCCACAAGGTGACCAGGATCTTGGACATGGCGACATTCGACAGCACACTCGCGGAGATTGGTGAGTATCTGGGACTCAGCGGGCAGTATGCGGTTCGGATGGCCGGTAAGGAGGTCCGCGCGGCGGTGGTGGCGATGAACGCGGCTATCGCAGGCAGTGAGAGGGTGGCGGCTTAAAGCCAGAAGGCGACGTTCACTCGCCTTCACTCCTCTCAGGACTGCAGAGCCTTAAAGATCTCGGAGTCCACGTCGTTTCATCTCGTCCTCCACCTCTTTGAGCAACTTGAGGAGTTCGGGACCGTCCATGTCCTCACGCGCGGCACGCTTGTAGCGCTCCACAATCGTCAGCTCAGTCTCTGAAAAAGGCCCTGCCTCGTTTCCCATCGCCGTCTCCCGACCCCTTAGAAGGCGGGAGCATTGCGGCTCTCAGTCACCGATAGAGGCCACGAGCCGTGCGGTGATGCCGAACGCTAGCACGGCGGCAATGGCACTGTCTCTGCAAAAATTGAGGGAACGATCAGTCCGGCCGCAATGTAGCTGGTCGCGTTGCGGATCTCTGGTCACCGGCGTGTCAAGGAACTGGCTCGTCGGCTTCCATAGCGACGACCGGATGATTGGTGGCAGTTTTCAGCATCATCGTTCCTTGGAGCAAAATACCGGATTCGTCGCGGACCTGGATGGACAGGGAGCCTTGTCTGCCGGCGAGCGCCATGTCTCGCGCCGCGTCGGCAAGCGCAACCAACGCAGCTTTTTCGGCCGCTTCGAGGTTGGAAGATCCTCGCCGGATTCATCAGTCCAAATGCCCGGCGTCGTCGCGATAGTCAAAAAAATAGCGCGGCATACGGTTATGAATCCGGCGGCGCCGGCAACGTTCCTGCATCGATAGCCAGTCTCTTGATCCAAGTTCAACTGAGTTCCGCCATCCATTCCCTCAGGGGCCCCACATTCAGGGGGGCTCAGGCATGTACGCTCGCAAGCCCTCCAATCCCTTTAGTCTTTAGAGGCAGATTTTCTGCCCCGACGTGTTGTGCAACTCGCGCCGGTTCGATCCCGGCGCACCTTTTCCCCGGGCCTTAGGCCGTGAAGCCGCTAGTCGGCTCATTCTTGTACATCCAATCGACATTTTCCACTGAGGAGTAGAAAACTTGGCGAAGCTCGCCGACGTCCTCGCTGCGGTAGACTCCCTTGGATTCGACCCAGCGCGAGTCAAACATGTTGCCCGCCGCCTGAGCGAGGCTGGGAAGATCCCGTCTGGAGGACCCGCACGGTCCCCAGAGCTGAGCGAGGACGATGTCTTGCGCTTGATTACCGCCGTAGCAACCTCGCCAAAGCTTCGCCAGGCAGAAACGTCTGTCGATACCTACGGAGCATTGACACCCGTTGGTGCTCAGATTGCGGTCGATGCTCCCGACGTTTTTCGATGGAATGCGGCCGATGCCATCGCCGTCGAAGTCAGTTTGGCGCGGGCGGGCGAAGGCCAGGCCCGGCATTCCTTCCTTAGCTTTGTCCGGTCGTGGCCGGAAATCGTGATTGAGCGACCAGAGGGCCGAGTCGTGCGATTCCGCCAGCCTGGGGCAAACGCCGGGCATTGGGTGAAAGGTGGTCACCGGACGGCAACCACGATTCCGGTCGCCGCGGTTGCCGATATTCTTGATGCACTATTTGGAAAGGTTGGAAACTGATGGCACCTTTGAAAAAGAAACCCGCCGACACTTATGTCGTGCCGAGCTTGATTGAAAGCTCCCCCGAATACGCCAGCCTGCTGGCCAAACAGGTTGAACTGCAAACCCGCTATGGCGAACTGAACACCGAGCGCGGCTTGCTTCGGCGCGAGATCGAAGTGGCTAAGGCTGCCGGCGGGAAACATCCTTCGCTCGCTGTGGCGGCGCTGCTTGGCGACAACACGGAAGCGAGCGTCGCAGGACTTTCGAAGAAGCTGCGTGAAGTCGGAACGGAGATGGCGAACGTTGAGGCCGCCACGGAAATCTTGCGCAGGCGTATTGATGAAGCGCGGGACGCGGCGAGCAAGGTCGTTTGCGACACGGTGCGCCAGGAATATCAGCGCCGCCTGGCCGCTCTGTGTGAGGCTGCCAGGGCTCTCGAAGTGGCCCGAGAAGACCATGACACGCTGCTGGACGATGTAGAGCGCGAGGACGTGCGCCTCGGCTATCTGCCGCCGGTGCGGCCGTTCTTTCTCGGCGACCGCGGGCAGGGCCACGTTCATCAGTTTATCCGCGAGGCGAAGGGTGCCGGTTACAATGTCTAAAACCAACGTCTACTCCGGCGATAAAAGTAAGCTCGGCGTTGTTTCGCGGAGCGTGAAGTTCGCGGGCGAGAAGAGGCATCGTACGACGGATGAGTCAGCCGTTGAGATCGCAAGGCGAATGATCGAGGAGCGGCGAAAGAAGCGCGGAGTCGAGGCGCGATGAGCGAAGCGGGGATAATCTCCGGCTATGCCATCCGATGGTCCGATAGGGCAAGCATAGGCAGTTTCCTAGAACAGTTCGATCCTTCCGCTTTCCGGGAACACCTCAGAACTGAGCCCGACGTGGTTGCACTTTGGAGCCATCAAGACGACCGTCCGCTGGGGCGTGTGAGCAACAGAACGCTCCGCATTCGGCCCGATGCAGTTGGACTCTGGTACACGCTGGCGCCCGATTCAACATCTCCAGACGGGCAAGAGGCCATCGCATCGGTGCGATCGGGCTTGGTGCATCAAGTGTCGATTGGCTTTTGGCCCGACGAAGAGAACTGGTCATGGGCGGATGATGACACGCCGTTGCGCACGATTACGAAGGCCGAATTGAGGGAGATCTCACTCGTAACGTGGCCTGCGTACCAAGACACGAGCGCCCACTACGTTGCGCCGGTCGTCGCTGATCGATCCTCTTCAGAGGTGTCAAAATCTATAGAGATGAAGTTTCGGTCTATGCCGGTCGCTAACCATCAGGCAGCCAAGAGACGCATCGATGCGAAGCAGCGTGCAAGGGGAATCTTGAAATGACTATCAATGGTCTGGTGCATTCGTGGAATTGGCGGCAGCATCGCGGAATCGTTGAGCTTGATGACCGCAGAACGCTCCAGGTACATGCAAGCGACCTTGCTGCGGCACGACGCCAACCGGCGTGGATGGGCCCGTTCAGGCTACGCTCCGGGGACCGGGCTGAGTTCGTGGTTGATGATGGCGGCAACATAACTGATGTGCTGCGGGTTTGGTGAGGCGCTGTGTCCCAAGGCCGCTCCAAAGCCGCGTTGGCATGGCAGCACCTCTACTCCAGCAGTCGCTGGAAGCTGCTTAGGAACATCAAATGGCGTTCGAACCGCTGTGCCGCTTTTGCTTGGAGCAGCAAATCGTTGAGGCGGCCACCGTGGTGGATCACATCAAGCCCCACAAAGGCGATGAGACGTTGTTCTTCGCCGCTGACAACCTTCAGAGCCTTTGCAAGCCATGCCACGACGGAACCAAACAGCGCATCGAGCTGGGGCAGAACGTCGTGATGTTCGGGGCTGATGGATGGCCCCTGTAGGGCTGGGTCGGATCTCTATGGCCGTGGGACGTAGTTAGCGGCGGCCCCCACTTTCGCACGCATCTGCAATTCAAATGTTGAGGCTTACGTGGCTAGGCCGCGAATTCCGAAGGCCAAGGCGAAACTTGAGGCGCGCGACAAGATCAACGCTGGTCGCTTCAAAAATCGCAAGGAGCCGACGTCAGACGCCGCGCTTGGCAGATCAAAGTTCCGCGCCAATCCGCTGGATCCAGAGCCCCGATCTCTAATCGGTTGCGACACAGAGCCGGTCGAGGTCGTGCTCGATCTGCGGGCGCAGATGTTGAAGAGGATAGGGGACCACCCATGAAAATCAATCTCGGCAATCTGCCGCCCGACCTAACCGAACCACCACCGGACGCAAAAGGCTGGATCGCCTTCCAGCCATCCAGCGGCAGGGTTTGGTGGAAGATCGACGGTAAATGGCTCCCAATCGACGAGGCGCTTGCGCTTCGCGAAGCAAGGAAACTTTCAAATTGACGGCACCACTTAATTCATACTCCACCGGCACCGTCTCGGTTTCCGCGGACGGAACGACCGTTACCGGCACGAGCACTCTTTGGCTCGATACGGGGAACGTCAAGCCAGGCGACCTTTTCCAGAGTGGTCATTTCCTTGCGCAGATCACCGACGTCACGGACGACACACACATGGTCATCACGCCATGGCCCGGTTCGACGCTGAGTGGGGCGGACTATGTCGTCTGGAAAGTCTCGCAACAGCGCATCGTCGGTGCGACCTACGCACAGTCGGTCAGCGACCTGGTCGGCGCGCTCGATACGTCGGGTTTCTTCGTATTCGTCAACATCAATCAAACGGTGCCGGATCCCTCACTCGGCAACGAAGGTCAATACGCGTTCCAGCCGACTACAGGCAAGACTTGGGTCAAGACGGGCGGCGCCTGGTCGTATCTCGGCATCTTCAAGGCGTTTCAGTTCAAAGGCGCGTGGAGTGGCGCAACCGCATATCTCGTCGGCGACGTCGTTACGCTGAGCGGATCGAGCTATGTGTGTGTGCTCGACCACACCAACCAGACGCCGCCGAACACGACCTATTGGCAATTGCTCGCGAGCAAGGGCGACACGGGCTCAACAGGCGCGACCGGCGCAGGCTACGGCGGCACGTCGACCACATCGCGCACGATCGGCACGGGTTTGCAATCATTCGACACGCAGGCGGGGCTCGCTTATTCCGCAGGTGCCCGCGTGCGTGCTACCTCGGCGGCGAATACATCCAACTGGATGGAAGGTATTGTAACTGTATATAACGTACTCGGAAGCCCGCTGACGATCAACGTCGACAAGACCAACGGCAGTGGCACACTTGCGGATTGGAATTTCAACGTCGTGGGTCAGCCGGGTGCGGGCGATCTGTCGTCGGCGAACAATCTGTCGGAGTTGACGGCTACGGCAGCGACAGCCCGTAGCAATCTTGGCGTCAAACAAGGAATTGCGCTCGCGGCGTCGCAAGACTTCAACGCGGTGACGACGGCTGGCACGTATCATACTGTAGATGGTGCTTCTGCGAATGCTCCGGTAACGGCAGAGTACTGGTATCTTTTTGTAGAGCAATTCAATCCCACAACATATGTAAAGCAAACAGCAACACGAGTTAATCTACCTGGGGAATCATATATCCGAACTTGTGTTGCCGGAACATGGGGGTCGTGGAAGCAGGTGCTCAGCGGTGTAGGTCATATTCCAGGCATCGCATCCAACGCAGCAGCATCGGCCGGCGAGATCGGGGAGGTTATCTCCGCGAGCGGAACGTCGGGCTCCCTGACAAGCGGGGTGACGACGAATCTTGGTTCAATCCCGCTGGGTGCGGGAGACTGGGATATTACAGCGACGATACAGTTCAACGCTAGCGGCGGCACCACCATCACAGACTACAATGGGGCAATCTCGGCGAGCACCGCCAACCTGACTCCTTACGGGACGTCGCTTGCGTTCACGCAACGCGTACCAGCGGCTGCGGATCATAGCGAGTATTTCGCTTTTCCACCCGTGCAGGCACTTATAAACGCAACCACGTCGTTTTATCTCAATGCGCGGTCTGTATTCACCGGCACGGCGCCCACGGCCACTTGGAGCCTTCGAGCAAGGCGGATGCGTTAGCTATGGTGGCGCAGCAACGTAATTTGAGAATCAATTCCGGAGAGCCGAATTGGCTGACAACGAACAACTAATCTTATCGATTTCGGCCGACACGCGAGCAATGCAGCGCCAGCTTGATAAGCTGGTAGGGCAGATCGGCGTGGTTGACAATAGCCTTGGGAATGCCTTCACCAAGGCACCCAAGAAGATTGACGACGTCGCAAAGTCGCTCTGTGGCGCGAAGTTTCAGACCGCTAACCTTGCGGCGCAATTTCAGGACATTGCGGTTCAGCTGCAGGGTGGCCAGTCGCCGTTCACCGTGGCCCTGCAGCAGGGCACCCAGATCAGCCAAGTTCTGGGGCAGGGCGGTGCTGCGGGGGCTGTGTCGCTTCTGAGCAGCGCTTTCGCGTCGTTGCTGACGCCTACAAGCCTCGCCACGATTGCGACGATCGCGCTGGGCGGCGCGGCGGTGCAGTATGTGAGCAAGGCGCTCGGTGGCGTCGGCGATTTGGATGACAAGCTGAAGGCACACTCGGACCTCATCAAGTCGCTGAGAGATTCCTACGGCGAGGCCGGCAAGGGTGTTGATACGGCGGTCAAGGAGGCGGCCGCCGTTCTAAAGACACTTCTTGGCTTCAAAACTGACGATATTAAGAAAGAGTTTCAGTCCCTTTCGGTCAGCATATCTAAGTCTCTCTCGGATTTTAGAATCACCGGACTTGGGCCGGCGATCGAGGAGAATTCACGCAAGTTTTCTGCGTTCAGTGACGAGA
Organism: Bradyrhizobium sp. IC4060; assembly: GCF_020193715.1. Lineage (NCBI taxonomy): Bacteria > Pseudomonadati > Pseudomonadota > Alphaproteobacteria > Hyphomicrobiales > Nitrobacteraceae > Bradyrhizobium > Bradyrhizobium sp. IC4060. Next base: position 22,441 of record NZ_JADYVJ010000025.1, on the reverse strand, counting down.
TCACGGCGTTTAAAACGAGCGTCAAGAATGGCACGCCTGATGTGCTCGCCTTTCGGCGTGCGATCCAAGAAATCGCAGATAGCACATCCGATGAAAAGACGCGCGATTTGGCCAAGGAGTTGCTTGACCTAACGTCGAAGGCCGGTACCGCGCAGCTTGCCATTGAGGGGACATCGAGGGCGCTGCGCAATTTTGACGCCACCGCACTCGCTGCAGCCCAACAGGGCGAAGCATTTGCCGACGCCATGAAGAAGCTTAGCGGCACGGTCACGCCAAATCTCGATGACCGGGAAAAGATCCTCAAGAACTACCTGGCCGCGCTGGAGCAGGCCGGCAGCACGGAAGAGCGTCTAGCTGTAGTGCGCGAGCGCGACAATCAACTCGCGATCCTGTCCTACAACGAACGTAAGAAGGCTGCTGAGGATGCTGCCAGCGCCCAGGAGCAGGCGCTAAAGAGCTTTCAAAACCAGATCAACTCACAGTCTAAGCAGAATGCCAGGACGCTTGGAGCTGCGGCTGGATTTGACGCTGGTATCGGTGAGCTTACCAGGCTGGAAACCCAATACAAACTGACGGAGGCCGCGCAACAGGCATTCAAGAGGGTAACTCCGGAAGTAGCAGCCGAGATCGATAAGGTCGCCACCGCCGCCGGAAACGCTGCCGCTGAATTGGCGAAGGCGCGGGTCGTTGCTAATACTGATTTCGCCGTTAAGACGGCATTTCTCACGCCAGAAGACTTGGCGATTGCTCAGCAGTTGAGGGGCATCTACGGCAACGATGTGCCAGCGGCGCTGGCGTCCACCGAGGCGGCCGGACTGCGTGCGGCGTACGCGCTCCAGCAAATCAGTCAGGTCGGGCAGGACATCACCCGCAGTGTTCTGGCCGATTTCACCCAGCAGATTCGGAACGGCGCGTCGGCAATGGACGCGCTTAAAACCGCTGGCCTGAACGCGCTAAGTAAGCTGTCTGATAAACTCGCTCAGATGGCTGCTGATAACCTTTGGAACGCAGCATTCGGCGGCAGTGGTGGTGGGTTCAATTTAGCCAGCTTGTTTGGCGGTGGCGGTAGCGCTTCCGCTGGACCCATCACGTTGGGCGGGCCCAGCGGGCCAGTACCGTTTTTCGCCAGCGGCACGAACTACGCCCCTGGTGGCATGGCAGTTGTTGGGAGGAGGGGCCAGAGCTGGTCAATCTTCCTCGTGGTTCTCAGGTCATTCCTAATGATGTGCTGCGAGCCGGGGTGGGTGGGAGCGTTTCGGCGCCCGTGACGATTAGCATTGATGCGCGCGGCGCCGATCGAGAGGGGTTGGCGCGCGTGCAGGCGCAGCTGGCTCAGCTTGAAGCGGAGCTGCCGGGGCGGGTTGTCGCGACGGTGAAGCGGGCGAGGACGGGGAGGGCGTTGTGATGGTGGGGAATAGAATGAGAGATGCACAAAGTGTGGATGTTTGCGATGAAAACGGTGAGGTGATCTGGCGTCGTTTTCGTCGGGATGGTCACAGCGGTGGAACGGCAAGTCGAAACTATATCGCGGACGGTTCCCAGCACAGGATAATCGAGGCGTTGGCCGAGGCGTTGTGTCAGGCTCGCGCCGAGATGTCAGCTTTTGATGTAGCCGATGTTGTATCTGATGTTGGCTCGGCCACCACCCAGGTCAATCACTGTATTCCAATGCCCGTCACCAGGCACTGATACGCGCGCGGGAAAATGCGTGAAGTGACCACCATAGTAGCGATACTGTCGTCCCGTCCTGTACAAGCTGTAATTGCTATCGTCCATGACGATGACGTTGCACTGATGTGAGCACTCCACAACGACAACGTCGCCGCTCGATAGATACTCACGCGCATGAATATAATCAGCCATAGCTCCCACCTTCCGGTATTCTCGCAGCAACTATAGTGAATGCTGCCTAGTTGTGGACCAGCCTTTGTCGCCAATTCCGTGTGTCGCGTTTCAGCCTCTCATGGGACGATCAGCGCTTGTAACGCGACAGAATTTCGCCCAGCTCCTTCCTTACGGTCGGATCAAGCAGATGCCCGTGCGATTCGAGAAGAGGAGGCAAGTATTTGGTCGCGCATTCGCTTGCGTGACATACCTGATCGTTCACCGTCGAGACCCGCAGAACTTCCGCCACCTGAGCATCAGTTGCCGACTTCACGAATGGCTGCAGAAGGCTGAAGTGATATTCGGCGCTGCGATAGCTGCGGGATTTACCTAGCAACGCGATAAGGGCGTCAATGGTGAAGGTTTGATCACACCTAAAAAGTCCGTTGGTAAATGACGACAGCTGCGGATTACCACCATCGATTTTGATTGATTGAACGTGATTAAAAAATCCCGCGGGTACAGTCCCGTCGAGAGAAACTGGAACGATGGTCATGTGGGGATCTGCTGCAGCGATGCCACTTTCCTGCGCGCACCACACGGACGAAAAGTAGTCGGAGCTGAGTATCGACACGAACAGGTCTCGTTGCGCTAGCTCTGACAGGAGCGTTAGCCGCCACTCCTCGGATACTTGGATGTCTTCGTGAGCAAGAAAGCACTCAACGCCGAGAGTTTCAAGGAGGGTTTTTACTTTGCCTGCAACTGCCTTGTTGGCCGTTGTATAGCTTAAAAAGGCCTTCATCCGGCTCACTCCCAACTGATATCGTAGTATCGATAGCCGGCAGCCTTTGTCTGAGCGTCGAGGCTGCGCCATTCGCGGGGCCAGTTATTGAGCGCGTAGCTAATCGCGTTTTTCTTGAATGGTATGTGGACGGCGCAAACATCCTTCAATATTGGGGGGCAGAGTGTATCGTCCCGGGTGTTTTTCCCATTCAAGTTTGCGACGATGATGGGAAGGCCGAGCGCAATCGCTAGTTCAATTTCCCACCGGACAAATTTGTATAGATGCTTCGTGCTCTCTCCGACAATGACGATCAAAGCATCTGATTTGCTCATGCGCTGTTTAAGGGCGCTCTTTACATAGGTTTCGTTCTGGGCGCGCGATGTCATTGAGTCCAGGTCGTGGGCATCTTCAAAATCGAAATCGACTCGGTTGTTGGTTTTCCATCCTTTCATAAAGGCGTAGGCCCACTTATCCTTATCGCCGTCGAACGCAACGTAGACAGGCCCCATCAAACCCTCCCGCTTTGCTTAGTTTGGTGACCTAGCAGGCCTGCGCTGCGCTTGCGAGTTGTCAGCAGCGCGCTCTTGACTCGCAATCCATTTGGAATGCTCGGTCGAAATCAAGCTTTCGGTTCTCTCAACGAGCAGGCGCCTTGCATCCGCGTCCTCAAGCCCGTCATAGGGATCTGCGCGTTCGATGTAAGCGTATTTTTCGTGGCGGAGAGCTTCGCAGGTGGATCGGTAAGTGATCCAATTATGCTGCCATTGGTTCAGGTGCTGGATGGCCTCACAAACCGCTATGAAGCCACCTAAGATCGCCGTCTGCACCTTATAATCCATCAGCGCCGCAATCGGAATCACGGCCGACGCAATCGTCACCAGGTACTTGCCAACCTTATAACTGCGTTGCGCGGAGCCGCTTTTTGAATCGTACCACTTTATTTGCTGCTCTAGCCGCTCGTAGCCGCAATCCGGCTCAATGAATTCGCTTCTCTTCCAAAACACCGTTTAGCTCCCCTCAACCAATCCAACCGCAACCAAGGCGAGAGCGCAAGCCGTAGTGCACCGGATTGCCGGCCTTTAGTTGTGGAGATGAGGAGGCGGTCGCTTTACCGCCCCCGAATCAGGAGCGGGGCTGACGCGGATTTCGGTGTATAGGGCGACCTGCCACCGTTGACTCTTAAAGTATCGGAGGGTGTCATCAGCCCCGATGCAATCAGAAATCATTCCGCCGTCGCCGAAAGGATCAGGCCCGTTTGGTTGGCTGTCCCATATCCAATGGGGGCATGGAATGATCGGAAAGGCGACTGTCGCATTGGTGGTCTTGCTCGTGGTGCTAGCGATCGGGCTCGCGCGCGTCACCAGCGAGGCGGGGATATTGATCATCGTCGGTATCGGCGCGGTAGCGTTCCTGGCCTTTCTCGGCTTTCAAGCTTGGTTCGCGAGCCGCCACCCTGATCTAGCTGCGACGGAGGGGCCAACCTATGTACAGACTAGGCAAATCGAGCTTGCGGCAAAGAATCTTCCGGCGCCCCCCATCACTGAACTCGTGCCTGACCCTCAAAATCCAACGCAGCTGAAGCCGGCCGGCCTGCAATGACCGAACGTTTCTTGCACATCGGATTTACGTTCAACGAAGGCTTGCCCAAGGTGCAGGACCTTGAGCCAGTGTTCAATGTCCTCGCGCCGGACTGGCTGCGTTACTCCCCAACATGCTGGTTGGTTTGGACCGGGAGGCCTGCCAGCGATTTCTTTTACGGCATTAAGCCAATCATCGGGGCGTCGGATTCGATGCTGATCGTGAAGGTCGACATGAGTGACCGCAACGGAATCCAGCCTCAATGGGTTTGGGAGTGGATGGACCGGAAGCGCACGCTTGGGCCGCCGCCGCCGCCCGCTCCGCCACCCAAAGACCTGCCCAACTTGCTTGCTCTGGCAGGGCTCGGGAAGGCCTCGACGAGCCCAATAGGCGGACTGCTTGGTCTGATCGACAAAGATCCAAAGAAGTAGTCCCGACGCGCCGAAGACTCGTTATCCGCAACTATTTGAGTTCTTTAGCAGCCAATACTTGAAACTGCAGCAGCGGCCCCTCTATGGTTGATTGAGGTTTTTGGAGGGGAGAGGGGTCATGGCTGCTGCGGGTCACGGTCTTCTTATAAAATACGGTCTCGCAAGTGAACCGAGTGATTTGCAGGCCCGTCGTTGGGCTGATCGCGTTCGAGAACTCATCCGCCAAGGCATGTCCAAGGATGCTGCTGGGGATGCGGCAGCTAAGCAAATTTTCCCAGACTATCGCACGCGGGTCTATGCATCGGAGGGCGACACGATTGATACGCTGTTGCGGTTAGCGGAGCAAAAGTGATCGATCTCGCTTATTGGTTTGGGATCGCTAAGGATAATTTTTCTCCAGTCCAATGGTTTTTTGGAGGTGCGATCGGCTTTCTAGCGACTCGATGGACCCTCACAAAAAAGGAGCGCTTGGACGCAGAACAAAAACTCTTTGAGAACGGCAGAGACCTGATGCTGGCACAAAATGCGCGCTATCAGGAATTCACGAACGCTCTTCAGAAATACATCACCAAGAAAAAAGACCCAACGTTCGATGATTTCTTATCGATTGCGACGGCGGGGGACAATTATTTCCATCAGCTCACTATAGTTAGCAACGCCATTTTAGCCGGCAAGGTGGATTCGCACTCGCGAGACGCAACGTTGGTACCTCGCATTGAAGAAGCAATAAAAAGCAATTTACCCGGCTACTATTCCACGCTGCAAAGCATAGCTGCCCGCAAAGGGTATGAGTACAGCGGGAAGCTGCAGCGTTCGCAATATCAGGCCATCTACGCGGTCGTTGAAAAATACGGAAACATGAGGCCCCCCATCCAAGATGAGGAGCGTTCTTAGCTTTGCTCCAGGCCTTCTCACCAGCCGTTGAAGCCAGTTGCCGCGCGAGCGATAGGCGGGCGCCTAAGCCTTGGGCTTCGCCTTCAGCGCCAGCCGCATCAGCGTCCGAATAGCTTCTGGTCGCGTGGCGGCTTCGTCCTGCTCTGCAATCCAACTGTCGACGGCTGACAAGTCATCCGGCTGCAGGCGAACGCCCACCAGCGTGCCTTTGCCAGTAGCAGGTGGCCCTCGTTTTTTCCGTGTTATCACGAATTGGCGCTTCATGGAATCTGTGTTAACACGGTTTCGGGGCCGGTCAAATGAACCGGACTATCAAGGGGTGCATCACATTATGCCTGATCAATACAAAACCTGTACAAAAACCGATACAATCGCTGCACTTTCCACAACCGGCACGGTCAAGTCCGCACCGAGCCTTTCCCAGCTTCTCCAAGCCCACAAGATAGTGGCCGACATGATCAGCGCGGCGACGCGCGACCCTTTGGTCGAGAAATATCGAGCGACCGCCGAAGCACTGCGCTGGGATATTTCAAGCGCCCGTGCCACGTCCTGGGAAGAGTTTGGGCAAAAGGTCCAGCTGCTGGTCGACAACACGACCGAAGGGACCGGAGAGGACTGGCTGACCGCGATTCAGGAGGGCATCTATTGGGATTTGCAGCAGCTGAATGGCGAGAGGGCCGCTGCCGAGCGATCAGCGGTGGCGCTGCAGGCCGCGGAATAGGCCGTGGTATAATTAGCCTATGGTGGTGAATCGCCGGCCACTGGATTGTTGAGACCCAGCAGCGAAGCGCCAGCGGTTCACCACCCACCCTTGCGCGTCGGCATTAGCCGGCGAGGTTTTCAGAGCAATCTTTTCAAGGGGCACGCTCTTGCCCGTTCCCGCCAATGACAATCGTATGCAGCCGCGTGGTCTCCGTCGCGCGGCTGCAGCGCGCTATCTGGGCATCAGTCCGACTCACTTCGACAAGCAGGTGCTGGCTGGCGCCGTCCCCAAGCCGCTGGAGCTATTCGGCGTGAACATCTGGGACCGGGCGGCGCTGGACCGACTGTTCGATGGTGCGCCTCCGCCGGCCAACGACAACGAATGGGACTGCGTCCTGAGTCATGACAAAGAGACCGAGGCATCTTCACGTCTACACTGACCGCCACGGACACGAGCGCATTTACCTGCGCAAACCGGGCGAAAAGCGCGTTCCGCTGGCTGGACCGCTGTTCAGCTACCAGTTCTGGGAGGCCTACCACAGGGCCGCGCAGAGCGTCGCTGTGGCCATCCAGACCGGTACCCAGCCGGAGGACCGCAACCCGCCAGGCAGCGTTTCGGCGGCTATTGCGGGCTACTACGGCAGCGCGGAATACAAGCAGCTAGCCGACAGCTCGCGCAGCAACCGCAGGCGCATCCTGGAGCGTTTTCGAAAGGAACACGGAGCGAAGTCTCTGGCCAAGCTGGAGACGAAGCACATCAACGCCATCATCGACAAAAAAGCTGACAAGCCGGCGGCGGCGAACGAACTGCGCAAGCTGCTGCACATCGTGTTTGAATGGGCTATTGGCGCGGGCGAGATCACCGAGAACCCGATCAAGCGGGCCAAGCGCGTCAAGTACGTTAAGCGCTCTCACCGGGCTTGGACGGATGCAGACGTTGAGGCTTACCGCAAGCGTTGGGCTGAAGGTACGCCGCAGCGGCTCGGGCTAGAGCTGTTCATCCACACCGGCCTACGCCGCAGCGACGCCGTGCGGCTTGGCTGGGAGCATATCGCTGACGGCTGGATTACCATCACCACCGTCAAGTCGCGGCACCGAAAGACGCTGAACATCCCGATCCATCCGACCCTCTGGCACCACATTAAGGACACCCCGCGCAACCAGCGGACCTTCCTACACACGAAGTGGGGCAAGGACCGCAGCGCGAAGGGGGCAACGAACTGGATCCGTGATGCTGCTCACGAGGCCGGCCTGCCTTCCGACTCGTCGCCACATGGCCTGCGTCATGCGATCTGTGTTCGGCTCGCTGAGGCAGGGTGCACCCCGCACCAGATTCAGGCCATCACCGGTCACGACAACTTGGCTGAGATCGAGACCTACACAAAGGCCGTCAGTCAGAAGCGGTTGGCACAAATTGCCATGGACAGTTTGGCTAACCACCAAAGCGGGTTAGCCAATTTCGACGCTAACATATTGAAATTGCTGGATAATCTGGCGCTCCCTAGCGGAAGAGCATTTTGAGCTGCGCGCTGGAGGCTCTCGCGTTCGGAACCCGCCCTTTGGGCGTCATTATCACTGCTCCGGCATGGATCGAAAATACTAAGCTTGCCCTAGTCCCAGGCGTATTTTCGGAAGTCAGGCGAGATGGGCGTCCCGAAATCAATGTGTTTCAAAATTCGCCCGACCTCGCGCGCCGCCATGATGGGCGCTGGCAGCTTCAGGTCAAATTGCGTGGTATTCCAATTAACCTTGGTCAGCGCCAAGATCTCTTCGGCGAGCTTTGAAATCGCCGTATCGCAATTTTCATGGCGCACTAGCAGCAGGGGGCGCGGCACACGAAGGCCTGGGAAAGTCCCGTAATACGGCACGGATCCCCGCGTATACAGAAGCCCTTTGCCGCGCAAATCAATGAACGTTCCACGTAGTACCGGGTAGTTTCCATCGCGAAAGACGGCAATGGGCGAGCTTTCTTGCACCCAAACCAGATCGCTCAGGTCGATACCCGCCCGCCGCAAAGCGGCATCGATGCCTTTTGCTTCCTCAGGTCTAAACCTTGAGGTTTTGAGGATGACGAGGCGCGCCGGGACGTGACGGTGATGGGTTTTATAAGTCGCGATTGATTGTATTACGAGGTCGTCGGCATCCTGCTCGGTCAGATAGGGATGGCGGCCTTTGGTTTCGGTTTGCGCCCGCGCACCACGCAGAATCAGACCGCGCCCCCGCTCGTCGAACATTTGCGCGGTGCTGGTCCAAAGTTGCTGCCCATCGACGTCTCTATAGAAGCCGATGCCGAGGTAGCTCGTGCGCAGGCCATCCGCTTGCGGCAGCAAGCGCCAAGGTACCTTCCCAGCCTTATAGAACAACGCATTCAGCAGATTCCACGCGCGCGTTGCTTTCAGCTGTACCTGACGGTTGCTTTCGCGCTTCACCTTGCGTGGGATTTTAGCGGCATCATCCCATGTGTCAGGCCAGACGATTTGCGTCGGCACGTCGAGATGGAGCGTTTTGGCCTTCAGAAGATCGCGGAAATCGAGCAGGATATCGCTACGTCTTCCTCCTGATCTTCCTCCTTTGGCTCCGCATCTTCGCTCGTGGCATTGACGAGCTTCTCAATCAGCGGAATAGGGAGTGCAAGCACGATGACATCAGGCTTGACGCTACTTTCGTTCAACGCGGAGAGTTGCTGTGAGACCATCTCGACCGCATGCCGCACAGCTTCATCGTGCCTGCTGACCTTGCCCCCAGATTTTATCCAGTTCTGAGTTCGCTCAAGCCATTGGATTTGCCCAGTTGGGCGGTGGTAGCGACGGGAGCTGGCGCGGAGCCATCGGCATAGCGCAGCGCCAGATCCCGGCGCGGGTGGCAGGTGAAGGCGAACTCGGAGGGTGTCTTCCATCCGAGCTGTGAGTGCGGTCGTGTGTAGTTATAATCGGCGCGCCAGCATCCGAGCGCGGCTGAAGCGGCCCGAACTCACGCAAACCTTGGCGCGGATCGCAATGCTGCCCTCCGTCGCCAAACTCCAATACCGGCTCATCGAAAACGCGTGCTTTGAAGGTCATGCTGCCAACCCCTCATCAAAGAGATCGGCGGGCTTCATCTCATCCGCGCGGGGATCAGTTCGCTCCCATGTGTCTTCAGGCACAGCCTTTTCAAGTTCGATAAGCGGCAGATGTTCAAATCCCACCAGGACATCGCTGGCATTGGTTTTTTCGAACAAATCGTTTTTCTGTTTGCAGCTCTCGGCCAGCAAGCTTTGCCACATAATGACTTGGCCACGAACAGCTGCATTGCGCTCCAGACGCTTCTTGCCTGCAAGCAGTGCGCCGGGAAACGGATGCGGGACGAAGCCGTTCCGCGTGAAATAAAACGTCGGGTCAATGACGACAAACCACTCATCGCCAAGCCGTTCAAATCGGAACGACGCGGCGTGGTGACGAACATATCCCGGTTTGTCGGGATATTTCTTGTTCGGGTAATAGCTGACCACGCGAGCCGATGTGTCTTTTACGGCCGAGGCATACTTGTAGGTGCGCGACTTATTCTCGCCGAGTGCATGAAAGTGAAACAAGCGCTCATCTTTGAGGAAGCTGAGTTGGTCGCGGGTTTGCCGCGACAACGTCCTGCGCAACAGATCAATCGTGCAATTCATATCATCGAGATCGTCATTCAACGTGAACAGCTTCGTGTCAACGGCTTCAACTTGATCCAAATCGACGATCGCCCGCGTTCCGAATTCGCGGATCGAAAAACGACACGAAACGTCGCTTTTGAATAACCCAGTCGAACCTTGGATTGCGCTGCTTCAAAAGGTCTGGGATGGCATCTCCACGAAAACCAAATGGCGATGTGGAGATGAAAATCTCATCCGGAAGGCGCACGCGCATCATGTTGACGATAGCGCTCTCGCCAAAGTTCAGCGGCGGGATGTGGACGCCCGGTGTGCGCCGGTCGATAGTAATTGCTGCCAATCTATCCGCACAGCTTGGATCGAAAACATCGTCGGCCTTGTCGAACTTAAGGCGCCGTTCATCCCCGCGCAGGCGCTGGACACGTCCTGCCAGTAAGCCGAGCCGTCCGATTGTCGCCATAGAACGATGATGACCGGGATGTTGTATTTGCGCCAATAGCCGAGGTCTTTGGATTTAAGCGTGTACTCGAAACTCTTGTCGCTTTCGCGAATGTATTTTCCTTCGGCTGTGGCTTTGACCTGGACGCCAAGCAGCTTCCCAAGCGCAGCGCCGGACTTTGGATCCCGGAGTTCGATCAGTCCGTCCACCCCAGCTTCAAGACGCCCGCGCTGCTCATAAATGAAGCCCGTCTCAAGGACGATCTTCTTTACTGCGGTCTCGCCCAGCTCGCCGAGGAGCTGATTGTCGCTGACGGTTTTGGTCATAGCTTGAGGCATAGGCGGTTTTTGGTAATTTGCGAGCTTAATGTTCTTGTTCTGTTCTCGCAGAGCTGGCAGATTACGTCGTTGCCGGACTTCGGTTCTCACATCTCATTTCTATTTGTGTCGATATATCAATATGTTATGGAAAACTTGAAAAAAGACGGCTCTGTGTCTATACTTAGATGTGGAGGATAGATATAGACAATGACACCCGAAGCATCCACAGAAATCCGGCTACCTACGGATGGAATCCTTGCTCCAGACGCCTTGCGCGATTCGAAGATGCGCGAGCGCCTGTCGGCCCCGGCAGTGTCGCTGTTCCTCAAGCTGACGGATTTGTGGCATCTCTCCGTTGATGACCGCCGTGCGCTCGCTGGCGATATCTCAAGGCCGACCTATCACAACTGGCGCAACGGCAAGATCGGTACATTGACGCGCGATCAGTTGGAGCGCGTTTCGCTGGTGCTCGGAATCCAAAAGGGATTGAGGACGCTCTTTTCCGACGAGGCAAGCGCGACCCGTTGGTTCACCAGTCCGAACCATGACCTTCCGTTTGGCGGTCTCTCCCCCCTGCAGCGCGCGCTCCGGGGCAGCATCGACGATCTCTACGCGGTTCGCCGCTATCTGGATGCCTGGCGCGGGATGAAATGAGTGAATCCCGCGCGAGCATCCGTGCACATACGCATCGCCTTATTGCCAGCCGCTATCCAACGGTCGGCATCTTTGACGACTTGAATTTAAGCCAGGAAGAACTGACCGTTGCGTTCCTGCTCGAGTCTGTCACGAACGATCGACTGACGTCCCATTCGGGACGCTTGCAATTGTTGCCTCCTTCAGAAATCGTGCAAGGACCGACCGCCAATATGGTGATGGCCGCCTTTCTGCACGCGGATGAGACTGGCGGCCGCTTCACCGACGGCCGTCTCGGTGCGTGGTATGCGGCGCTTGAAATTGAAACAGCGATTACCGAGACTGTGCACCACAATACGCGTCGGCTTCGCCTCTCAGAAGGTGCCTTTCCTTCAAACATTCAAATGCGGCAGTTGATCGCCGGGATCGATTGCTCGCTGATTGACATTCGCGGACAGCAAGAAACACGGCCCGAGCTGTACGCTGCAAACGACTATTCAAAGTCTCGCGCCTTTGGACTTGCATTGCGCTGGCCGTCTTCCGATGACGGTGGGAACGGCATTGTCTTCGATAGTGTCCGACGAAAGGGCGGCAACAATGTTTGCGTGTTTCGTCCATCCTTAATCTTGCTGCCCGTCATGCAGGGCGATCATTATCAGTATAGTTGGGGCGGCGAGGGCAGCGTGACGGTCTCGAAGCTCGCGAATATCGACCATAGGTGAGTGAAAAGCGCGTTTAAGGTGCCTTTGGCTGCGGAGCCTTTGCGTATTTCAAATTGGTCAAAGCGACCATTGTTTCCGCGAGACCGGAGTGAATGCTGGAAGGCAATAAATCATAATGGAAAATCATAATGGATTACACGTTCCAGTTCGATCGCCAGCAATTTGGGAGCTTCGATAGCGGCCTTACCGCAACTGATCAGCAGAACATCGTCGTCCCACTTGTCCGAATTGTATTGCTCACCTGGCTCTTTGACTTTTTGCCATTGTTCGACACTGGGAATGTTTCTTACCCGCTCGACTATATTATTGAAATGGAGCAGTGGCGCGAATGACGTCTTCCTTCGTGCTTCTAGATCGGGTGTTTCGCCATATAGGATAGCTCGGATCGTCTCATTGGTTTCAGTAAGATCTGGGAATGCCATCGCCATAGCGGCGCGATTGCGCGACACTGTTGTGTCGACCTCATTTGCGGCCAAATGAAGCGGATGACTCCTGGAAGATAAATGAACAATCAAGCCGTTTCGTATGGACTCCAGCAATTCATTTCGTCGCTTCTCGATGTCCTTTTTGATTACTTGATCGAAATCGAATGGGACAAACCCTCCTTGGGAGATGTTCAGCTGTCTGCTCACGTCGATTGGGCCTACATGCTCGGTTCAACGAGTGGCTGCGAGCCGCAAGAAATTGCTGAGCAGCAGAGACCCGCATTCGGTGAGTATCGATTCCGGATGAAACTGCACGCCGTAAGTTGGTTGATAGCGATGTGCGAGAGCCATGATCTCGCCTTCCTCGGACCGCGCTGTCACCATCAGGTGCGGTGCGGAGGTCGAGTCAAGCTTGATCACAAGCGAATGATAACGACCGACGGAAAGTGCGGAGGGCAATCCCTCGAATAACGGCCCCCCTTCATGCATTATGCGAGAGGATCGCCCATGCATGGGGCGTAGCGCTCGCCTCACTCGTCCGCCGAAAACGCTTCCAATACATTGATGCCCGAGGCAAATTCCGAGAATCGGGGTGCGGCCGGAAAGCTCGCGGATAACGGCCATAGATATTCCCGCCTCGGTTGGAGTGCAGGGACCAGGAGAGATAACGATCGCGCGGGGATTAAGCTTGATCACGTCGGCGACGCTGATCGCATCGTTCCTGACAACCTCGGTTGACGCGCCTAGCCTCTGGAAATACCGGCCGATGTTGAAGACAAAAGAGTCGTAGTTATCGATAATGAGGATCACAGCGGACCAGGTCCTTTACTACCAAAAGCTTCAAAGATTCGCTGTGCTTTCGCAAGCGTCTCAGCATACTCGGCTTGCGGATCCGACATCGCGGTTATCCCGCCTCCCGTATGAAACATGGCTTGATCGCCATCAATAGTTACGGTGCGAATCGCGATGTTGGTATCCATATGCCCGTTAAAACCAATGAAGCCGATTGCCCCGCAATAGACCTGTCGAGCCACTCGCTCAATTTCCGTGATGATCTCCATGGATCTCACCTTTGGCGCCCCCGTGATCGAGCCCCCTGGAAAGCAAGCTCGCAGCAGCGTGACGGCGTCTTGGCTCTCTGAAAGTTCACCTGTGACGATCGAGACGAGGTGGTGCACCGAGGCGTGGGATTCGAGGTTGCACAGCCCTGCAACTTCGATCGAGTGCGGCGTGCAAACCCGCGACAGATCGTTGCGCAGAAGATCGACAATCATGCAGTTTTCGGCGCGGTCCTTCTCGGACGCGACGAGGACCTGTGCGCGGTGCTGGTCCTCCGCGGAATCATTGCTGCGCGCTATCGTGCCCTTGATAGGGCGTGTTTCGACGTTTCGCGCGTCGAGTTTGAGGAAACGTTCCGGTGAGCTTGAGGCAATGGTGAGCGCGCCATAGCGCAACAAGGCCGCAAACGGCGCCGGATTGAGGGACCGTAGCCGGCAGTAAAAGCTAATCGGCTCGAATGAGGTCGGCATCCTCCCAGTGAAACGCTGCGCGATGTTCGCTTGAAAGACGTCTCCTGCCAAAATGAGGCGGATGACGCGCTGTATGGCCGCGATGTAGTCGTCAAGGCTGAAGTTGGACTGCCATGCGCCTAATGTGCCAGGGAGTTCCTGTAAAGCTGGCGTCGGCATGTCGAGCAAGGCGGCGAACTGATCGGCGCGACGGCGTGCGCGTTCAAGTCGAGGCGCAGGCTCCTGAGCCGGCCATCCGGTAGAAACGATCCAGCACTTGTGATCCCGATGGTCAAAGCTGATGACCACGTCATAGAAATGTAGGACACATTCGGGCAAAGCGCGATCGGCAATCGCAGGTGGCGGCAATCGCTCAAGTGTCCTGTTTAGGTCGTAGCCCAAATAGCCGGCTGCACCTCCCTGAAAGGGAGGCAGATCTGTTCGGTTCTGTTGCGGATATCTAGCGAGTAGACTGCGGAGAGCTTCCCACGGATTGCCCCCAAGAGCGACGCCGTTGCAACTGGCTTGCCCATTGTTGACCATATAGCTACCGAATGGATCACAGGTAACATATGAGTAGCGTCCCAACTCGCTCCTGGCGGCGCTATCCAAGAAAGTCAGGTTCGGTTGATTTCCTAGACGCCGCATAGCAACGGCCGGTTCGATCCATGGAAGTTCGCGGACATGCATTTGAGAACCAGTTGCTCTGCTCTGTGAGAGGTGTTCCGTTCCATCTGGCCACGCGCTTTTTGCCGGTTGCTGTGTGGGCAGGCGGTCCTCTAAGGAGCCGCCCGCATCTGAAGAAAAGCGCGATCAATCTGATATTCGAGCTCGATTGCGTTCACTGAGCGTCCTTGGAAAGCGAAGTCCGTGCCGAATTCTCCCGGTGAAGCTGCCTTCACTTTCTCGGTGAAACCGGGGTCTGACCATCACGGATTGTCTGTGCGCTGCGACTCACGGGCTCGGTCTTGCTCTCGGCGCTGGCACAGGCCAGCTGTTTGTGGGCCTAAAGAGCTTAGAGGAGGAAAATCAGCCGAGACGAACTCGCCATGCATAATTTGGAGGTTGTTCTTGTTTTGTCGCAGAACTTCCTCAGGAGGCCCCTCGTCAGAGTAACGAACTGGCTAAATTTCGAACTTGCCCCTTCGCCCGACGACCGAGAAGCGACTGTTTGAGCGCCATTGTGTGACGCCCGCAGTGTGCTTTGGCCCAGCTGTCTTTCAGGAGCCCGTATCCATTAGACACTATAGTCCGCCGCGAACCGTAGCTCCCGAAGAGGTCGCACACGCCTGATTGATTCCTGGTATAAAGGATGCCGCTTGTAAGCTGCGAGTTCGGCGTCGCTGTCGAATTCACCGTAAACGACGACATCGATATCGTTCCCGAGTGCATCGCTCTTGCGATTGCGGGCAATCTCCAGCCGACGTGGATGTGGGATTTTCGTGAGGATCGATAGACCTTCGATTATGCCCTCAATCTGAGCTTGGTCCTTGGCGGTGAACAACACGATGTGACGAATCATGGATGGTCGGCGATCTCGGGAAGTGTAGCTGGATTTACTATCTCGAACGTGAGCTCGCTGCAATGGCGGCGCCGGCCGCGCAGCCCCCCGGTTGGTGCGTGAGCCTTTGCTGACGAACGGCCGCAACATGATCTCGCTCAGCGTAGAAATCGATATTGCGTAGGGCTCTTTCGCAGGAATCATGCAATTTGGATGCATTTCCGCCGTCTTTGAGCGAGAGTACGCCCTTATATCTTTGCCCTCGAAAAAGCGCGAGCTTCACGTGAGTTTCAGAAGGTTCCTACCAAGCTGACAATGATGAATGCATGAATCCTGCCGCAGAAGCCAGGCACTACAATCGCGATAGCAAAGGGCTTGTCCGCTTTGATTGGACGGTCGTCGAGGCTGAAGCTCTGTATGGGCTGCCGTTTGCAGACCTGATATTCCAGGCGCAGAACGTTCATCGCGAAAGCTTCGATCCAAATCACGTCGAGACCGCTAGCCTACTTAGCATCAAGACAGGGGGCTGTCCGGAGGATTGCGGCTATTGCTCCCAGAGCGCGCACTTCGCTACAGATCTGAAGGCCACCCGCCTGATGGGTGCTGGCGATGTACTGGCCGCAGCAAAACGCGCCAAGAATGCAGGTGCAACTCGCTTCTGCCTGGCTGCGGCTTGGCGTAGTCCAAAAGAGCGCGATCTTGATCAGGTGTGCGACATGGTCAGGGCCGTGAAAGGACTTGGCATGGAGAGCTGCGTCACGCTCGGTATGCTGACCGCGAGCCAGGCGGCAAAGCTCTCTGAAGCTGGGCTCGACTTCTACAACCATAACGTCGATACCTCGCCTGAATTTTACGGCAGCATCATCAGAACCCGTACACTAGCAGATCGCATCGATACCCTAGCCCACGTCCGCGGCGCCGGGATCAAGATCTGCTGTGGAGGCATCATTGGGATGGGCGAGCGCATCGAGGATCGTCTCGGCATGCTCGTGCTGCTTGCAAATCTCCCAAGCCATCCGGAAAGCGTGCCGATCAACCTATGGAATGAGGTCAAGGGCGTGCCGGTCAATGAAACCGCCCAGCGTCCTGATCCCATCGCCGTGGCGCGCCTGGTCGCGACTGCTCGAATCATGATGCCGAAGAGCGTGGTCCGGTTGTCGGCCGGACGGCAGTATATGACGGACGAACTGCAAGCTCTGTGCTTTTTGGCTGGCGCGAACTCAATCTTCATCGGTGATACGCTGCTGACGACAGAAAACCCTAAGTTGGATCGCGATGCGCACTTGCTCGCTCGGCTCGGCATCACGTCTGAGCTTGCCGACCGAAGCAGCGCAGAGCATCGAGGCGCTGACTGGCGAGTGTGAAGTGCACATCACCCTCATGAAGGGCAAAATCCATCGCGCTTCCGTGACCGAAGCCGATCTTCACTATGAAGGATCAATCTCGATTGATCGTGCGTTGCTGGACGCGGCGGGGGTCCTGATCTATGAGCGCGTCGAGATCTATAATATGGATACCGGAGCGCGCTTTGCAACCTATGTCATCGAGGCACCGCGTGGGTCCGGTATCATTGGTTTAAATGGTGCTGCGGCACGATTCGCGATGCCAGGAGACAAAATCACTGTCATTGCTTATGCATCCTTCGACGAAGCCGAAGCAAAGGTGTTCCAACCGCGTGTCGTGCTCGTTGACCGCAACAATGGCATCCTCACCCGTTAAGACCTGAGTGGCATGTTCAAGCTCGTCGTCGGCGGCTAAAGCCAAAGCGCCGGCAGCATGGGGTAGAGTGCGCAATGAGCTCGTCGCGAATGGATAAATTCGGACCCTACGTCAAGGCCTTGCGCGCCCTGCAAGATGACAACCGCTTGCGCGGTCTCAATTCGCGTGCCGGAATTGATTTTTCATCTAACGATTATCTGGCGCTTGCGAGTGCATCGCATATGAAAAAGGCCGTCTTGGCCGCCATCGAACGTGGCACCCCGCTGGGTTCTGGCGGTTCGCGACTTCTGCGCGGCAATTGTCAAGAGCATGAATGCCTCGAGGCGGAAGCCGCTCACTTCTTTGGCGCAGAGACGGCGCTGTTTTTTGCGAGCGGTTACGTCGCAAATTTTGCGGTCCTGACGACACTGCCGCAGCGCGGCGATCTGCTCGTCCTCGACTCTCTGGTTCACGCCAGTATTCATGAAGGCGCGCGAGCTGGCAGGGCTGAGTTTCGCATAGCTGGCCATAACGACCTCGGAGCCATCGAAACTGCGATCCGCGACTGGCGTGCGGATGGGGGAATGGGACGGGTCTGGATCGTCGCGGAAAGCCTTTATAGTATGGACGGCGATTTCGCACCCCTCGATGATCTGGTCGCGCTCGCCGATCGCCACGACGCGTTCCTGGTCGTTGACGAGGCTCATGCTACCGGCGTTTACGGGGAGCAGGGCAGAGGGCTCACCAGCCATTACGGTCGCCGTGAGAATCTCCTGGTTGTACATACCTGCAGCAAAGCGTTGGGAGTGGCGGGAGCGCTTGTCACTGCTTCCGGTGTGCTACGCGACTTTATGGTCAATCGTTGTCGTCCGTTCATCTTCGCGACCGCGCCATCACCTCTAATTGCCGTTGCCGTCACCGAGGCGCTGTTCATCTTGCAGCGGGAACCCGAGCGTCAGCGGCGCCTCACAAGGCTGGTTGCGTTCACGCATCGGAAGATGGAAGCCCGTGGGGTGCGATGTCCTTCCAGCTCGCAGATCCTCCCATACATGGTCGGTGACAATGCTCATACGATGCGGCTCGCCGCTGCGATGCAGGATCGCGGCTTCGATATTCGCGGAATTCGGCCGCCCACAGTGCCGGCGGGGACAGCGCGCTTGCGAATTTCCCTGACGCTGAACGTCAACGAGGATGATGTGGTCTCCATGGTCGACGCGCTCGCTGAGGAGACGAAGGGGAAGGCTCGATGAGTTTGCGGATCGTCGTGACCGGAACGGATACCGGCATTGGGAAGACTGTGTTCGCCGCAGGCTTGGCCGATCTTCTCGGCGCGAGTTATTGGAAGCCGATACAAGCCGGGCTCGACGGAGAAACCGATACCGAAACGGTCACCAGGTTGGCTCGTCTCTCAACCGATCGAGTCGTGCCGGAGCTCTACCGGCTTCGAACGCCCGCATCGCCCCACCAGTCTGCGGAAATGGACGGGGTTCGCATCGACGCAGCTTCCATAAATCCGCCAGACACGGAAGGGCGGCCTCTTGTCATCGAGGGCGCCGGCGGGCTTATGGTCCCGCTAAGTGGGGATACACTCTACATCGACGTGTTTGAGAGGTGGCAGCTTCCGGTCGTGGTTTGCGCCAGCACAAAACTCGGTACAATCAATCACTCGCTGCTGTCGATCGAGGCTCTTCGAAAGCGGCAGATCACGATTCTGGGTATTGCGTTCATCGGCGAACGCAACCCGGAAACTCAGACTGCCATTCGTGAGATTGGCCGTGTGCGCTGGTTGGGACGACTGCCTCTGCTTTCGCCTCTCACGCCAGAGGCGCTTCAGACGGCATTCAAGTCTTCATTCCGAGCTGACGATTTCAGTTGAAATGCCGACCCCGAGCTCGCCAGTTTGGCATCCGTTTACGCAGCACGCGCTTCAAGGCGAGATGACAAGGATCGTGCGCGGTGAGGGGGCTTACCTTCACGTCGCCGACGGTCGACACATCATGGACGCAATCTCGTCCTGGTGGGTCGTGACCCACGGCCATTGTCACCCACATATCGTCAGCGCCATCCAGGACCAGGCGGGCAAGCTCAATCAGATTATCTTTGCTGGTTACACGCATGAGCCAGCCGAGGAGCTTGCAGTGCAACTCTTGCAGCTCACGCCGCCTGCTCTTGAGTACGTCTTCTTCTCAGATAGTGGCTCGACGAGTGTCGAAGTCGCACTGAAAATGGCGCTCGGCTATTGGAAAAATATCGGCAAACAGCGGACTCGCATTGTGGTGATGCAACACTCCTACCATGGCGACACGGTCGGAGCGATGTCGGTCGGAGCCCGTGGCGTGTTCAATGCGGCCTATGAGCCTCTGCTATTCGACGTCACACCAATCCCGTTCCCGGCAACAGGTCGCGAGCAGGACACGCTCAGTGCGTTATATTCAGTGTGTCGGGAGCAGATGCCGGCGGCCTTCATCGTGGAGCCTCTGATTTTGGGGGCGGGCGGAATGCTGATGTACCCCGCCTGGGTGCTGCGGGAGATGAAGCGGATCTGCGAAGACTGGGGCGTTCTCTTCATTGCAGATGAGGTCATGACGGGCTGGGGGCGAACCGGAACGCTGTTTGCGTGCGAGCAGGCCGACGTCACTCCGGATATCGCCTGTTATTCGAAAGGGCTCACTGGTGGATCGCTTCCGCTCGCAGTGACACTCTGTCGCGCTGATATTTTCGAGGCGCACTATTCGAAAGATCGCAATTTGACGTTCTTCCATTCGAGTTCATATACGGCGAACCCGCTTGCCTGCGCCGCCGCAAAGGCCAATCTGGATCTTTGGCAGAGCTCCGATGCGCGCACGCGCGTGTCAACCCTCGCATCCATGCAAGAGCACGCAATTCAGCCGTTTCGGGCTGATCCGCGCTTTGCAAACGTTCGTCGGACCGGCACCATCACTGCGCTTGATCTGAAAACAAATGACGCCGGCTATCTCGCCGGCATCGGTCCGAAACTTCAGGCCTTCTTCAAGGACCGAAATCTTCTGCTGCGTCCGCTCGGGAATACGATCTACGTGATGCCACCTTATTGCGTTACAGCCGCAGATATTGATCAGATTTATACCGCGATCAGAGAAGCTGCCGATCTGTTCGCTTGATGCACGGCGAGCAAGAATCGCGAAAGATCCGGAATGACCTCTTGCGGTGAAGACCCTCAAACAGAGCTGAAATATTGCAGGATTTACGCGGCCAAATGCCGTTCATTGCATTATTCAGGATCAAAGTAGCAGTTATAGGTTGGGAAGTTTGGGGCAACTGCTTTCAGGGGCCGCGCCAAGAAGGCGCGCGTCAGGGTCATTCTGCTGCGGCGGCTGCTTCTTGCATGCCCGAAGGTCGGAATTGGCGACGCCGCACGTGGTGTGCGGGCGCTGAGACGTGGAAGTGGAGAATGCATGGGACTGATCTAAGTGGCGCCGATAGGAGGCAACATGCGCAATAACTCTCACGATTTCCATCGTGGTTCAGGAAGGTGCTGCGCTATTTGTGGCGGGAAGTTCGGGCTGATCCGCTACTACAGCTGGCGAATGGCGCTTTGCTCCAAAAGGTGCGTCGACCGCTTCAAGTCGCGGCGGGAGGCCGACCAAAAATGGTTGCGCTGGTTGCGAGCAGCTTGACAGGTGCCGCTGAGTGACCTCCCGGCGACAGTGCCTTAGCCGGGCGATGTTTTGGCGGGACATCGCCCCGACAGGCCATCGAGTCGAGCGAGGCGTTTTCAGGAGTGGTGTGGAAAATTAAGTGACACGGACCTCGGCAACAATCATTGATTTCAATGCTTACAGGCTGAACGGCTAAGCTGTCATCCGGCCGACCTTGCGCGACCGCCTCCAATGATGCGCTCACATCGTACTATTTCTTTTGGCTTTCTCTCGCATGGACCCCGTTCGCCCTGATGGGTCTGTCCGCAGAACGGGACCCTTCCTGACCGATCGACAGGAATCGGTGTGATGCTGGGAGAAGCAGCTTCCGACTCATTCTTCGGCATTTGCCGCAGATAGGCTGAGAGATTGAGCGGCTATTATGGTATTGGCCACGAACTTCTTGCGAACTCTAGCCCGCCCACGCTCGCCGGCACTCGCATCGATCAGCCTTGCCGAGGTGGGCGGGCAAGGAGGCCCCCAGGAACTACTGCTGAAGCGGCAGAATCCGGTTCTTCGAAATTGGTCTGCCCGCATTGCGCAGTCTATCGGATGGCGATTATCGACCGCCTCGCCGGCGTGCATGCGACACCCGGGAACGGAGCGGCGGCCCCGGTGAGCTCCATGCGGATGGAATAGATCGTGGGTAGAGCTATGGCTTGAGCGGGGGATGCCATGTCTGATCGATTTTCGATTTACAAAGTCTCGCTTGAACGTTGCGGTCGAAGGTGGTCGTGGTCCATCTCCGCGACGAATGGCCCGTTGGTCGTGGCGGGAACGCAACGCAGCCGAGCCGCGGCGCGCTATGAAGCCAACAAAGCACTCTTCCTGTTGTTGCAAAGTGCGCCGTATCGACGGCGGCTTCCGTGTGGTTCGAGCAAATAAATCTGTATCGTCGCGCTTTGGATCGTGCCTTGATCGATGCTTCCGAGGCGGAGGTGAAGCCGCTCTCCCCTTCTATTAACGAAGCTCTTTCCGTGTCCCGTCCAACGATCAGTGTCGTAGGATCTTCCGCGCATGAGCCACACTTCAGAGTCGCCTTTGCAAGGCTTCACCATTCCAGTCCTGCAGCAATGGAAAACGGAGTGACGTCCCATCGCGATGACGACAGCTTACGATGCGGTCACGGCGCGCATCGCCGACACAGCGGTCGAAATCATTCTCGTCGGTGATAGTGTCGGCAATGTCTGCGTGGGCGTCGACGATACGCTTCCCGTCAGCATGGAAATGATGAATCATCACCTGGAAGCAGCCTCGCGCACAAGGCCTCGTGCCTTGGTTGTGGCCGACATGCCGTTTCTCAGCTTTCATCTCAGTCTCGATGAGACAATACGCAATGTGGGAGGTTTCCTGCAGCGGGGTGCCGGCGCCGTGAAACGCGAGGGCGGGGCCAAGCGTCTGGGGATCATGCGCGTTTTGGTGGATTGCGACATCCCGGTGATGAGGCATCTTGGTTTTACCCCTCAGAGCGTCAATGTCATGGGCGGCTTCAAGGTGCAGCGAAAGACAAGAGCCGAAGCATTACGTCTGCTCGATGATGCTCACCGTTCGTAAGCGCTGTTCAGCGGCCACCTTCCGGATGACGGGGTGATCTGCGAGTCTGCGGTTTGTTCGGACCGTTAGGCTTAGAATGGACACTGTGCATAGTGCTATCACGGAGCCGGTGCGACGGCTTGA
>NZ_JADYVJ010000024.1:0-47157 GCF_020193715.1 Bradyrhizobium sp. IC4060 | reverse complement strand
CAACTTCGGCCTGCTCCTGCGGTGGCTCGCAGAACTCTTGCGTGCCATTATCCGGGCGTTCACCGAAACTGTCCCTGCCCAAAAGATCGCTTAAATCAGCGCTCTCCCGCCTTCTTCACGGACGACTAAGAAGTGCCTGCTACATCGTGCCACTAACTAGACGCAGAGGCCGAGACCAACTTGCAATCCAAACGCAATTCTCTAGCAGACAAGCGGCGCTGTTAACTGCCGCTCCGCTAACGGAGCCAGTCATGCTGATCGACACCTCCAAAATCTTCGACTCCATTCGCATCAACAAGAAGGAAGCGCGGGAGCGCCAGACCTCGGCGCTATGTGAATGGCCTGGTTGCCAAAACAAGGCGACCCATCCCGCGCCCAAGGGCCGCGACAATGCGCGCGAATATTGGCACTTCTGCATCGACCATGTTCGCGAATACAATGAGTCCTACAATTTTTTCTCGGGGATGGACGCGGAAGCGGTCGCGCGCTACCAGAACGACGCGCTGACCGGCCATCGTCCGACCTGGAAGATGGGCGAGAACATCAGCGCCCGCAAAATGGCCGGCAGCGCGGCCGATTTCGAGGACGACTGGCATGCCTTCTGCACGCAACTCGAGCTGAACGGACGCGCCGGTGCCCGCCCCCGCGCGGAGGCCAAGCCTGCGGCGCGCAAGATTTTAAATGCCGAGCGGAAAGCGTTGCAGGTGATGGGCCTGAATGCCAATGCGACGCTCGGCGACATCAAGGCGAAGTACAAGGCGATGGTCAAGCAGCACCATCCCGATGTCAATGGCGGCGACCGCTCTACGCAGGATCGCCTGGTCGAGATTATCAAGGCCTACCATTACCTGAAGAATGTGGTGCGCGAGAGTTAGGGCGGACACGACTTGAACGGCTTCACCCCACCCGCCGCTACTAGCCCTTCATCGTGTGAAAGCTGTATCCGAGCTGGCGTGTAATCCGCTTCAGACCCCCACGCCTGGGCCCGCGAGGCGCAGCATCTCCGCCACGCTAGCCGGAGTCTTTATCAACAGCGCGCTCCGGATCAATCCACGACGAGCCTTCCGTGATTCTTTCCTCTTTCATTTGCTCGCTCCCCGGCGTTGCAAAGAGGGGGCAAGTCCTCACGACGCCGAAGGCGCGGTTCGCAAAGGCGCGCCACAGCGAAACGCTGAAGGCGCCGGTCCTCGGCTGCTCAAAGACCCCGCAACACTAAACTGCTGCTGCGCTGCTCGATTTCAAGGATGGAAAGGCCCGTACTGTATTTGGCTTGCGCGTTAGGACCGCACGGGCGGCGCCCATCCCGTTCCGCGACATGCAGGTGAGGCAACCGCAATCATGCTCATGATCTATATCAATTCGATGTCGCGCCTGACGACGTTGTCGCATGTTCGACGTATGTCGCATTCGCTCGAAACAACTCAGATGAGACCGTCTTTCTCTGAGTGCCTCTCTTCTTAAGGGGCCATTTTGCCAAATCGGAAAGTGGTACGAGAATTGCTGTGCCCACCATGCTGGTTCTTGGAAGTCCTGAGGATCGCATGCACGGTGTCGTCCTTATCAAGCAGCTGGTTGTCAATGTCCGCGAGTGGCGGCCCAACATGCGCAAGCGCCGGAGAGGGGCTGCACCGGTCCGTGACCTCAGGCGTGTCGAGCTGCGCGAAGAGTTCCGTGCCGAGCGCACTTCTTTACGTCGCCGCTTGAGACGTTGGTATGTTCTTACGAGAAGTGCTGACCTTGTCCGCCGCAACCGTTGCATCATTTGCCAGCCATTCTTTCGAGAGTCTGGCTACGCACGTGACGATTCGGCAGCTCGGATAGCAACCCGACCCGGTCGGCAACGAACCAAGTCAGCTCCGCGTTGGCTCAACCTGCAGGGGGCGCGTGCCGGTTTGCTCCACCTATCTAATCGGTACGCTCTGGGACCCGGGCAAACATTTCGCGCCCGGCGCTTTCCTTCGCGCGGGCGTCCAGCTGCAACAAGCAGAGCCAACATCTGTACAAGTAAAATGGGAAATAGAAATGGATGACCAATCGCACGGCAAAATGCCACTCTCTTCAAGCGGACGGGAAAGCCGCGGGCCAGACCTATTCAGCTTCGTCGAATGCGCTACACAGACAAGATCAATCAAAGCGCTGTTCGAGCTTCTTGTGAGTTTCGCGAGCAATGAAGGCTTTAATAAAGTCGCGTACGGAGCACTCACCTGCTCGAATGAGCGTCGTCTGTTGGACTATCTTCCGCCCCCGCCAACGATAAACTTCCCGTCTGATTGGTGCCAACGCTATGCTGAGCAAGAGTATCGAGCGATCGACCCGGTAGTTCGGCGGACAGCAATGCTGCCAAGGCCCTTTCTTTGGGATGACCTAACCAATAAATATAAACTGCAGCCCCGTGAGCTGCGCGTCTTGCACGAGGCCAGAGAAGCAGGTCTTAAGCATGGCATAAGCGTGCCATTGTTTGGATCGCAAGGCCGATTGGCTTTCGTATCGTTTGCATCTCCCTTCGATGATGCCGATCCGCACAATCGCATGGCTCATCTCACGACATTGGCGTCGGCGTTTCACAACGCTGTCGCGCAGATTACACCGCCCCTTGATGAAGATTGCGAGACAGACATTCCGCTAACCGAGCGAGAAACAGAGTGCCTATACTGGGTCGCAGAAGGAAAGTCAGCCTGGGTAATCGGGCGACTTGTGGATGTCAGCGAGAATACCGTCAACTTTCACATGAAGAACGTCGTCAGAAAGCTAGGGGCGGCGAACCGGACAAATGCTGTACACAAAGCAACCCGACGCCGCATCATTTAACTCCGCGCCCGTTTGAAGGCACGCTCAAAGGCCCCGTCTTCGGGCGGGCTCTTCCCTTCTTGCCGCGGATCGGGACAACCGATCTCTAGTGGCTTCGGCGATGTACTTCAACGGAAGCCGCTCAAACCAGATAGCTGGGCAGGCAAGCGCATCAGGCGCGCCTATGCGGTGTCCCGCAACAGCGCCCGGTGTGGACTTGGAGCGTCGTCGTTGCATGCAAGTCCCGTTGCGCCAGACTCTCAATCCGCCTCTCAAGCGATCTAGTGTTGCTAAACAGGCGGCTCAACGAGACGGCGGAAGACGCCGACATCATCTTCATTCTCTCCAGCAACCGTCCCGAGGCGACCGAGGCCGCGCCAGCCGTCCCCGCCTTATCGATCAGGCAATCGAGGTGCCGCTGCCTGATGCGATTCGCCGAGGCAAGGTGGTTCGCGCTATGGCAGCGGCTTGCCGGTGGACGAAGCCATGGTCGCTGAAGCCGTGCGCTTCACCGCGGTGGCAGCGCCGCCTTACAATTGTGGCGCGATTTCCATCAACGTGAAGCGACCTGCTCGTGCAGCGAGGTCAATCGCCTATCTGGGCATTGTGGTAAGGGTTCTCCAGCCATCGACCTTGCCGCATGTTGATCTGGCAGGAGGTGAGCAGGCCAGGACAATATTGCCGTGGCGGCCGCTGATGGCAAACGGTCTTGATCTTGATCCGTCGCTTGAACTTTTCGTTGGCCGCCCAATGGCGTTAGTAACCGGTATGAGATCTGCCGGTGCCAACGTTCCGCTGCGGTGTTCTACAGCGTTTTGTATGGTACTGGTATCGGCACAGAGGCAGCGGGAGCACGAATTGCGGGTCCGGCGATACAGGCAATGAGCCGGGAGTTCGAGTTGGAGCTGGCCACCTCTGCGACTCAACACGTTGTAGCAAGAGCCTCTAACTCGCACTTGTCGTCTCGCCGCAGCTCAGATGCCGATGAGACGAGTGATTGGACTCGGCATCCAGCGAAGCTTCGGAGGGATGTTTGGGGTGGCGGCAGGCTCCGCCGGCAACGCTGATATGACGCGGAGTGCGCTAAAGCGCTGGCAAGACTCTGCTGGCCAGCGATGAGGTGGTGCTCGAGGTCATAGGCGACGGCATGGCGGTCTACGCGCGTGCGGACGCCTTTCGGCCCATGTGATTGTCGGCAGTCCGCTGCAAGCGAAGCAACTCGCGCAGGCTCTCGACAAAGCGACATGATCGTCCCGGTCACGCCGGCCAATTTGGAGGAGGAAGGTATCCTTCCCAGATTCGGACGCGTGAGAGGCCCAGAACCGACATCGCGAATACGTTGGGACCTTCGCCAGGACAAGCGGAAGCGCAGGCACAATAGTGCCCGCTGTTCGATCTTCCGCCGATTTTGCCTCAGCAACTTGGGCAGCTGACTTGTTTTCGACCACATGGGGCAGGCGCTGCGCTAACAGGCAGCAGGCTTTAGGCAGCCGAACGCGACGATAACCTCGCTTCTCTTTTGGCGCAGGGCCGATCTCGCGGCCGGTTCAACCCGCCACCTCAACTGTTTTGACTGCCAGCCCTAGTGCCAGTCCGTTTGGGCAACGTTCTTCCATGATTGGCTTCAAAGTTCGCGCCAACTCCGAGCGTGCAGCAAGGCTCTTTGTTAATGGGCTATCAGAGTGGCGGGCAGGCACCGATCCTAATCCTAGCGCACCTATTGCCGGTGGTCCTACGGGATGGTGTAGGATCGCCGCTACTCTCAGAAGTCACCAAAACTGCCGCGGACTGCCAAGTCCTTCATCGGAGTGTCGCCACAGTGAAACTGTCCTGTGGTTCATGTCCTCGGGTCAAAGTGCCACCTCCTAATCTCTAGTTCTCTAGTCTCACGGACTTAACGAAGGAGTTTCGCAAGTGTTTCGGTGTCCAGCTGTTGGCTGCCTTCATTAAATATCTCACCTCGCATCTACTTTTGCGCGACATCAAATACGCGTGGATCAGCTCCTGACTAGATGAGCAAAACGCGGGCCAACTTCAGTAAAGGTTCTTGCTTCATGGCGCTCACGCAGAGATTAGAGTTCCGGCAGTCGCAGTCGCTGGTCATGACGCCGCAGCTGATGCAGGCGATCAAGCTGCTGCAATTGTCCAATCTCGATCTCACCACCTTCGTGGAGGAGGAGCTCGAGCGAAACCCGCTGCTCGAGCGAGCCAATGACGATGTGGCTGGCGCCGAAGCCCCGACTGAAGTCGATCAGGTCAGCGGCGAACAGCTGGCCGAGGCAGCTTCGCGGAACGCCCAGGATGCGGCGCCGACCACCTATACCGAATGGGGCGGCGGCGCCTCCGGTGACGAAGACTACAATCTCGAAGCTTTTGTCGCGGCCGAGACAACGTTGTCGGACCATCTCGCCGAGCAGCTCTCGGTCGCCTCCACCGCGCCCGGGCATCGCATGATCGGCCAGTACCTGATCGACCTCGTCGACGAGGCCGGCTATCTGCCGCCCGATCTCGGCCAGGCCGCCGAGCGTCTCGGCGCGTCGCAGGCCGAGGTCGAAAGCGTCCTCGCCGTGCTGCAGAAATTCGATCCGCCCGGCGTCTGCGCGCGCTCCTTAAGCGAGTGCCTGGCGATCCAGCTGCGCGAGCTCGACCGTTACGACCCCGCGATGCAGGCGCTGGTCGAGCACCTCGATCTGCTCGCCAAGCGCGACATCGCGGCTCTGCGCAAGATCTGCGGCGTCGACGATGAGGACATCGCCGACATGATCCGCGAGATCCGCCGCCTCAATCCCAAGCCCGGCATGAAGTTCGGCTCGGCGCGCCTGCAGACCATGGTGCCCGACGTCTATGTCCGCCCGGGTCCCGACGGCGGCTGGCATGTCGAGCTCAACAGCGACACCTTGCCGCGCGTGCTGGTCAACCAGACCTATTATTCCGAGCTGTCGAAGAAGATCGGCAAGGACGGCGACAAGTCCTATTTCACCGATGCGTTGCAGAACGCGACCTGGCTCGTGCGCGCGCTCGACCAGCGCGCCCGCACCATCCTGAAAGTGGCGACCGAGATCGTGCGCCAGCAGGACGGGTTCTTCACCTACGGCGTCGCGCATTTGCGCCCGCTCAATCTGAAGGCCGTCGCCGACGCCATCCAGATGCACGAGTCCACGGTGTCACGTGTCACCGCCAACAAATACATGGCGACCAACCGCGGCACGTTCGAGCTGAAATATTTCTTCACGGCCTCGATCGCCTCGGCCGACGGAGGCGAAGCGCATTCGGCGGAAGCGGTGCGTCACCACATCAAGCAGCTGATCGATTCGGAGGAGCCCTCCGCCATCCTGTCGGACGACACCATCGTGGAACGCTTGCGCGCCTTGGGCATCGATATTGCCCGCCGCACGGTCGCGAAGTACCGCGAAGCCATGCGCATACCCTCTTCGGTGCAACGCCGCCGCGACAAGGAGTGGTCAACGATCAACAGTCAAGCATCGGCAGGAACTGGCCTCCCGGAAGAAACTCCCAGCCGTCGATTTGGACTCCACAAGCTACGCTTTGGATTTGCCTGAAAGTGGGTCTTTGGCGCGACACTTGTTGATTGGCGGTTGAACGAAGCCGCTCGCGCCGACTGCCGTCTGACAGGATCCGAGGGTTCTCAGAGCCGACCCCTTCAGACAGGAGGTTTTCTGATGGCTCAGGTGAGCCGCCGCATGATCAAGGACATGACGGTGGGCAATTTGTCGCCGGCAACGCAGCCGATCAAATCTCAACGCGGTATCGAAGCCTAGCCGATTGCTTTTAGCCGATCTCCCGCTTGGAGGATGTTCATACGTTCCAGGTTCACCTGGTGGTAACAGGGATCTCTTGGCAGCATGTCAACCAGATGGTATGTGCGTTGCACTTTTTCGACGGCGTGACGCTCGGCCACAGTGAGATTCCCGAGCGCATCGCCTACGCGCGAGAGCCTCTCAAGCTGCCGGTCGTGCTGATTGCCGAGGAGGTGGTGCGCTTTCTGAAGGCAATCCTTGGGCCTAAGGAGCCGCATAGCGCTGACGACGTCTATGCCGCAGGATTAAGCGTGCCGGAAGTGGCTTTCCTCGCTATTCCGGATATCGACAGACAGCGGATGGTAATCCGGGTGAGCGGGCAAAGGCGGCAGGGACGTCATGCTCTCGCCACGACTTCTTAACAATCTAAGGGCCTATTGGCGGCTAACCCGACCGACACGCAGACTATTTGCCGGCCGGGACAGTTAGCGGCCGCTTGATGCGACCGTTCTGTATGCTGCGTGCCGCTCGGCCCACATCGCAGCGGATCTGAACAAACGCGTGACGGTGCACACAGTGCGACGCAGTTTTGCGACCCATCTTCTAGAGTGGCGCCGACATTCGTGTGATCCATTGTTGATGCGGTCTGCGCCGCAACCGGCCAGGCACTTGACGCCTTCTATGCTTTGACGGTCGCATGGGCCAGCCGACCAGGCACCGGATCTCGCAGGTCGTTGGGAAGCCGAATTCCGCGTCGACGTCCTGAGCGGCAATCGGGCTCTGGGATAGGTGAGGGGCAGCGTCATCGGAAGCCTCGAAAGGCTCGAGGTCGATCCAAGCGAAATCGACGTCGACGTCCTCGCTCTCGCGGCGATGGTGCACGCCGCCGACAGAGGGATGAATCGGCTCGGCGGAAGGTCTCACCGTAGCCGCGCCGACGTACAGGTCGGCGGGCAACGCCTTGCTCATAGAGTCTTGAGATACTCGACAAGCGCTCGCCGTTCGGCGTCGGTCAATTCTGGTCCGATCACGCCAGGCGGCAGCTTCTTTAAGTCGGTTTCCTTGCCCTCGAAGGAATGTCCGCGATTGCTGTTCCCAAGCAGCGACACATCGAAGTTCGTCAGGCCGGCCGCACAGCTGTCGGCCGACTGTGCTTTTCGTAAGAAGTCCGACATTGACCGGGTCGAACGCACGGCTGCCGACGCAAAACGACGTCGGGCGCTGGCCCTGCGGTACCAACATGTCTCTCAGCGTCGGAACGGAGCCGTTGTGCAGATAAGGAGCTGCCGCCCAGACACCGTCCAACGGGCGCGCCCGGTACTGAGGTTCAAGGGCGAGAACAACTTCGTCCTTGCCGTTGCGGCTTGCACGCGCCCCGACATAGACCCGCTGGTTTTGGCAGTTCTTTCTCGGCCCCTACATTTGACGCTTGGTTTCTTCAGAAGTGCCGTTCGCAATCATCCATTAGTCAATCGTCTTGCCGACCACGTCCATGAGCGCGAGTACAAACAGCGGATCTCCCCCTTTATCTGCCGGAAGGCCACAGCCTCCGGCTTTGTTGAGGTCATCTGCAGGATTTAATCCGAGTGACGCCGGTAGGTGAACGCGCCGCGTCGTGAGGACGCTGGATTGTTGGGGGTCGGTGCCGATCGCTGCGACCGGCATCTGGACCACGTTGAAATAATGCCGTCCGCCGATCTCCACCCAATTCTTCTCATTCTTGGCTGAGCGATCGGGGTTCTCTGGGCTCCAGAACGAATCTTCCGGCCACTTTTTGTCGAAGGCAGTGTCGTTGACCGGGCCCGGGTGACATTCAAAGCAGTGAGCGCGATAAAGACCGCGACCTTGTTCGACGAGTTTTTCATCAATCGCCCAGGCCGGGTCACCGCGGAATTTCTCCTGCGCGTCCTTCCATTGGGGGCCACGAGCCCGGTAAATTTTCCGCGGCTTGCATCGCCCGCCGAAAAGGGATCGGCGCCGCGAAGAAGCTCTTCGAACCGCGCGATTTCGGATAGATGTATCGACGACGCAAAAAGCGGCCGTCCGGGCGCGGCCGCTGTCATATTGATTGTCGCGCTGACACCGAGCGCCTCGCCGGAATTGCGAACGAGTTCGTTGAGAGCAGAAGCGTCATACTGTGCCCAAAGGAACTACGGCGTGTCCCAGATTGGCGGAAAGCTCACGGGCGCATCGTGCCGCGCGAAATTGCCCTTGAGGAGTGGGTCCCGGAGTTCGCCAGTCGCGGGATCGAGTAGGCTCGTATAGAAAACCTGGTTCCCGATCCGGTTCAGCGCATCAAGTCGACCGAACCCTTCGTCGAGATCCGCCACTCCCTGTCCCGTCAAAAGTCTGTCGGCCGCTGCCTTTTGGTTCTTGATCTTTTGAAGTGCGAGCTCCAGATCGCCTCGAATCTGCTTTCGATCGACGCTTTGCCCTTTGATCCGCTCCAGCTTGCTGGCGAAACGCTCAAATCGCCATGGCAACATCAGCGCGTAGCCGATCGATAGCCCGATCACTCTTTCAACGTCGCCGAGATTGACCATCGCCGGCCCACCGTCGAACCGTATGCTGACATTCTTGTATTCGAGATGCCCCGTATGACAGGCGGCGCAGGTTAGCCCGATCTGATCTTCATATGGGGCGCCCGCGTCGGATCGACGCCGCCCTTGAGGATGGCAAAACCGACCGGCAGCCTTCTGGGGTCGTCAAGACAAACCCCTGCTCAGGAAGCTGCGGATCTTACAGAGCAGTCCCGCTCGTCACTTCGCTCAAGTTGGCCGCTTCGAAGTCGTCCCATCCAAAAGCGCGACCATTGGTAATCACGATCCGTGCTGGCCAAGGCTTACCAGCTCCGTCTCCTCGCTCGTTCTCGGTGTAAGAGCCTCTGCTGGTAGATGGATGAGTTCATCCAGATGGGAGCGAAATCGCTTCTCCGCTGCAGCAATTTCAGAATCGCTCGCGACGGCAAACAACGCCTTCCAAGACTTATGAACCATTCCATCCGCCGAAGTTCGAGCTCCTGTCCGGCATCAACAGGTGCGCCCGCCGCCGACCGCTCGATCATAGATGCGGGCGGAAATTTTCGACGCCGGTGATGCGGGCATCCTTCAACGATTCGGCCATATCCTCCCAGCAAGCGAAAGGGTCGATCATGATTATCGCCGCATAGACATGAGGAGCTGACGTTGTCTTGTCGAGGGTTAGCAAGTCTCGCAAAAGACAGTCGTTTCAATCGCGGATTGGCAAGGGTCGCCATGACCAGCAGGGAGCCTTCTGGAAGGCTGCGCAAAGAGGACGCGTAGACTTGCAATTCTGCGCCTTTAGCTATTGTCCGACATCTGTGCGGCAAGTTTGCCGGAACTGCTCTCAACGTTTCTACCCAATGTTACCCATTTGGACGCCTCGCGGATCTTACACCCGGGTAGAGCCGGGTCTAGACCACCTGTTGTTAGGAATGGTTCTGGGAGGAAGATCGTGTCTCACCATTGCACGGACGACCTGAGGTCGGCCTGGGATGGTAACCTGTCCGAACTGGCGACTGGATCCGCGACTACGGATGCGGTCGCGATCGTGGCCACGCTGGATACCGAGGGCCGCGAGGCGTCTTACCTTGCGGACATTATCGAGGCGTGCGGCCGCAAGACCATCCTGATCGACATCGGCACTAAGAGGGATGACCGCGACAAACCAGCCGATGCGAAGACCCCCACGGAACTCTTGCAGCAGATTGCTGAAAGGACGCGCAGTAAGGTTGGTGACCTCCTGGGGGCAGGAACGATCAGCGCGATTGTCGGGGTTGAGGGTGGCAGGGGAAGCGCAGTTTTCGGCGAAGTTGTGTCTGAGCTGCCTTATGGCTTTCCAAAACTTCTGGTGAGCAGCGCAAGGCCTGCGCTACTCGCTAAATTGGCCACTCACAGCGACATCATCCTCTATCCGGCGCTGGTCGATCTGTTCGGCCTCAATGTCTTTACCACAAGGTTGCTCGAGAACGCGGGGCGGGCCATTGCGGCCACGCACTATGCTCCCGTCAAGCTTGGGCGAGACAAGAAGATCGTCGCGATCACGGCCGATCAGCTGCTCCATTTTGCGTGCGAGAAATCTCCGCGTCTTGGCGGAACGACGGCCTTTTCGAATGGCATGGTCTGGGTTCCCTGTTCTGCTCAGGCGCGCGCGGCTAACATCGATGATACCATCGCCGATGCGAGGACATACCTGCAGCACGAACTCGGCGTTTATTATCGTGCGCAATTCATTGATGCTTATCTTGAAGACAGCCCGGCGGCGCTAACCGCGCTCGAGAACGGCACGAGTGTCAAGTTTACCCTAGCCATTACGCCCGATTATCACTCGAGCCAACTTGGCGGCGCTGATAAGGGACGGGCACTGAGCCCCGCCCCCTATGATGGGCGGCTTCTAGGCAAGGACTTCGATTTGATTGGTCATCCCATTCGGGTTGTGCTCGGGGGCATGATGATCTCATCGAGTGAGGTGAAAAGCTTTCTCAACCCACTCCAATCTGTTGCGTCGCTCAAACACGTCTTAACTTGCCTGAGCCGCTATGCGCGTGATCGGCTCAGCTTCAGCCGTGGTACTGAGCTCAGCGGGGGAAATGCCTTGATCGCGCGGCTGCTGGTGAGCCTGCGCGAGTACGGCGTAGAAATTTGGCCATATTCTCCAGCGGTCGAACTCACGAAGGAAGACTGGCGCGTCACGGGTGCCATTATCAAGCGGATCAACGTTGGCATCCGCGTGCGCGCCTCACGTGGTGTTGTTCTCGCAACTGGCGGCTTTGCCCGGAACGCGCAGTTGAGAACGGACCTCAGTGGTGCACACCAGCATGATGTTACGTTGGCCCACGCCGATGTTAACGGTGACGGCATTGGGCTTGCAACTACGCTCGGGGCCGCCATCGACAAAGATGTCGCATCGGCCGGCTTCTGGACCCCGGTTTCAATCCTGAAACGCGGCAGCGGCTCGCAGGTTGTGCCATACGGCTGGCTCGACCGCGGCCGTCCTGGGGTCATTGCTGTCGGTCCAAATGCCAGACGCTTCGTCAACGAATCGAATTCGTACCACGATATTTGCCTGGCAATGTTTGAAAACGGCTATCCAGCAGATAAGCGATTCTACTTCATCTGCGATCACCAGTTCGTTCGGTTGAGGGGTATGGGACACCTACTGCCATGGCCCTGGACGTTGAGCATCGGTAAATATGTGCGCCTTGGCTACGTCAAGGCAGGTGAAACGATTTCTGAGCTCGCAAAGCAGCTGGGACTAGATCCCGCTGTGCTTCAAAAGACGATCGAGGAACACAACGGGCACGCTGCCCAAGGACGGGATCCCTCTTTAAGCGTGGGGAATCGGCTTTCAATCGCACGCTCGGCGATCCGACCGTCGGGAAAAATCCAGATCTTGGACCAATCAAAGACGGACCATTTGTCGCGCTGCCGATCGTTCCGGCAACGCTCGGCACGGCGACCGGATTGGCGACGGACAGTTACGGAAACGTCCTGGATGCACAAGGCAACGCAATCCAGGGTCTTTATGCTTGCGGCAACGACATGACGTCGCCGATGCGCGGAATTTATCCTGGGGCAGGCATAACAATCGGTCCCGCCATCCTATTCGCATATCGCACCGTCAACGCAATAGTGCTTTCCGCTGATCAGGAGCAAAAAGCCGTCGCCTCCGGAGCTTGAGCGTCTACCACACTCGTCTGTGGCGGGGAATATGTGCTCGGGTCCGGGGCGCGCATCGATAGAAACGTCGGCCCGACCCGCGACATCCTGAGAGGGCGGCCGGGTTCGAGTTTGGTGAGCCCCGGCGGAGGGGGAGATCGGCGCACGAACTGTCTTCGATGTATCGCAAAGAGCTCGGCTCCGAGTAGGTGTTCCAAGGCATATGACAGCGGGCGAAATCGATCGTTCAACAGCTAGGCGGCGTAGTGAGGAGTCGAAAATGTCAGGACAAGCGGCGCAGGCGTCTGCTTCCCCGACGCGATCGCAATCCGCTGGCCGCGAGGCAGTGATGCAACTCGACAAGATCGATTTTCGTCTTCTTGATCTCGTCCAACGAGACAATCGCCTCTGTAGTGAACAACTTGGAGGGAAGGTCGGCCTATCCGCATCCGGAGTTCAACGTCGGCTGAAGCGCCTTCGATCGACGGGTGTCATAGAGGCCGACGTTTCCATCATTTCTCCAAAAGCAATTGGGCGTAATGTGACCGCAGTGGTTCTCATTTCCTTGGAGCGCGCGCGTGCCGATACCGTTGATCGTCTAAAGAGGAAAATTAGCAAGATGCCTGAAGTGATGAGCGCATTCTACGTTACAGGTCTGGCTGACCTCGTCTTGCTAGTTACCGTAAACGATATGGAAGATTACGAGCGGTTTGCTCGGCGCCTTACAGAGGAAAGTTCAGACATAAAGCGCATTGAAACAATGGTGGTCATGGATCGGTTCAAAGCAGGATTTACTTTGCCAATAGCCTCCATCGCATGGTGTTAAGCGACTGACGAAGAAGGACATTGGCTTGCTCAACTACTGTCGACCGCAGTCCGTAAGGGTCGGCTTTGGTCTTTATGGCTAGTTCGATCACAATCTTCAGATGG
Source organism: Bradyrhizobium sp. IC4060 (assembly GCF_020193715.1). NCBI lineage: Bacteria > Pseudomonadati > Pseudomonadota > Alphaproteobacteria > Hyphomicrobiales > Nitrobacteraceae > Bradyrhizobium > Bradyrhizobium sp. IC4060. The sequence goes on along the minus strand of NZ_JADYVJ010000024.1, from coordinate 34,004 downwards.
GGGATACGTTGCGTCGCTCGCGTCACGCCAAGATCGTGGCAACAGCCGGTCCGGCAAGTGCCGAAATACGATGGCCAAGCGTTGCGGAGCGTTGTTTCCGAAATTATTGGCGACCAAACGATGCTGGCTGCCTGCAAGGACCGCTTGATCATCCCCGCGTTCAACATGACGAAGGGGAGTGTCCAGATGTTCAAGACGGGTCATCACCCGGATTTCACGCTGCATCCCAAGCCGCGATTGGTCGACGTGGTCATGGCGACCAGCGCCGCGCCGACCTACTTCCCACTGGCGGAGGTTGGCGCTGCGCACTATGCCGACGGCGGTCTCGTCGCCAATGCCCCTGACCAATGTGCCCTGCACGAGGCAACGCACTTTCTGAAGCAAGATGTGTGTCAGATCTCGATCCTGAGCATCGGCACCACTTCGACCGGATTTTCCCTCAAGCGATCCCTCGGTCGCGATCTCGGCAGCGCGAAATGGATGATGCGAGGCCGGCTATTGAGAACGATCGTTTCCTCACAGCAGCAGCTCGTCGATTACATGCTGCGCCACCAACTGGGCGAACGCTATCTACGAATCGATGCCACCCAATCGGAAGAGCAGCAGGCAGATTTGGCCCTGGATGTTGCTGACGCGAACGCTCAAGGTACGTTGCTTGGCTTGGCGGAAGGTAGCTTCCAGAAGGTTTCTGCTGATCCTGCACTTCAAAAATTTCTGACTCACAAGCCCGATCCGCCCGACTTTCCCGGCGTGACCTCGGCTTGGATTAAACGGCGAGCGCTCTAAAGTCGGTACCTGGAAGACCAAGTTCTCATAGGCGTTTCTTGAGTTGGATCGATCCCTTGATATTGCGATCGGTCCAGTAATGACCGCTCATCTTCTTCGGCGGCGTACCGATGACGCGGTAGCGGAATGCGCCATAGTGGATTTCGGTCTGCGTGCCGTGAGCGAGAATGTCGGGGTCGCTCTGGTAAACGCCAATCACTTCATAGACACCGTCATTGTGACGGATCAGCCGTCCAGCAAGCTGAAAGGATCTATTTGTGTTGGGCTCTTCGCCTGTCACCAATCGAACCGATAACGATCTGTAGGTTTGCGTAATCGTGGCGGTGCAGTGATCGTCTTATTCTCTCAGCCACCCTGTTCGGCGTAGGAGGACAATAATTCAGCTCCCCACTCGCCGGAGAGCTCGGGTGTCTTGTGAGAAAGCCGGAACGGCCAGTGCCGCCACAATACCCGGTCGAAGGCTGTCAAGAGGCCGGTGACGACCGCGACCGTGACCGAAAATGGCTTGGCGTAATCCCAGGATAGGTCTACTCCGAAGTACAGGAGTGAAATTGCCCAGACCCCCGGCCGCAACGATGATGATAACCGAGATCGAAAAGCCTGAAGGCATGTCCGAAGCAAATGTCTGAGGAAATGGATATCGAAGCGCTGCTTCGGAAAGTACATTCTGAAGGCCTTCCTCGCTACCCTTTGCTGGTCGTGTTCTTCACCGGAAGCGAACAGCCGCCGGATTGTGTTTCGATGCTTCGCGTTCCGATGCTGAGTGGAGGCTTTGTCTTTGGCGAGGACTTTAGCAGCCGGGTTCGGCAAGCGATGGCGGATAACGAGAGCGCCCACGATGGAGCGGTTGCGTTCGGCCGATCGAGGAAGTCCAGCTCCTATAAGTGCGCGGGCTGGTCTTACCGCATTGTCGCGACAACAGCATCTGGTGCGGCAGAGGCAAACAGGGGCGCGGCTTACAACAGCGCAATTTCGTTGTCGCTGAGCCGCGGTGTCGATCTCATCTGCCTGTTTTCCCGGGATCTGGAGATCTTCGTGGGTGGGAGGCGGGCAACCCTCGTTGAAGGTCGGTAGTTCCTATCATAGGGAAGCGATTGCGGTTGCTCCGGCCGATAACCAGGCCGTCTGAATACCGATCCGGCCCAGCACGTTGGACGGGGAGGGGCAGGAACCGCCTTTTTGCCCGGGGTTGTTTGGTGCTTGAACGCACTCTTTTCCTCTCCACTGGGAGAGCACCTCGTTTTCAAGGGCGGAACGTCCCTTTCCAAGGCGTACGGCGCAACCCACCGCCAGCGATGTCGCAGAACGACTCATTTACGACGGAGGGTGCGAACCTTCTTCAAGGTCGGACCACCATATTCCTTCGTCAAGCCGCCGCGAGAGTTGTTGATACCCTCTTTGATCAATACCTGCAGCGCATCGTTGCGAGACAGCTTTAGCCGCGCCCGACGTTTCTCGACCTTCTTCAGAGCTGTCAGAAGTTCCAAATTCACGGTCAAATCCTCTCTCTCCGGCCTGAGGTCAACTGAACATATAAGGAGCGTTTGGAATTGCCAGACATTCAAGCTGTCGAGCGATCTCCCGTTTCGTCGACTAGGTCCGCGATATCGTCGGCCTTTTACCTGTTCATTGGCTCCGACGAGATTCGGAGATGATGCGTGCGCGGCGGCGACAATCGAACTGGCGAATCGCTCGCCGCGGATGGTCACGCCGCACCCGCGCCTCCAGATCGACGTAACCGAACAGCTTCAGGCTCAACACTTGTGTTAGGCGATGCCTGTCCGGCGGCGAGCCTTAACACCGAAGCAAAGGACCGGGCAGCGTCTCACGGATCGCCGCCCGATTGTGCCACTATTACCTGGCCGGCGGAGCACCCATAAGGATTTTGTCGATCGCGCTCTTTTTCTGCTCTGCTAACTTCATCACACTATCCGCCATCGAAGTGGCAGCTTGCTGACGCGCTGCCAAGAGATCATCTAGGGCCTTACGCATAGAACTCTCAAGTTCCTTCGCGCCAAACGACTGGGCGCTTTTGATCGACTCTCTGACGGCGTTGATATTCGCATCCATTTCGTTCAAGGCTGTGGTCATTGTATCGCGAAGATCCCGCTCTTGGCACTGAAAGAGTGTCTCCGTGTGATCCACGCTCGCTTTCTTGATCTCGCCTTGCATGCCTTCCGTCAGCACTTGGGCTGCATTTTGCTCGCGCTGTTGGAGCGCGTTTGCTCGATCCTGTGTTTTCTTTATCTCAATTTTCACGTTCTTGAGCGTGAACTCAGGAACGTTAACTTTCCAAGTTTGCAGCTTCATTTCTACAACTGGTATAGAAAGGACTACCTCCTGGCGATCCGAGCCGCGCACCTCGGGTACGCCCAATATCGTTTTCTGTTCTTGCATAAAAGGGATAGGAATGTCGGTGCACATCTGTCCACCCGCTCGCGTATAACATTCTGGTATGTCCGTGCAGACCTTGCTCCAACCTCCACCGATGCACTTAGTTCTCATGGAGCAAACTGTTTCCGGGGGTTTGTTGATGCATCGTGCTTCCATCCGTACTGATGGTGTGTGATAGATCCACGTCTGCTGGCGCATCTCAACTCGGGGCAGGTTCAACGCGATTTTCTTGTCTTCGTTGCGAAACTCCGGAATGTGAAGCTTCACTTCCTGCACCTTCCACTTCGTCTCCAATTCAAACCCTATCGCGCCTTCTACAGCATTCGGATCCGGAGCGTCCTTTTTAATGTCCTCAGACTCGCGCTCAACGCCGGCGCGACGCTCTTCAAATTTTTTATCGTATGATGCCTGAATTTGGTTGATGCGTTCGGTAAGGGCACCGTCATCGACAGTACAAGCTGCAAAGGAGGGAACTGATGGCAGGAAAAGTGCTAAGATTACACCATAGCGCAATTGCATGATTATTCTCCCTTGAAATTTACAACCTAGGAGTAGGGCAGCGGTACCCGCAGTACCGTCTAGACACCGCCAATCTCTTGGCGATCTCGAATAAACGTTTTCGCTAGGACGCCAGAAGATGACCCCGACTTACCGAGTGGAGGTGATGCGAAGAGGCCGACTCGGCTCCAAGTAATTCAATTGAGGCTGCACCAAAAGAGAAAGTTGCGTACGTATCGTACCAACTGAGCTATTTCCGCTTTCTGGTTACATCTTGTCCGACCTCTGCGGGGCGATTCCGAATACGCAGCTCGCCATTCGACGAAGTCTCCGATCTCACGCTTGGAAACTGACCGCCAATCGCAAGAAGTTCATAAGCACCACGTGCCCTTGGTGAGTAAGTACTGACTCGGGGTGGAATTGCACGCCGTAGGTTGGGGGATGCCGATGTGACCAAGCCATAATCTCACCCTCAATTGAACGGGCTGTCACCACGAGATGCTGCGCGTCTGACTGCTCGAGTTCGGCCGCCAGAGAATGATAGCGTCCAACAGAAAGTGGAGAGGGGACTTGCTTGAACAACCCTCGGCCGTCATGCGTTATGTGTGAGGCTCGGCCGTGCATGGGGCACCGCGCGCCACGCGACCGCCGAAAACGTTTCCAATACACTGGTGCCCAAGACAGATGCTAAGAATTGGAACGCGACCCGAGAGTTCGCGGACAATGCCAGTGGATATGGCGGCCTCCGCTGGCGTGCACGGGCCGGGAGAGATCACGATTGCACGCGCCTGAAGCGCGATGAGATCGGTGACGCTGATCGCGTCATTCCGGACGACCTGCGTCTGTTCACCGAGGAAATAGCGCGCAATATTGAACACGAATGAGTCGTAATTGTCGATGATCAAAATCAAAATACACCAGATAGATCGGCACCAAAGGCATCGAAGAACTCAAAGCACAATTTCGCGCGGCGCGAGCTGCTTACAAGCAGCTTTGGCTGCACATGCAAGTAAGCTTAACGGAGTTTACTGCGGCTTGTGACGAGCCTTAGGTTTGAAAGGGGCTTTGTTGCGGCGATGCGCATCTTGCACGATGGCTCGGCCGCGTGGATGCGTTGTTGCCCTGCTGGTGCATTCTTTCATTGTCTTCTCTGAAATCCTGCATTTTTGGTGCGTGTGTGATCATGCTCACGCGCCTTAAGGTACTAGAGAGAGCGCGAAGTCGCTGCATTGTCTCGGGGGCGCACGGTATTGCTGCGGGGGCCGCGCTCTGTCTCTATTTTGTGCGGTCAACTGCCAGGAAGCTAAAACAAGCCGCGCTCCGTAAGGAAAATCTACGCCTCCGGACAGAGCCAAGAACGTAGGTCACAGCCCCGAAGACCGGCATTCGGTGACGAGCTCAGATTTCGCAAATCGAGGGATTGAGTCCGTGGTTTAGCTGCAATGGGAGTTGCAGCGTCCGAATTTTGCGCGGCTTTCCTGCTCGGCAAGAAGAACAACACAATAAACAAGCCGACGAAAGACACCCCGCATTGGACAACTCCAAGTCGCGAGGAAGTGATTGCGGATCGTGTAGGTAGCTGTAGAGAATACGTACAGCTTAAGATAGAGTAAACTTACCGAAGCGAGGCGTCATATCCGCTTCGCGAGCGCAGGCTTCTAACGAGTTCGATTCTTGTCGTGCGGATGAGGCCATGTCAGTCGCATGAGGTGACGATGCAATCGTTGTTCGAGGATTTTCCAAGAACGAGTTCGCAGACGAGGCGAACGTTACTCGAGATCGAAAAGAAAGCTGGTTTCGTTTCATGGACTGGACGTAGACGGCCTCTATAATTTGTACTGTTGATCAGGCTGAAAATCGATCTGCTCGCGTTATACGCGAGTTGATTCGAACCGCACTGGCTGTGTCCGCACCGCAGAGGGAGTCAGATCCTAAGATGATGGTGGTCTGTATCAAAATCAGCCGGCGAATTGCGCGGTGTGGGTCACCCCTCAGACAATTCGGATGCGTGTCATCAAGACGGCCTTGTCGCGTTCGTTGCCACGCGTCACCACCAATCGCGGAGCTTTGTTTAGACATTCACAGAGAGAGACACCGTCATGAGTGGCACAATGATAATCGATAACGTTATCCCGCGAGCAGACATCGTCGAACATGCGGACCGGCTTGGTGTCGAAATCAAGAACATTATGCTGTCGGACGATTTGTCTGACGAGGTCATCATAGCCATTAACCGGCTGCTGCTAGAGCGTAAGGTCATCCTCTTCCGTGATCAGGGACATCTCGATCATGCCCAGCAACAGCGTTTGGTGCTCCGGCTCGGCTCGCTGATACCGAATCCCAGAATGCTGGACACAGGGGGAGACCTAACAATCCGGAAGACGCTCCCTGATCGCGCCAGCAGTCATGTCGACCAGATGAACGATGATGACGTCTTCAGTACCCGCCGCCCAACAATTTCAGTGCTGCGGGAGGCAGCGGTCCCGCGTTTTGGCGCGGACATCGCTTGGTCGAACACGGCGGCCGCTTATCTTGATCTTCCCGATCCCCTGCGGATGCTCGCCGATAACCTCTGGGCTGTGCGCTGCGCCGCATTCGATCACATTGCGATGGAGGGGGCCACCGAAGCCGACAAGAGAGCATTGGACGACGTATCCACCGGAACGATCTACGAAACGACACATCCGATCGTTCGTGTTCATCCCGAGACCGGCGAACGCATGCTCTCGCTCGGCCGTTCCGTGCAGAACTTTGTCGGCCTGCAGCGCTATCCGAGCCAAAGACTGTTCGAACTGCTGCAATCCTATCTCACCGCGCCGCAGAACACCCTGTGCTGGAATTGGAAATCAGGTGACGTCGCAATCTGGGACAATCGCGCGGCTGAGCCGTACCCCGTCAACAAAATTGGCAGTCCTCATTTGGCCATGGACCAGCTTGCGATTGACGCCGGCGTACCGCACATGAGTAGGCTGAAATCACGGGCCGCCGAGGCTGCCTAGCGGTGGCCGGGTTTTCGTAAGACGCTGGCGGTCCAAGACTAAGTTGTGGCTCTGCAATGTCGAGGGGAGCTGGCGGTTCGAGCTTATCCCGCCAGAATCGGCTAACCGGCGCGGGCAACCTGCTTCTTTTCTTGTCCATAAGAATTGCTGAGAAGCGCGAGCAGGCGGTGCCATTCTCGTGTGAGAGCCGGGTAGAATGCGAGCCGGCTCTTGGCTATCGGGGCTGGACATTGAAAAGCTGGAGCGGATCGAGCTCGGGCCATGGTCGAGGCTCTATCCAACTTAAAAGCGGCCTCGCGCGCTGCGGAAACAACTCATGAATGTGGGCCCAGGCACATCAGGGTCCTGATCATCGATGAAGGCCTTTCAAGCGTGTCCTTCGCAATTGGGGATCGCGCTCACGCTCGCTTATGAGCAGGCGGGTCGCGTGTTTGTTCGGACAGAAAGGCGTGGACGCGCCTGTCGCATACGTTAGGCATGCTGGGCGGTTCGCTGGAGCCGGTCGCGATCAAAGCGGTTTCTATCCTCAATGTCAGACGTAGCTGGCACATTGTTCAGGAGTGAACATGTTCAGTGTGCGTCCCATGAGATCCCGGAGGCGTCGACGGTTCGGGGGGCTCGCCGCAACAGTTCTTTGGCTTTGGCGAATTCCATCTCGATCGGCTTGAGATCGGGGCTGTAGGGCGGCAGGAATAGTAGGTGCGCGCCGGCGCCTGCGATGAGGCAGGCGGCCTCTTCGTTCTTCTGGCCTGTGAGGATCACTCGGCTTTTTAATGGGCCGCTCTGGGCCTTCTTTAAGCCGAACCGTGCTGGCGCAACATCGGCTGGAGCAGGAGATCGGATTCGGCCGCCACGGATTCGAACGGAGCACGTGAGCCGCTCCGGCTCGTTTCGCTCCCGTGGTTAGCTGCAAACATGGCTCTCTACATAATTACGTCCTGTTCCGACACGGCGTGCCGGCTTGCGTCCTCTGGACATCGGCTTAGGTGGCACCGCACCCTTGGCTCCGCAAACAATTCGGACAAGTGAATACTCAAGGTCGCGGCGATACGATCCAGGAGATCAATGGTCGGGTTCTCCTTCTTCTGCTCAATGCGCCCCATATACGAGCGGTCAATCTCCCGGCATCATAGGCCAATTGCTCTTGCGGAATGCCGCGCTCTACGCGGATCCGGCGCACATTCCAGGCCACAAGCGCACGAGCGTTCATGCGCAAAGGCAGCCATTCCGACGATTATGAAACCACTGGTTATAGCCAGAGTATTACGATAAGCTCACACCTATGCAGTTGGTTGTCCTAGTTCCAATTTGCTTCAAGGAAGCAGGTCACGGTGAGATGCAGACGCCGTAACGTTTGTCGTCTTCGAATGTCGTCGATCATCACAAGCGTTCTCGCGGTGCGATAGCCCGCCACTGGCCGGAGAGCAGTAATGGCCGCTCAGAGGTACTGCGGCGTTTTCCGGGCACCGCGACCAGATAGGACAACCGTTCAACTGGAGCTCGAAAAGGGAAACGAATTTTTTCCAAGGGCTGGTCTGGCCACGGCCAGTGCGCGCGGGCCGGTCACCACGGGCACCCCGGCATGAAAGAGCAAGAACAGCCTAGTTACATGGCAAATCTCCGATCAGTTCCGGTATGTACTGCGATGAAAGAGGAAATGCGCAGGATGGAGCCACCAGGTCATTGTGAGCCGATATGCGATCGCGGTCTTGGTGCGAAAATGAGTTTGGCGCTGCGACGATTCCGGCGGTACCACAACGCCCCCAATTTGGTTATCGTTGCGCGGAATTCGATAGATTTTTCAGTTTGATAGGAGTCAGGCAGTGCCGGCCGACCCGAAGATCGCAGAATTGGCGCCCAGCGCGCACGAGCTCACGTCATATGACAAGGAGCACGCCATCACCTACATGCGACTTCTCGATGCCGACGCTGACAAGGCAGATTGGCGCGAAATCGCGCGCATTGTGCTTGGGCTTGAGCCGACCGTTGAACCCGATCGTGCGCGACGCACGTTCGAAAGTCATCTGACGCGGGCCAAGTGGCTAGCCGGCCGCGGCTATCGTGATCTGCTGCGTGGCGGTTGGCCAAAGCAATGAACACGGCGGATGTCAGGATCCGCGGAATTCCCAGCAATCGCAAAAGATAATTATTCCATCGATTAAGTGCGTGCAAGGCTCGCAGGCGGTACGCACGCAACCGGAAAGGGCCACAATCATCGGCTGCATTTCGCAGCGTGTGAAATCTTGCGGGGAAATGGTGCGATGCCGGGTACTGACTGGAGATCTGAGGAAGCATACAGCGACCTCAAGAAGGCCGAAGCTGCCGACGTGGCCTGGGAGTGGCTGCGCCGGGATCCCGACTACCAAGAGGATTATAGGCGGTTATCTCGCCGGCAACGATCCAGCGCAACCACGGACCAGTTGCGACGGAAGTGGGGGCTCTCGTTTTCCGGCTGATCCGCAAAAGAAATTTGACAAGCAGGCAGTCTTCTGGGCACCCGAAGTGCTGTCGACCGTACTGCCTGTGCGGGCGGCCAACTCCGTGGCGCCTAAAAGCTACCAGCTCGATTTCGGCAATCTGCCGGGTAGCGACCTTCGTCGCGCGCCGGATGGCTGGCATGCCATCGTGCCACTCGGAGGCGCGAAGCATCGCCTTTGGCTGAGGAGACTTCCGGCAAGCGGGTCTGCTGTCGCGCTCGACCTGCCGCTCGACGCGGATCTCGAGCTCCGCTTGCAGGCCGCACGTCAATTTTGGCTCGCCCTTGAGGATCGGCCGCTCGGAACGCCTCCTCTTGCTTTGCCAGCTTTGAAGCGGCGTCGGCTTATCCTCGCGCTGCGCGCACTGGATGGATGGCAGGAAGGAAATAGCTATCGCCAAATCGCGCAAGGTCTGTTTGGAAGCCATCGTATTGGCGAACGGGGCTGGAAAACAGACGATTTGCGCAGCCGAACCATTCGACTTGTTAAGCTGGGGCGGCGCCTCATGCGCCTTCGCTGCCGCGCATTGCTCGACAAGGGCAGACGCAGGAATGACAGTTCATGAGCTCTTGGGCGATCATACCTCCGTTCCGTGCTGCAATCCTTTTGGCATGGCACGATCGCGGATAGGATGAGATCTTTGCGTTCCGGTCTCTCACTCTTTGGCGTCCGGATTGCTGCGACAGAGAGGCGCAATCTTCGTAAGGGTTTGACGACTCTGCTCCGATGGTTTTCTCAAGTTGAGTGCTCTCAACTTGAATAGCGGGCAATGCATCGATCTCCCGCTGTACCGTATGAGGGGGCCTGCTAGGCGTCAGGCAGCTTGCGCAAGTGCTGCCTTCTTGCAAAGACGAGCCACCCATCGGCAAAAAGAACGAGCGATTTCGGGATGCTCGCTGCGATCTACCGCGTAGGCGCGATATTGCATGCCACTTGGAGCGCGTGAGCCGGGGATGATTTGCAAGGCGCCCCCTCGCACTAGATCACTGACGATGATTTCCGGTGCGACAAGAAGGCATTTCCCTGTCATGACTGCCGGCAGAGCAAGATAATTGTGATCGTACCGCGCGCCCGCTCGGATGTCGTTTGAGGACAGGTTCATCGCCCTCAGCCACGTCGGCAGGATGTCGGGACGAGATGTGATGTTCAGTATCGGCGTTGATCGAACGATCGAGAGCTCTCTGCCCGCGACCAGATTTGGCGGCCCCACGCATACCAGCTCCTCATTGTAGATCTCCCAACTATCGGCGGGTTCGATGACGGAAAGGTCGCGTGTAATCAATATGTCGTAGTCATCCGAAGATCTCGGCGGCGATAGTGAGCTGACGACGTCCACGATAACACCGCCCGATTCAGCAGAGAAAGCTTGCAGATTTGGAATCAAAAGCGAGGAAGCAAAAGTCGATAGAGATGTGCGGACGACGATCCGATTGGTGCCCGCTGCCGCCCGCCGCCGCATTCTCTTGGCGGTGAAGCCAACTGTCTCGAGCGGTTCAGAGACTGCGTTAGCAAATAGTCTTCCGAACTCGGTCAAATCACTGCGTCGGCCGCGCCGCGCGATCAGGTCCGCACCCAGATAGTCCCGCAGTACGGACAAATAGCGGCTGACTGAGCTCTGTGTTGTTCCCAAAGTGGTGGCGGCGCGCGTGACGCTGCCTTCGCGGGCGACGGTCACAAAAGCGCGGATGGCGTTTAAAGGAACTTCGTCGTCTTGAGCCGCCACTGTCTGCTCCGGCGCCAGATTAAACATCCATCATATTATTCGATGTCCATCGCGGGATTGCCGCGAATCAGGGGGCGGCTGCGCACAAAATCCGCCTGGGAGCGCATTGATACTTGGTCACCGCACAAGATCGGCGTCAATGGCTCGGTGCTGTCAGGGGGGCTAGGTCCTTTTGCGGCGTGCCGGCTTCGGCTTGCGACCTTTACGTAAGGTAGCGGGTGGCGGCGCCCCCTTGGATGGCCGAACAAACAGCTCGGAGACAGCAACGCCGAGCGTCCCGGCAAGCCGATCGAGAAGATCGATTGTCGGGTTTGCCTGTTGGCGCTCAAGTCCGCTCATATAGGAGCGATCAACGCCTGCATCGTAGGCCAATTGCTCTTGCGGAATACCGCGCTCAACGCGGATTCGGCGCACATTGTATGCCACAAGCGCACGAGCTCTCATGCGCGAAGGCAGCCATTTCGATGGTCATCAAACCACTGGCTATAACCGACATAAAAACATCACCAATTCGGAGGTTTTCCATCGAATTATTAGATGCGTGTCACCGAATCGTTGTTCCCCGACGCTATTGGGGCGGGCCGCACCAGCGCTGGTATGTCGATCGTCATCAATTTGTGCGGGCGGGTTTTGCCGGCGCTGACCCGAGCTCCGTCGTTACACTGGCTCGGCAGCGTTCGATTCCGCTGCCCCATTTGCGCTAATAGCCTCGAGCCAAACGCAAAAGATGCTGACTGAGAGTGAGCCGATGGTCCTCCATTCAACGAAATGGAGTTGCAGCCACGATGAATGAGCCGGCACAAACCATCGAGATTGCAGCGATAGCAGTTCAGGCGAGGTTAGAGTTGGCCTTGGGCCCTGCATCAGCGCAGAAAGCGCGTTTCAGCTGCCTTAATCTCCTCCATTCTCTGCAGTCTGAAGATTTCCTCTACCGCTACAATATGCTTGTGGATGTTCTGGACGCCGCCATCAGCGATGATACGGCGGAAGCTGTCCTTCAAGGCTGTGCTTGAGGCCCGGATCCCGTAACTGCCATAAATCATCATCTGGACGTCCCGCAGCAAGGCTCGTAACCTTGGGAAATGTCTTGTCCTCGATGACAACGGCGCTGGCGCCGGCCCTTTCATACGCGCCAATCGCATGGATGACATTGATCGCATTGCATAGCCTATGTCGATGTCGGCCACATCGCATATTGCAGGGTTTTCCATCTACTTATTTCGATACCTGTCATCCAGCTGTAACACGTTGGGTCTTGAGGGTCCGCAGCTTGCCAAAGGGTTTCATGCCGGCAAGGAAGTGATGCGCGCCGCCAGCGGGTGGGTCCAGCCGGCCTCCTGGTCAGAAACCTGGAGGTGAACGCCTGTATAAGCCTTAGCTCCATCGAGCGATCGGCGGCATCTGTTTCGATACGAGGGAAACGGTTTTCGAACTGGATGGGGGCGTCAGGGACTCGTAGTGCACTCGGCTGGACAGCAAACTAGTCGAAGTACCTGCTCTTGGTGCAGGAACCGCTTGGGGCGATGGCGAGCACTGACAGTTTCAAAGCCTCCCTGATCCGTTCCCCGCGAATGGCTCCGTCGTCATGGACCAGAACACGTGTCCCGGTGACTCGTTCGAGTCCAATCGTCGCTCGCCTCTAATCCTGTCTGCTAGGGGAGGCATTACCAAGTTTCCGTTCGGCGGCTCACAACATCAAATCAGTTTTCTGGCGGCGCGAAGTGCGCAATTCGTGTTCAAACTCCGACAGTGGCACAAAGCCCGTCGGGTTCAAACACTGGTCGCCGTGAACTGCCGTTGAGCTATTCATGCGCAATTAGGCCTTAATGCGCGAGAAGATGCTGCCACGGACGTTGCTACTAGGTGCAGCAGTACTGAAAGTGCTGAGCACACCCAGATGCGAGTCGAGCGATGCTTTCCTTCCTTGAACCGATGTGGCCTGCTTGTGAGAGGACGAGCTTGTGCCTTGTCACTTTGTGTGTCGTCGCGCTTAGCGCTGCGACACCGACATTCGCTACGGCTCTCGCTCGGCAGCCCGTCTACACCAAGGCACCACACCTCTCGGTCGCGGTCGCGATCGGAGTTGAGCTAGCACAAAACGTCGCGCAGTCTCTGACAATAACTTTGGAGCGTAACATGGCGCTGGGCTTAGAATCCCCAGCTCCCCCGATCAAGGTGGAGAACTGGCTGCGTGGTCAGCCCCTCACGAGCTTCCAGCCCGGGAACGTGTACATCGTCGAATTTGGGGCAACTTGGTGCGCACCGTGTGTGGCGACACTGTCCGATCTGGTACAGCTGCAAGAGAAATACAGAGATAGCGGAGTTGAGGTCGTCGCAATAGCAGCCGGAGAGCGCGCTCAAACAGCGGAAGAGGCCCGAAGCAAGTTGGACGCATGGTTGATCGAAAAGCTGCCGAATCTCAACTATCGGGTCGGGCTCGACTACACACGCGAAATGGACAAGTTTTGGATGGATTCCAGCTTTTCTGTTGGGATTCCCACCTCGTTCGTCGTCGACCGTGACGGCCACATCGCCTTTGTCGGTTCCCCGACGCAACTCGATGACGTTTTGCCGAAGATTCTGGCCGGCAGCTGGCGCACGAGCGATGAAGCGAAAGCCGCCGATGCAGAGCGGATCGCCGAGGGCGAACGCACAATGCCGATCTGCGCCAAACTGACGCCGGCGTGAAGCACGCGGACCAGCTTGGGACGTAAATCAAGAATATTACGCTGTCAGACGATTTGTCCGACGAGGCCATCATAGCCATTAACCGGCTGCTGCTAGATCATAAGCTCATTTTCTTCCGTGATCAGGGACATCTGGATGATGCCCAGCAACAGCGTTTTGTGCTCCGGCTTGGCTCGCTGCTACGGAATCCCACGATGCTGGACAGAAGGGGAGGCTTAACAATCCGGAAGACGCTCCCTGATGGCGCCTGCGATCATGTCGATCAGATGAACGGTGATGACGTCTTCAGTCCCGACGTCTTCAGTGCCGCCCGCTCGGCAATTTCAGTGCTGCGAGGTGCAGCGATCCCGCCTTTCGGCGGCGAGATCGCCTAGTCAAGCTCGGTGGCCGCTTATCTTGGCCTTCCCGATCCCCTGCGGATGCTTGCCGATAGCCTCTGGGCTGTGCGCTTAGCCGCATTCGATCACACTGCGACGGACGGGGCCAACGAAGCCGCGAGGCCGGTATTGGAGGACGTATCCACCGGAACGATCTACGAAACGGCACATCCCATCGTTCGTGTCCATCCCGAGACCGGCGAACGCATGCTCTCGCTCGGCTGTTCCGTGCAGAACTTTGTCGGCCTACAGCGCTATCCCAGCCAAAGGCTGTTCGAACTTCTGGAATCCTATCTCACCGCCCCGCACAACACCTTGTGCTGGAATTGGAAATCAGGCGACGTCGCAATCTGGGACAATCGCGCGATTGAGACGTATCCCGTCAACAAGATCGGCAGTCCTCATTGGGCCATGGACCAACTTGCGATTGACTCCGGCGTACCGCACATCAACAGGCTGAAATCACGGGCCGCTGAGGCTGCCTAGCATTGTGCGCACGTCCGGTTTTCGTAAGACGCTGGCGGTCCAAGACTAAGTTGCGGCCCTGCAATGTCGAGCGGAGCCGGGCTTTCGAGCTTATTCCGGCAGGACCGGCTAACCGGCGCGGGCAATCTGCTTCTTTTGGGCGTCGCTGGTCGCATACCTTAGGCATGCTGCGCGGGCTCGCTGGAGCCGTCGCGATCAAAGCGGAATGTATCCGCAATGAGGGACGTAGTTGGCACGTTCTTCAGGAGTGGACATGTTCAGGGTCGCCCGATGAGATCTAGAGGGCGCCGCGACGAATGCCATCTCAACCGGCTTGAAATCGGGGCTGTAGGGCGGCAGGAATAGTAGGCGCGCGCCTGCGATGAGGCGGGCGGGCCCTCTTCGTGCTTCTGGCTCGACAGATCGGGAGCATCACGGCATGGCGCTGGCGCAGCACGGGGAGGAGGATTTGCTCGATATTGGCCAGGAAATACTCGGCGTTGATCGGCCCGTCGCGCACGAAAGATGCAGTCAGCCCTTTGCAGGTGCGGCCGCAAGGAATGTGGTCGTGTCCTCATCGCCGTTCGGTGCATCGCCGACGGCGCGTGGGCTGACACCGGCCGAGGCGTAATGACGCGCCATCAGCTGCGCCGCAGTTCCAGGAGCCAATCCCGGAGCTCCCTTCAGCGCGGAACGTCGGTCCGTGGCGGTCGGCAAAGCTGCTGTGCGGCGCGTGTCCTCGAACCCCACCGAATGGATCGCGCTCGCGATACCGACCCGGGAAAATCCGTGCCGCCTGAAAACCGCCCTGACCCACGGCCCTGCTCACCCAAATCGGAAGACCCGCCGATACGCCACCCCCGCCAGCCTCCTCGGCGCCTTGAGGGCGAGTCGCGATTCGCCGAATTTGGCTATCCCCCTGGGATTCAGGATCCCAGCACGCTCTCATGGCTGCGACTTAGGTTCGCGATCGCGCCGCTAACCTCGGCGCGCCAACATCAGGCGAGTACCGGTGCACCTTTCTCACCTCTCGGGCCCGATAGTCCTCACCACACCAGGTAGGTATCGATCCATTGTTGATGCTGTATTGTAGACGGGAAAGATCGCGCTGAACCAAACGCGACGATAAGGGCAATGGCAACCACAACAAATCCGCTGGATTGCAGAGCACACGTGTTGAAGTTAATTGAAGAAACCCGCGTGGTGAGCGAGAATGAACTGCAGGTCAACAACATCACGCCTTATCATGTCACAAAGTCTTATCGCGAACAAATTATCAAAAGCGGTTACTACGATCAGCTGAAGCACGTTGTCGAGCCCTCTGTCGAGGAGTTCGAGAGTCCGGGCACTTTGGATACGAGCGGCGAGCACGACAACACGGTCGTGCCGGGACTCCAGCACAAGTACGCCCAGACCGGCTTATTGCTGGTGACGGAACGTTGCGGCTCATATTGCCGTTACTGTTTTCGCAAGCGCATTGTGGGCAAGGTTTCGGATGAAATCGCACCGGATTTCGATCAGGCCACGCATTATATTGCGCGCCATCCTGAGATGACGAACGTACTTCTTTCCGGAGGTGACCCGTTCGTGCTCAGCACCGCCAAACTGAACAGGATCGTTGACCACCTGCTGCCAATAGAGCATTTGAATTCCATCAGATTTGGCACAAAAATGCTGGCCTATGAGCCAAGGCGGTTTGCGGATTCCGCTCTAGCGGCCTTATTCCAACGTATCCACAAGGCGGGTAAAACCCCAATCATCGTCGCGCATTTCGATCACGTAGGTGAGATCTCATGCGACGCGGAGCACAAAATTCGCGCCTTGCGAGCACAGGGCGTGCAATTCCTTAATCAGTCCGTGCTTCTCGCCAAAGTCAACGACGATCCCGAGATATTGGCCGCGACCTTTGCCAAATGCCATGAAATCGGAGTGCGACCTTACTACTTATTTCAGGCGAGGCCGGTGAAGGGTGCATCGCACTTCCAAGTCCCACTGGGCCGAGGATTAGAGGTTGTGCGCGGAATCAACCAACGTCTGAGCGGGATCGAGAAGACATTTAAATACATCATGTCCCATTACACAGGAAAAATAGAGATTCTGGACTTAGGCCAGGATGGCCGGGTGTATATGCGCTACCACCAGAATAAAGTTGCCGAGAAGATCGGGAAGATCTTTTCCCGACCGCACGTCGCGACAGCCTGCTGGCTTGATGATCTGCCCGAACAATGAAACCTAACGCACGCGCTCCAGCCCACGGGTTCGGAGCGAGTGCGGTACGCCCGCCGCCCCACGAAGCGCATTCAAGTTGAGCCGCCGCCGGCGCGCCCTAGTCTCAACTGTAGAAAGGCTCGGATGCCCCTCGACTATCCCGCTGCACTAAACCTAAGGACTTGTGGAGCTCGCTATTCCTGGACTGACAGGGAGGTAATGCTCTACGCGCTTGGAGTGGGCATGGGCTCAGATCCCCTTAAGGAGGAGGAGCTACAATTTGTCAACGAGGCGTTTGCAACGTCGAAGCCATTAAAGGTGATCCCGACGTTTGCTTCCGTGTGCGTTTGGGGCGCACGCCCCGGAGTCATTGACCTCAATCGCGTCATGGTTGTTGACGGCGAACGTGACCTGACGTTTCACAAGCCGATGCCCGTCGCGGCGAACGTGACGGCGGACGCCCGTGTGAGAGGAATTTATGACAAGGGTAAGGAGAAAGGCGCGATCATTCAGAACGAGGTGGTGGTCAGAGATGGGGGCGGCGACAAGATCGTCACAATCCTTTCGTCGACCTTCGCAAGAGGTGACGGCGGCTTTGGCGGGCCATCGGAGGGGATGCCCGAGCCGCACCAAGTGCCCCGCCGAGCACCAGATAGATCACTCGATATCCCGACCCGACCTGACCAAGCCCTGATCTATCGTCTTTCTGGCGACCGAAATCCTTTGCACAGTGATCCGGAGTTCGCCTGTCGAGCCGGTTTTCCAAGGCCCATTCTGCACGGAATGTGCACGTATGGGCTGACCTGCAGAGCCGTCCTGCAGAGCTATGCCGACTACGATCCGTCTGCCTTTCGTCGTCATCGCGCCCGCTTTTCGGCGCCCGTGTTCCCGGGAGAAGTTGTTACCGTCAATCTTTGGAAGGACGGCAATTCGATCTCATTCGAAGCTTGCGTAAAAGAGCGTCGGGTTACGGTCGTCAAGAATGGGCAGACGGTGCTACGCTGAGCAGGGTTTGGACCGTTCCTTGTACCTATTCGGCTGCGAGTTTGTCGCGCTCTTTAGCGGTTCTTGCCGACATGCATGAAAGGCCCGCGGCAACGTCTGCATAGAAGGGCCGCGCAACGAACCTGAGGCGTTCGGAGCACTTCAACCGCGGGCCTCAAGGGAGGCCATTTCGGCTCATCGCGCGCGTGGGCGACAATATGCGATCCACGCTGCAAAGCCAGAGCGCCTTCAGTTTGAATCGTTCAGTTGGCGAGATGGTCGTATTCAGCGTACCGCCTATGTCTTCCGCGGTGAAGCATCCCCTTGAGTCGCAGCGGGTACGACCTGCGCTTCTAGGAAGCAGCTCGAATAGCTGTCGCGTCGTATCTTACATACACCAATCGTCTCCCAGCTGTTTGGTTCACGACAGGTCCGGAACCAATCGCTGACAGTGGACCAGTATCGACGGCACAAGAAGCTCCTCATTCTTTGCTAGATCAGCTGATCTGCGGGGCGGCATGCCGATTGCTTTAGACTTGAACGACGGTCACAGGCGCTGAGCCTATCGAAAGATGGGCGGGTGAGCTGTCGCACGTATGGAGTGCTGCGCGGAGAGGCAGTTCGAACACCGGACCTCAGCCGTGGCTTTTCGCTAGGAGGATGCTTCATCTCTCGAAGCCTCACGACACTGGGGTTCATGATCGCACCGCTCCAGCGGTGACACTGAACAAGCTAAGAGCCTCTTGAATGCAAAAAAGTCGGATCGACCTTGCAGCCATCATCGACCTCGACCCGGTCGGGATCGACCTATTTCGCGGCAACAGTCCGAACGCAAGCGAGCAACGGGTGTTCGGCGGCCTAATGATCGGACAAGCGATGTTTGCAGCGTGTCGCACAGTCAAAGCCCGACTGCCGCATTCACTACATTGCTACTTCATCCACACCGGCGATCCTCAGGTACCCTTGACCTACAAGGTCGAGCGCCTACGCGACGGTAAAAGTTATTCGACCCGGCGCGTCACGGCGATGCAGCGCGGTAGCACAATCGTTTCGGTCATGGTCTCGTTTCATAAGGGTGAGGAAAGCGCGTTCGAACACCAGGATAAAATGCCGGAGGTGCCAGGGCCGGAGCATTTCGCAGCCGAAGAGTTGTCGAAGCACTCACTATATCCGGATCTACCGGAAATTGTTCACCGCTACTATGAACCTGATCGTCCGGTCGAGCTTCGTCCCGTCGAGATCGGCCGGTATGTTGGCCAGAAGACCGAGGACGGAAGAGTTCATATGTGGATGAAGGCCGCGACAAAGCTGCCTGATGATCCTGCGCTGCACATTTGCGCACTGGCCTATGCCTCGGATCTGTCGCTGCTGGATGCCGTGATGGCACGCTATGGGCGTACGCTGTTCGACGGACGCATTTTGTCCGGAAGTCTTGACCACGCAATGTGGTTTCATCGTCCTTTCCGTGCCGATGATTGGCTGCTCTATGCCAAGGAATCGCCAAGCGCGCAGAGCGGACGTGGCCTCGCTCGTGGGCTGATCTTTACGCGCGACGGCACGCTGGTGGCTTCGGTCGCCCAGGAGGGCTCGGTGCGCGAGCGACGCTAGCTTTCGCAGTGCGGGGAAGCCTGGCTTGAGCGAGCGAGCGACAAGTGGCCCGTCCATGCTGCTTGCTAGCGTGCCTTCCCGAGAACAAAGGAGTGGCTCAACGACCATTTGATGCCTGGAAAATCACATCGCCTCCATTGGCAGGCGATTATCGGTACGGTCTTCCCGACGCTCAGGATCTTTCATTTCTGCGATTAAGTCTGCGGTGTTAGGACCTTATTCCATCCATAAACACATTCGCCGTGCCGTTGGCCAATCCATTTCGGCAGGGCAATGCTGGACCATGCGCCTGAGCATTGCACCACCGTACGGAGGCCCGGTACAAACCGCAGTGTTCATCGCGCCAACTCAGGCCGCGCACTGGTTCGGTTGAAGTGCTTCAGAACGCTTTCCGGTTTGAAGACGTCGTAAACAAGACTAACCTTCGCTACCTTGTCGTCATTGGTCCAGGTGATTGGCTGGGACATGATCCTCGCTAGGCCGACTGTCGCCCGGATGCTTAGCTCGTCAGCTCTGAAACTACTAAACCCGGCAGTTGTTACGTCGGTCCCGGGGCGCTTCAGTGTTTGCTGCGGAGGGCTGTGGCCGCCGGGCACGAATCAGACCGGGGTCTATCCTCTCGCAGAGTTTTGAGAGAAGGCGCCCGAGAGAGGAAAAGGCGAAGGCGCAGTATGGCCCAAGATGGAGATTTCTATGCTCACAGCGACAGGTTCGGAAATCCCTTGGGCGGGGCCTCCATTCCCAAAGTCGGAGTACGATTATCGACAGCAGAAGGTGCTTGAAGCGGTAGTGCGCGCCGAACTTGATGCAATTGTGGTTACCGCTATCGGCCACCTCAGATATCTCACCGGCTATCACGGATTTGGTGGGTACTTCGCTCCGTTCCCGTTGATTCTAGCACCGGGATATGCGCCGGTTCTCGTTGTAAGAGAGTACGATGCCGAGGCTGTCCGCGCCGAAGGATGCGTCGATGAGGTCGTTTGTTATAGACACCCTGGCGATGTTGCCAAGACCTGTGCTGAGGTTCTTCGCCAGCATCGGCTGCAGGATCAGAGAGTGGGGTTCGAACTCGGATGTTGGAATCTGGCGCCGGCCGATGTGCGTGCGGTGCAAAGACTGTGTCCAGGCATGAAAGTCGCCGACGGCTCCCATTTGGTTGCGTCAGTCGCGGCAGTCAAAAGCGCGCTTGAGCTCGACGTGATGCGTCAAGCAATGGCGATAACTGACCTCGCAGTGCGCGTGTTTCGGAACTCGGTTCGCGAAGGCGCGAGCGAAACAGAAACGTACGCAGCCATAGTTGGAGAAGCTAGCAAAGCTGGCGGCGAAATATGGCGATCCGTTACTCTCGTGTTCGGTGATCGGACGAAGATGCCGCACGGTGTCCCGACCCCACACGCACTCCGAAACAATGAACCCGCCATGATTGAGATCGGCGGCGTGAAGCACGGCTATGCCGCAGGGCTGGTCCGCAGCGCGGTGCTTGGTCAGCATCGTGAGGCCGAATCGTTGCACGCTATTTCGGTTGAAGCGCTCGAATCAGCCATTGGCGCGATTAAGCCTGGAGTAAGCGCGAAGACCGTGGACGCCGCCGCGCGCAAGGTGATTGAGCACTCTGGACGCCCGCGCGCCTTTCGCCATCGTACCGGGTACCAAAGTGGCATCCACTGGACAGAACGAGGGAACCTCAGCCTGGAGCCTGCCGCAGAGGAGATTTTACAGGCGGGAATGACCTTTCATCTTCCCATTATTCTGTTTGGGGAAAACGGTCATCTGTTTGGCTGCAGCGAGCATGTGGTCGTCACAGACTCTGGCGCGGAAGTGCTCAGCCGTACAGATCACAATCTATTTCATGCTGTGGGCTCCACATGAATGGCATCGAAGCGTTTCAACATTTGCTGGCGGAGGCAACTGCTTGGCGCCACCATCTTCATGAGAATCCCGAGCTGGAATATCGTCTTTACAACACTGCTAGATTTGTAGCCGAGAAGCTCGCCTCTTTCGGCGTTGATCATATCGAAACGGGGATAGCTGAAACTGGTATCGTCGCCTTAATTGACGGCAAACGTGGAAACGGGCCGAAAATCGCATTGCGCGCGGATATGGACGCGCTGCCGATACGAGAACAGTCCGAGAAGCTCTGGTCCTCGAAAGTATCGGGAAAGATGCATGCCTGTGGGCATGATGGTCACATGGCCATGCTATTAGGCGCCGCGAAATACCTTGCGACGACTCGGCGCTTTAAGGGATCGGTCGCCTTGATCTTCCAGCCCGCTGAAGAGAGTGGAGTGGGCGGCCAAAGAATGGTCCAGGCAGGAATCATGGATCGTTTTTCAATATCCAAGGTGTTCGGCCTGCACAATGTGCCGGGAATCGAAGTCGGCAAGTTCGGCATCTGCCCAGGTCCGATCATGGCCGCTCTCGACGAGTTCGACCTCATCGTGAAGGGGAGGGGCGGCCATGCCGCCAAGCCTCATGAGGCCGTCGATCCGGTAGTCATCGCCGCACAGATCATCGTCGGCCTGCAAACCTTAGTTTCTCGGAACACAAACCCGATGGAGGCGCTCGTGATATCCGTCACCAAACTCAACGCGGCTCAGGCCTACAACGTCATTCCGGATCAGGTCGAGCTGGCCGGTAGTATTCGAACTCTTGTGCCTGGCCTGCGCGACTTCGCACAAGGGCATATATTTTCGGCTGCGCGAGGCATAGCGCACGGATTTGGCGCAGATGTCGGATTTGAGTACTGCAGGTCCGCGCCGGTCACGATCAATCATCCGGAAGAAACTAATCTGGCGGTCAAAGCAGCACGCAATCTGGTTGGACCGGCTTGCGTCGATGAGAAGATAAGCCCGCGGATGGGCTCAGAAGATTTCGCCTATATGCTTGAAGCAAGGCCGGGCGCAATTAACTTTCTTGGCAACGGATCGACAGCTGGTTTGCACCACCCGGCATATGACTTCAACGACGACGCCCTGCCTTATGGCATCGGCTATTGGGTGAACGTCGTCGAGACGGTGCTGGCTCCGTGAACCTTCGACCGTCCTGCGCTGTCGCCTGGAGTCTTAAATGAGATCAAGGACCTTGGGCTCTCTCCAGATCTTGAACCCGCTGGGTGTGTGGCGATGCAGCGCTCGACCCGGTCTGCATCGCAGCTGCCTGCCGACTGCTCGAGCAAGCGGGTCCTGAGCCTGCTTGCGCCACACCTTCTTTATCGCGACAGGCGATGGCTGGCGTCCACGGATGGCGTTTCAACCTCGAATAAAAGAGAGGGACTACTAGTCGCCTCGCATTTGACTGGAAGCCGGAAAAGGTGGCCGCTTGTCCTCTAGAAAGTTGCCGCGAGCCGGGACATTATCGCTCGGCGATCAGATACAGTCGGACGCTGATGGGCGGCCCTTGCTATACACCGGCAGAACGGGTGCATTCAGTTTTGCAGAAGTCATCCTCGGAGTCGGTCGACCGCGCGATCATGCCCTTGATGACGCTTCGATCTCTCGTCCGGCAACCTTTTCCGCGAAACACATAGTCGGTCTCCGGCAGAGAACGCGGCGTTGGCGATGCGGACGCCATTGTCGGTCGAATCATTCACAAAGCAGACCGCATCGAGCTCAGAGGCGACAGCCTGCACAAAATGAACGCCAAGCTTGCTATCTGCACCCCGTCCACCCCACGAGGTCCATGCGACCGCATCCCGAGTGCGACGAGCCTGGTAGGTGTCGTGCTCGCGGTCGAACGGTTTGGTCCGATCGCCAAGTCAGCACAGGGTCATTTAGACACGCGGTCACTCAGTTCACTATCGCGTTGCTGTTACTCGAGTGAAAGTCCCACGGACGAAGAAGGCGCGGGCTCCAAGCGGCTGCGCCAATCACGTATAGGTCTTTAACAGTGAGTCGTTGCGCGCCATGCACTACGGGCGACTGAGGAGAAGAACCGGCTTTCAAGGTGGTCACACTAATATCGATAAGCAATCTCAACGGCCCAACGAAGCGCGGCCAGTGCTCGCGGCGATGCGTGTTGGCTTCTCAGCGACACTTACCGGATGCCGACCGAACGTAGTCGATTATGCTGAGTGCTGAACTTCGATGGCGGTATGAAACGGCAGAGCGTTGGATTCGACAGCATCTAGCCCCCCTTTTTGCAAGCGATCTTCAGTTAGCTCGCTGAACAGGAAGATGGGAGAGGGTGTTACCAGCAGACCGATGGATTGGAATGAAACGTGACATAACACATTTCGTCGGGGTCTACGTTTCTCCCGGATGTTCAAAATCTATTATGTCGCGTAATCGGGGCTGCTCCGGTCGAGGCGGCGCTTGAGAGCCGTCCAGGGCCGAAGGTTCCTATTGTAGCCCTCTCGTTGGAACTGCTCCGCCGTATGAGCGGCCACTCTGTCCGACGGCAGGACGATTTTGTGCCCACCTTGCATAGCCGCGATCTGGACCCGGCACGATTGCTCCAAAAGGTACATGTTGAGGAAGGCTTCGGACACGGTACGGCCAAGTGTAAGCAAGCCGTGGTGTCTTAGGATCATGACGTCTTTGTCCCCAAGATCGCGCACGAGACGCTCGCGCTCGTTGAGATCGAGCGCAACGCCTTCATATTCGTGATAAGAAATGCCACCGTAGAAGCACATCGATTTTTGGTTTAACGGCAGCAGTCCTTGTTCTTGAGCCGCAACGGCCATTCCTGCCAAGGTGTGCGTGTGAATTACGCAATGAGCATCCTGACGAGCCATGTGTACAGCGGAATGAATTGTGAAGCCAGCGTTGTTTACTTTAGCCTCGTCCTCTTTCTGAAGCGCATGCCCCTCCGGGTCGACAACGACGAGACTGGAGGCCGTGATTTCGTCAAACATCATGCCGTAGGGGTTGAGCAGGAAACGATGCGCTTCCCCAGGCACGCGCGCTGACAGGTGCGTGGAGATAAGGTCGTCCATGCCAAAGTGAGCGATCAGACGATAAGCCGCAGCCAAATCGCAGCGGATGTCCCATTCATCCGAGGCATCGCTTAACATGGTCTCTCCTCCTCAAAGCTAGCAAAGGAATCTCGAACTATAATAGCGATGGCGAAAAACAGGTTTTCACCGGTGAATGCCGATCTCTCGTGGATATTCCGCTCGTGGCGAACGAATTCGCAGCTTTCGCGCGCTCTCATGGACATCTTTCCGGTCCTCGGCCCCTTTGCTGCGCTTGCTTGAGGCGCAAGATAGTTGCCAAAGCCTGCAGGCGTTTCACGCCTCACAGCCGCCAGCACTGTAGGCCGCAGACCGTGAACTCTTGAGAAGCGAGATACCGGGCATTGTGTCTCGCAGCTGATTGCGTCCCCTAGATGCCGTCATGACCGAGCTCGGCGAATGCCCCGCTCGAGCCGCGCAACTGAATCTTGGCCATAAAAGTTTGTGCAGAGGCCGCTCGGGACGGTATAGGCGCCTTCGTCCGCACATTCTCCCTCAGCGAAACATAACTGCCGGATTACAGTTGTATCCGTGCGTCTGTGCAGTACATCGGCCGACTTTGTTTGTGCTGGCGGCGCTACCGGTGTCTCCGATAAGCGTTCCTTGAGCGCGAATATTGTCCGCGAATTGTTCAAGACTTGGGGAGACGGTTGACGGTGGAGGAACCACGCAGACGGAGGCTTTCACGAGTTAAAGCCCGTGCGAAGCGCCACGTGCTACCGACAATATCAACTCGTCGATGCCATTGTCAGTCGGCAGAGGTCCGTGATGCTGTAAACTGGGAGCTTCGTGATTTGGCGGATCGCCGGAGCGACAATCGGAAACGCCGCGCATTCGAACAAAATTATGGCGATCTCCGGATGGGCTGAGCGGAGACGCGCGATGCACGCGGCAACATCTGCCTCGATCGCGGCGACGTCGAGCGGCGGCGCCGGGCGCTTGAGTTCGTCATGCCAAAACTTGCCCCCTTCGATGCCGCCGATCACGACCCTGGCCCGCTCCGCCCGATCATCGATCCCGAGCAGATCTTCGCTGCAACAGGTCGAATCATAGGTCAGGACGGCGATCTTGGCGCGCTCCGGCAATTGACGAAGCAATGTGGGTAACAACAGCAGGCTTGACATCACGACCGGCACTTTGACCGAAGCCGCCACGGCCGCTTGATGCCGAACAGAAAAGCCGCAGGTCGAACTTATCGCGACGGCCCCTCGTTCGACCAGGCGCTGGGCGGCGGCTATGAAGGCGGGCTCAAGCGCCGCATCGCCGCGTACGACGTTCTCAACCCAAGCTCCCGCGACCGTTTCTGAGATGGTTTGAAAATCGAACGTCGCCGGATTCAGCATTGAGCCGGACGCCGGGGCAGGCGGTATAGCACCGGGGGGGAGCCCGCGCTCGAGATGCAGGATACCAAGGGAGCGGGGCGTTAGGTACGAGGTCATAGAGCAACCATAGCCTAGTTTTAGGGGGAATTATCCGCAATTCCGGCTGGCGGTCGCCGAAATTCTGCTTTCCATAGGCGGATGAGTGGAGTTTTGGTGATTAAGCCTACCAAAGGAAGAGGCGACAATCCGGGCCCGACGGGCGCAGGCCAAAGCGCAAGGCTCATTCTTCGATCCTATCGGCCCAAAGATTTGACAGATCATTTTCGAATGAGCGCACGACGTCTCGCTCTCGGTGAAAGGGATCTATGGGCATGCCTCGACCACGATCGAGTGTTCGTCGAGTCGAGCTGGAACAAAGCACATTTCATGGAAATGAAGCAGAATTCCGGCGGCAAATGGCCGCACATCGGCGATCCTCAGCTCGGAGGAATCGTATCATCGAAAAATGAGCATAGCAGAACCCACCGGCCGGTCAGTCACCGTGGATTGATTGGCCTTATACGAAGCTCCCGTTGGGGTTGTCTAGAGCAATCCTGAGCGGTTTTGAGGACTCGCGCTGAAGGGATGAAACGGATGTTGCGCGCTGCTTGGCCTGAACTGACAGGCAATCTTGCGTCCACGCGGCAAAGTGCTGTCGTGTTCCTTGATGGTGTTGATCAGGAAAGCGACATTGCAAGCCGGAGAAGCTGTGCTGCAAAATGGACAAGCATCGGAGACGCTCATTGCCTCTTCGCCAATCTTAGCGTCCAAAGAGGTACTCATGATGAAGCTGCCCATGCCTGGCTTTGCGCGCTGACCGCATTTGAAGTTGCCAGGCGACTATCCGATGAAGACGACCCGCAAAGGGTGGACGTTGTGGCCAAGCTGGAGGCCAGCGTCGAAGGCTTCGGATCCTTAGATCAAAGGGTGGAGCGTGTCCAAGTCACACTCTATGATCACGGCGAGTTGTCTGCCTACTACGTGCCCGCCGGTACTTCCAGTTCGTGCGTCCCCGCAATTGTTTGCATCAGTCGGGAAGAAGAAACCGCAGGGATCCTGCTTGGTAGACTCTTGCCCCTTGTAACTGGTCGAAACATGGCGGTTCTCGTCGTCTCTTACGATGATGTCGCAAGTCATTGGCTTGGACCTTCAGAAATATTGCTTTCTTGTTGCTTGGATCATTTGTCGACCCTGCCGGAGATTGATGCGTCTCGAATGGCAATCTACGGAGAAGGCCTTTCAGCCGCGCTCGCGACCAATTTTGCTGCGACTGATCGCCGCGTGTCTGCGGCGATTTGCGACGGGGGGCTTTGGAGCTGGACCCGGACTCGGTCATCTATTGAGTGGATCACTAGGACTGCTGAGACTCCGGACGCGGGGCTGTCCACGACCGAACGATCGCGTTTGGCGAGGAAGCTAAGGTGTCCCATTCTCGTCGTTGCTGGCGAGCGCAGTATTTTCAACGCCTCTGAGGCAATCAAATTAGAGGCTGATTGCGCCTGGGCGAGCATTGACCTGGAATTGTTAATGCCACGGACCCCAGAGGGGACATTCGAGAACTTCATAGCATGCGATGAGGCCGTCTTCGAATGGCTCGAGCGCAAGCTCGATCGCGCGCCAGCTTCATAGCAGCCCGAGGCTTAATTTCTGAGATGCCAATCGGCTGTTCTTGGCAATCGCGTTTAGCCGCTTATTGAGATACGCAAGCGACTCCTCATCCAAGCCATTTAGAATCGTCGAATTAACGGCTCGTCTCTTGTCCGACAGCTTAGCAATTTCTGTCCGCACCTTTGGGGTCAACGAGATTTGCAGGAATCGCGCATCATCAGGCGAGGTTGCGCGGATTAGAAATTCCAGCTGTTCAAGTTTCTTCGTCTGAGTCGTGATGAATGCGGGGTGAAACCCCAGCTTATTGGCGACTGCAATGCCGGAAACACCGCAGCCTTCGTCGAGTTCATCGATCGCCATCAGCATCAGCCATTGAGGTTCGCTTATACCGATTAATTCCGCCCAACTCTTATCGATTTCTTCCAGTTGAGCGCGAATCTCGACGATGTTCCAGATCAGGTCCCTTACAGCCCTGTCAAATTGCTGTTGCGTGGCCATCTTCATTCTTTTTTGCCAGTTCTGATTGTCCGCGGCGGCGAGCGTGAGCGGAGTCCGCTGCATCCTATCCAATCTCGCGAAGTCTGAAATAGCCCACTCAGAGCATGCCCGCCATCTAATTTATCAATTGACTAATGAAATTGATTGGTGATATCAATGTTTGCGATCGCAAGGCCTTAAGTCGATCTGCTTCAATGAGAAATCTCCAGCAAGCCCTCGGGATGCCCCCCGAGGGCTTTGTTTTTGGGTTAGTCCCGGGCGTAATGGCGTGCGTGTTGCCAATCAGCAACGGTACGACGCAAAGATGTGATTGGCAAAATTAATTGATTGCTGCAATTGATGATGGAAAGTATCTCTCGTCAGGACAGCGAGGGGGTCCTCGAAGTCGTTCCGTCAAGCGGTCCGCCTGGAGTGGAGCTGTTAGCGGATCTTTGAAGGACGGAAACGCGGTTTCCAACTTGGAGGTTCATCAATGAAACTGACGAAGAGTCTCATGCTCGGTTCTGCGGCCATGCTCGCGAGCGCGAGCGCGCAGGCGGCCGATCTGCCGGTCAAAGCTAAGGCAGTCGAGTACGTGAAGATCTGCTCGCTGTATGGCGCGGGATTCTTCTACATCCCGGGTACCGACACGTGCATCAAGCTCGGTGGTTATCTGCGTGCCGATGCGGTCTTGGGAGGCGGCTCTCACTTCGACTTTCCCAGTAGCGGCGTGCCGGGCGCTCGGAACCGCCTGAGTAACTTCTACTCGACGTTGGCGCGCCAGGGTCTGAGAATCGATACGCGCACTGCGACCGAGTGGGGCGTGGTCCGGACCTACTATGAGGGTGTGTTCACCTGGAGAACCGGCAGCTATTCTGGTGCAGGCACGACTGGTGTGAATGGCGCAACAACCTATACCACGTCACCTGCTGCCCAGATCGCTGGTGGTTCGCTTGGCGTCTACTACGCTTTTATTCAGTTCGCTGGCTTCACGGTCGGTAAGGCTGAGTCTCAGTTCAGGACTCCTTGGGCCCAATACCCCGCGAACAACCTAGAGCTGCCGGGAAGTGGTTGGGATCCGGTTAACCAGTTCACCTATACCGCTGATTTCGGTCAAGGAATTACAGCCTCATTCTCGGCCCAGGATCAGGTCCAAAATTACACAACCAATATCTGGAACGTGAGTGGGGCGACAGCCGCGGGCCTGGCTGCCGGTGTGTACGGTGCGAACGACATTGGAGGCTCGCGAGCTCCAGACCTCGTCGCGATGGTTCGCGTCGATCAGGCCTGGGGTCTTTTCCAGGCCTCGGTCGCTGCGCACGACAATCATGCTGCCTACTACGGTGCTGCTGAACCGACCGGCCATCCAGGCGACAAATGGGGCTGGGCTGGTCAGCTGGCATTGTCGATTAAGAATATCCCGACTGGCGCAGGTGACACGATCAACTTGACCGGCGTCTATGCAAACGGTGCCAGCCGTTACGTCTTCCAGGACTATTTGTCGACCAGTTTCGCGATGTATGGCGGCACGGGCGCGGCGGGCGCTTACCAGAGTCTAGGACTTGCGGGCGTGGCTGACTCCGTGTTCGTCACCGGAGCGGGCCAAGAGTTGACCACGACCTATGGCTTCAACGGTGGCTACACCCACAATTGGGATCCATACTGGAACACCTCTATCTACGGCGCGTGGGCTGCTGTCAGGTACAACAACACGGCCAAGGGGTACATCTGCGGTGCGTTCGTCACAAGCCTTGCATTGTCGACCGGTGCTGCCGGCTGCAACCCCGACTTTAACTATGCGGTGGTTGGTACGAAGACGTCCTGGACTCCGATCAAAAATCTGGCCTTCACCGGCGAACTCGCGTACCTCATGCTCGACCAGAAATACGCGGGAGGAAGCACCGTGACCCTTCCGTTGCAGTCGGGTATCGCAAAGCCGGCTACTGTTTATGAGCTGAAGGATCAGAACAGCCTTGTGCTGCTGCTCCGCGCTCAACGCAATTTCTAAGCGGTTTCTATAGCGAAAGGAGTACCGAACAAGGCTCTATAACCTCCAAGAAGGCCTCCGGCATGCCCGCCGGGGGCCTTTCTCGTGCACGAGCTGAACTCGGTGGCTTTGACTAGATTTCATCTGAGCGAGCTGCACAGAATGAACCTATTCGGTTTTGAGCACTATCATCAGGTCCTACACGCAGAATTTAGGCGGATCCTCCTGTCATTTAGAGGAATTCGCCTTTCCTAGATTCTCTATATTCTCGCGATCAGGTTCTTTGGCGCCTTTGGAAGGATTTACGGCGGGCGTTCCATAACGAGCGGAGTCGAATTGTGCTTTGCAGGTGAAAATGGCGCTGCGGCCGTTCAAGGCTTGCCAAAACGTGTGGGCTCACCTCAGACGACTTTAGAAGCAAGAACGAAGGAGCTAAGACAATGACCGTCGCTAAGGGACCTCAGGTGTTTCCGCGCGCAGAGTACTTGCGAAGGCTTGCCGCGGTAAAAGCAGAAATGGTCAAGCGCGGCGTCGAAACGCTAGTGGTCACCTTTGATCGCAGTATCAATTATCTGACCGGCTACACCGCGCGATCAGCCTACGTCCCGCAGGCTCTTGTGGTTTCCGTCCAGGAAGAGGAGCCATCGCTCATTTTGCGCCTCATGGATGTGCCGGCGGGGATCCATCTGACGTTTCTTGAGCGGAACAAGATAATTGGATATCCCGAATCGCTCGTTGGCAACCCCGAGAAGGATGGGTACGATGCTGTCATCGATTTCCTTCAGGAAGCCACCCTTACCAACCGCGGGGTTGGGCTGGAAATGGGACAGCTGCCAGCGCGGGCGGCGGAAAACTTCAAGAAACGACTTCCGGCTGCGAGGTTCGTTGACTGTACCCACGTTGTCACCTGGATCAGGGTCATCAAGTCCGATCTTGAAATAGCTTTGATGAAAGAAGCTGCCGCGATTGCCGATGCGGGTATGTTGCGTGCGGCCGAAGTCATTCGCCCCGGTGTGCATGAAGCGGACGCAGTCGCCGAGATTCTGTCGACCTTGGCGCGCGGCGCCAACGGAAAGCACGGGACCGGAATCGCGAATATCTTCATGTGCTCCTCACCACGCACGGGGACAAGCCACATCATTTGGAGCGACGACATCTTCCGCCAAGGTTCACAAATCAACCTTGAGCTCGGCGGCGTGCGCCACACTTATACAGCCGCGGTCATGCGCACCTTCTCGATTGGCAGGCCTTCCGACCGTCTGCGGCGCATACATGACGCCGAGGTCGAGGGCCTAGAGGCGGCGCTGGAAAAAGTCCGACCCGGAGCAACCTGCAGCGACGTCGCCGAAGCATTCAACCGCACGATCAGGAAGTCTGGCTTTCAGAAAGAATCCCGCTGTGGCTATGGCATCGGCATCGATTGGAACGAGGCGGTCACCAGCCTTAAAGAAGGAGATATGACCGTTCTCAAACCTAACATGACTTTCCATCTGATGCTCGGCAACTGGATCGATGAGGATTTCGGCTATGTTCTCAGCGAAACATTCCGCGTCACAGAGTCGAGAGCTGACGTGTTGACCCGGGTGCCGCGTCAGATTTTCGAAATTTAACCCGGGCGGGCTCTTCCGGGGAAGAGCCCGCCGCGCTGAAGTTGGCACCGTCCCCCCGGGACGTTGCTAGTATACTCGTTGGATGCGCGCAGCTCAGGGCTGCCCGTCTCGCGGCGGTCGCTCTGCTTCTGCTTCGAGTGTATTTGCGGGATGGGCTGATGCTATCTGATCCTGCCTCCGGTTTATGAGGGCAGTGCTTCAGTGGATTCGGCGTCGCCTTCTGTTAATCACCCCACCGGCATGGTTGCGGTCTGTGCTGGTTTTCGTGCTGAGAAAGCTGATCGTACCAAGTGCGACACGCCGAACGGGTCGCCTCGACTGCCGACCCCCAGCCTGCCGCGGCCTGGCCTCACCAACTCAGGGCGAATAGGGGCAATGTTCCCACGCTCGCTTACTTCCTGAAGAATTTCGGCATCTTCGCCCCAATCTTCGCAGCTATCCCGCTATAATACTCGACTAGATTCTATCTCTGAAGCGGAGAAAAAAAGAGATGGGAGCGGCGATGCCAGTTCCGTCGACGGCGCAAATCAACCGTGATCAGCTAACATCGGTGCAAGGTCAGATCGCCTTTGCTCGCCGCTCGCCGGGCGAGAAGGCCCCAGCAATAGTCGTGCCGGGCTCCGATGCGCCCCTAGTAAGCTATGACGTCACCATACGCGACGCGCGTCCGATTGTGGACGAACTTTCGCTCGACAGCGAAGGCTTTACCCTCATTCAGCACAAGATCTCCTGTGCAAACGAGGGTGATCCGGAGGTCATGCGCGACAGGTATCTTGAAGAGATGGTCCCGTTCATCAAGGACTACTTCAAGGCCTCATGGGTCGTACCCAAGCGGGATGCCGTTATCATTCGCTCTGTTGGCGCAAGCTCTGTTCCGCCTGCGGAGAAGGGGAGCGGTCTGGTCAGGCCGTATGTGGCCAGCTTTGCGCATATTGACTATGCGCCGATCGCCGGCCCGGTGATGGCCGCGCGGGAAGACCAACTCCAGGGCATTCCGATCCGGGCCTATTCTCGATTGATGATTATTCAAGCCTGGCATGCACTTTCCGAGCCGCCGCAGGATTTTCCTTTGGCGTTCTGCGATGGCAACTCGGTTGTCGACACGGACCTGGTCGATACCGTCTACGAGAAATACGACGTTAAGCACAAGACATGGCTGGTCCACTACAGCCCAGTTCACCGCTGGTATTACTTCCCGGACATGACCTCGGCGGAGTTCGCTTTGTTTAAGGGGTATGATTCCGAAGACGATCACAATCCGAGGTCCGCTCATGCGGCGTTCGACAATCGTCGCGCTTACCCAGATGCGAAACCCCGCAGGAGTGTCGAGGCGCGCTTCTTCGTGTACTACGACTGAATCAGAGAGGGTGAGATCATTCGCAAGTTCATAAGACTTGCGCAGTTCGGGCGAACGGGAGACGTTCCTTAGATGAGCACAGTTCTGATTACGGGCGCAAATCGGGGCATCGGCCTTGCGCTTGCGCAGCAGTACGCGACCGAGGGTGCCGAGGTTCTTGGCTGCTGCCGTCATCCAGCAAAAGCTGATGAGCTCAAAGCCCTCGCCGCGTCCTCTAGCGGTCGCGTTCGGATCATTCCACTGGATGTCGCTGACGAATCCTCGATCTCGTCCCTTAAACGTCCCCTGGGGGATCAGCCAATCGACATTCTCATCAACAATGCCGGAATCAGCGGCCTATCGGCCGACCGGATCGAGGCCGAAGGTTACATGACCACGATGCGGGTCAACGCCCTGGCCCCCATGCTGATCGCGCAGACCCTCTACGACAATTTGAGACACAGCACGCAGAAGAAGCTGGTGGCAATCACCAGCATCATGGGCTCGACGAGCAGCGCTGCAGGCGGCAAGTATGCTTATCGAGCGTCGAAGGCGGCGCTCAACAATGGCATGCGTGGCTTGTCGCGTGCCTGGGCTCGAGATGGGATCCTGGTGGCGCTGCTAAATCCAGGTTATGTGCAAACAGAGATGGTCAAGGGACAAGTTGCTTTCATATCGGCTGACGAGTGCGCGAACGGCCTTATCGCTCGGATCTCGGAGCTCACGCCAGCCACCAGCGGCGTTTTTCAGGACTACCGCGGCGTGAAGATTCGCTGGTGAATGTTTCACGTCAGCTTGAAGGATTGATGCCCAAACCGGCCGCTTGGCTCTGAACTTGACGTCCGTGTCGCACTGGCGGCGGGCGCAGTTCTCCTTCTTTTGCACGCACATAACGAAATCCGGGGCACTGCTTCACGTCAGAAGGATCGTTGACGACTGGCTGACTGCCGCCAGCGGCGGTCGGGCGCCGCTAGCTCCCGATCGATCAAGGCGCGCCAGCATTTCGATCATCGAGCTGCTGATAGAGCCCCCCGCGTTGCTACACACAATTCACGTTCCGCGAATACGTGAAATCGAACGACCTTTTAGCTCATCCGCACAGAGGCCAACGCAACCGCTTCTCTTCTCAAGACGGACCTGCAGAAAGTACCCGCGTGACAGAGCATTGCTGTTGGCGCTTATCGCGCGCCTTGCATCGGGCCATCAACAA
This sequence comes from Bradyrhizobium sp. IC4060, assembly GCF_020193715.1. NCBI lineage: Bacteria > Pseudomonadati > Pseudomonadota > Alphaproteobacteria > Hyphomicrobiales > Nitrobacteraceae > Bradyrhizobium > Bradyrhizobium sp. IC4060. Next base: position 257 of record NZ_JADYVJ010000024.1, on the reverse strand, counting down.
TCAATGTTTTGCGGATATCGAGGGTCTGCTTGATGAAAATGGTGAGTGGGCTCTCTACGGGCCAGTTGACATGTTTCGGTTCCTCGGCAGCCGGCAGGGCAAGCATACTGTGCTGTAAGTTATCCGCAATAGTCGTCCGTGAAGAAGGCGGGAGAGCGCTGATTTAAGCGATCTTTTGGGCAGGGACAGTTTCGGTGAACGCCCGGATAATGGCACGCAAGAGTTCTGCGAGCCACCGCAGGAGCAGGCCGAAGTTG
>NZ_JADYVJ010000023.1:0-61237 GCF_020193715.1 Bradyrhizobium sp. IC4060 | reverse complement strand
GCTGCAGCCCAGCTGCCGCGCAATCCGCTTCACACCCCACCCGCACGCCCTCAGGCGCAACATCTCCGCCACGTCATCCGGCGTCTTCATCACCTGCCCCCGTGGATCACTCCACGTCGAGCCTTCACTGATTCGTTCCTGCTTCATTCACTCTCTCCTCAGCTATCCGAGGAGGGGGCAATTCCTCATGACGCCGAGGGGGCAGTTTTCCATGGCGCGCGACAGCTAAGCTCGACACGTGGTGGAAGAACGCAATTGTGCTGCTCGACCTTCCTTACGGCGGGCCGAACTGCTGCGAGAAAGGCAGCGGGACTGTTGCGGAGCCGTAAACAACGCAACTGCAGAGCGCGTATGTCTTGCAGTTGGTACGAGGCGTTCGACCGTACGGCAGCTGCGGTGCGATGTTGCCCTGCGCGACCGTCTGCTAAGGCCTTCGCTCTCCTAGTCTTCCTCTTCCTTTGGCTCGGTCCGTTGGAACCAGGAGCCCGGAGGAAATTTCGCGATGCGCTTGGCAAAAGAGGATTGTGGCTCCCAATCTTGGCCTTCGCTCTTCTCGAAGGTGATGACCCCGTTGTGTGTAAAATAACGTGGTCCTTGGATATCGCAATTCACCAAGAGCAGAATGCGCCATAGATCGCCTTTCTCGTTCGGCTTGTCATTCTGCTTGGGTAAGTAGTCGACCCCAACAGGTTCAATGATAGTGCATCGGCCCTGCCGCAGAAGATCGCCGAGCCGGCCTTGCGGCGTAGTCACAAAGTTGAAGTTACTTGGATCATGCAGAAAGCTAAGATTTGCGTCCCTTTCACCATCTGCGACTTCTTTGGCGATCAGCGAGAGCGCTAGGGCACGCCAGCCCAATTCCATCGGCTTCGCATAGGTTGACGCAAGCTCAATCGTACCGTCGAGCGCGACTTTCCAGGTGATAGCGTACTGTTCGTCTGATTTGTTGTCTCGGTGCCTGGTCCACGAAACGAAAACATGGTCGTTTTCGCCAAGTTCAGCGACCCCCCACATCTGAGGGACGAACTGTGCCACCTTCGAGACATTGGAGATGATTTGTTCTATCGTCTCACCATCTTGCGCTCGCCACGTTGACTTGAGTCTTTCGACAAGTGGGTTGTCGCTGGCGCGAATAGTGTTACTCATGGCAGCCGGCCAGGCTAGGCAGATTAGAAGTCCGCCCATGCGAAGCCATAGCGCGGGTCTTCCCGACATTCTCTTCATAACCCTCGGCCTATCACGTTTCATCCGTACATCTTTCAAGGCGGGCAACCTTGAACCTGCTATGAGCGAGCGCAAGAAGTTTACGGAGACGCGACGGGGCACCCGCGGCTGTCCCGCGCGGGCAGGCGCTCCCCTCTATGTCACGCGCCGCTAACTTCCATAGCCAGCGACAGCGTCAATTGGCTGAGCTGGACATCCCCAGCAGAAGAGACTGGGCATGTCGAGGGGCTTGCATTCTTCGTGCCAGGCAGCAGGCGGAGATTTGCACGGGGTTTTATGTCCCTATTGTCGACTTTCCGACCTGCGCACGTTTCGATGTTTCCATTCAGTGTATCGGCGTAGTTTGTGCATCCTTGTCCCGCACAGATAGTTTGCGGAAGAGGTGAGCGCCTCGATGCCAAGTGCCTGATGAGATTCGACGGTGTGTTTGCCGTCATTGAACCGGGTGGTTCGCTAAAGTTGCCGTCGGCGTTCGGCCTACATGATGGCTGGCGATACGAAGCCGAGAAGTCTGGCTGGCACGAAAATCAACCTGCTCGCCGCGTATGTTGCTAGATTGCGCCTCCTGCCTTGACGTGTTCAATGGGGATCCTCTAGTCGAGAAAATAGCTGGCCAGCGGATGTGCTGGGCGAACCGCTGGAAATCGGAAGCCGCATCGAATGCATTCTGCTCGAAACGGCGGTAATCGCCGCTACGCGGGCTGGTTTTGTCCCTTCATTGATGGGGCGGGCGGCGTCGCCTCAAGGCAGCTCCGAGTCGCACTCCGACATCTGACAAGGACATCTCTGATTGCGACAGCTCTGTTTAGAGAATCATAGAGATGGACGGTCATTCGCCTAGTAGATGTCGCAGATAGCGTGGCACATAATCTGAGAGGTTGACGGAAGAGTCCTCCTGCCGATAATCCAAGCTCGTCGAGGTTCTCCGAATCCCACTTGATCCGGAGCTAAGAGGGAAGCCGGTCCAAATGCCGGCGCTGCCCCCGCAACTGTGAGCGGCGAGCTACTGTCCAACGATGTCACTGAAGCCCGCACGGCTTTGGGAAGGCCGGACAGCAGCGATGAGCCAGCGAGCCAGGAGACCTGCCCCGACGATAGATTGGTCCACGGGCGGGGTGTCTCGGTGGTGCGCCAAGCAGCCGTCGCGCGCGCGACTTCCTCTGCCTGCGTCCGCCATGGCCTCTGTCCCCAACAGGGGTTAACACTATGTCTCTTCTCTCTCTTCCGGTTGCTACGCTCGGTACGCCACGCATCGGTCCAAGGCGTGAGCTCAAATTCGCTCTTGAAAGCTACTGGGCCGGAAAGATCAGCGAACAGCAGTTGCTCGAGGACGCATCCGGCCTGCGCGCAGCGAACTGGGCTCGTCAGAAGTCTCTCGGCGTCACGGTCATTCCGTCGAATGACTTCTCGCTGTATGATCAGGTGCTCGATACAAGTGTCATGGTTGGCGCTATCCCGGAGATCTACGCCTCGAAAGGAGAATCCGTTTCCCTCAAGACGTACTTCGCCATGGCTCGCGGATCACAATGCGACGATCAGGATGCGAGTTGCGGTCTGGGCCCGCGGGGGTCTGGCGCACCCGCGCAGGAAATGACTAAGTGGTTTGATACCAACTACCACTACATGGTTCCCGAGTTTTACAAGGGACAGGGGTTCAGACTTTGCTCTCGCAAACCCATTGAAGAGTATGTGGAAGCAAAGGCTCTAGGCTTTCAAACCCGCCCTGTCCTGATCGGGCCCGTCACATTCCTAAATCTCGGTAAGAGTGCCGATAGCGCGTTCCAGCCCCTCTCCCTACTGGATGATTTGATACCGGTCTATATCGACGTTCTGCATGAATTGGCCGAACGAGGGGCAAGTTGGGTTCAGTTTGACGAGCCCTGCCTGGTCCTTGATCTGGACGAAGCGGTGCGAAAATCATTGCTACATGCCTATAACCGGTTCGCAAAGGAGGGACCGGCTATCAAGATCATGGTTGCCAGCTATTTCGGCGAGCTAGGCGACAATCTGGATACCGCATTGAGCCTCCCGGTTTCCGGTCTGCACTTTGATCTAGTTCGAGCGCCAGAGTTGTTGGATAAGATCGTCGCTGTCGGCCGAAGTGATCTCGTCATGTCGCTCGGGGTCATCGACGGCCGGAATGTATGGCGGTCGAACTTGTCGTCCCTTCGTCAGCGGCTGGAGCCCGCGATTGCGAAGCTCGGCAAGCACCGTGTACAGCTCGCTCCATCCTGCTCGCTGCTTCACGTGCCGGTCGATGTTGAACTCGAGACCGGGCTCACGTCCGACGTCAAGAGCTGGCTTGCTTTCTCTGTTCAGAAGATGCGTGAGCTTGCGATCCTGGCGCGAGCACTCGCTGGCGACCAAAATGTTGGGCTCGCTCTTGCCGATTCGGAATGCGCTGCGACTGCCCGCCGGACTTCGCCGAAGATCCATGATGCCAATGTCGCTACCCGGATGAGGGCGATCGACCAGACGATGCGCAGGCGCGCAAGCCCATTTGCCCGTCGTTCCGAGATCCAAAGGGCGCGCTTTGGACTACCAGCTTTTCCCACCACGACAATCGGATCGTTTCCGCAGACCAGAGAGGTTCGAAATGCTCGTGCGGCGCATGCGCTAGGCGCGATGAGCGACGAACAATACGGCAGGTTCATCAAGGAGGAGATAGCCCGCGCCGTACGTTGGCAGGAGGACATCGGTCTTGACGTCCTCGTGCACGGCGAATTTGAGCGCAATGACATGGTGCAGTACTTTGGCGAGCAACTCGGCGGCTTCCTATTTACCAGGAAGGGATGGGTACAGTCTTATGGTTCGCGCTGCGTCAGGCCCCCGATCCTGTTTGGCGATGTAGTGCGGTCGAAGCCGATCACTGTGGACTGGTGGTGCTATGCGCAATCACTAACTAGCAAGCCGATGAAGGCGATGTTGACCGGACCGGTGACGATCCTGAACTGGTCGTTTGTTCGCGATGATATTCCTCGAAGCGAGGTCTGCCGTCAGCTGGCGCTCGCGATCCGCGACGAAGTCCGCGATCTCGAGAATGCCGGTGCGGCCATGATCCAGATCGACGAAGCGGCACTCCGCGAAGGATTGCCCTTGCGCCGATCGGAGTGGAAGGCATATCTCGATTGGGCCGGAGAGTGCTTCCGCATTTGCTCATCGGGCGTTGCCGATCAAACGCAAATTCATACACATATGTGCTACTCAGAGTTTAACGACATCATCGGTGCGATCGCTGCAATGGATGCGGATGTCATTTCGATCGAAACGTCGCGATCGAAAATGGAGCTACTGGACGCATTCAGCAAGTACGACTATCCAAATCAAATCGGACCGGGCGTGTACGACATCCACTCTCCACGCGTTCCCGAGGTGGGCGAAATGCAGGAGCTGATGGTACTGGCTCGGACGCGTTTGCAGGAATGGCAGCTCTGGGTCAATCCGGACTGCGGCCTAAAAACGCGCAACTGGGAGGAGGTTCGACCTGCGCTAACCAACATGGTCGCTGCCGCCCGCGAACTGCGTGCAGCATCCGATCCGCAAAACCATTGATCCCGCGCTCGGGTCTGTTCTCGACCAAGCGAATTTGCTTGTGGTCATTTGCGCTCTCCGCAATCTCGAGCAAGCCTTGGGGCCAACCAAAATGCCAGGCCCCAGTTGGTGGTCCGAAGGAGGTGAACCCGGAGGAACGACGCTGACGCGTCGCGCTACTTGGCCGAGAGAGAATAGCCGACGGTTCATCAAGGCGAGAAACATTCGCCGAAAATATGGACTCATATCGACACATTTATCGTTGTTAATTATGACGTGGTAAGCGATCGTTTGGTCTGAGAGTCAAAATCTACACAGAGGTGTGTCGCTCGCGAGTACATTGGGAACGGTTGCGACAGCAATGCGAGGAGTGATGCCGGACGGTCACCGCAAGCCCCCACCACAATCGGTCCGCTCGGACATGTTTCCCGTCAGGCGCTCTCATTCAGGAAACTCTAGATAGTTTCCGACGAGAGGACGCCGAACCCAGTTCCTGCCTCAACTCACGCCAATCTATTGTGCAGGATGGCCGCCGCTATCCGAGCCAGATACGCCAATGCGTCGGCTGCACGGCGACGTGCTCTCCGGTATTCGCGTTGATCCATCCGCCGAACACCCGGCGACAAGGAAAGACCACCCGGTGAATTGAATTGCCCTCGATCACGGCAATCTCCAGATCCTGATCGAAGGGCGGCATGATTTCGAGCCGCTCCCAGATCGAATCGCCATTAGATCCTGGACGAAGTTCATCGCTGCGAGCTGACAAATTTAGACAACCTTGTGAACATTGCGAACATCGCTTGGTTTCCGCGCGAACAGGCTCTGCCCGATTAGACCGGACGGCGCGCGGTATCGATGGCGTGAGCCGCGGCAGAGGGCTATCGGCCGTCGCATCGTTGGTACGGAACACGGTCCGCTCGCGAACCGAAATATTTAGATTTCCGCCGGGAAACAAGGCCTGAGCTTCAGTCGAATCGATCTGGGTCAGCTCAAGACCTCGGCTGTTGGTATTTGTAACTGTTCTGCACGAACTAAACTGGTCTGCAGCTCCAGCAATCCGGCCCGCGGCGGGGTAGATGGTCCGGCTTTCCGTCATGTCACATCTCTTGTTGGTGACACATCTCCGTGTTCTGCAGCGTCATGGCGTGGGTGTGCGGGCGACCTCAGCCGCGCTCTCGCGCGCGTACCACGCGCTCCAGCGAGCGCGCGAAGACGCCGGATTCGGTTGACACCATTAGAATGAACGTAGCTTCGCTCGGAGCCCATAATCGGGCCTGTCCGCAGGTCGATAAAGTAGACGCCATCGCAAGCGGCGCAACTTATCATGTGCAGGTCATCGACCCGCGGCTCGGCTGCGTCCGGAAGGAGTCCTAAAAAGTGATCGCTGGTACCCGGACATGAAAGCATCATGGGCTCAAGTCGTTCTTTCCGCCATGCGTATGACCTTACTAGAAGATGACTGCTATCAGGACGGAGTCGCCGCAGCATTGATGCGGGTCAAAAGGCCAGTCCATCCGGAGTGGTTGAGCTCGAGCGGCAGCTACGTGCCACAGACGCCCGCGTTGGCAGTCGACATGTCCGAACTCGGGAGTCCGCCAGGGCCTCGCACTCTCTGCAAGACGCCAGCGTGTTGATTTGAGGCGCAACTCACGCTCCAAGGGTTACGGCAGCATTTTTCCTCATTGCTCCGTGCACGCGGATGGTCAAACGATTGTTCGCCTTTCATTGTCGGTAGCCTTGCCGGGGCTGATCCCACCCTTAGGGTTTGGCACTGAAGTCCGGACCTGGGCTCGTGGAAACGTGGGCTGCGACAAGCCTTATGATCGGCTTTGCTGTGGCGGCGGCTGGTGGACTGTCGGATGCAAGATCGGGGTTCCTTGCCTGATTGCTGCACGATCGCCTGCGCGTATAGTGCCTCGCCGCCGCATATGGAAAATCTGCACGCGCGCGCCTGCAATGCTAGTGCATGTTGCCCTCGATCGTCTCTGCGAGACAATCCTCGATCAAACACTTGATTTTCCCGGTCGTCGGCATGAGGCTCCTGAGAGGCGCTGCCCCTCGGCTCAAAGCGTCGTGCGATAAGGCAGGTAGGACAGACAGGCCATCCCTGTTCTTCGCGACAATAAGCGGCTCGCGCCGCGCTGTTACATCTGGATCTATCTTCGGACGAGCGGACAGACCTCTTGGGGTGCTGCTTGAGGCAGATCAAGTACTCTCGGTGCGAATGGCAGAATAGTAGATAAGCGAACCACGGGAAGAGAGGGGCATGCCTTCATTTAATGTTCGGTTTATTAAGACCGTTTGTGACGATACTGGCGGCGAGCATCGTGCGTGCCAGGCAGCATTCAAGGTCGATGCCGCCTCCCTGAGTGCTGCTGCTCAGCAGGCGGAGACTGATTTTTGCAAGCAAAAGAGTGTCCGCGATTGGACAATCTTCGCCGATGTGTTGGAGCTTCGAACCTCACCTGCATTAGCTAATCCATCCAATCAGCCTTTCGAGGATCCCCAAGGACGAGCTTCTCATGAGCAAGCAAGGGTTTCGCCCTTCCTGAGATTTCCACGAAAGCGGGACATCTTCACCGACCAAGGCTCGTAGTTCACGGGCCCGACGTTCACCAGCGTGCTCGCCAGTCATGGCATCCCCCTTGCTTGCCCGGCGCGACAACGAATTCGTCGAGCATGCCTATGAGACTGTGTCCGACGCCCGCGTCTCGGGCGGACGATACCTCGCCTTCTACAATGGCCGGCGTCCGCCTTCGAGCCTTGGCGGCGGCGCTCCGGATCAAGCTTACTTCCGGCCGCTGCCATTCCGTGCGGTAGCCTTACTATGGCAGACGCTCCACTTACACAATCGGCACAGATCGGCAGTCGGTCTGTGGAATCCTGAAGGCACGGCCAATACCGGAAGCGTGACCTTAAATTCGTACGACGAGGGGTCGAAAGTGAAGGAAGTCGTGGTGGGTACGGCCACCAATCATGCGGCTCACGATCGCGAACTCTCTTGCGATCTATTCTCTTATATCAATCTTAAGCTTCGCTGGGAGTGGTATTGTCCGCGTTCTCTCGTCGGCGGCAGCAGGTACGCAAGCTGGCGCACGGGTCCGCCACCGAATCCAGGACCGCTATCTCGACGAACTGAATGAGGACGTCGAAGGAATTGTGAACCCGTTGCGGGAGCTTAACGTGAAGGTGCATCGACCGATGACCCTTTGCTCGTGCGGTCTTGAAAAGGTGGCTGATTATTTGCCAGAAGCAATGCGCAAGTGATAGTCGCGCCCGAACCACTCAAAAATGGTTCCCCAGCTTACGACGATGACGATCTGCCGTTGTCCAGTCTTTACATAGATATCAACGTCCTTTCGGTCCCTCCTGACGTCGTTTTAGTCAACGACGCCTGCCCCGAACTGGCCCGGATCCTTGAACACAGTCGCTTTCCGGTCATACCGGCTCGGCACCGCCATAGGTGGATCTTTATTTGCTTTACTCTCGACACGGTCCGCGAAGACGGGACGGAGGATTTCTTCAACTATACCGGCGATAAACGTAATCGTCTGCTTCCCGAGGCGGCGCCTCGTAAAGCCATTGCTTGGGAAGCCTGATAGCTGGCGAGGGTGTGCTCGCTAGGACTGGTCAAGGTTATGCTGCATCAACTAGTTGCCAGAACCAAAAAACTGTAGCGTAGGTTCCGCAAAGCCGCAAAGTAGCTGAGTCAATTAGATGTACTCTCGCCACGTTTCAGGCCGACGATCGGCGAGTGCGCCTGTCAGCGGACCCTAAGTTGGGACGTGAACACGCTCACATCTTGCGCCACCATCGTGCCCGTGACGGTCTTGACGTATCAGGACGGGAGCTTTCGAATGTCATTTGATCGTCCAGTGACTTTAAGGGAGACTGTTGCTTCGATGTCACCAAACCGATGAACGGCCGGTCTACGCTCGTGCGACAAAAGACACCACATGTTCGATATCTATTTGAACCAAAGACACGATCTTTTGGTCATTCCGACAGGCTTTGGGATCCCCGCGGGATTGGACGGCAATTGGAAGAGAAAGAAGCGGGCGGTTCGTTCCGTGAGCGACGTCATTCGTCAAGATGTACAACAGCGTGGTTACCACCGACGTCGTTTGATCTCGTACCGGTCCAAGGCGACACTTGAGACCTCGTCACACTCCTAGTCAACGCAGCTATCTAATGCTGAACCGTTCTTCGGAAACTTCGGGCAGGATGTGGCCGATGCCGTCGAAAGCGGTGCTTACCGCGGCGACAGCAGGCGGGTGTCGCGCATTGGGCTTAAGGAGGAAGCTTTCTTTTGAAGGCGGGGCGCGCCTCTGGAGCTTACCGCAAAATAGGCGTTGTCGGGCTTTTCCTTGGGTCAAGGGCGTGTGCGTGAGTTTTCAGCTGTCTACCTCAAGATGCTGCCGGCCAGCCGCACGGTCGGGCAAGCATCGAAGTCGTTAAGCAGCATTGGCTATCTGTATAGCAGCGGCCCGGAGTGGCCAGCTCGTATGAAGCGCAGCGCAGCCGCGCGCCCCAACTCGGTATTTTCGGCCAAAGCTGATGCGGGAGGCCGGGTGCTGGATCCTCACCGAGGAGGGAAGGGAATATTTTGAGACGCTCGAACACTTAGATCGGTGTGCTATGCAGGCGTAGGTTGAGCGACAAATCGCGCAACAGCCGAAAGCTGAGCAACCGCCCCTTTGACTTCGCAGGTGGGAACGAACGCGGGCAGAAAGCGCCCCACGGCAAGCGATTGAGCCCACGTAAACCGCTGCCGGCGTGACGGTCAGCCGATCACCCCCTTGCTGATGGTGATGTACTCAACTACACCTCGAAGTTCACATTTGGAAACAGTGGCGTTGTAATGGGTATTGCGAAGTTGTTCAACGCGGCTAGGGATATTGGCTTGATTTAACCTGAGGGATGGAGAATCTGGCCTCTTCATGCACATCAGCGTGGTCGAGACGACGGTCGGCTAAACTGATCTCGGGGTTGGCTTACTCATTCCAGAGAGTGTCAGTTGCTTAGCTGCGAATAGAAGGGCGTTGATTGGAACGTTCTCAGAGCGCGAGGTGTATATGAAGTTTACAGTTCCACAGTTGTACTAGCCCAGACGTCTCGCGTTTGGAAGGCATGACCAAGTTATACGCTGGCGCCACTTCTATCATATTGTCTGTTTTTTGCGGTCGTCGTGCCGTGAAAACTATGCTACAAGCCGCTCCTCTCAAAAGGAGCATTCATCGTGAAGAAAGCAACCAAGAAACGCGTTAAGCGGCGCGAATGGACGAGGGCAGATATCAAGGAGCTCAAAGTCCATTCGAAGGCCCGAACCCCGGTCATAAAAATAGCAAAGATGACCAAACGCAGCGTCGGTGCGCTCCGCCAGAAGGCCTTGCATCTTGGAATCGGGCTCGGACACCAACGGTAGTTTTGAGCAGCGCTGGTACTGGCGCGATAGGGCGGCTCGCTGGGCCGCCCTCAGTACCCATAGAAATTTTGTCGGAAATTAGCTTTACGGATCCGCGCTGAGAGAGTGTTTGGATCCTGGTTCACTGTCGCGGTGGGAGCTCCAGCATCCTCTCATTATTGACGGACTATCTTAGACGTGGTCTCAACGGTTGTGACCAATCGGCAGTGAAGACATTACCTTGGTGATGGCCCAATCGAGGATCTCCCACATGAACGGCCGATCCAGTGTGTTGGCCGACCAACGGCGGTGCTCACTGGAAGTAGCGTCTGGATCGCTACCGCGCTGAGAAGATTGCTGCGTCCTGCCATGTGTGATGTCCGCGTTATAGTCTGCTTCTTTGCAGCACTCCGCTCATATGCCTACGTTTGTGTATGCCGAGCCTCAGCAACGTGCATGTCGCAGTTACCTCTTCAATGCCCCAGCGCATGATGTGCCGCGCGCGGTCTTTGGCAAACGTCCGTATAGTTCTTTTCAACCTTTGCTATATTTGCAGTCAATCTTCGTGCAATTGAGCTGTTGCTTGATTTCGTTTTATCGGTCGAGCAATCGGGGAAGCGATTGCAGTTATCGTTCTGTGATCCCGCCCGATCGGACTGAACGGGTCTCAAGTCATGAGTGGCAGACAAAATTCTTGTCCTTTCGACTCCTTGTACGCAAGCGGTTGCCCCCATGTGATCCGGCGGCCGGCTTTGTTTCGCCCAATCGAGCTAGCGCCGACAGATGGCGCTTGCCAAGCACGAGTGTCTGAATGATGAGCGGACGTTTTGGTCGTTCACCTGAGGTGTGCTTTCTCCTTGGTCTTCCACGATCCGGGACCACACTCCTGGCACATTTGCTGCAGCTCCATCCAGACATTGTGGCTCCGCCTGAACCCTGGTTAATGCTGGCGCTTGAAGCAATTGGCAAGGTGGATCGGCGTCATCCGGCCGGCAGCTCTCTAATTGAGGCCGCCACCTCCGAATTCTTGGGACGGATAGATCGCACGATCGTTAGCCGCGCTTTTGCAGATGCAGCATACGATCAGTATCTGGCAAAAGCGGGTAAGCGCATCATCATAGATAAGACACCACGCTATTGGACGGCACTTGAATTTGTTGAATCCGTCTATCCGGAATCGCCACACATCCTTCTGATGCGCAATCCCTACGCCATCGCCGCTTCACTGAAATCGACGTGGGGCATCCCACTGCGGGCAGAAAGCGCGCAGCCGGTGAGCGTATCCAGTCTCGCTGACCTCATGCTTCGACTGCCCGATGGCATAATATCTTCACTGGCCGATTTGGTTTTGGGTCTTCCTAGGCTCGCCGCGCAACGTATTCGCCCGCAGACTCATTTGGTGCAATACGAACTGCTCGTGGCGCACCCGGACCAGGAAATCCAGCGTCTACTGACAGCGCTCGGCTGTGATCCAGGAGGCGTCGCATCGGCGAGCATGGGACGAGTAGATTATCTTCAGTCCAGCAGCTTTGGAGACCGAAAAATCCTGGAACGAAACACCATCGACGAAAGCTCTGTCAAATCATGGCAATCTCAATTGAGCGTCGAAGAGATGCAAACCGTGACCGATCTGGTCGGTGCCGAGCTTTTGGTGGAACTCGGATATGAGCAGGAACTGCTGCATGCCCAGAAAGCCGGAGTTCTGGACAGGGGACGGGAAGTAACCGAACTCTATCGTCGGATATTCCGAACCTGGTGGGATTTGCGAAGTGCCAAGGCGGGAGGACTGTCCGGCTTATCTCACGCTGGAGAGTCGGCCCACACTACTTGGAACATTTCGGAGAACCGGGACGTAGCTATCGAGATGTTGCGAGGCGAGGTCGCGCGGCTTGAGCAGATCCTCGGGAGCTCCTAAGGACTCTGAATGCTTGTGATCAAGCCACGCTGGTTGATTTAGCCAACTTAACCGGCACGCTGATCTCCGATCAGGTGTGCCGCACGCCGGCCGTACGAGCGGCAGAATGCGATATGCTGCCGCGTCCGAAGTGTGCTGTCGAACGGGTCTTGGCCTCATTGACGAGCCGTGCGCCTTGGCCGGCCATTTCTGCCGCGGATATTCCCCGCTCTGGGCTGGAGCCATAGAGCGGCGAAGAACAGAGATCCTGCACCGAAAACAAGATATATGCTGCCAAAACATCTGCACCGTCTCGAAGCTGAATCGATAGAAATCATGCGTGATGTGGTCGCCGAGTTCAAAAGGCCCGTCATGCTTTACTCCATCGGAAAAGATTCAAGCGTTTTGCTACACCTTGCGATCAAGGCGTTCTATCCGGCAAAAATACCTTTCCCCCTGCTTCACGTCGATACGACCTGGAAGTTCCGCGAGATGATCAGCTTCCGAGACGCGACAGCCAGGCGGCTCGGCCTCGACCTGATTGTCCATGTCAACAAGGACGGCAGCGCGCGTGGGATCAATCCGATCGATTCCGGCTCCGCGCTACATACCCAGGTGATGAAAACGGACGCGCTGAAACAGGCGCTCGACCTCCACGGATTTGATGCCGCCTTTGGCGGAGCCCGGCGCGATGAGGAAAGGAGTCGCGCGAAAGAACGGATACTCTCCTTCCGTTCGGCCGGACATGTATGGGACCCCCGTAATCAACGGCCGGAGCTCTGGAGCCTATTCAACACACGGATTCGCCAGGGCGAAACCATGCGCGTGTTTGCGATGTCAAACTGGACCGAGCTCGAGGTGTGGGAATACATCATGATCGAGAAAATTCCGGTCGTTCCGCTCTACTTCGCAAAACGAAGACCGATAGTGCATCGAAATGGTGCGATGATCATGGTTGACGACGAGCGATTGCCGCTTAACTGCGACGAGACGCCGGAAATGCGGATGATCCGCTTTCGCACCCTTGGATGTTATCCCTTGAGCGGGGCTATCGAATCCGATGCGACGACGATCGAAGGTATCGTCGCAGAAATGCAGACCGCGACCGTGTCGGAGCGCCAGGGGCGCCTAATTGACACCGATGAAGCCGCTTCAATGGAGAAGAAGAAGCGGGAAGGCTACTTTTGATGTTTACAGAGCCGACAACGGAACCGGTTCCGGCCCGGACGAAGGATCAGTTACGATTCATCACATGTGGCTCGGTGGACGACGGTAAATCGACGCTGATCGGCCGATTACTGCACGACAGCAAGATGATCTACCACGATCAGATCACGGCGCTGGAACGCGACAGCATCAAGTACGGTAGCACCGGGGATAACATCGACTTCGCGCTGCTTGTGGACGGCCTCGAGGCCGAACGGGAGCAGGGCATTACGATCGATGTTGCCTACCGCTTCTTCACTACGCCGCGGCGCTCCTTCATGGTGGCCGATACTCCCGGCCATGAGCAGTATACCCGCAATATGGCTACCGGCGCCTCGCAAGCCCAGCTCGCCATTATCCTGATCGATGCCCGCAAAGGCGTGATGGTTCAGACGCGCCGCCACTCCTTTATCTGTGCGCTGCTCGGTATTCGTCATATCGTGCTGGCAGTGAACAAGATCGATCTTGTCGCATACGACAAGGAGTGCTTCGATCGGATCGCGTGCGACTATATGGCCTTCGCCGCCGGTCTCGGCTTCACCTCGATCGTTCCGATCCCGATCTCGGCGCGATACGGCGACAACGTCGTAGACCGCTCCGCGCGTGCCGACTGGTATCGTGGTCCCTGCCTGCTTGAATATTTGGAGAGCATTGACATCCAGTCCGGCACCGCAAGCCAGGCTTTCCGCTTTCCGGTACAATGGGTGAACCGGCCAAATCCGGATTTTCGGGGCTATGCCGGGACGGTGGTTTCGGGGAGGATCTCGGCGGGGGATGAGATCATTGTCGCCACGTCGGGACGGACCACGCGCATCAAGCGGATCGTGACCCACGGTGGCGACCTTGTCGGCGCCGAAGCCGGGGATGCGGTGACCATTACACTGGAAGACGAAATTGATATCGGCCGCGGCGACATTCTGTCCCGACCGGACGATCAACCGAAGGTCGCCGACCAATTCGCTGCTTATGTGATTTGGATGGACGAGGAGCCGCTCGCTCCCGGACGCAATTACATCCTGCGGATCGGATCGCAGACGATTTCCGGCAGCATTACCGAAATTCGGCATCGGATCGACGTCAACACTTGTGCGCATCTGGCCGCCGGGATGGTTTCGTTGAACGAGATCGCCTTCTGTAATGTTGCGACCACAATGCCCGCAGTATTCGATGCTTATGACGTCAATCGGAAGACCGGATCATTCATCGTCATCGATCGTTACACCAATCGTACGGCGGGGGCCGGCATGATTGCCGTTCCGCTGCGGCAGACCGCCAATATTGCTAGGCAAGCCCTATCCGTGGATAGGAGGGAACGTGCCGCGCTCAAGAATCAGAAGCCTTGCGTCATTTGGTTCACCGGCCTGTCCGGCGCGGGAAAGTCGGCGATTGCGAACCTCGTTGATCAAAAGCTGTTTGCGATGTCGCGGCATACAATGCTGCTGGATGGCGACAACCTCCGACACGGATTAAGCGCCGATCTGGGCTTCTCGGAGGCGGACCGCGTGGAGAACATTCGGCGTGTCGGTGAAGTTGCCAAGTTGATGGCCGACAGCGGCTTGATTGTGATCTGCTCGTTCATCTCGCCCACGAGAGCCGAACGGGACAGGGTGCGCATCCTTGTTGGCGACGAAGAGTTCATAGAAGTCTTTGTCGATACGCCGATCGAGGAATGCGCGCGGCGAGACCCGAAAGGGCTGTACTCAATGGCGAAATCAGGCAACATCAAGAACTTCACCGGAATCGACGCCTGCTACGAGGCACCAGAAACACCGGATATTCATCTCAGGACCATGGAGCAGAACCTAGAGCATTCAGCGAAAGCGGTAGTGGATGTCTTGATAGCGCGCTCAATTCTTGATGGTTAGATGTGCTCGCGCCACGTCATCAATTCGCACAATATCCTGCCGGCGCGGCTCAGGCGGGACCTGCGGTCAAACTTTTCGCTCGAAAGGAACAGAATGGTCGCACCCTCTCGTGTACTCCCAGCTTCCGGTTATGTGCTCGAAGTGGATGGTCAATTCAAAACCGAGTACGCGAGCAAGGATGGAGCGGTGGAGCTCAAGAGACGCCGTCCCATGCTGCAGATCAGAGTCTACGATGCGGTGAGAAAGGCCAGAGAGGAAGTCCGACTTCCACTAGGTTGAGGGGGGTGCTTCGCGCTTCTTGCTGCGCGTGCGGCCAAGGACACGCCGATCTGCCTTTAAAGCCGCGCCGGGGCCGCGGACTCGGGCGGCTTTACTCTCCCGCAGAGTACGAAGCGCGGGCCGCGGTTTTCCGGGGCTGGCTATCCGGCGAGCCTGGGCTTACTCCAGGTATATTGATCAATCTGAAGCGAGCAATCGGTCGCGATCCATCCTGTCGTGACCTATGGTAACGTCCGGCAAGCTTGCTTCCTTTTGGCCGCCGCTCGTAGGCGAACACGGTCGGCGTACGCCCAGCGCCTTCATCGCGAGGCAACGCTGCCGCGACCATTAGCCATCCTGCGCTACGGAGCTCCGTTGCGTGTTCGCGTCATGCTCCAGTCCTCCTTCCATCGTGTTGCCATGAAGGCGGCCATTGACGCGACCGAAAAGTTAAGGGAGCTCATCGCTGGCCAAGCGACAAAGAATGATCTCTCGATGAGCCGCTCTGGTCAGCCATCGACGCGCTCGACCGCACTTTAGATCGCGTAGAACGCGAGTGCACATCAACGAGCGGGCCTGCGGAGGAATCAAAGCGAGCAGAACGGCTCGGAAGTGACTATCCTCGAACCAGAGTGCCTCATGGGCGAGGTACTTGCGCTCACCGAGTGCCGGTGATGGGTGGCTCGCCGGCTGAGGCGTTTGAGCGCCGTAAATCACCGTACCTTCGCCGCCATGATCGCCCGGTGAGATGTCTCGCGGCGAGCGGCGTGTAGTAGCGAACAATGGATTCTGCCGACGATCGATTTGAAAGATGGACCTGCACCACTCATCTGGACTCGGCTCGACGCACTCCCAGCAAATCAGGACAACATGCTCTGTCGCACGGCTGCTCGCCGAAAGGTACCTACTGATCCTTGCTAAGCGGCCAGCAAGGATCGCTCAATCATCATCAACTCGAACTCGACCGCAGGCAGCAAAGTCCTCTCGAGTCAACCGCAAGGGCCTGATAACAGCAAAGCGATGCAGGAGTGATCTCGCCGGCAACGCGGAGAAGCGTAAGCGGTGTTTTCCTCCCACCTGAGATCAGATCGGGAATGGTCGGCTCGGGATTACACTTTTCATCACCAACGTCGAATTGAGGCGCATGACGTGTGGCAGGGCGAGAAGGCTGTCGTCGTACAGTCTTTGGAATGTAGCTAGGTCCTTGCTGACGACGTGAAGCATGTAATCAGGCTCACCGAAGAGTCGCTGGGCTTGGACTATCTCGGGCACCCCGAGCAGCGCCTTCTCGAACGCCAACACGTTTTCTCTGCTCCCCTCGCGAAGAGTCGCATAAACAATAGCCGCAAACCCAAGGCCCAGCTTCGATGGCTCTACGGAGGCTCTGTAATCCGTTATCACTCCGGCTTCTTCCAGCGCTCTCAATCGACGATGGCAAGGCGAAAGGCTTAAACCGACGCGCTCCGCTAAGTCGGTAGCAGAAATGCGTCCTTCGCGTTGAAGAATAGCAAGTATCTTGCGGTCAATTGCGTCCATGCGAGAGAATATGCCTCAGATCGCTCGTTCATTGCAATAATTTGGGAGCACATTTCGCCAGCGACGCCGTAAAAATCCGCATCTCGCAATCAGAGGTGCATGAGATGGAAATCGGTTTGGTCGCCGCCTTTTGGGCTTTGTCGCTGTCACTTGTCCTGACACCAGGAGCCGATTGGGCTTACGCGATATCGGCAGGCATGAAGGATCGTGCGATAGTGCCTGCCGTGGCTGGAATGTTGCTGGGGTACGTAGCAATCACGACAGTAGTAGCCGCTGGTGTGGGAGCCATCGTCGCCAGCGTGCCGTCTGTCCTAACTGGGCTTACACTGATCGGCGCGGCCTACTTGCTCTATCTTGGGCTTGCGGTTTCACGGAGCCCGCCCCTTCCGGAAGCAGGTCAACAGCAGACAGGAAGTTGGTATCAGTGGCTGACGCGCGGCTTTGGTATCAGCGGCATCAACCCTAAAGCGCTGCTGCTCTTCCTGGCCATCCTACCGCAGTTCACCAGTCGTCTGTCTACGTGGCCGATATCGGCACAAATCGCCTTGCTGGGCGTAGTTCACATAATCAATTGTGCCGTGATTTACACAGCAGTGTCGGCCACCTCACGTGCTGTCCTTCGAACCAGACCACGCATTGCTCGGCTGGTCGCACAAGCTTCCGGTGTCGCGATGATTACTATCGCAATCGTGCTTATTGTCGAACAGCTATCACAGTTCAGCAGGTGACTGCTCGTTCGATCAGGGCATCCTGCAAACTTTAGCCATTTGTCCGCCGCGAATAGTTCCACGGCATCAGCACGTCGATATGCATCTGCCTGTGCCCGTTTACGATGGCGGTGAGTGTGGAGGACAGGTAGGCGAACGGATCGACGGCATTGAGTTTGCACGTTTCGATGAGTGAGGCGATGGTCGCCCAGTTCTCCGCTCCTGCATCGTGTCCGGCAAAGAGGGCATTCTTCCGGTTCAACGCAATCGGCCTGATGGTGCGCTCAACCGTATTGTTGTCGATCTCGATCCGGCCGTCAGTCAGGAAGACGCAAAGGCCATCCCAGTGTTTGGCGATATAGGCCAACGCCTCACCGAGCGGCGACTTGCCCGCGACACGGGCGCGATGATGCGTCAGCCAAACCCTCATGTCCGCGATTAGCGGCGCTGATCGTTCCTGCCGCCCGGCGAGCGAGCTTGTGCGGAACCGCGCAGTTCTGCCTCGATCCGATAGAGTTCACCGATCCGCTTCAAGCCTTCGTCGGCAATCGGCGCTGATCCGGTGCGAGTGATCTCGACCAGTTTACGACAAGCATGCGCCCAACAATAGGCAAGTTGGATGTTCGGCCCAACACGATCCGGCGCGATCAGCCGATTATATCCGGCATAACCATCCACCTGAAGGATGCCCGTAAATCCTCGCAATATCCGCTCGGCATGTAGCCCGCCGCGACCGGGTGCATAGGTGAAGGCTATCCCCGGCGGCGCACCTCCGTCCCACGGTCGATCATCACGGGCCAGCGCCCAGAAGTATCCTGTCTTGGTTTTACGAGAACCTGGATCAAGCACCGGCGCACGGGTCTCGTCCATGAAGAGCTTCGTTGACCGCATCAGGTCCGCAAGCAAGGCATCGAAAACCGGACGCAGTTCGAAAGCTGCCCGACCAACCCAGTCGGCGAGTGTTGAGCGGTCGAGATCAATCCCCTGGCGGTTCATGATCTGGGCCTGGCGGTAGAGCGGCAGATGATCGGCATACTTGGACACCAGCACATGCGCGATGGTCGCCTCGGTCGGCAATCCTGCATGGATCATCGTGCAGGTGCTGGAGCCTGCGCTACGCCGTCGGTACAGGCACGGCAGGCGTATTTTGGACGATGAGTAACGATGACACGGAACTGCGCAGGGATGACATCCAGCCGCTCGGATACGTCCTCCCCTATGCAATGCAGGCCACCGCCACAGTTGCAGATCAAGCTCTCCGGCTGGATGATCTCTTCGACACGAGGAAGGTGGGCGGGAAGAGAGCCACGATTGGCGGCGCGAGATTTGGGGCTCGGTTTGCCCGAGGGGCTATCGGCTTCATCTTCGGCATGGATGGCCGCTATGGCGGTTTCCAGGTCTTCCAATGCGAGATCGAATTGCTCGGGATCAGACTTCTCGGACTTGCGCCCAAAGGCAGCCTGCTTGAAGGCGGCGACCAGCTTGTCTAGCCGTTCGATCCGATCATCCTTGCGGACTTCACGCGCTTGAGCTGCGAGCAGCATCGCCTTCAAGGCAGCAATATCGTCCGGCAAATCGGCGGCGTCCAACATGCCGGAAGTTTGTCAAACTCTACCTCTGTTCGCCGTCCGGATTTCTCGCTCGAGTCATCGTGCCGCACCTATTCGATTGCGGTCGGTGCTCTTGCCTCAACGGTACGAACCCGACGCCAGTCGAGCCCGCAAACAGCGCCTCGAACTGGGCAGCCCAAGGGTCATCAGACCGTCCCTGATATCTCGCCAAGTGAACGTGTGCTCCTCCAGCCGCTTGTAGGCCATCACCAGACCGCTGCCATCCCAGTAGATCAGCTTCAGGCGGTCCGCTTTGCGGGATCGGAATACGAAGACCGTTCCTGTGAACGGTTCCTTGTGCAGCTCGTTCTTTACCAGCGCCGCTAATCCGTCGTGACCCTTGCGGAAATCGACGGACTTGGTCGCCACCATGATCCGAACGCGGTTTGACGGAAAGATCATGAGGAACCTGCGCATGCAAGCGCGACAGAGGCGATCCGGGCGGCAGATGCGTCTTCTTCCAGACGGATCGTCACAGAGCCGAAGAGAATCTCGGGGCGGTTGGCTTTCTTGAGCGGCGGCTCCGAAATGGGGGCTCGACGATGACCGCTGCGAACTCCGCCGCGTCCTCGGGTTGTGGCAGAACCAGCTTGCCCTGCCGCGCCATCGTCCGCCAGGTGGAAAGGTGGTTCGGCTTCAGGCCGTAGCGCTCTGCGACTTCATTCACCAACGCTCCGGGCCGAAGGCTCTCCGAAACGATCTGCGCCTTGATCTCGTCCGGCCAATGCCGATGCGGCTCACGTCCAGACTTTCTGGTCGTGAGAAACTCCAATGTACTCTCCATGGAGAAATTCCCGTTGCTCGTCCATGGATAGGCGATCACAGATCACGGCGGCGAGGACAACGTGGGAGCGGAACATCGGTTACCGTAAACGGGCCGATTAGCCCTCACTGCGGTCCAGCTCGCGCTTGCAGGCGGAATGCTTACGATAGGTCCAAATTGAACTCTCAAACGATTCAACCGCGCTGTGAATCCTCTGTCCTCTGCTGCTTACGTCAGCTTGTCGCCGCCAAATGAGAGTACGTCAGGAAAATTTACGTGAGAAAATCCCCGGAGAGGGTTGAACCGCCCGTAACGTCAAGTTGTACGATCTCCGAAATAGACATCAGCGTCCCAGATCCTCCAACCAGCGACGGAGTGCAAATGTATCAAGTCCAAAGCAACGCATTAGACTCCCGCTGCGAACCACGATCATCGAGTGTGCCAGGCATTGATAATCCGGGCACGTCGTCTCCTGGCTGCATCGCCTTGCTAGCGTAAAGCGTGCCTGACCGGACAGGCTCACACGTAAATTGTCCGCAGACTGGCGCTTCATAGCTGCAAGAGGGCGATCGCGCGCAAGCTTGCACAGACGTGACAGTGGATGAGAGCGAACGTCGGCGCCGGTTGCGCCCGAGTGCTTAGTGCCAAAGGCTATTTGGGAGGTCTGAAGGGCATCAATGAGGAGCTTTGTGAAACATCGCTCTCCATCCGCGATGAGATATGGAAGTTTTCATCCGACAGCCTTTTCGGGCGCCGACGCGAAACGCGTCCACGATACATGTCGCTTCATTCGAAGCTGTTGATGAGAAACGGGGCGCGCGCCACGGCGCTCCCTGCTGTGCGTACTCCAGGTCATCGACCAATACAATGTTAGGAGGAATGGTTTGACAAGACAGCGGTCTTTGCTGACGCCTGGTCCATTATCGTTATCGCTGGCGGTCAGGAGCCAGATGCAGCTTGATCTCGCGTCTCGCGATGACGAGTTCAAGGAGGTGACCGCCTGCATGAGGCGGCTGATGCTCAACTTGCTGGGAAACGCTGAGGAATATTCGGTGGTGCCTATTCAAGGAGGTGGCTCCTTTGCAATGGAGGCGGCCCTCTCTTCATTTGTGTCCCGAGCCCACAGGCCGCTCGTTTGCGTAAACGGCATCTATGGCGAGCGCATTCTACAAATTTTGCGGCTGTGGGGTGTCGAAGCACTGAAGCTTGTCAAGCGCGCGACCGATCCGTTGGATCCGGAAGAGATCGGCGAGTATCTGAGCCGAAATCCCGGCGTTACGCACCTGTGTTTCGTGCATTGTGAGACGACGACCGGAATCGTCAATCCGCTGCACGAGATCGTGGAGGTGGCGAGGCGAGGTGGCGTAAAGACCATCATCGATGGGATGAGTTCCTTCGGCGCCCTCAATATCGATCTGAGCCAGCGTGGACCTGACGTACTGGTCACATCGAGCAACAAGTGCATAGAAGGGCCGCCGGGAGTTGCGTTTGTCATCGCCTCGCGCGAGCTGCTGGAGAATGCGACTCAAGAACCGAGATCGTTTGTGCTCGATGTGAGAGATCAATGGCGCTCGCTCGAGCGCACGGGTGAGTGGCGGTCGACCCCTCCAACCCACGTCGTTCAGGCAACGACAATGGCTTTGAAGATTCTGCACGAGGAAGGCATCGATGCCAGGCGCTTCAGGTACGAGAAGGTCAGAGACGACCTCATCAAGGAACTCGAAGGGATAGTGGCTCCGCTGTTGTCCCCCGAGTTGCAGTCGCCGGTCTGTGTTGCGTTCAGTGCGCCGTCCGGAATAGTGGACCAGCCAGGATTCGATGGGCTGTATCGCCACTTGGCGGCCCATAATCTTTACGTCTACTCGAAGCTGCATCTTGCGACGCGGAGCTTTCGGGTCGGTTGCATTGGGCAAATCCAATCCAGCTGGATTGAGCAGTTGGGATGCGCCTTTCGTACATATTTCCGGTCCGGTCAGGCCCGGTCAGCAAGGCCGGCGTCGGGCCAAGAGGCATATGGGGCGCGCGTAAAGATGCCGGCTCAATCAGTTGGGGACCGGCAGCTGCGGCTTTCCGCCGAGACTGCTGTTCTGCATGCGGGCTATCGACGCGACCCGGTGACAAAAGCCGTCGCAGTGCCGATTTACCAGAATACAGCTTATGAACTCGATGGCGATCTAAATCACATCGCTGACGTCTACAACGTCAAGGCGGATGGGTTCACCTACACGAGGATTATCAATCCGACGACCCGCGCGCTGGAGAAGCGCTACGCCGCTGTCGACATGGGCAGCGATTCGCTCGCCGTTGCGTCAGGTCAAGCGGCGACGTTCCTTGCTATCATCAACCTTTCAAGTGGCGAAGTAGGGGACAATATTGTTGCCTCTCCGTATCTATATGGCAATACCTGGAACCTGCTCCACAACACCTTAAAGCGTTTGGGAATCAGCGTGAGGACAGCAGATCCCCGAAGGCCCGAGACGTTCGAACGTGCCATTGATGATCGCACGATTTGCCTGTTCGGAGAGGTAATTTCGAATCCCTGTCTGATTCCGCTCCCGGTCAAACAGCTGGCGGAAATCGGCCGAAGGTACGGCGTGCCTCTGGTCGTAGACAATACGACCACGCCGCTGGTATGTCGGCCGTCAGACCTGGGCGCCGCAGTTACGACGTACTCTGCAACAAAGTATATATCCGGTCATGGCACGACCCTCGGCGGACTAATCGTTGACAGCGGCAAATTTAGCTATCGGGGAGCCTCCCGCTTTCCCTTGTTCAACGGTCCCGACGAAGCGCATGGCGGAATTGTCTGGCACAACGCTGTGCGCGATGTCGATGATCTAGGAAAGAGCGAGTTTCTCCTCAAGGCTCGCATGACCTGGTTGCGCGATACGGGTGCAGCCATCGCCCCGTTTGCGAGCTTTCAACTGATCCAAGGGCTTGAAACGCTGCCGCTTCGCATGAAGCAGCACTGCGCGAATGCCAGGATCGTCGCCGGCGTTCTAAAGGAGCATCCTAAAGTGCGTCGCGTCTTCTACCCGGGGCTCTTTGAGGGCGCCGATCGGGAAATCGTCGATCAGACACTCAACACCGAATACGGACATGGGGCGATGGTCATGTTCGAAGTGGAAGACGAGCTGGCCGGGCGCAAGTTCATCCAGAACGTTGACTTGATGTATCACGTTTCTAATGTGGGAGATGCCCGCACGCTCGTGACTCATCCTGTCTCGACGACCCACACCACTGTCCCGCGGGAAAAGCGCGAAGCGGCCGGCATATTTGGCGGTTCAATCCGGCTTTGTGTCGGCATCGAAGATGTTAACGACATCTTGCGCGATCTGGACAAGGCGCTTTCCGCAATCTGACAACCTGCAAGGCGATCAGGAAGAGGTTCTCATGAATCAGGCAGACGCTTGGAAACTGAGGTCATCACGCTATGAGGCCGTTCAATTCAGTCGGGAGATCAATAAGCAGCTTTCGGAGCTAAGGCCGGACAACATCACGGGGGCCGCCTACATTGCGAAAGATTACGCTGTCATCACAGCGTGCACGCTTGCGACCGTGTCTGTCTCGTGGTGGTTCTACCCGCTGGCCGTTCTCCTGATCGGTGCCTATCAACGCGGATTGACAACCATCGCTCACGATGCGGCTCACCGCACGCTCGCGAAGAATACGACCTGGAACTATGTGCTGGGCATTCTGTTCGCTTCCTATCCCTTGTTCCAACGCCACTGGGCCTACCGGATCTCACATGTCTACTTGCATCATCCCTATCTCGGCGACCCGGACAAGGATCCCGACCTGAAGTTTTTCCTGGCCAGCGGCGTCTACGATGTGCAGCCTCCAGAGAGATACGCTTTCAACATCATCTGGAAGCCGATCTTCGGCGGCGCGACAGTAGCGTATCTGAAGTATCTTTGGACTAATCGGTTTTCGATCGAAGAGACCGAAGAGCAGAGCCGCTCAGGCATACTTGTCGACAGGTATGGCTTCTATCTGTTCTGGTTCAGCATCCTGGCCGGATCATATGCTCTTGGTCTGCTCCATATCGTCGTCCTGTTTTGGATCGTGCCCTATCTCACCACGTTTCAGGTTCTCGGCTGGTTTATCGAACTCGCTGAGCACTCACCCATGTGCGAGACAGAGACGCAGAACGTCTATCTCACCAGGAATAGGAAAGGAAGCTTCCTCGAGCGAGCCATCCTGGGACAGAATCTGGATGAGTACCACCTTGAGCATCACCTTTCACCCGGCATCCCGTTTTGGCTGTTGCGCAAGGCTCAGAAAATCCGAATGCAGGATCCGAACTACGCGAAGGTCGCCGCCACCTGGGGCGGGCTCTTTGTCAAGGGACCTCAAGGTCAACCTAGCGTCATAACTCAGTTGAAAGAGCGAAATCGACGGCTGTATGAGCAGCCCGTTGCCGGGGTTCGCACGCGAGGCAAGGTGGCGTGAGGTTGCAACAGCCCGAGCGCACCCAAGCCGTTGTCGCCGTCACTTCGAACCGTCTTCTGGTCGATGGTGTGCATCGCGACTGGTTACGGCGCAAGTACGTGCAGGCACTCCATCGTCATGCGGGAGTGGCTTGTGTCATATTGCCGACCGTCGACGCGGAAGATGCTATGGAGGAGGTCGCCCCGGCCATCATGCGCCGGCTCGACGGTCTGGTCTTGACAGGCGATGAATCAAACGTGGACCCCGCAGTCCTGTCAGCGCCCGCATCCTTTGCGGATCCTGATCGGCGGGATGTTGAGCCTGGGATCCTTGACCGTCCCCGGGACAGGCTCTCTGCCGTAGCCATAGAGAGCGCCATCGCCCTCGGAATGCCTATTCTGGGCATCTGCCGTGGGCTTCAGGAACTCAACGTCTATTTCGGCGGAACACTCCGCCCATCGCTTGCGGAGTGGAGCCGAGAAAGCGGCGCCATGCATGCCGAGAAGCCAGATCGTCCCAGGGACCGTCAGTACGATGCCGCGCACTGCGTCAGGATATCATCCTATGGCGCACTGTTTCCAATCGCGCGGACGATCGAAGCGCAAGTCAACTCGCTGCACAATCAAGGCATCGAGGCACTTGCCCCAGCGCTAAGGCGCGAGGCGTGGGCGCCTGACGGTCTGGTCGAGGCAGCTTCAGTGATTGGCGCTCCGACGCTGCAAATCGGTGTGCAATGGCACCCCGAATGGCACGTCTCAACCGACCTCCTCAGCAAGCAACTGTTCAAAGCATTTGGAGAGGCGTGTGTTGGGTACTGCCGGACTAAGAAGGGCTAGAGGCAGATCGTGATTTTGCAAACGAAACGTGGCCCGCGCGAGCCGAAAGGGCAGTCCTCCGAAAACGACGCGCGTGCCTGGGCTTCCGAGAGCTCCGCCCGGCCTCGCGGGCACAAAAAGGGTGGACGATCTACGAGTGGCTTCGCTCTAGGAGTGTTTTTTGTGGCGCTTTATGTAGTTCTGAGCGCGGCAGGGGAGGTTTATGCGGCATCGTATTTTCAGAAAGCGGATGTGTTCGTGGCGCTCCTGCTGTCTTTCGCGGTGGTTTGTATAACGTTCAACTTCTTGGCTCGTCACGAGGGAGGCGAAGCAAGAGCCGGAAAATGGTCGCTCCTGGTCTTCGTCGCACTCAACGTCGTGACGGCGATCAGCTGGATCGGCCTATTTATAGGACTGAAATACGCTGAACCTGCGATCGTGGTCGCTTTCATGGTGGCGTTGGGGCCCGCCGCAACAGTGTGGTTAAACGCCCTGATCAGGCGCAGGGGCGCCCCACCAGCATCCGATATTGTCGTGAGCGCCGCGATTGCGACGATCGGGACTTACATGATTTGGATCTCGGCCAGCGGCAATGCGGGCGTGGAGTGGGGGGCTCGATCGTCCATTGGCATCGTCTTGGCCATCGTGGCCGGCCTATCGCTCGCCCTCACAAATATACTTGTCAAGGTGCTGTTCGACCGTGGGTTTTCCGGCCGACAGGTGCTGGCGCATCGCTTTTATGGAACCATTCTCTTGCTGCTGGGGCTGGTCGACCATTCATCTATCGTGCCCGAGATCTCGCAGCATTGGTTTGCGATCGCAGCAATTGGGCTGTCGACGATCGTTTTACCTTTGCTCTTGATTCAGGAGGGCATTCGCCGCGTAGAGCCCTTCACCGTCAACATGGTCCTGTCCACCGCCCCCATCGTCACCTTCCTGTTCCAGTACTTCGATTCTCGCATCGTGCCTTCGTCACACACGTTCGTTGGAAATGTCCTCATTACGGCTATCGCTGTCAGCAACATCTACTTGCAGTATCGGAGATCCGCATGAAAGAACGGAAATGTGTAGTCGTGGACGCATACTCTACGGGCCGCTACCTACCCGAAGAATTCAAGCGCTATGGAATTGGGACCGTGCATGTGATGTCGGCCGCACAGATTCCACCGATATTCCAAGCGCATTTCAATGCAGATCTGTACGATGAACTCATTCGCCCCGGCGAGCGCATGGGGTATGATGACATCGTTGAATATCATCTTCAGGCTCTCCAGGGCAGAGAATTTGAGTTCGTTATCGCGGGTTGCGAGTCTGGAGTCGAACTCGCCGATTCGTTGTCCGAGCGGCTGGGCTTACCTTCAAACGGGACCGCTCTATCGGCTGCTCGGCGTGACAAAGCACGATTGTCTTGTGCGCTGACCTATGCCGGTGTGCGATCGATCAGACAAGTCGTGTCTGACAATGCTGTAGAGATCGCAAGCTGGAGGCGCGAAGCGAACTTCGACGAGATCGTGATCAAACCTCTGAACAGTACGGGCACCGAGGATGTATTCTTTTGCTCGACAGATGCCGATATTCAGCGTGCTCTAAGCGCGATTGTCGGGAAGACGAACCGTGTCGGAGCATTGAATCGTTTTGCCCTCGGGCAGGAAAAAATAAACGGTCAACAATACACCGTAAACGCCGTCTCGATCCACGGAGATGCCTTCATTACGGAGGCCTGGACCTATGACACCGTTCCTATCGAGGGGGCATCATCGGTCTGCTCACTCGAGAGATTGTTGGACGGCAGCGAACCAATCGTTCAGGAGCTCTCCGACTACCTGAAACGTGCGTTGCAGGCACTTCAGATCCTCGAGGGACCGGCTCATGCCGAGATCATTGTCGATCATCGGGGGCCCGTTCTGGTGGACTTCGGGGCGAGGCTTCAAGGGACTATGTCGGCAAAAGCACGAATGATGGCGTTGGGGCATAACCATATCACGCTGACCGCTTGGCGCTACGCAGATCCCGAGGGCTTTGGGGAGTACATGAGGATGCGCGGGCCGTACAACCGGAAGGCGCACGCACTATGTGTCTCCCTGATCTCCAACAGGGGCGGTGTCGTTGCCGGCTACCCGGGACTCCAAGCAATTCGCAAGCTCCCGAGCTTTGCGGATGCCATTGCATTCGTTCCAATTGGTGAAGAGCTGGTTCCGACCATCGATTTGGCGTCGACACCAGGCATCGTCTATCTCGTGAATAGCGACGTGAATCAGCTTAATGATGACTATCACAAGTTGCGAGCAATGCGGATGGACCAGGTGTTCGAATTGGTGGCGCGGGATAGCCAGTGATGACAACTGAAGCAACCTTGACCGGAGCGAGTCCAGCCCGCGCGGCGATGATCGGCGTAAGCGACTTCGACGGTGTGCTGCGAGGCAAGCACGTCTTAGGTGAAGATCTCTCGGGTCAAGATAAAGTCATCAAGTTATCTGAAGCTGTGCTGGCGTGGGATTGTTCGGATCGGGTCATTCCGATCAGTTTCACGCAGCAGCCGTTATCAGCATTTGGGGATGCTGACCTGCGTATTCTGTCTGCCACCGGCCGTTCGGTGTCTGATGTCGGCAATCAATATCTCTACCTTGCCGAGTTCACGGGCGCACATGAGAACATCTGCCCGCGGGGTGTTCTGCGTAAGGTCCTGAGAAGGGCTGCTGACCTCGGATACAGATGCGCTGTCGGGTTCGAGTTTGAATTCATGTTGTTCAAGGAGAACGCCGATACAATTGAGGATAAGCCGTTCAGCGAATGGGCTCCTTTAACACGGGGCCCGTTCGGCTACTCGATTATGCGCTCCGTTGCTCAACATGAGCTGTTCGATGAGATCTTGGCGCTTTGTGAGAAAGCTAGAATACCTCTCAGCGGACTGCACTTCGAAACGGGACCGGGCGTGGTCGAAGCGTCACTTCGTCATTGTGATGCGTTGGAAGCTGCCGATCGAGCAACCATATTTAAGTCGATGATAAAAGCATGGGCGCAAAGGCGAGGCTTGATGGCTACATTCATGGCCAAGGTTTCCGAGGATTGGCCGGGCCAGTCCGGCCATATTCACATTTCGATGTCCTCGGATGGTCAGAATGCGTTTTACGACAGCAATGCGGTTGGCAACTTCTCAAAGGTTATGAGGCAATTCATCGCCGGACAATTGAACTACATGAACGAGTTTTGTGTGCTCGCTGCGCCGAACTTCAATAGCTACAAGAGGTTGGTGCCTGGCTGCTGGGCACCAATCTGTCCAAGCTGGGGTGTTGACAACCGCTCCTGCGCGGTTCGCGCTATCTCGGGAGAGCCGTCCGTCCATCGTCTGGAATATCGGCTGGCTGGCGCAGACGTGAACCCATATCTTGCGCTCGCATGTGCCATTGGTTCCGGAATATTGGGACTCGAGACAGGTGTGGCACTACCCGCGTCGATCGCCGGTGATGCAAGCGTGGAGATGACTGCGAGACTACCTCAAAGCCTATCAGAGGCAACTTCTCGTTTTGCACAGTCAGCAGCAGCGAACGAGGTTTTCGGAGAAAGGTTTGTTGAAGCATTCTCTTGCTCGCGCCGTTGGGAATGGGACGCCGTTCAAAATCGAGTGACCGACTTTGAACGTCGGAGATACTTCGAGATCATCTAGTTTGTCTTGATAGTTCTGTGCCTCGTTCCTCTCGCAGCCATGTGAAGGGGGCGTGGAGCTGATGAGGTCTGCTGCCAACTGCTCTGTGGCCGCAATTGCGATTGCTTCGATGTGATGCAGGTAAGATGTGCTAACTTTTTCAAGAAGGAAGGCGAAAGGGGAATAGTTGTCCAGTGGGGCGAAGCCGAAGAGCAGTGACGCGCAACGCTGTAGCCGAACCGCGGAGCCCCGCGCCCGAGACGAGGTTGGGGTAGATCAGTGCTGGCCAGGACGCGCTCCGAGCGGCGCTCTGAATTCCCTGCCGGCGAAGAGGGGCCAATCACTTTTGGTCCTGGATTCATGAGCGCGAGGAATGCTGCGCAGTCTATTTCGCGAAGATGCGTAAAGGATTGTCCCTCAAGCGCCGCACGAGGATATCGCGCAGAACCGCCCCAGCAGATCTTGGGATGGGCGCGTACAAAGGCTGCAACAATGATCTTGCCTTTATCGGCTTCGAACGGGTGAGCGCATCACGCGAAAGGCCAGAGAACTTTAGGGAAGGCCGTAAGAAAGTACTCCTCCGGTGAGGGCCCCCGGTGAGGCCGCCTTCGCTGGATAGCCGATTTGCGATCAAGCAGCGTGAGTGACGCAGGCGCGCCAGGACCGGACCGTCGTGGGATGCGATCTCTCGGTGAGTTGAATGGTCGTCTCGCCCCTGTCCTTCTGATCGGTCGCCTTGAGCGACGTCTCCGCGGCTGTCCTGATGGGTGCCGTCAAGCTTGGAGAAAATCGTGCCAAGCTAGCCAAGCCTTAAAGACATGGCAGAGCTCGCTCTTGGCGGTGCAGTTGAGTCCAAATGAGCGGGTCGCCACTAAAAGTAGCCGAGTTGGGATCGACAGCACGCTACATTGCTGCGCCCCAGAAAGATGTGACGGGCCCACCGTCAGGCAGTGCCACAAGACTAGCGGTTCGACCACACCGTCAAAGTCGATCAGTGCCGCCTTCGGTTTTGACGGGCTCTACAGGAGAATACGCTTTGATAGACAAATGAGAAAAGATCGGCCGCTGAAATACACCCGCGATGGGACGTAGATGAGTGCGGCTGAAACATCGTCTCATCCTGCCAAATCTCGCCGTCGACCCAGCAGACTCCACTCGTCAGACGCTGCATCCGGGTAATGCAGCGTAGGAGTGTGGTCTTGCCGCACCCTGGAGGACGGACAAATTCCCGTGAGTCCCTTGGCGTGAAGGCTGAATCGCAACCAGCGAACAGTTGCGGGAGATCAGCTGAACGGCGACTGCGATATAACCCAGCTCTGCTCCCTCACGTGCCCGCACCTGGACCGTTTACTTCTACAAAAATAACGACAAGAACAGTCAGAAAGGCGACAATCAGCACCCCATGGGGGGTAGCTGTATTTGAGCGCGGCGTCTCTGCAGCTAGGAGATTAAAAGGCGGGGCGGCAGGATTGCACATCCCGTACGTCACAAGGGGGAGGTTGAGCCTATCAGCGCCATCGAGGATATTGACTGTCGGGCGTTGGGGCGTGCGGATCATACATCTAAGGCTGGGTTCCAGCCCCGCGGAATTGCCAGGCAGCTTGACGGGCTGGAGGTTGTCCGCCGGTTGACCGGGTGCGGCTAGCGTCGTTTGGCTGTCGTAACCGCCGCCATTCCTGAAGCTTGGTAGCACCTCTCGGGGACCATTCTGCTTGAATGTCGCCATAGCTTTGACGCTCGAAGGACTTGCGCCAGCGGCAGCACTCGTTGCGTCTGAAAGTTCAGGTGCAAGCAGCATCAAAGCCAGGTGGAACAAGATAAATCGGATCAGCCTCATTAGAATTCCGAGATAGTCGCTGCGGCCTGCGTTCTTTGCGCCAGCTCCTGCTCGTTATCCAGCAATTTACGTGCCTTCAGAATGCGGGTCCGGGCGGCCTAGGCCAGACCGTGCATTGCGATTACATGGCCTTCTCCCGTCACACGCTGGCCGCATGCAAGGCCTTGAACGGCCGAGCCGAGATCACTCTTTCGCCCGCGAACTCGTGGCCCACCACCATGGGCACAGGCACCGTTTTACGAGCCCACTCGTCCCAGCGGAAAATATGAATATCCGTACCGCAAACCCCGGTCTTGACCCTGATCAAGAGATCAGTCGGGCCGATCATGGGCACGGGTTCGTCGCGTAGACAGAGTCCGGGCTCAGACTTAGTCTTGACGAGCGCCTTCATGTTAGAAACCTTACGCTTTAATTGATGCAGAGCACTGCGATCTCGCGCGTTGCGTAGGCATCAGTGGCGATGGCGCAATCGCGTGCGGCGGCGCGAGCGGAGACAGCAAATTCCATACCACCGTCCGGTGGAATCGCTAAGCGCCCTCTGCAATCGCCCGCGAGGTGGCTTCACGTCTTCGGGAATTGCTTGCAGTGAGATTTTTGACACGATATGAGCCGAGCGTTCCTGTGGGCCGCGAAGGCTCGGAGAGATTCGTAGGGATCGCCGGCTTTAGGTGGCTGTTCTGCCCGGCCAGCGATCCGCCCAGCTCAACATCCCGCGGCGCGGCTCCCGCACCTCACCGGCAGTTCGCGGGGCTCCGCGGCGGCAGGAGAGCGAAGCATCGTTGAAAGCCTCGCGGGGTAAATGCCGAGCGTCTGAAGAGTGAACCATCTCACTCAACGTTGTGCGGATATTTACCTTCGGGTGGCTGTTGCGCATCAGCCAGCCCGGGCTAGCGCTTTCGCAACCGCTAGCTCCCCGACGGCAACCGCGTCCCCGTCCTGTCGCGAAGACGACATTCCACTCCAAGAAGCAAGGCGAGCCGCACAATTCTTTGGCCTGGCTTTTGCTACCACAGTTTTTTGGCCACGCGGTCGGTGGATTCAAAGCGCTAGATCGGTAGAGCCACAGTTCGGCACTGGCAGCGTAAGGAGGCACTATGCAATCCGCCGATGGGGATGCACTATCGATCTTCAGGACCACTCGAGAGTCCTTGCGATCCTAAGAACCGCATTTACGATGTGTCCTTTGTTGAGGTGGCTGTACCCTGAACCGCGGGAGTACCTGCAGCATTTTAACGGACCTATTAAGCATCACTGCGGCAGTCCATATTCGAGCGGCGCATATCTTAACGACGGCGACAAGGGAGCCATCTTATGGGACACAGCTGGCGAAAAGCGCGACAACACCAGCATGATGGAATTCCTTCTAAAGAGCGTTCCTGCGCACCGGCGTTCCGAAACCGAAAGACTTTTTGAAACGTTCGGTAAGTACCATCCGCATCAGCCGCATTGGTATGTCAGTATGGTAGCCATTGATCCCATACATCAGCGATCAGGGCTCGCAGGACATCTTCTTCGGCACGCAACCGAGATCTCAGATGCCGCGCAGAGACCTGTGCACTTGGAGGCGACCAGTCCGCACGCGATGCGACTTTATGCTCAACAAGGTTGGAGTGTTTTGACGGAAGTCCAGGTCGGCGGTTCTCCACCGTTCTTCCCCATGTTACGCCAACCAAAAACGTGATCGCTTGAAATGTTCGCAGGGGCCTCTTGATGCTTGATCAACAACACCAAAGACGCTGATGATCAATTTGAGACTATGAAGGCAGCGAACGAATTACTCCTTGGTTATCCCTTCGCTAAAGGATTCAGCTACGAATCGTTGTGGCGTTTCATGACTGCGTTAAGATTGGCGAATTACGCCCCTTGATATGATGCAGCCGTGAGCAGACGATGCGAAAAAGTGGACGCGCATGATTTCAACCCGCTCAATCCTGGTGGGCGTGAGGCTTACAAAAACGGGGGGCAAAGGCGGCAACCGGACAGGCGGCCAATAGAACTTCAACCAGCCTTCCGGACGAGGCGCCTGGCGGGATCATCGCTTCAGTCGCCCGTTTAAGTCCACGGCAGATGGCTAGAGCGTGAGGACGAGCCAGGCCGGCTCAGCCCAATCGAGGCGACCTCATTCGGTTCACCTGATGGTACCGAGACCGTCTTTCACCGTGAGTGTGCCGTGGCAAGCATATGGTACTTGCGCCCAACAACAGGCATCTCGTCTGCCTGGGAGAATGACGGCACGTTGATCGAGAGCTCTTTTACGAGAACTTCCTCATATCCGCCATCTCTCTCCATGATCACGCGCCATCTCCATTCGCCGCCCGGGCTTTCATCGGCCATTGTGTTGTAGCGGAGGCGAATCAAAGTACTCATTGAAGTGCCCATCGAGATCATCTCCGACCCGAGAGGTCGAAGGAAGCCATTGCCTTCCCAAACGAAGGCGAACAAGTCGTCAAACCCAGGAAGCCTCTCCGCTGCCAGCGCCCTCTTTCGGCGTTTCAATTTAGCTGCTCGAAGCGCCTGTCCAATTCATACAAACGTTTGTGCGGACCGATTTCGGTAAATGGCTCCAAAAGAAGCGCGCACGCCTGCAATCTCGCAGTTCTCATCGTTGCCTGCACGCGGGGTTGCCAGCGTAGCGAACTTTGCGGCCGCGTCAAAACCACGAATGCGATGCGTCATGATCGCGTCCTGGGACTCGCCGCGCCTGATATGGCCCTCACATTCCGGACACGCATGGGAGCTGCCACAAGTCCGGGCGCCAGCCTTGGGAACACCTTTCATTCTCGCCGACAAACCTGGCTCGTCCGGGTCAATTTGCGTCAAGTCCGGCAGACGCTCTCGATGTTCCCAGTGGCGCTATCATCGTTGCCGTTCCGTGTGCCGATGCGTGCTCCATCGAAACCGAACAGGGCCCGCCTGTGGCCATTGCTCCGAGCCCGAATTTGGCACCCGATTTCACTCATTTCGAAAACAATGGGGCTATAATCGGCAGCCTTAAAAGGCCGGGCAACGGAGTTGGGCTGGTCGATCCGGACGCTCAGTCATAACCTGACGCTCCTACCGCCGAGAGGCTACACGAACGCGTACTGGCACCAACCCGAAGCGAACTACGGCAACAATCAGACCAGGCTCAATCTGCTCCTGGGGCCCTTTCCCTACGCCATCCCTGCAGGTTGCTTCCGCGGCCGAGTGAATCGCGACAAGAAGGGAAATAAGAATCGTTGGGGACGTTTTCGCGTCGAGAAAAGTGGCTCCGCCCGGAGGGAGTCACACCGAGCGCCACCGATGAGGATGGAGCACTGAAGAGGGGTGACGTGATCTTTCTTCGTCGATCGGCTGCTCGCAGAGGCGCGTCGTGAGCGAAAGCCTGCGAACGGGATCGTTCTGCCGGAATACGCGCTCGACTGGAGCACGCATGATGCTCTGGTCAGGCGTCCGCGATCACCATCCTTCGATTGAGTTCGTGATCTCGGGTGCGTCGAGGGACTGTAACGGCCTTCTCGGCAACTTCGTTGTGGTCTCGCCTCTTTATACCAACAGCTTCGGCGAGAGAGTTGCGGCAACTCATTCCAGGTGCAAGCGTCATCGTTGGCAGCTCGACGGCCAGCAGATCGAGTCCTGCGGCTTACAAGACGAGCTGTCCACGAGATGGGTGTGCTGGGAATATCTGGAAATCGGCCATCGCATCATCCACATGGACGTTTTCCGCAACCGGTCCGCTTTGACAGCCGTGATCTGTGGAAGACTTGGCTCGCGTCCACCCTGCGCTGTCGTGATCCCTCGGGCCCAATCTCGTGTTTGCGCTCCTCATGGACGGCCCCCAACTCGCTTTCCGCTGGCCAGGATCTTACGCTGCGAGCCTCACGGATGATCCGGGCTCGTCGGTGTTGACTATAACCTGCGCAGCGCTCATCGACCGCTCGAACGCCTCCGGGAAAGCTGCGGGGTTTGAAGCGGGGGCCGCGGAGCATCGCGCTGCGGCGTCATCACCTCCGCATGGGAAGCGCTGCGCCTCCAATCAAGGAACGCACCAGTTCACGTTACGGCCGAACCAACAGGCCTGATGCTGCAGCTCGACAGTAAGCCCGCTCCCGAAACGACGATCGACGGCCGAGCCAATTCCGACACCACGGCTTGGTATTATCTGAGCGAGGAAGCTATCGCGATTCCTCGGCAAAGAAATAAAACGGGAAGGCTGGAACTGGATCGTCGACGGCGTGAAGTAAGCGGTTAAGCTGCACGGCGTATATCGGCCGACCAGGACCAGGACCTGGATCCATGAGCCTGAGTATTGCTGGAGTCTCGCGCGGGCGACAGGTTGGTCTCGAGAACTTACCACCGCGGACCTGGAGATGATGAACCTGACCGGCGACGGCAGCGCATTCTCGGAGGCCCTCGACCCGAAGCGAAGCGCATCTTGGCGGAGGCTGCTGGCGAAGAGCAGTCGCGCAGACCGATCGATGGTCCCGCCTCGTTTGTTGGAGGGAATAACTGACGGCAAAGTCCTGCTGATTTCTGCATTCTTGTTCTTCCTGGTCTGCGAAAGTTCTGGAACGGTCTTCTGGCTTCCTCAGACCATTGCCTCGTATTGCGGGACCTGACTGCGCTGGAGTCGGCCTCCCTTCGTGATGCCTTATGCGCTAGGTGGAATGGTCATGGTCGTCTGGAGGCGCATTCCGGCGGAAAGCGGGAACGGGCCAGGGACGGCCGGCTTCGGACGGCTGAGCAGCACACCGCGGCGGAGCCGCCGAGAGCACTGTCTCCTGAAAGCAGACGTTTTGTTGAGTGTGAACCGCACGCTAACAACGGTAACTTTTCTAAAAGACGAATAAAGCCTGGTGTCAATACGTCCTATCTAACATGGATTAGGGCTTGCCGCTTTTTCCTGGTCCGTTGTAGAATCTTCTTCGTGTGAGGATTTCGAGGGAATAGCTTCCGTTCAGCTCCGGATTAAGCAAATTCATTTGAAGGATTCTGTGGGGGACATTGCGATGGCTAAGCCTTCCGTTTCCCGTGACGCCTTTCGTAGCTTGTTCGCCTTTTATGCGGCCAAGGCCCGCCATGATCATAACGGTGTCGCCGAAGCCCGGCTCCTGAAGCTATTTGGATCGAGCGACCATATCCCGGACGGGCTGCTGGAGTTGTGGTCGTCACGGACCGAGCTGATTGGCCCTGAGGCCGTTGGCAACATCATGTCACCACTGGCTCATCAGATCCTGGACGACGGCGCACAATACAACCACGCCAGCGACTTCCTGCATCGATTGTTGCGAGAGTTGGACCGAGACGGCCATTAACCGCAACTACGAGATTGGTTGGATCGCTTTTCTGGGTAATCGGGCGTCATCGTTCGGCCGCGCAATGAGTACACGCCCAAACTCGGCGGCGTGGCGGACCCTCTAATCAGGACAAGCGGTCGCTTCGATCTTCATTCGACGTTGCACTTGGGAAGACGGCAACGAGCCGATCCCCTTCCCAAAGCTCAACGTCGTGCTCGCCATACATTTGCTCGGCCCGACATCTCGCAGCCTTCTCGTCGACGCAGTCGAGCTTCGCGGCGCATATCACTCGCCTGCTGCTGTCCACCACGAGCACCCTGTACCGCATGATGACAGTCCCATCCCAAAGGAGCCTGTCATCCTAGTCGAATGTTCGTGTAAAGCAGCGCCAAAGTAAGCGCAGACGCGCGGAACCTTTGTACGTGTGGCCACTCGGCTATACCGTCGCCTGGACTCTTCCGTCACACCGGCGCGTCAGGTATCCTGCCCAGTGTAGCGCGCTTCAGCACAAGCGGCGAGCCGGACGGCAACTTGGTTCGGCGCACTGCTGATGATGCTGGGGATGCTCTCCATCTTAAGCTCGAGCCGCTCGCTTCGGCACGCGGTGAGATTGCGATGCCACCGGTGCCGAATATTTCGCGACGTAATATCTGACCTCGCTGCAAGATATGCGAGTTGTGGGCCTGTGGTGACGCGAAGAAGGCTTCGGACCCCAGCTGCATCAGCAGCAACGCAACAATGGCCGCCGCGCGTACAATCATTCCGCCGCCCCATTCTGTCTGCTTCGTACAGAGAGCGGGTCTGAGTCGCCCACGCGGCGCAAATTAAGAATCGCGCACTGGTCAAAGTGCCGGGAAACTGTTGCTCCAATGCTTCGGTGTTCCGGCCAATGGCTGCAGACGGCAGCTGCTCGTGAAGCGACCTGACCCGGCTTCGTATCAATGTCGAAGCGGGGACGGGCGATCGTTGCATTGAACGGTAGCTATCACCGCCGAACAACTCTTCTTCTCCGCGCGGCCTTCTGGATACGCCGACCAATCCTTCTCGCGTTAGCGGCTCGCAGGCGTCGCCGGAGCGCCTGCAGTTCGCCAAATAGTGCGATAAGCCCCTCGACCCGTTGACGCAGAATAGCCGAATAGTTGTAAACTTGACCTCGGTTACTCATTACTGCCTCGAACAATCACTATTGAAACAATATGCAGGCGAGAACGGGAAGAGTATGCAATCGGAGGTAGGATCGTACAAGCTAAAAAAGAGGGCAGTGTAAACGTGGAAGGACCCGTTGACACCGGAGGGGTCGTCGTTGCGGGTCACTTCGTTCGAAAGTCGGTCGACTTGGGCCAGGTTGCGGGTCTGATGCCGCAGCACAAGGATGGACACCTTTTGTCGGTTCAGGTGGGGTGCTTACTTCCTTACTGATTGGCCGGGTGCCCGCTCAAGAGGCGGCGAGGCTTGCCCAGCCCCGTGGTCGGGGAGGGAGCCTCGCCCCCAGCTGTGGTGCTCCCAACCCGCTCAAACGTCGCGACGAATGCCGCGAAGGCGGCGACGATCACGGCAATCGCGAACAACAGGATCACAGGGTCGGGATTTCGCTCAGTACTCATGAGCAACTCCACTCAGGCGGCCTGGCAGCTGAGCAGCCCCGAACTAAGTTCCGCATCGCGGCGTATCAGCTTTCACTTGAGAGCTTCGGGCCGAGCGCTCTCCAAACATCGACGTGAGCTTGCAAAACGCGGGTCCAAAATATTTGTTGGTCTCCAGGGCGTTGGTTCAGATTTGTCTCTGGTCTTGGGTTAGGCTCAACGCGCGGGCGCTCCCCGCGAAACATCATCCCGATGCTGGGCGGCTCTTCAACTGAATGTCCTTAGCGCCGTCGGCGACGAGGAGCATGTGGCAGGTTTGCTGTCATAACCCGCCGGCTAACTGCTGCTTCGACGTTGTTGAAGTCAACTGCGGTTGCGAGATCGGAGGCGGTACCATCCACCGGCTGCGAGCACCACCACGTGCGCGATTGAGGAAGGCCGCCGATCCGAGCGGAAACTAAATCGAACAAGGCGTGCCGCCGATTTTAGAGAGGGAGCATCCGCCAGCGATGGATGCGAGTAGACTGGTCCTAGCCACGAATCAGCCCTGCGGCTGGGGCCTTATACCGCCGGTGCAGCTCCGTCGGCTACTTGGCTCAACACGACGTCGCAGCACGCGGCTCGAGCTTAAGACAACTCCCAGGACCATCAAAAGCAGGCCCCCAGGTTGCCGTCCAGGCATTGCGAGGAGGTCAGCGCTCAATTGAAGACCATGAACGCGAGAAAAGAAGAAAACCGGCAAGATCTGATCGAAGAGCTTGACGCGGCGATCGGAAGGCTCCGCGGTATCGCAAAGTCGCTGGAGAACCCTTCCCTGAGGTCGGCCGGTCCGTTCGTCAACGCGCACCAAAGTTGGCGGCGATCTTCAACGGGTAGAGTCCATCAGTGTAGCGTCGCGTTGGCATCTACCAGATACGGCGATCCCAACGATTGAGAGGAATTTCGCGCTGGCGAGCTTGGTGAAGCTTGGTACGCTGCCATAGGATGACGTGCCACCGATGGCGCCTTGGGTGGTGTAGGTGCAATTGCTGGCATTATAAGACCAGGCCGCTTTGACGCGTCCGCGCTCGCCATGACGAGGGCAGTGAGGCAGGCGGCGCCAGCCGGTACGTGAACAAGCCCACCGAAACCCTAGACCGAAGCTCGACGCCAAACCTTCACCCCTGCAGCCAGCAAGCGTTCACGCGACGATAGAGAAGATGCGAGGTCCCGGCGTGACGGCCACGAGCATCGCCGCTGCCAGGAAAATGAAGAACTGGTACCCGAACACAGGTCGGCCTGGCGTTGCGGTCTGAAGCGTCGTGGCTCAGGCCAGCGTTGGGACCATGATGCTGACTTCCTGATCGCGCGGTTCTTGGCTCGCAGCAAGGCCGGTGACGACACCGATACGGTCGGCAAGAGGACGGTTCTGGCTCATCTTGCGCTTGCCCTCGAACTTGGTGACAGGAATGCGGATGCCGACAATCCCACGCAGCTGGGCGCCGATGAAGTCTGCCGGAGCGTCGCTGACAGACCAAGGTGTCACCCGTGAGCCCTCATGGATGTTCGTCAATCGGGTAACTACATCAAGCAGACGTTCGTTATCTTCGAAGAACTCAACCGGACCGTAAGCATGGACGGCGATGTAGTTCCATGTCGGCACTACCTTTTCGGTTTCCTGCTTGGTGGCGTACCATGAGGGGGTCACGTAAGCTTCCGGACCCATGAAAATGGCCAGGGCTTCGCCGATCGGAGCCGCGCGCCATTGCGGATTGGCCTTGGCGAGGTGGCCGTACAGGACTCCCCGTTCGCCTTCCATCGGGTCCAGGAATAGCGGAAGTGGTGTTGCGAGCGGCCCTTCTGCCGTGGCTGTGATTAGGTTCGCCAAGCGTGCGGAGCTGATGGTCGATCGGATGTTCTCGATGTTATCATCCCGGAAGGCGGGGGGCACGTACATAGCGGTTCTCCGTTCTCCGCTCCGGAATAGCCCAAGCCTGCTACGTTTAGAAAGGCCAGTTCGTCACGATTTCGCTGGTCCAGTTGTTTCGCAGTTATCACCGTGAACGAAACTGGTCCCTCGCTTGCGCCAGGAGCTGGCACCCACGCTCAATCTGATGAGCCTCCAGCGCAGCATAACCCAAGATGAGCCCGACGAGGTTTTGTCCGCGCCGGCGGTCCGGCTGACGTTGATCGTACAGGAGCGAGATGGGGTAGATGCCAACCCCCTTTGCGCGGGCTGCTTCGATCAATGCTGCTTCGGACTTCTTGGGCAGATCGTCGAACCAAACGACCAGATGCAAGCCGGCAGCGTCACCTTCGATTCGGACTCGGTCGCCAAATCTCCGCCGCAATGCCTCGATCAGGGCTCGCCGGCGCTCGTCGTTGCGCCGCCGCATGCGCCTGACATGGCTGTCGTAGGCGCCCGCATCGAGCATCGTCGCTAGTGCCTCTTGCTCGATGAGAGATGTGTGCCGGTCCATGATCTGCTTGCCGGCGCTGAACGCGAACTGCAGTTCAGGAGGCACCACGACATAGCCGATCCTCAAGGTAGGCGAGAGTGTCTTGGAGACGGTCCCAAGATAGATGACGTGCTCGCTCTCTTCGAGAGCGTGCAGCGGGAGCACAGGTTTCGTGTCGTAGCGGTACTCGCTATCGTAGTCGTCTTCGATCACGTAGGCCTCAACCTTCTTGGTCCAGGCGAGCAACTGATGCCGCCGCCCGATCGGCATGACACCGCCAAGTGGAAATTGGTGCGAGGGCGTTACGTAAGCGAGACGAGCTTCGGCCCTTGCAAGCCTCGCCGTGTCCAGCCCGTTTGCGTCGACCGGAATTGGCACCGCAATAGCTCCGGTCGCCGAGAGGATGTGCCGCGCCATAGGATAGCCGGGATCTTCCATGACGAACCGATCTCCAGCGTCAAGCAGCAGCCGAGCACACAAATCGAGCCCTTGCTGTGACCCGTTGACGACGATGATCTGATCGATCTCGCATCGTACGGTCCGCGAACGCCAGAGATAGCCCTGTAGTGCCGTCCGCAGGCGCAGCGAGCCACGTGGATCATCGTAAGTCAAGGTTCGGGGTCGCTGCGTGATCGCAGCGGTTACGGCTCTCTTCCATGCTAGTACGGGAAAGTCCAAAGGTGAGAGATCACCATAGCGAAAGTCGGCAACGAGATTACGAGGTTGCTCGGTTGAGCGTGCGACGACCTGTCGCAAACGTTCACCATACCGCGAGACTCGTGCCTTGCGTGTAGACGACCGTGCTTTCGTGCCTTTGCGCCCGGTCCCGACGACAGCCTTTGCGACCCGTGGGCGGGCGCCATGGCGGGTCTCGATGAATCCCTCAGCCGCCAATTGTTCGTATGCGACCGTCACCGTCCCGCGCGATACTCCCAGCTCTTCGGCGAGAGCGCGGGACGAGGGCAGCGAGCCATTCGAGCCGTATACGCGCCCTAGGATCTGATCCCTGAGCACTTCATAGATCCGACGCGCTCCCATCTGCCCGACACGGTGTGGCACCTTAATCTGGACCATATGAACCTAACCAAGAACGCTATTGGTTAGACCAGTCTGCGCCCGTTCGGCTTCAAAACCAAGCTGGTTCAATCGAGGTGGCCGCGCAAAACAAGCTCCGTGAACTGCTGACCGTCTGTATTCCGGCGTGACCCAATATCGGTCTCGATGAAGTCTATCGCCGACTGAATTGCAAAGAGCCTTCCGGGTTATGTGCTCAACAAGGCCGGGACTGCCGTTTTGAGACGATACCGACAAAGTTGGTGGGATTGTCGTGCTTGAAACCAAGTTCAGGTGCTTCTCTGCCTCGGGCGACTGGAGATTCCATCTGCTTTGATTGGCCCGCCTCTTGCTGAGTTCAGGCAAGTCGCAGACGCGATCTCCCATGTGACTCTTTGAGACCGAATCCAACCCTTCGTAGCTTCCGTCCAGTTCGCAAGAGCTTGGCCGGCCAACCCAGTCCAGGACATGCCCCTAAATAAGTCGCTCCTCCTCGCCGCATCACTCTCCATGACTTGCTTGTTCTCCCCGGCGTTTTCCCATGCCTTAGTGGCCAGCGTGCCGGCAGGTGATCCTTTTCTTTGGCTTGAGAAGAGGAAGGCGCCGCGCGCATTGAGGTGGGCTCGCAACGAGACCCGTAAGACACTACAGATCCTACAATCGGATTGGCGCTATGAGCGCTTCCGCCAGGAC
Organism: Bradyrhizobium sp. IC4060; assembly: GCF_020193715.1. Classification (NCBI taxonomy): domain Bacteria; kingdom Pseudomonadati; phylum Pseudomonadota; class Alphaproteobacteria; order Hyphomicrobiales; family Nitrobacteraceae; genus Bradyrhizobium; species Bradyrhizobium sp. IC4060. Next base: position 19,470 of record NZ_JADYVJ010000023.1, on the reverse strand, counting down.
GCGCTCGCCATCACGAACGCCCAAGACGACATCCCGAAGGTTTCCTTGGGACGGCGCGGCCTAGACAATTTCACCCAAGACAAGAAGCACGTGCGCGGCATCTGGCGTCGTACCACGCTTGATAGCTATCGCACCAAAGAGCCGCAATGGGAAACTATTCTGGACGTGGACGCGTTAGCTCCGAAGGAGAAGAAGAATTGGGTGTTTAACCACACAGACACCAGATGCCTGCAGCCCGAAGAGCGGCTGTGCTTGGTCAAACTTTTCGATGGCGGAAGGGAAGCTGCATTTGTACGCGAGTTTGACCAAGATATGAAGGCCTTTGTCAAAACCGGCTTCAATCTCCCTGAGGGAAAGCAGGATGTCGACTGGGTAGACCGCGATACTATTCTGGTGGCGCGAGATTGGGGCAAAGGCACCATGACACGTGCCGGTCATCCCTTCGTCTTGAAGGAGGTCAAGCGCTCTCAGCCGCTCGCGCAAGCACGCGAGGTCTTTCGCGGCGAACGGACCGATTATAGGGTTGAGCCATTCGTGCTGCGAGACAATGAGGGCGCGGTCCATGCGACCGGCGCCATACGAGTCACGAGCCGCGATGAGCGGGAGTATATACTCCTGGGACCCAAGGGGCCAATCAAGCTCCGTCTGCCCAAGCGCGCGGAGATCGGCGGCATCACCGCTGGCCGCCTGCTCGTTAAACTTGATAATGACCTCGATGAAGATTGGGCGCCGTTCGGTGGCGCCGGCTTCAGGGCCGGCTCGATAATCTCGTATGATTTGGCGGAATGGAAGCGGGATCCGCTGCATGCCAGGCCTTCGCTTGTCTTTCAGCCCGGGCCTCGACAGGAACTCCGCGGCTTCCACATCAGCAAGAGCTTGTTGATACTCACAGTCCTTGACAATCTTCAGGGCAAGGCATTCACCTACAAGTACGACCGCGGCACTTGGCGGGTCACGTCGATCGCACTTCCAGAGAATGCGGATGTCAGCCTGTTAACCGCTTCCGATACTTCCGATCGAGTAGTGTTCACCGTCTCCAATTACCTTAAGCCGACATCACTCTGGTACTTTGACGCCGAGACCGAACACCTTGAGTCCTTGAAGGTCGCGCGTGAAAGCTTCAACGCGTCTCTCGTTGAGCAATTCGAGGCGACCTCGCGCGACGGAACGCGTATTCCTTACTTTTTGGTGCGGCCCCGTAACGCCCGTCTCGACGGTTCACTTCCTACTCTTCTCTATGGCTATGGCGGCTTTGGGCTTCCCGAGCTGCCGTCCTATGATGGGGTCATGGGACGACTCTGGCTCGAACAGGGCAACGCATATGTCGTCGCGCACCTGCGCGGCGGCGGCGGGCTAGGGCGGCACTGGCACGAGGCTGCCCAAGGAGCATCGAAGCAGCGCACATGGGAGGACGCCATCGCAGTTGCGGAGGACCTGATCAGGCGGAAGGTCACTAGTCCGGGCCGGCTGGGAGTGTTCGGCGCCAGCCAAGGAGGCCTGCTGGTGGGAACCGCGCTGACCCAGCGCCCCGATCTCTTCAATGCAGCGATCGCGCAAGTACCGTTGTTCGACATGCTTCGGTTCACCAAGCTGACATTGGGCGCGCTCTGGAGGGGTGAATATGGCGATCCCGCCATTCCCGACCAACGCGAATGGATCCAGCGTTACTCGCCTTATCAGAAGCTGGTGCCAGGCAGAACCTATCCGGCTCCGTTCATTCTCAGCGCGACTAACGACGACATCGTACATCCAGCACACGGCCGCAAGGCAGCCGCGAGGCTGCGTGCGCTTGGCCAGCCGTATTTCTACTATGAGGATTTCAACGGCGGACATGGGCCCGCCACTCCTATCGAAAGTGCTCGCCAGGATGCGCTCATCTACATCTATGCACATCGGCGGCTTGTCGATGGTGGGTGAAGTGGAGCACGATCAGCTCGTCACTTGTTACTTTCACCAACGCTGACTAACATCAGCTCGTGCAGCCCTCGGCAGCTTTGAGAACTTCTCAGTGGAGGCAAAGTGGCAGTGGGCTGAAGACCTTTCGATACTCAGGCAGCGCGCTGCAAGGGAAGTCGGCACAGACCTCGCATGCCGACCAGCGCCTTGAAAAGCGGCGCCGGTAATGAGCCATCGCTCGGCCGGCGCCTCCTAGGTCTGTACCTAATTAGCGAACTCTGATTCCTTCGCACCGAGTTGATTCGGCGGGGACTTCGATGCGCAAAGGGCTGTTCTGGCTCAACCACAAGCGATGGGCTCAGATAAAGCCGCATCTGCCCACGAACCAGACTGGCCCGGCGCGCGATAACGACAATTTGCTCACATAGATTGGGCTGAGACTTGATACGTCAGCTCAACTTGTTGCAGCTTGCTATGAGACGTCTCGCTGCTGTGTCTTTTCCATATTCTGAAGCTGAAGCTACTACTCTGACGATTGATTCGCACGGAAACGGTAGAGCCAACGAGCGCCAGCTCCTTCCGGCATTCAGCCGTCATGGCCGCCCGCTGAAAGCGGCGACGACACACTCTCAAGGATCGCCGTCTGGCTTGCATTGAATCGCTTACCGTCAATAGTCCCAGCACCCATGAACGGCCAAGAACTTCCGATTCAATTAGGGTCCAGGTTTTGCACTCCGGAGGAGACGTAGGCTGGACCGCGTCCGAACGCTCCTTCGATACTTCAGCCGGTGCTCAAACAGAAAATGATGCGGGTCCGTGATCGTGACGTGAGACACGACCCGCTTACGAATAGGGGGACTTTTGTTTCGGCGACCCCACCATGACGCTCGCCGCCATCGATCGCCTCGTTCACCAACCCACCATCGTTGAGGTGGACGTCGAGAGCTATCGCAGGCGCACCGCGCATTCGGTCGAGTGGAAGTACTCGCACGCGCGCCGTAAGGCCAACCGCCTCATTCATGTTCGATCGCTCTAGTCGAGCGCGGTTATCTGGCGGATGAAGACCCTGAAGGGCCTCACGCCCTACGAATACATCTGCAAATGCTGGACATCCCAGCCAGAACGATTCAAGCTCAATCCGCTCCAGCAGATGCCGGGACTAAACACCTAATGCCGGGTGAGTTTAGCTTCCGCGTGCTCCATGCGGATCCGTTGCTTCGAAAAAGTGCGCGTCTTGCAGACCGTTTGCCGGTTACGAGTCAATTTGTTCGGGATGCGCGTCGACAAACACTGCGAGCTGTGGATGGAAGGGGCGCTGCGCCAACTCTTTAATCCGGCGAATGACAACTACGACTTCCCGTCTGCCGAGCGCCTTGCGATAGCAAAAGAGTTCTCCGAACAGAGTTTGGCGCTGAATCCTCCGGACGCTGTCCTTAGAGAAGGGTAGGAATGAGCATGTTGATGAAAGAGTCCCCCCAAGGTGAGGCAAACATCATGCCGTTCTTGTTTCGGCTATCGATGCAGGTGCGTGCTCGATAAATGCATCTTCCTCATTGCTTTAGACCAATCTCTAGAGTGGCGGCGATCATAGCGATTGAGGATCGTATAGGCAGTGAAGTCTCGCTGGTTCACCGTGTCCGAGTTCAGACACGCGGGGCGCATTGGCGTTCACTGCAACGTCATTTAGACGACATCTACATCTAAAGACCAGACGGATACACATTGCGCCTCGCCGGCATGATTTCTGCTTCTGTCAGGTTCGACATGCGGGCGGTGTCCCGCACAATGAGGACAGCCGACCAAGTCATGCATAAGCGCGGCGTCATGTATAAGATCGGCGCTTTGATGGTCGCTGTCTTAGCTCAGCTGGAGGCGGCTGCCGTGAACGGGTCCAACGGGAACGCAGAAAACGAGGTCCTGCGTCCTTCCGATTACAATCGAGCGCTCACGATAAACGATCAGCATGCCAGACTGATGATCAATGCTCCGGAGGTACCGTTCTGGCTCGCAGATGGTGCGTCGTTCGCCTATCGATTGACGAGCAACGGCAAGCGCCAATTCGTACTCGTGAATGTTGCCAACGGCAGAAAACAGGCAGCTTTCGATCATAAGAAGCTAGCTTCTGCGCTGAATCGCTTGGGCCACAAAGATGCTAATGCCGATAATCTGCCATTCGACCGTTTTGAGCTCGCTGACGATGGTGGCATAATAAGTTTTGAGATTGAGGATACAGCTTGGAGCTGCGAACTTATAAACTACGCGTGCTCGAGCGAGACAAAGCTTTCCGCAATCGACCAGCAGAGCCCATACGATGATACGCCATCTGTGGAGAATGATCCTAAGAGGGCGAGCGTGTCGCCTGACGGGAAATGGCTCGCCTATACCAAGGATTACAACCTGTTCCTGCTCAGCAAGGAGGGCTCGAAGGAGATTCGTTTGACTTGGGACGGATCTGAAGGCAACTACTACGCGTTTTCGACGCTGAGTTGGTCTCCAGACTCGCGTCGCCTCGCAGCTTACCGCGTCCGTCCGGACCACAAGAGGGAGGTTCATTACATCGAATCATCCCCACGCGACCAGCGCCAACCGAGACACTGGACGATGACTTACCCGAAGCCCGGCGATGCTCTGGCACTGCCACAGCCGGTGCTTTTCGACGTCGGTGATCGTCGCGAGATCGCAATCGACAATGCGTTGTTCCCAAATCCCTATGACCTCTCTCCCATCCGATGGTGGAAGGACAGCCGCGGATTCACTTTCGAGTACAATGAGCGAGGCCATCAGCTTTACCGGCTCGCCGAGGTCGAGGCGGCCACAGGCACCGTTCGAACTCTGATCGACGAGCGCAGCAAGACGTTCATCGATTACCAGCCCCTAAGAATGGACCAGTCGAATACTGGCAAGACCTTCCGGTACGACGTTGAGGACGGGCGGGAGATCATCTGGGCCTCAGAACGCGATGGATACGAGCATCTGTACCTGTTCGATGGATACACTGGCGAGCTTAAAAACCAGATCACACGTGGAGCTTGGGTAGTCCGTTCCGTCCATTACGTAGATCCTATCAAGCGCCAGATTTGGTTCAGTGCAAGCGGAATGAATAAAGGGGAAGATCCGTATTTCCTCCACGCCTACCGCATCAACTTCGATGGCACGGGACTGACGTCGCTCACGCCCGAAAGGGCGAATCATCACGTCAAGTTCTCGCCAGACGGCCGCTACTATCTAGACTTATGCTCACGCAGCGATCTCCCGCCGCGCCTAATGTTGTACCGAACCATTGACAATTCGGAGCTCGTGCAGGTCGAGAGCACCAATATTTCCGCGCTCGTAGCCGCTGGCTGGCAGCCGCCACTGACGTTCCATACAAAGGGCCGGGACGGCGAGACCGAAATATGGGGGATTATTCATCTCCCGATCAACTTCGACCGAAGCCGCCGATATCCGGTCATTGAAAAGATTTACGCCGGCCCGACCGGTTCTTTCGTTCCGAAGTCTTTCTCGCCTGTCGTGGAGCCGCTCACACAGCTTGGATTTGTCGTCGTTCAAATCGATGGAATGGGCACGAACAATCGGTCGCGTGCGTTTCACGACGTTGCCTGGAAAAACCTGAGAGATGCTGGCTTTCCCGACCGAATCCTTTGGCACAAGGCGGCGAGCGCGGAGTTTTCGTGGTACGACATCTCGAATGTCGGCATTTTTGGTGGCTCGGCCGGCGGTCAAAACGCGGTGAGCGCACTGCTCTTTCATTCCGATTTTTATAGGGTGGCCGTCGCCAATAGCGGTTGCTACGATAATCGTATGGACAAGATCTGGTGGAACGAACAGTGGATGGGATGGCCGGTCGGTATTGAATATTCGCAGTCTTCCTCGGTCGACAACGCTCATAGATTGCAAGGCAAGTTGCTGCTCATCGTGGGCGAATTGGACCGCAATGTCGATCCATCCTCTACATTTCAACTAGCTGACCGGCTTATTCGAGCAGGAAAATACTTCGACATGCTTGTGGTGCCAGGTGCGGATCACGGAACGCCCGGGTCTTACAGTCTGCTCAAGCTCCTCGATTTTTTCGTTTTGAATATCCTCAGACAGACGCCGCCTAATTGGAATGACCCATCTATTGGCCAGCCAAAGAGCCAGGAGGCTCTATCATCGTGCGAAGAGTCAACAGCTGAAGGCTGCCGAGACCGGCCAAACTGACTGGAGATAGAGGCGCCTGGGCCATCAGCATCGCATGTAGACGGCGGTTGCCAATGGGAAATAGTATCGTTTGTCGAAGTAGCTGCTCTTCCAGCGACTTGACAGCCGTTCGGAAGGGGCCGTCAGTGACAAACTGATGCTGCCTGTCTCTCCTCATCACGTTTCCATGGTCAGGTTGATGATGGCATCTAACGCCCCGTACGAACGAGTCGATCTCGCGCGCATGGCCACCAGAGAGCAGGACGTAAAGCTTCCCGCTCGTTGACAGCCCATGCCGATGCTAAAATTTCGCCTCTCCTCTGGGCGCAGCGACTGAGTTATCCGGGCGCGAGTGCCAGGCCTACAAGATGGCAAAGAGGCAGGCGCGCTGTTTGGGCTCACGCCAAAGATATACCAATCGGGAGAAAAGGACATTATGGGCAGGATTACGCTGGGCAGCGACGAGATAGTGCGTACAGAATTGTTTGAAGCCGCCAACGCTCTACTATCGCACATCACGCGTTTCTGAAAGCGTAGCGCTGGGGGAAGGACGTCGCCGACCGGCGAGGCTCTAAGCGCGCAAAAGTCGCCTTGGCACGTAAGCTCGCAGTGATCTGATCTGCCACTGAGTATTCCTCCAGCAAACTCGTTTGTTGGCGAAGGATATGTGCTCGCCGATGTAGATGAATTGTCCGCTTGCGCGCCGTGAAGGATGCGGTCGACGACGAATTGGTCCTTGTGGCCGGGATTGAGGCGTTGGTCGCCGGGCAGAGCATGGAGGAAGCCATCTCGCGCGCTCACGCTTAGGCAGACGCGGGAGTTGACGCGATTCTCATTCATTCGCGCAGGAGCGCCGCGGACGAGATCCTCGCGTTTGTCAAAGCCTGGGAGAACAGGTTGCCCGTTGTGATCCTTCCTACGAAGTAAAATCGAACACCCGTCGCTGTATGTCGCAAGACAAGTATCGCCACGCTAGCAGGTGTTCCGGGTCGCCAGTCGCGTGCCTGCAGTCCAGCGGAAGAGATAAACGACCTCCGCGTCGATACCGGCCACCTTGGCGACAAGCGACGATGCCGCAGATAAGCGCGGCCTTCAGTTCTTCGAGCACGAGCGGGTGCAGCGGCTCTTTCAGGTTTACACCTCCGATTTCCGCGCCGATGTGGCCGGTGAGCGGATGAACGGCAATACTGCGCGGGACCGCTGCCGGAGTATTTCAGAAGGGCGAGGTGGGCTTTTGAAGAGTTGACGTAACCATAGTGGCTCCTTTGCCAGGTAGGTTCGTTCGATAGCCTTCGAGAGACTGAAGTCAGGGACAGCGGATTTTCCCGGTGCGGTCCGTGTTCGTGCGCGGCACGGATCATTGACCGACCCTCTCAGTGGCTTTCGGCTGCTCGAAAGGGCGTGTCACGCCGTCGGCGTTGTTCTGCCAGGCGATAATCGCGTTGAACCGGCCATCGACATATGGCGCAATGTCGATTCTCTGTTTGAGCGCGCCGGTGGCGAACAAGCCATCCGAGATCTGCTGGAAGACCTGGATGGACTTCGCATCGATCGGGTAGCGCCATGTCCGGCAGCATCGTCCAACCACTTGCCTTGTTCGAAGGTGAGGCCTTCCTGCTTAACGTAGCTGGCGCGTATCCACGCGTCCGGGTTTGCGCCTTGCCAGTTGTAGAACGCAACCGCGCGGCGCACGAAGTCAGCAATTGCGGCGGTTTTCGCGGGGTCATCAAGCAAGGCCTTCCGGGTGAGTATGACGTTGACGCCCCAGTTATGTCCGTGGCCATCGGCGATAATCGGTGGCTTGCCGATCCGAAAATATTGACCTCCGACGACGATCGCCGCATCCACCGATCGGGACGCGAAACTCGGCGCGACTTCAGTTCCGGCGAGTGGCACGCCCTTTACTGATGACGCACCGAGGTCAAGACCGTTGGCATGAAGAATGCTGGCCAGCACCATGTGACGACCAGAACCCGGAGGATAAGCGACCGTCCTCCCTTTAAGATCGGCCACCGCTTTGATGCCTCTGTCCGGCTGTGCCACCAGGTAGTAGTTCTCAGGGCTTCCCGGATTGGCATAAATTGCAATTGCAACGAGGTCTTTGACGCCTGCGCCGACTGCGATCGGCAGTGGCGCTTCGCCGATATAGCCGATATCGACCGCCCCGGAGATCAGAGCCTCGAGCACGGCCGAACCACCATTAAAGTTTGCAAATGTGATGGCATACGGCAGTGACTTGTCTACACCGGACAACGCCCAGACCGCGGATGCCTGGCTCTGCTGCTCAGCCACGATAAGTCGCGTCCGAGGCGGAACGGCCGCGGCGAGTTGAGCTGCGAGGTCCGTCGCCTTCCTGTCTTGAGACGCCACTGGTGTGGTCGCCGTGAAGCCGGCGAGGCAGGCTACCACCAAGAAGATTGCAAGTAGGCCCGATCCCCTTTTCCGCGCGCCTCGTGCCTCAAAAAACAGGACAGGCAGCCACGGCATCAGCCGTGGATCATGAAACACCACGGCGCGGCGCCGTTGGACCCGGATATATCCTTCGACTTCTTTGTCGAGCGCGCCGAGCACGCGCAAGAAGGTGCTCTTTCCAGAACCGCTGCGGCCCAGGAGCGCCACGAACTCGCCGGCGCGCAATTCGAGAGACAGATCCGCCAGGACGGCCGGGCGTCGAAGCGCTTATTCAATGCTGAGACGATAACGGCCGAATCGGCCAGGGCTGCAAGATCGGAGTGGGCTTCAATCGCCAGCGAATGCCCTCCGCCAGACTTACCTTCTTGGCATTCGAGAGGAACGGTCCATACCAATGGGGAATTGCTGACAATTGGGAGATCCAAGTCAGCTCTTGGTTACCCAGGCTGCTATCTGCCTTGCAGCGCCAAATCAACCTGCAGCTCGATGCGCAAGAGATATCCTCTAACTCATACTCGGTCCTACCCGAAGCCGACGAGCAAGCCGGTCTCGACAGCTTCGGGCCGCTCCGTCGCGGCTTATTCGGTGGAAGCGCATACGCGCGACAACTTACTTTTCCCGATCGAACATCCGCGCTCTTCGGGCAAGTTGAGCTTGCGCTTTGCCCCCGTGACGATGCTGAGGAGTAGCAGATTAGTTTCTCCTTTGATCGCGCGTAGCAACGGCTCCGGTTGCCATAGGCGCCGTTCTACCTTCTAAGTGTCATGAAAAGAATTGTTATAAACCGGACATTCCCGCGCAAGGTGGAGGTCCTAGAATCAGTTCGCCACTCCGAGTACCATTAGCCATCATCTGACCCAGCGAAAGCCAACCACTCGTATAGCAGGATCGATCAGCCTCGCAGCCTCGCAGCAGCGCGGGAGTTTACCACGACTGGCAAATCCGGTGCCGGCGATCGTATCGACCTCCTAGCTCGGAGCCGCAGATCTAGTTGACAAAAGAACCGTACTTCATTCGCGGCACGGGAATTGCTGTCCCGCTCCTCGAACGCGACTGCCGTCAACATTTCCGTGAGTGCAATGCCGTACGGCAACCTCTCCATTTCTGTCGTTGGAGTCGCTTGCAACGAGAATACGATTGTGCGGCCGCATGGCCTAAACCAACAAAGCATTCGTGGTGAGGTGGCTTGCCAGGCTAGCGCGTCCGTTCGCCAGACTTCAAGGAGGCACGAATGAATGATCGGAACGTAGCGGAAGTCGATCTTCACGACTTAGAGATTTCGGATCCGCTGATTGGGAAATGCCAGCAACTGGTCAGGGACGTGGCAATTCCCTACCAATGGGAGGTGCTGAACGATCGTGATCCCGAGGCGATACCAAGCCACGCGGTAGAAAACTTCCGCCTTGCCGCCGGACGTGCGAGCGGCGAGTTCCGTGGCGCGGTTTTCCAGGACAGTGACGTCGCAAAATGGCTTGAGGCGGCTGCGTGGTCGCTATGCCAGGCACCAAATCCAGAGCTGGAGAAAGCCGCCGATGAGCTGATTGAATTGATTGCGGCCGCCCTATGCGACGACGGTTATCTCAACACCTATTTCATACTAATCGCGCCTCAGGAGCGCTGGACCAACCTAGCGGAGTGCCACGAGCTCTATTGCGCCGGCCACTTGATTGAAGCGGGTGTCGCGTTCGTCCAGGCGACGGGCAAACGGCGATTGCTGGAAGTCGTTTGCAGGCTTGCTGACCATATCGACACAGTTTTTGGTCCGGAGCGTGATCAATTACACGGCTATGATGGCCATCCGGAAATCGAACTTGCGTTGGCACGCCTCCACGAAGCGACAAAGGAGCGACGATATCTCACACTAGCCGATTATTTCGTGGAGCAACGCGGCACGGAGCCGCACTTCTACGACACTGAGTACGAGAAGCGCCAGCAATCCCGCGTCCCGAAATCCGACGGCACGCCTTGGATGATAAAAAACAAAGCGTATAGCCAAGCGCACCTGCCGCTTTCGGAGCAGCGGACTGCAACAGGTCATGCGGTTCGTTTTGTGTACCTAATGACGGCAGTAGCTCATCTCGCGCGTCTGCGCCAGAACGAGCAGCAGCGCCAAACTTGCCTCCGGCTATGGCAAAACATGGTCCAGCGCCAGATCTATATTACCGGAGCCATCGGCTCGCAAGGTGCCGGCGAAGCGTTCAGCAGCGATTACGATTTGCCGAATGATACGGCGTACGCGGAAAGTTGCGCCTCGATTGGCTTGATTATGTTCGCGCGCCGTATGCTGGAGATGGAACTGGACAGTCGCTATGCCGATGTGATGGAGCGCGCGCTCTACAACACCGTTCTCGGCAGTATCGCGTTCGACGGGCGTCACTATTTCTATGTTAACCCGCTCGAAGTGCATCCCAAAACGCTGAGGTCTAATGGCATCTACAATCACGTCTCGCCGGTGCGACGACGCTGGTTTGGTTGCGCCTGCTGTCCACCGAACATCGCGCGCCTTTTCACATCCATTGGTCATTACATCTACACGCCCAGCACCGATGCGCTCTATGTAAATCTCTACGTTGGTAATAGGGTAGCAATATCCGTCGACGGACATGCGCTGCGGTTGGTCATAAGCGGCAGCTATCCCTGGAGAGAAGAGGTGGAAATCGCCGTCGAATCTGCGCCGCCAATTGCCCACACGCTCGCCCTGCGCCTGCCAGAATGGTGCAACGCGCCGCAGGCGAGCCTGAACGGCGAGCCTGTGAATTGCGAGCCGCGCAAGGGCTATTTGCACATTCGCCGAACGTGGCAGCAGGGAGATCGCGTCAAATTATCGCTGCCGATGCAAGTGCGTCGGGTATACGGCCATCCACAACTTCGCAATTTGGCCGGCAAGGTGGCCATCCAGCGTGGCCCCTTAATTTATTGTCTGGAGGAGGCCGACAACGGGACCGAGTTACACAACGTTTGTCTTCACTCAGACAGCCGGTTTTCCCTTATGGAAGGAACTGGCCTCTTTAAAGGCAAAATTTTGCTGCAGGCCGACGGGGCGCGGTTGCAACACACGCATTCTGAAGAAGCGGCGCTTTATCACTACGACAAAGTGCCTGGACAGCTAGAACCGCAGCGGCTGACATTCATTCCGTGGTTCAGCTGGGCTAACCGCGGCGAAGGCGAAATGCGGATTTGGATAAATGAGCATTGACGCCGAACGCGCGGATCGCGCTTCCACGAGTCGAACTTAGATATAGGTCCCGACGCTAGGCGATATGGTTGGTCGCCTACGATGAGAAACATCTTGCAATCTATGTTCGTTGTGAATGACCGAAGAGGCGGGAACGGCCAGGTGTGAGGAGTCATCGTGATCTTCGCCTCAACCCTGCGCGCGAACCTGATTTATAGCGCGACGATCGGGATGAGAGCGGCCCGTCAATCAAGGGTCCTGCCGCATATTTCGTGGCAGGATGCGGGATTCACCGAAGGTGCGAATAAGGCCACAACGTCATGATGTCGAAGTCGCAGTCGATACCCGCGATTCTGCCTAGCTTCATAGCCTCCGCTTACATACAATTCGTAAGCCAATGAGATCTTCCTCGAGGCCGGTTGCGAGACCGCCTCGGGCCGCCAGCACCGTGGCAATCTCCCGCCATTGCGTGGCGATTGGATCGGCTCCGGTCGGATTTGTGGCAACAGGCGTGCAACAGCGCGAGATCTCCGGATTCGGCCGCACCGAGTGCCTGCATCGTCGCTTCAAGGTCAAACTGCCCATAACTGGAGTTGAACGTGCGGTACGGCACGACCTTTAACCCGGCTGCTTTAAAGATCTGCTGATGATTGGGCCAAGTTGGTGTCCCCATCCCTATTCGGGCGGAGGATCGCGCCGTCGAAGCAAGCTGGGACGCCAAACGCAGTGCTCCGCATCCACCCGGGGGGCTGGATGGCGAACCAGTCACTGGCGTCGCTTTGCGAGAAAAGTAAGGCCCGCGATCGCCTCAAGGAACTCGAGATTGCCTTCCTGTCCGAGATACCCCGTCGTTACTTGCTTATCGAGCAGTTGCGCTTCCGCAGCCTTGATCGCCGTCATAACAGGCGTAGCGCCGGTTTCGTCCCGGTAGACTCCCACACCAAGATCTAGCTTTCGCGGCCTAGGATCTGCATCGAACATCTGTATCAACGCGAGAAGCGCATCAGGTGGCTGAACAGCAAGTGTCGCGAAGAATGATGATCGAGGTGCCGTCATATTCAAAATAGTCTCCGAATAATTTGTTTTGGGATGGCTTCAGCGGAACGGTCCATGTTGTCACGAAGCCTTTTCAAAAGACTACATGTCATTCGACTACCCCCAAGGGCATTTTGGTGTCACCCGTAGCGGCAAGTGATACACTCTACAACCTGGCGCATCGTGCAGTCTGCTATCAGAGGTACGAAAACGCGCACCGGGTTCTAGGATCGACTGTGGAGGACAGTTTGCACCAACTTACGAGGGATATCGTCAGCTATTCAGCGCTTACTAAATTCGAAGTCGACGGGTTTGCGGGCAAAAGCCGATTGTTTTTAAGGGGGGGGCTTGCAACGAAATGTGGTTCTCAAAAAGAACGCCAGCGTAAAGGCGTCCTCAGGACGATCGTTGGCATCTCTTCGGCCCATGACTCAGGGTGGGCATCTGCGACATGCGAAGCCTGCGTGCTTGAAGCTTGAGAGCCGGCATGCATCGGTGCTTGTAGATGGTCAATGCGTCAATGCAGAACGATGATCTTGAGAAAGTACTCAGGCAACAGGACGAGCTCAAGGTCAAGCTGCTTCGCGCCCAATCGGTTGTCGCCGAATGTAAGGCAGGATTGGCGGATCTGGAGCGGAGGCTTGAGTGTCGAGCGGTCTCATCGTCGATCGATGAACGCCAGCGCAGCTCTGCGCCAAACAATTCAATACGCAACGCACGACCGCCCAAATCCCGAACCGTCGATAATCCTGTTAACCCGGATGCAGCCGTGGCGTTTCCGCCTCGATCATGGGACCGTTGAAAGCTGCCGCCGCGCACGTTGACGGCGACAGGTTTGGTCACCGACCTGGCGAAGATCTGCCGCAAGGCCGGGATCAGCCAGGCGACCTATTTCATCTGGAAGAAGAAGTATGACGGTCTGCTGCCGACCGAGATCCGCCGGCTGAAGCAGCTCGAGGAGGAGAGCGGCAAGCTGAAGAAGCTGGTCGCCGATCTCAGCCTCGACAAGGAGATGCTGCAGGACGTGATCCGCCGAAAGCTATCAAGCCTGGCTGGAAGCGCAAGAGGTCGACGAGGTCTGTGGCGAGTGGCAGGTCTCGATCCGCAAGGCCTGCGAAGCCCTCGAGTTCGATCGGTCGACCTACCACTACGAATCCCGTTGCCCCGGCCAGGCTGCCCTCGAACAGAGGATAAAGGAGATCTGCCATGTTCGTATTCGCTACGGTTATCGTCGTGTTCACGTCCTGCTGCGTCGTGAAGGCTGGCGCCATGGCCAGAACAAGACGCGGCGGATCTATCGCGAATTGGGCCTGCAATTACGCAACAAAACGCCGAAGCGCTGGGTCAAGGCCAAGCTGCGCGATGATCGCAGCCCGGCCACACGATCGAACGAGACCTGGGCGATGGACTTCGTCCATGACCAATTGGCGACCGGACACAAGCTGCGCGTGCTCACGATTGTCGATACCTTCTCCCGCTTCTCGCCGGCCCTGGCGCCGCGGTTCACCTTCCGCGGCACCGACGTCGTGGAGGTGTTGGAAAGGGCCTGCAAGGAAGTGGGGTTCCCGGCAACGATCCGCATCGATCAAGGCAGCGAGTTTATGTCGCGTGATCTTGACCTGTGGGCCTACCAGCGCGGCGTCACGCTGGACTTCTCGCGGCCCGGCAAACCGACCGACAACGCGTTCATCGAGGCCTTCAACGGCCGCTTCCGGGCCGAATGCCTCAACGCTCACTGGTTCCTGTCCCTTGCGGACGCCCAACAAAAAGTGGAGACTTGGCGCAGATACTACAATGAAGAGCGGCCCCATGGCGCGATCGGCAATCGACCGCCGATTTTGCTGCAAAACAACGTTGGCGCATCCAGCCCGCCAACGTGATCACGGCGAAAAACTCTAGTTCTGAATGGTCCAAAGATCGGCCTCGCTGCACAGAGGCGCAAAACTCTAGTTCTGAGTGGTCCAAACTTCGGTCTCGCTGCTAAACTTCGGTCTCGCTGCAAAAACCCCGAGACTCTAACTGCCGCTGGATGAAAAGCAGTGGCAGGTCACTCCTTCGTCAGGCTAATCGCTGTCGCTCAGGGATGCTGCTCATGCACCCTTGAAGCACGACTCAACTTTCAGGAAAAGTGGGGACTACGCTAGGCCAATGCCACGGCTATCCTTCGAGTGCCCGGTGCCGATGTCCAATTGTTCACTGCATGCGCCCAAGTTAGGTTGTTCAGAATAACAAGGTCCCCTGGTTTTAGCTTGAGAATAATCTCGTCACAAAAAAGTTTCTCGTAATCGGCGCCTGAACACCAGCTCCGTCCCGCATTAACGGGATCCAGTTGGTGCAACTCAAAACCGTCCGGGGGGAACTTGAGAAGTCCGCGCTCCTGCAACATCCGAACGAAGAAGTGAAGACAGCTTTGGTCAACACTACCAATGTTGTCCCAAAGGACATTCACATCGCGCCCTAGGAGAAGGGAAAAGCTTTTTTTCGGCCTTGCCATAACAATCGCCAGCAAAAGGCCCGGGATCTCGGATTTCACCTCGGCTACGATTTGGTCATCTGGTACCAAATAGTCATCCGGCGAGCTCAGACGATAAAGTGCTTTTGCACGAGTGATCATGCCCCGAGACAATGGTTTTGATCCAGGTAATATTTTTGTCGTTTTTTCTCGTAAAAGTCCCCATGCCTCACTTGTGTCGTCGATGTTCAATAGGATTGTTTCTCCTCCGTCTTTACTATTCTCGAAGCAATAAAAGCACGACAACTGCATATTAGATATTCTATCTCCTTCGGAATGCGGGGTGACAAACTGATAATCATCCCGGGAATTAACGCTCATGAAGTATTTGTTGATCCGCCGTCGGTGACCAAGAAAATCGGAAAAGCCGGCCTCCAGCTCTAGCTTTTTTTGCAATCCCAGTTCACCGGCAATTTGATGTACGAGGCCGTCCGCCTCGGTCGGTGAGACATTACGAATCAAAATGACACAGTCTCGACTGAGTGCCTCGATCACGCAAGTCACATCCAAGCCGCTGCACCCAAGGGTCAACAGCATGCGCCGATGTGAGAGATCAGGAGTCAGTTGTGGTTGCGACATTGGCCGTGGACCCGTTCTTCGTCGCTTTCGTCGCCTCACGAGCAAGGGCCGTGCCACAGACGTCGGGGCGGCATTAAGCGAAAACGCTACTTAGTGTCGAGCCCCGGCCAGTTTGCGAAAACGCGATGCGTGGCGAACTTTGCAACATCGAGCGGAATCCCTGTCGCAGGACCCGCTCTCACTCGACGAGCAGACCACCTGGAGAAAGCAGCGGCGAGCATTTTGGCTCGCAAAGGCAATTCGGGCAAGGCGCGGGCGCCGCCCTCTTCAGTGGTCGTCGCTGTTGACGGCGCGTGCTGTTGTGTTGAGCTCTGTTCGGTTCAAGGCGTTAATGTCCCAAGCCCGACGGCAAAATTCTGGCAACCCGGCGAGAAGCGAATTGTTTTCTTCAGAATGAGCTCGCAGAAGGTCATTGGCGCGTGCGTTACTTAACGTGAGCGCCAAGGAGATTCTGCTGTACGCGCGGTCATGACGGCGGCTGTTGCAGAGCTTCCGACGACTTTGCGGACGCCCATGCGGTGATCGTCGCCAATGACGTCCGTATTGTTGTGCTGAGCTGTGTCTGGTTCAGGACATCGATGTCCCAAGTCCGACGGCGGCATTCCGAGCGAGGCGCGCGTTGTTTCTTCAGGAAACGCTCGCAGTACGTCATTGGTATGTCGATTGCTTGAAATGCGGGGTGATCCGTTACGGCTTCATCGTAGCCCCTATCTAAGAGTTCAGATGAAACGTGCTACACCGGTTGGCTCTTGCATCTTTGTTGGTGGTGGTACGCTAGCTATTAGATGTGCTCAGCTAGCGATGGAGATGGGCCACGGGATCCGGGCGGCGCTGTGTGCCGACGCCATATTCCGCGATTGGGCCGCTCTCGCCGATATCTTGTGTGTGACGAGCATTGAAGAGCTATCTGCGCTGCTCAACGCCGAGCCAGTCGAGTGGGTATTTTCCGTTGCCAATCCGTTCATATTGCCAGCAGATGTGTTTGGGAAAGCGCGTAGAGGCGCTTTCAATTACCACGACGGTCCGTTGCCGCGATATGCCGGAACTCATGCGACGTCTTGGGCGCTTCTTGCCCGAGAGACCGAACATGGCATCACGTGGCATCGTATCGATCACGGTGTTGATACTGGTGAGCTGGTCGTCCAACGCCAAGTGTTGATTGCGACGAGCGATACTGCGCTGACGCTGAATCTCAAATGTTATGAGGCTGCTATCGATGGCTTCCGCGAGCTTCTAACTGGCTTAACAAATGGAGAGCTTAGTGCTCGTCCGCAAGCGCTAGCGGACCGAAGCTTTTTCCCGAAAGGTCGACGCCCAGATGCTGCGGGCTGTCTGCGATGGGATCGATCCGCACAAGATCTGGAAGCGATGACGCGCGCCTTAGACTTTGGCCCGTATCATACCAATCCATTGGGGTTGTCCAAGGCTCTCGTAGGCGATGACGTTATCGTCGTCAGGCGCTTGGAGGTGACGGCTCGGCGCTCGGGCTTTGCTGCGGGGTCTTTAGTTGAGATCCACCCCAGCCACTGGCGTGTGGCGACAGGGACAGAGGATGTTGATGTTTGGCTTAGCAGCTTGGATGGTAAGGCTCTGGATGCGCGGGCACTCGCGAGGCGTTCTGATTCCCATGTAGGCGACCGCCTCCCGATTCTGAGCGATGACGAGGCGCGGAGCATAACGGTTGCGCATGAAATGTTGGCGCCTCGTGAGAGTTTTTGGCGACGGCGGCTTGAACAGTTCAAAACATCCCAGCTTTCTTTTTTGTCGTCTTCAGTAGCTTTGGCTGCACCTCGATGGCAGTTGAGTTCATGGCGAATTCCAGGTGCTTTGGCTGAGCTGTCTCCCAGTAATCGCACGGAATTCTTGCTAACGGCTTGGCTGATCTACCTAGCCCGCATCACAGGAGAATTAGAGCT
This sequence comes from Bradyrhizobium sp. IC4060, assembly GCF_020193715.1. NCBI lineage: Bacteria > Pseudomonadati > Pseudomonadota > Alphaproteobacteria > Hyphomicrobiales > Nitrobacteraceae > Bradyrhizobium > Bradyrhizobium sp. IC4060. Next base: position 1,766 of record NZ_JADYVJ010000023.1, on the reverse strand, counting down.
TCAATTGGGATGGACTCCCGCGCCGAGTGGATCGCGAGCGGGCTTGAAAGCGCTCGGGGTGCTTGTCGCTTCTGTTGTGCCGATGGCAATTACCATCGATCTCGACAATGATTTTGCAGAGGCGCGCACGGTGGTGGCGGCCGAATTCGCTCAGCTGAAGGAGCAGGATAGCTTCGCGCGAGATCTTATCGCGCGCTGCCCAACGTTGCTCGGTATGGAGGCGTTACGATTGCGCCGCCCCTGGCCGGTTGGCGTTATGCTTACTGTAAGTGGCGAGTCTGCCACTTGTGACCTAGCTTCGAGCCCGACTTCTGAGGCAGCCCTGCCCGGTGAGGCGTTAACATTTGAGGTTTGCGCTCTAGATGGGAGCTTCCGATGGCACTTTGATGCAAGTCGCTTGGAGCCCAAGCATATCGACCGTATGACCCAGCATTTGCAAAATTTGCTATGTGCTGTGAAGGCAGATCCGCGGCAGCCGGTGGGGCAGATTGAACTCTTGTCATCCGCCGAGCGCGCGTATCTGCTGGAGGAGCTGAACCGGACGGCATCGGCCTATCCGTCGGACGTGTGCATCCACGAGCTGTTCGAGGCACAGGTTCGCCGTGCGCCGGACGCGGTGGCGGTGGTCCATGAGGAGGAGCGGCTAAGCTATGGCGAGCTGAATGCGCGGGCCAACCGCCTGGCGCATCATCTGATCGGGCTCGGGGTCAGGCCGGACCAGCCGGTGGCGATCTGCGTTGCGCGCAGCGTGGCGATGGTGGTCGGGCTTTTAGCGATCCTCAAGGCGGGGGGCGCCTATCTGCCGCTGGACCCGGCCTATCCGCCGGCGCGGCTGCGGCAGGTTCTCGACGATGCGGCGCCGCGGCTCCTGCTGGCCGATGCGGCCGGCCGATCCGCGCTGGGCGCCGATGCGCTGGCCGATGTGAGCGTGGTGGATCTGGAGACGGCCATGCCGGCGTGGGCAAATCTGCCGGCGTCGGATCCGGACCCGCGCGCGCTTGGCCTGACCTCACGCCATCTCGCCTATGTGATCTACACCTCCGGATCCACAGGCACCCCCAAGGGGGTCATGGTCGAGCATCGCGGAGTGGTGCGTCTGGTGGCGGAGAACGATTTCGTCGAGATCTCGCCGCAGGACGTTTTTCTCAACGCTTCCTCGCCGACATTCGATGCGACCACGTTCGAAGTCTGGGGAGCCTTGGCGAACGGCGCCAGTGTTGTGCTCTATCCTGAACGCTATCAGTCGACGGCAACGCTGGCCCGGATCATCCAAGACCAAGGCATCACTATCGCTTGGATGACTGCGCGGTTGTTCGACGTCTATGTCGGGGAGGGGCGGAGCACCAGTGGGCTGCAGCAACTGCTGGTCGGGGGCGAAGAGGTCTCAGCCAGTTCCATCAGAGCATGTCAGAAGCGACATCCGACGCTGCGAATCTTAAATGGCTACGGCCCGACCGAGAACACCACCTTCAGTCTCTGCTACCCGGTGCCTGCTGGCTTCGATGGCCAGCAACGGGTGCCACTGGGACGACCAATCCGGAATTCGGTGGTCTATCTGCTGGACGGTCATGGTGCGCCGGTTCCGTTTGGCGCGGTCGGGGAGCTCTACGTCGGCGGGGCGGGGGTGGCGCGCGGTTATCTGAACCGGCCCGAGCTGACCGCGGAGCGGTTCATCGCCAGTCCCTTTGTGGACGGCGACCGGCTGTACCGCACCGGCGATCTGGCGCGCTATCTGCCGGACGGCAATCTGGAGTTTTTGGGCCGCA
>NZ_JADYVJ010000022.1:0-65239 GCF_020193715.1 Bradyrhizobium sp. IC4060 | reverse complement strand
AAGCGAACCTCCCAGCAATCGGCGATCTGGAGCGTGTTCACGCGCTTAGTTCGGGCGCTCCAGATGTCCGCTCATCGTTCAACAGCGGCACAAACAGCAGACATGATCGAAGGTCGCCTATGGGCCAACAGCCGTCATAGGAACGACAGGGTAATCCAGCCCATTTTCAACGACGTCCTGCACGATCCAAAATGCCCGCGGTGGGATCCCGAGTTCGACCCATCGTCACTTAACCGAGACGCTCCTCAATTCCCGCTGAGACATGTTCGTCGATCCACCGGACAACTGCGGAACGTACGTCTGCATTTTCATAGACACTGTGCGCTAACTGATCGGCGTTGCTGCCTCTTGTATCCCGCGAAAACAGATGAATCGTTGCTGACGCGCCAACGGGTATCGCTTCCGTTGTAATTTCCAGAGCGAGAGATGAGCCAAGCCCCATAGACCAGCGCGCGACCCAGATCGCTATCCGCTCATTCCAGCGAACATCTAGTTCTTCGAACATTTCCCGAGAAGGTACCGTTCCTTGTACGGCGGTAACAACCAGAATAGCTACCAATAACATTAGGAAAAAGAAGCCGTACAATAGATTATCAAAGAAAGTCGTCTTCAGACCAACTAGCACAAGCACGGATACGGACACAGCCACTCCTCCAATGATAGAAAGACCGGGCGCCGCAAAGTATTTGGCGCCGGCGGAAGCTAGAATGCCGACCAACGGAATGAGCCAAAATGCGGTGGGTACAGGCAGATTACGAAAGGGCTCCCGGAGAAATCGAAGGTCATTCGCTTTTGCAAAGTACGTCGTCAGTCTCACTGAGGCCCACGCAAGTAGTTGACCACTTGCCAAGCTGGCAGAGGCCTCATCTCCTGTCACTCTGAATACTCCGATTTGCGTGTTCTTTGGAACGCACACATTCAGACCATCAGCTAGTTCAGCCACTCTCTTTGTCCCGATGTCGCCCAAGTGCGAAATGATCACGGCGGCAAAGGTGCAAATGAGACCCAATGTCACGAGAACGCCACACCACTCGAAGAACGAGAGGCCTGATGCTAGGTTAAATATGTAGCTGGCTAGGAGGGCCAGCCCCATAAGGCCCCCCACGACAGCCCTCTCAGAAAAAAGGAGGCGATCGCGATGGATGGCGTGGAGAAACGGAGTTGCCAGGCAGGCTATTCCATCGATCCTCGTTCGTCGAGCAGCGTAAAGGGCGACATTTCCGCCATGACTGTGTGCTACTACATACTGCTTAGCATCGGGATATATTGCACGAAGTGCATCGACAAAGTCGCTTAGCTCTTCTGCGGCTTTCGCGCGATCCCAAAGGTTATTGCGGCCGGACCAATCGAATCTCGTTACAACGGCTCTACATCGCAAATTGTGAAGCAGGTCTATCGAGAATTTCGAATCCAGCTGTGTCCACTCAGCACCTCTAGCAAACGTTCCATGAACCAGAGTAACGACGACCATGGGCGACATGGCAGTTCTCCCTCGGTTCGAATCGGTGCAACACATCAATTAAGTCGCTGTCGCCACGACGAACGTGGACTGAGGATACCAGACGGGTGTATTTGCCGGAAGCGTTCGCAAGCTGAAGCTTTCCTCGGAACAGCGACTGTCGATTGGCTTTGCTCGCGGCCCCAAAAACTGTCTGATCAGGGTCATAAGCTGCGGTGGCGCACTATGCCGCGATTGGACCGCTTAGGGCCATAAGCGGACCCAGGCGTGCAATGAGCGAGCGCATCTCTGGGCGTCAGGACGATCGCCTCGCTGAAGTTGCAGTTGAGAGGCTCAGCGCTGCGAATGCATCGGGAATTAACTACACTTGGTGGTTGACACAAATTAAATACACTTATTTAATTGCTCCGTCGCCCGCCGTTTAATTATAGAATCGATCGCGTTCTGTTGTGGGGGAATCGGTAATGCGTTGGCTTGCGCTTGCACTGATTTTGAATGCCTGGGGAGTGTCCGCGGCTGAACTGCGCGGCACCTCCGACGCGCAGAAATATGACACTCGCGCCCAATGCGAAGCCGATCCTAACAGGACCAGAAGCTGTTGCGACTTTACTGAGCGGCTCCGATACGCCTCTCCGCAACATGATGGCAAGCTGATTTCAGAACTGGGATCAGAGATGCCGACTCGATTTGTGTGTCACGACCCAGATTTCAAACGATGAGAACGGCTTCAATCCTCATGCTCGAAGCCGGTTGAGGCGTATTTCAGGAGGGTTCTCTTATGTTGTTTTCAGGATTTTGGCGATGCTGCGTAATCGCCACGTTGACGCTGCTGGCCGACGGCGCGTTCGCCCAGCCGCCGCAGGAAATCTCCGTCCCGGCTGAAGACACGATCAGGCTACAGCCCGGTCAGATACGAATTCTCCAATTCGGGGAGGCTGTGAAGCAGATCGGTACGCCGGAGGACAACATCGTGGAGATCACGCCGCAGTCTGAACGCATATTCACCTTTAGGGGGCTCGCGTCGGGCGAAACGATTGTGACTGCCCGATCCGACGACGGTCGCGTGGTCCATCGGGTGCGCGTCGTGGTCGGAGGCAATCTAGTCAAAGTGTATGGCTTGGCGGATGAACCGGACTATGTCGGCTTTATATGCGATGGGTACGGCTGTGGGCGCGGTGAGTCCGGGCAGGCTAAAGCCAACTCGACGGCGGTACGGAAACCTTTGCGCGGCGGTGGCTTCATCGAAAAGAACTATCAGTAAGGTGTCAGGCAGCAGCTTCCCGCGCGGCGAGGACGAAGGACCGAATGTCGGATAGAACTTCGTTCAGGGGTCAAGACCGCTTGGGGTCAAAATGCGAAGAACTCAGGTTGAGCAAATCTAGTCCGCTCTGCCGCGATAAGCGGACCTCCGTGAGACCTAGCGCAACTTCGCAGATGGGCCAAAACCGGAAGTCGCCTCCCTCTCTCGATTAGCCTATCTGAGCGAGTCAGGAGGCTAGGAGGAAGCTCGAAACCCAGCTCTTGGCAGCCTTGAGATTGATGACTAATTCAAAATGGATCTCTTGGAAGAAAGGCATTTCTGCTGGGTTGCTACCATTGAGGATTTGGACGATCCGCGCGACTATCCTTCGACAGCCTGCCCTCAGATCGTTTGCGTGCGACATAAGTGCGCCCGCCTCGACCATGTCGCCAAAGATTCCAATAGCCGGCAATCTGAGATAACTAAGTGATTGACTTAGTCATGTCGCATTGCCTCGACGGCCCGGCGAAATTCTGCTTCGTTGCCGGCGAGCGCAATTAAAGTCGCAGGCGTTGCAGATTTGCAACCCGCACAGTTATCCGCGATACTAAGCTCCTGCATTGAGACGACCGAAGCATATTTCGTGCTTAATTCGATACGATCAATGGGGGCGAAAAGTGTTTGATGTCTATCGCAATGGCAAGCGGGACTTGCTCGTTCTAAGCACAGGGGCCGCGATACCCGGTGCTTACTCTGCAAATAACTGGCGCAAGAGTAGAAAAAGAATTCGCAAAGTAAGCGACGAGATTAGGTCAGCCGTTCATCGACAAGGTTATTACGTTCGTAGCTTCCGTGTCGCGAAGGAGGGCACGATCTAAGTGAGCGGGCCGGCGGCCCTGATGCTCCCATCTGCAATGTCTAGAACACCAGCCGCGAGCCCGGATACTCGGCAACCCATTGTTCGCCGAACTTCGATCCTCCCCGACACAACTTGTCGTACTACCATACCGGCTTCTCGCAACCTGCTAACTATTTTTCAACCGCTTTGACTTAATTTCTGGATACGGAGCATCTACAGCCGGTCGGCGTGGCCATTCTGCGACAGCAAATGCTTGCCCGAGTGGACCTGTCCCCGTTGTAACTCGCGTATAGTGTCTTTCTTTTATCATCGCTTTTTTGATCTTTCGGCAGGACAAGGCCGATCGGAATTAGAGATTCGCGACAGATGTCGTCAGTGATACAACTTGAACAGCCATACAAAGCAAAAACTGCGACAAGTCCCTCGTGCTATGGACTGCCCGATATTTTGGTGAACCTCCTCGCTTTATTATCGCAGATTCAAGCTCTCGAGATTCAGACGACAGATGACGCTCGTCAGGCGATCATCCTTCTTGAACTCGCGAATGGCTGCATCCGATTGACCGTCGGACAAACCAAACTGAACGAGACAACCCGAACGACTTTACTGGCTCAGTCGGCGCGGATCGATCTGCTGATTGCAGAGACCTGCAGAGAGGCGGCGTGTTTATTCGAACGAACTGATTTGAAATCGTGGATTGCAGATGAAAGAGAACAATCGAAAGGCGCACCGCGTTCGATTTGAACACAAACACATCGTGAGCATCATGGGTGTTGATGGCACGTGGCGAAGAAGCTGCGTTCTCGTGGACGCCTCTGCAAGCGGCGCGAAGCTTGAGGTCGACGGCTCAACGGACCCCCTGAAGGCACAGGAATTCTTTCTAGTTCTCTCGTCAACTGGACTGGCATTTCGGCGCTGCGAGCTGGTTTGGGCGGACGGGTCTCACGTCGGAGTTCAATTCGTCACAGCAAAGACGAAGGCCAAGGCGAGCCCACAGAAACGTCTTGTTGGCTCACAATGAGGCGGGTTCGGACTTGCCAAATGACCGCTCAGCAGGATGACAGGCTTGTTGTCGGCAGTCGTTTCAAGATGAGCGAGCTGGGGATCGTTCAGTTCCCAAAATTGGCCCACAAGACCGGCACCATTGTCGAAATCAGTATTCGCACCCCCGGCGTGACGGTGCTGTTCGACGGCGCAGTCAGACCGACCGTCTTAGATCGAAGCTACATATCTCCTCTCTCGAAGTGACGATCTTGTCGACCGAGAACCTTCTCCGACTTTTGCAGGTCGCGCTCACCATGAAAGCACCGAAGCCAAAGCAATGGGCCGAGCAGGAAGTCCGACGATTAGTCAGGCTCGCTCGGCGGGGAGTTGGCACATCGCGGATAGCCGCCGAACTCGGCCGTCACGCCGGATCGGTGAGGCGTATGGCGCGAACGTTGGGACTGCTGTTGAAGAAGTAGCTCCGAGCGTTCTTCAGCGCAGCGCGGCTGGCCTACAGACCAAAACCTCGGCCAATCTCCCGCGCAAGCTTGAGCGCGGCGTCGGTATGGCGGCCATAGAAGAACGCTCGGTCAAGCTGCGAAAAGATGCCCATTCCAAATAGCGCGATGGCAATGCCTCTAAACATGGTCATGGACCGGGTTGAACGATGCAAGGAAAGTTCAAAACGGCCCCAGCCGCAGGACTGGGGTAAACAGCCGGGGCCGGCATTCCCATTCCAATGTGCCGCAATCGGCGGTAATCGGCACGCTTTCAGCAAGCCACAAGAAACCTAACGAACTCTTTCTCACGCCGCCATCCGGGCGCGAGCCACGCCGTTGAGGTTGGATCAATGTGAAGCGCAGTGTGGGCGCTACCCATCTGCTGCTTTGCTGAGCTGCTGTGCGATTCTGAGGTCTTGCATTTCCCAATTGGCGCGCCCTCGCTCCTAACGATCGGGATGGCAGGCTCTCACCCTGATGCTGCAAAGCCCCTCGGGCCAGCCTTGGCCCCTAGGGGCTGGAGGGGACAAGTGCGGGGCCAAGGCGGTCCGACGGCTGGCGCTGAGGAGCGCCATGCACTTGAAGGCTAGTCCCAGTCGGCAAGATTGCTGTGTTCACTTGTGACCCGAGGCAGGTATTTGTAATTTTCCCGCACACGGCAGCGGCCTTTGCAGGCCTAGATCACTAGAGGAATCCAGCACAGCGTGTAGTTGTGGCACGCGGTTTAAAAGGCCGGGTAAGTGAGGGCGGATGTTGACCCGCCCTCACACGAATGCTGGCCCTCCATCTTTGCGCACCACTAGTTCTTCGCCGGCTCGAACATCCTTCTGGACCACGGGCTCCTCGTGCAGTTCTCGCATTGCGTACTCGCGCTCCAGGGGTTGTCCCGTCGCAACTCCCGTGGCTGGACGGCGCTCGACCACGGTTCTCTCATCGCGCAGTCGCACGTCCTTTGCACGGGCTCCTCGACTACGTAAGTTTTTATGTGTTTGACGGTCTCGGTAGCCCGTTTGCCAACCTTCAGTTCTTCTTCCGGAAGAGGGATGACCTTTTCGCGTTCGACGCCTTGAGAGACATATCCTTCTTGCCTTACCGCGCTTCCTGATGCTCCGCTTCCGACCGCTGCCGTGCCATCGCTGTTTTCTTCGTGAATCTCGACTGGATTGTACTCTTGCAGCACACCTTCAATACGTTCGAGATCGGCCATGCTCGGAGCATCTACTAACACCGACAACGCGGCACCACCTCTTTGCATGTGGTTTTCATAGAGACGGCGCTCGTCATCCGGCACATCGCTTCCAAACAGCCAGTCCCAGAAACTTTCTCCATCCGAAGCTCGCGCTTACTCTATCGCTGATCGAAGATTGTGATGGTTGATTGCTCACTCTCACATGATCCGCTGGAACCCCTGAACCGACCAAAGCTCGGTACGCTTGCTCTGCATCGTTGCGGGAGCTGTATACTGCTACTACGCATTGTCCTTGCATGGTTTGCCTCCTCTATGGACATGCGCCCAACGCGAGCATCAACGCATCGTTCTTAACTTTATCGCAAACTTTAGTCCGGTACGGCGCATGAGATCGGCTTCGGCGCAAAAGTGGCTGCGAGCGGACCGTTGAGGCCGCGCTGAGGTTGATCGAAGAAGAAGAGATGGGCCCCGCCAGCTGAGCACACTGATGGACAAGACCTTCGTCTATGGTGCGTTGAGGCAGGTCGAGCGCGATGTAGTTGAAGGAGAAAAGGATAGCACAGCCGCTGAAGCAGAGCTGGACACAATGCGCAGAGCCCAACGTATTCTTGATCAGGACCGACAACGCCTCCTCTCGCTGTTACAGCCTTGAAAGGGTGTCGCCGGCAAGCAGTTTGACTTTGAACCGCGCGCTGAGGGCCGAGCCGCGTTAAACTGTGCAAATGCGGACGCATCGTCCCACTTGCTCAGGACATTGAAGTCCGCCAGGGTCAGACTGAGAAGAGCTCGGGCTGAGCAAATCTGGTCCGGTATGCTCCGCTGAGCAGACGCCGTCAGGCCGTGCCGCCACTTCGCATTCGGGCCATATGCAGACCTGCTGACTTTGGATGGCCGAAAGGTTAAGCTGTCGCATTATCAGCCAGACGGCCTTCAGGGGGGCGCCAATGGCCATCTTGTATTTCGAGGAGGCGGAGGTTGGCAAACTGCGTACGGCTGGCCCTTACCACGTCACAAAGAACGAGATCATCGAATTTGCCCAAAAATTCGATCCGCTGCCCATTCATACCAACGAGGAGATTGCCGCACGTTCGATCTTTTCCGGACTGATCGCTTCGAGTGCACACACGTTTGCGATACTTATCTCTTTGTTGAGCAGAACACAGCCGTACTCGCTTCGTATCGTTCCCGGGCTTGGCTGGGATGAACTCAGGCTCCCCGCGAAAATTCGCTCTTGAAGAGGCCGTCGAAAGCGCCTGATAACTCGCTCATCCCGCACCACCGATTGACTCGGACTCGCTTCTGCTCATCGGTTAAACTCCGACCATAGTGGCGGAGCATATGCTTGTTTATACAGGTAGAGTCTGCATAGGGGGATCAGAATGATCCACCCGTTCTGAAGTCTCCGCCCCCGAAGGATCCTCCGGTCCCGAAACCGTCTGGAGGCGGAATCGGCAACCCTCCCCCGAAACCCGAGTCCCATGGGCTGGGCCCACGATGGAAGCCATCACGTAGAACTTGCCCCAGCACCGCACTCCCAATAACCCCAGTCAGGATGCCGCCAAGCACGTTTCCGAGTGACGCCTCGTTACCGAACGTGCCGTAAGGGGTGTCGTAGCCTTGATGCCGTAGTTGCTCCCATTCCTGTTCGACCGTCTCGCGGCGCCGGGCGAGTTCCTTGAGCCGCTGGTGGGAGTCTGCTGCTTGGCGTAACGCTGAATTCATTAGCTCGTCCGTAGATTGGATACGCCTGACGATCTCCTCATCCTTGGGCGTCGGAGTTTGAACAGCCTCCCTGTAGAGTTCCTGCAGATCTTCGCGCTGATCGGCGGCTGCCAGCAGGTCGACCGCATCACGATAAGGGGCATCCCCCTGGAGGATCGATGCATCGAAACTTCGGTCCTGAGCAGCGAGAGCTTCCCGCGCCTGTTGGAGATGGGCTTCGCGATGTGCTACCGCATCCCTTCCCTTGGCAACTTCAGTTTCGGCGGCCTCAAAGCCGGACTGGACAAGTGCGTTGCGCTCCAAAACTTTTAGATCGGATCGTTCCTCGCGCAACCTTTCAGCAATTCGCTTGGAGTGCTCGCGTAGCCGCACGGGGATTTCGTTGAGCAGGGCATAGTTGACTCGTAACCTGTCATAACCCACGACGCCGGCCACCATTCGATCCATGTAGCGGGTGAACGGGTTGGCTCGGTAGGCGGCGGTCCCGAACTTCCGGCGCCAGAGATACATGAATAGCGGATCGGCTTCGTAAGGACGACGTTTTTCGTCCCGATCGGCTTCCGCCTGGATAGCCTTCTTCTCAGCCTGTTGGACTTGCCCGGTGATCTCCTCAACTCGCGCCCGCAGGGCAATCCATTCAGTGTTGACGCTTGTCAGATGCGTGCGCCGCTTCATTTTTGCAACCGAACCTTGCATTGAACCCGCTATGCTCGACGTGGAGCTTCTGGTTGCGGCTCAAGAATGAACTAGTTCATACTATCGGGATAGAAAACACCGCTACGGTACGAACTGATCGAGAGATAAAGCATCTGCATCGGACGACTGTCCGGGTCGGAATTCGGTCTGGGTTCTTGGTCCGCCTCGCGCATCCCTCACGCGAGCATAGGATGCTCTGGCTGCAAATCCGTCGAGCCTGATTTCGATCAACGCGTGTCGGAGTTGTGGTGAGGTCCACATGTGCACAGGACTGGGCACGCCCATGTGCGATATCTGCGGCAAATTCTGCGCGCGCGGCGAACTGCCAACAGGCCTCGTGTTCGCCACAGTGTTCGACCACGGTTTTCGGCATACGCACGCATCCGCGCCATTGAACAGTAAAACGCGATTAAATCTGTCGCTAAGTCCCGGCCTCGGGCTCCAGCCCGATTTGTTGCCCAGGATGGGCGGCGGGCGTACCATTCCACGCCGGTTGTCAGCCTAGTGTCGAGAATTTAAGGACCGGCCGGAATACGAACGGCCTAACAGAAGATTTTACTCGGCCGGCCAGAGCTCGGTCGAACTGTTCATAATCTCGCGACCAGGAAGGCTCTTCATGACGGGGGGCACCAGTGAGAGGATAGTGGAGCGCAAGGTCGCCATTCTCGGGCGGCTTGGCGTCTACCCGATGGTTCGCCTCTCGCTCCCGGCGCGCCGGCTTCTCGCCTTTCTCGCGCTTCAAGGCGGGCCGGTCTCGCGCACCGCAGCCGCCAGCAATCTCTGGCTGGATCTCGCCGAAGACGCGGGCCGAGCCAACCTCCGCCGCGCGCTTTGGCACGTTCCGCGCGGCTGGATCGAGACCATGGGCGACGAGCTGGTGCTGTCGGCGGACGTCGATTTCTCGCGCGCGCAGGCCATCGCGGCCCGTGCCCTCAAGGGCGAAGCGCTTACCTTCGAGGACATCGTATTGCTATCGAACGACGTTCTGCCCGGCTGGCATGAGGAGTGGCTGATCGCCGCGCAGGAGGCGTTTCGCCTGCTGCGGGTAGAGGCGCTCGAGGCGGCCTGCCGGATGATGACGACGTGTGGGGATCTCGCGCTGGCAGCACAGGCGGGAGTCGCCGCGCTCGCCGCCGAGCCGCTGCGCGAATCGGCGGCCGAAGCGCTGATCGATGCATATCTCGCCCAGCGCAATCGCTACCAGGCGGTCCAGTGCTACCGTTCGCTGGCAAAGCGCCTTGCCTGCGAGCTGGGCGTCGCCCCGGATGAGGCGCTGGCGAAGCGCGTGGCCGGCATTTGTCCCGCCTCACGCACCGCGCACTAGCTTCCCCTTCCCTTCCTTCCCTTCTGTCTCTTCCTCTTCCGGAGTCTGCAGGGACGGCCGTCGTCTGCCCGCGGACGATCCTGCGACGCTGCGTGGACGCCTCGGAAAGCGCCGCGGCCACGGCAGCAATCCGCACTGAGCGCGCGAACAAGACGGCAAGGCGACGGCGCCACACACAGCGGCGGACGGCGGTCATGCTCAACTGCACCGCAGATGTTCAGGAGGCCGGAGTCGCGCGATGCTGAATCAACAAGAGTCATCCCATCTCTTCGCCGCGCAGGAAAATCCGTTCGCTGAAGCCTTCGCCGAAACCGGCAACGGCGCGGCGATCGGCTTCGCTCCGTGGAGCGAGAATCTCACGCCATTCGCAGCGACGCTCGATGGCGGCGCAAGCCAGTCCGAGACCGACCGCCTGGTGGCCGAAGTCTATGCCGAGCTTCGCGACGAAGCGTTCGACGAAGCGCTTGCGTTTCTGGCCGAGGAGACCGAGCAGGCACTCGACGAGCGGTTCGTCGGCGAGACGCCGGCGTCCGCACAGGAGCGCGAGCGCTATGCCGACGCGCACCTTGCCCCGGTGCGCTTCGAGGCGCGACAGTATCTGCAGGCGCTGGAAGCAGGGATGGCCGGCCTGGACGTCGGCTCCCTTTCAGAGCAACAGCTCGATGAGGTGCTGGAGAGATTCGACCCATTGATCGGAGAGCTGACGCCGGCCGGCGAGGAGTTCATCGGCAAGCTCATCAAGAAAGCCAAGGGCGTCGTCAAGACCGTCGCCAATGTGGCAAAGAGCGTCGGCAAGGTCGCGGGGTCGCTGCTCGGGCCGGTTCTGAACAAGCTGCGCGGCCTGATCAATCCCCTGCTCCGGCGCGTCCTGTCCTTCGCCATCGGCCGGTTGCCGGCACCTCTGCAGCCGCACGCACGCGCGCTCGCCGCCCGATTCACGTCCGAGGCTGCGGAGGAGAGCATCGACGAAGCTCAGGTGTCACCGGCGAACCTGACCGACATGGAATCGCTCGCCGAATCCTTCGACGCGGCCATCGCGGAGGCACTGGCGGGCGATGCGGCAGCCGAGTTCGAAGGCGAGGCGTTCGGTGCGACGGACGAGAGCGAGATCGAGACTCGGGAACTCGAGGTGCTCGCCGAAGCCCGCGGCGCACTGATCGAACGGCTGCGCGACGCCGACGAGGACGAAGATCTCGCGCCGGCGATCGAGCAATTCGTTCCCGCCCTGCTCGGCGCGCTGCGGCTCGGAATCAACCTCGTCGGTCGACCGAAGGTGGTGGGCTTTCTCGCCAATTATCTCGGCCAGCTGATCGGCAAATGGGTAGGACCGCAGCTCAAAGGGCCTCTGTCGAACGCCATCGTAGATACCGGTCTGAGGCTCATCTCGCTCGAGGCCGAGGACCGGGCGCAGCTCGAGCGCAGCGACGAGGTGGCGCCGGTCGCGCTCGCCAGCGTCGTCGAGGATACGGTCCGCCAGTTCGCCGAGAACGAGGACTACGTGTTCGAGGACGAAGAGCTGACCCAGCTCGCGACCGCAGAAGCGTTTAGCCAAGCCGTTGCAACGCATTTCCCGCCTCGCTTCGTTCGTGCGTCGCTGCAGCAGGCCCCGTCGCTCGGCGGAACCTTCGTGAGCCGCCGCCCGCGTAGCCTCCGGCCCTATCGCAAGTACAACCGCACGCCCGATATCCAGTTGACGTCGCAGATTGCGGACACGCTGCCCACCTTCGGCGGATCGACGGTCGGCGCGGCGATGCGGGCGGCGGGCGCGCAGTTTCCGATCCGCGCGCGCATGCACATCTATCAGTCTGCGCCCGGCACCACGCTCCAGCGCATGGTGCGCACCGACCGGTCGGGCGCAGGCGCAGGCCGCGGCTACATCAACACCGCCAACGTCCATCCGCTGACGCCGGCGGCGGCCGGCGTTCTACTGCGTGAACCGAAGCTCGGCGTCGCGGTGCCCGCCGCATATCTCCGCTCGCGACAGCGGATCGCCGCGGGCCAGCGCTTCTACATTCTGGAGCCGGTCGGCGCCGGCGCGCCGCCAACTTTGCCCGCGGGCCCGGCGGGACAGGCCGCGGCCAGGCGTATGCGCGCAAGCCGTGCCTGGGCGTCGGTGAATATGCGCCAGGCACGCATCACCGTCGGCATCTACTTGTCGGAGGCGGAGACGCAGAAGATCGTCGCGGCGATCCGCAAGGGCCAGGGAAGCCTTGCGCTGCTGCAGGCGCTCACCAGGACCTACCAGGACATGGAGCGACTCTCCGCCGGCGGCCAGGCTCCTCTCCGGATGTTGCGCGAGGATGGTGAGGACGGCGAGACTTTCGAGGACTTCGCTGCCCAAAGGGGCAAGCTGCTGCCGCCCGGTCTGACCGCACAGCTGCGCCAGCGCCTGCGCGCCTGGGTGATGCCGGCGTTGACGAAATGGGCGCGAGCCAATGCGGAAGCGTTCGTGCGCGCAGCCGGACATCCCGATCCCGGTGTAACGGTTCGCATCCGCCTCACCGCGGTCCCCGGGCTCGACGCGATCCGCAGGATGCTGCGCGGCGGTGCGTCCGCGCCGGCCGGCGCCGCGCTGCGCGGCACACCGAGCATCGCCATCTCCGTCACACCTGGGCGGGGCGGCAAGTGACGCGTGACATCGACCAGCATCTCGTCACCTCGGACCTCCAGCGGCAGGTCGCCCACTGGCTGGCGGCCGCTCGCACGTTTCGCGATGCCGAGGAGTTTGCTTCGATCGAGGCCTGGAAGTCGGTCGAACGCGACACCGGTGCGCCGCTGCGCCAGCAGATTAACGCGGTCGTCGAGGAACTCATCGAGCTCGGTGAGGCGACGCAGCGGGTCGTTGCCGAGGCGCGGAAGAATCCGGCCCGCATTCCAGCCGCCTCGACCGGTGTCCAGCGTTTCCGTCGCCGCTACGTCCAGGTCGACACCACACTCGATTTCCTCGGAGATGCCGTGAACTCGCGAACGAGTGCGCCTCTGCGCGAGGCGCTCACGACGCTCGACCGGCTTGCGGTCACGAGCATGCAGGGCGTGCTCGAGCGGGCGAGGAAGCCGGTGCCAAGAGTGCTGGTGTACCAGGACAAGGGAACCGGCGCATCGATCCTGCGCGCGGGCGTCCGCCTCTGGGCGCCCGGGGCCATCATGCCGGTCGCCGCCATCAAGATCGTGCGCCACAATCTCTATCGCCCCACCTCGCTCTTTCACGAGACTGGCCATCAGGTCGCTCACCTCACCGGCTGGACGCCCTCCGTGCGAGCGGCCATAGCGCGCGCGCTGAAGGACGATGAAAAGCTTCAGGCGATGTGGACACCCTGGGCCTCCGAGATCGGTGCCGACGTCTTTGCCTTTCTTCACACCGGCTATGCCTCGACGGCGGCGCTCTACGACGTCGTCGGCAATGCCGACACCATCCTGCAATGGCCGGTGGGCGACCCGCACCCGATCGGGTGGCTTCGCACAGTCCTCGGTTGCGCAATGTCACGCCTCTGCTTCGGCGATAAGGGCCCATGGAATGCCCTGCAACGGGCCATGGAAGCGCATTATCCGATCGCCCTCGCCGAAGAGACGCTGCAGCCCCTGCTCGCCCGCTCGAAGGCCGCGATGCCAAGGATCGCAGAAGCGTGTCTCTCAGCGCCCGTACCGGGGCTCGGCGGCCGGCCGATGACCGACCTGGTCGATCCAAAACGCGTCTCGCCCCAGGCGCTTGCCGAGCTCGAACACACCGCTGGCGCAGCGCTCTGGACGTCGCCGGCGTGGCGGCAGCGCGAGGGAATACGGATCGTCGCACTCGCCGGCCTGCGCGAGGCCGAATGTCCGGAGACTGCACCGATGTGGATTGAACGCGCACGCAGCTGGTTCGTCAACCAAGCCGAAGCGGCGTGAATTGAGAAAGGAATACGACATGGCCAAGAAGCCTTCATCTTCGGCGGGATCCGACTCCGTGCTGGAGCTTGCCAAACGCCAATCGGACGGGCACCCGCGCAACGAGGAGATCGACCTCCTCAAGCAGACCATCAACGAACTGCACGAGCGCGATGCGAAGCGCGAGCAGGAGCTGTGCCACTTGAATCAGGCGCTGAGCCGGTTGTCGCAGATGAGCGCGATCGAATGCATCCTGACCAACGGATTTGAGGAACTGTCCACCAAGCTCGCACCGCTGGCGGAGATCGGACCTCATCGCGTTCCGATCACGGATGGCGCTGTGAACGCGCGTCTCGCAAGCATGATCGAAGCCACGGCGCGGCCGAGCTGGTCCGGAGCATCGACCGTGCCGATACCAACGCGTCCCGTTCCATTCATCGGCGAGGTCGTTCCGCGCCCACGCGACTACGAAAGGTATTAGTCATGATCCAGCAGCTGATTGACCGCATGATGGCGCCGCCGTCCAACATGTCGCGCGATGCGGCGGCCGCAATAGTGCTCATGTGCGATCCGTTCGATCTGTTGCTCCACATGGAACAGGTCTGGAACGCCTTTCGCGTATGGGGACCGCCGCCGAATCCGCAGCCGGCCAGCCCGGCCCGGCTGGCCTTCCTCCGCTACGACATCGGCGCATTCGCGCCATTCATCCCGGATCCGTCGTTGGCCGGTGTCCCGCAATGGGACCACCTCGGCTACAGCTACGTTCTGGAGAACACACGCGCCATCCAGATCCTGCGCCGCGTCGTCCGGGAGTATCGCTCCGGCGAGGGATTGGGCATCCCGTCAATCGCGACCCAGCGTTGGCTCGAGATCACCGAGGTGCTGCTGTTTGGTGCCGCCAATCCGCTTGCCCCGTGGCTGTCCACCAGTGTCATCCGTCCCGATCCCGAGGCGGTACGGCGCAACGCATACTGGCGGCTCTTCGGCCTCGACCTGGCATTCGGCACCGACGACAACCGGCCGCCCACCTACGACAAGGCCACGCACGCGAACGCGTCATTCATCCAGGTGTTCGAGGAACTCCTTTTTGAACTGTGGCAGGCGATCACCAACGTTCGCAACACATCCGGCGTGAACGCCTCAGACGACGATCGGATTTTCAGGATCGCCGAAGCGCTGCGATTTGCACTGCGCGCCCGGCGGCAAAATCAGTTGCTCAGCCGGGAGGAGCTGGTCGCGGCAACGGCCCTCGGCTGGGCCGAATTGACGCTAAGCGCCAACACGCCGGTGGTCGAGGATCTGGTTGCCAACGCCACGAGCCCCTACGAGCGTCTGCGGATGATCGGCGAGCGCGTTGGGCTCGCACCGCACAGCAGGTCGTCGGCTCTGTTCTCGATGGCTGGCGATCTTTCCCGGTTCCTGCGCATCGTCGAGTCCGGCGTCGTGTCCGGACCTGAACTGGCGTGGGTTCTCTACCTCGAGCAGCCGCCGGTCGGTTCGCCGCCGGGCGCAGCTTCGCCGATCGGAGCTTCGAGCAGGCGGGTCATCACTGAGTGGGCATCCGCAACTGGCAAGGATCTGAAGACACGCGCAAAGCCGATCGAGATGCGGCCGCCGACCCGGCCGCCGCTGCTCGTCGGCGCACGTTGAGGTCAACGCAGGAGGCAGACGATGCACGGGTCCACGCAGGATTTCCAATCGCTCGACCCGCTCGGCCTCGACGCTCCGTTCGCGGAGACGTCCGAGCCGGAGAACCACAGCGGAATTGGAGCGTTCGCCACGCTCGAGGACAACCCGTTCGTGGCCTTTTCGGGCGAAGCGGAGTGGACTGGTGCGGGTGAATCCCAGTCCCTCGAGGAGGAAGAACTGGGCTCGCCCCACTCCTTCGCGAACTGTACGTCGACGCAGAAGCACCTGCTGCTTGACGTCACCGAACGGTGTCTGCGCGCAGTGCGGCATGCGGCCTCGTTCGTCGGCAGCGCGTACGGACGGCCGGATCGGATGGGCGCAGCCACGCGGCAGCTGCTGCTGCGGCATTTTCACACCACGAAGCACGACGATCTCCGTCACATCGTCACACGGCTGATGCGGATCGAAAAGGCGCTGAAGGATGGAATCAAGTTCCGCGGCGAGACCGACTGCGCCACGGACGGCAAGGGAGCCGTCTGCGGTTATGCCCTGACGACGCAGTTGTTCGGCGGTTTCGGCAAGGTCCACATCTGCTTCGACACGCGGCCGAGGCACTGCAACTTCAGCGCGCTGGCGCCCGACACGCAGGAGGTGACCCTCATCCACGAGGTCGCGCATCGCTATGTCGGCATCAAGGACCAGGCCTACGAGCACGAACCGAAATATTTGACCCTGTCCCCGAAGCAGGCTCTGGACAACGCGGATAGCTACGCCTTCTTCGCCGTCGAGGGCATGACCCTGCTGAGCGAGAGCTTCGAGCCGGAGGTGGAAGGCTCGCTGTCGGAAGATTACGATGAAACGTCGTTTACCGGGCTTGAAGCCCAGGCATGGGATTCGCATGGCTTTTCCGCGGACAACGATGCCGCGCGAGACGAAAGCTCGGAGCCTTGGGCGCGCGAGCTCGAGGAGGCTCGCGAGCTGGAATCCGGAGCCAGCCGCTGCGCCGAAGACGAACACGAAGGTGAGGACGAATATCTCGAGTCCGAGGCGTGGACCGCAACAGCGGAGCAGATCGCCTTTCGCAACAATGTGCTCGCCGAGCATATCGCCCGCAGCCGCAAGGCCAGGGGTGCTCCCCTGCCCGACCTGAGCAGCACTCAGGTCGAGACGATCCCCGGCACCAGCGTCAAGACGCGGCCGGAGACCGCGCGGGCCGCAGGCCGCCTGCTCGCCGCTGCAAATGCAGATCTGCAGAAGGCTCAGATTGCGGGTGATGCAGATGCGCTGCGAACGAAACGATTGACGGCAGCAAGCGGCTATCGCGGCAGCGAGCACCAGCACTCGCTGTGGCTCAGGTATTTCAAGGGCTACTACAACCGGACACGCGCGCACCGCGAAGCTCTTGCCGAAGGTCCGCATTCGAAGGCAGCAGCCGCCTACATGCTGAAGTCGAAGGCCTTCGGCGGCTTTGGCCTGGGTGGCCGGATTGCGGCGCCAGGCTACAGCAATCACCAGAACGGCATCGCCGTCGACTTCTATCAGAACAGAAAAGCGGGATTCGAGGTTGCCAACAGTAGCAGTGACGCAGCGCGAGCGGCCTGGCGCAGGAGCTGGTTCTATGGATGGCTGAAGCAGAACGCGGCGGCTTACGGCTTCGAGCAGTTGCCGACCGAGGAATGGCACTGGGAGTTTCGCCGCAAGCCGACGATCACGAGCGAGTTCGAAAACGAAGCCGTCGTTCGGTCCACGAAGCCGTATCTTGACGGCGCGTTATGGATCTACCGCTCCCGCGTCACCGGCACGAAGATCGCCGTATTCGCGTCGGCCGCGGCCGTTCGAGGCAGCGGGCCGGTCGACATGTTGCTCTACATCCACGGGCTGCTCAGTCCTTGCGGCGTGCCGCGAGCCATGCCTGCGGGCATCGTGACGGAGGCGACCTTCCGGCTCGGCAAGATCGTGACCGACAGCGGCCGGCCGATGCTGCTGATCGTGCCGCAGCTCCAGATTGGGAGCGACGCAGGCTGGAGTGCACGCGGCCTCGACCGGCCTGCGCAGCTCAATGCGCTGTTTGCCGAAGTGCTGGGCGAGACGGACCGCCGCCTCGAGCGGAGCGGCACGCAAATCGGCCGGCTCGTCATTTCCGGGCACTCGCGCGCCTACGGCGTGCTCTATCCGCTCGCCAACGCGGACAAATCCACGGCGCTCGGCACCGGCGCGCTTGCGAAGCTCGTCAAGGTGTGGGTGCTTGACGCCACCTACGGAAGCCCGCCGATCGCGGCGTTCAAGGCGCTCGCCGCAGCCCGGCCGGGTTTGGGCGTGGACATCGTTTACCGCGCCAAATCTCCGACCGACAAATTCGACGGCCGCGCCACTGCGGGCGCGGTGGCGCTGCGCCCCGTGCCAAATTCGATCACCCATTGCGCGCTGCCCGGTAAACTGCTCCCGACCTTGTTGAGCGAGCTCGGCACAGCGCCGGATGGCGATGCCTTCGAGAATCTCGATGCGATGTCGAGCGCGGAAACACTTTTCGAGAGCGCCGACGAGGAATCGTTGGCTTGGCTGGACGTGGAAGCAGGCCTTCCTGGCGACAAGCTCGACGAAGACTTATCCGACACGCGCTGGCCTGAATCGTCCGAGGACGAAATCGAGCACAAAGGGTGCGGATGCGGGTGCGGCGCCCACTCGGCGCCCCGAACATTCGAGGCCGAGTGGTTCGAACCGGAATCGGATGATGCAGGATGGCCTGCAGGCGTCGGCGTGCGCGCATTCGACACCGAGGCCGGTGGAGCTGCCGACCTCTTGCAGGGCGCCTCGGCTCTTGTGGTCGGACCGACGCTTCGCCGCGGCAACGGCGGCGCCGGTGTCGAAGCGCTGCAGCGCGCGCTGGCGCAACTCGGCCATTCGGCGGGCGAAATCGACGGACGATTTGGCGCTGCAACGGAAAAAGCGGTCCGCGCCTTTCAGTCCCGCGCAGGCCTCGCCGCCGACGGCGTGGTCGGCCCGCGCACCAAGGCGGCTATCGCCGCAGCGCTCGGGGGCAAGATCGCGCCGCTACCTACTCCACCTGCTCCCATCCCGCCGGCACCGACCCCGCCTGCGCCGCTTCCTGTCGACGAGGATCTCGATGCCTTCATTGCCAGATTGGCTGCGGAGTGGTCGCGGCGGACGGGCGGAAAGCCTTCGGCCGACGAACGAAGCGCGGCGCTGCGCGGCGACTACGAGGATACGCTGAAGGGCGCCCGCATGCGCTTCGGGACGAAGTACGCCGACGACGTTCTCCGCCGCGCCTGGATGATCAGCCGCGAGGAAGAGATGCGCTTCCGCACCGAGCCATCGGGCGGCTCGCTCGGCGATTTCGGGCCGCCGGCGCAGCGGGTGGAGCTGGTCAGTCACGCGTCGATCGACGGAAGCGGCAAGGCGCCTGTCGCGCCGATCATGGTCCGCTTCTTTGCCGAGCTGCGCCGCCGCTACGGCGCAGGCCTCGGAGCGGGCACGTATCGCGGACATGGCGGCGGGAGCTTCAACGACCGCGGCTATTCGCTCGATCTGTTCCTGAACAGGCGCGACGCTCGCGGTTTCTATCTCCGCGACGATGCCTTGAGGTTGCTGCGCGCGGTGAACGAGACCGCGAAGGCGATGCCGGCCAAATGGCGGATCATCTACAACGATTTCGCGGTCGCCGACGAGATCAACCGGGAGACCGGCAAGCGCAACGTGATCTTCGTCGGCACGACGCGCAAAGACAAGAACAAGCGCGTGACGGGGCTCAACTGGCATGGACCGCATCCCCTAATCATCCACTTCCACCTCGACCTCGCGCCGCTGCCGGGCGCGCAGAGCGAAGCCGAGGACGAGGGATGGCAGGAGACTTGGCAGGAGACTTGGCAGGAGAACTGGCAGGAGAACTGGCAGGAGAACTGGCAGGAGAATTTCAGCGACGGTGAGGACGTGCGCGCCGCCTGCGAGGGCGAATCTCCAGCCGACGAGACCCTCACCCTGGAAGCCCTGCTCGCGGGCGAAGCGGGAGGCGATCCGGGGCTGGTGGACCGCCTCAAAGGCGTCGCCGAATTCATGCTCGGACCGACGCTGCGCCGGGGCAGCAAAGGCGACGGCGTGAGCAGCCTGCAGCGCGCCCTTGTCGGGCTCGGTTACGATTTGGCAGTGGACGGTGATTTTGGTTCGAACACCGAACGCGCGGTGCGTGGGTTTCAGTCGCGCAGCGGGCTGGAGGCCGACGGCGTCGTCGGCGCGGCGACCAAAGCCGCGATTGGCGCCGCGCTGGGTGGCCGCTCGCTGCCGCCCGCCCCCGCTCCTACGCCTCCTGCGCCGACGCCCTTGCCCTACGTGCCGGGCAAGAAGCTCGCGCCGAAAGCGTTCGTCGCCACGTTCGGCGAGTCAGCCAGGGCTTCGCAGGCGGCGAGCCGCGTACCCGCCCTGGTAACGCTCGGCCAGGCAGCGCTGGAATCCGGCTGGGGTGCGCATGCGCCCGGCTTCAATTTTTTCGGTATCAAGGCAAAAGCCAGCATGCCCGAAAACATGCGGCAGTTGCTGAAGACCAAGGAGGTCATGTCGCGGCCCGACGCCAAATTCCCCGAAGTGATCTCGGTGACGCCGCGGCCCGACGGCAAGTACGACTATGTCGTGCGCGACTGGTTCCGCGTCTATCCCGACGCTGCCACCGCGTTCAGCGAGCACGGCTCATTTCTGACGCGCAACAAGCGGTACGCCAAGGCGTTCACAGTCACCCACGACCCATACGCCTTCGCAACCGAAGTCGCTCGCGCGGGCTACGCCACCGGACCGACTTACGAGAGGGAGCTCCATGCCGTCATGCGCCTGATCGAGAAGGCGGGTGGCGGGTAAGAATGTCGAACTGAAACCTGCAACCTAAATGGTCCGATCCGGATCGCCGGTCGGGTCTGGGCCGACGCGTTCTCGAAGAAGTCAGGGCGGCAGCCTTATCGTGTCCGGAGGTCCACCATTCGCCAGCAAGAGCCGCACGCCGCGACTGGCTCTCGATCATTCAAGCCGACTGCACGGAGATCGGTGATATGCCACGAGGACCTGACAAATATGATTCCATGACTGCTCTGTACGATGATCCGAACAACGTCGAAGGGATGGCATATGGAAAAAGATGGCTACGTCATGAGTGGCGGCAACTGGTGGAAGAACAGGTTACGGACAACACGGAAACACAAAAGATCATCATGGCCCTCCACGGAGGTGGCATTGAGACCGGCACAAGCGAGATCGCTCTAGCTACGGCCGGCTATCATCCGGCTACGCTGGCGACCGCAGTTGATGGTCTTGGATTGCATGACCTCTGGCTGTTTGAAGGGTTGTTGCCTTCCAGCAACGGCGACCTGCATGTGACGGCTTCCCACTACGATGAGCCAATAGCCACGAAGTTGGTTGAAAACGCTCAACGTTGTATCAGCTTGCACGGCTGTACGGACACCCAGGCGAATGGAAGAATTCAGCTCGGCGGACTGGACGACGAGTTGCGCGATATCGTTCTGGAAGAATTGGATGCTGCAGGAATCCCGGCCGAGGTTACCAGCAACCCAATGCTTGACGGCAGTCTCCCAAGCAACATCGCAAACAAGACAAGAATTGGCGGCTGCGCCCAACTCGAGATGGGAACGAGCTATCGTAGAAGCTTGTTCGGGATCAACACAAGGCGACAGCGGAAAAACACGACGAACGCTCAATTTTGGCTACTGGTCGACGCTTTGCGTAAATCCATGAGCCGCGTATGAGCCGTTCCCTACCCGGACGGAATAGCCAGCAGGCTTGTTCGAACCGGGCACGACGGCTTAGAAAATCGATATTTCAAGCCCAGGTTACGCCGTCGCCCACCGGCCGTCTCAGGAATGAACACCCACGGACGGCGCGACGTCGAGGCGGACGGCGACACCGCTGAGGTCCGGGCTCCGTGCCGGATAGAGCTTCATGACGAGCGGATCGTGACCGGGCACGATGTGGTCCCCGTCGGGTGCGACAGCGCGGAGCTTGTCGAAACCCGCCAGCATGTCGCCGACATGAAGGGCGGTCGTGAACGGGCGCTCGCTGGTCATGTTCTCGGTGAAATGACTGACGTCGGAGGCGAGCACGACAGGGCCGCGGCGCGTGTTGACCCGGACGAACTGAAGGCCGGCGGAATGTCCGCCCGCGGCATGGACCGTCAATCCCGGCGCAATCTCCGCGTCGCCGTCGTAGAACAGCACCCTGCGCGCATAGTTCAGCCGCACGATCCCGCAGACATCCTCGACCTCGAAGGAATGCGACAGCCGTGGATATTGCACGTAACGCCCGCTGGCGTAGGCGAGCTCGCGCTCCTGAAGATGAAACCGCGCATTTGAAAACCGGTCGAAATTGCCGGCATGGTCGTAATGCAAATGCGTCAGGATCACATCCTTGACGGCGGCGAGGTCGATGTCGAACGAGGCGATCGAAGGCTTCTGGTTCAGCGTATTCACGGCCGCGTGTACGAAGCCATTTTAGGCGCCCAACGAAGCGAAACTGAAACAATGCAATCCGAACCTGTGATCGTAACGCCCATTGAGGAGGGTGGAATGCGTAGCCTGATTTTCGGTGCGGCTCTCCTGGCGCTGGCAACCATCGGATGTTCCGCGTTTATTTCGGCCGCCCTTTCCGCAGCACGGGATGCAAAGGCCGCAACATTCTCAGAACGGTTCGCGCCGACAGTGACGGTTCTCCCAACCGGCTAGGCCCGCCAGCGTGAACCGGCGGGCCTGAGCACTCACTTCTTCAAACAAAGCCCGACTGTCGGCGACGTCCCGCATTTCGCTCCGTCGGCGGCGCCTCCGCTTGGACAGAACACCGACACTAGCGTTTCGCTGTTGTTGCAATTGACGGCGCCATCAGCTTGCACTGCGCGGATGTTGACCGTCCCCGGATCGCCCTTGTCTCCCTTCTCACCTTTTGGCCCCTGCGGTCCTTGTGGTCCTTGCGCACCGGCTGGGCCCTGTGGTCCCGGCACCCCCTGAATCCCTTGGGCCCCCTGCGGGCCGGTCGGCCCCTGCGGCCCTGGATCACCTTTAGGTCCAGGCTCTCTGCCACAGGCCGCAAGGATGAGCGCGGCAGTCAGAACTCCCGCCGCGATCATTTTGTGCATTGCGATCCTCCCAGTTATCAACCCATTAAACGGGTCGTCTGAGAGAGCCGCGAGAGAGAAGCCCGCCAGCGTGAGCCGGCGGGTGAGTTGGTTTGGACTGTAGATTGCAACCGGGGGTGCCGGCCCGCAGCTCAACTGTATGCGAGCTCGCTCGAGCCCGCGAGCCCATCTAAGCGGCAGCTTCCGCCCCGGCCTTCCGCGGCGCGTCGCATCCATCCCCTTCATGGGGTGGCACGCTCCTTGCCAATTGCACGTCCCGCAGCATGGAGGCGTGCACCGTGGGACAGCGTAGTCGCATTATCCGGCGCCCAAAGCCCGATTTGACACATATCGCTCGGAAGCTCGTGAGATTGCTCGACGAGATCGAAGACCTTGATGAGCTGAGAGAAAAGGTCCGGCTCGCCGAAGCCGCTCGAGTATTGCACTAGCCTGCACTAAAAAGCGCCCTCCACCTTCTTGGGGCGCTGATTGCGCTCCCTAGCAGCGCTAGGATAATTGTCGCATTTCACTTCCAGTTTGAGTGCGAGCCGCACTGCAATCCATCTTCTGGATCGCTCTAACAAGAATGGCGTTGTGCGCGCGCCGACGAGGCGGAGTTAGTGTTAACCTCGACAATGTCTTTAAAATTGATCCCAACGCGGGCCAGACCTGTTCTGAGGGGCTGGTCTCGAAACACCTCGATCGGCCTTACCGAGGCGGACGGCAACCGGCGTTCAGTGTCAGGCACCGTGCTGCTGGGCTTGCGAGCCGCCAAGCACTTAGCTTGGTCAAGGCGCGAAACGCAGCGAGCGCGTTCGCTTCAAGTGAACGCAAAGGCGAGCAGGCTCGAGCAGAGCACCACCAGACCGACCGCTGTCAGTGTCAGGAAGCTGTCGGAGACAAGGTCACGATTGCGCATGAAACACCCACGATCGCTCCGTAGGAGCGAGGGCAGCAGTCCCGCCTTGGCTCGACGAGAAAACAACCGGCCACCGCCTCAAGCGCCTTCTGCCGCCAGCGCTCGAACTAGGTCGGGGCAATGGGACACCGGCTAGAGGGATGCGGAGATCGTCGTCCACTGCTTGCCAACATCTTTATGAATTGGTTCCTGAAGCATTGGCGGCTGACGGCGCGTGGGGAAGCGTTCCGTGCGGACGTTGTCGCGTACGCCGACGACTTCGTCATCCTCAGCTGCGGATACGCGACTGAGGCTCTGGCGTGGACGAACGCGGTGATCACCAAACGCCCACACATCACCTCGTTGGCCTGGGCGATATTCGACCTGGCCTTGCGTTCGCATCGCGCGTTTCTTAAGGTGAACGCGCAGCATTGCTTCGTTCTATCGGACATGTCGCAGGAAAGCGGCGAGATGTCGGGCGTCACGATCGGCACTGATCTAGAGAAAGTCGTCGGCGCAAGCGGGCGTAGCTTCCGACGCGTGCGCATCTCATCTTCTGTCGATCTCGTACCGACCCACCGTTTAATTCAGGTTAGTGCACAAGCTGCCGTCATGGTCGGTTAGCTGAATTCGGCGATCGATTACAGGCACAGGTCTGTACGTAATGTACAGAACTGTGCCCCGATTTGCGGTGATAGAGGACACGAAAGTCAGCCCGCCCGGCCCCGCCTTCGCCCCCGCTAAATAATGAGTTCGGCCACGCATGCCGCCGAACGTGGCGAACTTCAAGAATTTATCTTTTCTCAAATGTTTGCCGCGACCTTCCAGCACTGGCGGCAACGTTAGAGCCAGTCCTGCGGGGTCCGAGATGAGGACATATCTGAGCTCGTACGTCTCGAAGCTATTCGCGGGGGATCTGGCGGCTTTCGGCGGCCCTGCGACAGATGAAGCGGTCGCAGGGCACATTCGGGCGGAGCAGATCTCCCTCGTGCTCGGCTATTCCCTAGGCATAATGCTGGCCAACGCCTGCAATGCGACGGTGCTTGCAATTGCCCTCTGGCACTCGCCCAACAGAAACTATGCCCTGATCTGGGCAGCTGCCGTGGTTTGCGGCGCGTTATCGATAGGCCTGAAGGCGCGTTTATCACGACGGATTACGAAGCCGCAGTTCGTCTCCCGACAGGCCATGCATCGGCTGGTGCGAAATGCGCTCGTTCTTGGAACAGCCTGGGCGGTCGTTCCGGTCGCTTTCTTCGCCGACGCCTCAAATGGCGGCCAACTCGTGATCACATGTCTTTGCTCCGGGATGCTCGCGGGCGGAGCATTCGCCTTCGCTACGATTCCCGTGGCGGCGGTTGCATTCACGGCTCCGATTTTTGTGGGTACGGCAATCTGCCTCGGCAGAAATGGCGATTTCGTCTATCTGCTGGTCGCTATTCTTGTTGTGGCCTATGGCTTCGTGCTTCTGCGCGGCGTTTTCGCCTATTCTTTCGAATTCACGAAACGCACCATTGCTCAATTGGAAGCCGAACGGAGGGTCCGGCGGGATCCCCTTACCCACTTGCCGAACCGTTTCGCCTTCAACGAAAGCCTCGAAGCCGCCCTCAATCGGTTGGCTCGCTCGGGAGAGGAATTCGCGGTTTTTCTGCTTGATCTCGATCGCTTTAAGGAAGTGAACGACAAGTTCGGCCACCCCGCTGGAGATGAGTTCCTCGTTCAGGCCGCGGCGAGACTGCAACGATGCGCGCGTGAGACCGATACTGTCGCGCGGATCGGCGGGGACGAATTTGCGCTGATCGTGACCAATCTGGCCAAAGTCGAAGACGCGTTGGAAATCGCCGAGCGCTTCGTCGGGGCTTTCGGCGAACCATTCCTGATCGAACGATGCGAGATCGCGGGCGCGACGAGCGTCGGGATCGTGTTGGCCCCGCGCGACGGCAATACGCCCCATGAGCTCTTGAAAAATGTCGACCTTGCGCTCTATCGCGCCAAAAAAGCGGGGCCCGGAACGGTTCGCTTCTTTGAGGTCAGCGACGACAAATCAGCGCGCGATCGCAGGGCGCTGCAACGGGATCTGGAGGAGGCGATCGGGAAAGACGAGCTTTTTCTGGTCTACCAACCGTTCTTTGATATTCGCGAGAACCGAGTAACCGGCTTTGAGGCCTTGCTGCGCTGGCAACACCCTGTCCGGGGAGTCATTTCGCCGGCTGAGTTCATTCCAATTGCCGAAGAAACCGGCTTGATCCACCCGATCGGCGAGTGGGTGATCCGACGCGCCTGCTCGACGCTTTCGAACTGGCCCTCCGATCTCAGGGTCGCCGTGAATTTCTCGGCAGCTCAATTCCATAACACCAGCATCCTGCAAACAATCGTGCAGGCCTTGACAGAGGCCAGAGTTGCCCCTAGCCGACTTGAAATCGAAATAAC
Source organism: Bradyrhizobium sp. IC4060 (assembly GCF_020193715.1). NCBI lineage: Bacteria > Pseudomonadati > Pseudomonadota > Alphaproteobacteria > Hyphomicrobiales > Nitrobacteraceae > Bradyrhizobium > Bradyrhizobium sp. IC4060. The sequence goes on along the minus strand of NZ_JADYVJ010000022.1, from coordinate 39,328 downwards.
GGAGTCGATGCTGATTTCAAAATACGGGCCGGCATCATCGATCCTGAATTCACTCCTGCAACTGGGGGTGACGGTGGCGCTCGACGATTTCGGAACAGGATTTTCGTCGCTGACCTATTTGCTCAAATTGCCTTACACCCGCATCAAAATCGATCAGTCCTTTATACGCGACATGCTGACACGGCCGGATAGCGCGGCGATCGTAAAATCAATAATCACGCTGGCGCAGGATCTGCACATTGGCGTGGTAGCGGAAGGCGTCGAGACCGCCGAGCAGCTCGGGCGTTTGCGCCAAACGAGCTGTGATGAAGTCCAAGGATATCTCATCGGTCGGCCGGTATCAGCCGACCGCATCTTCGCCCTACTCGATCAAAATAAGCAATGGTCGACACCTGCCGCTTGAAACGCCTGTACGAACCGACCGACCATCATGCCGCGCGAAGCCGCGTGCGGCGCTGGCAATGCTAGCGGAATCAACGACAAGATCGGTATGTGACCGACCTTGCGATATGACCCTACGGCATCCAAGTCCGTCACATCGTCTTGTTGTTCGGCGCCAAGGGTAATACCGATATCGATCAAATAGGTCGAAGGTCTATCGGTAGGTACATCGGAGCCCCGAAGGCGCCGCCCTGCCGCAGCAGGGCATCCCGCAAATAACGAACCACTTTCACGATGATAATTTGCGCGCTGCTTTGGTACGGATAGCAGCATCAATGTCATCAACCCGCTTCAACCGCTGGCGTTGCGCGACTTCTGACCTCGTCGAGTAGACCAAGGCGCGTGACTCGCGATGCGTGCCACAGTTAAAAAGGCCATTTGAGCCAGAGGCCGGAAGGGCGGGCGGCGTCCTACCGGCTCACCTCAGGTTCGGCAAATAAGCCCTGCCGCGACAATCGTTCCATGCTCTATAAGGGCCTACCGCGACTGTTCGCCGAGCTCGCCTGGTGCGCGGCGACGGTCGGCATCAACGCCTGTTGCACGATCTCGGCCGCATCGTGGTTCTGCTCCTCTACCATCGCGGTCTTGAGCCGATCGACGCTGGCGCCCCTTGCGCGGCAGTTCGGGTCCACTAATGGTCTTCCGTTCACGCAGAGCTGCCGGCACAAGGCCGCAGCGAGCCGACCGCTTCAAATAAACTTCTAGATCTGGATCGTTGACATCGATTGCCCACCACGTTCCGTCCAAGCATATCAAGGGTGAAGAGACGAGACTTTTACATCCGTTGCCAGAAGGCGGGTCGTTAGGCCCAACTTTCACGTCTTTCGCTCCCACCCAATTCTGATTTCGATTTCGGCAACCTATCCTGAATGGCTCCAGATTTGGTTGGAAGAAAAAGAACACTTTTAGGCATTTGCTCGGCAATTACCTGGGGCACGCGGCCAGGCAAGGGCGTGTTTGGCTGGGCTGTTCTGCAATTGGACCCCGCCATGTTTCAAAAATTAACCAAGAATTGTTTCTGTTACCCATAACGCTTTCTTAATACTTAAGCTGAGCGAGACTAAGTCTTGCTAGTGGCTCGCAAGCGATAGTCGCGCGGCCAACCTGACAACTCTGCTGCAATGTTGCAGAGCATTTCCAAATCAATTGCGGTCAGAAATCCCGTTCCGTTTGTGCTCTATTGGGGCAAAGGTCCGCGGTCCAACATCGACAAGCCAGACTTCGATTGTCTCAACTATTTGGCTGGCTTCACCCGCCGAATCAGCACAACATATGCACCGGGGGCGGCATTAAGGCTGATTTTCACCGATACCCATGCGGAATTGAACGGACATTCATCACTGAACATACGCCAGTACTTTGATGAGGTTGCGGATGGCGCCCGCGAACGCGGTTTCGAGAGCTGTTGGTTGGGCGACCTCACAAGGGCCGCAGAAGCGGATAGCAAAAGTCCTTTAATCGATGAGATCGTACCGGAGCCGACGTTCCAGCGGCTGCTTGCCAGCGCGATGAAATGGTATCGTGGAAATGGAAGTTGTGAGGAGGGCGCAATAAAATATTACCGGATGAACATGATCGAAAAACGCGCGGTCGAACGTGCATTTCCTGACTCAATCTTTATCACCTTCAATGGAAGCGAATTTCGAGGGCTTTTCCCCCCAAACCTTCCAATTTTCTACATGTATTCGCTTCGCAAAGGGATCAGCATCAAACCCTGGTTCCTCTTCCCAGATACGGACGCCTGCGAACAGCGAGCAAGTTAGTCTCGCATGTTGGAAATGCCGCGCTACGTTGTTGAGATTTATTCTTCCGAGGACGGGCCGCCTTGCGGATATTGTCCGGGTCTAGCTGAGAAGGGCGGCTAGAGCGGGCTTGCAGAGGGCAAGATAGACAGCTGCGGCAAAGTCTCCGCAGACAATCTGCTCATAGGATGATTTGGACTCTTCGGGGAAAGCGAACGCTCGCTGCTCAGTGGGCTCCGGCGTCCAAATGCACTTTCAATAGCGCAGCCCACACGTGTGGCGCAGGATTCCAGAACGGTACGAAGTCGCACTGTCGAAGCGCGTGCCGCTGAGGCCGGAGCGAGCGAGGGCTAGCGCCCCGCCGGCCCGGCGAATTTCGGTCTATTCTCCCTCTTCGTAGAACAGCTCGAGCGGCAGCCCGACCAGCGCCTTGCCGATCCAGTCGCGAGCAATCACATTCGAGGGTCCCATGGCTATGGCTGCCCGTGAGTCGCGGAAGGAGCGCTCGATGGGTCCTTGGTGATAGCCGTAACCTCCCGTAACCGTGAGCGCCGCCGCCGCGACCTTGTTCGCAACCTCGGCTGCATGCACCTTGAACTCGGTCCGAGAAATGAGGATTTCGCTCTGCGGCTTGACGGCTCGCCAGAGCTCATCCAGCCTTGCCGCGAGTTCCACGCGCCACGGCCGCAAGGTCTCGACCAACACCTTGGCTGCACCGAGTTCCTGCCGGATCGCCTGATAGTCCGACAGGCTCTTGTTTCGGTCCTTGTGCACGAAATTCGTGGCGTGCGTGGTGACGGCCTGACGCCAAACGACCTCGCTGAAGACTGGGCTTTTCCAAGAAATGTCGACGCCCGCCAACTCGGGAAGGACGAGCAGATCAACCGGCGCCTTAGCGAGCTCACTTTCCAGCCGGCTTCACATCGCTGTCGCGATGATCGGGAAATTCGCAGGTCGCTACTCGGATGATCGCCGGTCCTCCATGACAGCCAAAGTTGCGCCAAGCGATGCCGGGTTGACCAGTGGCACAAAGTTGACGGCAATGCCTTGGCATCCATATTTGCGTGGGCGCAACACCACTTGGATCAAGACCTGGCGACGACCTCCTCGCTTCCCGCGCTGGAATGAGCCGCCGCACTTTCATCCGGCGATTCGAGGAGGCAACCGGCATGTCGCCCGGTGATTGGTTGACGCAGGCACGCGTGTCGCGGGCCCGCGAACTCCTCGAGGCGACGCAGCTCCCAATCGAGGGTATCGCGGTCGAGACCGGCTTCGGCTCGGCTGAGGCGCTGAGACATCATTTCAGACAGAGAATCGGTACTAGCCCCATGCGTTATCGTGCGGCCTTTCAGTTACCTGCGCGAGCGGGAGCCGAAAATTGCTGAGCAGCATATGGCGGTTAAAATCGCTAAGCGCGAGCTTCAGGACGGTCGCCTGCCCCTGTTGTCGATTGGCCAAAATGCCAAAGCTAGTGTTTGAAGCAAGCTGGCTACCGTCGCCAGTATCCATGTCGGTTTGGCCGTCCCAGCAGCTCGGCGTCGCGGTCGCGCTGCGGGTTGGGCGTGGTCAGCAGCACGTCCCTGATAAACATCGAGTTGGCATCGGCAAGGAAGCAGAGTGCCTGCAATTCATCAGTCATGTACTGACGTGCGGCAGAGAGCCGGACCACGCTTTGTGGCATCATGATGCGCGCCACCGCAACGAGGCGCACCACATCGATGGGATCCGGCCGTTCCGCGGTTACGTTGACCGGGACGCCCCTTGACTTCATTCCAAAGATTGATGGAAACACTCTCCGGGTGAACGGTCATGTTGGCGAGCAGCACTAGCATGCGGAGCCGGTCGGTAGCCTGCTCGCCCATTCCGATGATGCCGCTACAGCAGACCTTGATGCCGGCTGCGCGACACGCGGTCCAGCGTGTCGATGCGGTCCTGTGCAATCACGGGAATGGATGTTGTGCAGGCAGTATCAGAAGTTCGCGGTCCGCAACTACACCGCGCCTCCCTCCTCAGGCACCCCCACGGGCTGGTGCCGCACCACCTGACGGGCGTGGCAGCCATCTGGCGAGCCCTGCTTTGACAACAACACTATCCAGCGACATCCTTCTTGGGTGCGCATCAATGAATGAGACAACCGGCAGCCTTCCAAAAAATGCCGCTGCCGGATTTCTCCAACAGCGGCCTAAGTCTTGGGAGAAAGCAGACGAGCCGGTCTGCCAGCGGAGCCGAGCAACAAAACAGAATCTCAATCGTGGTCGCCCATTGACACTGCCGACCTCTTTCCGCTCGCATTGCGGAACGATTCGACTTCGACTTTGCGCATTGGAACGTCATCAAACGGTTCGAGATACGGAGTGAAGTCCTGCTTCCAATCGCCATTCTTCCAAATGAACTCGCCTGGGTCATTGGGGCACGACGCAGCATCGGGGTAACCTTGGGTAAATAGACCAGGCGACCTCGAGAGGCGACCGGACGAAGATCGTGAGAACCTCGCGGCCTACGCAGATAACGGTTTCAACCTATCGAGGCCGGACACTTGGCTTGTCAACCAGCAAATAAAAAAATTCGATCCCAGCATCCGAAAAATGTGAGACACAATTTGCAATTATCGTGCGTTTTCTGACCAACGGCCAAACAACGGAGATAGAGAGATCAGAGGCTCACGAGATGAGCACCAGTTGTGCTTGCCAAACCATGCACAGAAAACTTGAGACCTCCTGATTTTTGAAATACGTATTGCGGTCACCGTAGATCGAAAATCGACGAGGCAATGCTGCCTGCCTAGCAAGCTCTCTCACAGGGAGAGGAGCGTGCGCGATAATTCCGACGAGGATAAGGACTGATTACTAGAGTCGCTTCGTCTTTCGCCACGATGCATCGCGCTTTGCCGGAGGCTGTGGATTATGCGTCAGGTCCTCAACGACTTGATGCGATTTATCGTAAGGGTCGTTCATGATCGCGAGTCTCACTGTTGTCCTCCTCTGCCAACTCATCGGCGAGGTCATTGTGCAAGGTCTGAGCTTACCGTTGCCAGGGCCTGTGCTTGGTCTCCTCCTCTTGCTGATCACGCTGCTTGCCCGCGACCGCTTCGTGATGATGGCCCGAGGACCGTTTCGGGATAATAGCGTGGAGAATGTCAGCAAGGGACTGTTGACTCACCTGTCGCTCCTTTTTGTGCCAGCCGGCGTTGGGGTCGTGCAGAAACTTGATCTGCTCGCTGCGCATGGCATAGGCATCATTTGCATTCTTATGGTGTCGGTGACTGTGACCTTGCTCGCGACCGTGCTGACGTTCCAGATTGTCAGTCGCTTCACAAGCCGAGAGGACGCTCGATGAAGGAAGATCCGTTTTCGCTCTGGGTCTATCTGTCGCAATCCCCCTTACTTTGGCTGACAATCACTTTGCTGGTCTACGCAATAACCGACGCGGTATCAGTTGCAACGCGCCGTCATCCACTCGGCAACCCTGTGTTGCATGCGATGTGGATCATCGGCTTGTTTCTGCTTCTGACGGGTACCTCCTACACAACCTACTTCGCTGGTGCGCAGTTCGTACATTTTCTGCTGGGGCCTGCAACCGTCGCGCTCGCCGTGCCTCTCTATGAAAATCGCAAGCTGGTCACCGCGGCGATCGTTCCGATGCTGGCCGCCCTGGTTGCCGGCTCCGTTACAGCTGTCACATCTGTGGTCCTTCTTGCCGAGGCCGCCGGGCTTCCCCTCGAAACTATCCTGTCTCTTGCGCCGAAGTCACTCACGGCCGGCGTTGCAATGGGAATCAGCGAATCGCTACATGCGGATCCGTCGGTGACTGCTGTCGCAGTCATTCTCACTGGTATCATGGGCGCCATCATCGTGACCCCCTTGATGAACTGGACAGGCATCATCGATTTTCGGGCTCGAGGCTTTGCCGCAGGCATCGCGGCGCACGGCATCGGCACCGCACGCGCTTTCCAGGTTGATGAGATCGCTGGTGTGTTCTCAAGCCTTGGCATGGGCCTGAATGCCCTTGTGACATCCTTCCTGGTGCCGTTCGCAGTAACGGTATTGATAAAATGATGCGCGAGACCTCTCGCCGCTATTGGACTCTGCATCGACGAAGAATGTCCAGAGACGAACCGCTTCGCCAGTAGCACCTTCATAGCCATCGTTTACGTTCCGAGATGTCCATGGGCGCTGTTCGGACACCACTCGCATTCCCATAAAACAAGATAAAGCCTGAAAGGGAAGCCTGTGCAAGGAAGCCGCCCAATTGACTCGCTCAATACCGGAACAGATCCCGTCTACTTGATGAAGGCAAGCCGTGATCGATCGAGCGTGACTGTCACGGCCAGGATGACGATAAGGCCCGTCACCATGATCTGGATGTAGGTATGCACCCCTGCGATGTTTAAGCCATTTTGCAGAACGGCAATCACCAACACCCCGATTAGCGTTCGATGCACGCCTCCTGAACCGCCTGAAAGAGCGGTGCCGCCCATGACCACAGCTGCGATCGCCTGAAGCAAAAGGTCATCCCCCATCCGGGCGGTTCCGGTCGAGGTTCGCGCGACAAGCAGCAAGCCTGCAATTCCGCAGAGCATTCCGGATGCGACGAACGCGATTGCTTTCGTGCGAAGAACATCGATGCCCGAAAGCCGAGCCGTCACTCCTCCCCCGCCAATTGCAAACAGAGATCGCCCGAAATGGCTTCTCGCACCGATAAAAGAGGCGACCGCAAATATCAGAAGCGCCAGAATTCCCGAGTTTGGAATGCGCCCGATCATTGCACCGGATGCGACCCATGTGAGATCCGGACTGCGAAAAAACACGTTCACACCGCCACTGATCCAGGTGGAAATGCCCCCAATGATGGTCATGGTGCTGAGGGTGGCGACAAAGGACGGGATCCGCAGGCGCAGCACCAAAATGGCGTTGAAAAGGCCGCAAAGCGCCCCGATGACGGAAGCAGCAAACAGGATCGCAGCGGCGCTGAACCCGAAATCCCGGATCAGAACTGCCGAGGAGATTGCCACGAAGGTCACGATCGCGCCGACGGAAAGGTCGATTGCTCCCATGAGAATGACAAAGGTGATGCCGGTCGCCACGATGAGCAGGATGGAGGACTGTCTCATCAGATTGAAAAGGTTTATCCAGCTCAGGAAGCGAGGATTGATGGCTGTGAAAACGATGACCATCGTCAGCAGCAGAAGCGCGGGGCCACCTGGATTTATGATCGCGCGGTGACGCTGAACAAACTGCCTCGCGATCTCCATTGTAGCCTCGAGTCGCAATCTCGATCTACGCGCCTTTGTCTCAGACCATGTGCCTGACAAGTTCCTGCTCCGTCGGTTTATCATTGGCAGGCGCGTCCCGCTCGAACTGGATCTCGCCATCGCGCATCACCAGAATCCGGTTTGACAGACCGATGAGCTCGAGCAAATCGTCCGATATCAGAAGAATGGCTGCTCCCTGGTCCGTCAGATCCCTGAGGACACTGTAGATCTCCTCTTTTGCGCCGACATCAACACCACGGGTAGGATTGTCGAGCACCAGAACCTGTACCCCTCGCGCCAGCCATTTTGCCAGCACGACCTTCTGCTGGTTTCCGCCGGAGAGGAATTGGCAGAGTTGCGTCGGCCCGCTGCATCGAATCCGTAAGCCATTGACGTGCTTCTGCGCTAAAGACCGTTCTCGCGCTGCCGATATGATTCCAGTCAGCCGGGAGACGAGGGGCAGCGAAGCCAGAGAAATGTTCGCTTCGACTGACATGTAAGGTACGATGCCTTCGGTCTTTCGTTCCTTGGGGACGAAGCCTACGCCATTTGCGATGGCGGCCTTGCCACGCCTCCGAAGGGGCAGGACTTTTCCGTTCACCTCGACGGTGCCGGCTGCCGGAAACGGATCAAATCCGACAACTGCCCTTCCAACGGCCTCTTTGCCGCATCCAACCAGTCCGCCAAGTCCGACGATCTCGCCTTTTCGAACATCGAAACTGACGTTCCTGACGTTATCGCCCTCAAGCCCATTCGCCGAAATCACAATCGGCGCTTCGGTGACGTCCAGCTGGCGCTTTTCCTTGAAGTACTCCTCATCCCGGATTCGCCCCACCATCGCCATGTGGAGGTTCTGCTCGGAAATCCGTTCTCCGGCAAACTCACCCACGTTTCGACCATCTTTGAAAACATAGATGCGATCGCACAGCTCTATGTATTCGGAAAGCCTGTGAGTGATAAGAACGAAGGATGCGCGCGCACGGAATTGGCGGATCGAGTCGAAGAGAAGCCTGACTTCGCGCTCACCGATGGCCGCGGTCGGTTCGTCAAGCAGGATGATAGGGTGGTCAATGTGGAAGTACTCAGCCAATGCAAAGGCTTTGGCAATCTCGATCATCTGCCGGTCGTGGAAGGCGTAGTCACTCGTCCGCCGACGTGGGTCGATGTGCGCAAGACCCAAGTCTTTCAGATGCCGTTCGCTGTGGGCAATCATCGCTTTTCGATCAACGAGGGCCAGCCGGTTGGTAAAATTGACTTCGAGCGACAGAAAGATATTTTCATAGACGGAAAGGCTGGGAATAAGGGCCTGCTCCTGGAACACCATCGAGATCCCGGCCTCGACGGCCTGGGTGTAACGGAGGGGCTTGAACGGTTTACCGAATAACTCCATCTCGCCCCCATTCGGGGAATGGATGCCAGCGATCATTTTGAGGGTCGTGGATTTTCCCGCCCCATTTTCACCTGCGATGCCGACAATCTCGTTTGGAAAAATCTGAAGATCAACTCCTTCCACGACCCAATTGCCGTTAAAGCTCTTGGATCCGCCTCGCATCGCGAAGATTGGATTGCGTACTGCCGTCATCTCACGTCCTCCGCGCTCACACGCTTCGTGTTGAGGAGAACAGCGAACAGTATGACGACCCCCTGGATGATCGCCTGCAGATGAGGCGCGAGCGCAAGCGTGTTCAGACCATTCGAAAGAGTCGTCGTGAAAAGCACCCCAAGAATCGTCAGGCGCACGTTGCCGAATCCTCCGGTGATCGCAGTACCGCCGACGACCACCGCGGTAATGGTGTCCAGAGTCATGAAGCTGCCCATTGTCGCTGTGGCGGATCCAAGACGCGCGGCCAATAACGCTCCGGCAACCCCCCCCAGGAGGCCGGACAACGCAAACGCCTGTATTTTGATCGTATTGACCTTCACTCCAACAAGAGCGGCTGTTTGCTCGTCACTTCCAAGTGCAAGCGTCATACGGCCAAACCGAGTGCGCGCCCCTAGAACGACTGCAGCCATATAGATGACGAGGGAAATCAGGACCGCATTGGGAATCACATTCAGCCATGCGCCCTGAGCGATGTCGATCACGGCGGCATCAGTTACCGTCAGCGAACGGCCATCAGAGACAAAGAGGACGGCACCCGAGAGAGTCGTTGCGGTTGCAAGCGTCACCAGGATGGAGGGGATCCTGAGGTAGACGTAGACGAGCCCGTTGATCACACCACAGGACAGGCCCACCAGACAAACAATGGGAATTGCCCAGAAACCGAAGTCCGGCGCCATCCGCGCAACCAGCATGCCACAGAAGCTCGCGATCGCTCCGATCGAAAGGTCAATGGAGCCCATCAAAATGACGAAAGTCGCACCGACCGATGCAACCAAGAGGACAGAACTGGATAGCTCAATCGCCCTCAGGTTTCCCACGGTCAAAAATGAGGGGGCCGCCAAGCCGATGGCCGCGCATGCGACAGCAAACACCGAAATGGTTACGATGCGCCGCGCTAGCTCGCCATCCCCACGCCCGACCTGCCATGCCTGCAACATTTTGCGATCCGATTGAGCATTTCTTGGAGGGATGCCTCCCTCGAGAAGGGAGGCATCCAGGCGCATTTTACTCGGGAATTCGCTGCTTGTAGTGGTCCTTATACTCCGCCGTCAGCTTCCCCACACAACCCGCGTCGAAGGCTTCCTGATATGGCTTCGGAAGGTTGTAACCGGCGGGCATACGGCTTCCCCAATAGGTCTTCACGTCGATCGGCCAGACGTAGTTTTGAGGGTCCCAATCGTTGGGATGGAGCGCGCGCGACATTTTCTTCCAGTCGAAGGGCAGCTTTTCCCCTGCAAGAAACGCCTGATACTTGTCGACATTCGCAGCCGTAATCAGCGTCGCCCCCGTGTACATCATGCGTTCGCACGGACTCGGCTTGAACCCCTTGGAGGCGTCGTACGCCCGCACAAGTGCGAAACCGGCCTGCCACTGTGGCGTAAAGCCCATGGTAGCAAGAATTCGGCCCTCCTTCACCAGCTTCAGGGTTTCGCCGTTGCCGTCAAGCCCTGTGATCGGGATGTGCATACCAGCATCTTCAACGGCCTGCATGGCTCCGAGTGCGATCGAGTCGTTCTGACCGAATACCGCATCGATCTTGGAATGTGCCACCAGCAGGTCTTCCATGACCTTGCGGGAGTCGACCTGGTTCCATTTTCCTGGCTGGCGGGCGACGACCTTGATGTTCGGGTATCCAGCGAGGGCCTTTTCGAAGCCTGCGGTTCTGGCGATGTCCGCATCGACCCCGGGAAAGCCTGTGATATGAACGACGTTGCCTTTTCCGCCGATCTTGTCGAAAAGCAGCTTTGCTATTCTATAGCTGTTGTCGACGTCGTCCGGCGTGAAGAAGGTCGCGAAGGCATAGTTGTCGGTCCCACCGTCCAAAGGATGAAAGCCCGGCAGAGATTCCCAGACAGCAACGTGCACTGCTCCTGCCTTTTTCGCCATCTCGACGATGGGCTTGATGTTTGCAGCGACCAGATTCTCGCCGAATGTAATTTTGACGCCCGCCGCGAACTGAGCTTCGTAGATTTCGATTTGCTTGGCGGCATCACCCTTTCCCGAAAGGATGCGGTAATTCAAACCGAGCGCTTTCGCCGCCTGCTCGGCACCTTGCGACCAGTTGTTGAAATACTCGTTCTCCAGCGTGGAGACCTCGGACAGGACATCCTCGGCCCTTGCGGCTGTAAACGACGCCAACAGAGCGGCTGTTGCAAAAACGTAGGCAGACAAGTTGCGCATTAGTTCCCTCCTCTACTCGTTTCAAACCTCGATCGTCTCTCAAAGAGTCCGCAATCCGCGTGCAGGCGCCGTCATCTCTCGATATCGCGTTTGGCGTGAGAAAATTGACGAGTCATCTCTTACGCCGCGTGCTCGCACGCGCGACTTTCCCTCGTCACATCTAAGGTTGTGGTATTGATCATGGCGGGACAGCTTCGGCGTCACCCGTCCCATTGCTTCTACATTTGTTTCCAGTCGCCAATCTGCTCGAACGCATGCGCCGCCCTATAGATGGTCGTCTCCTCGAAGTGACGACCAACAAGCATCAAACCCACTGGCAGGCCATCCACCATTCCGCAGGGCAGCGACATAGCGGGATGGTGCGTGAAGTTGAACGGAGCGGTATTGGTGAACATCTCAGTCGCGCGCGCGATATAGTCCTCTCGGCTGACATCCTGCGGAGGAAGCTGGGTCGCCTTCATCGGCGTCGTTGGCATTAGAAGAAGATCGTAATCCTTAAGCGTGTTGTCGTATGCCGCCCTCAGGCGGCGAGATATGTTGACCGCCTTGCCGTAAAATCGCGGCCCATAATTGTTATTGATGAATGTGCCGAGCATCAGGAACAGCTTCGCCTGCTCGGACAGGGAATTCGCTTTCCGCCGCCAGCCGCGATGAAAGTCCATGAGCGACAGTGAAAAGAGGTCCGATCGGCTGGTACCATAGCCGTCGCCGAACATCATGGTCTGTGTCGCGCCCTCGGTACCGATCGGCGTCCAGATTGCGGCTCCCTGGAGGTGCATCGGCACTGACACTGTCTCTACCGAGGCGCCGAGATCTTTGAAGCGCTTGGCCGCTTCACGAACGCTTCTGTTGACAGTCGCCTCCGCTCCGGGTTGCTCAAAGCCCTCCTTCAGAACGCCGATCTTCAATCCACTGATACTTTGGCCGAGCGCTTTGGTGTAGTCTTCGACCTTCGGCGCCTTGATGCGCGGATCGTAACCGTCGTCTCCAGCAATCACTTCAAGCAACAATGCGTTGTCGGCGACTGTTGCGGTCATCGGACCGGTGTGATCCAGCGTCATTTCATTGGGCATGATGCCGGTATAGGGGACCAAGCCCCAAGTCGGCTTCATGCCGTAGATTCCGCAAAAGGACGAGGGCATGCGTATTGAACCGCCCTGATCGCCGCCGATCGCCATATCGACTTCGCCAAGGGCAACGACAACCCCGGAGCCCGAAGACGAGCCTCCTGCGGAGTAGCCCATCTTGTGAGGATTGTGCACGGGTCCGAGCGCACCGGTATGGCTGCCGCCGGATGTGCAAAAGCATTCGCAGTGGACTTTGCCTGCAATTTCGGCGCCCGCGTCCAACATCCGACTGACAATGGTCGCATCGATATCAGGAACAAATCCTTCGAGCGTCGCCGAGCCGTTCATCATGGGCACCCCGGCGAGCATGATGTTGTCTTTCAGCGCGACTGTCTTTCCCTTGAGCTTCCCACTAGGCGCCCCCAGCACCCTCGTCTTTCGATACCAGGCGTTGTGCGGGTTCTCCTCGGCTCTCGGCTGATATCCCGGCGTGCGAGGATACTTCACCGCAGGCAATTCGTCGGGAACGGCGTCGACATAGTTGTAGGCTTCAAGCGCCCCCTTGATAAGGCCGCGGAAGGAGACAAGGTCTTCATCGGAAAGTGAAAGACCGCATTGCCCTGCGACATCTCGCAACTGCGCTGGTGTAGGCGGGACGATTGACACTGGGCTTTCCTCCTCGAGGTGGGCTATTCGTATGTGTGAGGCCGCTCTGCGGTGGCTCGTCACTAACATTTCAAGAAAATATGCTTGGTGCAGCCGAGTCACCGAGCCCGCGCTCAGAACTGGGTAATTTTGAGTAATTCATCCTACAAAAATCGCCGAAAAAAGAAGCAATTTATGCGGGAATAATGCGCATTCAGCGCGACAATCATTAGTCCTACCGGGGAATAGATCATTTGTGTACTAACACAGCGAACTGGTGGCACCGAGATTTGGCTCTCGCGTTTACAATCCAGAAGCTGTCGGAATAGAAGCGATCCAAGATCACCGCGACAGGTAGCCAACCACGCTCGCTCAAGAGCCGTGGATTGCGGTAGCCCTGATGCAGAGTCCAAAGTTGCTGCCTGGAGGTTCACTCCCGCACGTCAAGCGAGGCGAGATGACGCAAAGCGGATTGGATGTGTTGTTCGAACACATCCTCGTCGCGGGCAAATTTTACAGATCGACTAGTCAGGGGCTGCGGACGAATGATGATGCAAGATCTGCCACGCATCGTCTTTGTGGCTCAGCACGAAGGTGAAACGAGCCGGTGTCGCCGCTATGTGATCCGTGGAAGATTGGGAAAAGACATAATTGCCCACCACCAGAACGAGGTTGGCGGCCAATCTCGCAGAACGCCAAGCTTCAAATTCCCACTGTATGCGCCCGACGGAAATAGGTTCGAATCTCTTCAGCACCCGAATAGAGCTTCGAGCTCGATGTACCGTACAGTAGCGCGTCACGTGCGTACAAGGCCGCCAGCTTGTCGACGTCGTGAGCGTTGAAGGCTTGCGCCCAGAGCACCAGGAACGCGCGCACGTCCGGCATCATATCGTCTCGATTAAAATTAGATACCCACTTAAATGATGAAGACATCTTGCTGGAACACTGTAAAACACGAGATGAGTCGCTTTTGACACTTCCTGGCGATCGACAATTGAGATTGCCGCCTCAAAAGATCGCCGCTGCTGGATTTCTCCAACAGCGGCTTAGTCTAGGGAGGAAGCAGACAAGCCGGCCTGCCGGCGGATCGCATTACGTGACCTTAGCAAGCCGCAACACGGAGATTGTTGGTCGCGCCCCTCAGTCCAAATGGCACTCCGGAGATCACGATCGCTAAATCACCCGGCTCGGCGTAGCCTTCCTTGCGCGCCGTCGCGGCCGCTATTTGCGTGATGTCATCGGAGCTGGAGGGGTCGGCTGCAACAATGCTGTGTACCCCCCACAGCAAGCTCATGCGCCCCGCGACCCTCTCGTCTGGCGTAAGAGCGAGAATCGGGACCAGCGGCCTTCTACGCGCGATACGAGCGGCGGTGGTCCCGCTTGCGGTGAACCCGATGATCGCTCTCGCATCAATCGCGGCGGCCAGATCCGCGCCCGCGGCCGCAACCGCATGAGGAGGCGTGATTTCCTCACCGACCTGCGAGGCGTCGAGAAGCGACCGATAGAGATGATGCCGCTCGGTGCTTTTGATGATTCTGTCCATCATGGTAACCGCCTCGATCGGATAGGCTCCGCTCGCCGATTCAGCAGAAAGCATGACAGCGTCGGCACCATCGTAGATGGCGGTCGCGACATCGGACGCTTCCGCGCGCGTTGGCGTCGGCATAGCCGTCATCGAATCCAGCATCTGCGTTGCGACGATCACGGGCTTGGCGGCAAGCCGACAGGCGCGAACGAGCTCCTTCTGTCGCGGAGGCACCTCCTCGAGCGGGATCTCAACACCAAGATCGCCGCGCGCGACCATAATGCCGTCCGACAGGGCAATGATATCGCCGATACATTCGAGCGCCATGGGCGTCTCGATCTTGGCTATCAGACCTGCAGCTTCACCGATCAGGGAACGTGCTTCGAGGAGGTCCGATGGTCTTTGAACGAACGACAGAGCGACCCAGTCGACGCCAAGTTCAAGGCCGAAGGCTAAGTCGGTGCGATCCTTATGGGTCAAGGGGGATATATCAAGGAGTGCACCTGGGAGGTTTACCCCTTTGTGGTCACGGATCACGCCGCCCACGACAACTTTCGCGACGATCTCCTTGTCGCCGGGACTAACAACACTTAGACGTACTCGGCCGTCATCGATCAGGACGTCCTGGCCGGGATGAACGGCTGCGAAGATTTCGGGATGAGGCAGGGGAATGGATTGTTTTCCGTCCCCTCCTCCGTCGAGCGAAAAGCGGACCGTTTCGCCCGCATTCAGCATCAGCTTGCCGCCATCTAATGAGCCGATGCGAAGCTTCGGTCCTTGCAAATCCTGCAGCACGCCGATTGGCGTGCCGACCTCGTGTTCAAGCCGCCGGATCGACGCAAGAACCCCCGCATGGTCATCATGCGATCCGTGACTGAAATTGAGCCGGAACGTGTCCGCACCTGAAAAATAAAGAGAGCGGATCATCTCGGGTGCGGCCGTCGCCGGCCCCACCGTTGCGACAATTTTGGCAAAGCGAGAGCGACGCATCTTGGATCCCCTAGTTAGAGGATGAAACCAGTGTGAACGAAATTGGAATGGCGTTCCTCGACGATGGTATTCAGAATCTCGCGCGATGGGCTCGTATACTTCGCGGCCACCATGGATCGAATGGAAAATGAACGTAGCGCATCCGTGACCGACAAGGTGCCTTCGGCTGCATCCTTCCTGCCCGTGAAGGGAAACACGTCCGGCCCACGTTCACATTGACAGTTCAAGTTGACGCGGCAGACTTGATTGACCAGGACATCCGACATGCGACCGATCACGTCGGGGTCGCGGGCGAACAGGCTTACCTGCTGGCCATGTTCAGAGGTGGCCACGTAATCAAGCGCGAGGTCGACATCCTCGAAGTTCGACATGGGGATGAGTGGTCCGAACTGCTCCTCCCGAAAGAGCCGCATGGACGGCCCCACAGGATAGACGACTGCGGGATAGAAAAGAGTGCCTACGGCCGTACCCCCGCCGGCGTTGAGAATACGGGCGCCCTTCGTTACGGCGTCATCTAGAAGCGCGCTCATCTGGTTTACTTTCTCGACACTTGGCAAGGGCGTCAGAGTCACGTCTGGCGCCCAGGGCATACCGATTTTTAGTTGGGCGAGCTCCGCTTGTAGCGCCGATATGAACGAATCAGCGACATCGCGGTGCACGAGCAGCATCTTCAGGGCCGTACAGCGCTGTCCATTGAACGAGAGCGCGCCTAGTAGGCATTCCTTTGCTGCGAGTGCGATATCAGCATCAGGCATAACGATCGCCGCGTTCTTTGCGTCGAGACCGAGAATGGCACGCAGGCGGTTGGTTTTTGGGTGGAGTTTTTTAAGGTGGTCGGCCACTCGGCTCGAGCCGATTAGCGTAAGGACATTGATTTGGCCGGTCTCAAGAAGTGTCGGGACGATTTCCGCGCCTTCACCGTAGGCGAAGTTGACTACTCCAGGCGGGAACGCGGCCCGGAACACCTCCAGCAGCGGTTCGAACAAGAGAACGCCGTGTCGGGGCGGCTTGAAGACGACGCAATTGCCCATGATCAACGCCGGAATGAGCGTCGCGAAAGTTTCATTCAGGGGATAGTTGTATGGCCCCATGCAGAGGACAACGCCGAGTGGCGTTCGGCGTATCAGGGCAATCACTCCTTCAACGATTTCAAACCGCGAGTTGGCATTGTCGAGATTGCGCACCGCGTCGATTGTTTGCCGGACGTAGTCCACTGTGCGGTCAAATTCCTTTTCTGAATCCGCGAGCGTTTTGCCAATCTCCCACATGATAAGCCGTGTGACTTCGGCGCGGCGCGCACACATGCCGGCGAGAAATCTTTGCATCGCCAGGATGCGCTCTGAAACACGCATGGTGGGCCACGCGCCGCGCCCGCTGTCGTATGCAGCGACCGCAGCGTCGAGTGCGGTTATCGCCGTCGCGACGTCGCCGGACGGATGGCTGCCGATCCGCATCTGCGTCAACCCGCCATTACTTCCGCGGACCATCACGGGAGACAGAACGTTCTTGACCGGCCCTATCCAGTCCCGCATTTCGCCGTTAACGAGAACACTCCGCTGTTCAATGGGCGCAATGGCGGCCTCGTGCAAAGCCGCGTCATCGGCAGTCGGAAAGAGCAAGCTGAGATTATCGCGGCTCATCATCATGATTCACAACAAGGACTGGTATCCGAAGAGACAACGAAGTCGCGCAGATCACAGTGCCGCGACGGCCTCCCCCTTTTCTGACGGCCTAGCATCAATACTATCGGCTCACACTTATAGCGCCCTTCGGCACGTCGCTGCCCCGCTCGAACGGAACCGCAAGCATCAGCAGAATTTCCGCGATCGCAGGGCGGCAATCTCAATCCTCCGTTTAGGAAGCCACTCGTTTCTCGGTATTGGAGGCGGCGAGGATATCCGCCACAGCACGGTAGCTGAAGACGATCGCGGGACCGATTGTGATCCCTGCTCCCGGGTAGATTCCGCGCATTGGCGAAGTCATGTCGTTGCCGCAGGCGTAGAGACCCGGGATCGGCTTGCGCTGTGCGTCCAGAACTTTACCGCAGCTATCGGTTGCGAGGCCCGACGCAGTGCCGAGCGTTGCCGGAACGATCGGCAGCGCAATGAAGGGGCCCTTTCGGATCGGTCCGAGATTTGGGTTCTTTGCTCCGACCGATGGATCCCCAAGCGTGCGGTTGAAGGCCGACTCACCGCGCTTGAAGAGTGGATCGATCCCTGTGGCGGCGTGGGCGTTGTGCTCCTCGATCGTTCTCTCGAGCTCGGCTGGGTCGAGTCCGATTTCCCTGGCAAGCTCTGGGATTGTTCGCCCCACCTTGATATATCCAAGCCGCGCGTATTTCCGGATGCTCAGCGTCCATGGCCACGGCAACAGATGTCCCATGCCGCGGAGGCGAACGAAATCGTAATCACAGACGAAATAGAACCGCTTGTCTGCGGGGTATCCGTTTGCGAACATCGCCAGGCAAATGTCATGGTAGGAGTTGGACTCATTTACGAATCGGCGCCCGTTCGGCGCGACCGCGATGACGCCGGGACGCCCCCGATCGAGCCAGCCATACGGGACAACTTGTGAGCTGCTCCTGGTCTTGAGGATCGATACTGGTGTCCAGAACCCTGCGGACGCGACATCCTTATCGACTGCGGCTCCGACCTTCGTTGCAAGCTCAATGCCATCGCCGGTGACATCGGGATGAGCCAGGGTGTCGTCATGCTGATGCGGTCCGCTCAGCTCGGCTCTCAGCTGGGCGTTGCGCGCGAAGCCGCCCGTTGCGAGGACGACGCCATGGGAAGCACGCACGCGAAGCTCGGAATCGGCGTGTTTGATGATTGCCCCCGTGACGCGCCCATCCTCCTTGATGAGTTCAAGAAGAGTAGACGCCGGCCATATTTCGACATTGAGCTTGCGCAAGCTCACCAGCAAGCGAGCGATCAACGCGTTGCCTCCACTGAATTCCGTGCCGCGCCTATAGCTCAAGCGATCCCGTGCGTAGCGGCTGACGCGGCGCAGGACGTGCTTGAGGGACGAGAAGGATTGAAACGGATTCAGGAAGCTTCGGACCTCGCCGGACGAGATCATCATCCCTCCGAGTACAACACGAATGGGATCCCCGATGAGATTGAAGTCTTTGCCGAGAAGGCGCGCATCGTAGGGGGCAGGGCTGAGTGCCCGGCCCTTGTCTACGCCGCCGACTTGGCTCGAGTGATAATCGGGCGCTGAGGCCAGTGTGAACTTGACCTCTGTCCCGTTCTCGAGCGAAGCAAGCGCGGATGGACCGTCCTCCAGATAGGCTTCGATGAGGTCTGGCCGGTAGTAATTGCCCAGCTCATGCTGAAGATAGGTCCGGGCCTTGGCAAACGAGTCCTCGATTTTTGCGGACCGCGCCTGGGGCGAGCAGGGAATCCAGATCATGCCGTTTGAGAGAGCCGTCGTTCCGCCAAGTCGCGGAGATTTTTCACAGACGGTCACTCGAAGTCCAGCCTTCGCCGCATAGAGGGCGGCTGACAGACCGGCTGCCCCGCTACCGATCACGAGAACATCGGCTTCCCTATCATCCGCCGGTCTGCCCGCTCGGGAGAGCGTCACCTTGTTCTGCTTGCCTGATTGGCTGATTGGCTCGTTCATTCCAGCCTCTTTTTTATTTGCGATGAACATCAGTTTTGCTGCGGCAGAGGAACGGCTTTAAATTCCTCTGCCGCTGCCTTCACTGCCCGTTCGATTGGAATCCGTTCGATGGAGGAGGCGCCAACGAAGCCGACACATTCGGTCGAGCGGTAAACTTCATACGTATCCTGTGGCTCGGCGATTGCCCCACCGTGGCAGAGGAGAATGATATCCGATCGGACCCCCTTAGCTGCCGCGTTGATCTCGTTGATGCGCCTGATCGCCTCCTGGATCGACTGTCCTTCCTCGTGGCCCACGAGCCCGCCTCGGGTAGCGCCGACATGAGGGACAATGCAGTCCGCTCCGCTACTCGCCATGGCTTTGGCGTCGTCAGGGCTCGCTACGTAGGCGAGCGAGAAGATGTTCTTCTTGCGGGCAGTCGCAATCATCTCGACCTCGCGCTCGAAGCCGAGCCCTACACGACCGCGGCGGTCACGCCATTTTTCTCCCATGGTGGAGATGGTCGGGTAGTTGATCACGCCGGAGAAGCCGGCAGCAGAGAACTTGTCCAGAAGAGCATCAAGATCAAGCCGGAGAGGATCCCAAGCTTCAACGCCGCCAATCACCGGCACAGAAGATACGACGTTGCGGATTTCCGCAGCGAGCTCCAACGTTCGGTCATTGGAATCACCGATGCGACTGGTGGGAAGGCCCATGAGCCGCGAGAGACCTGTGCTGTAGACCACCAGCATATCGGCCCCTCCGAGCGCAGCACATTTTGCGACCAACCCACAGCTGCTGGCCGCGGCGAGAATCGCTTTTCGGTCCGCGACTTGGCTTGCGATCCTCGAAACAATTTCCGCTCGATCAAATATTCGCACGAAATAGACCTCCCAGGTCCAAGTGCTCGAGGATCCACGTCACGGCGGCCTCGGCAAATTCGGGGTCGTTGATGTGGCAGCTGAGTTCGCGGACCGCGATCTCTGGCCGGAGACTGGTCTTGATTGCCTGCAGCCAGGCCTGGTCGGCTTCCGTGTCACGAAATACGCCGCCCTCCCGGTCGTAGTCCGACACGCCTTTGGCTGGCCAAAGCACGATGGCAGGCCCCTGGGCCTGCGACAGCCGCTCGGCCGTAAGCTCGCCGATACTGGCATTCTCGGCAGGCGTCGTACGCATCAGTGTCGTGTAAGGAGTATGGGAGTAGAACCGGCGGTTTCGGAATTGATCGGGTACGCTGGAGGGCGGGCCGAAATTAACCATGTCAACCGCGCCGGGTGCGATGACTTGCGGGATCTGTTGGTGCGAGGCCGCCTTGAGCCGATCGGGGCCGGCGCTGGCTGTGCCTCCCACGAGTTCATCGGCCAACTCCGTTGTAGTCAGATCGATCACGGCATCGAATTCGCCGGCAGCGATCAGCTGCTCCATTTTCCGGCCACCGGCTCCGTTGGCCGGAAACACGATCGCGTGCAGGCCGGCATCGGCAAGCAGGGACACGCACTGATTTGCTGCAGGCGTCGTCACGCCGAAGGCCGTGATCGCAACGACCTTCCTCTCGCGTTCACGTTTGCTGGGTTGATAATGCATGGCGGAAATAGCCCGCCCTGCATTCTCCAGCACTCGTGCCGTGAACGCGTTGATACCGACGAGATCGACCAGCGTTGGGTACAGGACGATGTCGTGATGGGTCGCGAGTTCAGCGAGGAGCGCTGGCCGCGCACTCGTCACCAGCAGCTTCGGAAAGCCATAAGGCAAATCAGACGCGATCTCGCCGAAAACAGCGCTCCCCTTGCCTCCCGCAATCGCCACGATCGCGCTGATCTCGCCGGAGGCCAGGAGCCCGGCAACTCGCGTGCGCGTAGTGGCGGCTATCTCTTTCAGGAGCTCGGCTGGTGACGCCAGGCGCGCTCCCGCACCGTCAGCTGGCCGCGCCAGATTCCGATTGGCGGACGTGCCAATATCGATCTGGACGGTACTTCTGCCTTGTCCCTTGATGACATCCGCAAGGAAAGAGGCTTCCTTCCCCTTGGTGTCCATTGTGGCCACGACCGCGACCGCGCCCAAGGCCGCAGTTGCTGGCTCGAATAGATGGCCATCCCGGACCGACCTCTCGCCGTCCGCGCAATGGTGAGACACGGTTGTCCTCCCGGACCATTTGTGACAGCAGGTGGTCTAGACCGGGCCCAAACCGGGTATAAGATCGACGAAGCGCGTAAGTGGGTAAGATTGGGTAGAAGCCGTGAGAGCGACAATTATCGGCAAACTTGCCACAGACCTCTTGGTTCGCCGCGGCATGTCCCTGCAGATCTATGCCCCGTCGCTGCGCAGCCTTCCTGAGGACGCTATGCTCGTCATGGCGACCCTTCCTGTCATCGACTGGAACAACTGCCTATTGCGGGACTTGCACATTATCAAAAAGAGGACGCCCGTTCCTGCTTATGCGGCGATCGTCATGATCGATCCCTTTGCATGCTGGGAGGATTTCGCCGACTTGTTGAAAAATGCTGAGATCACCGGGATCATAAACTTTCCACCTGCGTCGATACTTGAACGGTCGAGCGGAGGCGTGCCCGTCGACACCGGACAGGAGCTCGAGCTTCGGCGCATGGAATGGTTCGCAAGCCTCGGGTTCAAGGCGTTGTTCGCGGCGGCCAACGAGTCGGACGTCACGGCGGCGGAGCGGCGGTTAGGTTCGCAACTCGATGGCGTGGTCTATTTGCCCCCGGAGGCGCTCGCTCTGACGATTGGAACCGACATGGGGCTGGTAAGCCTTGGACCTCAGGGGTCGCCGGTACCGAAGTTCGCGCTCCTAGAGGCAACCGCTTCAAGGCGGCCACTTCCAACGTGAGAAGCGCAGCGCTATTCGAGGATCCGCAGCTTCTTGATCTTGTTATATAGCGTTTTTCTTGAAAGCCCGAGAGAGCGGGCGGTCTTGCCTCGGTGAAGCCGGTTTCTTTTCAGGCCTTCAATGATCCACTCGCGTTCGGACAGCGAAGCCGAGGGCTTGGCATGTGACTGGGCATCCAGAAGCGGTCTTAGCACATCGGCCGTGATGTGGGTTTGCCGCAGGGTCACGAGCTGGTTTACGATCTGGCGCAATTCCCGCAAATTGCCCGGCCAGTCATGACCGGCGAGCGCCAGGAATGCTGAATTTTCAATTGCAAGCGTCTGGGCCCTCGAATCTCCCTTCGCCTCGACCGTGAAGTGTTGAATCAGCTGCGGAAGATCCTCGAGCCGGTCTGGCAAGGAAGGCAGCTCAATATCGAGTCCCGCAAACAAAGCGAGCAGCCGGGGACATAACACAGTTTCAAGGCCAGCCCCCCGGGAGACGGTGGCGGTCGCGATGATCCGCGCCGTGGAGCGGACAACCGCGATACCGTTCAAAGGTGTGAAACCGCCAGTCTCGAGGTAATCGGCAAGACGCTCCTGCCCCTCGCGCGAAAGCTGGTCCACATGCAGCAGCAAGACCGCACCATCGCTTGACGTTTCCAGGAGCGACAATTGGCGCCTTCTGGTCTCATCGCGCTCGGCGCCAAACAACGCTCCCAGCGTATCGATCGCGGGGCCTGGCCGGCACTGAAACAGCGCCGCCTTGGCGTGCTTGCGATCGCTAAAGGCGAGTACGAGACCTGCTATTCTTCGTTTCCCCGAGCCGGCTTCGCCCCAGACAAGCACTGGATTGGGGTTGGCGGCCAAGCGTTTTGTCGTCTCGAGGATGCGCTTCATCGAAGACGCCTGCGCGATGACCCCGTGCCTGAATCCGCTCAGCTGGAGCTGCCGTTCAAGCAGATCGACCTTCTCCCGCAATAAGTGGATGGTTTTGAAGCCCGAGGTCACCTCAAGGACGGACATCTCCAACGGCACGCGGTCCAGCGAAGAGCCTCCGATGAAACCTTGGATACCCGTCTCTCGGCAGATATCCAACAATTCGTCGGGCTTTGTAATCGGTCCGCCGCCAAGCAGGCAAATGGCACTCTTGTCGATGGATTGAGCAACGCGCGCAACAGCACTGGTGCGTGCTGCAAGCTCCGACAGGCTGATCGACGGGTCCGACGTGCTCTCGACACCGCGGTTTAGATTGAAGTTGATGCAGATCGCCTCAGCACCCGCTTCAACCATGCGCCTGGCCTCGGCTTGGGTGCGCGTATAGGCGATGGTCATCAGGCCGCGTTTTGCGGCCTTCACCAGAAGCTCGGTCTCTCGAGCGTAACCAAGGCCGCACTTCTCGAGCAACGACCTCCGGTAGTCATCGATGTGTATGACTGACGGAAAGTTGGTGACTCCGGAAAACCCCCATCTGATGATCCGATCGAGCCAGCGGTCAAGATCGAGCTGCGGATCGAACGTGCAGGCACCGAAGAATACGGGCAGTTTCGTGCTAGGCAGGATTTCGGTCCGTCCAAAGCTGGCCACGAACTCGTTGCAATTGCGGATTGGAAGAATGGATGCAGGCGAGGAGCCGCCCATCGCACGAAAACGGCCCGCATTGAGCGCAAGTACGAAATCTGCGCCCGCCCGTTCGGCCGCTCGTGCGGTCATGCCTGAACCGATTCCCGCCCCAAGTACAAAAGAGCGGGAATTTCGGAAGAACTGCCTGATACCGGCTCCCTTCACCTCATCCGTCCGCTATCCAAAACTGGGCCGACATCATCGCCCGGCTTGAGCGAAAGACTAGCTCCAATTCGCCGGCGCATGCAACCGCCGAAGCGCCCTGCCGTTGCTCATGAACAGGTGGCAATCCGCGGGAGCAGCAGCAAGACGAAGCTTCCCCGCCCTCTTGAGCGGCTCTTTTGGCGCCTTGGCGACGACAGCTTCGTTTCCGGCGTTGCCGTAGATGTAGGTAACGCTGCCGAGATGCTCGACGAAATCGACATCGAGCTCGATGGCGATATCCTGCTGCGTCTGCGAGGACGCGGAGAAATCGTCGGGCCGAATTCCGAGCGTGATCGCCTTGCCGACCAATTCTTTGTCTGGTTGGACCGGGACGCAGACGCTGGTGCCGGTCTGAAGGCGCACGTCCATACCTCCCTGGTGCGCCGCCTCGACCTCGCCACCCAGGAAGTTCATTTTGGGCGAACCAATGAACCCTGCCACGAAGCGCGATGCCGGATTGTGGTAGAGGTCGTGCGGGCTGCCGACTTGCTCGATATTTCCGTCCTTGAGCACGACGATCTTGTCCGCCATGGTCATCGCCTCGACCTGGTCGTGTGTTACATAGATCATCGTGTTGCCGAGCTGCTTATGAAGCTTGGCAATCTGAACCCTCATCTGCACCCGCAATTCCGTGTCCAGGTTGGAGAGGGGCTCATCGAACAGGAACACCTTTGGTTCGCGCATGATTGCGCGCCCGATTGCGACGCGCTGCCGTTGTCCCCCTGAGAGTTGTCGGGGCTTGCGGTCCAGCAGATGATCCACCTGCAAGAGCGAAGCAGTCTCCCCTATCCTGGTGGCGATCTCGCCCCTCGCAGCCTTGGCCATACGCAGCGGGAAGGCAAGGTTCTCTCTCACGGTCATATGCGGATAGAGAGCGTAGCTTTGAAATACCATTCCGATGTTGCGGTCCACCGCGTCGATATCGTTGACGAGCTCATTATCGATCAGGAGCCGCCCGCCGCTGATGGGCTCCAGCCCCCCTATCATGCGCAACAAAGTGGACTTGCCCGACCCAGATGGACCGACGAAGGCAACGAACTCGCCGTGATCTATTTTCAGGTCAATGTTGCGCAGGACTTCTATCGTTCCATACACCTTCCTAACGCCTTGCAGGCGCACATCGGCCATCATACCCTCCTCTGTCGTGACGGCCCCGAGAGAGTCGCGGTCACATCGATCTCGCCCAAGCTCGACACGATGAAATCGGGCGGTTTCAAAGACGGGTCCTCTCGGGCCGGCACACCGGTCGTGACAAGCACGCTCGGTAGACCTGCCCTCTTTCCGGCCTGAATATCGGTCTGAATTTGATCGCCGATTAGAATAGTCGAATCGCGAGCGGTACCAAGCCGAGAAAGTGCCGTTTCGATCATATGCGGTTCGGGCTTACCGGCGATCAACGGTCTCACTTGCGTGGCAGCAGCAATAGCTGCGATCGCTGCACCAGCTCCTGGTTCGAATCCGCTCGCCGTCGGCAGCAGAAGATCCGGATTGGTGCCGATAAAAGCGGCTCCATTCAGGATCGCGTCAACCGCGATCCGCATCTTCTCGTGCGTGATCTCGCGATCGAGCCCCATCACTACGGCTTCGGGTGTTCGCTCGGTGACCTCGAGTCCTGCGCCAACCAAGGCCTTCACGAGGGAGGGAGCACCGATAACATAGACGCGTCTCAATTCTGGGTATTTCGCACGGATGAGCTCCGCGGCCGTGACAGCGCTTGTAACCACCTGCTCGGGCGCAATTGCAAGACCGTGTCCTTCCAGCTTGCGGACGACGTCCTCTGGCGTGTGCGTCGAATTGTTCGTCACGAAACAAAATCGCAGGCCGGCTGTCTGCCACCGAGCGAATGCTCCTATCGCATCTGCGATCGCTGCGTGCCCGCGATAGACCACCCCGTCCAGATCCGAGATGATGCCTTGGATTGGTGGCCAGCTGAGGTGAGAGCCTGCGCTAGCCATTCATCAGCATCCCGCCGTTCACATGAACGATCTGCCCGGTCATGTAGGAGGCTGCGGGACTTGCGAGGAAGACCGCAAGCCCAGCGATATCCTCGGGCAATCCGACCCGCCCCAAAGGAATTCGGCCACTATGCCGTGCCTCGGTCTCCTCCCGCGGACGGCCGTGCATGGGTGTATCGATGATGCCGGGCGCGATTGCGTTGACGTTGATGTTGAGAGGAGCGCATTCGTAGGCGAGGAGCTTGGTTACGTCGTGAACGATCGCCTTCGACAAGCAATAGTCGGCTCCGCCGGCCTGATAGTTGAAAACGGCGCCTTGCGAGGACAGTGAGGAGCCGACATTGACTATGCGACCGCCTTTGCTGTTCATAAAACGCTCGATGACCAGCTTCGAGCAGCGCAGCACGGCGACCGAGTTGATCTGTATGGTGCGCTCTATCTTGTCAGCATTGCCGCTGAGAAGCGGCTGGGCCGATTTTATGCCGGCGTTGTTGATCAACACGTCAAGCCTGCCGAACAGCCTGGCGATCTCGTCGAGAACCCTTGCAACGTCTTCCTCGCGCGCCACATCCATCGCCATTGGCAGTATGCCGTTCCCGTGAGGTAACCTCGTCAGAATGTCCCGGAGGTTCTCCAGGTTCGCGTCTGTCGCGAGGACGTTTGCTCCGCCTTGGCGGAAGGCATTGGCAATGGAGGAGCCTATGCCGCCGCCGGCCCCGGTGACGAGCACGGTCCTGTCTGCAACTGAGAACTGTTCGGTCATTACAACTCCAAGATCGTTTGGGATTTCAGGAACTCGTCGACGGCCTCGCCGGTCGGCATGGAGCTTTGGGCGCCGCGTCGTGTCACGCACAATGCGGCCACTGCCAGCGCCCTTTTGACGGCTTCTCGCAACGGCAGCCGCTGGGCGAGTGACGCTGCGAAGCCCCCATTGAACGCATCGCCCGCAGCGGTCGTGTCAACGACCTTCACGGGAAATGCCCGCAGGGCAAAAGCCCGCTCCGCATCGGCGTAAAAGGCCCCCTGCGCGCCGAGAGTAATCAGCGCTGCGTTTGGACCGAGGTCGAGTAGTTTTCCGGCGGCGTGAGCGGCACTCTCAAAGTCGTGCACCTCGACCCCGGTTAACTCAAAAGCTTCGGTCTGGTTCGGAGTGACGAAATTGACGTTTCTCCATGCCGCCGATGAAAGCCCGGCTCTAACGGGCGCTGGATTGAAAATGAGTTCAAATCCCTTTGCCCGTTTCATCTCAAAGAGGCGATTAAGAGCGGGAATCGGCATGCCCATCTCGGCAACAACGATCGCGTCGTGCTCAATGAATTCCGCGGCTCTATCGATCATGGCAGGGGTGACGTTCAGATTAGCGCCGGGATCTATGACGATCATGTTGGAGCCATCGTCACCGACCAGAACGAGAGCTGATCCCGATATTTCTCCTGGGCACACTTCGATAGCGTCAGCGCGAACGCCCGCATCCCGCAGGGACAGCGACAGCGATCGACCGGCATCATCGTCTCCGAGCCGCGTGTAAAAGTGTGGGCGCAGTCCAAGCCGAGCAGCAGCAACAGCCTGGTTGGCGCCCTTGCCTCCGGGGTTGCGGTTCAAGGCTCCCATGAGGCTTTCGCCCGGTGTCGGAAGCCGCTCGACATTGAAGCAGAGATCAAGATTGGTCGTTCCGAAGAACATCAATGGCCTGGGGCTCATTTCACGGCACCGAAGGTAAGACCACGTTCAAGATGACGCTGGCCGAGGACGATCAGAACGACGGGAATGACCATGGTCACCACAAGTCCGGCGGCCATGACGGGGTAGAATTGGACGCCCGGATTGAGCAGCTTGAGAAGAGCTACCGTCACCGGCGCCCTGGTCGAGCTCAAGATCAGACCGAGCGCGAAGTTGTGCCATGCGAGCAGAAAAATGAGCAATGAGGCGCCTATCAGACCCGGCTTTAAGAGCGGCAGCACGATGTGCAGCACGATGCGGAACGGCTTTGCACCATCCATGGCGGCCGCTTCCTCGATGTCCTTCGGGATGTCTTCGATATAGGAGCGGCTCAGCCAGACGATCATCGGCAGGGTGACGACCTGGTAAACCCAGATCATCCCGAAATAGGTATCGTACAGCCCAATTCTCTGGAAAACGCTAAAGAGCGGGATGACGACCAGCAACGCCGGAGCAAAGCGGAAGCCCAGGATAAAGAAAGCGATATCTTCCTTGAAAGGTACGTCGCGCCTCGCCAGCACGTATCCGGCGGGCACTCCGACGAGCACAGAGATCGTAACGGCGCCAAACGCAATCACTACGCTGTTCGCGATCGGTGTCAGGAAATCAACCTTGATGGTACCGTAACTGGTCGCGCCGGCCTGGGCGACGTCAAAGAGGACGCGAAAGTTCTCCAGCGTTGGCGTGAATATGAACGTCGGCGGCCACGTCATGACCTCGGACTGCTGTTTGAGCGACATCATCACGATCCAGACGAGG
Source organism: Bradyrhizobium sp. IC4060 (assembly GCF_020193715.1). NCBI lineage: Bacteria > Pseudomonadati > Pseudomonadota > Alphaproteobacteria > Hyphomicrobiales > Nitrobacteraceae > Bradyrhizobium > Bradyrhizobium sp. IC4060. Next base: position 11,197 of record NZ_JADYVJ010000022.1, on the reverse strand, counting down.
GGAAACGTCAGGATCAGCGCGCAAGCAGCGACCAGGACATTCAGCATCAGACTGGTAGAGGTTGATCGTCTCAAACGCATTGGCGACCTCGTTCAGCTTACACGCTGCCTAACGAAGCGCCACAGCTTGACCATGGCAAACGCTCCGACGAGCACTATCAACCAATTGATTACCATGAGCGCGGCACCGCGCCCAAAGGCAAGATTCTGGAAGGCGACAATGTAGGCGCGTACCGAAAGCACGGCGGTGCTATCGCCCGGCCCTCCTTGCGTGGTCCCAAAAATGATGTCGAACTGGTTGAGGGATTCGATCAGCCGAAATACCGCGGCAATCAGAATATATGGAGCGACGAGCGGTAACTCGATATACCGGAAGGTTGCCCAACCTTTCGCGCCGTTGACCCGAGCGGCCTCCCTCACCTCGTCGTTGATGCCCTGTAGACCGGCAAAGATGATCAGTGCGAAGAAAGACGTGTAGGTCCACACGTCGATGAGAACCAGGGAGAACATCGCCGTCGTTGGATCCGAAATCCATGCAAAGCGGCTGATCCCAACAAGCGAGAGCAAATAATTCAGAATCCCGTTTTGCGGGTCCATCATCGTCGTCCACATGAGAGCAACGCTCATCGGCGGAAGGACGAGTGGCAGCAGAATGACAGGCCGCATCAAACGTGCAAGGAACACCTCCGTGGCGAATAGCTTTGCAAGCGCAAGTCCAAATATGGCTTCTACTAGTACAGCCAATCCCGCGTAGCTGAGGGTCGCGCGAACGCTGCTCCAGAAATCTTCAGTCTTGATCAGGGCTGCATAGTTGTTGAACCCAACTAAGTGGACCAGCGGTCGTCCAAACCGGAAATCTGTAAGAGACTGAAAGATTCCGTAGAAGAACAGGAAAAGAAAGCCGAGCAGGACGACGATAGCGGGTACGACCGCGGCAATGCTCCACCAGTCGAGACGCCACTCGCCGGCACTTTTCACCGGCTCGTCCTTCGACGAGGCAAGTTGACCGGCCGTAGGCTGTAGCGTCACGGTCCCGTTAATCCCTCGAGGATCCATCACTCTAACTCTAGGATGCGAGGCGGCTGCAACTGACCTTGCCGCCCCTTTTCGGCTTCACATTGACGAGCGGATTCCCGAGGCGAGATCGGTCAGCGTCGTTTTCACATCGGCGCCATTGACCATCTTCTGCATGGCGACGGCCCAGGCGTTCATTGCTTCGGCGAATCCGACCCGCGGCGTGAAAGCGAGCGCTGCTCTGTCCTGCACGCTCTTGAACGTATCGACAAAGTTATTGAATTCGGGCTTTGCCGCATATTCCAGCCAAGCCTTGTCGCTCCATGTGGAGGCGCGCGGAGAGTTGACGAGCTTGCCGGCGACCGCGCCGTTCAACTCTACCTGCTTCGACGTTGCCCACTGGATGAACAGCCAGGCGGCACCCTTCTTCTGGGAGGCAGCATTCATCGCCAAAGACCAGATCCAGATGTTCGATTCGAAGTTCTTGCTGTTCGGAGCGTGCAATGGAGGTGCGAATGCGATCTTGCCCGAAGCGGGCTTGCCAGCCACGTTGTTCCAGAACCCGAACATATTGGAATCAATTGCCATCGCCGTACGTCCGGAGCTGATGCCATCGACCACCTGGTACCAGTTGTCGTTGGCGAAGGATGGAGCCGCACACTTCTTGATCATGTCCACATAGTCTTTGTGGAAGGCGATCGACTCGGGCGAGTCGAGACCCGTTTCCAGCTTTCCGTCCTTGAGGATAAAATCGTGGACTCCGTAGGACTTGGCGATCGAGATTGCGGCTGTGTGGATGCTGCTCCAAAAGCGCACGCCGCGTACGCCCAATGGCGTGATGGCAGGATTGGACGCCTTGAGCTTCTCGCAAGCGGCCGACATCTCAGGCGGCGTTGTCGGAACCTTGATCCCGTATTTGTCCAAGATGTCCTTGCGGTAAAATAGCTGGATGTTCTCGAATCCATGCGGGATGCCCCATACCTGACCGCCTCCCGGCTCGATCTGGCCTTCCTTCACTTTCCAGGTGAGCGCATTCCGCAGTGCAGGGAAGAAATCCTTGTAGTCGTAGCTGGACGCCGTTAGGTTTGGATCGTTCAGATAGCGATCGAGCGGCTCAAGCAACTGCCCTGGTGCGAGATCCCAGGCGGGCTGAATCCCCGTCCCCACAACATCCCAGCTCGGCGACTTGGTGCTCAGTTGAATGGTGAGCTTATTCCAGTACGCATCATCCGGATAAAGCTCCGGTGTCACCTTGATGCCCGTCAGCTTTTCGAATTCGGGCAACTGGGCCGCGACCGCATCCGCATATGGATGGATGTCGTATGCCCAAACAATCGATGTACCTTCGAACTGCCGCCAATTGAGGTCGTCGGCTTTGGTTGGGCTGAGTGTTCCGACCGCTCCGACCAAAAGCGTCGAGCAGATGAGAGCGTTTCTGGCAAAATTCGTCGAATGGTCGCGAAGAGCGGCGAGCTTCCTTGGCATCAATCCCTCCTCTGGGCTCTTTGGCCCGGAAATCCACGTGCCCCTTCGGTTCCAGGCCGCGGCAGGGGAAGGCTAGCCATCATTGTTTCGTCCGAGCGTCCCTTTCACTCAAAGGTTTGGGTAAGATTGAGTAAGATCAAAAGATTGGCCTCACTAAAAAGCAGCCGCCGATTGGGACAAAGGCAGACACCCGCCAGCTTCAGATAGTTGGAAGAACGGAAGAGCCCCGATAATTCAAGATCTTCCTTTGCTTTTGGCTCATAAACTGTCAGTGACTCGCCGCCCTCGGCCTTCAGCCGCGCGCTCTCGCTGGACAGCAGTTTGGCAAGCGACTGGCCTGAGGCAGGCTCGCGAAGGATGGCGTCACCAAAATGAATATTCCCGACCGGTTCTACCCCTTTCATCGATTGAAACATGCTTCCGATCAATTCGGAAGGACATGCCAGTGCCAAGTTGAATTTGCGATTGACCCAACTCCGATTTGGAATGGTAGCATTTGACTGAACCACGCGAGTTCGGGTTGCTCTTCGAGAGTGGCGGTGGAATTTCGCGATCTACGCTGGACAATCACCGTTTCTCAGCATCGAAGCCTGCGCCAAGCCGAGGGCACTCCGAATCCAACAGTGGACGCTGAGTCGCTGATTGCGCAACTTCGAACACAACGTGGGTAGCACCCTCTTGGAGCGCACCAACGGCGGCACGGGACCAATTATCCAAGGTCAGGAATTCCTCAATGCTGCCCGGTGTATCGTCGACGATCCGGAGCACTGACCGCTCGCCTCAATATCCATTCGCGCAGCGAGAACGGCCGATTGATCACCGGCGTTCACACTTCCCTCTTGGCCGGCAATCTGCGGGCCACGCTCCTCGAGCACCGGCGGCGCTAATTTCGATTCTCATCTAGTCGACCGAGCGAGAGTCCAACTGATCTCCGATCTCATCAGTCCTGCAATTGATATTGCTTTCGTAGCAGAGCCCAATCCAATCGGTCTGGAGCGAACGCGTTGTCCCCGCTGTCCCGAGAACCATCCATTTAGGGCGCACAATGTGGTTCATTGGGGGGAGTTGAGGATTGAGACGCTCTTGTTGCCACGGCACGGAGCGGGATCGGAATTCTATAAGCTGCTCATCAGCAAACTGGGGAGTACCGATGCATGCCTGGGGCTGCGCGATGATGTGGCGCTCGACCGGCTGCTCACGTTGGTTGGCGCAGGCTGGGGTGCCCTGCTGGCTTTGGGAGGTGCGACCGCCGCTGCCTATCCAGGTGTCTCCTTCCGACAGGCCCATCATGCCGGGCTGCTGCCGGTTGGATAGACACCGAGATTAGGTGTGTCTGAAGCCGGAGATGGGCGGTGAAAAGACGGAAGTTTCAATCGTGAGTTCAAGATCGAGGCGGTGAAGCTGGTCAGGGAGCGTGGGTGTTTCGGTGGCGCAGGCTGAGCGCGACCTGGATGTTCATGAGAGCGTTCTGCGCGAGCGGGTGAAGGCGTTGGGCTCCGATCCAGTGCAGGCCTTTCCCGGCCACGGGCAGATGAAGCCGGCAGCAGGAGATCGATCGGTTGCGCCGTGAGGTCGCCAAATTGAAGGCCAAGCGGGATATCCTAAAAAAGGCCCGCAGCCTTCTCGCGGAGGAAGCGACATGAAGTTCGTTTTCATCGCAAAGCACCGGGCGGTCTGGCCGGTGGAACGGCTACGCGATGCGCTGAGGGTTTCGCGCTCGGGCTTCCATGCCTGGCTGAACCGCTCTCCCAGCGCCACATCCCGCGGCGACGAAGAGCTCGGCGCCAGGCGGTCAGTTCGCGCAACGATCCAGCGACGGCTGCCCGCAGAGCGGCTTCAACCGGTCTGCCTGGTCACGCCCAACACGAGCGATCGGCGCCTCGCCAAGTCGTGTCGTAGGTACGCACGTTCGCCACCTTACGTTCCCACTTGGCGAGATGCGCCTCGAATGCCTCCTAGCCCGCGAAGGAACGCCCGCGAGCGCGTTCTTCTTCAAGTCGCCGATGCCATTCTCCGTCTGGCCTTCGTGTACGCCCGACACGGCGCACAGGCGCGAGGACAGAAGCCCAATGCTTCGCGAGCGCGATGAACTTGCGGCTAAACTGAATCGACTCTTCGCGGCTCGAAACGCACCGACATGCAGCCGCCGCGAATGCCCAGGCGTCGCCAGATACGAATGCCTTGATCTACACCTCCCCGATCTCGACTAGACGCTCGCCGACGTCCATCTGCCGCTGCCCGTCTCGAAACCGCGTCGTCGCCAGCGCTTCGGCCTTCAGCACCTAACGATAGGGCTGCACGGCAGGGTTGCCACGTTCGCGGGCTGACAGCCACGCCTTTTCCGACCAACAGGTCCTGGCGCACCAGATCCGCATCGCCGCCGTGCCGAATGAACCTCTTGCGCAGCCTACCCTCGAGTCCATGGAGCCATTTCCGGCGCTCAGGCGACCGCCGCCCGCCGCCACGTAGTCCTTCACCGTAATGCCCGTCGCCCAGCTGTGGCGCAATCCGCTTCAGACCCCACCCGCACGCCACTTGGCGCAACATCTCCACCACATCATTCGATGTCTTCATCAGCTCCCCCGGTGGATCAATCCGAGACGAGCCTTCCGTCGTTCGTTCTCGTTCCTTCGCTCTCTCCCGCGCTATCCAAGCAGGGGCAATTTCTCGTGATGCCGAGGGCCAGTTTTCCATGGCCTGCGACGCGCTTCCCATGATCAGCCTACGGTCGCTCTCGATAGTCGACCGTTGCGTTCTCCAGCTTCTACTTGAGAGGGCACATCGGATGCCGGCGGCGGTCTCGCTCCTTGCGTGCCAGAACGTTCCCTCTCGATAAACGTATTGCAAACTCTCGCCGAAAACATACGCCCAGATGTCAGAACTCTTACAAATTGTCTGTGACCACTCGATGCAGCCGTGAAATCGCAAACAATTCTCCAACTCGACTGGCCTCAATTTTGCTCTGCACCTCGCGCGGCACCTACTAATCGGCTCTTTGCGATGAGATCAGCGTCCCCTAACGGTGGAACAGATGTGAACTTGGGGTTTCGAGCGTTGATGGAAGTCCCCGCGAGCAGTGCCTTGGGCGGTGACTACGTACCCGCATACTTCCGAAGCGGCTCTGATCACTTCAAAATCATGGAGGCACTATGCGCATCTGCGGTATCAAGCTGACGCATGACGGAGCTGTCGCTCTCGTCGAGGACGAACGGCTTATCTTTTGTATCGAGCAGGAAAAGCGTAACAACAACCCTCGGTATCAAACGATCGACAATCTCGATGCAATCGTCCTTGCCTTGGCGGAACACGGCCTGCATCCAGGGAAAGTTGATCAGTTCGTCGTCGACGGCTGGGTAGGCAAGCGCGAGTCGCAATTCCGGGTCCTCAGCGGGACAGCACCCATCGCCCTCAAAGGCGGTCCCTATGTTGAAAAGGACGCAGTGAGCGTCCTTGCTTCACATGAGGGCTTTGGTCTTAGACTCGACGGCGCGGACTATCCATACATAAGTTTTCCACATGTGACGAGCCACGTGGCCGCCGCATATTGCACCAGCCCCTTTGCCAAAGCTGGGCAGCCCGCTTTCTGCCTTTTATGGGATGGCGGCACATTTCCACGTCTCTATCACGTAGAACGCAGGAGCGCTCGATTCGTCGAATGTCTTTTCCCTATGATCGGGCACGTCTATGCCGCTGCGGGCCTTCACTTTGGACCATACAAGCAGGTGAAGCGCGCCAACTGGGACTTGGGTGATCCCGGCAAGCTAGACCCCGGCGGTGCGGGCAAACTCAATTTAGGTGTTGCCGGGAAACTGATGGCCTATATCGCGCTCGGGTCTGTTAATGAAGACATTGTCGCGGTCTTTCAAGATCTCTATCATAAGGTCTTCGCGGCTGAGACGAACCTTGCCAGCTACCGCACGGACGTTCCGAGCATGGAGTCCGCACTTGCGACCACGCATGAGTTCTTTGATGCTAGCGCGCGTCGCTTGGAGACTTCGTCCCCCGAGGATGTGCTCGCATCCTTTCATTGCTTCCTCGAACGTCTGCTCGTCCAGGAGATGTCGAATGCAATACAGCGCCATTCGGACTTTTCAGCACGCAATCTGTGCATTACTGGTGGCTGCGGTCTCAATATCAAATGGAATAGCGCGTTACGAGCGGCAGGCCTGTTCGATGCTATCTGGGTGCCCCCGTTCCCAAATGACAGCGGCTCCGCAATCGGTGCGGCTTGCTGTGCGATGGTGGCGGATAAAGGTTTCGCACCCTTAGATTGGTCGGTGTATAGTGGGCCGGCCTTGGAACATTGTGATGTACCACTCGAATGGAGGTCCACGCCGTGCAGCTTGCATGAACTTGCTACCATCCTCGCGAGCAACAAGCCGGTGGTTTTTCTTTCCGGCCGCGCCGAGCTCGGACCTCGCGCATTGGGCAGCCGAAGCATTCTCGCAGCCCCAACATCATCGAGAATGAAAGATCATCTCAACGACATCAAACTTCGCGAACACTTCAGACCAGTGGCGCCGATCTGCTTGGAGGATCGTGCGCCCGATATCTTTGATCCTGGAACGCGGGACCCTTACATGCTTTTTGATCACGAGACGAGAGCAGAGTGGCGAGACAGAATCCCGGCCATTGTACATCTCGACGGCTCTGCGCGGCTACAGACGATTTGCAGAACCTCTCAGCACAAAGTCGCCGAGCTTCTAATCGAATACGAAAAGCTGACTGGCATTCCGCTGCTTTGCAATACAAGCGCCAACCACCATGGACGTGGATTCTTCCCAAGTGTCGCAGCGGCTTGCGAGTGGGGGCGCGTTGATCACGTATGGTGCGATGGTACGATGTGGACGAAAGCCCCGTAGGCGAGTCACTGGGAGCTAACAAGGTTGTTCATGCCAAACGGTTGACTTACGGACGCATGAAGTCTTACTACGCGGATTGTTGTTGACGTTCCAGCAGAAGCGCGCTCCTGCCAGTTAGTAAGGGAATTCACGCTCGTTGGAGAGCACTAGCCAGTCGTCCGTTAAGAAGCCGTATTGAGCTTGGCTGGACATGCGGTCGCCGTAGGGGTCCCACGGCGCGGCCAGGAATTCTCTGAGAGGCGTCAACGCCGCGGAAGTTGTTGCGGACAGCCGAGAGGAGCACGTTGGCACCCTCGCCGGCGCGTCATTTGAGCTAACCGCGCCTGGATGACCTCGGCCTCCGGTGACCTGATGATGATGGAGGAGCGTGACGCAGCTCTGGATTGATGATGCAGAATCTGGCCCGAGATGAAGACCCCGGCTTGAGTTTTGCGCAATGCGGCCGACCTACCATTGCCGACATGCGCCCACTCGATCGACAGAGGGGGCAAGCACTTCAGTGCGGACGATAGCGTCCGCAACGCGCGACCATCACAGGGATGGCCGAGTGGCCCTCTGGCGCGTGGCAGGAACCAGTCATATCTCTGACCGATCGCTTCATTGGAGCCTCGATCAGGAGCCGTGATCGCCAGAAGCTGCGGCGGCTCTCGGGTTCAATTTCACAATCCAAGCGACTCTCGGTCTTAAGGCCACCGGCACTACCCACGCCGCCATTTCATGGCCTGAGGCTGTTATTCATATCGATGTCTTCCGTGTGATGAGATCGGACTTGTGGTTCTTCAAGCCTAAGGCTATTCAGCGCTTGGACGATACGCTTCAGTCCGATAGCCACTGCTTCAGGCGGACTGCCGAAGGAGAGACGCAGGCCGTTGACGTCGCCAAACGTGTCACCGGCAACGCATCCTACGTTAGTTTCTTTCAGAAGCCGCCGCGCAATATCATTCGTCGCTCCAATTCGACCGTCGGCCTGCAAAGCTGATGCAAGCCTATTCAGATCGAGGTAGAAGAAGAACGCACCATCGGCGCGAGGCGGGGCTACGTCACGTAAATCAGAAAGAATGTGAAGACCAATGTCGCGAGCGCTGACCAGCCAGTTGTATGTCTCCCGCTCAACATGGCCCTCGGTTACTTTAAGGTGGTAAAGAGCAGCCTCCTGGACGGCTGGACTTGGAGTTGTCCCTGCACGACTCTGAAGCTTTCCCACAGCTCGCGCGATAGGCGCGGACGCCGCCAAATAACCCAAGCGAAATCGAGCCATTGCTAGGCACTTTGAACGTGGATTGACGATGATTGTCCGCGACCGTACGCCAGGGTGGACGGTGACGATCGATTCGTGGCGATGGAAACCAGTGAATACGAAACTAGAGTAGCACTCATCCGAAATGATCCATATCCGGAGTTCGATAGCGAGCTCGCCGATATTGTGCAGTGTTGTTCGGTTGTAGACTGCGCCAGTCGGATTGTTAGGGGAATGAATAATTATAGCTCTCGTTCGTGGTGTGACAGCAGCTCGAATAGAGCTGACATCAGGAGTATATCTTGGTCGTTGAGCATCGACGAATACTGGTACTGCGCCAAGGGCAAGAATCAGGGGAGGGACCTCCGGCTGCCAGGGGCGAATAATGATAACCTCATCGCCCCCCTTCAGGACGGCCAAGGCAGCATAGAGCAGTGCTTTGTTTGAACCTGCAGTGATTACGATCTCTTCCGCTGTCCACTCAATGCCTGTTTGGGCGGCGAGCCTTTTGGCGACAGCTTTCCGGAGCGGCATGAGGCCGGTAGGATCGAAGTAGCCGCTCGGCCGTGAATTGACCGGCTCCATTGTCTTTTCGCGCGCTGATAAGAGTGGCTGGACGATTTCGTCATTCCCTAGATCGATGAATCGGCCTCCGATAGCGGCAGACCCCGTAACCACGTACTGGTCACCGGGCATATACTTTCTAGAACTGAACGATGTCGAGCGCGACAGCATACTGTGACCTCCTGCAGTCGTCGAAACTGATGGGAGTGAACCAAGACACGCGAACGCCTTTATCTTAGTGGTTTGGCAAACCGGCCACACTCGGTGCGGTTGAAAGGTTCACGCAAAACGGCACATTTTTCCTCCATCACCGGCAGCCTTGTTGTCGCGGCTCACAGTCCGATAAGATGAGAGACAGCGTGACGAACTTTCCGCGGCGGCACCGGACTTCTCCGAGGCAGGCGAGACAAATTGTGCCGAACACTAAATAGTGTGATCATTGATCCGACTGTCGTTGCACAAAGCGCCAGCCTGTCTTCGCCCGCGAAGGAACAAGGTTCTGCCCTCCTCGAAGTTGCTGAGCTTTTCGCGCAAATGAGATTGCGCACGATTACACAGCATCAACACCTTGTGGATTGTGTAACTACCAGGGTTACGCTGCCCCGCCTCGGCAGGGCCCGTCGAGGATGACACAATGCAGCTCGCCTTCTATGCTACGCTTGTAGACGGTGCCTGGTCTTGCGTCTCACTGAGAAATGCCATGCACTATTCCGCTGATCAATCGCCATTATTAGTAGTTGATCCGGCCAGCGTCGACGACGTGCGTCCAGGGCTCGCTTCGGTCGATGCAATCAAACACTATGTCGTGGTGATGGCAAAGATGCCATATTCGAGTTGAATAGAAACGACACTTACAATGGCGTGAGTTGGATGGTCTCACTCCATCGCGCCAAAGATTAACGAAGCCGATCTGCTCGACATTCCACCGCCCGGCTCAGACCAGCGCTCGTGTATATCAAGTCCGACTGCCTTATCTCGATTTCTCACCTATGCGAGAAAAGAACATCACCAGTGCCGCAATTGGACTTCTCAACCGATATCCCCCGGAGCCGCTAACACGATCCATTCCTAACTGCGCCCGCCGAAAGCTATCGCCACATCGCGCAAGATAAGCTCTAGAGTGTCTCGCATTTTGACGGAGGCATAACCGGCGTTGGCGAGGTCGCTTGCGCATTCGCGAGACAGAATACCCTCGATGAGGTGACCGATGTAGCGTCAAGTGTCCTCGATGGTGCGGTTCTGCGCTTGCCGCAAACAGTGTTTGGTCTTTGGAGAATGCCTGTTCGATCAGGTTGAGGTCTGGCGGGTATAGCGGAAAGTACCAGAGCCTGCCGTCGCAGCCTGGATCATCTGCCTGACGACTTGTGGCTTCCGAGAACATCGAGACTTGACGGTGTCGCCTTCGCTCAGGGTTCGTAGGAGACGGTGCTTGACATAAGCAAGCGCACCAGGAATCACCCTTGATCGGGCCGTCGTTCCGTCCACCAGATAGCCCTCATCAAGCATCTGCCAGTGATAGTCCCAGCCTTCGGACCTTCCCCCGCCCGTCACCAGCGTAGCCGATGTTCGACCGAAATAGTGAGCGTGAGCGCGGCCGACTTTTCGTGACGCGAAGAGACCGCTCCAGATGCATTTGGACCGTTCGAGCGAACGGCATGAACATGCGCTAGCCTTCTCTGCACACCGTCTTGGGTGCCTTTCATCGGTCTAGATCTGCTCTTGCTCGGTATTGACGAGACACGGCGGCACCTTTTCCTCGTCATCTCTGCCGATGCTTGCTCGAAAAAAACGAAATGCCGCCGACATTAAAGACCTGCTGGGATGTCGTGACTCCCATTTTTGATCCTGGGTCTTGCGTGAAGACCGCCTCGGCTCACTGCAAAATCGAACGCACAAGTGGCAAATCAGAGTAAGCGCTGTTCAGCGGCCACCTTCCGGATGACGGGGTGATCTGCGAGTCTGCGGTTTGTTCGGACCGTTAGGCTTAGAATGGACACTGTGCATAGTGCTATCACGGAGCCGGTGCGACGGCTTGA
>NZ_JADYVJ010000021.1:0-68967 GCF_020193715.1 Bradyrhizobium sp. IC4060 | reverse complement strand
CTTGCCTATCTGACCGATGCCTTCACCAGGATCGTCAACGGCCATCCAAACAGCAACATCGATGAGCTGCTTCCGTGGGCTTATTGCCGTCACGACCTCAAAGCCGTGGCCTGAGAACGACGCTTACAAATCAGAAAGCCTCGGGCGGCTTGCACATGTCCGAGGAAACTGCCTGGCACCCGAGCTCGCGGCAGACTTTGTCTCTGGGCTCCGGAGGGCGCCGCCCTGCGTGGTGCTTTTCGTACGACCTTGTACCATCTCCGACAAAATGTCTGGACCTGAACGACCCATAGTAATCGTTGCCCGACTAAAATGGCACTTATCCCAATTCTTCGCGATCTCGAGGTGGCGAAGCAATGGTACGACGCTTGCTTAAGGATGAAGCGAAGTCCCGGCTTCATAAGCACATTAGGCATGGAAACGACCCGCCAGATCGGCTCCTTAAAAAATTGGGTGACTATATGTCCGGTGTCGCCGGTGCGTTTCTCTGCTCTTCAACCGAACCATCGCCGCGTGTTGTAAATCAGTTGAAGACTATGATTCCGACACTTGCACTCCGTGGGCAAGCAGGTGTCGTAGTCGCTGCTTTCATGCAAGAGCGTGGGATCCGATATGGAAGGGCATTTCAATCGGCCGATAATTCAGTACGCATTGACTGCATCGAACAAGATCCGCGCTTTCGGCCTCATGTTGCAATCGCGCAGATCCGTAGCAGATCCTGTGGATCTGGAGGTGATGGCGATATGCAGCCAATTCCCGCCGGTACAGGCATTAGCGGCTATTTTGCAATTTCTCTGGATGGTGCTTTTGTCAATGCTGATGAACTAAGGGACGAATTATTGGCGCACGAGCAACTGACAGACGCCAACACAGACTCCGATCTCTTGCTAAAGTGGATTGAACGCTTTTGTGAACGAGACTACTGGCGCCACGGTTTACCCGCAAACTACGAGGCCATCTTTCGCGAAATTGATGATCGTGTCGACGGCGCCATCAGCGCGCTCTTGATAGATAGGGACGGAAATCTTGTTGCATACCGCAGTCGAAGTGGTTTGCGACCATTGGAGACTATGCGCACGGACAACGGATTTTTGCTCTTTGCCTCTGAGAATTGTGCCTTCGCCGGCTTGAAAGGTAAGACCCAGCAGCTCTTGCCTGGGAGCATACAGCGTGTGGACGCGAAGACGGGCGACAGCGTTGACCATGCCCTGAACAGCCGACGATATAGGGCCAAACTCTGCGCCTACGAAACTCTTTATTTGGGAAGTCCGAACACGTCGGTCGAGGGCCATTCACATCTTCATACCCGTTACAGCATCGGGCTCGCCTTGGGGAGAATCGTTGCCGAGCGGGTTCAAGCAGAGCCACTCGTGACGCCGCCAATCGTGTCCTCCATGCCAAATACTGGGGGGCCGTACGCCGATGGTCTGTTTGACTCTCTCGCCGAACAGGGCGTGCTCGCCGAGCGTGATGACGTAGTTGCAACGCACTTTCTGGAGCGAACGCTCCTCGGCAGACCCAGGGGCCGGCAAGCTCGTATCGCTCAGAAGTATCGGGTGTCGGAACCTGCCGTCGCTAGACGGACCATAGTAGTCGTCGACGAGGCACTCATTCGAGGCGATACCAGCCAGGCCGTCACAACAATGCTCCTTGCCGCCGGAGCCAGAGCCGTACATTGGGCGATCGGTTCGCCACCTATAGTTGCTCCAAACTACTACGGCATGGGTATTGAAACGCTAGATGAGCTCGCATTCTGGCAGGCATTGAAGCGACTGCCGCCTGAACTGCGCGCCCAGTGCCTTCGCTTCCACAGGATGGACTTGCCAGTCCTCAGAACCATTGAAAGCAACATTGCGACAGCGATCCAAGCAGCGACAATAACTTATCTGCCCTTCCGCGCCCTAGTATCCGTACTGGCCGACAGGCTAGAGGGCATCGATTTGTCACCCTTCACGTTCGAGATGCCGACCCCCGCTGGACGGCAGCGCGCGGACAGAAGCTTGGAGACGTTGCTGGCCGCTCTTCCTGTTAATCCTTGTCTGGGGTCAGGATCATGAAACCCGCCCTCGTATTTGACTGGAACGGAACACTGCTCGATGACACGTACGCGCTGCTCGAAACGACCAATGTAATTTTGGGCCATTTTGGTCATCCGCGCATCGATATAGACACCTTTCGAGAGCATTGTGATGTCCCCCTCTCTCGTCTCTTTCGTAGCCTTGGAATGTCGCAGGAGGAGATTGCGGCAGTAGAGCGTGACGAGGGCGCACTGTTCCACGACACATACGAGCCTCTTGCGGAAAAAGCCGATTTACGTGAGGGGGCGCGCAGAGTGTTCGAGTTAGCGCGCCGGGAATCCGCTCTACTCATCATCGTTAGCAACCATATAGTCGTGCCTCTACAATCCCAGCTGAGGAGACTTGGAGTTGATAACTACATCACCGATGTGCTCGCCTTTGAAAGCCGCGCCACGCAGTACAAATCGATGAGCAAAGGAGAGCGGCTTCGCCTTTATATGCACAGGTACAACCTGAATCCGTCCTCAACCTTCATCATCGGCGATATGCCCGTCGAGACTGATATTGCGCGCAATCTCGGTCTGACAAGCATATCCATTACAGGTGGATTTGTTTCGGCGGCGCGCCTGGAAGCCGCGCGTCCAGATTACACCATCAACAACCATCACGAGCTATTGCCCATCCTACAAGGGCATGGCTTTTTTCGGAATGCTGAATCATGAGCAAGGGATCATCAGCATACGCCTCTCCCAATACGATCAAGCAGAGCATAGGCCTAATCGGAGCTGGGCGCATGGGAACAGGTATAGGCATCAGCCTATTACGTCGCCAATGCGAGCTCTATATCAAAGCCAACAAGAACCGGTGTGGTGCTGATCGTCTAACTCGTGCAGGGGCCCGCGAACATACTTCGATCGCTGAGTTGGCGCAGCATGTAGGCGTCGTCATTTTGTCCTTACCATCCAGCCGTGAAGTTGAGGCGGTGTGCCTGGAGCAAGATGGACTGTTTGTCCATATGTCCCAAGGCGGTTTGATAATCGATTGCACGACCTCTTACCCTGCTTCGACGATTGCATTGGCCAAAACAGCCGAAAAGCTAGGTCTAAGCTTTATTGATGCACCGGTAACACGGAGCCCCGAACAAGCGGAACTCGGCCTTCTCAACGCGATGGTTGGCTCGGATCCAAAGCTCTTTCCTATCGTTGAACGCATTCTCGCTGCATTTTGCGAGACCGTTATGCATGCTGGAGATGTTGGAGACGGCCACAAGCTCAAGCTTGTTTACAACAGCATGACTATGGGCATAGCTGCGGTCGCCGCCGAGGTCTGCCAATTTGCTAATAGTCTTGAGATGGATCTTGTAACCCTCCGCTCTTTGGTCGGACGCGGCTCCACAAACAGCGGGATATTCCAAGCTTTCGCGGCCTTTCTGCTGGGTGAGAAACCAGATGTATTGGCAATCTCTATTGCGAATTCTGCAAAGGATATTGAGTGTGCTGTGCGCCTAGCGCGGGAGAGTGCCGTTTCCGTGCCGGTGCTCGGCGCTGCCGCCGAGAAATTGAACCTCTCGGTTGCGGCGGGTAAAGGTGAACTGACCCTACCGCATTTGGCTCGATCGTAAACTCTTACGTAAGAGCGCGAGCAATGCTACTTTCTCACGTTGCGGGTTCGTGTGTCGTTGTGCGCAATTCCCAACCGTGAGCGATGATCTTGCAAAGCTTGAGCGTAAGCTTGAAAGCGGGGCGGTGGCATCATGGGTACGCATCCGGCGACGGCCCCCGGCTAGGCCGTTTTTGGCGGAAGGCTGATCGCACTTAAGCGGCGTGAGCGACGCTTTGAGGCTGCCACTTCCAAGGCAGCAGTTCGTCAATGCGCTTGGTAGGGTGATCCGGCAGGCGCGCCAAGCACATCGGCAAGCCAAGCCTGCGGGTCGATGTCATTGAATTTGGCGGTGGCGATGAGACTGTAGATGGCAGCCACACGCCGGCCGCCCTCATCGGACCCGGCGAAGGTCCAATTTTTTCGCCCCACGGCGACCACCCGTAGCTCACGCTCAGTAGCATTGTTCGTCATGCAAAGCCGTCCGTCATCAAGGAAGCGGCCAAATGCATCCAAGCGGTTGAGACAGTATTTGATCGCTTTGGTCGTATCGTTGTTCCTGGAGAGCTTGGCGCGCTGCTCGCGCAACCACGACTCCAGCTCGACGATCAGGGGCCGGCTACGCTCCTGGCGCACACGCAAACGCTCCTGCGCAGTAAAACCATTGATTTCGCGCTTGATGGCGAACGGAATATCGATGCGCTTGACCGCCTCGGCCGCGATCGGCGCCTTGCCGAGCCGCGCGAGACCAAAGAACTTGCGTCTGCCGTGCGCCCAGCACGCGGCCTCGATGGTCGGGCCGCCCTTGCGATTGGCCTCGTAGAGCCTGCCAAAGCCGGCGTAGGCGTCGGCCTGCATCAGTCCGGCATAGCCTGCCAGATGCTGCTCCGGATGCGCACCGCCACGGTCGGGCGAGTAGAAGAACATTGCCGCCGGCGGGTCTGGGCCGGCAAACGGACGTTCGTCGCGCACGTAGGTCAGAGCCGGCCGGTTCGGGTCAACGCTCACGACCGCGCCTCTTAAGCGAAGCCGCTTGAAGTGATTTAAGACCTACTCCTGAAAGTCGATCCCGAGGGGCCTACCCTCATCGCTGCCACAGCTTGTGCAGACAGATTTTCAGATTATTTCGATCATCCTTTCCGTGTGCTCCTGCAGCACACTGTCGTCCGCGTGGATGCGCTCGGCTGCGAAGACATGGCTCCGGATCGCGTCGACCAGAGGCATCAGGGTTACCGCGGAGGCACCTACCCAGTCCGCGAGCGTCGATACGTCGAGATCGATGCCTTCACGCTGGTAGACGTCGCCCTGACGATGAAGCGGCAGGTGCAGGCCGTACTTGGGGCACCATCTAAGCTGTTGATAATTCTCGATGTAACAGTCATTCCCGCTCCTTTTTTTTCCAGTGTTCGGGGCTGCGCGCCGCTATGGCTTATGTGTCAGGGGTTCGAGCCAGTGGAATCGCGTTTCCCGTGGCGCATGTTTGTCGTCACGTTCGTGTAGCCAGCCGCAATCGCGGAGACTATCTCCACTGGCTGCGCAGCTTCTATTCGGAAAGCACCGGGCGCGTCGCGCGTCGGCCGACCGTTGCGCTCCGAACGCAAGGTCACACGTTCGAACCGGTGTCGGGTGCGCCAATTCCCTAGGTTGTACAATGCGATATCGCGCCGGTACCGAAACTTCAGCTTCGCCATATTCGAGCGAGCAAGCAATCTGGAGAAGAATCGCACTCCTGTCCGCACTGCGCTTGCACAACTGTCTGCGCAGACTCGATCATTTCTCTAAGACTGCGGCCAATGAAATGGCCCGAAAAAGAAACGAGGGCCGAGGGCCCTCGCAGTTTGGGAGAAAGAGAAACATGCAGCTTCGAGACGCCGTCATGACATGGTTGGCATGACAAATTCAGCACCTGCTCGTATTCCTGTCGGCCAGCGGCTGGTCACGGTCTTCATTCGCGTATTGAAGCGGACGCCTTCAGGGCCGTGCATGTGGTGGTCGCCGAAGATCGATGCTTTCCATCCACCGAAGGAGTGAAAGGCCATCGGCACCGGAATCGGAACGTTGATGCCGACCATTCCGACCTTAATCTGATGGGCGAATTCACGCGCGGCATCACCATCACGTGTGAAGATGGCGGTGCCATTGCCGAATTCGTGTTCATTGATCATGCGCGCGGCTGTCGTGTAGTCCGGCGCTCGAAGGACTGACAGCACCGGTCCGAAGATCTCTTCCTTGTAGATCTTCATGTTCGGCTTGACATGGTCGAACAGGGTACCGCCCACGAAGAAACCATTCTCATAGCCCTGCATCCTGAACTTGCGTCCGTCGACCAGCAACTTTGCACCCTCGGCGACACCGGCATCGATATAGCTCCTTACCTTCTCCAGGTGCTGCCTCGTGACGAGAGGCCCCATCTCCGCTTCGCGGTCGGTACCCGGCCCGACCTTCAGGCCTCGGACCTTGGGTTCGAGCGCAGAGATCAGCTTATCCGCCGTCCCCTCGCCGATCGGCACGGCAACCGAGATCGCCATGCAGCGTTCGCCGGCGGAACCGTAGGCGGCCCCCATCAACGCATCCACCGCCTGATCCATGTCGGCATCGGGCATCACGATCATGTGGTTCTTGGCGCCACCCAGCGCCTGGCAGCGCTTCCCGGTGTTCGCGGCCGTCGAATAGATGTACTGCGCGATAGGCGTGGAGCCCACGAAGCTGATCGCCGAAATATCTGGGTGATGCAGCAGCGCATCGACAGCTTCCTTGTCGCCTTGCACCACGTTGAACACACCGTCCGGCAGACCGGCTTCCTTCAGCCACTCCGCGATGATGAGCGACGCCGATGGGTCGCGCTCAGACGGCTTCAGAATGAACGCATTTCCGCAGGCGAGAGCCACCGGGAACATCCACATCGGAACCATGACCGGGAAATTGAAAGGCGTGATTCCGGCGACAACACCGAGCGGCTGGCGAGTAGAATAGCTGTCGACGCGGGTACCGACATTCTCGGTGAGTTCGCCCTTGAGGAGCTGCGGAGCGGCCGTGGCAAACTCGACCACCTCCATTCCGCGCTGAACTTCCCCGAGAGCGTCAGAGTGAACCTTGCCGTGCTCGGAGACGATTACGTCGGCAAGCTGATCTGCGCGATCCTCGACGATCCGCAGAAAGCGATTGAGGACGCGTGCACGCCGAAGAGGCGTCGTGTCGGCCCAACCCTGCGCCGCCCTCTTCGCGGCGGATACCGCGTCCGCCACCACGGCCGCGTTGGCGGCCACAACACGGCCCGTCTGCTCACCCGTTGCCGGGTTGAAGACGGGCAAACTGCGTTCAGTGCCGCTCGGGACCTGCTTGCCATCGATGAAATGATTGATCTGCGTGACCACGAACGTCTCCCTGTTGATTTTGGTCAGATGCGCGCCCTCGAGTCAGGCCGCTTTCATTCCCGCCATGTATTTGCCGATCACGCGCTTGTCGGCGCCTTCGGCTGACACTTCATGGACTATGCGACCCGCGCTCATGACGAGGACCCTGTCGACTAAGCCAAGCAACTCGTCGAGATCCTCCGAGATGAGTAGCACTGCGGTTCCGCGATTCCGCGCCTCGAGGATCCGGCGGTACGTTTCTTCGCACGCAACGAAATCAAGCCCGAACGTTGGATTGGACGCGACCAGCAGGCGAACGTCCTGCGTGAGCTCCCGCGCCAGTACGGCCCGTTGCACGTTGCCACCGGACAGCGTGCTCATGCTTGCGGTCAGGCTAGGCGCCTTGACACGAAATTGAGCGACCAGCCTCTCGGCCTGCTGGGCGAGCGCGCCGTAGTTCATTGCGATACCACGGCAGAGCGGCACCCGATCGAAATTACGCAGGGCAAGGTTCTCGGCCAGCGACATGCGGTCGATGCAGGCGTTCTTCAGGGGCTCTTGCGGCAGTCCATAGACGCCGAGGCGGGCGATTTCCCTTCGCGTACCGTTGAACGGCGAGCCGGACACGGTCATCGTACCGCTTCGATCCCGCTGCCCCATCAGGGCCTCGACCAACTCCAACTGTCCATTTCCGGATACCCCGGCAATCCCGACAATCTCCCCTGCCCGCACCTCGAGCGAGAGATCTTTCACAGCGGGAAGACCATTGTCGCCGTTCACGCGGAGGTCGCTGATGGAGAGGATAATATCGGACCTCGGCGGCGATTTCGGCGCGTGCTG
Organism: Bradyrhizobium sp. IC4060; assembly: GCF_020193715.1. Taxonomy (NCBI): domain Bacteria; kingdom Pseudomonadati; phylum Pseudomonadota; class Alphaproteobacteria; order Hyphomicrobiales; family Nitrobacteraceae; genus Bradyrhizobium; species Bradyrhizobium sp. IC4060. The sequence goes on along the minus strand of NZ_JADYVJ010000021.1, from coordinate 61,157 downwards.
CACTATCTTGCTGACGGGCTCTCCGATCATAGCTTCTGCCAGAGCGTCGTCCGTCAAATCGGCGACGGCGCCCGTTCTCACCGACGCGCCTCGACGCAATACCGTCACGTCGTCGGCGAATCGGCGCACTTCATGGAACTTGTGGCTAATCAGGATGGCGCTGAGTACGCCCGTCCGTGTCAGGCTGCGAACATGGCCGAGCACTTCATCGGCTTCTGCCGGCGTCAGCACCGACGTCGGTTCGTCCAGGATGAGTAGCTTGCGCCCGAGATAGAGCTGTTTAACGATCTCGGCCTTCTGCTTCTCGCCCGCAGAGAGCTGCGAGACGCGTACATCGAGTGGCACGTGAAACGGAAGCTTCTTGGTGACTTCGGCCAGCCGCCTCAGCTCGCTTTGCCAGTTGATATAGGCCGGCAATCTCGCACCGCTGACGACGAGATTCTGCGCCACCGTCATCGACGGCACGAGAGTGAAATGCTGATACACCATGCCGATGCCGAGCGCATCGGCATGCTTCGGCGAGTTTAGCCGGTGCTCGCGCCCATCCACCTGGATGTGACCCTCGTCCGGATGATAAAAGCCCACGAGGCATTTGACCAACGTGCTCTTGCCGGCGCCGTTCTCCCCTAGCAGCGCATGGACGGTGCCCGAGCGGATCAGTAGCGACACGTTGTTCAAAGCGAGATTCGCTCCGAAACGCTTCGTCATGTTCCTGAGCTCGACTTGCGGAGCGGTCATCGGACTATCCTCCCAGGATGAATTCCCGTCACGGCGCTTCTCACCGGTGCAGCTTGAGTTCGCCCGGCGCATCGGCGAACGGAGCGGCGCGCGACGTCGAGGCAACCATGATCGCCAGCGTCAGGATGTAGGGGGCTGCATTGAACAGGTAGTAATAGCCGGTCACGCCAATGCCCTGGAGCGCAGGACCGAGAGCGCCCGCCCCGCCGAACAGCAGCGATGCGCCCAGCGCGTTGACCGAACGCCAGCGCGCAAAGATGACGAGCGCGACGGCCATGATGCCTTGGCCACTCGACAGGCCTTCGCTCCAGCTTCCCGGATACGAAAGCGACAGGAAGCTGCCGCCGATGCCGGCGAGAAAGCCGCCCGCCATGGTCGCGATGATTCGTACCCGCAGTACGGGAAAGCCAAGCGCGCGTGCGGCATCCTCGCTATCTCCCACCGTACGCAGCATCAGCCCCCAGCCGGTCCTGTTCAGGAAAAGGTAGACCGCAAAAGCCAGTGCAATTCCGACGAAGAACAGTGCGTTGACGTCCAGCGCAGCTCGCACCTGCGGTACGGTCGACCAAAACCCGAGTCCAATCGAGGGAAGCGGCGGCGCTTTGGGCTCGATCAAGGGTTTGCCCAGGAAGAACGCGAGGCCCGTCCCTAGCACGATCAGGCTGATGCCGATCGCGGTGTCATTGACGCGCTTCACACTGCACAAAAGGCCATGCAGCAGCCCGAATGCCATTCCGGCAAGTCCGGCCGAAAGCACGCCGAGCCAGGGCGAGCCGGAGAGGTAAGAGATCGCGTACCCCGCCATGGCACCGAGCATCAGAGTGCCCTCGAGGCCCAGATTGATACGGCCCGATTTCTCGGTGATCAGCTCACCGATGCTCACGAAAATGAAGGGTGTCGACACACGGATCGCCCCACCCAGGATCGCGAGCGGCAGCGCAAGCCAGCCGATTGATGTACCGTCCATGCCTTTACCTCCGCGTCGTTTCTCGGAGTTGTTGCGCAATTGCATCCGCGACGAGGACGCAGACGAAGATCAGCCCCTGAAACACCAGCATTGTCGCATCCGGCAGTCCAAGACGTCGTTGCAGCAGGCTGGCGCTTGCCTGCATGCCGCCGATCAACAGCGCGACAGCGACAATCGCAAGCGGCTGGTGCCGCGCCAGGAATGCGACGAGGATTCCGCTATAGCCGTAGCCGACGATGAGTGAGGAGTTGGCCGTCCCCTGCACGGCCGCCACCTCGATGGCGCCGGCAATTCCCGCCATACCACCTGCCACGACCGAGGCACCGATGATCCAGCGATTGACGGCAAGGCCCATCATCCTCGCGACCCGGGCACTTCCGCCGACCACCCGCAGCGCAAAACCCCAACGCGTGTAGCGGAGCACGACATGTGCGGCGATCGCCAGCAATAGACTGACGGCAAGGCCGGCGTGAACGCCCACACCTGGCAGCGTCGGCAGCATGTAGGACGGATCGATAGGGTGGGTCGACGGCTTGTCGAGACTTGCCGGATCGCGCAACATGCCTTCGGTCAAGTGGTGGAAGACGGCGATTCCGATATAGGACAGCAGCAGGCTAGATATCGTTTCGTTGACGCCGCGATATTGGCGGAGCACACCCGCCAGACCGAACCAGAGCCCTCCGATCAAGGCGCCGGCCAGCAACATCAGGAGTTGCATGGGAAGCGCGTGCGCTCCCGCGAAGGGCAACGTCACAACGGCACCCGCGAGCCCGCCGAGCACCAAGGCCCCCTCGCCGCCGATAATCACCAGCCCCGCTTGCGCGGGAATCGCGGCGGCCAGCCCCACGAGTACCAAAGGAGCGGCGCGTGACAAGGTATCCTGCCAGGCGAAGCTGCTACCGAAGCCGCCCTGGACGATCAGACCGAACACCGTGGCGGGGTTCTGTCCGTACAAGGCCACGAACGCCGCGAAGATAGCCGACGCAAGCAGCACCGCCAGGACAGGCAAGGCCACGCTCAGTTGAGCTGCGGTTACCAGCGGCTTCGAAGGCACGGGTTCGATTCCGGAGATCGAAGACAAGAGCGCCTCCTACACTTGGCCGATGATGCCTTCGACAAGATAATTGATGCCGTCGAGCGCACGGTCGTTGCTGCTCTGCATGATTCCGGCAGGGATGACGACGTTGCCCTTGTTGTCCTTGAGCGGGCCACTATAGATCACGCGCGTACCGCCGATGAGGTCTGCCCGCGCCGTCTCGGCCGCTGCGCGCGCCTCAGGCGTAACAAGTTTTCCAAAAGGACTGTTCTTGACGAAATGATCGCCAAGCCCGGCACGGAGATAGTGCTCCGGCTTCTTGCCGCCACGCACGCTGCCGGCATAGACGAGGTAGGGCGTGATCCAGTTCCACTCGGCCCCGGTGAGATAGCCGTTGGGAGCCACATCGGCCTGACTCGAGTGGTAGCCGCATGACATGACGCCGCGCTTCTCCGCCGTCTCGATCACGACCTTCGGGCTATCGACCTGGGCGGCGATGACGTCGGCCCCCTGGTCGACCAACGTGTTCGTCGCTTCGGCCTCGCGCACAGGAAGCACCCAGTCGCCAGTGAAGATGACCTGCACCTGAATGGCCGGATCGACCGAGCGCGCGCCAATCGCGAACGCATTTATGCTGCGCAGAAGGTTGGGAGTCGGCTTCGCCGCGACGAGGCCGAGCTTCTTGCTCTTCGTCATGTGGCCGGCGACGATTCCCGAAATGTACTGCGCCTCGAAGATGTAGGCGTAGAACGTGCCGATGTTCTCGGTCATGCCCGCCGTCCACACGCCGCCGGTGTGAGCGAAGGTGACGTCCGGATACTTTGCCGCCATCTCCAGAACGTGGGGCTTGAAGTAGCCAAAGGACGTCGCCAGGATGAGTTGAGCGCCGTCCTGACGGATCATGCCTTCCATGCTGCGCTGGGCCGCGATCGTTTCCGGAACGCGCTCCTCCTCAATCACCTTGATGCCGGGTTGTTTCTTGAGCGCCGCGGCGGCCTGCGCGTGGGACTGGTTGAAGCCGTAATCCTGCTTGGAACCGGAGTACAGAACTCCGACCGTGAGCGGCGTCTCCGCGCGGGCAAAGGTACTCTTGAGAACGAATGGTGCGGAGCCGGCAGCGGCCAGCATCTGGAGTACCGAGCGACGGTCGACAGGCCTCAAAGTCATGTTCCTCTCCATTGAAGATTGCAATCAGCACAAGTCACGACGAAATTCGCTCGGCGGTGGACAGCAGGCCGGGCGCACCACATGCGATGAGATCGGCTTCCAGCTCCCGTCTTTCAGCAGCGGACAGCGGCGTGACCGGCGAGCGCACGGCGCCGCCGGCAAGGCCGATCAGATCGCACCAATGCTTGACCGCTGCGTTCGGCATGTGACCGCGCTTCAGCGGGTCCATGATCCATTTGTTGAAGATGATCCGCTGCGGCGCGAGTGAAGCACAGATGCGTGCTGCTTCGTCCGTCCGTCCGGCCGCAAGCAGTGCCACATAGTCCGCGATCGGGCGAAACTCGCCGCGTTGATAGAGGTAAGGCTCGGGGTCAGCATAGAGGATCGACTGACTCTCGGTCTGCATGTTGGCGAAGAAGTTCTCTTCCAGCGGGTCCGACACCAGCACGCCGTTTCGCGCAGCCTGGCGAAGCGCCGCGTTCTCGGCTGCGTTGCCTGTCGTCTTCAGCAGCTTGAGATTGGGTAGTGAGCAGAGCTGCGTGAAAACGCCGGGATCCAATGGACTGCCCGCGGCGGTTCGCGCGTTGAAGATGACGATCGGCATCTCCAACCGGACACAGATGTGGTGCAGATACGCGAACTGCTGCGCAGGGGATCGCGGCCCGGAGGTTGGGACCATGAGCACCGCGTGGCTGACGCCAAGCCGGCGCGCGTGCTCGCCGAGATCGATGGTTTCTTCCACCGAGGGACCCGAGATCACCACGGAAATCCCAAGGCGCCCCCCCGCCTCGTCCGCAATGACCTCTATGACACGCTTTCTCTCCTGCAGCGTGAGCGACCAGACTTCGCCGATCAGCCCATTGCAGAACACGCCCGCCAATCCGGTTGCGATGTAGTGGCGGACGTTCCGGCGGACTCCGGCCTCGTCGATGGCACCGGAGGCGTCGAAGGGGGTGTGAATCGCCGCCCAGATTTCCGGGATGTTCTGCCCGATCGACATGCTCGCTCCCCTCATCCGACCGGTCTATTCTATTTATCATGATAAACCGGATTTGCATGAATATGCCTATTATGAGAAAAGTGTCAATCAATGAGTCGGGTCTTTCTCTGGCCACACGCCTAGTTCCCGCCAGAACCAACCTTGGAACTCATTGGTAGCTTTGGAGAATTCGGGAATGACGATGGAGTTAGAAAAATTGCCGCGGCCGGGGGGCCGGCTGAAAATTCAAAAGCGCGCCGACCTCGTTACCGAAGAGATCAAGCAGCTGATCACCCAGAAGAATCTCCGTCCGGGCGACAAGCTTCCGATGGAGAAAGAGCTTCAGCGGCTGTTTTCGGTCAGCAAGAGCACGATCCGCGAGGCGCTCAAGTCCCTCGAGGTGCAGGGACTGATCACCATCAGCACCGGCCCGACCGGCGGGGCGACGATCATGGAGGTCCCGCTCGAGCGCACCTTTCAGCTGTTGCAGAACTACCTGTTCTTCAAAGAGGTCAGCATGGAGGACATCTATGCGGCCCGGCGCTTGCTGGAGCCGGAACTGGCTGCCGGCTCGGTGCCATTTCTGTCGGACGAGCAGCTCGACGCGCTCGAGCAGAACATTGAAACATGCCAGCCGGCCTCGCAGGACCCGTCCCTTCTCGTTCGTCAACGCCAGGCGGATCTCGACTTTCACGACATCCTGGCTGCAGCAAACCCCAATCCCTTCCTGCGCTTCGCATGCGAGCTGATCAACGAGATGCTCCGTCGGCTGGTTGTCTTCAGCACCCAGACGCCTCCGGAAGAGCACACGCGATTTGGATGCGCCAACGTCAAGATTCACATGGAGATCGCCAAGGCCGCCCGTGCACGCGACAGCGAGCGCGTGCGCGCGCTCATGAAGGCGCATATGGAGGAAGCTTCGGAATACGTGAAGCGGTTGGATGGCCGTCTCGACGGCCGACTGATCCTAGACTCGGAAATGGCGCCGCGCCCGCGACCACTGTCCTGAAGCGCGGCCTGTTCCGCCACGATTGCACCGGCGCGAGCTTGCGCGAGCATTGCGTCTGGACAGTCCTGTGAGCCTGTTCTCCTGCCCGATCTAGCAACCGCATGATTGGCTCGCTTTGCTTCCGAGAGACCTCAGCAGATAGGTGACTGCGGTTCACCGATGCTTGCAAAGTTCTCATTTGTCGACCAGTTCCGCCTCGACGCAGACTAGCCCCAAAGTCAACGCTCTCGAGCGTTTTGGGGAGGATACGTGCTTCTACAACGCCAGCTGGCGTCCATTCAGGTTGCGGGCGACAAGCCCGGACCCGCGATGCGCCTGCGCTGCAAATCCTCGACATAGATGAATTTGTTTCTCTCGGCCAGGATCGCCGCCGACAGCGTCCGTTCACGCCGGCGGCTGGCTAACCGGGCAGAGATCACGTGAGAAGCGCTCCGAAGCCGGCTCTGCTGCTGGACTCCGGACGCTCAGGAGAGGAGGAGGAAGGGATGAAGTTCAGGACATTTCTCGGCGCGGCTGCAGTGCTAACGCTGGCTGCTGGTTCGGCGCTGGCTGCCGACAAGGATGCCGCCGACACAGCGGTGGAAGCCGCGAAGAAGTACGCGGGTACAACGATCAGCATCGTCTGGGAGGCTGGCCTCCAGTCGCTCGACCCGCTGAACTATTCGGGTCCGCAATGGGAGAAGCTCACCGGCATCAAGGTGAAGGTGGTCGAAGTGCCGACCGACCAGATGTTCACCAAGATCATGCAGGATTTCAAATCGGGCGCCGGAGCTTATGACGCACTGAACGTCATTCCGTCCTGGATGCCCGATCTTGCGCGTGCAGGCGCGCTCGAGCCTCTCGACAAGTATGTTGACAAGTTCGGCTACCGCGACGAGCTGCAGGACATCGCGGCCGCGTACCGCGATAACCAGATGCAGTATGACGGGAAGATCTACGGCTTCCCGGACGACGGCGACGTTATGTTGCTCTACTACCGCAAGGACATCTTCGACGATCCGAAGATGAAGGACGAGTTCAAGGCCAAGTTCGGCTATGAGCTTGCCCCGCCAAAGGACTGGAAGCAGTTCGACGAAATCGGCCAGTTCATCACCGACAAGATGGCGCCGAAGGTCTACGGCGCCGGATTCTTCCGTACCGCGCCCTATCCGCAATACATGTTCCAGGAGCGCTTCCGCATGGAAGGCGGCAAGTTCTTCAATGCCGACACCATGAAGGCCGCGGTGAATGGCGAGGTCGGTCTCAAGGTGTTCAAGCAGATGGTGGCGGAGAACAAGTTCATGCCGCCGGGCGTGGAGCAGTGGAATTTCGTCGACAACCTCGCCGCGTTCCTTCAGGGCACGACCGCGATGACGATCTCCTGGCCGCCCTACGGCCGCTGGGCCGCGGGCTATGGCTCGGGCGAGCAAGCTTTGAAGTGGGTGCCGAAATCGCAGGTCGCCGGCAAGGTCGGCTACGCGCTCACGCCTCTCGGTCGCCCGGAGCTCGGCGTCGGCTTCGACTTGTCGGTGTCGGCCACCAGCAAGAACAAGGAGGCCGCGTATCTGTTCATCCAGTGGCTGAACAGCAAGAAGACCAGCCTCGAGCGCGTCCAGCTGCCCTATACGCTGCGCGATCCGTTCCGGCTCTCGCACTACGCGAGCGAGAAGTATCGTGCGCTCTGGCCTGACGCTGCCGCCTATCTCGACACCATCAAGACGTCCGGCGAGAAGGGGCTGCTCGACCTGTCGCTGCTGCAACAGGACAAGTACGACGAGGCAATGACCAAGGCGATCTCGAGCCTCTGGGCCGGTGAAGATCCCAAGGCCATTCTCGATCGCATGGCGCAACAATTCGACGCCATCACCGAGAAGGTCGGCGTCGAGAACCAGAAAGCCGTCTACAAGGTCTGGGCCGCAAAGCCCGGCGCCTACCCGCAATAACTGACTGGATACCGCACGGGAGGCATCGCCCTCCCGTGCGGTGCCGTTTTCCGGACTGATGATGACAGTTTCTGTGAACCTCAATGGCGCCGAGCAGCGCCGCCCCAGCCGCTTCGGGCGCATGCTCGAGGACCGCCTGCCCTATCTCATCGTTGCGCCGGCCATTCTGATTCTTCTCCTGGTCGGCCTGTTCCCTCTGATCTACTCGCTGATCGTGAGCTTCCAGCGCATCACGATGACCGAGAACGACACCTCCTTCGTTGGCTTCTTGAACTATGCGGAGCTGTTCAGGGATGCCCGCCTCTGGGCTTCGCTCGGCCACACCGCCATCATCACCGCGATCGCCCTCCCCTTGGAGCTGCTGATCGGGTTCCTGATGGCGCAACTCTTCATCGATCGCATGCCGGGTCGACAGCTCTTCGTCGCGCTGCTGGTGCTTCCGACGGTGATCTCTCCGATCGTCGCGGGTGCGACCTGGCGTCTGATGTTCGACGTCCGCTTCGGACCGATTGGCCAGATTCTGAGTTTCTTCGCCGGCGAGCAAGTGCGGATCCTTTGGACCGTCAATCCCGCCTTCGTCTATCCGGCGATCATCATCTGCGAGGTCTGGCAGTGGTCGCCGTTCATGTTCCTGCTGCTGCTCGCCGCACTATCGAATGTTGACCAGTCGCAGCTCGAGGCTGCCGAGATCGATGGGGCGTCGTACCTGCGCGTGCTTCGCGCGATCGTTCTGCCGGCGATCGCGCCCGTGATCGCCGTCGCCTGCCTGATCCGCGGCCTCGATCTGGTTCGCATCTTCGATGTCATCTGGGCCCTCACCGAAGGCGGGCCGGGCTCGATGACCGAGACCATTTCGCTCTACACCTATGTGCAGGGCTTCTCGCAATTCGAGACCAGCTACACGGCCGCGATTTCCTTCCTGGTGATTGCGTTGCTGACGCTGATCACGACCCTGGTCCTCAAGCGCATGGAGCTTGCGCGATGAGGATCGGCAGGCTTCCGGCCAGAAAAACCCGTATTCTCGCCGTCCGCTATCTCGGCGCCTGCGTCGTGACCCTGCTGTTCCTGTTTCCAGTTTACTGGCTGTTCATGATTTCGTTCAAGACAGCGGACGAGATCTACCACGTCCCACCCTTGTGGATTCCCGGACAGATCCAGTTCTCAAACTATTACGTCTTGTTCAAAGATGGCGACGTCCTGGCGATCCTGAACAGCCTGATCGTCGCCGGCGTCAGCTCCGGCATAGCAATCGTTCTCGGGACGCTCTGCGCCTACAGCCTCGCCAGGTTCGGCACCGGCGGCGAGAACCTCGCGATGTGGATCATCTCCCAGCGCATGATCCCACCGATTGCGGTCGTCTTCCCGATCTTCCTGATCTACGTGTATTTCGGCCTCGTCGACAGCTATTTCGGGCTGATCCTGCTCTACACGGCCTTCAATCTTCCCTACGTGATCTGGATGATGCGCGGCTACATCGTCGACGTGCCGCTGGAGCTCGAGGAAAGCGCTCTCGTCGACGGCCTAAATCGATGGGAGGTGATCTGGAAGGTCGTCTTCCCGATGGTTCGCCCCGGCCTCATGGCGACGTCGGTCTTCACCTTCGTGTTCGCCTGGAACGACTTTCTGTTCGCACTCGTGCTCACGCGCACCGAGGTCATCACCTTTCCGGTCATGCTGACGCACTATTTCGGCGGCCAATCGAATTTCTGGGCGAAGATCGCGGCGATGTCGGTCCTGGGGACGTTGCCGATCTTCGTCGCGGTCTCGGTGATGCAGCGCTATCTCGTGCGCGGCATCTCGCTGGGCGCAGTCAAGGGTTAGGGAGAGCGGAGTGGCTGACGTCAAGCTGTCCGGAGTACACAAATATTACGGCAACGTGCATGCAGTCAGGGGAGTTGATCTCACCATCGCCGATGGCGAATTCGCCGTGCTGGTGGGGCCGTCCGGCTGTGGCAAGAGTACTCTGTTGCGAACCATCGCCGGCATCGAGGATCCGGATGGTGGAACGATCACCATCGGCGGCGCGGTGGTCAACGATCTGCGCCCGCGCGAGCGCAATATTGCGATGGTGTTTCAGAACTATGCGCTCTACCCTTATCTGACCGTCAGCGAGAACATCGCCTTCGGTCTGCGCGCGCGCAAGACTCCCGAGATCGAGATCAGGAAGCGGGTCGGTGAAGCCGCCGAGATGCTCGGTATCGGCAATCTCCTCCAGCGCTATCCGCGGCAGCTCTCCGGAGGACAGCGTCAGCGCGTCGCCATCGGCCGCGCCATCGTTCGCAAGGCCGACCTGTTCCTGTTCGACGAGCCGCTCTCGAATCTCGACGCTCAGTTGCGTGACGAAATGCGCACCGAGATCAAGCGCCTGCATCACGAGATTACGACGACCATGATCTACGTTACCCATGACCAGGTCGAGGCGATGACGCTGGCCGACCGCATCGTGTTGCTGCGCGAGGGACAGATCGAGCAGCAAGGCGCTCCGCTTGAGCTGTTCGAGCAGCCGCGCACGGGGTTCGTTGCCGGCTTTCTCGGCTCTCCCTCGATCAACCTCATCCCCGCGACCCTCAAGACAAACGGCCGCGACGCCGCAGTGGTGTTTCAGTCCGGCGGTGAACTGACGCTTCCGAGCGCGAAGGCGAGGCCGCTGGCCAGTATGGATAGGCGAGAGATTCTCGTCGGCATTCGGCCCCAGCACTTCAGTCGGGCCGGCGGGCCATTGCGCGAAGGCGCGGTCTCCTATTCGGCCACTGCCGATCTCATTCAGCCGACGGGGACACGCACCTTCACCACCATCAAGATCGGCGGCGTCGATGCGGTTGCCGAGCTGCAGGCCCACGACGTCAGCAGCCATGGCGAGCAGGTCGACCTAGCCATCGACCTCAATCGCGTGGTGCTGATCGATCCGGCCAGCGGCCTGGTCATCGCATAACGAGAGCAACATTCGAGAACGGGAGGGATGAATGGCGTCGAGACTGTTTGCAACGGGAATTGGCGCGCCGGAGGGTCCGGTGTGCCTGCCCGACGGCTCGATGTATGTCACGGAGATGTCCGCCTCGACCCTTTGCGTCACGCGGCTCGATCCTCGCGGCAATCGCCGCGTGATCCGAACGACGGGTGGCCGTCCGAATGGACTGACGATCGATGGCCACGGCCGGATCTGGATCGCGGAAGCCGGGCTCAGGGCGCTGATCTGCATCGACGAAAGCGGAAATGAGGTCCGGCGCATGCAGGGCGAAGGCGCGGACCGGTTTCTGTTTCCGAACGACCTCTGCTTCGGTCCGAACGGATTGCTGTACATGACCGACTCCGGAATGGCCGCCGAGGATTTCATCAACGGCCAGGCCTTCGTCGACGGTTATATGGACTTCGACTGGGACGGCCGTGTGTATGAGATCGATCCGGCAGCCATGAAGATGCTCCGCGTGCTCGATCGCAAGATCCGCTTCACCAACGGCATTGCCTTCGGCCCCGACAACCACCTCTACGCCAACGCGTCCTTCACCGGCGAGATCTATCGATATGACGTGCTCGGCGAGGCAGCGCCGAAACGCTTTGTCTTCGGCAACGTCCTGCAGCCGGATTCCAATCCGGATTTCAAAGGGCCGGACGGGATGGCCTTCGGAACGGACGGCCGGCTCTATTGCACGGTCTACAACCAGAAGAACGTCACGGTGCTCGACCGGCGGGGTGAGGTCGCCGATCGTCTGGTCCTGGATGGAGCCCAGCCGACGAATTGCGCCTTTACGCTCGAGGGCAGAAAGCTACGGGTGACGGAGGTCGGCAAGGGCCAGGTCGAGGAGATCGATATGCCCTGTGACGGCCTGCCGTTGCATTTGCCGAAATTCGCCTGACGGGATGCCCGCGCGATGTTTTCCGCGAGGGCGCCTCGCCCGTTATCAAAGGAAGCCGATCGATAGCCAGGGCACGGCGGCAACAATCAGCGTGCCGATCAGGAGCGCGATCATATAGCCCACGATCGGCTTCATACCCTCGTCCGGATTTATGCGGCTGATGGCGCAGGCCGCGTAGTAGCCGACGCCGAACGGCGGCGCGAACAGGCCGATGCCCATGGCGAGGACGACAACCATCGCGTAGTGGACATCGTGTACCCCGACCTGCCGCGCGATCGGGAACAGCAGCGGACCGAACAGGACGATGGCCGGGATTCCCTCCAGCACGCTGCCGAGGATCACGAAAGTCACGATCGTCACCGCTAGGAAGACCGGTACCCCGCCCGGCAGGCTGGTCATGAACTTGGCGAGAGAGGCAGAAAATCCCGACTGGGTCAGCGCCCAGGCCATGCCTGTCGCCGCGCCGATGATAAGCAGAATCGCCCCTGAAAGGGAGGCTGTCTCGACCAGCATCGGATAGATGCGGCGCCAGTCGAACTGGCGATAGACGAAGAGACCCGCACAGGCCGAGTACAGGATGCCGATGGTCGAGACCTCCGTTGCCGTCGCGACGCCTTCGACGACGGCGGTCCGGATCACGAATGGCAGCGCGATGGCCGGTATCGCGATGACGAAGGCCCGCCCGATTTGCAGGCCGGTAGCCCGCTTGACGTGAGACAGGTCTTCGCGGCGGTATCGCCACCAGACCACGGCCGCGAGCATGACCGCGAGCACCACGGCCGGGAGCAACCCGCCAGTGAAGAGCGCCGAGATCGACACGCCGGTCACCGAGCCGATCGTGATCAGGACCAGCGAGGGCGGGATCGTTTCGGTCTGCGCGCCGGTTGCCGCCAGAAGCGCAACGAGGTCGCCCGGCTTGGCCCCGCGCTGCCGCATCTCGGGAAACAGGACCGGAGCCACCGCAGCCATGTCGGCCGCTTTGGACCCAGAAATGCCCGAGACCAGATACATCGCTCCCACCAGCACGTAGTGCAGTCCGCCACGCACGTGGCCCAGCAGGCTCGCCAGGAAGCCGACCATGGCGCGCGCCATGCCCGTCATCTCGATCAGGAGGCCAAGAAAGACGAAGAGCGGCACGGCGAGCAGGATCAGGTGGCTCATGCCCTCGTCCATCCGTCCGATCACCACCACGTCAGGCGTACTGGTCGTCAGGGCGAGATAGCCGACCGTGGCGAGGCCGAATGCGAACGCGATTGGTACGGCTGCGAAGACCATCGCGCCGACCACGAACACGAAGAAGATCAAGAGATTCAGATTGCCTAGCGGCTTCAAAACGGGAGCGAGCAGAACGAACGCCCCGATGATGCCTGCGACCATTGCGACCGAAGCCAGCAGGTTGCGCAGGCTCGCGATGCGGATCAGCCGGAGAACCGCGGCGATCAGCATCAAGCCGATGCCGATCGGTAGCGCCGCCGCGCGCCAGCTGTTGACGATCTCGAGCGCCGGCGTCGTGACGAAGGCCTCGTCGGCCGCAAATTCGTAGGCCGGCCAGACAACGAGCGCAAGAAATGCCAGCGATGCTGCGGCCGCGACGACATCTAGGAACGCGCGATGCTCCGCACTGAGAACGCCAACGATAGCCGTCATCCGCATGTGTTCACCGCGCTGGAACGCGATCACGGAACCGAACATGGCGAGCCAGAGGAAGAGAATGCCGGCAAGCTCGTCGGACCAGATGATCGGCGAGCGGAACACGTATCGCCCCACGATGCCGGCAGACAGCACAGCGATCTCCGCCAGCACGAGCAGTGCTGCCGGAACCGCCACGACATGACCAAGCACCGTGTTCGCCGTTATCACCCAACTGCGCCGGCCTGCCTGCGGGGCGCTGGCCGCCACACCGGCATGGACGGGGGGCGGATGGCTCACGCTGGTCATGATAGCTGGCCCGCGGCTTTTTCGAGCTGCGACCATGCTTCCTCGCCGAATTTGCCCTTCCAGTCTGCGTAGAAGCTGGTCTTGGACAGGGCCTGGCGGAAGGCGGCGCGATCGACGTCGATGAATTTGAGGCCCTTGGCCGAGAGATCGTTGCGCAGCGACTGGCTGAGCTTCGCGATGTCGGCACGCTGATCGACGGCGGAGCGGTCGAGCTCGCGCGTCACGATCTCCTGCACGTCCTTGGGCAGGCGCTCGAAGGCGCGCTTGTTGCCGAGGATCCAGTAGCCATCCCAGACGTGCCCCGTTAGACTGCACGTGCTCTGCACCTCATAGAGGCGCGCGGTCGCGATGATGGGCAACGGATTCTCCTGGCCATCGACGACCTTGGTTTGCAGCGCGGAATAGACCTCGTTGAAGTTGATCGGCGTCGGGCCGGCGCCGAGCGCCTTGAAGAGCGAAGTGAGCAGCGGCGCGGGCGGAACGCGGATCTGGAAATTCTTCAGATCATCCGGGGTGCGCACCTCGCGGCCGGACGAGGTCACCTGGCGGAAGCCGTTGTCCCAGGCCTTCGAGACCGCCATGATCGGTGTCTTGGCGATCAGCGCCCGGATGTAGGTGCCGAGGTCGCCGTCCATCGCCTTCCACACGCTGTCGTAGTCGGTGAACGCGAACCCGGTGTTCACGATGCCCGCGCTCGGCACCAGAGTGGCGAGGATCGAGGAGGATTGATTGAAGAACTCGACGCCGCCGCTGCGAACCTGGGTCAGCAGCTCGGTGTCGGACCCGAGCTGATTGGCCGGGAACAGCCTGATCTCCAGCCGGCCGCTGGTTGCTTCGCGGATGCGGTCGATCGCCTCTTGCGCGCGGACGTTCACCGGATGGGTCGGGTCCTGTCCGGTTGCGAACTTGTAGACGAACTCGGCGGCAGACGCTGGACGGGTCAGAATCGCGCAGAGAGGTACGGCGCTCGCCCCCACCAATAGCGAACGGCGGCTGATGCGTCCGAGCTTCGAGACAGTCATGTTTTCCTCCTGATCCTGTATTGACGTTGTGCGGCTGCATGAGCCTGCGCTGGCTTTCAGCTCTCCGGGCTCTTCGACCGCCCGCATTCGGGCAACAGCCGTCGCTCGCCCGCTGCAACATGCAGCGGGCGGAACTCTTCACTCGGATTCGGCGTGACTGGCGCTTAGTGCTGGTGCGCTAAAGCCACTGCTTGATCTGCCTTGCGACCTCGGCGGTGGAGATCCCGTAGCGGTCGTGCAGCGTCGGAAGTGCGCCGGCGTCAAGAAATTCGTCCGGCAATGCGATCTGGCGGAACGGCGGATGGATGCCTGAACGCAGCAGGAGTGCGGCAACCGCCTCGCCGAGACCGCCAATCGTCGTGTGGTTTTCGGCGACGACGACCAAGCGGCCTGACTTGCCGGCTTCACGCAGTATCGTCTCGGCGTCGAGCGGCTTGATGGTCGGAACATGGAGCACCGCAGCATCGACGCGGTCGTTCTTCAGAGTTTGCAAAGCCTCGAGCGCACGCATGGTCATGATGCCGGATGAGATGATTAGAACATCCTTCCCGTCACGAACCAGCTTGGCTTTGCCGAGCTCGAACTTGTAGTCGTATTCATCCAGCACGACCGGCACCTGGCCTCGCAGCAGGCGCATGTAGACCGGCCCCTGATGCGCCGCGATCGCGGGCACCAGCTGCTCGATTTCATGAGCATCGCAGGGATCGATGACCGTCATGTTCGGCATCGCGCGAAACAGCGCGAGATCCTCTGCGGCTTGATGACTCGGGCCATACCCCGACGTCAGGCCGGGCAACGCGCAGACGATCTTCACGTTGCGGTCTTCCTCCGCGATCGTCTGATGGATGAAGTCGTAGGCGCGGCGCGAAGCGAAGACCGCGTATGTGGTTGCGAATGGCATGAAGCCTTCGGCGGCAAGACCGGAGGCCGCCCCGAACAGAAGCTGCTCGGCCATGCCCATCTGATAATAGCGGTCCGGAAATTCCTTCGCGAAGATGTGCAGGTCGGTGTATTTGCCAAGATCGGCCGTCATGCCGACCACATCGGGACGGCTGCGCGCGAGCTCGACGAGCGCGTGTCCAAACGGCGCCGGCTTCGTCTTCTGCCCCTCCGCCGCGATCGAAGCGATCATGGCTGAGGTCGTCAGGCGCGGCTTGCCCGGCTGAGGTGCTGATCTGACGGTCTTCATGCCTGCCTCCCGGCTTCCAGCGCGGCCAGCGCGAGCTGCCATTCGTGCTGCTCGACCCGGATGAAATGGTTCTTTTCGCGCTGCTCCAGGAAAGGAACGCCCTTGCCCATCAGCGTGTCGGCGACGATCATGCGCGGCTTGGGCGCTGGGTGAGACTTGGCGGCATCGAATGCCGCAACCACGGCATCGAGATCATTGCCGTCGATCCGCTGCACAAACCAGCCGAAAGCCTGAAGCTTCTCGACCAGCGGCTCGAACGCCATCACCTGCGTCGAAGGACCGTCCGCCTGCTGATTGTTGACGTCGACGATGCCGATCAGATTATCGAGCCTGTAATGGCCCGCCGACTGGATGGCTTCCCAGACCGAGCCCTCGTCGAGCTCGCCGTCGGAGAACAACGTGTACACCCGCGCCTCGGATTTCTTGCGCTTGAGCCCCAGGCCCATGCCGACGGCGATACTGAGCCCAAGCCCGAGCGAGCCGCCCGACATTTCCATTCCGGGCGTGTAGGACGCCATGCCAGACATCGGCAGGCGGCTCTCGTCGCTGCCATAGGTTTCGAGCTCGTCCTCGGGGACGATCCCCGCCTCGATCAAAGCCGCATAAAGCGCGATGGCGTAGTGCCCGTTTGATAACAGGAAGCGGTCGCGGTCTTCCCAGGAGGGATCTTCCGGCCGGTAGCGCATTGCGTGAAAATAGGCCACGGCAAGGACGTCGGAGATGTCCAGCGCCTGTGCGATATAGCCTTGCCCCTGGACCTCGCCCATGCGCAGCGCATTGCGGCGAATGTTATAGGCGCGGTCCGTCAGCTTGGGCGTGTTGGTCAGCGTTTCCATCGATCTGGACCTTGTCTTGCTGGCTCAGTGGATCAGCATGCCACCGTTGACGTCGATCACGGCACCAGTCACGTAGGCGGAGAGATCCGAAGCCAGGAAGGTGTAGATGCCAGCGACGTCGTCTGCCGTGCCGAGGCGATTGAGCGGAATGCCTTCCAGGATCTTCGCCCTCATTTCGTCGGTCAGCTTGCCCGAGGTGATATCGGTGCCGATCAGGCCCGGCGTCACGCAATTGACGCGGATGCCGTCCGGGCCGAACTCACGGGCCATCGCCTTTGCGAGACCGAGCACGCCAGCCTTGGCCGCCGAATAATGCGGGCCGCCAAAGATTCCGCCGCCGCGCTGGGCCGAAACCGAGGACATGCAGGCGATCGATCCGGACTTGCGTGCGCGCATGTGCGGGATCACCGCCTGGGAGAGGAACAGAATGCCCTTGAGATTGACGTCCTGAATGCGATCCCAATCTGCCGGCGAGATATCCAGGAACTTGACCGGCTGGGTGATGCCGGCGTTGTTGATGAGAATATCGATGCCCCCGAAGGCTTCCATCACGCGAGCGACGGCCTGCTCGCAGGATGATTTATCGGCGACGTCGCATCGCAGCCCAATGTGGGACGTGCCAAGCGACGCCGCGGCGTCCGCCGCCGCGCTCGCGTCAACGTCGAGAATGGCGACGCGGGCGCCCTCGGCGGCGAACCGCCGTGCCGTGGCAAGCCCGATGCCGCGCGGCGATGCCGCGCCCGAAATGATGGCCGCCTTAGTGCTGAGCAGCATCAGTTCCTCCCGCGAATTTTTTCCCTTGGCAGGCCAAGAATGAACCGCGGAGGCGCAGCAGACAAACGCACAGTTGTCACGGATCGATGAATCTGGTTCACTTATGGAATGCTGTCGAATGTCCCGATATCGGCAATTCGCGCCTTTGAAGCCGCTGCTCGCACGGGATCATTCCGTGATGCCGCGAATGAGCTTCACCTGACGCCGAGTGCGGTCAGTCATGCGATCCGCAAGCTGGAGGACACGCTCCGCACCGTTCTGTTCGAACGCAGCGCGCGATCAGTGCGGCTCACGCCGGCCGGCGAAAATCTGATGCGTCACACGGGAGCGGCCTTCGATCAGCTTCGCCGTGGCCTCGAGGAAGTCGCCGCGCGCGGACCACAATTGGTGCGCGTCCATTCGGCACCTAGTTTTGCTGCGCAATGGCTGGCACCACGCCTCGCACAATTTTTCGCCGCCTATCCGAAGCTCGAAGTGCGGCTGGCTGCGAGCACGGACTACGCTCGCTTCAGCAACGATGATTTCGATATCGATATCGTCTACGGGCCGCCGCGCGCGGAGGGCGTGGAGGTTGTTCCTCTCCCCGAGGAGACGGTCACCCCGCTCTGCTCCCCTGCTCTCGCAAAATCGATCAGGAAGCCTGCCGACCTTCTCGATCAGACGCTGATCCGCTCCGACGTGAAGCAGGTGCAATGGCACCAATGGTTTACCGCCAACGGATTGGAAGCCCCCGCCCTGCACGGCATGAGGTTTGATCGCAGCTTTCTGGCAATCGCAACGGCAGCGGAGGGATTGGGAGTAGCGTTAGAATCAACGCTTCTGGCCGAACGCGAACTGGCGAGCGGGCGATTGGTTGCGCCGCTGGCAGGACGCGCCAACGATATCCGCTACGTCGGCCATCGCCTGATCTACCCGCGCGCCAGCCGACAGAGATCTGCGGTACGAGCCTTTGCAGATTGGCTCATGGCGCAACTCGATGGCGAACATGCCATTTCCCCGCGCTGAAGTTCTTCGCAGCACGTTCGATAGGATACACGCCGGCGAAAGAGCAGCGACGGGCCCCTAGTCGGGATAAAACCTGCTCCAATCGATGTGAATGGCCAACTCAAAAATCATGGGAGAGGCGTGAACTTCAACTGGCTGAGCGGCGCGACCTTGTCGGTGCGTGTCATCTTAAACTCGGTGCTCGGACCGAGCCACTTGTCCCAGAGTTGGTTGATCTCGCCGGCCCGGTCCATCGCGAGTAGGGTCTCGTTGATCTTCGCGAGCAGCGCCGGCTCGTCCTTCTTCATGCCAACGCCGATCGGCTGCAGGACCATCGGCTCCTCGATCATCTTTAGCGGCTGCCCGGCCTCCTTGGACTGGTTCACGAGCTTGGTAATGGTCATGGTATTCGCGACCATTCCGACGGCCTTGTTCTGTTGAACCGCCATGAAGGCCGAACCAGTATCGACGAAAGTCAGCGGGTCGGATTCGTTCATCTTGATCGCGAGTTCCGACGTCGATCCCTTGGTCGACGCCAGCCGCTTGCCCTTGAAGTCGGCTTTGGCGGTCCCGGGGTCGCTCGCCTTTACTGCCAGCATTTCCTTGGCGATATAATAAGGATCGGAAAACTGGATCTGCTCGGCACGTCCCAGCGTGTAGGCGAGGTTCGCCACCGTGATGTCGACGTGACCGAGCTTGACCTCGGGCACGCGCGCCTCGACCGAGAGCGGAGTGATCTTGGCGACAACGCCCCAGCGTTGGGCGATGGCCTTGCAGAGGTCGACGTCAAAGCCGACCATCTCACGCGTCTTGGCATCAGGGGCCGCAAACGGTGGTACGTCCGCGAAGGTTCCGCAGCGCAGTTCCTTGCGCTGCGTGATGTCCGAGAGCTGGTCGGCGCACGCCATCGACGCGATCCCGGCAAGGCCTGTGAGCGCTGCCACCAAGCCGATCGAACGGTTCTTGAAAGACATTCGTACTCTCCTTCTGGTTGATCACATCAAGGCAATATGGTCATCGGGTGTGCAGGTCCGATAGGAAGCGCTGTGCACGCGGATGCTGTGGTGAGCGGAAGAAGTCGCCCGGAGCTCCCGTCTCGAGCACCCTTCCGGCGTCCATGAACCAAACACGGTCGGCGACATCGCGCGCGAAATTCATCTCGTGGGTCACGCACATCATGGTCATTCCATCA
The DNA here is from genome assembly GCF_020193715.1 of Bradyrhizobium sp. IC4060. Lineage (NCBI taxonomy): Bacteria > Pseudomonadati > Pseudomonadota > Alphaproteobacteria > Hyphomicrobiales > Nitrobacteraceae > Bradyrhizobium > Bradyrhizobium sp. IC4060. The sequence continues at coordinate 41,550 of NZ_JADYVJ010000021.1, read as the reverse complement.
CGTGCAAGCCTGCGCATGACCGAGAGCACCTCGCCCACCATCTCCGGATCGAGCGCGCTGGTCGGTTCGTCGAACAGCATCGCCGGCGGCTCCATGGCGAGCGCTCGCGCGATTGCGACGCGCTGCTGCTGTCCACCGGAGAGCTGGGCGGGGTAGTTCTGCGCCTTGGCCGAGAGGCCTACGCGGTCCAATAGCCGAAGCGCCGTTTCGCGCGCGTCGCTGCGTTTGACGCCGTTCACCTTCATCGGTGATAGCATGACGTTGTCGAGCGCGCTCAGGTGCGGAAACAGGTTGAAGCTTTGGAAGACGAAGCCGATGCGGCTCCGGAGGTGGTTCAGCGCGGAGCCACGCAGCTTGGCGTGGACGTCCTTGCCCTCGAACAGCACCGAGCCGGACTGGATTTCCTCGAGCCTGTTGACGGTGCGGATCAGCGTCGACTTGCCCGAACCGGATGGCCCGCAGACCACTACCACCTCGCCTTTCTTGACCTCGGCGTTGACGTCGGTCAGCGCGGCGAGCGCCCCAAAGAACTTGTGGACAGCGATGAATTTGATCATCGGATCGGCATCTCCGGATGGTGTCTCACGGGACATGGTCATGCCCCTGATGCGCTTGCGGCTGTGGCAGGCATTGCAGACTCGGCAGCCACGCTTGCGGTTCGGCGCGCGGCAATCCGCCGCTCGATCATGTTGATGGCCTGCGTCAAGCTCCAGCAAACGATGAAGTAGCTGATGGCAAGGATGAAGTAGACTTCGAACGGCTTGGTCAGCAAGCGGTTGTTGATCTGGCCGGCTGCAAAGGTGAGCTCCGGGACGTTGATGATGTAGCCGAGCGTGGTCTCCTTGATGGTGGAAACGAACTGGCTGAGGATGCTCGGGATCATGTTGAACAGCGCCTGCGGCAGAATCACGTAGCGCATCGCGCCGAGATGGCTGTGTCCGAGCGCGCGGGCGGCGTCCATCTGACCTTGTGGCAGCGCCAGAATGCCGGCACGCACAATCTCGCTCAGGAATGCGGCTTCATAGCCGACCAGCGTGACCAGCATGGTCGCGAAAGCCGGTACGCTATGACCGATCAAGAGCGGCAGCACGAAATAGACCCATAGGATGATCAGCAGCAGCGGCACGCCGCGGGTGATGTAGACCATGGCCATGACCGGCCAGCGCAGCGCGCGCCACGGCGACAGGCTGGCGAGTGCCATCGCTACGCTCAGCGGAAACGCCAAAGCAATGCCGAGGACAGAGAGAATGAGGGTGGCCGCGATGCCGCCAAGCGGGCCGTTCGGATACTGGCCGACGAGCAGCAACAGCCAGTTGTCCCTGACGATATCGATCATGCTCGGGAGCAGCGACATGATCAGACCGCTCCGGCCATGCGGCTGCGCTGCTCGAGATAGTGACCAAGCCACATCAGCAGCAGCGAGCAGACGAGGTAAACGATCGTGGCAATCAGATAAGTCTCGAACGGTCGAAAACTCTGGTTCTCGACCTCCTTGACGGCGTGGGTGAGCTCGGCGACGCCGATCGCCATCGCAAGACTGGAGTTCTTGAACAGCGAGACTGTATGGTTCACCAGCGCCGGCATCGCGTTGCGAACCGCCTGCGGCAGCAGGATGTAGGTCATTGCTCCGACGTAGCTATGCCCCAGGGCACGGGCGGCTTCCCACTGCCCCCTCGGCACGGCGCGCAGACCGGAGCGTTGATCTTCGCTGAAATACGCAGCCTGACACAACCCCAGAGCAACGACCGCAAACACCGCTTCGCCATTGTGATCGCCGAGCCACATCTGAACGGAGCCTGGCAGCAGGCTCGAAATGCCGAAATACCAGAGCATGAGCTGCACCAGCGTCGGCACATTGCGGTGGTAGGAGACGTAGATCGCGACAAAACCGCTGGCAATCCGGCCCGGAAGCATCCGGACCGCAAGAAGGATCATTCCGAGACTCATCGCCAGCAACCATGAGCCAATAAAGATGATAAAGGTCATCTTCACCCCATGGACCAGCATCCGGCTGAACTCCGGATTGAGCAGGACGGCCATGAGGTCGAAACCCTTCATCGCGCGCCCCTCATCTAGGTCGGGAGAAAGGGTTTTGGGGAGCCCTCGGGGCGCGTGGTCGACAGGCCACCCGGCACCTGCAAGGTCGGAGTGATTTCGATGTAACCCACATTCACCGCTACGGGAGCCGCGATCGCAAACGCGATCGCATCGGCAATGTCCTTTGCCTCGGGCAGCTCAAAGCCTTCGATGAAGTTCGCGCGTGTTTCGGCGCTGTCGCCGTGGACATGGGCGAAGATATCGGTTGCAACCCGGCCTGGGCAGATCTCCGTGACGCGCACGCGCTTGCCGAAGCAGTCGATCCTGAGCTGACTGGTCAGCATGCTGACGGCCGCCTTGGTCGCGTGGTAGCTTGAATTGCCCGCGAAGTTGTAGGCGCCGGCGATCGAGGTGATGTTCACCACGTGACCGCGATCGCGCTGAGCCATGCCCGGCACGAGCAGGCGGCAGAGATGCAGGATCGCGCGCAGGTTGACGTCGACCAGGAGATCGATGTCCTCCGCATCCGCCTGAAGAAATTTCTTCGGCCGGTCGACGCCCGCGCTGTTGACGAGCACGTCGACTTCGATGCCCTGAGCAAGCTTGCTGATAGCCGCGATATCTCTGACGTCGACCGCGTGCGGGATGCAGCCGGTGCGATCGGCCAAAGCTCTCAGCGCATCCGCACTCCGGGCGAGCGCATGGACCATCAGGCCTTCACGCGCCAGGCGCTCGACAACCGCCAGGCCGATTCCTGACGAGGCGCCGGTGACGAGAGCAGTCCTGTAGTCCGAGAATGGCATCTGGTTCCTCACCCTCTGAACACGCTAAACGATCCCGTAACTTCACCGCCAAGACGGATTAACTGTGGTGGGATAAGGTCCCCTTATGATCATCCACGCGCTCCGCCGGAGCCCGCCACAAGCCGGGAAACCGGCACGATTTCCCCGCCGGTCGCCTCGATCGAGGCGCGAATCCCTCGGGCCAGCTCGACGGCGCCCTGGGTATCCCCATGCAGCAGGATCGATTTGACCGGCATCGCGAGCGCCTTTCCGCTGGCGGCGATGACCACTCCGTCACGCAGCAGACGCTCGACCCGCTCGGCGACCACCCCGGCATCGTGAATGACCGCACCGGGCTTTGCCCGAGACACCAGCAGGCCCTCGTCGTCATAGGCCCGGTCCGCCAGAAACGTCGTGGCGACCCTGATCCCGCACTGCGCCGCCGCCCCCTCGATGGCGCGGCTGCTCGAGGAAACGATCAGGAGATTGGGATCGAACGCGGCGACCGCGCGGACCAATGGCCGGGCAAGATCGGCGTCGGCAGCCGCCATGTTGCCCAGCGCCCCGTGAAAGCTCATATGCGTGACGCGATGCCCGACGGCCCGCGCGATGCCATCGAGGGCGCCGAGCTGGTACGTGACCATGGCGGCAAGCTCGGTGGTGTCGATCTGCATCACGCGCCGGCCAAATCCCTGACGGTCCGGAAATCCGACATGAGCCCCGAGGTCGACGCCGCGCGCCTTGGCGCGCTCCGCCGTGCGCTGCATGATCAGGGGATCGCCGGCATGAAAGCCGCACGCGACGTTGGCCGAAGACACGAGGTCGATCAGCGCTTCGTCGTTGCCCATCGGCCACGGACCAAAACCTTCGCCCATATCGGCGTTGAGATCGATCTTCATGATGTCTCACCTTCGATCGGCTGCAGTGCGAACAGCGGCGTGCCGTAGCCAACGATCGTGCCGTGCGCGACCAGCACATCGGTCAGCGTTCCTGCCCGAGGCGCGGGCACGGCCAAAAGCAAAGGACCGATTTGCAGGAAGCCGAGAGGATCGCCAGCCCGGACATCGGCGGCGACCAAAGCGATTGCGCGCTCGTGAAGCGGGTGACGATCCAGAAAGATGCCCGGCGATGGAGCGCGGACCGTAATTGAGGGCTCGTCGACGGACGCGATCTCCTCGCCATCAAGGACGCGCACCGATGCACCATCGTTCACCAGGCGCAACGTAGCATTCGGACCACGCAGCTCGAGCAGCCCGAGATCGGCGTCCTTGAGCCAGGCGCTCAACTGCTCGACGTGATCGAGAGGCGTGCTCATCGACCTCTCCCTTCGCGGCAGTGAAGCTCGACCAGACGACGGGCGTTTGCGAGCCAGCGGCGGATGTCCGCCGAGGCATCGAGCGCTTCATCCCAGCTACAGCGTATGAAGCGAACGCTGCTCCCGATCGGGGCTTGGCCGAGACGCCAGAGGTCTGCCTCGATCACCGTGCCGATTTTGGGATAGCCGCCGGAGGGCTGTGCATCGCGCATCTGGATGATGGGCTGGCCGCCATGGGGCACCTGAATGACGCCGGGCACGATGCCATGCGAGCGCAATTCCAGTGGACGCAGCGGGTTGAGCTCACGGCCGGCAAGCCTGTAGCCATACCGGTCGCTCTGCGCGGTGATTTTCCAGGCCGTCGACCACAATGCATCGTGCGATGAATTGCTGAAGCAGTCGTACTCGGCAGCCGGCAACACGCGAACGGCGGGCATGCCATCGGCCTCAAGGGGAAGCGCCAGGCCGGGCGGAACTAGACCGAAGCCAGACGCGGCCCGGTCGTTCGAACGGCCGGTCGGCAGTTCGTCACCGTCGCGGAGCGGCCGCCCCTCGTGGCCACCAAACGAGCCTCTCAACTGCGTGCTGCGCGAGCCGAGCACAGCCGGCACGTCAATGCCATCCGCGATGCACAGATAGGCGCGGGTCGCCCGCCATGTCGTCTGTTTGGGAAGCGAAAGCGACAGCACTTGTCCCGCTTCGGCGCGATGCACCCACCACGGCAACACCGGCGCTTCATCGAGCCGTCCCGCGCAGTCGGCGCCGGTGACGGCAAAAACGGTCGAGCGCTCGAACCGGACCTTGAAGGGAAAAACCGGGATCTCAATGGCCGCTGCGTTCTCCTCGTTGCGCAGCAGAATGTTGCCACCGGCGAGCGCGAGCGGATCCATAGCGCCCGATGTTCCGACGCCAAGATTGAGCCCACCGGTACGGCCGAGATCCTGGACCGTCGCAAGCGCGGCCGCTGACAAAACCCTGATCATCGCAGCACCCGGGCGGCCTTGAAGCGGACGCTGTCGCCCGGCTGAAGTAGCGCGGGCGGGCTGCGATTCACATCGAAGAATGCGACCTCTGTACTGCCGATCGTGTTCCATCCGCTGGGTCCGTCGGAGGCAGACACGCCGGTCTGACTACCGCCGATTGACACGGCTCCACGCGGAATCTTCAGCACCGGCACCTTGCGGCGCGGGGTCGCGATGCGAACATCCATGCCGCCGAGGTAACAATAGCCGGGGTGACTTCCGAGCGCAAATACGGTGTAGGTCGGCGCGCTGTGGCGTTCGACGATCTCATCGACACTCATGCCGGTGTATTCGACGACATCGGACATATGCGGTCCAGCTTCGCCACCATAGACGACGGGCAGATCGATGCAGCGCCCGGCGATCGGAAGCGGCGCGACGACGTTCCAGAGTTCGATCAGCCTTTGTTCGATCTCCTCTGGCCGCCGCGGCGGCTCGACGAAAGCCAACATAAGGTTGTTCATGCCTGGAACAGCTTCGCGCACGCCGGGAAATCCGGCAGCCTCGTGCGCCATGGCCCAGATCCGCCGCTGCGTTTCGAGCGAGGTCTCGCCCGGCGCCTCGAACAGCAGGGCCGTCGTCCCGAGCAGGCTTGTGCGAGGCCGATCCGTCGTCATGGCTGCCCGCTCCGCCGAAAATTCGTCTCGAGATGGTGGATGCTAACACCGCCGCTGATAAAATCGGGATCGTCGACGAGGCGCCGGTGTAGCGGCAGGTTGGTTGCAATCCCCTGGATTCGGGCCTCGTCGAGCGCCACCCGCAACCGCGCCAACGCCTCCTCGCGCGTCGCGCCATGGACGATAAGCTTGCCGAGCAGCGAGTCGTAGTACGACGACACGCGGTAACCGGCACTCGCGTGACTGTCGATGCGCACGCCAGGTCCACCCGGCATCTGCCAGATATTAATCACACCGGGCGAAGGCACGAAGCTGTCCGGGTCTTCGGCATTGATGCGGCACTCGAACGCATGACCGTGACAGGCGATGTCGCCCTGCCTGAACGGCAGCCTTTCACCCTGCGCCACACGGATCTGAGCCTCGACGAGATCGATCCCGGTGGTCATTTCGGTAATCGGATGTTCTACCTGAAGGCGCGTATTCATCTCGATGAAGTAGAACGCGTCATCTTCGACCAGAAACTCGAAGGTGCCGACGCCGCGATAGCCGATCTGCCGGCAAGCCTCCGCGCAGCGCTCGCCGATTTCGCGGACTAGTGCATCCCGAATCAGCGGGGCTGGCGCCTCCTCGATCACCTTCTGATGTCGCCGCTGTAGCGAGCAATCGCGGCTGCCAAGCCAGACCGCGTTACCGTGCGCATCGGCGATCACCTGGATCTCGACGTGGCGCGGGCGACCAAGGAATTTCTCGACATAGATTTCGCTGTTGCCGAACGCCCGCCGCGCTTCTTCTCGAGTTAGGAGCAGCGCATCGCGCAAGCCGTCTTCGCTCTCTACCATCCGCATGCCGCGACCGCCGCCGCCGCCCGCGGCTTTCAGGATCACGGGATAGCCGATCTCGTGTGCCGCCATGCGCACGACATCAATATCCTCAGTCAGGGCCGCATCGGGACCGGGGACGCATGGAACGCCCGCCGCTCTCATGGCGCGCTTGGCCGCGATCTTGTCACCCATGACGCGCATGCTCGCGGCGGCCGGACCAATGAACTTCAGCCCCGCGGCCTCGACCTGCTCGGCAAAGCTGGCATTCTCGGACAGAAATCCGTAGCCGGGATGGACCGCCTCGGCACCACTGACCTCGGCCGCAAACAAAATCGCCTTCTGGTTCAGGTAGCTCTGCGCGGCCGCGGCCGGCCCGATACATAGCGCCTGGTCGGCATGGCGCACATACAGCGCCTCTCGATCGGCTTCGGAATGGACTACGATCGTACGCAGCCCCAGACGCCGGCACGTCCTCTGGATGCGCAGAGCGATCTCTCCCCGGTTGGCTATGAGAACCGAGTTAAACATGGGATCACGCAAACCGTATCAGTTCTTGTCCGGCCTCAACTTCCTGACCAGATGCAACCAGGATCGCGGACACCGTGCCGTCTTGTTCGGCGCGAACCTCGTGGAACATCTTCATCGCCTCGATGACACAGAGTGGTGTTCCGGCCGTCACAGCCTGCCCTACCGAAACGAAGACCGGCGCATCCGGCGCCGGCTGCAGATGGACAATTCCGAACAGGGGGGCTGCGACGTTCGCCTCGCTCTTCGGCGTTGCATCGGGCTCGGCACGAGTCGGCCGCTGTGTGGCGTGTGCGGACGGGGCCTTGTTGATCGGTGCCCGGACCATATCGTTCGGCTGCTCCCGACGAACCAGCCTGAGCGACCAGCCGTCTTCGCTGAACTCCATCTCGTTCAGATCAGACGCAGCCATCGCATCGATCAGGCACTTGATCCGGTCCAAATCCATGTTCCGCCCCCCATACGGGATCGTGGCCCTGCACATGCAACGCCGAACTCGACGCTAGCGCTATCGATTCCTGCCGACCAAGACGGATTGGCTTTGCCCCTATAAGGGAGCGCTATGACGCCTTTTGAGACCGCTCTTCAGGCGCTACGAGGTTTCCCGGCAGACCGGCCACAAGCTCCAGCAGAATCTCCTTGATCGCCTGCGCCGGTTCGGACAGCGGCAAGTGATCGGACTGGCACAGCGCCAGCGGGGCCTCGATCACCGGATCGATAATGCAGGATTGCCAGGCATCGCAGGACGAAGCGACCTGCCGTGCCATCGATTCGGGCAGGATGGTGGCGCCAAGTCCATCGGAGATCACGGCAGCCAGGGTGCTGGCGGATTCGATTTCCGCCACGACTTTCGGCACCTTGCCGATAGCCGCGAACGCGTCGTTCACCATCTTGCGGACCACATTGTAGGGACGCGCGAGGTAGAGCTCGGTGTCCACGAGCATCGCGAGCGGCACTTCGGCCGGTGGCGCCACCATGCTGCCGCGGCCGACAAGGTAGAGCGGCTCGCGCAGCAACGGCTGGAAGGCTAGACCGTGGACGGCAGTCTTGCCGCCGTAGAGAACCGCCAAGTCCATGCGGCCGTTCATTACGAGCTCGGAAAGCGTGGTGCCATAGGTCTCGTTCAAATAGAGCAGAATGCCGGGGTGCCGCGCCCGTACCGCCCGCAGCAGCGGCAAAGCCAGTCCTGCCGCGGCAGTCCCTGGCGCGAGTCCCACGGCCACGGCCCCGGAGATGTTCTTCGCGGCCGCATTCATGTCGACACGCGCCTGGTCGCATTGCCGGAGGATGACCTGGGCGTGGCGATACAGCACCTTTCCGGCCTCGGTCGGCACTACGCCGCTTTTGGTGCGCACCAGAAGCTGCTGACGCACCTCACCTTCCAGGGTCGCGAGCTGTTGACTGAGCGCCGGCTGCGCCACATGCAGCACATCGGCCGCTTGCGTCAGGCTGCCGACGTCGACGATCTTCACGAAATACTGCAGTCGCCTGAGATTCATGTCGTCTCCTCAGACCACCTTCTGCTCTGACCGGGAGCAGAGTATCCATAAGATATGCCTATCAGGCCAGATTGAACTCGTGTTGGCCAGCGGCCGGCTGTGTCTCTAGCGTCGCACCTCGCTTAGCCAGGGTCAATCACTATGAACCATCCTCGGATCTCCGCACGCGTGAAGCGCATCAAGCCTTCGCCCAGCTCGGCGGCAGCCGATCGGGCAACGACGCTGAAGCGGGAGGGCAAGAACATCGTCAGCCTCGTCGTCGGCGAGCCGGATTTCGATACGCCCGCGAACATTCGCGCCGCGGCCTCAAAGGCAATGGACAAGGGCGCAACCCGCTACACGATGTTGGCCGGCTCCGTCGATCTGCGCCAGGCGATTGCCGCGAAACTGAAGCGCGAAAACAATCTCGTCTACTCACCTTCCGACATCATCGTCACCAACGGTTGCAAGAGCGGCATCTACAGCGCGCTGGAGGCGACGATCGAGGCCGGCGACGAGGTGATCATCCCGGCGCCCTACTGGGTGTCGTACCCCGATATGGTGATTGCCTGCGACGGCGTTCCGAAGATTGTCGCGTGCCCGGAAAGCCAAGGCTTCAAGATCTCACCGGCGCAGCTCGAAGCGGCAATCACGGGCAAGACACGATGGCTGATCATCAACTCGCCTTCGAATCCGACAGGCGCGAGCTACTCAGCTGCGGAGTACCGCATGTTGGCCGAAGTCCTCGCACGGCATCCCCACGTACTTGTCATGACCGATGACATCTACGAACACATCCGCTTCGACGACCGCGCAACGCCGCATTTGCTGAACGCTGCACCCGAGCTGGCGGACCGCGTGGCTGCGGTCAACGGCGTGTCGAAGACCTACGCGATGACCGGCTGGCGGATCGGCTGGATCGCCGGGCCCGCCGATCTGATCCGTGCGCTGAACACGCTGCTGTCGCAGGCAGCCGGCAACGCCTGCTCGATCAGCCAGGCCGCCGCTGTCGAAGCGCTCAACGGTGATCAGAGCTTCGTTTCCGAAAGCGTCGCGATTTACCGTACCCGCCGCGACCGCGTGCTGACGCGCATCAACCAGATCGAGGGCTTGAGCTGCCTGCCGCCCGATGGCGCGTTCTATCTCTACGTCAATTGCGCTGGCCTGATCGGTCGAACCACTCCGGCCGGGGCGCGCCTCGAAACCGACAGCGACGTCGCCATGTACCTGCTCGAAAGCGTTGGCGTTGCGGTAGTTCAAGGTAGCGCCTATGGGTTGTCGCCGTACTTCCGCATCTCGATCGCCACGTCGCTCGATGTGCTCGACGACGGCACCAATCGTATCGCTCGCGCTGTTTCCGAACTCCGCTGACACCCCCATCGAAAGCATCCCATGTCAGACGCCGGCATCGCAAAGAACCCCTCAGCCCCGCAAGTCGATCCTGCGGTGATCGCAAAACTGATGACTATTCCGGTCGCCTTGCTCAGCGATCAGTTGCACCGCAATTGCGGCAGCATCGGGCTAATCCCCTATCACTCACCGGCGCCGCTGGCGGGCACCGCGGTGACGGTGAAGACGCGGGGCGGCGACAACCTCGCCATCCTGCGCGCCTACGACTTTTGTCGTCCCGGCGACGTGATGGTTGTCGATGCCGGCGGCGATATCTCCAACGCACTGGTCGGCGGCATCATGACGTTGGGCGCGGCCTCGCTCGGGCTTGCCGGCATGGTGCTCGACGGCGCCATTCGCGATCTCGCGGAAATCCGTCAGCGCACTTTTCCCGTGTACGCGCGCGGTGTGACCCATCGCGGTCCCTACAAGGATGGTCCTGGAGCGATCAACGTCCCGATCACCGTCGGCGGCATGCCCGTGAACGCGGGCGACATCATCGTAGGTGATCAGGACGGCCTTCTTGCATTCCCACCCTCCCTGGCTGCAACGGTCATCGAGAAAGCACTGGCCCAGGAGCAAAAGGAACACGGTACCATCCACGCGATCCGTGAGGGCCGATGGGATCGCGCTTTCGTCGATGCGCTCGAGGCTCGTTGCGCGAACTGAGCGGCAAATGACGACATTCTGATCGCGCGGCAGTCCGGGTTGCTCGCCTCAGTATCCTCGACGACGCGCACGGGGTCGAGCCAAGCGAGCGCAGCGCCGATGTCCTGCTTTGCCGTCCAGGCGCCCTCAACTGAACTTTCAAATCGAGCTTGGAAAGGCCGCCCATGTTCAAAGGTAATCTTTGGTCGGCCGCGCTCTCGCTGATCAGCGACATAAGCTGATGCCTGCTTCTTGATATCGGCGAGAGGTAGCGCCGCTTGCAGAACTCTTACACGCTCTGCGGCGAGCGCCTTGATCTGCGCTCGCAGGTTCGACACCGCTTGCGCCGGGGTTGCCTTCGTCCCCTCAGGCTTGGCGCGACTCGGCTTTGCCATCTCATAGGTCCCAGCCGCGCCCAAGAGCCAATGCTTGATGTTGGCGACGAGGTTCGCCAGATTTCGATGCTGCTCTTGAAGATCGGTGAGCCGCCCTTGAAGACGCGCTAGCTCTTGATCCATTGACGCCAGCTCGGATGCGGGAGCCGTACTACGCGCTCTGGAGAGTTCGGAAGCTCGGCGCGCGACCGAGGCGGAACGAGCGCGCGTTAATCATCGTTCTCGCAGCTTCGAAAAGCTCGCGTTCGACAAGCGGATCGAATGCATTGTACGCCCGAATCCACATGCCCGGTTCGTTGCGCACTCGCCTTTTCTTCAACTTGGAGGAACAACGATTCCAAACGTTGTCGCCGGCATATTTCTCATTGATCAGAAGTTGATGGACCGTACCCCTGGTCCAGGGACGCCCAAGATCGGTTGTGATACCCTGTTCATTGAGATCGGCAGCAATCTCTCCCTCGCTGCGACCCTCATGAACGAAAGCCTCGTAAACATTGCGGACGAGAGCGACTTCTTCCTGGGGGCCGAGGGTCAAGATCACGTGATCAGTCTGGATACTCTTTTGCTCGCCGCGCCCGAGAACTCCTTTGATCGCGCCACGTTCGTCGATCAAGGTTCGCCGCAAGCCAAATCCTGCCGCACCACCCTGACGGTAGCCCTTTTCGATCAGTCGCCCCTGACCCGCAAACACTTTGGTAGAAAGCTCGCGGCTATATTCGCCGGCCATCGCGCGCTTGACGCCTTTGACGATGGTCGAGATCGGGCTGCCGTCATTGTCAAACTGCTCCGCGCAGTACTCGACGGCGATGCCCGCGCGACGACAGATATATTCATAATAGGCGCTTTCGTCGGCATCCTGAAATCGGCCCCAGCGGCTGACATCATAGACAAGAACCAACGTGAAATCGCAGTTGCCGGATTGTACATCTTCGATGAGCTGTCGGAGCGCATCACGCCCCTCGATCTTCAAGCCGCATTTTCCCGCGTCGACATATGTTCGTACAATCTTGATCCCGCGGGCTTCGGCATATTGCTTGATTGCGTCTGACTGATTTTCTGTCGAGTACTTCTGGTGGTCCGTCGACATGCGAACGTATTCTGCGGCCCAAATAGGACATTCCGGCTGTTCCAACTGGTTACTTTCGTAGAAGGTCCGGCTCGTCACAACTTGCGCCTTCTGATTTCCGGCAACGGAGGTCCCGGCGAATTTCCGCCACTGCGCAAGGAGCACGGTGACAGCCATAGGGCGGTCAAACAACTCATGCACCAAACCGACGCGAGCGAGAGAAGCGTCAAGCACTGGCTGTCGGCACAGCATGGCCCGGATACAGTGTATTTCCTACGTCTCGTGGTTTCGTCGCCCATCATCAGGGCTTTCGTTCTTGGTCTGATCGAAAGCCCGGCGGCACGTCCGCCATCCGATCCGGTTGATCGCTTCTCGCTCGCCACAGCTCGAAAGGCCTATGTCGCTGGCGAAGCCGCTGGCAGGAAGCCGCTAGCAATTGCGCAAAAAGATGACCCTGAACGTGTCCCTAAACGTGTCCCCATAAATGTCCCTGATCAAATTGAGCTCAGCGAACGACAACGCTGATTTCTGGCACGTCTGGCGGAAGGAGGTCGGTGCGGCGCCAAGGAAATCGTAGCGGAATGGGAGGTATGTCTGAAAACTGCGCGTCGGGACATTGGTGCTCTTCAGAAAGCGCAAGTCCTTGAGTATGTCGGATCGCGCAGAAAAGGACGATATCGGCACAAACAGACGGCGTCGTAGCTACCGTGACGGCCACTGGCTTCATCGACGCTGCGGAGGAGAGCCAAGTCGTTTCTCGGGGCCTTCGGTTTCGAGGGCTCTCACGGGGGCCCCGGCGCCGAGCAAATGCGCCTCGCTAACAAAGTGGTCGCTGGTTCTGCCGGACCACGGATTGCCTTAGCGGGACGGCCAACGCTGCCCCGCGTGGACGTCCGAGAGCTAAGGATTGGTTTGACGGTAGATTTGGTATATTGGCGTCGCTGTCGGTTTGTGTCTGGGCGCTCCAGTCTTGCACCGTTCAGTGACTACACCCTGAACCAGCCCGGGCGCCCCGGTGAGCATTCGAGGGAACTTTGACACCCGCGATCTTCGCGGCTGTTCGATGTTTCCGCAGCTCGGCCCGGTAGCCCACCCTGAAGACATCACCAGCTTCGAAGTCGCTTCCAAACTGAGGAGTGAGCTTCAATGTTGATCATTGACGATGATGTTGTGAAGGCTGAGCTTGGGCTCAGTGAACTGCCCCGGGCTCAGTCCTAGTCCCATGAACGTAGCCTGGCCATCATCCGGCACCTCGCCAATAACACCGGCAACAATGGCTCACGGACGATCCGCATCGAGAATGCTCAAGCCGACGCATGGCTAAGGATCTGCGCGATTGGGCAAGCCATCGAGAAGGAAGGCCGATGTCCCGATGACGTGTGGGACAAGGCAATTGCGTTGACGCGGTATTGGCGGTCCCCTTCTGCGTCATAGTCAATCACTTGGGAAGGGCCCGCACATCGGCTGCTGACGGACACTCTTGGCAAGCCGCAAGGCCCGCCGCGCCTTCTCAACCGCATTTATTGTTTAAAGGTGCGCGGCGAGGCTCTCGACAGTTGCTGCCCGATATCATCCTCTAACCGTGACGCCGCGCTCCCATACCGGCGCGCAGCGGATCACGCAAAAGGAGGCATCCATGTCCCGTTTGGAATTTCTTTTGGAGACGGCACAATACATCGTCGATTTTGCGCGTTCCCTCGCCGAGGGCCCCGCCGAGCCGCGGCTGGTGATCACCAGCGCTCTCGCGACGTCGGCGTTGATCTGATCGCTATTCGGTCGTACGTGCACGAGCGCAAGCAGCGTGCCTCGTGACGGCACCGGAGCGTTTTGTTGGCCGCGCTCGCGCGCCAGCTTCTCGGCCGCCGCGACGCTGCGGGCCTCGCGCACCACGCTACCGGCCGCCGCACAGAAGGCTGGCCCGTCGGCGACGCCGGTCTGCCTCTACCCGACACGTCCGAGCGGAATTCTCCCCTCGGGCGGACGAGTACCGGGTCGGCGCCAACGGATTGGCCCCGGGAAGCTATTGGCGATGCTCAAGACCCGTGCCTCATCCGTTTCAAGAGCTATTTTTTGGGCGAGCATGACATCGCCCAGGACCAAACCACCCACCGGAACGAAGCACCACCCTGTCCCGAGCCGCCCGTATTCGTCGATCTCGTTGACGTTGCCGGACGTTCCCAGCCGGATGCGGTACCGCTTTCCGGTATCGCACCCCACGACGTCGAAATATCCTTTCCTATCGAATTCGACCCTTTGCTGGGGCGAAAGCCAAGAACGCAGCAGTCGCAGCGCTCGACCCTGAACCGTTTTCTCCTCCTTTGCTGCTTGATAAAGCCTACCAACGGCCAAGCTCCGGTCGGTCCACGGGCCGATGCGACCGATCCTTTTCTTCACCGGTGCTCACCCGCCCACTAGCCGCGGGAAGAACAATGTCTCTTCGGCCGTCGGATCGAACGCGGTGATCCGGGTTACCTCACCGGGCCCCTTCCGGACCGCCGCGGTATATCCTTTGCTGGTAAATTGGAGAAAAAGTCTTTCCGCCTCTACCAATGCTTCTGCATTGGAGTTGTCGAAGAAGTGCTGGCTGTCGCCGCTGTGATCCATCACGATTTGCACTGCCATGCTGAGACTCCCGATTGCACGTCATAAGCAATGTGGAGTCCGAGCCCTCGTTCCTAACTGACCCAATCGCCACTGCGACACCTTCTACGCTCTGCATCATGGGCATAGGACGGTGCAGTGGCTTTCTCCGACGTCCCTGACGATCGCCTCAGCTTGGTCGAGCTCGACCGAATATCGACATAACGGTGTCGGGCCGTGGCGAGCAGTGCGGGGTTCTCAACCTATCGATTGCGTGCTGCCGTGCAGCGTCTCACTGCCGCACCTATGTTAAGTTCACCGCTTTGTGACCCGTGTACTAAAGACCCCCACGGGAGGCTGACCGGCTGGGCCTTTGTGTCGATCACAACGGGTTCGCGGAGATTGCGATCGACCACTGCAGGTTCCTTTGATTTTTCCCGGACTACAGCTAGTGAACACACGATCGGGCCCCAGCGAAAAGCGGCCTTATGGATCGCTTATGACCCGTCACGGGCCGCTCGGCGTGCTTGCAAGCAAACGAGCAAACCGCCACCGATTTAGGACGGATTGAGCGCGAGCCGTGGAGCCGGATGAGAGAACAGCGAAGTCACTCGCCGAGGTCGAGTATCGGCAAAGCCAGCGCAGGTGCGGCACCCGCCTTTTAAGGACTACCCGGGGGCCTTTGACAGGCGCGTGTGACAGCCTTGGCGACAGAACTATCGGCGGGAACAGGCGTTTACCGATCATGTCAGACGCATTCGACTATTTCCGCGCCTACGCCGTCCGAGCTCTTTGCAAGGCCCGATCGATGCCGAAGGGTCGGATGAAGCACCTGCAGCTTGTGGTCGGCCGGATCTATAACCTCCTCAAGAAGGAGGCGGCTTACGGCCCGAACACGCAACACCTGGAAGACTTCCGGGCAGCGCAGAAGCTCGAGAGATCTCTGGACAGTCGGCCCAACGACGACATGGCCCCTCGAACTCGCTTTGCCGCAACGAGTCCTCATCGCACCGGGCAGGAGGTTCGTTGAGTGACTTCCCTGGACGCTCGCACCGTAGCAGAACTCCTGCGGGAATATGCGCAGCGCACCGCGTTGCGTGGCGGCAACCCCTACCGGGCAAAAGCCTACTCTCGGGCCGCCGACAGCCTAGCGGCTATTGCCGTTCCTCTGGATGCGCTCATCGCCGAAGATCGTCTGACTGAGATTCCGGGTGTCGGCGATGCGATAGCCGACATCATCACCAAGCTTCACAAGACGGGCACTCACCCGAGTCTCGAAAAGCTGCGGAAGGAGATTCCCGAGGGGGTGCTCGAGATGCTTGCCGTTCCGGGTCTGCGTCCGGAGAAAGTGCTGCGCTTCTACAAGGATCTTGGCATCGGCTCGCTCGCGGAGCTGGAGGCCGCCGCCAAGGAGGACCGCATCAAGAAGGCCAAGGGGCTCGGAGCCGCGCTGCAGACCAAGATCCTGCAGAATCTGGCGATCGCCAAAAGCGGAGAAGGCCGCCTCCACCTGCACCGTGCCGCCGCTCTGCTTGCGCAGGCGAAGGATTCGATCCGAAAGGCCCATCCCGAGCTGAAGCGCGTGACGCTCGCAGGCGACTTCCGGCGCGGTTGCGAGCTCGTCCGCGAACTAACGATCGTTGCGGAAGCTCCCAGGGGTGGCAAGACATCGGAGCCTGCTCAGACCGATGGGCTGCGGATCCGCTTGTCCGACCGCAAACACTTCGGCGCCGCCCTTCTCTTCGCCACCGGCTCCACCGCTCACATCGAGCAGCTCCGAGAGATAGCCTCTAAGAAGGGAATGCGGTTGGAGGCCGACGGCTTGCACAAGGGCCGCCCGCTGATCGCCGGCGACGAACCCGACATTTACCACGCTCTCGGGCTGCCCTTCATTGATCCCGAGCTCCGGGAGGGGCGCAACGAGGTCGAGCTGGCTCTGAAGGGCAAGTTGCCGAAGCTCGTCACCGACCAGGATCTGCGCGGAATCCTTCACTGCCACACCGATGCTTCCGACGGCATCGAGACCCTGGAGTCGATGGCGAAGGCAACCCGCCAGCGCGGCTTCGAGTATTTCGGGGTCGCCGACCATTCGAAGTCTGCCCACTATGCCGGAGGTCTCTCCGTTGAGGAGATCGCGCAGCAGCACCGGGAAGCGGATCGACTGAACAAGCGCTTCGTCAAGGACTTCCGAATCCTCAAGGGTATCGAGTCCGACATCCTTGCGGACGGGTCGCTCGACTATGACGACGACGTTCTAGAGCGCTTCGATTTCGTGGTCGCCAGCATCCATGGGCGCTTCAAGCTGGATCGCAAGGCGCAGACGCAGCGCCTGCTTCGGGCTATTTCCGACCCTCACACCACCATCATCGGCCACATGACGGGGCGACAGCTCCAGCGGCGGCCGGGCTACGAAATCGACGTCGAGAAGGTGCTTCGGGCATGCGCGAAGCACGACGTCGTCGTCGAGATCAACGCTCATCCGTGGCGTCTTGACCTGGATTGGCGCTGGCACCAGGCCGCCCTCGAATTTGGCTGCATGCTGAGCATCAATCCGGACGCGCACTCGATTCCCGAGCTCGACCACATGCACTGGGGCGTCCAGATGGCCCGCAAGGGCGGCGTCCCTGCCGACCGGATCCTGAACGCGATGACGTTGCCAGAAATCACGCGCTACCTGCGACAGAAGCGGCGCTCCCTCGCCCGCGCTGCCTGATGTCGCACGCGCACGACCTCTCGCTCGAGGGAAGGTGGTGGCGGTCGCCGCCGATCGCGGGCACCACTTCAGCAAGCCGTCACGGGATCAGATCGTGCTGGTTGAAGGCCGTGGCGTCGAAGGCGACGCCCACGCCGGCCCCTTCGTCGGGCACCGCTATCTCGCCCGGCGCCGACCCCGGCTTCCCAACCTGCGGCAGGTCCACCTGATCCCATTCGAGCTCTTCGCATCCCTCTCGAAGGCTGGTTTGGTGGTCGGAGCCGGAGAGCTCGGCGAGAACATCACCAATGCAGGCCTGGACCTCGAACGGATGCCGCTCGGGACTTCATCGAACTCGGGCCCACAGCCATCGTCGAGTTGACCGGCCTCCGGACGCCCTGTGTCCTGATAGACCGCTTCCGGGCGGGCCTTAAGCGGCGCGTGCACTCGTCGGCGGAAAGGGGCCCTGCATTCAGATGTGGGGTGCTGGGCGTGGTGCGGGTTGGAGGGGCGGTCGTGGCCGGCGATATCGTGCGGGTGCGCCTCCCGCCCACTTCGTTTCTGGCCCTACCGGGCCTGTAAGAGCTCGGTGCACAACTCGGCCGCCTGATGGCCGAATCGAAAAACGGTCGGTAGATCGGGCCGGCATGACCGCAAACAAGGTAGCGGCGGTACGCTTTGGGGCTGGGGAGGCAATCGACAGTCCGGGACTATTAAGCCGCCGAGCTCCGCTGGCGGCTTTTTTCTTTGACTAGGAGGCGTTCGCCCTGGCTCGTTCGCGGGCTTCGCGGCGGCGTTCACGGCGTTCGCGCCGCAGCTTCGCACGGTCGGCGGGCTGCGTCAGTGGAGGAACCGCCGCTATTTCGGCTACCGGCGGGGTCGTCTCGCTGGCCGCCGCCGCTTGGATTGGCTCCGGCATCGGTCGGGCTTCCATAAATTCAAGCACTTCCCGCCCTTTGGAAGTCAGCCTCCAACCACCGCTTGTGCGTTCGATGAGCCCTTGTGACCAGATGTCGAGATCCGGCACCCGCGCCGCGAGGCGTCTGGTCCGGTCCGCCCAATCGCGTCCGCTGGTCGCCAGGATGGCCATGTCCCTCTTGAGGTCCTCCATCACGGCAAACCCATCCGGATATGCCACCAGGATCTTGAGGACCGTGACTTGGAAGTTCACGTCCGCCCCCCCGATCAACGCCACATCGTGGGCGCGTGCGAAAGGGCATCTCGCCCAATCTGCCTAAGCCTCTCGCGAGAGACTTCGCCCCCGGTTTCCAGGATCTTCGAAGCAACGTGCGTACGTGCGCCGATCTGTCGTCCTAAGACGCTTTCGCACACTTGATCAAGGACCGCGCGCAAAAGCGCGATGGTTGCCGTATCGAACATGAGGTGCCCCCAGAAGGGAAAATCCAATCTTAGCCCGGTTTTGCCGGCGTGTGGATTCGGGCATGTTAGCCTTTGTGGAAAATACGACCGAACTAGAAACGGGTGCAAGATTACGGGTGCCGATGCCCCGCTCGCAAACCTATTCGGTTCGAAGCAGCGTTCGCGCAAAACAACGCGCGGTAACGATTCACGACAACCCACTCTCACTGTAATTATCGTGTCTCACTGCAGGGGTGCAGTCCAGTCGTGGGGACAGCGCTAGCTTTAGGCGCCACCGCTGATGAACCACTTTTGTAGGCGGGCCTCTTGATGACTCGCACACGCATCCTTTGTCGCCAATGGGACCGCAGGCACTCGTCCCCCTTCCATCCACAGCCCACAGTATTTGTCGATCACCGCGAACAAATTCATTCGCAGCTGGAAACCCGGTCCGTTCGAAGCAACGGATCCGCATGGAGGAGACGGACTCTAAGCTCATCCGGCCTTAGAGCGACGCCTCTTCGAGGGCAGAACGCGGCTTCGCCCAATCTCTCCATCGCTAGCCTAAGTTTGGCGAAAAGCGGCTCAGTCAGGCTTGTTGCTCCATTTCGCGCATTATACGCTCGTTTTCGGCAATCCGCTCTGTTTCGGCGGCTTTAGCTTCATCGCTGGTCCGCCAGCTGCCGGTCAGAATTTTCGGCAAAACGTCATCGAGCTGTGTCGGAAAGCCGACAAAGGCGATGCGGCCGTCACGGTCGACCACGAACGAGGTGGGAATCCCGACAGACAAGCTGGCATCCAGCCAGAGCTTTTCCATTTCGCCTGTGTAGTCGAACCCGATCCGGTAATTGAGATTCGGTACCTTTTCAGTCAACCAGGCGTCCAACTTGTCTCGGGCCTCGTCCGCTGTTTGAGCGCGTTCAAGAGCCGCGAGTCCGAGGACCTCAATGCCGCTGTTTTTGTATTTCTCTTGCAACTGCACCAGTTCCGGGACCGCCGCGACACACGGTCCGCACCAAGTTGCCCAAAACTCGACGATGTACACCTTCCCAGGCTGGAAGCTCGAGAGGGGCTCGCCGCGCAGCCAATTCTCCACTTTGATCGGAGGAGCTGGAGATTCTAATCCGAGCACCATGTTACTCTCCAAAACTTAGTGCCCGACCTTGGGCGACTTTTTGTGTAGCTGATCTCTGATCGCAGGCGCGACCGGCTTGCCGCATGGGGGCTTCCCAGCGAGATCCGCGGCGAATGTCGGTGCCGCCGCTAAGCGCGAGGACGATCCAAGTCACAAGCAGGAAGGTTTTCCCTCATGAGGGGTTACATCCGTTCAAGGAAGCAGAGCTTCGGGTGGTGCGCATCTGTTTGCACCAGCACTCGTTCGCTATTGCCGCACTCCAGTAGCAAGGTCTGTGAGCAAGGTCTGTGCCATGTCGTCTGCGTGCATTGTCCTGAACCTATTTGCGGCGCACTTTCCCGAGGTTTGGACGATTTCCTGCATCGCATAGAATTTCACGGCGGAATTCACCTCAGGCGGGAGCTGATCATGCGATATGATCGAGTAGACGCCCACATCCTCGAGATTGTGCGAAAGAACAACCGCCTAACTTCCGAGGTGCTCGGCGAAATGGCCGGGCTTCCTGCTACCGCCCTGTCAACGACGACTGAAGAGGCTCCGCTCTGAGGGCATCATCGAAACCGACGTCTCAATCGTCTCGCCGAAGGCGGTGGGAAGACCTATTCAAATGCTTGTGCTGGTCACCCTGGAACGGGAGCGCGCCTCCCTTGCGAAATCGATCCTATCTGCCATTGCTACATGATGCGTTAGGGCGGCGGCAGTCCTAGACACGAGATCTTGCCGGATCGGATCGCATGACCAAGCGCTCACCCCTCTTGGATTCCGTGTCCAACGTCTGACACGGGACAAATTTGTCAGGTTCAAAACACCGGCTGCGTTTGGGGCGCCTTGGAGTTTTCAAAGCGTAATCAGGCGCTTGATGGGTGCTGACCGAGATGGCACGCTTGTTGCTATTTGGATGCAGAAACACGGAGTGAGGGCTGAGCGCACATCAGATGCGCAAAACGAGTGATGCTCTCCTTCTCTTGAAGGTGTGTGCTCCGTTTCTGAGAGAGACGGGCTAGCGCACAAAGTCGCGCAACGAGTGGCAATAGTTTTGGTGAACAACATGGTGCTGCGCATGGAGTCCCCGGCTCCTCCGATCAAGGTGGAGAATTGGCTGCGCGGCGAGCCCCTGACGAGCTTCCAGCCCGGGAAGGTGTACATCGTCGAATTTTGGGCAACTTGGTGCGGGCCATGTACGGCAGTGATGCCTCATCTAGTACAGCTGCAAGAGAAATACAAAGACAGCGGACTTGAGCTGCTCGGCGTCGCAGCTTACGAACAAGCTCCAACGGCGGACGAGGCCCGAACAAGCTTGGACGCGTGGTTGACCGACAAGTTCTCGAACCTGAACTTTCGGATCGGGTTCGACTCCACAGGCGAAATGAACAAGCTTTGGATGGATCCCAGCTTTTCTGTCGGGATTCCCACCTCGTTCGTCGTTGACCGTGACGGCCGCATCGCCTTTGTCGGTTTTCCGACACAGCTCGATGACGTCTTGCCGAAAATTCTTAACGGCAGCTGGCGCACCAGCGATGAAGCTAAAGCCGCCGATACAGAGCGGATCGACAGCGGACGACGCGAAATGCGCGAAATGAAGCGCAAGCGGGCGCTGATTGAGCCTATACTCGCCAAGCTTCAGCCGGCGATGGAGGCGGAGGATTGGGCAAAGGCGCTTTCGACGGTTGAAGAGGCCGTCGCGGTGATGCCGGACGATCTCCGCTTCCGCGCGCTCCATGCGGAACTGTTGCTTCACAAACTGCGCAACTTGCAGACCGGCTTGCCGGTTTTGAGGCAATTCGCTCGCGACGCGATCGACAAAAACGATGAGCAGTGGATGGAGTGGGCGCTGCGCCAACTCTTTGATCCGGCGAATGACAACTCCCACTTCCCGTCAGCCGAGCGCCTCGCGATGGGCAAAGAGTTGTCCGAACACATTCTTGCGCTGAATCCTCCGCAAGGGGACGGTGGCTTTAAGTACCTGTCCTATGGGACGGTCGCTCAGTATTATTATGAGAGCGGCAACAAGGATCGCGCGATCGAATTGATCGAGGTGGCGTTGAACTCGCTAGGAGGTCCTGAGCCTATCCCCGACGAACTGAAACAGGACGTCATGTCGACGTTGGTCGAAGCGCTGGCCAACTACAAGGGTGAGAAGGCTTGCTATGGGACTGTTTGTGCAACTCCGCAAGACGGGTTTCCGACAGCGTCAAAGCGCAGGCAACGGAGCAAACAACAAAAAGAAGGGTGAGTGTCGGAATTGCTCGCTGGCCATCATCCATTTCTCTGGCGGCCAGTGGTCGTTCAAGGTTCATCCAGATTTGCACCTTGCCTCGGCTGGAGTGTTCCTTCGATCAAGATTTCAACATTGCCGCCGGCGCCTGTTAAATGCCGCGCCTTGACGAGCAAGGCCTAGATGATGCGCGGCAAATCTTGTTAGCGAGTGCCACGGATGCGACCATGATCGGTGGTCTTTGCAGTCCGAATGCAGAGCGGCGCATTCAACTCGTCAAGCAACTTGAATCAAGGTCGCACCAACGATCAGCAACGTCCGAAGTCGTCCATTCCGCCCTTTGATGTCGCCCCAAGCCGCTGCGTTTGGACACCGACAACGAAAACCTCGTCCCGCCTAGCGGGCCGGTTGTCAGTTCGGCAACAAAGTGTCACCAAGTGGACGATACGTAGGGTCAGAAAAACGAAAAATCAACAATCTTCAACGCCTCTTGCCTTGTTCACGGCGTCGGTACCGATCGCTTGTGAGCCCGAGATGGTTGGCGACTTTGAGCAAAGGCACGGAGACTGGCTGTGTCGCGAACTGACGTAGAGCGATTCGTCGACGATCTGGGGAACGAGGGTGTCTGCTCGAACGCGTAAAACCAACTGCTACCGGCCTTGCATCGATTGTCGCGATCCGAAAGAGCCTCGGCTACAGCTTCACACTTGATGAAGCTAACAGTTGCATTCGAGCTCGACAGAAGTTGACGACTAAACGGCTCGCCGGTGGCACTGTTTATTCGAGTGATACGATCTCGACCGGCGCTGTGCAGGCCGTTGCGGAGGTGGCCACGAGCGGCGCGCAAGCCGCGGAAGCGGCCGCTGCCCACGCCAACGCAGTTGATCTCGTTGCAGTTGTTGTGGTTGTTATTGTTGCGGTCGTGACCGAGGTCTGACATGGCTTCGCTCCGACCCGCATCGGCGGGTTGCTCGAGGAGGCCATGAGTGCGATGAGAACATGAAGTAAGCTTCGTCAAATGACACACGCTGCCGCCGAACACTACCGACAGATTTTTGACCGGCGTACCTCGGAGCAACTGTGCACGCTGTCGCACCTCAAACGCTTCATGGAGCGGTTAGTCGGTGATGTGGAGTTCCGCAGGGCACTCGCGGAGGCAATCGCCACCCCTCGAGCGGTAACAGAGCGGTACGGCATCAAAGTGGATCCAATGGAGGTGCTGCCGCTCTGGCGCGGTGGCTACCAACAATACAGTTTCAAACCGGAGTCTGCGCCGTGGCCGCAGGCTGTGATGTGGGATGAGTATCTCCGCGAGATGTTGCGTCATCGCGACCTTCTTGCGCGACGAAGGCGAGATGTCAACGATCAATCCTCGCTTTCATGCCTGGTGCGAACGGCAAATCCGGCGGTGCAATGACCAAGCTCAGCGGAGGATGGCAGCCAGGCGACTTTCTTATTTCGCGAGGAATGACGGCGCAGCCGGCAGGGGAAGAAAGTCGATCGGCGCCGTTGCGCCAAAGGCGGTCGAGGCGTCAGCCGTCATTCGGCCAGATCAATCCATCGAAGAGGCCGTTTGGTTGCGCGCGGTCCGAACAGAGCTGACATCAAGGAGGACGTGGCGATCTGCGAGTCCACTGAAAGAGTTGGCTCAACCGAATCCAATGGTGATGAGCTCTCTTTATTGCAGGTGGACGGATCTCCGCTTCCACGATCGCGCGTCGACAGCACACCACATTCACGAGAGCGGCTGGCCGTATCTGTGATCCGTCGCCGTTTGGTCGATGCCGCATACGACCGCCACGAAACTGCCACTCTGCGATGATCGGTCGAGGCTCGACGCTTGGGCCGCTCTGAGTGTAGCTCAAAGATAACAATCACGAGCACGCTGGATGCCTGATCCGCCCTTTCAATGTGACCTATCGGCCGGCGCGAGGCCTTTCCCTGAACGGCGCAGAGGTCACGACATATTAGCCGTGCAGCCCGGGGAGGATCTCGTGCAGGACGGCACCCGTTAAGAGCTCGAGGGAGAAAAAGAATCGGATGAGCGACAATAGCAACCTCGAAGACAGAACCATCGAAGCGATACGCACTATCGCGAGGCCCTCGCCGTGGTCGACGGCCTGGAGCGAAAAGAACGTTCCGCGCATCGAGCGCTGACCAGGATACTGCCTGAATTGGGGCGCGCCTTACGCAGCCAAGACACGCGGTGTCTTAAGAATAGCCGTAAGATCGGCTCGGCAGCTGTCTCGCGGCAGAACGAAGCGTGGGCCAACCTAACTGAGGCGACCGCACATTTGGATTCAGCCCGCTCGACTTTGGCCGCCCTCGAGCGCCAACTGGGACATCTTCCAAACGTCTCAAGAGCGCGAGATTCGGACTAGCTCAAAGAACGCCAGGACGTCGAGCCCCGCCTCATCCTAGGCGGAGATTTTCTGCGGCTTGTTTGCCGCTGAGGTTCGTCACCAGCTCGTAGCTGACCTTCGCGCCTTCAACAAGCGAGGTATAGCCCGCCTTCTCTACCGCAGAGATGTGCACGAAAACATCTTTGCCACCATCGTCCGGCGCAATGAATCCATAGCCTTTCGTCGGATTGAACCACTTAACAGTCCCTAACGCCACGTCATTTGCTCCAAAAGAAAAAACACCTTCTCATCTAAATCAATCAAGGACCGTGCGGCAAGTCTCTGCGCGAGGTGGCAAGGGATCTGTTGTCTCGCCTGGTCGTAGGCCTTGGAATGCCCGGCGTGATCGTCGTGCGAAGTACAAACACCTTGAAATCCGCCGATATTCAAGAACGACGACGCGAAGGTCACATTTTCTTCGAAAACCGCGTGCTAACTGTCGCTTGGTTGTCGCGGCCGGATGTACGCCGTGGCATCAACGGGAGCCCCGGCTTTCATGCCGGGGTTTTTCGTTTTCGGCGCGAGAAGTCCGGCCAAATCAAGACGCCTTTTGTGTAGCTTGATTTGAGTAGGATCATGACGCCTCGCAGCCCACCGCGACAATTCTGTTTTGATCTGCAGGAACCGTCCGGGGCAGAGCGAAAAGCCGAGTAGTAGGCAGACATGGCGCAGA
Source organism: Bradyrhizobium sp. IC4060 (assembly GCF_020193715.1). Classification (NCBI taxonomy): domain Bacteria; kingdom Pseudomonadati; phylum Pseudomonadota; class Alphaproteobacteria; order Hyphomicrobiales; family Nitrobacteraceae; genus Bradyrhizobium; species Bradyrhizobium sp. IC4060. The sequence continues at coordinate 16,399 of NZ_JADYVJ010000021.1, read as the reverse complement.
ATATTTACGACGATCCCGATTTCTTCGCTGGCTACGGCCAGTTGCCCCGACAGGTGCATGGGCTGGACGGCGCCCCTGAATGGCCCGCGATCCGGGCTATGCTGCCCGATCTGGGCGGCAAACGTGTCGTCGATCTGGGATGTGGCTTCGGCTGGGCCTCGCGCTGGATGCGCGAGCAGGGCGCGGCCTCGGTTCTGGGTCTGGATCTGTCGCAAAACATGATCGAGCGTGCCAGGAGAGACACAGCGGATACGGCCATCGAGTATCGCATCGCCGATCTCGACACGCTGGACCTACCTGAGACGGCTTTCGACCTCGCCTACAGCGCGCTGACCTTTCACTATGTTCAGGATTTTGGCCGCCTCGTGCATGTGATCCGCAAAGCACTGGTTCCTGACGGGCATTTTGTCTTTACGATTGAGCATCCGATCTTCATGGCAGCGGCGCATGCGCACTGGATTTCCGATGAGGAGGGCCGCAAAACTTGGCCGGTCAATCGATATTCCGTCGAGGGTGAACGTCGGACGGACTGGTTCGCCAAGGGCGTTCTGAAATACCACAGGACGCTTGGCACTACCCTGAATACGCTGATCAGCGCGGGTTTTCAGATTCGGCAGGTCGAGGAGTTTGCCCCGACACGCGAGCAGATTCAGCAGGTGCCGCAATTGGCCGAAGAACTGGAGCGTCCTATGATGCTGATTGTGTCTGCGTCCACATCGATCGCCGGTAGTGCTTCGAAGTCTTTGTAATATACGGTCTGACTAGGTCTTGCCGGCCAGTACTGATGTCAGCCCCGCGTCACGCGTTGTCTTGCTGGTTCGTCTGCGGCCATCCCGGTGAAGCGAACCAAGGCCGTGTTGCTGACGGCAACAGTCCCGACGACTGCGAAAACCGTCTGCCACGGGGGTGAAGATATCCCCATCTGGGCGATTCCGTGCGTCGCGCTGTAAGCGGCGAAGGTAGCAGGCGCGACATAGATGAGGATGATCAAGATTCTAAGCCAAGTCCATGGGAGGAAGGCGAGCGCGAGTTGGCCAATGCAAATGGTTGCACCGCCCGCCATGAGCCTTGCTACTGCGCCACCGAGCACTCCGGCGCCGGTGTGGAAGGTCCAGGTGCCGATCGTCAGGCCAACGAAGAAGGGCAGTGCGAAGACAGCGAGCGTAAACAGCAGCCAGCAGAAAAAGCCGATGCCGACGAGGCAAGCAGTGGTCCGAAGATGATCATGGTGGTGGTCTCCGTGAGATAAAAGTCTGACGGTCGCGCCTTCCATACGTGATCGGCTAGAATGGATAGTGAGTCGATGTGCGGTTGGGCGGCCGATCTGGCGGAGTTCAAGGGCACACCAACCGCTCGCTGATCACCATGCTGGAGATTGCCGGATGTGGTGCTGCTGCACGACGGAGGAACGGGCAACGAAGGCGAAGCCTGGCGCATCGTTCCGCGTTTCCTTGAGCAGCGCCTTCTGATTGGTGCCGAGCAGGCGCAAGTAATTCGTTCTGCCACGTTCCATGAAACGCAAAAAATTTGCGTGATAAACAATCTGGCCGGCGTCGGTATCTTCAAAGTAGACACGGACCTGCATGTAGTGCCGTCCGTCTCGAACTTTGCCGTCAAGAGAGACTGTCACAGCGCGGTTCCTCTTATTGCGCGTACAGGGACACTTGTCTCACACAGAGGCGGTCTTCTGAGCAAGCGCCAAAATCTTGAGCTTGGCTCGAGCTGCCGGAAGCTGAGTCATGGGCCTGAATGCGGCAGGCGTTGCGCTGCTGACGTCGACTTCGGACGAATATATCGAAGATCTATCGTCAACGCGTATTGCGGGCATCCAACCACAGCGCGCACAAGAACGTAAGCGGAGTTCTGCTGCTGCCGAAGCCGCATCTCTGGGATTTCGCGATGAGCGATGGCAGCCCCTTTCATCGGCAATCCATAGACCAACTATCCACTTCCCAAGGACTCTCTACCACTGCGTATTACATGGTGGACAACGAGGGCATCCGTCGCATCGGGCGACGGTGTTGCGTCGGATCGGACCGACGGCAGCACGCGCACGCCGCCGCATCCCGTGCGTTCAGGCCGGCGCACATTAGCCTCCTCCCACAGCGTCGCTGCGGTAGCGGCTCGTCGAGGTCTGGTAGTACTGCGCGCGGATGGTCGCCATGGCCTCGATCAACGGTGCCCAGGGCGCAGGAAAGCGTTCTTTGGCTATCACCCGATCCAGCATGCGCGTATGCCCGGCCAGCTCGTCGTTCAGGAACTCCACCACAGGCATAGCCGGATAGCGCTGCAGCAGCAGGATCGCCGCGTTGTCGGCTTCGCCGGCCGAGCTGTCCATGTCGCGTCCATGCAGATCGTTCTGCAGACGCCCTATCACGGAGATGAGCCGCAGGACCTGGCGAAACGCCGGACGCACGCGCAAGGTCGCCATGTCCAGTCCCCACAGCAACGACAGGCAACAGAACACGTTCGCGTAGGCGATCGAATCGATGCCGTTGTGCAGGTACTCGGCGTAGGACCAGCGTCCAGCCCCTGCCGCCTGTGCGTGTCCAGCGCGCAGCGCCGCGCAGTAGCACCGGGTATCGTCGAGAAGCTGAGCATAGTCGCGACGATCGTAGGCGAGCGCGGCCAGCGAAGCGCGCAGCACAGCGCAACCCTCGAATCCGGGGAGCGCGCACGGCACGCCCTGCCCCAGTGCCTGCTCCACCGCGGCGAGCTGCTCCGGCGCGATCAGGCCAAGGTCGTTGCAATCGTCGAGCCAGAACAGCAGCGCCAGTTCGCGATAGAACGCCACGGTCAGCGTTTCGTCCTGCGGATCGCGGCCGGTGCGGGCGCTGATATCGTGCAGGCTCGGGTGGATGCGCTGCAGGATGTACTGGCCGCCCCTGACCGCTTCCACGGCGTGCTCATCGGCGAACCCGGTCAGGGAACGCCCCCACTCCAGCACCTGCTGCAGCGCGCGTTCGGTCTGAATCATGGCGCCGCTCCTGTTCCCTCGGCCAGGACGTGCCGCCCCCAATGAAGCGCCAGCCACAACCCGGCGAGTTCGGCCACGCGCACGACCCGGGTGGGGCAATACAGTTCCTTGCCGATCCACAGCGGAGTCTGCGGCAATGCATGCGCCGCATGGCGGGCGAGCATCCACTCCAGCGCACGCGCCACCGCCTGCGCAATGCGCCGCCGCCCTGCCGGCTCTTCGCTCCCGTCCATCACGTGCAAGGCGAACAGCGCATAGGCAGTTTCCTCGAATGTGGACGCGCGACCGGCGCCCCAGCCGCCGTCGTCGCGCTGCGCCTGCAGCAGCGCCGCCAGCGCGCGCTCGTCGCGCCACCGCGGCTTGCCTTGCGCCAGCGCTGCGACCGCATGCGCGGTGGGATACAGCCACGAAACGTGCCATTTTTCGTTGTCCCAGAGACCGTGCGGGTTGCGATTGGCCTCGACGTAGGCGCTGGTGCCGGCGGCGGGCTTTCCCAACAGTCGCAACGCATGCAGGGCATGGATGTTGGTCGACACCGAGGCATTGCGCTCGCCGGGGAAGGTGACGAACAGCTCGCCGATTTCGAAATGGCGCAACGCATCGAACGCCCGGGCGCGGCCTGCAAGGCGCAGGACGCACAACGCAACGGCGGTGTCGTCCGCATCTGCCGCGAAGTGCACGGCCGGGCCCAGACCGCGCACGCCCAGGCAGGCATCGAGCTGCGCGACGATCACGCGCACCGCCCCGGCGAGCGCGGGATGCGCGAACAGACCGGCCAGATGCAAGGTGTACAGCGACCAGCATGGCTCGAACACATTGATCGGCCAGACGTTGGGAACGACACCTTCGATGCCGCTGCGCGTCGCTCGCGATGCCGCCTGCAGATACGCGTCGGCGCGCCCGACCTGCGGCGTGCTCCCCTGTGTCACGGCGTGCGCACGCCACGCGGCGGTGGCCGCCGGACTGATGCCGATGCTGCCGTCATCATCTGGCCATGCGGTGGTCGGCGACGCCCCCCAGGCTTCCCAGGAGTGCAGCAACGGATGGCCGCTCGGCAACGTCGCCACGGCCCCCAGCTTGACCCGCGCTTGCCGCAACGGCAACAGCGCCGGGTGGCGCGGAAACGCCTCGCCGCCCGGCAAGGATGTGGCCTCGTCGCAAAACCGCGGCAGGATGAGCTCCGCGCCGATCGGCGCGTCGTCCGGCACCGCATGCGCATAGGGATCGGGCTGGCGCTGGAGGAACCGCGTTGCAGCCTGGACAGCGTCGGCAGCGCCGGGAAGAGAGTCGACACGCTGCAAAGCCAGCAACGCCGCCCACGTCGGCGCATGACGGAACAGCGGGAAGTCCGCGCTTCCCCATCCGCCATCGGCCTGTTGCTGCGCGATGAGCCACGCGTATGCGTCCTGCCGACCGGTGACGTTGCCGTGGAACTGCAGAGCTCGCGCCGTGTCGTAGACGGATGGACCGACGCTGCCGCCATCGCGCATCTCGCTTAGCAGGTGGCGCAATTCGGAAAGGATCTGTTCAGCCAGCGCGTTCACGCGGGATGTTCCTTCTGCAGACGGTTGACGGGAACCAGATCGGGCAGACGCCGCGCACGTCGCCGCAGGCCCGTCGCGGCCGTGCTGGGCAACCGCTGCGATCGGCGCCGCGGACTCGGACACAGTGCAGCATGCACCGCTGCCGCCGGCCGATCGCAGCGGCACAGGGCCGACGCCATGCGGACGGGTGCGCTCATGCGCATGGCGCGTGCTTGAACAGATACGCGTTGGCCCGCTGCAGGATCTGCGCCAACCGTTCCGCACGCGGCCCCAACGGGGCGACGGCCTCCCCCGCGTCGCGCAACAGATCCAGCACGAACTGGCGCGCTGCCTGCAGCCCCATGATCGACGCGCAGGTCGGCTTCCGCGCCGCCGCGTCCTTGCCGGGGGTCTTGCCCAGCGTCGCGGTATCCGCTGTCGCGTCGAGAATGTCGTCGATCACCTGCAACGCCAGGCCGAAACAGGCGCTGTAGCGATCGAGCGCACAGTACAGCGCAGCGTGCGCGGCATCCTCCGCGATGGCGCATAGCGCGCCCATGCGAACGGATGCGCGCACTAGCGCTCCGCACTTCATCCGGTGCATCACCAGGATCCTGTCCAGCTCGACGTGCTTTCCAACCAGCGACAGATCCATGGCCTGCCCGCCCGCGGCACCCTCGGCGGACACCGCCTGCGCCAGTTCGCGCACGAGCGCGATACGGTTGTCGCCCGGCGCATCCAGGCTCGCCAGGGTCAGGAAGGCGTGCGCCTGCAGCGCATCGCCGACCAGGATCGCGGTGGCTTCGCCGAACTTGACGTGCACGGTCGGAAGGCCGCGGCGAAGCACGTCGTCGTCCATCGCGGGCAGATCGTCGTGGACCAACGTACAGGCGTGCATCATCTCGATGGCGGCACCGACGTCGTCGAGGATGTGCGCCGGCGTGTCGGCCAGTGCGCCGGCAGCCAAACAGAGCAAGGCGCGCGTGCGCTTGCCGCCATGCAAGGTGGCGTAGCGCATCGCCGCCATCAGCTCGGTCTCACCGTCGTCTTCGGCGCAGAGAAGACGCGCCAGCGCCTGTTCGACCCGCTTTGCGCCGTCCTGCATCCAGATCTCGGGCAGCAGCCTGCCGGATGCGCCGCGCGCCTGCGCGCCCAATCCGCCGTTCGCGGAAACGCCAGCTCGGTCGTCGTTTGGCGTGGAACCGGTCTGCATGTTGTTCATGTCCTTGTACCTGCCAGGAGACGGCCACGGCGAGCGGCGAGCCGCCGCGGTGTTGCGGGCCTCGCACCGAGCGCGCGGGCCGAGTGCAGCAATGCCGCGCGTCGCCGGCGCCGCTGCCTCACCACACGGGGCATGCGATGCCAGCTCATGAGAATCCGATGCGGATAGTCATGGACGGATGTGCGGTCGGGTAATAGCGCCGGCCTTTTTCGACGCCGCTCAGCAACCGCGGTCGCACCCCGGCCTCGTGCATGGTCAGCGCCAAGGCGATACAGAACTGCACCAGTTCCAGCCATGCCAGGTGGTAGCCCATGCAGACGTGTGGGCCGGTACCGAACTGCAGCATGTCCACCGGCCGGATGGGTTCGGTGCGTTGCAGCCACCGCGCCAGCCGAAACTGATCGGGCGCCTCGTGCAGCAGCGCCGAGGTCGAGAAATGCAGCAGCGGGATGCACAGATCGGTGCCCGCAGGAATGCGCCGTTGGCCGAGTCGCAATTCACGCAGTGCGCGACGCACTAGGAGCGGCGTCGGCGGATGCACGCGCAGCGTCTCGCGGAACAGCGCCTCGGCGACCGGACACTGCACCAGGTCCGCGTGCCGGGTCGGCACCCCGCCTACGCGTTGCGCCTCCTCGACCAGGGCGTCCCACAACCCAGGCTGCCGCGCTAGCTCGATCACCATCCAGGCCATCGTCGAGGCGGTGGTGTCGTGACCACCAAGCAGCAGCAAGCGGATATTGGCGACCAGAACGTCATCGGAAAGCGCATCGTCGCTGCGATCGAAGGCGCTCACCATGTCGTTGATCAACCCGGTGCGCGAGGCATGTTCGCGCGCGGCGCGGACGAACTCGCGCAACCGCGCATCGATCCAGTCGCGGGCGGCACGGCCGCGCCGCAAGGGCAGTCCGGGCAGGTCGACCGGGGGCGCGATGATCAAGTGCAGCAGTTGCCGGTACTTGCGATGCCATCCCGGCAGGTCCTGCGCGGGGATTCCCATGAGACTGAAGATGAGCTTGAGCATCAGATCGCCGGTTTCGCGCAGGATGGTGACGTCGCCCTGGTCGCGCCACCTCTGCACGCGCGCCCGGATGACAGGCGCGAACAGCTCGCCGATGCCGGCCTGTGTCAGCCCCTTGGGCAGAAGCGCCGCCTGGATCGCATCGCGCGCCTGCCGGTGCGCGATGCCGTCCTGGGCGACCAACGTTCCGCCAAACAATTCGGGCGCGATGTCTTCGATCAGCGCCGAGGACACGTCCTTGTGCCGGAGCAGTGCGAGAGCATCCGGATCCATGCAGGTCATCAGGTGGCCGACAGGGCCAAAATCCAGCCAGAACTGGCTACCCAGCCTCCGTTCCGCGCGCCGCAGCAGGCGCGGCAGGTCTCTGGCGATGGCGGGAAGATGCCCGACCAGCGGGAAAGCGCCGGGCACGACCGGGATGTCGTGCCGCAGCCGATGCCGACGGTTCAGCGGGTTGAGCAGCATGTCCATCAGCAGCGCGGCGCCGCGTCCGCTTCGGCGGTCTCGCCGGCAGGCCGCGCGGCGCGGCTGTTGCCACCGTCGGCGTATGTCGGCACATGCGCCAGCATGCCGCCATCGATGCACACGACCTGGCCGGTGATGAACGCAGCATCGTCGGAGAGCAGGAACGCCACCAGCGCGGCCACGTCCTCGGGGCGGCCGACGCGCGGCAGGAGCTGGTGGCGCCGCAGATGCAGTTGCATGCACGCGTCCAGCTTGGCGAGGAGTCGCTCAGTCATGATGAGACCCGGCGCAACCGCATTGCAGCGGATCTGCGCATGACCGTACTGGGTGGCGAGTGAGGCCGACAGCATGTTCATCGCCGCCTTCGACGCGGCGTAGGATGTCAGCGCGGTGTCACCGCTGAGCCCCTGGCACGACGACATGTTGACGACCGCGCCACCGCCGCGGGCGATCATCCGGGGGATGGCCTGCCGGCAGCAGAGCAGCGTGCCACGCAGATTGGTCGCCATGGTCTGATCCCAGACCGCTAGGTCCAGCTCAAGGATCGCGCGGTCGCGCGGGGTCAGATGCATCGCGCTCGCGTTGTTCACCAGCAGGTCGACCCCACCAAAGTGCCGCTCCGCCGTCTCGAACAGCGCTGCCACCGCCTGCGCATCGGCGATGTCGATCGCCAGGGCGAGCGCGTGGCCCGCTTCGGCCGCGATCTGCGCGGTGCAGGCGATAGCCGCCGAGCCCTCAATGTCGGCCACCACCACTCTGCCGCCCTCGCGCGCGATGGCGAGGGCGCATGCCTTGCCGATGCCGGCGCCGGCGCCGGTCACCACGGCCACTTTGCCTTCAAACCGTCCCATCGTGTCATCCTAGATTGTGCTGGTCTTTCGCGGCATGCCGCTCGGCCTCCGCTGGAGAAGGCGCAGGGTCGGCGCCGGCGCGCTCGCCATCGCCAAAGTCGCTTTCGATGACCCGAATGGCGGCGACCGGGCACTGGCTGGCCGCGAGCCGCACGGCGGCGTGCAGCGCCTGCGGGACCCTCGCCACGCACACTTCGGCCACGCCGTCCGGTTCGCGCTGGCGAAAGGTGCCCGGCAGCGTCAGCACGCACTGCCCGCTGGTTCCGCACAGATCCTGGTCGACCGTGACGCGCATCTCAGCTCCCGTGCGCATGCAGCCGCACCGGCAGCGCGCGGAACGTCCGAAGGAATGCCGAGGGCTCCCGGGTCGGCTGCTCGGCCAATGCCAGCGTGGGGAAGCGGGCCTGGATCCGCGGCAGGCTCTCGGCCAACTGCACCCGGGCCAGTTGCGCACCGAGGCAGAAGTGAATGCCGTGGCCGAAGCTCAGCATGATCTTCCCGTCGGTCGACATGCCTGGACTGGTGCCGTAGAACCGCGCGGGATCGAAGCGATCGGGATCGGCGAAGGCGTCCGGGTCGCGATTGCCGGACGCGATCAGCACGCGCACGTCCGCGTTCTTCGGGATCACCACGCCGCCCAGTTCGATGTCACGCTGGGCGATACGCGGAATGGAGCTGAACATCGCGGGCGCGTCGCAGCGCAGGACTTCTTCGACGAATGCCTTCACCCCCGCGGCGTCTGCCTGCAGCCAGTGCCGCTGTTCGGGATACGCCAGCATCGCCAGGACCGCATGGTCGATGGTCGCAGCAGTGGTGGCGAAGCCGCCCAGCAGCATGCCCCACAACATGCTGACCAACTCGGCATCCGACAGCGTGTCGGCATCATCATCATGTGCGCCGACCAGCATCGACACGATGTCGTGGCGGGGATCGGTGCGCTTGCGCTGTATGAGGCAGCTGAAGTAGGCCTGCACTCTGGCACTGGCCGCGTCCGCCGCGGTGAGTTGGGGATCGCTGGCGTGCGGGCTCAGGCCTTCCAGAATGCCGCCGATGCCGGCGGCGAGCCCGAAAATGTCGTCCTGGGGCATGCCAAACAGTTCGGCGAAGACCAACATGGGCAAGGTCAGCGCGAATTCCCGATGCAGGTCCACCGCCTCCCCGCGCTCCAGCGCGGGCGCCATGCCGTCCAGTCGCGCAGCGACGATGCGCGCTATGCTCGGCCGCAGGTTGTCGATCTGGCGCATGGTGAAATCGCGCGAGATCAGCCGGCGCAGACGCGTATGCGTCGGTGGGTCCTTCATCGCAAGCGTGGACGCCAGCAGATTGAGCGACAGGCTTCTCGCCGCACGCGGGAAATGGCGCGCCAGTTCGCCAGGCGCCGGTCCCCGAAACGCATCGCCCGTGGCCTTGAACACCCAGGAGATATCGGCGTGGCGGCTCAACAGAAAGAGGCCCGACGCCGCGCGATGCACCGGATCGTGCTCGCGCAACCACCGCATGAACGGATACGGGTCGTGGATGCGGGTTGGCGACGCCAGTTCGGCGAAGGCGTCCCGGCATGCTGCCGTGGTTTCTTGCACGTTGATGGTTACCTGTTGGCTGGCTGATCTGACGGGCGCGCGCCAGGCGCGCCGACAGTTGCGGAGAAGATCGCGATCCGCGGCGCATCACCAGAGCACCGGGAATTCCTCGAACCCACCAGTGATGATTTCCTTGCGCAACTTCAATTCTTCGGGCGACACGGCTAAGCGCAGCGCGGGAAAGCGCTGGAAGATCGAACCGAACACCACCTTGAGTTCCAGCCTGGCCAGCGCCGCGCCGATGCAGGAGTGAGACCCGGAAGAGAACGCCAGGTGCGGCTCTCCGTCGCGTCCGATGTCGAAGATTTCCGGGTCGACGAAATGGCGCGTATCGAACGACGTCGCCGGCAGGCCGACCAGCACCTTGCTTTCCGGGGGAATATGCACGCCCGCGATGGTCACATCGGTCCTCGGATAGCGCATGATGCCGTCCCAGCCCGCGCCCGGCGGGTACATACGCAGGATTTCCTCCACCGCCTTGTCCACCAGCGATGGATCGCCGACCAGGCGTTCGCGCTGTTGCGGATGGCGGAACATGGCCAGCAGGCCGAATTCGATCTGCGCGACGGTGCTCTCGTGGCCTGCCACCAGCATGCCCGCCGCCAGGCCGATCGCCTCTTCCTCGGTCGCCTTGCCCTGGTCAACCGCCGCGAGCAGATCCGTTAGCAGGTTGTCGCCCGGATCCTGGCGCTTGTCCCGCATCTTGCCGCGAATGTAGGCGCGCAGTTCTTCCCAAGCCAGGCGCGACGCGCTGCGCGGGCCGCTTTCATGCTGGTGCGTCATCACCTCGTCGGACAGCCCGGCGAACAAGGCGTGATCCTCGTAGAGCACGCCCATCAGCGCGCTGATGACCATGGCCGGAAGGGGAAATGAGAGGTGGCGCCGCAGGTCGGCGGGCTGGGGCTGGGCCGCCAACGTCTCGAACAACTGCGCGGCGATCGCCTCGACATGCTGGGCGAGCAGCTTCACCCTGTGGTTGCTGAAGGCCGGTGCCACGATCGTGCGTAACCGGGCATGCTCGCCCCCCTCGTGCGAGACCAGCCAGCCCGGCGAACCGAGAATCACCGAATCTGGGGTGAATGCCGCCGGCGGCATTCCCGCGGGCCGGAACGCCGCGTCACACAGCACCGCCTTCACCTCGTCGTAGCCTGTCACCCACCAGCCTTCGTGCCCGGACGGGAAGCGCACGCGGTGGATCGGACCGTTGGCGCATAGCGCCAACATCTCGGGCGAGGGCTCGATGTGATCGACGCGCCACATCGGCAGCGTCGGCAAGGGTTGCACGGACATGGTGGCACTTCACTCTCTGAGCGATGGAAGGGCGGAAGGTGACCGGCAGGCGCTGCGGGCAGCGAATGACGTAAAACGGCATGTAGACGACGTCCTCCGCGGCGATGATCAGCGCTAGATCCTCCAGTCGCACGAACAGCGCGGGGACGGCGCATCGCAATTGCAGGCGGGCCAGCGCAGCGCCCAAGCAGAAATGCGGCCCGTGGCCAATCGACAGGTGCGGGTTGTGCCGGGTGACATCGAACCTGTCGGCATCGCCATAGATCGACTGACCGCAGGGATTGGTGAAGGAGGTTCGACCGTACCTGTCCGCCAATATAGCCCCCGGACCAGTCCCACACCGCCGGTGGTAGTTTCACTCCGGGCTCAAGGTTCGCCGTTTTGGTTGCACCGCTTGCGACGGGCCCAATTGTTGCGGCTTCCAAAAGAAGCACTCTAGATCGCATCCAACACTTGCCTGCATTTCTCAGTCAACAACCGAGCGCCAAGTCACTGCCACAGCAAACCGTCGGAGGGGACCAGACGCGAACGCGGCGGTCGGTCCCCGAAGACCATCGCAGTGCGATTGGCGACGATGCCGTGAACAGAGCAAATCGCGTGCCGAAGTGAATTCGCAGGCTCAGCAGACACTTCGTAGCGGCGCGTAGTGTCAGGTTTCTGGCATTGAGTCTTAATGTCGACAACCGGCCCAGCAAGTGCCCGACAAAGGCCTGCTCTCGCGCTGAGAATGCGGGGCAGCCCTTGCGCGAATTTCAAGCATGCGGATTGGCTGCAGCAGGTGTGGTTCGCCGGAAGCCACTCCGATGTCGGCGCTAGCTATTACGGAAAACGAAGTCCACCTCTCCTAGCGGTTGCGCTGCGCCAGCCGCTCGGGATCCTCCTGGCCGTAGGCCGCTCCGGTCTGGCCTTGCACTTCCAGCTCCATCAGTAGCTGGGCGGCAAGCCGATCATCTCCCGCCGCAGATCCGCATCAGGGGTCTTCTCCACGAGCGTCCGAGGTTCATCATCTCGTCGGGCATCGGTAGTTCCTCGAATCAGGTTGGTGTCAACAACCCGACCCTACCGGCGAATCGCCGGACCACCGGCCAGCGCGGACCTTTGGTCCCTTCGCCGGACGCCGAGCGGTGCCAGGCCTTCTTGGGAAGGCTCTGCGCGATCGCGGAGGCGGTGCCGGCGACAGGCTGCTGCTTGCCCCAGGAACGAACACGTGATTGTAAGAACTCCAGATCATAGCCTTTTCCCGCCTTGCGCAGCAGGGTTTCGATCTCACCCGTGCCATACACGCTGTCCGCGGCCGCGAACGAGAACGGCACCTTTGCGGCGACGGCGCGAGCGACCATTCGACGCGCGATCTGCGGCTCCGTCGCAAAGCCCGCATCGATCGGGACATGCGCCGCTTTCAGGCGAGCGGGGTCGTCCGTCCATTCATTTGGCAGATAGAGCGCCCGGACTTGTTGTTGCCGGTCGTCTTGAAGGTGCCGATGGTCGCCATGGTAGTCCTTCTTGGCCTCTGTTTTCCGAGCCCGCACTTTGCGGCCTCGATGGTGATCGACAGGCCGGAGGCGATCGACGGCGCACCCCGCAGGGGCTCGACAGCAAAGGAGTAACTTTCTTGTTTCTCGAGGAATGACGGCGCAGGCGGCAGGGGATGAACGTTGTGACGCCTCTGTTGCGCCTTCGGCCAGATCCACCGATCGAAGAGGCCACTTCGTGCGCTCGATCCGAAACAGAGTTGACATCAACGAGAACGTGGCGATCCTCGCGTCCCGCAAAGACCGGCGCGAAACCGGATCTCGGCCGGATGGCTACGACGAATCAAAACCTCCGCGACCGCACTCGAGCAATACGCCCGCCAAGTCGAGTCGGCCGTACTTGTGATCCGCCGCTATTCGGTCGATCGCTCACGACATTCACCACGTATCTGCCTCACTGCGGTCGAGCCGCGGCGCTGCACTGCCCTGAATGTCACCTCAAAAAACGATGACGGCGTGCGCTCCGGCTGCGTGATCACGTCAACCTCACGCGACGGAACATTATCAGCCCATCGGCCAAGCCTTGCCCGCCTGGTCCGGGCGCGGTCAGTCGCCGCCTCTGCATGGGCAAATCCGTCCACAGCATGGCGTCTCAGATAATGTAGCCGCTTGGCGAGCGATCACGGTGCGAAGCAGGCAATTTCCTGTGGCCTGCGCCCCGTACGCATCCTGTCAGAATACAAGCGCGCTTCATGTCTAAAACCTGCCTCCAACTGTCTTCGAAAGCCACATTGCGCCAAAGGACACGAGCATGCCCCTTCTACAGTGCTGGCCCAAATCCTGCACCGCCTCTCCGCGTCAGGGCGCGGCGGCAGCAAGATGGGAGTCGTGTTTGGGCCTCGATCTGTCAATCGACAATGTGGTTGCCGCACCGGAGGTCGCCTGTCTGCACCCCGCTGGCGGAACGGAGGACGCTCCTGCTTGCCACGGCCTCGCGCGGCTGACGGTTGCTTGCTCACCCTGAAGAGAGGCGTCAATACATGGTCGATGAATTGGATCTGCGAACCTTCACGCCACATCCGCAACGCGACGCCGTGCTCGGCGAAGTGCACGCGCGCCCTTTTACGCGCCTTGTTTCGCCATTCAGCGTGATCCACTTGGCTTTTCTTGCGCAGGGTGAGGCGGCCACAAGCGATCGCTGCCGCTTTATCGATTTTTGCCTCGAGCGCAATCTTCCGCCACCTGAGCAATCGGCGAAACTTCATCAGATTGTCATCGGGCCCGCTATGCTACGCTGGGAGCAGCATTCGGAATTCACAACATTCACCTGGATCTGGAGTAACACAAATGCTTCCACCGCAGACCGATTTGACAAAGTTGATGGTACCGTCCGATCGCTGATCCGCGCGTTGCGTCAGACCGGACAGTTGCTGGTCGCGATCAGGCTAGAAGTGGAGCAGGACGCCTCGCCGACCAGGCGCGCCGAACAGGTTTTTGACAAGAACAGCCTGGCCATGGTTGCCACAAAGAGCGGCGCAGGCGTTGCCGCCTCAGACTTCCGCGTAGACGAAAAAGGCTTTACGAAAATCCTCGTCTGCGACCTCGGATTGACGTCGCACGATCTCGGAGCGCTGGTGCAACGGCTCCTGGAGATCGAGACCTACCGTCCACTGGCGCTGCTTGGCCTGTCGGCGGCCCTTGAGCTTGCACCTTCCGTTGATCGCATCGATCGCCGGCTTGTTGAGGCGCTCGAAAAAATGCAAAGCGGTGAGGGGCTGCAGTTCAACAACCATCTTCTTGCTGAGCTGACGGCGCTGGCCGCCTCCTTCGAAAAAGGCGCGACCGGCAGCCTGTTTCGCTTCGGCGCCAGCAGGGCCTACAACGAGCTGGTCCAATCGCGACTGTCCATCATTGAAGGCAACGATGTCTCGGGCTATCCAACCTGGTCGTCGTTTCTGGCGCGCCGCATGGCGCCCGCAATGCGAACCTGCGCGACCGTAGAGGATCGTCAGGCAGCTCTGTCGGTCAAGCTCGCGCGTGCCGCCGATCTGTTGCGAACCCGTGTCGACGTCGAAATCGAACGACAACATCGTGACCTGTTGCAGGCTATCAACGAGCGCGCGAGACAGCAACTTCGGCTGCAGTGCACGGTCGAAGGATTGTCGGTCGGGGCGATAGGATATTATGTGGTCAGCTTGTTTAGCTATCTTGCCAAGGGCGCGCATGACGTCGGACTGCGAGTAGAGCCCTCGTTCCTGACCGCAGCCTTCGTGCCGATCGCGGTCGGCGTGATCTGGCTCGTGAGTTACAATGTCCGAAAGCGACACCTCAAGCACGACAACGCGCCCTCGGTTGCTTGCGACTGAAGCTCCTTAAGGGAATCGGTGCGTCCATCCTGCGAAGCTCGCATGGTCGGTGAGACGCCGCCGCAAGATCGCAGCCGGCTCCTGCGCAAGTATCTCAAGCTGGTCCGCCAACTGGTTAACGCCGAAATAAGCGCGAAGCGATATACCTTTGCGCGCGAGCCGCTGATGGCGTGGTGCGAGGACAACCACGTGGATTATCTGTTCGGGTTCGCCCGCAACACGCGGCTACTCGCCATGATCGCGGACGAACTGACGGCGGCCCAGGCTACGGCCGAGAGGACCGATCAACCCGCACGCCGCTTCAAGGACTTTCAGTGGAGCTTCAAAATGAACGCCTTCTGGGCGCCCGAAAACTTCGAGCCTTCATCGTTCTTCGCTCCTCCCGGCCGGGGAAATCGCGAAAAACTCTAACCAAAAATGGTCCAGTTCGCCGGCGGCCTCAGATCACGTCGGTGAGCTATTTAAGGCTCTTGATAACGAGCGTGCCAGGACTTTGCGGTTTTCTGGAGTGTTCATCATCGTCGCGTGATTGCCTGGAATCGGTGTGGTATCAATGGCCGCTGCACTCAAAACCCTGTCCCAGCCTCGCATCGGCGAGCTCATCTCTGGAGCTATTGAGCTCTTGTCTAGTCGTGCGCGACAACTTACGGAAGAATCCGTCGCGTAAAACTGATGTACCTCAATTGGCAGCGACGGAGCCCGATATAGCTGCAGCGCGCTTTGAAACTGCTCAATTCTCTCGTACATCAAAGCATCATTGTGATCCGGAGGTATAGCTCCTATTTGATGAGCCTTCTCAATTAGTTGAGCAATTGAACTGTGCCGTGCAAAGCGCTTTAATAGTTTAAAGTGCTCGTCCTCAAGGGGTTCAAGAGTTTCCAGCACCACTTCGCATACCATCTGGGTGGGCGTCATGCCGGCTGGCTTTGCGGGTAGCCTAACATCAATGAACGCCATAAATGAGACAGTTTCATTGAGGCTCAGTAAGTGCTCGGCTATGGCGTAAGCCAATATTCCGCCTGATGAGTATCCAGCAAATCGATATGGACCCCGGGACCGTATCTCCCTGATCGCCGGAATGACTTGCGAGGCTATCGCTTCAAGAGTTGGTGAACAAACTTCCCTGAAAGAAGGCCACGGTAGACCATAGATTGGACAGTCCGCGTCCATTTCCTCCACCAAGTTGAGGATATAGGAACAATCTCCTAAGCCTGTCGGAACAAAGAACAGCGGCGGCTGAGATCCGGTTGCGCGAACACAAATCACTCCCGGACTACTGGGCTGTGGCTCCAAATGAACCTTCAATGCAAGTTCCTTCAGAACAGGAGCTTGGAAGAGATCGGCGGCGGTAAACTTGAACCCGGCATCGAGCGCTCGACTGAGAAGCCGCACCGCTAGCAGTGAGTGCCCGCCCAGTTCGAAGAAGTCGTCGTGGCGTCCGACCCGCTCAACACCCAGAAGCTCGGCCCAGATCTGTGCCAGCGTGGTCTCGATCTCGCCTTGCGGCGGCTCATAGGCGCGATGCGCATACGCCTCATCGTCCGGCGCAGCCAGCGCCTTGCGGTCCAGCTTGCCATTCACCGTCAGCGGCAGCGCCGCCAGCCGCACGAACGCCGATGGCACCATGTAGTCCGG
>NZ_JADYVJ010000020.1:0-69087 GCF_020193715.1 Bradyrhizobium sp. IC4060 | reverse complement strand
GCCCAAAAGCAAAATCCCAAAACGCAGGAAAACGAGGTCCAGCACCCCACTTTCCTGCAAAATCGAATACTACATCAAGACCAATTCTGCTTACTTCTCAGACCGACCCGTATTCTTCACGGACGACTATGTAATCACGCATGGCGCCCCCCCGAGCTCGTAGGTGCCTTTTCATGAAGATGGTCCAATTGTCCGAAGTTGGAAGCATCCGTTAAGTGACAGATCATGCCTGGCTCTTGCCCCCAGCGCCCCTACAAGCCCTGGTAGCTTCTTTGTTCCCCTATCTCAGGTAACTAACCGCGGAGGAAGGCCTCCGGAGAGCGTGATCATGCTGAGTTAGGCCTGCCCATTCGTTTACCCACTCGCTTGTTGGAGGGCAACACATGGCTGGAGCGACAAGCGTGTCACGCAACATGGAAACGTTGGAAGCGCTGGAATCTCGCGTGCGCGCGTATTCACGTTCGTTTCCGGCCATTTTCTCCCGAGCGTGCGGCTCAATCATGCTGACGGAGGATGGCCGAAAGGTCGTCGACTTCCTCTGCGGTGCTGGAACTCTCAACTACGGCCATAACAATCACCGGCTCAAAGCTGCTATTTCCGATTACCTGGCATCGGATGCCGTAATCCACGGCCTGGACATGGCCACTCCTGCGAAGCTCGAGTTCATTGAGACTTTCAACTCTCTCATACTTCAAAGACGTGATCTGCAGTACCGCTTCCAATTTACAGGGCCGACCGGCGCCAATGCTGTTGAGGCAGCAATAAAGCTCTCGCGCAAAGTCACAGGACGTCAGAATATAATCTCGTTCACGAATGGCTATCATGGAATGAGCTTAGGAGCGATTGCAGCAAGCGGTAATCGTTATTACCGCACGGCCAGCGGCGTCTCCTTGTCCGGCGTAACTTTCATGCCTTACGATGGTTACCTTGGGCCGGACGTCGATACAGCGGAATATTTGCAAAAATTGCTGAGAGACGAGAGTAGTGGCCTTGATCGTCCAGCCGCCATTCTTCTCGAAACCGTTCAGGGTGAAGGCGGCATCAACGTAGCGCGCAAGGAGTGGCTGCAGTCGATCCAAACTATTGCGACGAGCGCGGGCGCGCTGTTCATAGTTGACGACATCCAGATGGGCTGTGGTCGCACAGGCGAGTTTTTTAGCTTCGAGTTCGCAGAGTTGTCGCCGGATATCGTCGTTCTGTCGAAGTCGCTGAGTGGCTACGGTCTGCCGCTATCCATGTTGTTGATCAAGGAGGAGTGTGACGCATGGCAGCCAGGCGAGCACACGGGCACATTTCGAGGAAACAACCTCGCGCTCGTATCTGCAACGGCAGCATTAGATCTATATTGGCGGGACGATATCTTCTCACAGGGAGTTCAGCGAACGGGAGAAGTTATGCGCCATCGACTTGAGGCCATAGCCGCCCGGTATGGAAACAGATTTTCCGTTCGAGGACGAGGAATGGCTTGGGGCTTTGATTGTTTAGTGCCCGAACTAGCGGCAAATGCCGCATGCAAGGCCTTCGAAAAAGGACTGATTGTTGAAAGATGCGGACCCGTCGATCAGGTTGTTAAGTTCCTGCCTGCACTCACGATCGACTCTGAAACACTGAATGACGGTCTCGACATATTCGAGCATTCATTGGACGAAGCGCTGAAACAGACTAGGCCGTCGTGACCTGGGTCTAGACTTGGGTCTCCAATAGGTGAAAGAAATGCTATGGCGTACGAGACGATCAAGTATGAGATTGCCGAGCGAATCCTCACGCTTACGTTGAACCGGCCGGAGAAGCTAAACGCGTGCAATTCCCTTATGGAGCGCGAAATTGTAGATGCCTTCGACCGTGCCGACGGAGACAGTGACGTCCTCGCGATAATTGTAACCGGCGAAGGCCGCGCCTTCTGCGCTGGCGCCGACCTTTCCCTTGGAGCCGATACGTTCGATCGTGACGTGCGGCGCGGGCCAGTGAAGCGGTTGCCCGATGGCAGGGTGGATTACAGCGATCCCTCAGTCAGCGACGGAGGTGGCAAAATTGCCATGCGAATCTTCAGGTCTCTCAAGCCTGTGATCGCTGCTGTGAACGGACCTGCCGTCGGCATGGGCGTAACCATGCAGCTTGCGATGGACATTCGGATCGCGTCCGAGGCCGCACGCTTTGGCTTTGTATTCTCCCAGCGTGGCTTGGTCTCAGAAGGGGCCTCTAGCTGGTTTTTGCCTCGCGTCGTCGGCATAGCACAGGCACTCGAGTGGTCTTACACTGGGCGGATATTTACGGCGAAGGAAGCGCTTGCCGGCCGCCTGGTTAGCAAGATCGTGCGTGCCGATCGGCTATTGCCGACCGCGCGTGCCCTCGCCCACGAAATCACGGAGAAGACCTCGCCAGTCTCGATCACGATGATCCGGCAGCTGATGTGGCGCATGTTGGGCGCCGATGATCCGATGGAAGCCCATAAGATCGAAAGCCGCAGCATGTATTCGCGCGGCCGCTCCGCCGACGCCAAGGAAGGCGTCACGGCGTTCCTGGAAAAGCGGCCGGCTGTGTTCAAAGACAGGGTACCGGCTGATTTGCCGGACTTCTTTCCATGGTGGACTGAGCGGGAGTACCGATAACCATTGATTTTTCGTTGTTCGGCCTATCGCGACCGCTCGACGGCCTTCTACACCGGACGCTTGGTCAAAAAAATAAAACGGTCAAAAAAGAGTGACACACCCGTTGGACTGAAGTTTAAGCAGGCCTTTTGATTAACGGAACAGCGCGCGTTCGGGCTTTCCCAAGACAGAGGAGCTGCCGGCCTGCGATTGGTTGTCTTTGAATTCAGTGGATCTCACGCGCGACCTTCGCGAAACAAACGCGCCCAGAAAGCTTTTATGCTGGGGGAAGGATGGTGCTGTAGCAACGCTGGAATGCCGTTGTTCTCACGTATGCGAGTGATCAAAGCGCCATATATTTGAGGTGGCTTCTGACACATCATCGCTGCAGGCCGATTGCCCGAATCGACACGTCCACTGGCGAGTCATGTCGTAGCTCGCCTGATGTTAATCGTGCCAACTCCATTTCCTCGTCCTCCGTCGTCCTTACCGGAGTTGGTAGTGGCCTGATCCATGACCAGCCTTTATCGTGAACTTGCTGTGGCGCGGCTGATCAAAACAGGATAGTTTGCAGATGAAACGCCTAGTTAACCCTTTGAACGTCTCGCGCTTCATTCGAAGATACGACGAAGCCGCTGCTCAGAAAGGTATCAAGCTTTCGATCGGGTTCGATTTTCGCAAATATGTATCGATTACAAAAACGCTTCCGACTAAACCGCCGACATATCCAACGTTCCGCCCGGATCGCTCGCTCATTAGACCAGGTGAGGGATACTGGATTATTGGCCTCGACAAGAACGATGAAGTCGCGCTTGTGCAGGCTGCGCGGCTATTTGACCTTTCGCACAGCAATTTTGCAGAGCATCTTGAATCGCTGAAGGCATTCTATGCTGATCCTGCGACACAGGCACACCCTGAGGATCGTTGTAGTTGCACGGCGCCAAGTGCGAAGAAGATCAATGGAAAAGTGGCGTACCACGGGGATTTCTGGTTGCGCAAAGACTTTCGAGGACAGGGCATGCCTGAGATCATGGCTGCCGTATTGCGTGGCGTGTCGTTCTCAATGTGGGCTCCCGACTTCCTCGTTGGACTTCCTGAGCGCTGGCTACTGTCTAAGGGCGTTATTGCGCAGTACGGACATCTACATTGTGAGCCAGGCGGGTCGGTGCTGCATCTGATAAAAGAGGATATTGTGGCCGACGATCTACTTGCCTGGTTAACTGGTGATGAGTTGGAATGTCTTGTCAATCGCCAGGAGAGGAGCGAGGTAGCGTTGTGCTGGGGAGTCTCGGCACTACATTTCTAAAGACAGGCAACAAGCCACGCTAGCCGCGTGCCTATCAACGCTCCGGCATACAGGAGGCAATGGCTGTGAAGATGTCGGCGGCTAGCGCTACGACGGAAATGTCGCGGCTCGCAAGGACAGCGAGCTAGTCAGTCTGGTCAAAGGTCGTAAGGCCAAAGAGCGGAGATCTCGCCAAGGACGCTGATGCTCCGGGAGGCAATCGCAATCGGCGATCTGAGAGTGGCTGGCGAACGTGCGCGCTCGATCTGAGTCAACTAGTAGCGTGAACAGCGTTCCAGTGAAGTTCGCATAATGGTAGGACTCTCGCAGCTTGGGCGAAAAAGCCAAAGACAGATTCGCTCGCGCGCGGAGGGTGTTCCTCTGACGGCACGTCGCGAGTACGATCGAGCGCAATCCAGGTCCACTGTATGTCGAGCGCGGAATAGGCATCTATCTATTCGATATCGACGATAACCAGCTTCTCGATCTCAATGGCAACGTTACGTCGCCGTGGGCAGACGAAAATAGACCTTCGCCGGGTCCGATGAGGGCGGCCGGCGTGCGGCTGCCATTTCAGTCTCATCGCCACCGCCAAACTCAATGATATGGACCCGCAGGCTTGGCTTGCCCACGTGCTGGCGCGCCTGCCGGATCACCCTGCCAAGCGCATTGACGAACTGCTGCCTTGCAAGTGGCAGCCTCAAAGCGTCGCTCAGGCCGCTTAAGTGCGATCAGCCTTCCGCCAAAAACGGCCTAGCCGGGGGGCGTCGCGGGATGCGTACCTTGATAGCTCACTTCTAAAGGCGGCGCTCAGTCGCTGCACGTTGAGCACTGCAGCGTTCCTATTTGATCTAGTAGCTGCGAAATTGACCTGCCATGTGTAAGTTCGCATCTCTTCGAGAAGGCTGTTCCTCGGGAAATGTAGAGAGTCCGCCCGACTTCGCAAAACCGCGTACCGTACCGAATTTCAGCAACCTGGAGCGCACGCCTGCAGAGGGAATGGAGAGCGACATGAAGCAGCAGATCGTGCCCCCTGAAGGTGGCCGCCCGAAAGGGCACTTTCGGAACACCGCATACGTCATCAACAAGAGTAGGCAATTTTTTGATGCAGCTCACAGCGCTGGTCTCATGGCTGTTCAAGGACGTTCTACGACCGGCCGCGCATTTGCGTTAGGCACCGGTCCACTTGATGATCGGCCGGAGATAATTGATTTTGTACGGTGTTCCTACCTGGGGCTGGACAATCATCCTTTGATCGTAGCTGGCGCGATCGAGGCGATAGAGGCGCACCGATCGCTGCACTGGTCTTGCGCTCGAACCCGACTCAATTTCGATTTCCTGGCACAGCTCGAGGTCAATCTGTCGGAAATGTTCCGCGCGCGTGTGATCGCCTTTTCAACCGTCATGCTCGCAAATCTTGGAGCCATGCCCATTCTTGCTTCTGGCATGTTGACAGAAGGCGCGAAGCCGGTTGTCGTGTTTGACCGTAATGCGCACCTCTCGCTCGCGTATCACAAGCCAGTCGTTGCAGACGAGACGCGAGTGGAAACCATTGCGCACAATGATATTGACGCTCTCGAAGACTTGTGCCGCAAACACTCGGTAGTTGCCTATGTTTGCGATGGTGTCTATTCGATGGGGGGGAACGCGCCCATCAAGGAGCTGCGCGAGCTCCAGGAACGTTATAAGCTCTTTTTGTATATTGACGATGCGCACGGCATATCGCTATTCGGACGCCATGGGGAAGGATTTGCGCGCACTCAGTTCCCCGAGGCTTTGGGCGATCGCACAATCATCGCAGCCTCGCTCGCCAAGGGATTCGGAGCATCGGGCGGCATGTTGATGCTGGGAACGGCCGAGCAGGAAGCTCTTTTTCGACGTTACTCTATTCCCTATGCATTCTCGGTGGCACCCAATTTGGCAGCGGTTGGTGCGGCGCTGGGCTCTTGTAAGATCCACCGCTCGGCAGAACTCGGCGAACGTCAGAAGCAGTTGGGGCAACGGATCAAGGTGTTTGACGATCGTGTAGCGACGGTCGAGCAAGGCAGTTCACTTCCAATCAGAATGGTTCCTATCGGATCGGAAGCCAAGGCGATTGCGGTGGCACGTGAGCTTCTCGATGCCGGTTTTTACACCTCCGTGATCTTCTTTCCGACCGTCGCCCAAGGGAACGCAGGCGTTCGAGTGTGTGTTACGGCGGATCACGAGGTTGGCGACATAGAACGGCTGTGTGACTGCATTCTGGACAGAGTACCAAAGGCCATTGTCGACAAAGCAGCAAGGACCGTGGCGCAATGCTAGGATCGCCCCCCGGCAGGGAGGCCACGAAGCAGGACGGCTGCAATGAGGTACACCTATGGCAACGCAGGACATGAGCGTTCATTTAGCTGTGGACACTGTGCTTTCCTGCGAAGGACATCTCCCCCTCGTTGAGCGCAACGGAAGGCGCTCCTTTCGACCGTCTGAACCATGTTAACAGGAAAGCTGAGAGAAGGTGATCCGGGCGTTGCCCTCGTGACTGGAGGAGCACGCGGCATCGGACTTGAGATCGTGCGACGGTTCTTGACGGATGGCTATCGAGTGGCCTTCGTGGCGACACAGACGAAGAATGTGCAGCATGCGCTCGAAAGCCTCGGCTATTTGGAAGATCGCGTTTGTGCGGGGGTAGTCGACGTCACTCAGCAAGCTGAGGTGACCCGATTTGTTGATCAGATCCAGCGACGGTGGGGCGAAATAACAGTTTTGGTAAACAATGCCGGAATCTCTCCAAAGCGCGTGGACCAGAACGTCCCCTGGCTTTCGCAAATGTCGCCTCAGGAATGGGCAAGAGTCATCGATGTCAATCTAAGCGGCCCGTTCTTGCTAATGCGTCTCTTAGCACCATCAATGATCTCTAATGGCTATGGACGCATCATCAATGTTGGCTCTCTGGCGGGCCGCGCCGTGCCGTTGATCGCAGGTCCGCATTATGCTGCATCGAAGGCGGGATTGGTCGGGTTAACCCGCGCTGCTGCACGTGATCTCGCGCCATACGGTGTTACGGTCAATTGTATCGCCCCGGGTCGGGTTCTCAGTGATCTAACTGGGCCGGCGGAAGCCGCGGTGAACCGTTCCGCCCTCAGCCGCATTCCTGTAGGGCGTTTTGGAAAAGCCGAAGAAGTGGCGGACCTCGCTGCCTTTCTGGCGTCACCGGGGGCGTGCTTTATTACGGGTGCGACGATCGATATCACGGGAGGCGAGTTCGCTGCCTAGCTGATGAGCGTCGTTACGGCGCAATAGGTTCTTCATGCCCTACATTGAGTTCCGATGGGATCTGCCACGAAGAGTAGTCTACAAAGATGCAAGAACTACTACTTCTGCGGTCGCTGACGTCGTCGACTTGGCCGTGCCATGCTTTCCAGAATGGAAAGCCGTACTTGGAGTCGGGGCGAACTTTAGAAAGATGACAGCTTGATCGCTGCGCGTGGTGGAGATGCATTAGCGATGACGTGCTGCTGCATCCCACTTGTGTAACATCTTCCAATTTAAAAGGCCGACCTGGAACTGTTCCGGAGGAACGGCGCGCGGCTTGTGTCGGAGCTCCAGCAATATGCGCTCTACCGGACAGGAATGTCGCGTTGAAGATGCAGGAATTGCCTGGTGGATCTCAGACGCTGAAGTCCGGCATCGGATTCGAGATGATGGTGCTATGTGATGGTTCGGCATACCAGCCCCTGCACTCCAATGGCCCAAGCGGCCTGTGATCGAGCGAGGAAAGCGTAGGGATCTTTCACGACTTTTGTAAGCACTCTCGAACTGCTGATGAAGAATCGGGCCGTTTGATATGCGGTGTCGGGGCATCTCGTCTCTGTAGCGCTCCCTCTGTCGCAGTCTCCTACAGCGGCGGGTTCTGATGGTGCAAGGGGGACGGAAAGTGCATTTCACGGCTCAGAATCAGCCCGCATACCCTTTAGCAGGGCTTTCTCGCCGCTTGAGATAGATCACGTCGAAAGCATCTCGTGTGGTCTCGAAGCGAAATCGTTCGACACATTGCGCGGCGGCACGGTCCTTGCTGGATCCACGCAGCTTCTGTTCAGCAGGTCGGCCGAGAATCAGCGAGGCGAGCAGGTGCGTCAGAAGACATGCATGGCGCAAGTCGTGTGTCAGCTCTCACAACTCGAAAGCATCCGGGTGCGGCGCTCTCCAGAACAGTGTGGTGCTTACGGGCACCGCATCCGCAGGCTAGTAGGTTCCAAAGCATAGTTATGGCGGAAAAGAATGAAGCCTACCAAAGAGGCGTTGTCGCAGTTGCGAGTGGTCGAAATTGGTAGCTCAGCCGCGACAAGCTACTGTGCGCGGCTGTTTGCCGACTTCGGCGCCGAGGTTTGGAAGGTCGAGCCGCCGACCGGCGATCCACTTCGTTCCAGCGCTCCGCTGACCCCAGGTGGCCAGAGCGCGTGGTTCGCGTTCCTGAACTTCAACAAGTCAAGTATCGTCATCGATGCTGCCGACCCGGGAGCGGTCAAGCGACTGTCGCTGTTGATTGAGGATTGCGACATTCTGGTCGATGGCCGTGATGTCGATGGCGCGAACTGTCCGCCCGTTGATGTCTCCGCAATCCGACAACGGCGACCTACGTTGATCTACCTGGATGTGAGCTGGTTCGGCCACGACGGGCCCTATGCTGAAAGCAACGCGAGCGACTCGATCGTTCGCGCCCTTGCCGGTCTCATCAAGCTGGTTGGGCCAGTCGAGGGACCTCCTTTGCACGCGCCGGATTTCCAGACCGGTATCGTGGCAGGTCTATGGGGCTTTATCGCAGCTGCATCGTCAGTGTTTGCGCGAATGCAGAGTAGAGTAGGTCGATCGTACTCGCTCAGTATTTTCGAAGCGTGTATCTCGCTCAGCGAGTATCAGCTATTTGAAGCATTTCAGCGCGGCGACGTGATGCGCCGGATCGGCATCAATCGCTTCTGGCCGAACTTTCCAGTAGGCATCTATGAAACAAAGAAGGGGTGGCTCGGCGTCACAACAATAACCCCACCCCAGTGGCGTGCGTTCTGCGACATGCTCGGTCTTCCTCAATTGCGTGATGATCCAGCTCTCGTGCTCGGTGCCGACCGTCTGAACCATATGGAGC
The DNA here is from genome assembly GCF_020193715.1 of Bradyrhizobium sp. IC4060. Classification (NCBI taxonomy): domain Bacteria; kingdom Pseudomonadati; phylum Pseudomonadota; class Alphaproteobacteria; order Hyphomicrobiales; family Nitrobacteraceae; genus Bradyrhizobium; species Bradyrhizobium sp. IC4060. Next base: position 60,095 of record NZ_JADYVJ010000020.1, on the reverse strand, counting down.
AGATCGAGCGACTGCTCATCCCAAGGCTTAGGAAGCGGACCGCGCAGCAGTGGTTTGCCGAGGGACTAAAGCGCAAGATCCCGATTGTACCGGTGCCAGAGATGTCCGATCTTCTCCAGGATAAGGAGAAGATCGAGCGTGGTGCAATCGTCCCAATTCTGCTCGGCAAGGAAAGAGCGCTGACGGCTGGCTCGATGCAGCGGCTGACATTGACACCGCCGCGCCGGGGCGGAAAGGTCCCGTGTCCTGGCGAGCGGCAGGTTCTGACGTACAGCCGATCGAACTCCGCAACAGGCGTGTCGATGTTCGTCGACTGCAGCGGTGCAGCCGAACAGCCTTTGCTGGGAACTCGCGTCATTGACTTTTCGATGGGCTGGGCTGGCCCATTGTGTACGCGGACCCTTGCTGATCTCGGTGCGGACGTTATCAAGATCGAGGCGATCCAGTACCCGGACTGGTGGCGCGGTGTCGATCGCCGGCCGGATTACGTAAACCGTCAGATGTACGAGAAGACGCTGCGCTTCTGCATGATGAACCGAAACAAGCGCGGCATCACACTGGATCTGACCAGACCCGAGGGCCTCACCCTTGCTAAGCGGCTGATAGCGGACGCCGACATTGTTGTCGACAATTATTCGGTGGATGTGCTGCCAAAGCTTGGGCTCGGTTACGAAGTGCTGAGAATGCTCAAGCCGCGCCTGGTGGTGATGTCGATGTCAGCCTTTGGCAAGAACAGCGCTTTTCGCGGTTGCCGAGCATACGGCTCGACGCTGGAGCAGGGCTCGGGGCTGCCGAGCGTGGTAGGAACTGCCAATGGGCCGCCGGTAATGAGCCACGTTGCGTTCGGGGATGCTATAGGTGGTCTGAATGGTTGCGCTGCAGTTCTTATTGCACTGATCCACGCACGCGAGACTGGGCAGGGGCAGTTTATCGATCTCGCGCAGATCGAATGCATGTTGCCGCTTGCTGCTCCATGGATCATTGTCCAATCGCTTTGCGGTACGTCGACAAGGTACGGCAATCGGCATCCTCAGTTTGTGCCGCACGGCTGCTTCCGCTGCGCCGGGGAAGACAGCTGGATTGCAGTGGCTGTCACCGACGCGGGTATGTGGCAGAGGCTTGCGAGCGTGATCGGCCGCGCAGACTGGGCTGCCGACCCCTCGCTGAAACTCGCGGACGGTCGCCGTTCGATAGAGGATACGATCGATAGGGCCATCGAAGCCTGGACGCGCATACGTGATGCAGATCAGGCGATGTTCCAGCTGCAGGCCGCAAGCATCGCAGCCGGCGTTGTTCGCCTGCCAATCGACCTGCTAAAGGATCCGCAACTAAGATCTCGTTCATTCTTTCAGGACGTTGAACGCGCGTTCATCGGTCTGCACCCGCAATCGTCGATACCGATTCGTGAAGGCGCACGGCCTCATTCGATCCGCCGCGCAGCACCAATTCTGGGAGAACATAACACGGAACTTCTGACCGGCCTTTTAGGACTCTGCGAGGCGGAAATCGCTGATCTCGAGAGGAAGGGCATCATCGGGACGAGAATGCTCTCGGAGGTGGAGCTGACGCAGAGACGACGGTCTCAAGAAAGTTCGAAGATATAGCCTCGCGTTTACGGGTGGCCCTCACGCAAGCTTGAGGATAGGTATTCTTACGCAGTCATAATCGAAGTTGCCGGGTCAAGGGAAGACTGGATTGTCTGACAACAGTGCAGTTGCACTTGCACTTGTGACATTGGCGTCGGTTCGCGCGCCATGCGCTGGATAGAATATGTAGATCCGCATGCCTTTGCGCGAAACGATCCCAGCTTGCCTTAGGAGCGGCCTTAAAGATCGCCGGTCATCCTGACTGGATCAGCTGGCCAGCCTACAGTGCAAATGAGATCGTTGTCGTCCATGAACTCGAACCGCGCCCATCACACGAACCTCTGCAGGCCGGTCGAACCCGTAAGATCGAACGTCCTGGAGGTCGGCTGCTATTCGGGTAAAGTCCATAGCGAGATGAAAGTGGCACTGAAGTCAACTACCAGTGCTCGCCGTTGATCCGGATATGTACCCGTGTCACCTATCCTTTCGACGTCCGCCGCATAAGAGCGAGACCGGCGTAATATAGCTTTGCGCGAAGGCTAAGTGAAGGAGCAGAAGCAGCAACTCGTAATCTGTCCCGAGGGAGACTTCCATCGGCTGCTTTGTTGGCCCTGCTGATTTGAAAGAACATCGCGCGGTGTTTAGGTCACAGCATGTGGGTTTTCGACCGATGGGCCGGTCGGTCCTACATGAGAGGCGTTAGAGAGAGGAGTACGGCATGGCGCGTAATGGTCAAATGGCGCTCGGACTATACGTCTTACAGGCTGGATACATTGAGGGCGCTTGGCGCGATCCGAGCGTGCCGGAGACGGCCGGAGTCGATATCGAGCATTATGCGCACCTTACGGCACTTGCCGAAGGCGCGGCATTTCACTTCGTGTTTCTTCCAGATAGCCCAAGTGTCGTCGAACGTGATGATGCAAACATAGCGCGGGCAGGGCGAAACGATACGTTTGAGCCGATCACGCTGTTGTCGGCTCTTTCATCACAAACGAAAAATATCGGCTTCGTTGCAACGGCAACCACGACGTATCACCAGCCTTATCATCTCGCACGTATGATTGCTTCCCTTGACCACCTGTCGCACGGGCGTGCCGCTTGGAATATCGTTACCTCCGGAAATAAGTTCGAAGGGGCGAACTTTGGTGATGAGGAAATTCCAGAGCATGATGCGCGATATGAGCGAGCTAGAGAGTTCGCGGGCGTCATGAAGGGGCTTTGGGATACGTGGGAAGACGACGCCTTCGTTCGTGACAAGCAAAGTGGGATCTTCGCCGATACGACGAAGCTGCACGTCCTCAATCACCGTGGAACCTATTTCTCGGTCAGAGGCCCACTAAATATCGCACGGCCGCCCCAAGGCTACCCTGTACTCGTCCAGGCTGGCTCATCCGAGGCCGGAGTCAGATTCGCTGCAGAATTTGCCGAAGTTGTGTTCACAGCCCAGCCTTTGCTTCAAGGCGGTAAGCAGTACTACGCAGATCTAAAGGAGAAGGCTCGCGGGCTGGGGCGCGAAGACGATCAGGTGTTGGTGATGCCGGGCATTGTCCCGATTGTTGGGAGGACCAAGCAGGAGGCCTCCGATAAGCTTAAGAAACTGCAGTCCTATACACATACAGACGTCATGACGGAGACGGCAGATCGGTGGCTGGGGTTCGTCACCGACCTCCGTGCGATCAATCTGGACTCGTTAGTTCCGGCCACTTTGCCGGAGACGAATTTCATTCAGAGCCGCCAGAAGGTGCTCCTCGAGCTAGCAGCGCGCCAAGGAATGACCTGGAGACAGTTGATCCGCTTGATATCGAATTCGCGCGGACATCTAATGGCGGTCGGGACGCCTGATGAGATAGCCGACATCATGATCAATGCCTTCGATCAATATGCGGCCGATGGATTCAACCTCATTCCCGCGATCGTTCCGAGCGGGCTCAAAGATTTTGTGGAACTCGTCGTTCCTGAATTGCGTCGACGCGGTAAGTTTAGGTCGGGAACCTCCGGGCGAACTCTTAGAGAAAACCTCGGGCTCAAGCGGCCACACAATCAGTTTACGCGAGCGGCGTAGGCCATGCTTTGGCTACTTGGAGGCAGAGCGCGCTGAGCGCTGTTGAAGCGGAACCGTGCTGATGCAGCATAGCTGGAGCCGGAGGTCTGAATCGCGGTCGCAGGTTCGAAGCGGCCACGTGAGGCCGCTCCGGCTCGTCTGCGCCCGTGGTTAGCTACAATCATGGCTCTCTGGAATAGTTATTTCCTATTCCGGCACTGGCGGGCCGGCTTGCGTCCTCTAGACATCATCGGCTTGGGGGGCATCGCACTCTTGGCCGGCTCAGCGAACAATTCGGACAAGTGAATACCCAAAGTCGCGGCGATACGGTCCAAAAGATCAATGGTCGTCTGCTCAATGCGCCCCATGTATGAGCGGTCGATCCCCGCATCGTAGGCCAATTGCTCTTGCGGAATGCCGCTCTCTACGCGGATCCGGCGCACATTCCAGGCCACAAGCGCACGAGCGTTCATGCGCAAAGGCAGCCATTCCGATGATTATCAAACCACTGGTTATAGCCACACTATTACTATAAGCTCACACCCGAAAATTTGGCTCTCGTAGCACTGTTGCTTTCAGGAAGCAGGGCACCGTGAGACGCAGTGGACCCCATCACAGGCGCGCTCACTTCGCGAGCGTTCGCTACTGGGGGGAGAGCAAAATGGCCCCAGAGGTACTACGGCTTTTTCCGGGCACCGCAACCAAATAAGGTGGCCGTCAGCTGGAGCTCGAAAAGTGAGCGAATTCTTTCCACTTGGCTGCCTTTAGGCGCGGCCTTTCACCAAGGGGGGAACGACGGGCGTCCATTCCGTTCCGGGAGGGTGAAGAGCAAGGACGGCCTAAGCTGTGTGGCAAATATGCGATCAGTCGCGGTATGGACCGCGAGTGGATCCAGCGCCGATGGAAGAGCGCCCAGAATGGAGTCGCCAAGTCATTGTAAGCCGATATGCGGTCGCCGTTACGACGTTGGCCGAAAAGCAGCTTGGGGCCGCGACGATTCGAGCGGTACCAAAATCGCCCCAAGTTCGTTATCGTTGCTTCGATTTCGATAGCTTTTTCAACTTGGTAGGAGCTTCAGGGAGTGCCGGCCAATCCGAAGATCGCAGAATTGGCGCCGAGCGCGCACGAGCTCACGTCATATGACAAGGAACACGCGATCACCTATATGCGACTTCTCGATGCCGACGCTGACAAGGCAGATTGGCGCGAAATCGCGCGCATTGTGCTGGGGCTTGACACGACCCTTGAACCGGACCGCGCGCGACGCACCTTCGAAAGTCATCTGGCTCGGGCCAAGTGGCTAGCGAGCCACGGCTATCGTGATCTGCTCCGAGGTGGTTGGCCCAAGGAATGAACAGGGCGGGTAGCAGGATCGACAGAATTTCTAGCAACCGCAAAAGATGATCGTGGTATCGATTAAGTGCATGCAAGGCGGGCGCACGGTACGCATGCAACCGTAAAGCGCCACAATCATCGGCTGCAGTTCACCGCGTGTGAAGATCATGCGGGAAATGGAGAGATGCCCAATACTGACTGGAGATCTGAGGAGGCTTACAGCGGCCTCAAGAGCGCAGAAGCGGCCGACCTGGCCTGGGAGTGGCTGCGCCGAGATCGCGACTACCAAGAGGATTATAGGCGGTTACCTCGCCGCGAACGTTCAAGCGCAGCGGCGGGCCAGTTCCGGCGGAAGTGGGGGCTCTCGTTTTCCAGCTGATCCGGAAAAGACTTTCGACAAGCAAGCAGTCTTCTGGGCGCCCGAGGTGCTGCCGACCGTAGTGGCTGTGCGGGCGGTCAACTGTAGGGCGCCAAAGAGCTATCAGGTCGATTTCGCAAATCTGCCGGCCAGTGAGCTTCGTCGCGCGCCGGACGGATGGCATGCCATCGTGCCGCTCGGCGGCACGAAGCATCGCCTTTTCCTGAGCGAGCTTCCGGCGAGCGGATATGCTGTCGCCCTCGATCTGCCACTCGACGCTAATTTCGAGCTTCGCGTGCAGGCCGCGCGTCGACTTTGGCGAGCGCTTGAGCGTCGGCCGCTCGGCACGCCTCCTCTTGCTTTGCCGGCTTTGAAGCAGCGGCGGCTGATCCTCGCGCTGCGCGCACTGGATGGATGGCAGGAAGGAAATAGCTATCGCCAAATCGCGCAAGGCCTATTTGGAAGCCATCGTATTGCTAAGCGGGGATGGAAAACAGATGACCTGCGCAGCCGGACCATTCGACTTGTTGAGCTGGGACGGCGCCTCATGCGCTTTCGGTGCCGCGCATTGCTCGACAAAGGCAGAGGCAGGGATGACAGTCCATGAGCTCTCAGGCGATAAATGGCATACATCGATTCTGTGCAGCCAATCTTCTGCTGGCATGGCAGGATCGCGCATTGGATGAGATCTTTGCGTTCGATCTCCCACTCTTTTGCATCGGGTGCTGCAAGAGAGAGGCGCTATCTTCGTAAGGGTTTGACGATTCTGCTCGGATGATTTTCTCAAGTATCGCGCAGCTTTCTTTTAGCATCACGATAGTGAAAGCATGATCATGAATAATGTCATTCCGCGATCTGACATCGTCAAGTCCGCGGCCCGGCCTGGTGCCGAGATCAAGAACATCAGGCTATCGGATGGATTGTCCGACGAGGTCATCGGTGCCATTAGCCATTGCTTCTAGAGCACAAAGTCATTTTCTTCCGTGATTCGGGACATCTCGATGCCGAACAGAAGCGCTTTGCCGTTCGCCTCGGCTCCTGATACCGCGTACGATAGAGGGAACATTGACCCCGGGCATGCGCTGGGTAGCGGCAGCGGCAGTGCCGACCAGATGCACACGGATGTTAGCTTTGGTGACCGATATCCTAAAATCTCGGTACTGCGACGGCGTCGTGATCCCGCCTGATGGCGATGACATGTATCCGGTCAAGCACTGCGGCCGCATATCGTGATCCTCCGGAGCCGCTGCGGATCCTTGCCGACAACCTCTGGGCGGGGCACTGCAGCGCCTATGATTGCACCGTGGCCAGGCACGCGGTCGAGACGGATACGCAGCAATTTGATGATGTCCTTACCGGAACAATCTGCGAGACTGCGTGTCCAGTTGTGCGCATCCATCCCGAGACGGGCGAGCGCTTGCTGGTGCTCGGACATTCTGTGCAGAACTTCGCTGGCCTGGAGAAATATGCCAGCCAGAAGCTGTTCGATCGGCTTCGATCCTACCTCACGGCGGAAGAAAATACTGTGAGCTGGAGCTGTAAGTCGGGCGACGTTGTAATCTGGGACAACGGTGCGACCGAGCGCTACGCGATCGAAGGATCCAGCGGTCGACATTGCGTGGAGAGGCGGACTGCTATCAGGGTGACATGCCCGTCGCTGGTCCCCTAAGCGCGGTGCGCACTAGGTCAAAGCCGCAGGCGGCCAGGGCCGGCTAGTTTGGGAAGCTTATCATTGATGGTGCGAAGCTGGGTCGCGCCTCATCCATTTTGGTGCAGGTTGAGGCGTAAGAGCCCGCCTGGTGATCCGCGGGTCCTTGACTAGCGCAGGGGCTTCTCGATCAGCTAGCCACCCGGTATGGCATTTGTTGTTCATGAGCCCGGTCCCGTACATCGGCCGGCCTCGTTACGGGTTTGCCGTTTGGACCGATGGCGATTCATGCAGCGTCCGCCGGAGTGAGTCCGGCAGTCCCCGTGACGCTGGCCGCGCAGTATTAGCCTCCCCCTCAAACCAATCGTCGTGATGCGTCATTAGCGAGAGGGCTGCTGGTACGACAGAGAACCATGACGCCTTGCGCTATCCGAGCTCATTTTGCTGAGTTCGCATTCTTGGTTGGACAGGGGCGGCAAGGGTGGAGGGGCGGGGGCCTTGCTGGATTACGATCGGCTGAGGCTAACAGCCAATGCCCGTATGGCACTGGCTTTCTTGTGAACCAACTGAGGGAACCGGGACCGAAGGTGGATGCCACCGAGGGAGAGCTGGCTCGGATCCTCAGGATCAATCCGAATGCGAAGGTTCTTTGCTCCATTCCGGGCATTGGTCCATAGCGGCTCCGGCTCTCGCTGCGACCCTGGCGGATCCGACCACGTTTAGTGCCGGATGAGGCCTGGCATGGCCCGACGGCTAAGCAGAAGTCTACCGCCGGGGAGGATCGGTTCGGTCACATAACGAAACCGAGCGCATTCCTATCGGGCGCCCCTTGTCATCGAAGCGGCGTAACGTCGTCGGTTAAACAAAGGTGTGCTCTCGACCCGTGGGCGGCTGGATCGAAGCTCTACTTGAACGGCCTCTGCCTATCGCCGTGGTCGGTGCCAGCACCTTGCGCCTTGCGTCGCAAGAGGTTGTTCGACGCCTAAGATGGCCTCGAGGCGTGCAAGGGAACTCACCAGTCTCATTCCCGTCAGGAGGTTGGCCGCTCGATCGGTTGAATGTGGCGCGCGAGCAGGTTACAAGCCTGATTCACGTCGCGCGATCGCAGTGCTTGCAGGATCAGTCGATGATCTTGATTGGGCCGGTGCTCGCCAGTCGCAATTGCACGGCATTGCAAACAACAATTGGGAATTTTCTGTAGCCCGTCGCGAGCAGCCGCGCATCGCGAAAGCGTGCCACTAGGGCGAAAGGCACGGTTAGCAGTTTCAATTCCTGAATTGTTCGCGCATTGCCGCCATCGATTAGGCTACTCTTTCCGAGCCAAATGGTGAGAGGTGGGCTTCGTTTCGCATTCGGTAACGCGACCAGCTCGAGCGCGTGCATCTCGGCGATCTCATGGGTGCCGGTGCAACCTGTACACCACGAGGGAGCAGGGCAATGACACGGTGTTGGGCCTCCACTTGCAGAAAGGCCTTACGCGCGTTCGACCGTTCCGACCGAGATGGCCGCGCCGCCCCCGCATCCTCTCACATCGTGAAAATTCGTCCTGGGTTCAGGATGTTGTTCGGATCGAGCGCTCGCTTGAGCGTACGCATCGCTTCGATTTCCTCCGATGTCCTACTCATCTTCAGATATGGTCGCTTAACTATGCCGATGCCGTGTTCCGCTGAGATCGATCCGCCGAATTCGCCGGTGATCTGGTAAGCAAGCCTCTCCAATTCGTGCGTCCTGTCGGGCGTGTGCTCGTGATGTAGCTCGATATGCAGGTTACCATCGCCGGCGTGACCGAAGACGATCGTGAAAGCGCCGGGGTCGATCTCCTTAATACGGGCGACAATTGTCTTCACATACTGATCCATCCGGTCGATGGCGATACTGACGTCGAGAGCGATACGTGCGGCATAAGGAAAGGTCCGGGCAAGTTCTAAGCTGCAATCGCGGATACGCCATATCGCTTCTGCAGATGCATTAGACGTCGAGAGCGTCGCGTCAAGGATCATGTTCGCGCGCATTGACATATCGAGCAGCTTGTCGAGATTGGCATGGATACGATCGGCATCGTCACCAGAGGCCTCGATCAAGACATAGAAGGGATAATGGACCGGCAGCGGCCGAACCATACCATTCACACGCTCGAGCGCGAGGCGATAGTACTCGTTCCACATCACCTCAAATGCCGTCAGTTCTCCGCCCAGAAGTTTTCGCGCCATGCCCAAGATCGAGATGACTCGTGCAAAGGAGGGAAGGGCGCAAAGCGCCACTTGCCGCTCCCGAGGAGCAGGAAAGATGCGCAAGGCTGCTCGCGTCACCACGCCGAGAACCCCCTCGCTGCCGATGAAAAGCTGCTTCAGGTCGATGCCAGTATTGTTCTTGATGTATTTGCGTAAGCCCTGCAGCACCATGCCATCGGCCGTAACGACTTCGAGGCCGAGGATCAAGTCACGCGTCATGCCGTACCGAATCACGCGATTGCCGCCCGCATTTGTCGAGATGTTGCCGCCGATAGTACAGCTACCGCGCGCGCCGAGATCGAGCGGGAACATGTAACCTTCCTGCTCGACCCGTTCCTGTATCTTTTGTAGCGGGGTGCCGGCCTGCGCCACGGCTGCGCCTGACGAGGTGTCCACCTCCTCGACCGCATTCATAAGTTCCATCGACAGCACGATTTCATTCGGATTGGGCAGGGCGCCGCGCACCAGCCCGGTCATGCCGCCCTGCGTCGTCACCGGCACTTTTTCGCGGTGACAGAACCAAAGCAACGCCGAGACATCTTCCGTCGTCCTAGGACGGACGACGGCTCGCGGCTGGGCGACCGGTCTACCGGTCAAATCATGGTAGTAGCGAGGGTCAATGTCCGCGCCAGCCAGCACCGAACCCTTGCGGAGCGCCTTGCATAGTGCGTCGATGAAGTTGTCGGTCATCTCCCCTCACTCGATCAATCATCATGGCATGGCCCCTTGTTAGAAAGCTGCAGTGTTCTCGTTGCCTACCGGGCGATGTTCTCAGCAACCCTTATTGATATTCGTCGGGAGCTTTAAATCTTCTCCGCGCATTTGGGCCGATCTATCTTTATTGACAACCCCGGAACGGCCCACTGTTGCGTGTCTTCCAGACTAGCAATCGACGTGCCACTCGTGGAATTTGATGCGCGCCTTGCTTCCATTGGGTCTGCCGCTAGGGTCAGCTCAGCCGCGCACGACGCTCGCCGCAAGGCGTTTTTCCCAGCGCAAACGATCGCTGCTCCTGTTCAGTTTCTGACGAAGGTATGACGGCCGTTGCGTTTAAAACAACCAAGCGTCACCTGCTGATCTACGGCTTTTCTTATCCCAAACAACAGCTTCACACGTGTGCAAGGTGCTGGCACGGTTGTTGCTACCCAAAGGCAGCGATAGCGACGCAAGACGATCGGTGCTCTTTTTAGGCGGTGTTCGACTCGTGGATATTCGAACTATCGGACGCAAGTGTCGTTCGCTGCGGCATACCACAACGCCAGTTCGGCTGCACTGTTGCATGGATGCTGGAGCAGGAGACGGTGAAACGGCCAGACCCAGCAAATTTGTTGCCGCCAGAAAACCAGCGCGTGCACAACGCCTTCCATCTGAAAGGAAACTCGCGGCGTATCTTGACGTCACCAAACAGTTTTCGAACTCCACGTCGTGGAGGAAGAACAGAAGCAACGCGAATCGCTTTCGGGCTCCCGAATCCTGCGGCCGCAAAACGGGGTGTCGTATGCGTGCGCTGACGCGACAAGCCTGTAGCAGGGATGTCGCGCTTGGTTCATCGAAGGACCTGTGTGCAATCGGGAATACGCACGTTATGAAAGTTTATGATGCGATCTGAAGCTCCTCTTTGGCGTTCCGCGACGGTTACGCTCGTTGCAAGCAGTACTGCCAATTCAGCGGATCTTGCGCCGGAAGTGAAGATCCTGCAGGGGCTGTGGAGCTTGACAGGAGAATCTATTGGCGGGCTCTTCGGCGGTGACGATGACCAGAAATCCTTCGGTGACTACGGTCCATCAATCTACCACGACTTCGTCGATACCCCTGTGTTCTTGCAAGATGACCAGATCGGCTACAAACGAGCCCGCCGAGGCGGCGTCACTCGAGCCGGCGAGAATTTCCGCGATCATGTCTTATTCAACGATCGCGCGCTTAGTTCAGCTGTTCTTGCAGGATTTTCGGTCGGGCCATTGACTCCCTGCCTTGATCGGGGCCGACGTCCCGCTCTCCCGAAGCACCCAACAACGCACCGTTTCCAATGACACTCCTGTCGTGCCTTGTGCTGCCATGCGTCAATTTAGACGGAGACGGCCCGCGCTGTGAGTGCGACCGGATTGCGCCATGATCGTTTCCGACGGCAAAGGACCCGCCACTTTCCGCCAGGTGATCCCCTTCGTGTTCGAGCGCTGGCTGAAGCAGCCCGTCCGCCTCACCATCGTCTTCGCCAGCTTCTTAGGTGCATCCGTCGCCGAGCTGTTCGTGCCGGTCTATTCGGGCCATCTGGTCGATGCATTAACGGCGGGTCCGTCCGATCTGGCCGCACGGCATGCGGCGCTTGTTGCGTTCGGCGGCATCGTCGCGCTGGGGCTCGTCTCGCTCATCCTGCGGCTTACTGGCCAGCAGGCGATTGTACCATTCACGCTCAAGACGATGTCCGATGTGGTGCGCGAAGCCTTCATGCGGGTGCAGCGCTCCTCGACCGATTGGCACGCCAATTCCTTCGCCGGCTCGACCGTGCGCAAGATCACGCGTGGCATGTGGGCGCTCGACCTGCTCAATAATACCGTTCTGATGGCATTGTCGCCTTCGCTCGCCGTGCTTGTGGGGGCGATGATCCTGCTGGGCCTGCGCTGGCCCGCGTTCGGCGGCGTGATCGCGGTCGGCGCGGTAATCTATGTGGCGATCACCATAGCGATGACGATCAGCTATATCGCGCCAAGTGCACGGGTATCCAATGCTTGGGATACCAAGATCGGCGCCACGCTGGCGGATGCGCTCACCTGCAATGCCGTGGTGAAATCATTCGGCGCGGAGGCGCGCGAGGATGCGCGGCTCGACAGTGTCATCAACCGGTGGCAGGCACGCGTATCGCGCACGTGGCTGCGTAGCAACGCAAGCGGTTTGTTGCAATATTTGATGATCTTGTGCTTGCGCGGTTCGGTAATCGGCGGCGCTATCCTGCTGTGGATAGCGGGGCGCGCTTCCCCGGGCGACGTCACCTATGTGCTGACCAGCTATTACCTCATTCACGCCTATTTGCGTGAGGTCGGCATGCACATCAACAATCTGCAGCGTTCGGTGAACGACATGGTGGAGCTTGTTACGATTAGCGGTGAGCCGATCGACATAATCGATAGTCCGGGCGCCAAGCCGATCGATATCCAGGGTGGAAGGATAACATTCGAGGACGTGACCTTTAGCTACGGTGGGGACCGCGCGCCGCTTTATGACGGCTTGTCGATCGACATCCGAGCGGGCGAACGCGTTGGGCTGGTCGGCCGATCTGGCTCGGGCAAGACCACGTTTGTCAAGTTGGTGCAGCGCCTCTATGATCTCTCGGGCGGGAGGATCCTGATTGACAGTCAAGATATTGCCAAAGCGACACAGCAATCGTTGCGCAGTCAGATCGCGATCGTGCAGCAGGAGCCGATCCTGTTCCACCGCTCGCTGGCGGAGAATATCGCCTACGGTCGGCCCGGGGCCAACGTGACGGCGATCGAGCAGGCAGCGCGGCTCGCCAATGCGCACGACTTCATCCTGCGGCTGCCGAAGGGTTATGGTACGCTGGTCGGCGAGCGCGGTGTAAAGCTGTCGGGGGGTGAGCGGCAGCGGGTCGCGTTGGCGCGGGCGTTCCTCGCTGACGCGCCGGTATTGGTTTTGGACGAGGCGACCTCGAGCCTCGATTCGGAATCGGAGGCGCTGATTCAGCAGGCGATGGAGCGATTAATGAGGGGGCGCACTTCGATCGTGATCGCGCACCGGCTCTCGGCAGTACGCAACCTCGATCGCATTTTGGTGTTCGATCGTGGTGAGATCGTCGAGCAGGGCACTCACGACTCCCTGGCTCGGGCCGGCGGCATCTATCGACGGCTGTTCGAACGGCAGGCCAGCGGTAGGGCCTCGGCGACGAGTTAGCCCGGCCAATTGCGGACCTAAGCGGTGCATCGAAATCCGGCCATCGGAGGCCTTCAGGTCACGGCTGCATGGTGTGTCAACTTGAGTGTCTTTGGGAGGCGCTATCCAGATGGTCGTTCCGAGTGACGTTCCCGCTTCCACGCAAGGGGTGCGATCAAATAGGGACTATATCGGCAGAGCTTAGTTGGCGCATTCGTCAGAAGTGACGCGGCCATCAAGATCCAAAGGGCGTCGGCGTCTAGGGCCTGTCACAATATTGCTTGAGCTTCACGAAGGCCATTTTTGGTGGATTGAGATCGGCCTATAGCGGCAAGAACAGGAGGCGCGCGTCGGCGGTTATGAGGCGAGCCGCCTCTTCGTTCTTATGTTTCCACAATTGTCGAGGATTAGCATTGCGCAGCATGGGAACGAGAATGTGCTGGACATCGGCAAAGAAATACTTGGCATCCGGCCGTCGCGCGCAAAGGGCATTCGATCCCTCGCGGTTCAGGCGCGCAAGGAACGTCGTGGTTTTCCAAGCCGTTTGGCGTATGGCACGAAGGCGTGTGCACGAGGTTCAAGGCCTAACAGCAGCTCATTGCCATCGCGGGCCAGGTGTGTCGAGGAAAATCGCGCGCGGCCGAGCCTCTTCTGCGGCCCAAACACGAATCCCAGCGCGCTCAGAAACTTCGGCGGCAATCCTAATCACTGGCGAACCTGGCATGTTTTTGACGCTGATTGATCAGCGGAAAAGAAGCGCGACAGCATCGACTTATCGGTCTCAATGCCATCGGTGGCTCGCCTATCACGCGGGCGTGCAGAAGCTGCAGGCCATTGCCATCCGACCTCTGATCGGCGGGACCGGTTCGGCGAGATTATTCCAACGAACCGCTGATGGAGTTGGCAACACCTGATCCGGCTCGACAGCATGCGTTCACCGCGAGAGACCGAAGCCGTTCCCTATTCGTGGCGTGATCGCGAAGCGATTCTTTATAGGCTTGGCAACGGCAAGGGCTGCGATAACGAGAAGTAGCTGCAGTTTGTCAACGAGGCATTTGCAACACCGAAGCCGCTAAAGGTGGTTCCGAGTTTTGCCTCGGTCTGTGTCAGGGGAGCGCGACCCGGTGGCATCGACCTCAACGGGCAAGGAGAAGGCGCGATCATTCAGAACGAAGTTGTCGTTAGAGATGGCTCGTGTGACAAGATCGTCACGATCCTTTCTTCGACATTTGCGAGGGGCGAGGGCGGCTGTGGCGGGCCATCGGAGGGGATGCCCAAGCCGCATCAGATACCCGGCCGAGCACCGGACAGATCAATCGATATCCCGATCTCACCCGACTAAGCGCTGATCTATCCTTTATCGGGCGATCGAAATCCCTTACACATCGATCGGAATCCAACCGCCGAGCGGGCTTTACCAAGCCCATTCTCCATGCATGTGCACCTATAGGCTGACGTGCAGGGCCGTGTTGCAGACCTATGCCGACTACGATCCCTCCGCCTTTCATCGGCATCGCGTCCGCTTTTCTGCCGGTGTTTTCTGGTGAGCTCATTATGGTCAATCTCTGGAACGATTTCCTTCCAAGCTCATGCTCGAGAGCGCCAAGTTACGTCGCCATCAATGGGCAGACGCTGCTGAGCTGAGCTGTCTAGGTAGATGCTAATGAATTGGCGGGGCACCCGTGTGGCCTTAGACACCGAAGGAATCGACCCTGCCGGTATCGCGCGGCGGCGCTTGGGGCGCCAGTGTTGCTTGCTTCAAGCACGATCAAAGGGCGCGGAGGGCGCAAATCTCAAAAGAGCCGCCCTCTGCTGCCGCCTGTTGATGCATCTGAACGATCCGGCCGCGCTTGGAGGCCTATCAGCCGTGGAAACTGAGATGTGAGCGGTAATCTACTACTTACGGCGCGCGTGCTGCGAGTGTACTGCTTGAGACCGAACTAAGGCGGTGAGCCTCGCTAGGAGAACAGCCGTGCCTGCCATTGAGGATAGAGCTAGCGTGTAGCCTGTTGTCCCAACCCTGACCTTGGTGGCCGCGCTGCGCGGCCGTTGCCAGATGCAAACCGGGCGGTTGGCCAGCTAGCGCGCACTCTTGGCGCGAAGGATGAACAGCTATAGCGCTGGTCAGATGGGCCGCAGTTCGTCCAGCGGGGAGCGGCACGGAGGCGATCCATTGCAACGATCGACCTCAAAGCTGCCACGGGCATGCCTCGGAGACGCAGGGGTAGAAGGCGATTACGAAATCAGCGGCCGCTGTCTGCCTATTTCTGTGTATGACAGCGGGGACGAGGGTCATCGCCAAAAGTTCGCACGGGAGGCGGCGGTTTTCGTTCGCGCGTCGTTGTCGTGTTCAGCCGTGTCCGGTTTCAGCTCTCTGTGTTTGGAGCGCGACGCAAGGCTAAAATATGGGCGCGACACGAGTAGATGGATTTGCATCTCCTCAGCATGCCCAACGTCTTTGGCACGCCGATTGCTGCAGCAGCCATAGAGCATTGTTGCGAAATGCCCGCGTCCTGGAGTTCATGAGAAGGGCTCGATCTATCCAAATCGATGCCATAGACAGCAGCCGCGTGCCGTTCCGCACATTGCGGTTGCGGCATGCGATTCGAAGAAACGCCCCAAAATCTCGAAATTGTTAGGTTCGTGGCTGTGCCATGCCCGGGAACGACGCCGAAGAAACAGAAACCACGTCAATGTCCCAAAGCCCGATCGACCTGCTCGCTATCTTCGACGTGGAACAGATCGAAAGCAACCTATTTCGTGGCAAGAATCCGAACACCAACGCTCAACGGGTGTTTGGCGGCCAGGTAATCGGGCAAGCGATGGTCGGGGCATGCCGTACAGTCGAAGGTCGGCTACCGAACTCGCTGCACGGCCATTTCATCCGGCCCGGCGACCCCCAGGTGCCGATCATTTACCAGGTCGAACGGGTGCGTGAGGGCAAGAGCTATTCGACGCGCCGCGTCACCGCAATCCAGCATGGCAATGCAATCTTCTCCATCATCGCGTCGTTCCATGCCGGGGAGGAGAGCGCCTTTGACCACCAGGACAAGATGCCCCGCGTGCCGCTGCCGGAAAAGCTCGTACAGGAGGAATTGCCCAAGCAGCCGCTGTATTGTGAAACGACGGAATTCATCCGGCGCTACTACGCGATAGAGTTGCGCCCTGTCGAGATCGGTCGTTACGTGGGGCAGAAAATTGATGACGGTCGCGTTCATACCTGGATGAAGGCCGCAGGGAAATTGCGCGACGATCCACCGCTTCATATGTGCGCGCTGGCCTATGTCTCCGATTACTCGCTGCTCGATGCGGTGACGGCGCGCTATGAGCGCCCACTGTTCGACAGCCGGATTATGATTGCAAGTCTCGACCACGCAATGTGGTTCCACCGCCCCTTTCGGGCCGACGAGTGGCTACTTTACGCCAAAGAGTCGCCGAGCGCGCAAGGCGGACGCGGTCTCGTGCGCGGCTTAATCTTCAAGCCAGACGGCACGTTGGTCGCGTCTGTCGTCCAGGAAGGTTCGGTCCGCGAGGGACGCTGAACATTTTCCATGCGCGTATAAACGTGATGTAAGTTTTCGAAGAACCCTGTGCCCTCGATCCTCCGGCAGGAGGGGGTAAGCCTCTTCAAGGTGCATTGTGGTGTTCGGCTGTGTCAGGTTGAGGTCTATGTTGAAAGTCCAACAGCAGGCGTAACTCTGTTTTCGGTGTGGCATGAGGACATCGATCTCGCATCTCTTCAAGTATACGTGTCTGGTGGCATGGTGATTGGTGGGGAAGGCTAAGTATCGTTGGAAATGCAGGACGCGATAGGCCCGGCACAGGAGCTCAAATGGGCCTCCTCGATTTCGATAATCAATTAGCCAAGGTACCGTAGCAGTTTGGGGGCTTAGCGGCGAAAAAGATGGACGATAAACAAAAATCCCTCCCGGGGTGTCTCGAAAGGACGCCCTTCGTCGACTGGGTCGCCAGACCGTGGTGATGCCGAAGAAAAGCGAGAGCGCGTCAATGTCTAAAACCTCGATCGGCCTGCTCGCCATCTTCGACCCTTGAACCGATCCAGGTGAACCTGTTTCGCGGCAAACATCTAAAAACTCGCTCGCAACGGGTGTTCGGCGGCTAGGTGATGGGACAAGCGATGGTCGCGGCATGTCGCACGCCGGACGACAGGCTACCGCATTCGCTGCATCATTCAAACGGGTGACCCGCAGGTTTCGATCATCTACCAAGTTCAACGGCTGCGCGATGGCAAGAGCTACTCGACGCGGAGCGTCACAGCGACCCAGCACGGTAAGGCGACCTCTCCATCGTGGTGTCATTTCATGCAGGCGAGCAGGGCGCCGTCGATCACTAAAAATTCGATCCCCTACGTTCCGCCGCCGGAAAGGCTCATCGCCGAGGAACTATCCAAGCGGCCGATGTTTCCCAACATACCCGGAATTCATCCGCCGCAACTATGACCTCGATCGCCCGATTGAACTGCGTCCGGTCGAGGTCGGTCTTTATGTCGGTTAGAAGATCGGCGGCGGCCTCTTTCATATCTGACTCAAGGCCGCAACAAAGCTGCCCGACGATCCGGCGTTAAATATGTGCGCGCTCGCCTATGCCTCAGATCTGTCGCTGTTCGATGCTGTGACGGTGCGCTATGGCCGCTGTTCGAGGGGCACATGATCTCGGCGAGCCTCGACGACGCAATATGGTTCCAACGCCCGTTTTGGGGCTGACGAATGGCTACTTTACGCCAAAGGGTCGCCGAGCGCGCAAGGTGAACGCGGCCTTACGCGTGGCTTGATCTTCAAGCGTGGTGGCATGCTGGTAACGTCCGCTTCTCAGGAGGGCTCGGTGCGCGAGCGATGTTCGGTTTCCACGTGAGCAAAACGTTCAGCGACCGGCAACCACGCGCCCTCAACGCCCGTCAGCAGGATAGCCATCCTCAGCATCTGCGAGGGCGTGGACCTTGATGTTGCGTGTGCGAGCGGCCAAAGACTTGTTTCTGAACCCGCTTTGTCCGCTCCCTGTCGAGAGATGCGCTTTTGACGTGCGTGAAATCGATTATTCGCGCGTCCGTACCGCGCCAGGCCGGCAATCTCTCGGAAACGTGTTTCGCGTCCGGGAGTACAAAGCAAAGCGATTGTAGATTCTCGCGGAGGACCATATTCGGGCGGGAATCACACTAGCGACAGCGACTCTTCAACAGATTAACGATGACGCTGATTACGGGGGGATCATTTGCGCGCGACCCCACGGACATCCGTTGGCAAGTGGGAGACGTTCCGCGGCCACTATTCGTCTCCCGACCACAATGAAGCACCCACGGTCACAGCCCGCGCGAAGACCCAGATCTCTTCGTTGAGCCGATCCAGCATGGTCGCCGCTATTTATGTGCTTGCTGCGCGGAAGCGGCAGGCAGGAACCAGATCTCACCGGCGTGCGGCCGCAGCGGTCATGCATGCAACGCAGCTCTACAGACATTCGATGATGTTCGGCCGCGATGGCCCTGCCAAGCGGAGGCTGGCCTACACGGCTCGAACATCGCAGGTCTTCAATTTAGCTCGTTGAACCTCAGCTGGATCTCAGCGCCGCAGTCCGCGCCAGAATAGCAATAGTCCTTCTGTCGATTGATAGTCCTCACCAGAGTAGGTAGTGTCGAGATTCCTTATCAACGATGTACAGCGATACTGTTGCGACTTACGCTAGGTCGCAAGACGCAACTGGACCAAGACCAAGACGCAACTGGACAAAGTGCACCCATGAATCGCCTATTTGATCCGCTGTACATCCCACATCTGCTGCAGGTATATGATTATGCCGCCTCCACAAAAGACACGACACGCGATCGTACTGACCACGTAAAAAAAGGTCCCCACGTCTCCAACTTACAAGTCTGATCGCGTCTCAACGATCACGGCACAACATTTAGAGGAGAGGCCTCGATAAAAAGCGGCGACGTGGCCTTGTGCAAGTCGTTTCGAGAGTATGACCTTTCGCGCTCCAACCTCTTCGAAGGCATAGTCAAAATTGGCAGTAGCATGCGATCGCTCTTTGCCATGTCCTCGATTTTTGTTGTAGCAGCGATGGCAGTTGGACCGGTCGTTGCGCAATACGGGTATGCGTCTCAATGAAGCCAGGGATATCGGCTGAGGCTCGCAAGGCGTCCAGTACTCGCAACCTCGGCGATGATCATGCCCACGAGCGCCGCGCGCCTGAAAGCGGATTGCAGCCATGCGACCACGATTTGTGCTATTCGGGGATGCACAGCGAGAGACCGTGCTGCGCGGCTCGCATGGCTGCTGCCTGGACGACAATCATTGCCCCACCGTGGTAGCTACCGGTGCTCTTCGTGCACGAACGGCCCGTATCTGTGTCCCGTTTCTGACAGCTCTAAAATGATCTTCAATGCACCGATCGTCGTTTCCTATCTGCGAATACTCCTTAAGCAAAAGCTTAATGCGTTTAGACGCGCCTAGCGCCGTTGCCTATCAAGCGACTACCCCGAGTGAGAGACGTAGCAGCACTGTAACAAGACAAAGCCGATGAAGATCACGAACGTTCGCACTCATGTCCTTCAAGCCGCGCTATCGGAGCCTCTCGCCTCCGCGCGTGGCTGGTACGATACGCGTACAGCGATGCTGGTCGAAATCGAGACCGACCAGGGTGTTGTCGGGTGGGGCGAATGCTATGGACCGGCGGGGATAACGGCCGCCGTGGTCGAGAGCGTCGCGCCATGGCTAATTGGCGGGGATCCGCTGCGCACAGAGTATCTCTGGCAAATGATCTATGCGCGCCTGCGCGATCACGGCCAGAAAGGTGTCGTGATAGAGGGCTTGAGCGGTATCGACATCGCGCTCTGGGACATCAAGGGCAAGCATTTTGGCGTTCCGGTGCATCAGCTGCTCGGCGGCGCGCTACGGACTCACATCGTCGCCTACGCGACTGGCCTCCAGCGACGCCAAGCTGAAGATCCGACCCGGTATCTGGCCGAGGAGGCAGCGCGCTACGTCGCGGAGGGATTCTCGGCGGTGAAGCTCAAGGTCGGCTTCGGTGTGGAGGAAGATGTGGTCGCGACACGCGTCGTGCGCGAGGCGATCGGGCCCACTGTGTCGCTCATGGTGGACGCGAACCACGCCTTTGACAGCGTCGCCGCGATCCGCCTGGGCCGCATGATCGAGAAGTACGATATCAGCTGGTTTGAGGAGCCGGTCCCGCCAGAGGATCTTGCCGGCTATTGCGCGGTAAAGGCGGCAATCTCGATCCCGATCGCAGGCGGAGAATGTGAGTTCACCCGCTTCGGGTTCCGCAACCTGTTCGTCTCGCGCGCGCTTGATATCGCGCAGCCCGACATTTGCGCGGCTGGCGGGTTGTCAGAATGCAAGAAGATTGCCGATATGGCAGAGGTGTTCGGCGTCCGTTGTACTCCGCATGTTTGGGGCACCGGGATTGCAATTGCCGCGTCGCTGCATCTGCTCGCCGTTCTGCCGCCGCACACGCGGTCCTCGCCCATATCAGTGGCGCCGTTGCTGGAGTTCGACCGAACCGAAAACCCGCTCCGGCAGGCGATTGTCACCGAGCCCATCGAGCACACTCGCGGCATCGTCCCCGTCCCTAACGGGTCGGGATTGGGCATCGAGATCGATCGCAAGGCGCTGGCCCGATTTACTAGGCGGTGATCAGCCGCAGCGCGCGTTCGCAGCATTGCTGATTGGCCGGGCGCTAGTCACTCAACTCTCGCGACCCCGCTACGCATCTCATGATCCGGGCAGACGGCGAGCGATGCTTCTCCCGTCCTCGCTCACGTTCATCCCCGGTCCGGAGCAGCATTGATCAAGGGCAGGCTGATCGACGCAGAACCGTCGAGCTAGATGCTGACGTCGATGGTCTGCTTAGGACCGGCTATTCCGGTACGCTGCGCGTCGAACGAGCTGGCAGGTCGACGATGGGAGCATCGAGAACTGCGCGAGCACCGGAAGTCGTACTGGATCTCCTCGCTCGTGAGCCGTCGTTTCGAAAGCGCCTCAACTGCGCGTCTTGCTAGCGCAAACCCGAGGCTTCTGTATTCGACCGTTCGCAGGCCCACAGGACTCGGACGGCAGTCGAACGTTAGCCCACATCTATTCGCATCGAGCTAAGATGCAATGAACGCTAGCAAAATGTGGATCAGCCGGCCGCGGGGCTATGAAAACGACGGTCGGCTGTTAATGCTTGTCGGATCTCGCACAGCGTACGATGTCTGTTCCGTCCATAACGCCGGTGATTGTTCGCGAATTACAGATCATTTTAACTGGCACGACCGTTGCTACAGACCTTGGGGCAGAGCGGTGGCAACACTGACAAGGGGCGGCTGAATGCATTTGGGAGTACAGGATGGGCGATGTTCTCGCTCCCAAGATTCAGGATGCCGATTCCTGGCGGAGAAAGAATGCGGGAATAGCTAAGCAATCTTCTCAGGCTCGCTTGACGGGAAGTAAGACGCCTCTAGTCATCACAGTTTGCGACAAACTGAAAAAACGAGAAGTCGAACGCGGACATAGGGCACCATCGTCTGACGGGTTCGCGGGGACCAGGAAGTGGAATCTTTGGTGTCGCGACGCAAGGGCGTGGGTAACAGGCGGATGCTTTGCCCTCGTCAGCCCTCTCGATAGACTTCGCGTTCAGCTCCACCTCTCCTCGAGGCCGCCTCCAATTGGCCTGAGTGGAGAAGGCGTCGCTATCCTAACGCGGCCCCACTTTATTCGGTTGCAGGAGAATTCGATGGATCTTGTATTCACCGAGGAAGAGCAAGCCTTCCGACATCAAGTCCGGCAGTTTCTGCGCGATAATGTATCGCCGCAGGTGCAGCGCAAGATGATCGAAGGTCGCCATGTCTCGAAGGAGGAAATGGTGACATGGTGGCGCATCCTCAACAAGAAGGGGTGGAACGTTAGTCCTTGGCCGAAGGAATACGGCGGCACAGGCTGGAGCTCGGTTCAGCATTACATCTTCAGGGAGGAGCTGCAGATGTATCCGGCGCCGACGCCGCTCGCCTCTGGCGTCGGCATGGTGGGCCCTGTCATCTATACCTTCGGTAATGAGTCGCAAAAACAATATTACCTACCGCGCATCGCAAACGTGGATGATTGGTGGTGCCAGGGTTTTTCGGAACCCGGCGCTGGCTCGGATCTCGCCTCGCTCACGACCAAGGCCGAACGCAGGGGCGACAAGTGGATCATCAATGGCCAGAAGACCTGGACGACGCTCGCGCAGCATGCCGACATGATCTTCTGCCTCTGCCGCACAGATTCTAGCGCTAAGAAGCAGATGGGCATTTCCTTTATCGTGTTCTGCTTGGATTCCAAGGGCGTGACCGTGCGTCCGATTCAGACCATCGATGGCGGACATGAGGTCAACGAGGTCTTCTTCGATGACGTCGAGGTGCCCTACGAAAACCTAATCGGAGAGGAGAACAAAGGCTGGGACTACGCAAAGTTTCTGCTCGGCAACGAACGCACCGGCATTGCGCGGGTTGGCGTCTCGAAGGAGCGCATCCGGCGCATTAGGGAGCTGGCCGCAAACATCGAAAGTGGCGGCCGGCCTATAATCGAGGATCCCATGTTCCGGGAGAAGCTCGCCATCTCTGAGATCGAGCTGAAGGCACTCGAGCTAACGCAACTGCGCATTGTCGCCGACGAAGGCAAGCACGGTAAGGGGAAGTCAAATCCTGCGTCCTCCATGCTTAAGATTAAGGGCTCACAAAGCCAGCAGACCGCGACTGAACTCATGATGGAGATGATCGGGCCATTCGCTGCGCCCTACAACGAACATCCCGATTCGCCGGATGAAGCGATGGACTGGACCGCGCAGATAGCGCCGAGCTACTTCAACAACCGCAAAGTCTCAATCTATGGTGGTTCCGACGAAATCCAGCGCAACATCATTGCCAAGGCGGTGCTTGGGCTCTAACGCCTTTTTTTACACCGGCAAATGGGACCGGCATGAGGTCCACATCTGTCGCCTGGAGAAGCTTAAGATATGGACTTCAATTTGTCCGAGGAGCAGCGGCTCCTCAAGGAAAGCGTCGATGGACTCTTGACCGATGTCTACGGTTTCGACCAGCGCAGGAAATATTTGAAGGAGAAGGGCGGCTGGAGCAGAGTGGTCTGGAGCCGCTTTGCTGAGCAGGGTCTGCTCGGACTTCCTTTTGTCGAAGCCGATGGCGGGTTTGCTGGCGGCGGCGTGGAGACTATGATCGTGATGGAAGCGTTCGGCCGAGCGCTTGTGGTCGAGCCTTATCTTGCGACCGTTGTAATCGGCGGCGGCTTCCTGCGCCGTGGCGGTTCGAACGTGCAGAAGGCAGCTCATCTGCCTGGGATCATTGACGGCAGAAAGACCTTTGGATTCGCGCAACTTGAAAAGAACTCTCGCTATGATCTGAATGACGTGACTACCTCCGCGAAGAAGAGCGGCGACGGATGGGTCATCGACGGCGAAAAATTCGTTGTGCTCAATGGCGAGAACGCCGACACGTTGATCGTCACCGTGCGCACCAAAGGCGCTCAACGCGACAGAGGCGGTATCGCGGTGCTTCTCGTGCCTACCGACGCGCGAGGCATCTCCAAAAGGAGCTACCCGACCCAAGACGGGCTGCATGCCGCCGACATCAGCTTCACAAGGGTCGAGGTGGGCAGCGCAGCTGCGGTCGGCGATCCCGAGAATGCGTTGCCGCTGATCGAGCGGGTGGTTGACGAGGCCCGCACCGCCCTTTGCGCGGAAGCGGTCGGCCTGATGGACGAATCGCTGAAGGTGACAGTCGATTATATGAAGACGCGAAAGCAGTTCGGAGTGCCAATCGGCTCGTTCCAGAGTCTGCAGCACCGCGCCGCCGACATGTTTGTGGCGCTCGAACAGGCGCGCTCGATGTCGATGTACGCCACCATGGCCGCAGATATCGATAATGCTGCCGAGCGTGAAAAAGCCGTCGCCGCGGCTAAAGTGCAGATCGGCAGGAGCGGAAAATTCATCGGTCAGCAGTCGATCCAGCTTCATGGCGGGATCGGAATGACCATGGCGGCAAAGATCGGCCACTATTTTAAGCGGCTCACCATGATCGAGCACACGTTTGGCGATGCTGACTACCACCTTCATCGGGTGAGTGAGTCGGGCGCGTTGGAGTGATTTTTGGCACTTTGGAAGCTAGGGCATGTCACCGAATTCCACTTCGAACTCCATGCTGGAGAATCAGCGTCAGCATGGATGATGCGACCCTATTCGTAAGACACTCGTGAACGCGCTCTGACACTGACTGACGCAGGGGAGACACTTGATTGCAGAGGCGCTTCGGATCAGCCGCTCCTGTGTAACGAAGTGAAAGAATTTGAGACGAGAGGCGTTCCGTCCGGCAAGATCGGTGGTCGAAGTCGGTTCTGTCGGGTGCCAATGCCAACTGACTGCGCCAGCGTTGTTCGCTTTGGGCCATCAACTTGCGGAAGCCGACAAAGGAGTTGGTGACGCGCGGGATCAAGATAATCTGCGGGCGATGGCGACTTTTGTGCACGCCGGAGTGACTACCGTGGCGCTCTCGTCCATGCCCTTTTGGATTAATGCTTGAATTTTGTCGATTGGCCGCGGTTTACGACGCATGCAAGTGCCTGCGGCACGGGCATGACCAACCTTTTACTTTCGCTATTTTCTTGTGATCTCTGGGATTCCCGCCATTTTAACGAGTTCGGCACAATTGGACGCGATGGGGCGTCGCGAGATTGACCGGAGTTAAGGAAAATCGTCCCGATGCGTCTGAACAGCCTCGAGGAGATGGGCATCGTTAAAAACCACGTACAGGTTCTCCTCATGGCGCCGGAAGCTCTTCGATCTTTGGAGATGTCAAAACCGACTTTCTTAACACCTTTCCGACGCGGCAGACCCGTGCAATTTTCTCGCCGCGCAACAGCGCAAGGATGAGCGGGTTCGACAGAGTCTGGGTCCAATAGCGTGCTTCGTCGCGCGGTATGCCTACCGGAGTCGATTTCCTCAATAGCGCGAGACCTTACGAAGGTCTCGAGGCGTTTACATTTGAAATCCTGCGCAACTTCGTTCTTCATTGCTGAATTCCTGCGGTTTTTCGCCGTGGTTCGCAAGTTTCAAACCCATGTTCCGATTACAAGTAGTTGTCGAACCAAGAGGCATTCTTATGACTGTTCGCGCCGGTCGCGAGTTTCTTGCCCTTCCGGGGCCGACGACCATACCCGACGAAGTGTTACGCGCCATGCACCGGCCGGCGCTCGATATCTATTCCAAGCCAATGGTCGATTTGACCGAAGGGCTGTTGCGCGACTTGTCGAGTTTGTTTGCGACAAAGGGAAAATCCTACATCTATATAGCCAACGGACATGGCGCCTGGGAAGCCGTGCTCTCCAACGTGCTCTCGCGCGGCGACAAGGTGCTGGTCCTAGAGAGTGGCAGTTTTGCAATCGGGTGGGGTAATGCTGCGCGTGCTATGGGCGCCGAGGTGGAGGTGCTCAAAGGAGATTGGACCCGCGCAGTGCGCGCCAGTGAGGTCGAGGCTCTGTTGCGCGCCGACAAGAATCACACCATCAAAGCGATTCTCGTCACACAAGTCGACACCGCCTCTGGTGTTGTCAACGACATCGAGAAGATTGGAAATGCGATTCGTGCAGCTGGCCACCCCGCGCTTTACATCGTTGACGCTGTGGCGTCCCTCGGCTGCATGCCGTTCGAGATGGACAAATGGGGCATCGATGTCGCGATGTCCGGCTCGCAGAAGGGGCTGATGACACCACCGGGGCTCGGCTTCGTTGCCGTTGGCGAGCGCGCGAGAGCCGTTCATCAAGTGGCCAACATGCGCACGCCCTATTGGGACTGGACCGAGCGTGACGGCATCGAGCACTACCACCGCTACGCCGGTACTCCTCCGGTGCATCTGCTCTTCGCACTCCGCCAAGCCATCGACATGCTGTTAGATGAGGGATTGGAGAACGTCTTCCGTCGCCATCGACTGCTCGCCGGAGCCGTACGAAGAGCGGTCGCGGTATGGAGTAAAGAGCACGTGCTCAACTTTAACATCAGCGAGGCGTCCGAGCAATCAAACGTGGTCACAACCGTGCTTATTGGCAATGGTTACGACCCGACGAATCTTCATCATTACTGCAACAATAAGTGCGGAGTGGTCCTCGGTATCGGCATCAGCAACCTCCAGGGAAGGGCTTTTCGCATCGCCCATATGGGCCATGTCAACGCGCCCACGATTTTGGGAACTCTAGGCGTGGTCGAGATCGGCCTCAAAGCGCTGCAAATCCCCCATGGCCAAGGTGGCGTGGACGCAGCGATCACACATCTCGGAGAAAGTGTTCGCCCCTAGCTCCTGTCTTTTAATCCCACTCGACTCTCAACAAGCTCCGTTCCGAGGCGATGCGACTTCCGCATGGCGCCTTTCGTGGCGCCGTGTCCGTAAGCAAATTGGCGTGGGCAGATGCGCTTGCTGTTTGCGCCACGACGGGCGTCTAAGGAAATGCCAAAGGGCAGCGAGGGCTTCCAGTCGAGCTGCGCCGCAGATCCACAATATCTCTCAGTGCCGGCGTACCCGATATCAGAATGCCTACTTGTCGAGATGTCGATCGAGAACCAGGATACGCTTCAGCGCATGTTCAGCAACGAACACGCGCCCGCTTTGTCGTATCCAGCAATATTGCCATTCACTTTCATGCTGGCGCCTTCTAAGTGACTGAACATTACTTGGAATGTCCGTAGTGAGGCTCCATTTACGCCATTGGCATGATTTTTGAGAATCCCTCCTTAGCCAGACGAATTGTCACTCCACGCTGTTGAGAATCGAACAAAGATCGTTAATCACCAGCGACTCGAGCTTCGCTCAACTAAGAGGGCTTGGCCATGTACGAAACAGAGGGAAATGGTGAGGCCACCGGACATCATGGCGAGCTTCTGCAGGGTGTTTTCGAGGACAAGAATGGATACCTACATCGGGGATTGATCTCGCTTCCCTGCCGTCGGCTCAAGTCAAAGGCAACGTTCAGGGCGACCAGTGGAGAGAAGATTTGTATCACTCCACGCCATTGTCACAAGGCAGAACGCGCCGCCGAGCTAGCACTCAAAAGATTTGCTCGGATCAGGACCGGCGGACATCTGGCGATTGAAAGCAATATTCCCGTGGGTCGCGGCATGGGCTCATCCACTGCCGATGTCTTGGCCAGCATCTTGGCTGTTCTTGATTATTTAGATGTCCAGCCATCCTCTGGCAGCATAATGCAGGTTGCTGTGAATGCCGAGACAGCGTGCGATTCTACATTGTTTTCGCAGCAGGCTGTACTCTTCGCACATCGCGAAGGGGTCGTCATCGAGTCCTTCAGTAACTCGCTTCCACCGATAGACTACATCAGCGTGGATACAGCGCCCGATCAGACAGTTGATACGCTCGCATTGGAGCCTGCTCAGTATAGTCCTGCCGAGATCGAAACGTTTCGACCGCTCCGGGGTCTACTTCGTCGAGCGATCAGCGCTTCCGATCTTGGCTTGCTTGGCCTAGTTTCTACGGCGAGTGCTCGGATCAACGAGAAGTTCCTTAGGAAGCCACGCCTGCACGATATCCAAGCAATCGGCGTTCGCTACGGTGCAGTCGGTATTCAGGTCGCCCACAGCGGGACAGTTGTTGGTTTAATGTTTGATCCAACGGACAGAAAGACCGCCGAAAACATGGAGCGAGCAACATATGATCTGAGAAGCGATGGTTTCAAGCCATCGATCGTCTCACATGAAAGCGAACTAGGAAGAGCGAATGTTTAACCGAATCGCGATGCGGAATCTGGAGGATTTTGAACTCCCTCGAATGGTTAAGCTGAATGACGGTTTGTTTGGCGCCAGCTTCTTTCTTATGAAGCTGCTCCCCGCACGCTTCATGCTGGAACGGGCTGTTGAGCACGGATTCCTAAAACCAGGAGGGACTATCTGCGAGTCGTCTTCCGGCACTTTCGGTCTCGCATTGGCCATGCTGGCTGTACAGTACGGCTATAAACTTGTGTTGGTGAGCGATTGGTCGCTTGATCGTCATCTTCGTAAGCGCCTCGAAGAGCTTGGCGCACATATAGAGATCGTCGACGAGGCAGGGCCAGGCGGCCGTGGGATTCAGCAAAGACGGTTGGACAGGCTAGCCGAATATCTGAAGGAAATACCGGACAGCTTTTGGCCCGCGCAATACTCCAACAACGATAATCCGCTGGCCTACGGGAAGTTTGCGGAAATGTTAGTCGAAAGAGTGGGAAAAATTGACTGTCTGATTGGTCCAGTTGGATCAGGCGGATCCATGTGCGGCACGACCAAATTTCTAAGAGCTATTTTCCCTGAGCTGCACGCAATTAGTGTTGATACTCCCAATTCAATATTGTTCGGGCAACCTGCCGGAAAAGTGATGGTGAGTGGATTGGGAGGCGGAATCATACCTTTCAATGTCGACCACAGACAGTTCGACGAGGTTCACTGGCTAACCCCCGCCGAAATGTTTCAGGGTACTCACCGATTGCACCAGGCCCATGGGCTATTCATGGGGCCGACGAGCGGTGCAGCGTATAAAGTCGCCAATTGGTGGTCACGCACGAATCCAGGCAAGAATGTAGTGGCGGTCTTTCCCGACGAAGGGCATCGGTACGTCGAATCGGTCTATGATGAGAATTGGCTCTCATCAGTCCCTGGATGGCCCACGGAAATACGCGAGGAACCGACAATGATTGAAGCGCCTGCCATGGAGTTGACGGGATGGTCATCATTTCGCTGGTGCAGGCGGACGCTAGCCGAGGTACTCACTGGCTTCATAGATCAGTCAAGCGCCTCCAACTCGAAGAGAGAATGCTCGGCTACCGTTTCTTCTGACGAAGGGCGTGGGGCGGCGCTAAAAGCGTTAACTCGCTTTGACGCCACGGCGGTTGCCCATTTGGAACTTGACCCTGAACAAGAAGAGTTCGTGGACCCGCCGGCTGTGGTGTTTGAGAAATTACAGAATAGTTCAAGTTCTCTAGAGCGCGCGTTCTTGGTGGTGGTGAGAAAGGAAGTCGTTGGCTTTTTTGTTCTGTGTGAAAAAGCTGCGCTGCCAGCGTGGGCTCCTCCAAGTGCCATTACGTTGCACAACCTTCGCATAGGTCGGTCGTATCAAGGCAACGGATACGGGAAGCTAGCGACTAGACTGGCCGCTCAATGGATTTTGGAAAGCCGCCCATCAATCGACCGTCTCATGGTCGCAGTCGACGTCCGCAATGTAGCAGCAAGACAGCTATGTCTGAGCTCGGGCTTTCTGGGTACAGGTGCTGTCGACTGCGGTCCATTCAGCCCTCATAATATTCTGAGCATGCAATTAGCGGAGCGATGACATGTTGATTTTAGGCTACGGTGATTGCCGCCTCGCTAGTGATGCTCAAACGTGAGACGATCTTTGCCAGCAAATGCGCGAGAGTGACGATAGTTACTGTCTTATCTGGGGCGGCGCAGATGGCACTGTCAACTTCGGATCCTGAAAAACGTGTGGCGCCGGCGCCAGTGTTGTCGAGGCTGAGCGGCGACATGAGCGCTTAGTCAGCTCACCGTTTGGGATCCGCTGGCGCGCACGGAAGTCATCGCTGCAAGCTCCCGAGCTACGGCAGGTTAGTTGAACTTCCGCCAGTGAAGTACAAAGGAGATTTTGATGCCCCAGCAGTCATTTGGCCTCGGGATCATCGTGCCGTCGAGTAACACGGTATTGGAGCGTGACTACACGGGTCTAGGCTTGGACGGCGTCAGCTTCCATTTCAGCCGAGTGCTCAACTCTGAAGACACTATCGAGCAGCTTACGGCGATGAAGGAAAGCTCGCGTGAGGCTGCGCGGCTGCTTAGTCATCCCCGCCGGATGAAGGGCATCGCCCTCGGTTGTACGGGTGGCAGTTTTGTCGAAGGAGCAGGCTACGATGAAAGCGTTGTGAAGGTGATGGAAGAGGCGTCCGGCCTGCCTGCCGTCACAACATCCGGAGCAGTGCTGTCGTCGCTTCGCGCGCTTGGCGTCCGGAAGATTGCAGTCTTTACTCCCTACGATGAATGGCTCTCCAGCCGTCTCGTGAAATTTCTTCAGGGGAACGGTTTCGATATTGCGATGCACGCTTTTGGATTTGATCTAAGGACGACTCTTGAGGATAACTGCTGGGAGCCCATTAACGATTGGGTCGCTGCGCAAGTACCGAATGATGCCGATGGTGTTTTCATTAGTTGCACAGACTTTGGTTGGCTGCGTGGCGTCGCTCCGCTTGAGGAGCGGCTCGGTCGCCCCGTTGTAACAAGCAACCTCGCCACTCTCTGGCACTTGCTCCAAACCGTCAACGCGGCTGACAGGCTGCCCGCGAACCTTTCGCGGCTAACCGACGTCTCCAAATCTCCCTTGGACAATGTGGGGTGAGGCCACGCAGAGGTTTTGAGCAGATTCCAAGTCTTGCAATTGATCGATTTAGCCAGCGCTGGGCTGCTGCTCGGGAAATCTGGCATCAACGGGAATTGTCGTGACGACCGCCCGGAGTGCCAAGATGCTTGAGAGGCGGGGAAATCGTGACTGACGTGCGGGCACCCGGATAGACCCTGAAAGTTCTTGGAAAGAAGATCAATATGGATTCCATCGAAAGTCTGAGGAATTTGGCGAGCGCGCGTCGGAGCAAGCTGTTTGCTCTGCTTGGTGAGGACATCGGTGCCGTTATCTCTTGTGATCTGCCCACCAAAAATTATCTCAGCGGCTATTACAGCATGAACGATACGTACTCGTCGTATCTTTCGGCTGCCGTGGCGACCCGCGACAGAACTGCTCTAGTCGTCAGCGCGGCTGACGCCGGTCCGGCATTAGAGTGTCTGGGCGATCCTACACTCATTTTCCGCTATGGCCTGTTTTACTTCGAGCGGTCTGCCGATGGCCCTCCCGTAGAATACGACGCGCCAGGCTTCGGAACCTTCGCGGAAGCTGTTATGGCCGCGGTAAATGCTGTTGCGCCAAAAGATCTCAATCTCGGTGTCGACGGTCGTGGTGGCACTGACCTAAAAACGCTCCTCGGCGCAACAAGGCCGATCGTCGACATCAGCGATGCGGTTGTTCGTAGCCGGTTGACAAAGCTTCCGGGAGAACTGGTTCGTCTTAGAAGAGCCACTCAGCTCGTTGAAGCCGGCATCGACGCGATCCGGCGGGAGTTCAAAGTCGGCATGAGCGAATGGGAACTCGCCGGCCTGGTTGCGAGCGAAATGGTTCGCGGCGGCGGCGTCCCCGAGTTCATCAGTGTGACGACGGGCCCGCGCTCCGCACTTGCGGACGCATACCCGACAGGACGTAAGATCCAAGCTGGAGACATGATCCGCCTTGATGCCGGCTGCGTAGTCGATGGGTACAAATCTGACATGGCGCGTACTTTTGTTGTGGGGGACGCTTCGAGGCTTATCACAGCGCGCTACAAGGCCATTGCTGAGGGGCTTGAAGCGGAACTTGCCGCAGTGCGGTGCGGAGCAAAGGTGCGCGGCGTTCACCTGGCAGCCGTCAATACTACCCGCAGCGCGGGCATCCCCTCATATCGGCGACATCACTGCGGGCATGGCATTGGCCTCAGTGGATATGAATATCCGCTCATCAACGAGGCGTCCGAGGCCGTTCTGGCTGACGGTATGTGTCTTTGCGTTGAAACGCCCTTCTATGAACTAGGATGGGGCGGGATGATGATCGAAGATACGATCCGCGTCACTGACGATGGGTTCGATCCAATCACGACAATCCCCCGCCAGCTATTTCAACTCGCGTAAGCGAAGACTGGATATCATAACAGCGACGTTGTGGCGACACCGGGCCAAATCCGGTGCCGGCCAGGTCGGGGGCACGTCCTCGACTGACGGGAATCAGAGAGCCTTTTAATTGAGGTTTGGTCTTGTGCCCGACGTTTTCGGACGATCATGACCAATTCCATTTAAGGAGGATCTACGTCGCCTTTAATGTTTCGCTGAATTCCGTTGCGATATGTGAGCTGGACGAGACCGGAAAGATTGTCTGGGAGAGAGCGACGTTGACGGACGCGCCCTCGATTGTGCGGTACCTCGGACCATGGGCTAGTCGAGTTGAGTGGATGGGCTTGGAGGCAGGACCGGCCAAAGAATGGCTGACCACAAATCTATTGAACTTGGGCTGTAGGCCGTCAGTGAGAAGCCTGCCAGGGTAAGGCGGCACTTTGACCCATGCCGGTGAGGACCGATCGGGACACGCCCGGTGAACCGCGCAGAGAACAGGATGGTTCAAGCCTGTTCATGTCAAGAGCATCGGTAGCCGAAGGGCGCGGAGGTTAGCGGCTGCTCGTAAGGATATAATTCGCTCTATCGCTGCCCCAGAGCAAGTCATGCGAAAACTTCTGCGTCCGCTCGCTCTCAAAGTCGGAGTCGTCATGCGGACCCTGCTCGCGGCGCGGGTTCGTGAGTCGGCCGGCGATGATGTCATGCTTGGAGGCGGTCATGAATCCGCTGCTTCCCGGAGGCGAAGCGCTGATGCGGGAGTACGCTCGATTCCATCGCTTGGTTCGCCAGTGTTTGTGCCACAGCCACGGGGGATCTTTTAAGGCCTATCCTCACTCGGAGCTATCGTCCCACGTCCGCAGGGTCTTCTGGGTTGAGCTGCACGTCAGAATAACCGCAGTCGCGCTCGTAGAGAGGCCAACGCAAAAACTTCTGCGAGCTGCGCTAGACTAGCGGCGTCGTTCGCTAGTTCTCCGTGATATCGAGCGCCGCTTCAGCGTGGCGCGCATCGATGCAGATCGCTGGCAATCCGTCGGTCCGCAAAGAATGATAGACCCATACGACAGCGGTCCCTTCAAAGCTTTTGGGTGCTGTCAACTACCCAAGTTAGAAATTGATGCAGATCATAGAAGCATGCCATCTGTCGGCTCATGAATTTGTCGGACTGCTCAAGGGTGCGGGATAGATCGGCATGCGACGCCAACCACAGTCTTACCAGTCCTTCGATACACGCCGCCATCACTGCTGCGTGTTTGGGGTGCTCCAATGACGAGCAGCCCCTCATTGTAGCTCGCAGCACGCTCTCTATTTTTGTTCATCGCCTCCTCAAATCAAGAGAGCTCAAACCGATTAGTAGACCTGTTCATCCTTGAGCGAGGTCTCTAGCTTGGCGGCTATCCTGCATATAGAGTGAACTTAAATGTCGGCGACAAGATATGTATATCTCAACGGCCAAATTATCCCTTGGAATGACGCCAAGGTGCATGTATTCGCACCCGTGGCAAAGTATGGTACAGGTGTCTTCGAGGGAATAGGCGGCTATTGGAACGAAGAGGCACAGCAACTGTACCTCTTTCGCGTTGCAGAGCACCTCGACCGGTATGCCTTCTCGCAAAAAGCAATGCGATTCGATCAGGGGCCGCCCAGAGGGGAATTGGCCGAAGCGCTCGTTCATCTGTGCCGGGCAAATGCGCTTCGTACGGACGTTCATATCCGAATGATGGCGTTTATTGACGGATCTGGCGAGCTGGAAGCAACAGGACCTGTAGGGACCGCAATCACGGCGCTGCCCCGACGGCGTGGTAAGCAAAGCATCGAAGGCGTTTCGGCTCAGATTAGTTCTTGGATACGCATTCCTGATAACGTTATGCCTGCGCGCATCAAATGCAATGCAAACTACCATAATTCCCGCTTGGCTACCATGCAGAGCCAACGCGATGGCTACGATGTACCTTTCCTTCTCAATTCCAGGGGAAAGCTGGCCGAGGCCGCCGCAATGTGCGTGTTCATCGCTCGTCATGGTCAGTTGATCACGCCAAGCGGATCCAACGATATATTAGAGTCGATCACGCGCCAAACCGTAATCGAGCTGGCACGTGAATACCTTGGGCTAGAAACTGTCGAGCGAGATGTCGATCGGACCGAACTGATCCTGGCGGAAGAAGTATTCTATTGTGGCACGGCAGCCGAAATCACGCCGGTGACATCTATAGACCGTATGGTAGTTGGGAGCGGTCAACCCGGGGCAATCACGCAACGATTGATTGAAATCTACCGGAAACTCGTTACCGGCAAGGATAACGCCCATGCCTCGTGGCGAACTGCTGTTTTTTGATGACTTGAGCGCTGATGGTCCCGCCTCACCATCGACCGCCATAACCCCGTTCGCGGTGTCCTCATGAAGTTATATGCCTTTGCCTGAGGCGGAGCACTAATCATCGCCAGTTCACCTCTTATGGGTCCTGTCGTTTAGAGAGGCGCCTGCGAAGCGCCAGTGTTCCTCGAGAGCGAGGTCGAGCCGATCGGAGCAGCGCGACGCTTCCTCCCTGGAGCTAAACAGGACTACCCTCATGGCTGACCGCTGACATTTTGCTTTTCGTGCGGATTCCGACGATACCGCCTTCATTCAGCGGCAGTTAGAGTCTCGAGTTTTTTGCAGCGAGACCGAACTGTGGACCATCCAGAACTGGAGTGTGTCGCCAGTGTTGCGGGGCTTCAAATCATTTGTAGGCCACGTGCGGGGGTAGAGTAATAACCGCTTGGTGGAGCTGGTCGGGGTTGCGTGGTCGATCGTCCGTTGCGGTGAGTTAGGTGGCATAGGCTGCGGGCGTTAGATACTTTGGCGACAAGTGAGGCCGTTGAAGATTGTAGGCGATAACCCAGTTGGCGGCGCGGGCGACGTCGAGATCGAAGAGCAGGGCCTCGTTGAGCAGCTGGTGGCGGATCCGGCCATCGACGCTTTGCATCAAGCCGGTCTCCACCGGCTTCCCGCGGCGCAGTGAAGTGGCCATGGCATTGCAGGTGAACTCGGTCCAATGGCGGACGCGATAGCGTGCTACGTCATTCGATACGTTTGGAGGCAACGCGCCATCTCGAGATCGAGCTATCCGGATGGCACCCGGGCATTCCTTTGTCATTGACGATGTTGAGAGAGCGGAAGCGCCGCCGCGTTGGCGAACTGTACGTCATACGGTGAAGACCGCCTCATTGGCGCATGCGCGCGGCGTGAGCTCTTTGGCGTTGCGTGGAAGGTCAGGCAGCGTGTTGATCGCCGGGCTTGTCAGCTTGGCGCAGGCGCTTCCATTCCCAAGTCATCGTTTCGCACAAGCGCTAAACGTGAGGATCGCAATTGCGGGCGAGAACGACGGCGAGCCAGGTCTTGGCGGTAGTCGGCGACACGCCGGCGCCGGCGACGGTCTAGTTGCGCTTCTCAATGTGACGCCCCTAAATGCCCGCTCCAGGCGCGACTGACGACGGATCGTTGGTTTTGCAACATGCTGTCGGATCGGCGACGCGCGCCCTGAGAAATTGCCCCTTAAAGGCAAGCCCTCGTAGTTGGCATGACCCTTGAAAAGCAGATTTCATCAGGCATCCTCGTTCAAGGCGTTCCAGCAGTGACTCGTGAGACTATCTCTCAGTTTACGTATGCGTGCCGTATCCTCACCACAAATATCCGTCTCCCGCCGAATTCTGCTCCGGTGCCCGGGGGCGGTTCCCGACGCGGCTCATTGCGGCGTGCGGGTGATCGACCGATCTGGCGTGCGGGCCGACCGTATATCGCCTCGTTTCTCCTTAACGCGCCCGAAAGGTTGATGCGGTAGCCGAAGCCCTAGCGAAGCCGATGCGGCTGTTCGCATCAGTGGACGAGCAGGCCGCCACAATCAGGCTCAACAGCAGATCAAGGTCGATGGGACGCTTCGCCGTTTGGGAAACGTAGCTGCACAAGGCTCGGCGCGCGTGTCCGTTGAAATGCCAAAGAGAAGAGAATCCTCTCGGCAAAGCAAAAAAGTAGTTCCCTCGCTGTACCAAACTGAACGGCATGATTTTCATGGACAAGACAGTGTCGGCTTCGCGACATGGAGTGGCGAGTCGGGCAGCTCCTCATGAGTTCGCCGTCGAGTTCATCGAAATTGCGAAGCTCGCGTTGCCAATGGTGTTGACGCAGCTTGGCCAGGTCGCAATGATGACGACCGATCTTGCCTTCATAGGCCGCATGGGCGTTGAGGCGGTCGCCGCAGCAGCGCTGGCCGGAAAGGTCTATTCTGTTAGCATCACCTTCGGAATGGGCCTGCTGGCGGCAAGCGCAACTTTTGCTGCGCAGGCGTTTGGGGCGAACAATCTAACTGTGGTGCGGCGCTCGCTACGCATGGGGCTGTGGATGGCGCTCTTGCTATCCGCTCCTATCATGGCGATTCAGCTGTGCAGCGAGCAAATACTGCTGGCTCTTGGGCAGGCCCCGGACGCGGCGCGGCTCGCGCAGCAATACTTGGTTGGACTTGCTTGGGGCGTGGCACCGGTGCTGTGTTTTCTGGCCATCCGTGATTTCATGGCTGCGGTCAACCGGCCCAAGCCGGTCTTGTGGATCACGCTTGGGGTCATACCCGTGAACGCCCTATTAGTGTGCCTCCTGATGTATGGGGAGTTCGGCCTGCCGCGGCTCGAGCTGTTCGGGGCGGGGCTTGCGACGACGCTGGTGAACTCTGCGATGTTTCTGGCCAGTCTGTGGTTCGCCACAATGCGTTCCCCATTCCGGGACTACCACGTTCTTGCGCATTTCTGGCGCTTTGATTGGCCGTTGATGCGGCAGTTGGTTACGATCGGAACACCAATTTCGATGGTTCTTCTAATGGAGTGCGGAATCTCCTTTGCCGCGGCGGTCCTGATGGGCGTGATCAGCACTAACGCTCTTGCCGCCCACCAGGTCGCATCCCAGGTCGCGGCAATCTTGTTCATGATCCCTTTCGGCATTAGCATGGCGACGACCGTGCGCGTTGCACATGCGGTCGGCCGTCACGACCTTCCCGGTATCAAGCGGGCGAGCCTGGCCGCGATGCTGTTTGGTATAGTCATCGTGACGATCCTTACGCTTGCAATAATTGGCGGTCGCTTTGAGGTCGCCAAATTCTTTTTGGGCGTGTCGGTCGACGACGCCGACGCGACGATTGAACTTTCTGCACACCTTCTTTTAGTTGGCGCAAGCTTGTTCGTCACTGAAGCAATATACACCATCGCTTGGGGCAGCTTGCGCGGACTGAAGGACACGCGAGTGCCGCTTCTGTTGGCCGGCATCGCATATTGGCTGATCGGATTTTCACTTAGTTATGTGCTTGGCTTGAAGATGGGCCTCGACGCCGTCGGTATCTGGCTCGGCTTATCAATCGGGGCCGCCGTCCACGCCACGCTTCTCGTCATGCGTTTCCAAGTGCTAGCGAACAGGATTGCTCTTCGGAGCTGATACTTGTCTGGAGGACGACGGCGGCACGAATATCGATCGGCCCTCGATCACGATCGCCGAGCTCAGAACATGCTCGTGGAGGGCGGCATCACGGACGAGGCCGACGTGTTCAACGTCCCGCTCGGCAGCTCGAAACGCCGCGTTCGCCCGAAAAGGGGAGGGTGAATTAACTGCCCTTGAAGGCGTAATCCGTAACCAAGCAAAGCGAGCGAGCAGAAGCTGCATTGGCCCAATCCGATTATCCGCACGCTGCCGGCGAAAGAGAGCGGCATGCCCTGACATAGTCCTAGCGCTTTGCTAGCCGCCTGAGTTTCGATCCCGATGTATTATACCGAACGGCACGTCGAACCTGGCGTAAAACTGGGTACAAGAACAGAGCACAGATCACAGGCGTCCGTACCCACCTCGTTCAAGCGTTGCTGTCGCAGCCCTACGCCTCTTCCCGACCTTGGTATGACACGCGCACTAGCGATGCTAAATCGGATCGAGACCTATTTGAGTATCGTCGGTTGGGGCGGATGCTACGGCCCGGCCCGGAGGACGGGCGCACTGGCCTAAAGCGTTGCGCCATAGCTCGTCGGCGAATGACCCGCTTCTCTGCCAGATGATCTATGCGCGCCGGAGCGACCACGGCCCCAAGGGTATTGTCATCCAAGGCTTGAGTGGCGTCGATACTGCGTTTTGGGACATCAAGGGTAAGCATTTCAACGATCCCTGTGCAAAAGCTGCTCGGGAACGCACCGCAGACCAAACTCGTCGCTTACGCGACAGGCCTGCAGCAGCGCAGACTGGACGCCCCATCGGCCATCTCGCCGAGGTGGCGGCGACGGGCTACGTCGCTGAAGGATTTCGCGCGGTGAAGCTCAAGGTCGGCTTCGGTGTGGAAAATGATGCGGCCCCGGGGTGGGCCGTGCGCGAAGTCATCCGGTCGACGGTGAATCTGATGGGATGCGAATCACTCGTTGACAGCGGTACGCGTGCGACGAAGACCGCCTGATCGAAGCATACGCGTGGGGACGGCGCGTTCAAGTGCCTTGTACCCAAGGTGCGGTGCTAGGTCGCAGGTTTGTCGTTGATCTCCTCGGCGCTGACCCGGCCCCCCACGTTGCGTACCGTTGGACTGAGACAAGCATAGGCAAGCAGGCCGGCGAGCACAATGGATTCGAGGAGAAACGGACCGGGAGGGAAAACCTCATAAAGGCTCACCGCGAACGGCGCGAAAAGCACATTAACACCACTGATCGCCCCAATAGCTCCGGCAACACGCGCCTGCTCTTTCATCGGAACGGAAAGGGACGCGCCGACGATGAAGCCCGGTCGGGCCAAGGAGAAGCCGAGGCTCGCCACGGCATAGCCCACGATGGCGATGGCATAATCTGGCGAGTGGGCGACCAAGACGCTGCCAAGCGAGGCCAGTCCGGCACCCCATCGCAATAGGGCCTTCGGCGTCATGCGGAAAATTGGGATGAGGCCCCAGAGCGCAACCAAACTGGCGAGAGCCCCGCAGACCATCGCAATCTCGATGTGGCCTTGCGCTATGCGCAGCAAGTCCTCCGATGGGAGCTCAGGTAGCGCTTTGCTCGTTTTGTCGATGATAAGAAAACCCAACGTCTGTGCCAGCGCATTCTGGCAAGCGAAGAGCAGGAAGCCGTAAGCGATGAAGGGAACAAAGTTGGAGCGGAGCCACCGCGGTCCACGCGCCGTCTTATCACTCCGAAGCGGTGGCTTCGTCGCCAAGATCGGCGCCTCATCTAGATAGCGGGCGACAATAATCAGCATTGTCGTGGCGATCAGGGCAAACGCGTACAGCGGCCCTGCGTATCCAAAGCTTTCGATAATGAAAAGTGGCGCCAGCACTGGGCCAACCACGGTGCCAAGGCTGGAAGCCCCAGCGGTGCTGGACATCCACCGCGTGCGCTCGGCAGGGCAGGTGCGCTCCGCGATATAGGTTTGGCTCGCCGGGCTGGTGGCCGAGCCGAAGAGCCCATAGATCGCACGACAGACGAGGAAACATCCGAAGACGATCGTGGGAGTTGTCAGGTGGGCCAGGCCGGCGCTTACCACCAGGCCGCAGAGCACCATGGAAACCGCAAAGCCAGCAAGGCCGATGATCATGAGGGGCTTACGACCACGCAGATCAGATTGACGAGCCCAGAACGGTGAGGTCACAGCCCACAATAGGGAGGAGAGCGAGAAAATGGCCGCCACCCTCGAATCCGCGATTCCAATCGAGCGGCCGATCGACGGAAGCACTGACTGCAAGCCAGTGTTGCCAATCGCGGTAGTTATAGAAAGACAGAAGATGATAGCGAAAGCGCGACGCGAGAGCCTGGGCATATCGGACATGTGGCGTTCTTGCTAACCTCGCCTGTTGCGAAAGTATTTGTCCGGCCGGCGTCCCACGTCTGTCAAAAGGGAAGGCAAGCTATCGAAACGCAGCTTATGCGGGTTTCGCGGCCGAATTTTTGTGTTGATCGTCCATGCTTGCCGAAGTTCTGCGTCTTGGACGTAAATTCAGGTGAAAGTCTTTCGCAGATCGGCAACGTTACATTCCACGGTACCGGTGCCCATTGCCCATGCTTACCTTCTCTCACGGCTATTTTTCCCGTAAAATACTCACTCCATTACTTACTTGTTTTTGCATCGCGGCCCTGCAAAGTTTGCAGCATGATCCACGCGAACGATGAGCCATGAGCGCTTCCTGCAAAGGCGCAATTAAAGTCGTGGTTTGAACGCGTTCTAAAGCGCTGCATCTTCGAAAGCCCGCGCCCACCCACAACTCTTAAGGCCAGCCTATTTCAGCGCGTGCGGGTTCACGGGCGAGCCAAAGCCGCCGGTAACCTCCAGAGGCGGAGCTGCAAGCAGGAAGCTGTACCGTCCGTCGGCGGCGCAGTCGGTAGCCAGCGCCTCTAGATTGAACATCTCGCCCAGCGGCATGCCCATGTCTCGCAGCGCCAGCATGTGGAAGGCGAGGGGCATCTCCGATGCCAGCCCCTCTGGATCCAGGATCTCGACAGCCATGTTGTCGGCGGCCACGGCGGCCAGCGATTTGTCGTGAGCCCACTCGGCGCAGGTATAGCTTAGGCCTGG
Organism: Bradyrhizobium sp. IC4060; assembly: GCF_020193715.1. Lineage (NCBI taxonomy): Bacteria > Pseudomonadati > Pseudomonadota > Alphaproteobacteria > Hyphomicrobiales > Nitrobacteraceae > Bradyrhizobium > Bradyrhizobium sp. IC4060. The sequence continues at coordinate 19,707 of NZ_JADYVJ010000020.1, read as the reverse complement.
CTGCATTCCCATAAAGCTGTCGCGATCTCCGTCTGCGGTGAACCACAGCATATGGCCAGTGCGCACCAAAAGGATGTCACCGGCTCCGACGCTCACGCTCTCCTTCTGGCAGGCGGCGTTCAGATCGTCGACCGTGATCGCGTAGTCGAGCGGCAGCCGCTCGACCCCCTTTAGCCGTGCGATGTCTAGGAGCACCCCGCGCGAAACAATGCCGGGGGCCGCCAGATGGTTGATACCCATCTTGAGCGCGCCGTTTTCGGTGAGGCATTCGCTCGCGTTGCAGCCATTGTAAAGATGGCCATCATAGTGAACATGGCCGAGCGCGTCCCATTGCGTTGAACATTGCAAGGGCATGTGGATGACGTCATCGGAGTAGCAGACGTCCGGCGCGGCGGGACTCATCGCGGTGAAAAGGTCGGTCGCGTAGACCATCGGGTTGAACCGCTTGCGTCCCAGCTGAGGCCCGTTCCGGTCGAACCGCAAACCGAGATTAAAGAGCTTGCCATCGCGCACCTGGGCGGCTGCGGTCTTCAGTGTTTCTGGCCCGATGTGGTTAAGCGTGCCGCGCTGATCGGCTTCGCCCCATCGCCCCCAGTTGCGCAGCTTATCGGCAAGAAAGTCAAAATTGACGGGCCGCATGGCCGGCTCCTTGTTTAGTCGCGAAATGTTGGGCCGCCTCGGACTGTTCGATGGAATGCCTCTTGGCTGGCTTGGCATTCTTGGTTGGCCAAACGGCGCCATCGCGAACTATTGCGCCGTCACGAAGCGCTTCTTCTGCGTGAGAAAGTTACCGATTCGCGAACAATTCTGGCCGCTTAAATCGAGCGGCGTCCTGACGAATTTCTGCGCCCGATCGCGTCGATGCGCAGCTTTCCACAAGTGTACCCGCCTCATGATGTACTCAGCAACGATCGATTGGGTGAGCGCCGTTTACGAAATCGAAACGCAACAGCATCAGCTGGCTCTCGCCGTTAGCCGCTGCCCATTCGCTGCAGCTGAAGAGTGTCACTCAGGAAAGCGAGATGTAGGCCAGTTGCTCCCGATCGCAAAGCAGCATTTGGCAGCCGTCGATCATCTAGAGTACCTGGACCTGGTCAATTACGCGAACCTTGAACCTATGAAAGCCCTTTGCGGACTGCGGCTACACTTTGCATGGCTACTTAGCCGCGTCAACTCGACTGATCTGCGATCTCATATTGCCGCTACTGACGATACTTATGACAGCGGGGACAGGAGGAGAAAATCGTGAGAGACCACGCCAAGATCATAGTGGTATGGCCAACAAAGCGGACCCCGTTCACCAGGACGAAGTAGGTAAGGCTTCCGGGATCGGATCTATAGGAGGTCGTCCGGAACTGGGACACCGAAAGCCCAAACAGGTTATCGCAAGGCTCGGGCGCGACCGCCGATAGATCATGCCTTCGGTCAAAGTCCCGCCATCATCACGTATTTGATCTCGACATATTCTTCCATGCCGTGGCGGGAACCTTCGCGACCAAGGCCGCTTTCCTTGACGCCGCCGAAGGGCGCGACTTCGGTCGTGATCAGGCCGGTGTTGATGCCGACCATGCCCGACTCCAGTGCCTCTGCCACGCGCCAGGCGCGGCCCAGATCCCGGGAGTAGAAATAGGAGGCGAGACCGAAGGGCGAAGCGTTGCACATTGCGATCACGTCGGCCTCGTCCTTGAAGCGGATCACCGGCGCCAACGGACCGAATGTCTCCTCCTGTGACACCAGCGAGTCCGGCGTGACGTCGGCGAGCACGGTCGGCTCGAAGAACGAGCGTCCCAGCGCATGTCGCTTGCCGCCGGTCACGACCTTGGCGCCGCGCTTAACAGCGTCCGCGATATGCCGCTCGATCTTGTCGACCGCCTCCATGTTGATCAGCGGCCCCTGCACCACGCCTTGTTCTGTCCCGTCGCCGATCTTCATCGACGCAACCTTCTTGGACAGCTTCTGCAAAAATTCGTCGTAGATTCCCGCCTGCGCGTAGAGCCGGTTGGCGCAGACGCAGGTCTGGCCCATGTTGCGGTATTTCGAGACCATGGCGCCTTCGACTGCTGCCTCGATGTCGGCGTCGTCAAACACCACGAAAGGCGCGTTTCCGCCGAGTTCGAGGCCGAGCTTCTTCACGCCGACCGAGGCTTGGCGATAGAGAATTTTTCCGACCTCGGTCGACCCGGTGAAGCCGAAGAAGCGCACGGCCGGGTGTTCGCACAAGACCTTGCCGATCGACCGCGAATCTCCGGTGATGACGTTGAAGACACCCTTGGGCACGCCGGCCTTCTCAGCGAGCGCGACAAGCGCCAGCGCCGAGAGTGGCGTTTCGCTGGCCGGCTTTAGCACCACCGTGCAGCCTGCGGCGAGCGCCGGCGAGACCTTGCGGGTGATCATCGAGTTCGGGAAATTCCACGGCGTGATGGCGCCGCACACGCCAATGGGCTGTTTGATCGCAAGCAATCTCGCATCCGGGCGCGGCGAGGGAATCGTTTCGCCATAGATGCGGCGCGCCTCTTCGGCAAAGAACTCGACATAGGCGCCACCGATATCGACCTCGCCAAGCGCCTCGGAGAGCGGCTTGCCCTGCTCCGAGGTCAGGATTAGCGCGAGATCCTCGCGATTGGCGACGATCAGTTCGTACCATTTGCGCAGAATGTTGGAGCGTTGCTTGGCTGTGTGGTTAGCCCATGTGGGGAACGCGCGTTCAGCAGCTTCCACGGCTCTCGTGCAGTCGTCGGTGGAGAGCTGCGGCACCTTGGCGAGCTCCATGCCGGTCGCCGGATTGTTCACCGAAAAGCTGGGCGGGCCAACCCAGGCGCCGTCAATGTAGCAGGCCTCCCGTAGGAGCGCCGGGTCCTTCAGACGGTCGCGCAGCATCGAGGGACCTTGCTTAGCTTTTGCGGCGGCGGTCGGGGTCATCCCGTTACTCCTGGCGGCTATCGAATCTGAGCAACCCGGACTTCCGTCGGTAGGGGAAAAAGGCCGCGCGAGACACCGCGCGGCCAAGTCAGGGAGGAAACGCCCAGAAGGGCGCTGAATAGGAGTGCTGTGAGTGGATGAACTCGCTGGCAACCCCAATCCTGCACGAAACGTCGTCAACTCGTGCAAGCGAACATCGCTTACTCATTTTTGCCTGAGGGTTGGCGGCGTTAGCCGGTGTATCCCGCAGTTTTTATGCGAAAATCTCGCCAAGCTCGCGGCAACTGCGACTTTGAAGCATTTCTCGCGAGATTGTTTGAACTTGTGTGCTGTTTGTCGGGGAACATCGAGCACACCGCTCGGTGTATTCGCGTGTACCCCTTGGCAGAGTCCGCTTCGGGAATTTACAGATCAATTGAGATTAGTCAGCGTCTCGTCAATGAGCGGCAGAGAAACATGTGGCTCGGCGATCTAGCGGACCTCACATTAAGCGGAAGTCTATCTGGGTAATCGCGGTAGTAACCACGATCGTGGGGCGGCTCGCTTTGCTAAAATCTGAATCCTCTATCAGTCCTCGGAGGGAGACTCGATCGGTACGGCAAAGCCCGCCTTTATCCGATCTAGCACGACCATCGTCTTGAATCCCTTTATGTCGGGGTTCACATAGAAAAATTTCCTGGTGAACTCCTCATAATCCTCCATGGTGCGGGCGGTAACATAAAGGACAAAGTCCGCATCGCCCGTGACGTAGAAGCCGTTGACGACTTCAACTGATGATTTAACGGCCTTCTTGAATTTGTCGATTATATCTGCGCGCTCGCGCTCCAGGCTCACAAGCACAAGCATTTGAATACGTCTGCCTACCGCCTTCGGCGAAACGATCGAGATGTCGGCCTCGATGATGCCTTCAGAACGAAGCCTCTTCAATCGGCGCTGACACGCGGTGGCAGAAAGGCCGGCCAGTTCGCCGACCTCCTCGGAAGTTACTCGGTTGTTTTTTTGCACGATCTCGAGGATGCGGGCATCTATCCGATCGTACTGCATAACCGGACCCCAACCTTGAGGTGAATTTCACCGCGAAAACGCCTCGCAGCGCAGGAATAACCTGAGACTATCCAGATTCGGGTATGTTTTCAACAAGTGACGGGAAGGTGATCGCGATGAGCCGTTGGCGGCTACGGCGAGCGCTGGCGCGACGTAATGGATGAGACCCGTTCACGCCTTGCGACTGCGTTGGCGCGTCAGGGCTCTCAGTTGGCGCCCCCCCGCTCTCACAGCTCGATCACGTTGCTCTCGAGAAAATCGAACGCCTACGAGCAACACCTTTACCGCCTCCGGGCGTCTTCGCCACATGCCTCGATGGTTTGGCCCTTGGCAAGCTCAAGGGAGCCTCTGAGCGCGGCACGTTCGAATAGAGCTGGCATGCCAGATGTCAGCTTAAAGCACGGTGTACTTCGAAGCGAAGAGTGGTTGTCCCAAATCGCGGGTGCGAGTTACGCGCCGCCAATGGAGTGCACCCCAAAAGTGAGACACGGGAAACTAGGGACAGTTCTCTAACGGAGAACGCATGCCCAACAAAATCATCCCCGTGTTTCCAGCCGAGAGTTCAAGCTCGAGGCGGTCCGTCGCATTCTGGTGGGTGAGCGCATAAGTGCTCTTTCCCAGGAGCTGAATGTGCTGCGTAAGGACCTCTATGCATGGCGCGATCTTTTTCGCGCCGGCGGGGAGCAGGCGCCGCGGCCGACCGGGCGCCCCAAAAGCGATGCCGTTGCGCCAAGCGTGAAGGAGCGGGCACGCGATGTTACGGCTGTCGACCCTGGTGCGCCGAGCGCATTGCCGAACTCGGGCGCAAGATCGTCCAGCAGCAGATTGAACGGGATTTTGTTCGGCAAGCCTTGCGGCGGGTCAAGGAAGCACGCCGGCCGAGCACCAGGCCTGGCGTGACGGGGTCTACGCGGTCATCCAGGCGATGACGATCCCCCCGCGGCAAGGCGAGCTGACGGTCGAGCGGATGTGCGTGCAGGCTGGCGTCAGTCGGGCCGGCTATTGCCGGCATTGGGACGGCGTCCGCCCCGCGTGCCGAAGAAACCGGCGTGCGAGACGCAATCCAGCGGCTGGCGCTGACGCATCGGCATTACGGGTATCGCCGGATCTCCGCGCAACTGCGGCGTGAGGGCTTTGCGGTGAATGGCAAACGCGTGCTGCGCCTGATGCGTGAGGACAATCTGCTGTGCTTGCGGCAGCGGCCGTTCGTGCTTGTGACGACAGACTCGCGCCACCCCTGGCGCGTGGTGCCGAATCTGGCCCGCGGCATGGTGCCTGATGGACTCGACCAGCTCTGGGTGGCGGACATCACCTCCATCCGCTGCAGGAGGAGTTCGCCTATCTCGCCATCATGCTCGACGCCTTCAGCCGGCGTGTGGTCGGCTGGACCTGGCCTTCGCCGCGCTCTCGATGGCACTGGCGGCGCGCCAGCCGACGCCCGGCAGCCTGATCCACCACTCCGATCGCGGTATCCAGCACGACTGCGGCGACTACGCGGACCTACTTCAGCGGCACGACATTGCCCCGAGCATGAGCCGGGTCGGCAATCCCTATGACAATGCCAAGGCGGAGAGCTTCATGAAGACCCTCAAACAGGAGAGGTCAACGGCCAGATTAACCGCGATGCGCAGCATGCCAGAAATGCAATCGCCACCTCCATCGAGGACGTGTACTATCGCCAACGGCTGCGCTCGGCTCTGGCCTACCGGCCGCCTGCCGAGTTCGAAGCAAATTTACCGCGATGCGGGGTCGCTGCGCAGCAGCATCGCGGCCGTAACCCATCACCCCGCCCAGCCGCCCCAGGCGCTCGGCTCCTGTCCCTGATATCGTGTCTCACATCAGTGGTGCAGTTCAGGAATTGATAAATTAGGGCAGCTGTCGGCGCGTGGATCAGGCTCTCCGGAGAATGAAAGCGGATCACGCGTCGCTCGCTATCCCTGCTGCGCCGGATCAGGCCGATCACGTTCCCAGGCGAGCTCAAGCTCGCTGAATCTTCCTGGGTCCTGCCAAGCTCCTTAAGTCGCTCACCTCAAGCGATGCGCGCTCGGTGGCACAAACTCGGCCCGAGATCGCCCCCTTCGGTCTTGATAAGCGCGCAGTAGATTGGCGCCCGTTCGAACCGATACCTATGCGGAGCGCGAGAGTTCTCGATCTCGGATTGAGTGTTGCCCCACAGTTTTCTGCAGCAAACGCGGCCGTCGCGCTTGGAAATGCCAATCCTTTCTGGGAAATAGCAGAAATTCTGCTCTAACTCGGGGCGCCTTTCACTGGGGTTTCCTTCGATGGCGATCGGCCAAACTGTCTTCGAAGCGTTTTTACCATTGACCAGGATCAGAACATCAATTTTAGATCTTCTATCCTCTCAAAACATAACGGAGGCTAGACGTCTCATGCGCAACCTCCTCTTTATCGGTGTGCTCGCACTTCCCATCCTCATCGGCTTTGGGTCGCCCTCGACCGCCGCTCCGCGGGTCCGTTCGTACATCCCGCCGGCTCGGCAGGACCTTTATTGCCTCCAGGGACGTAGCTGGGGATATCCGGGCAATTGCGAGTTCTCAACCTATGACCAGTGTATGGCCACTGCCTCCGGTACCTTAGCCTATTGCGGGATGAATCCGATTTACGCATTCCAGCGACAAGGAGGGTCATTGCGCTGATGTGCAATCGTCAGGCGTGATCGAGGCATAAGTCTTTGCTCATATAAATGGACCCGCCGTGCACGTTGAGCGTTGGTCTTTCGCTTGGTTGGACGTCGCCGTTCGAGTACGCTCGCGTCCTCAGTTGCATTGGGAGGCCAGGCAACAACGAAGCGGACGCAATGGCTTATCGTCGTCACGTATAACCGGGCATCCTTCCTCGCTCGTACCGGCCTCAATCTCATCAAATCTGGCTGCACCGCAATTGCCTATTAAACTGTGACCGACACGAACGTTGGCCTTCCTCTCCCCTATGAGCGAAGTCGTGGGAAGTCTTGCGATCGAATCATCGGGGGCGGCGCTGAAGCGGTCCGTTAGCGGAGGGGAGCTGCTGATGGCGGCGTGCCGGTCGTGCCATCCGCTCGCATCGTAGTGGTCGGCGGAACCGTTGTCGGCACTCTGCTGCACGGTTTTCGGCAGGCTTGGGCGCTGAGGTCACGATCTCGACAGTTCGATTCCCAGTGTTCTCGAACTGAACGAAATGTTCGAAGGCGAGTTCGTACCAGGTTCTCGACGATAGACTCCGTTGAAGAGGAGGTATTGCGGTGGACGTCGTCATTGGTGCCGTTCTCGTTTCCCGGCCCGAGTGAGCCGAAGAAGGGCAGCTTGGAGGTGGAAGTCCGCCACCCAGCTTGGTGACGGCGAAGGGTTAGCGAAGCGCAATGGTCGTCATCACGCCCGTGGCTCCTGAGTGCGGCTGCGTTGGAAGGGACTGCTAGTGCCTGCGCCGCGCCACCAATCAGCAGCTATAGCGCACTCGCGGCGCGATCGGGCACATCATCCTTCCACCGTACCGATCCAAACGGGCGCTCCAGCATGCGTCGGATACGAACGGGCTCCGGCCCAATGTGGAAAGCTGTCGCTTGCTCATCTAACGCACGCTCCGACTGAGTCCAGCGGTTGCGTTGGCGCAAATAATCGAGCCATGTCGGGCAATGATAGCGCTCGGTCCATAGCTCGGGGTCGGCTATATCACGGGCAATCGACCAACCATAGGCGCCGTTGCGTTGCCGGTAGAGCTGCACATCCTGCATGACGTTGTGGAAGGCTCGCGCATTTTCCGAGGCCACGCGATATTCGAGCTCAACCACCAGTGGGCCACTGCGGTAGGTTAATGGAAGTCGCACCTTGGGATCGGCAAGCATCTCGGCGTCCTCTCCGCGTTCGGTGATAGGCGGCATGCACAGCCAGCGCCCAAGAAGCGGTAAAAGCAGCATCAGTGCGGCCGAGATCAGCAGCGTGATATGGACGCCGACAGCATCGGTGAGACGGCCCCAGCCCCAACTGCCAATTGCAAGGCCCCCGCAGAACGAAGCTTGCCAAGCCGCTAGCGAGCGGCCCGCAACCCAGCGCGGGGCGGAGAGCTGCACGCCAATGTTGAACAGCGTCCACACTATCGTCCATACGGCGCCTGCCAAAACCAGCGCGGCGGCTGTCAATATCGCATTCTGACTGAGCGCGACCGCCGCGATCGCGCCGCTCATCGACAGTGTGCAAGCACGAACCGCAGCCTCGCCGCTCATACGCCTGCGCATCTCGCTAATGTTAAGAGCCCCAACCACTGCGCCCAACCCGAACGCACCTAGCATGACGCCGTAAGTTTGAGCGCCCCCGTGCAACAGGTCGCGAGCGACGATCGGCATTAGCGCTTGGAGTCCGCTTCCGACGAGGCCGGTTATCATGGTGCGAGCTATCACGATCTTGATCGAAGGCGAATTGGCGATGTAGCGCACGCCTGAGACAATGGCGCGGCTCAGGTTTTCCCGCGGCAGCCGCGCCGGCTCCGCGACACGTTTCCAGAGAAACAGCGCCACTGTCAGAGGTAGATAGAGAAATGCGTTGATTGCAAAGGCCGCTCCCGCGCCTGCTGTCGCAACAACAATTCCTCCGACCGCCGGCCCGAAGCTACGCGCGATGTTGTAGCTAATGCCATTCAGGGCAACCGCCGATGGCAGCATCTTCGCCGGAACCTGCTCGCTAACCGAGGAACTCCAGGCTGGTCCCATCAATGCCATGCCGCCGCCGACCACAAAGCAAAGCACCAGCAGCAGATTCGGTGTGGTAAGGCCCGACCAATCGAGCGCAGTCAGCGCTGTCGCACCGCAGAGCGCGATCGAGAGCGCAACCAGTGTCACAATCCGACGATCATACATGTCGGCGATAGCGCCGGCCGGCATAGCGATCAACATGACAGGAAGCAACAAGGCTGTTTGCACCAGCGCGACTTTATCGGCTGACGACGTCATCTCTGTCATGGCCCAAGCCGCGCCGACGCCTTGGATAAGTATACCGAGGTTCGACAGCAGGCTCGCCAGCCAAATCCGCCGGAAAGTGGGGTAGCGCAGGGGCGCGGTAATTCCATCGGCGATGGAAGTCTGGAGATCGGAAGGAGTGGTCATTTTTGGATTCACAGACCGTGTGCGGCAACCTGCCCGAGCTCAGTATTTATCGCGGAACGCTGAAGTCAGATTGGACGAGCGGCTCTGGCCCGCCCTCAAAGATCCGGAACTCGTGTTGCGCGCCCATTTCGTTTTAAGTTTGCTGCATCTGTCGCAACCCGCAAGCATAATATCCAGGTCTAGGAATAATGTGTCGCGCTCTGATTGGAGATTGTTCCGAGTTCTCTGACAGCTTTAGCATTGCTCCCGCGACGCAGTCATGTTCGATCAGGTCATCACGGCCATAACGTGCTTTGGCGTTTGCTCTCAAACGTCCGCGGCATCGGTTCACTCGGCTGCGATCCCGTTTGTTGGAGCAACGATGCGCCTCTACCTTAGAGAGAATCAGCATGACCAGATATTACAAGGACACTTGTGCTCGTTTCTCGCGTTATGCCCGGATGAGCGATGAAAAAAAGCGCGAAGCCTCAGAACAACGGTGCAAAGGCAGCAACTTCAATCCTCGTGAGGGGCCTCTACCGGGATCGCAAAACCAGCCTTTACGCGATCCATGACGACCATTGTCTTGAACCCTTTGATGTCAGGGTTCTCGTAGAAAAAACGTCGGGTGAATTGCTCGTAGTCTTCCATTGTCCGCGCCGTAATATAAAGCACGAAGTCAGCGTCCCCAGTGACGTAGAATCCGTTGACGACCTCAGCCGACGACTTAATCGCCTTCTTGAACCTGTCGATGATGTCTGCGCGCTCACGCTCGAGACTTACGAGCACGAGCATCTGAATAGGCCTCCCCACGGCCTTTGCCGAAACAATCGAGACGTCAGCCTCGATGATGCCGTCACATCGGAGCCTCTTCAAACGTCGTTGGCACGCAGTAGCAGAAAGCCCAGCAAGTTCGCCGATGATCTCAGATGTCAGGCGATTGTTCTTCTGCACAATCTCCAGGATGCGGGCGTCTGTTCGGTCGTATTGCATAAGTCGGGCTCCAGGTGAATTCCGCTCCAAAATGGCAAGGTCCTGCAGGAAACCGTCCAGGCGACGGTTAAAAGCGACGCAAATCTCTCTCTGACATTAGTATCCTGATTGCCAACAGAATTTCAACAAGATGACCGCCAAGGACTTCGAAATGGTTTCCCAAGCTGCCCGACCCAAAAGGCCGCCTCTAGTCGGGCTAGCTAAGGGGCATCTCGAAAATCTGCGCCGTCGAGATTTTGTCGCGGGGGCGGCTCTGATCGATGGGCGCTGGATTGGGGGTAACCAAAGAGACGTTGTCGTCGATCCCGCAACTGGCGAAGTGATCGCCGAAGTTGCTCGTTGCGGCGCCGAAGATGTAAATCTTGCGATCGACGCAGCGCAACGATCTTTTGCTCAATGGCGAGAGCTGCTGCCAGAGAAGCGGGGTGCGATTCTCAGGACTTGGGCCTCATTAATGCTCGCCCATGCGGAGGAGCTTGCCGTCCTCCTAACTTGCGAGCAGGGCAAGCCGCTCGCGGAAGCAAGGTACGAAATTGGATATGGTGCGGGATTTCTCCAGTGGTTTGCCGCAGAGGGCGAGCGCGCCTATGGTGAGACGATCCCAAGCCATAAGCCTGGAAGCGTGCTTCAGGTAAGGATGCAGCCCGTTGGTGTTGCGGCGGCAATCACTCCTTGGAATTTTCCTGTCGCCATGATTACGCGAAAGGCCGGAGCCGCCATGGCGGCTGGCTGCCCGGTCATCGTGAAGCCTGCGCCCGAGACGCCGCTCTCAGCACTTGCCCTGGCGAGGTTGGCTGAAGAGGCTGGAGTTCCAGGCGGCGTGTTTCAAGTGCTCGTCGGCAATCCAATCGAACTCTCAAAACCGCTGTTGCGGGATGAAAGGGTGCGAGCCCTTTCGTTCACGGGGTCTACAGAAGTTGGTCGTTTGCTACTGGAGGGGGCGGCGCAGACGGTAAAAAAGGTCTCTCTCGAGCTCGGAGGGCATGCCCCTTTCATTATCTTTGACGATGTCGATCTCGATAAGGCCGTTAAGGGTGCTATGGCCGCAAAGTTCGCCACGTCAGGGCAGGACTGCTTGGCGGCCAATCGCATCTATGTACAAAGAGGCATTTATAGTGCCTTTGTCGAAAATTTTGCGGCGGCAATCACCGGGCTCAAAGTTGGTCATGGGTTGGATTCTGCGACTGATATCGGACCGATGACGAAGTCGTCCGTGGCCGATAAGTGCAAGGCTCAGATTAGTGACGCGGTGGCAAAAGGGGCGCGGGTTGTTTCTGGGAAGCAAGACCGCGTGTTCGGACAGAACTTCGTCTGTCCAACATTGCTGAGCGATGTCACTGACGACATGCTCATTTCGAGCGAGGAGACATTCGGCCCGGTGGCCGCAGTACTTCCGTTCGACTCCGAGGAGGAAGTTCTGGCCCGAGCCAACTCCAGTGAAATGGGCTTGGCCGCCTATGTCTACACCGACAGCTTGCGACGAGCGCTACGACTTTCTGAGAACATCGAGTACGGAATGGTTGGCATCAATACGGCCTCATTCACTGGACCGCCAATTCCGTTTGGAGGTTGGAAGCAATCCGGCCTCGGTCGCGAAGGTTCGCGACATGGCATTCAGGAATACATGGAACTGAAATACGTCTGCTTCGGCGACTTGGCGGATTAGGAGAAATGGTATGAACGATAACAAGACGATCGCCGAAAAAGATCGCGCGACTGTTCTGCACCCCTTCACCCAACTTAAGGATTTTGCCACCGGCAAAATTGGTGATCCGACAATCGTCACCGGCGGGAAGGGTATTCGCATCGCAGACGCCAAGGGACATAGCTACATCGATGGCTTTGCTGGGCTTTACTGCGTCAATATTGGGTACGGCCGGACCGAGGTGGCCGAGGCGATTGCGCGGCAGGCCTACAAATTGGCCTACTACCATACATATGCTGCCCACACGACTGACGAGCTGGCTATCCTCTCGGATCGCCTCGTGCGAATGGCGCCTGGTAAACCAAGCAAAGTCTTTTACGGGCTATCCGGATCAGACGCGAACGAGACCCAAGCTAAGCTTGTCTGGTATTACAACAACTTGCGCGGTCAGGCCAAGAAGAAGAAGATTATCTCCCGCGAACGCGGCTACCATGGTTGCTCTGTCGTTTCCGGCTCGATGACCGGTATGTCGTTCTACCATGATCACATGGACCTGCCCTTTCCGGGCATCTTGCACACAGGCGCGCCCCACCACTACTGGGGTGCCGAGCTAGGTGAGACGGAAGAGGCCTTCTCTCGTCGACGTGCGGCTGAACTAGAAGAAATGATCGTGCGTGAGGGGCCAGAAACGATCGGCGCCTTTATTGCTGAGCCGGTGTTGGGTACAGGAGGAATCACGCCGCCGCCCCAGGGTTACTGGCGTGAAATTCAAGCGGTGCTGCGACGCTACGACGTTCTTTTGATCGCAGATGAAGTGATTTGTGGATTCGGTCGCACCGGCGCTGAGTTCGGCAGCACTCTTTATGGAATGGAGCCCGACCTTGTAACAGTGGCCAAGGGTCTGACCTCCGGTTACATGCCACTCTCGGCGGCAATCGTTGGCGAGAGGGTCTATGCAGTCATGGAAGAAGCCGCGGATCGTGTTGGTGCATTCTCCCACGGCTATACTTATTCAGGCCATCCGATCGCGGCCGCAGCAGCTAACGCGGTCCTCGATATCGTGGAGAAGGAGCAACTAGGCGAACGGGCGAGAATCGTGGGCGCGCATTTCTTGACGCGGCTCAAGGAGCGGTTTGCGCAGCTGGAGATTGTCGGGGAAGTAAGAGGCGTAGGCTTACTCGGTGCCGTAGAGTTCGTCGCTGATCGCCAGACGAAACGACGCTTTGACCCGCAGCTCAAGGTGGGCGCCCGCATCTCCAAGGCGGCTCGCGACAGGGGGCTTATCGCGCGAGCAATGCCGCATGGAGACATTCTAGGTTTCGCTCCACCTCTCGTCGTTTCCGAACATGAGATAGATGAGATCGTCGAACTCGCCTATCGCGCGACGAAGCAAGTGATGGACGAGCTTACGAAGGAATCGGCAATTTAAACCAATTCTTGTATTCCCGATCTGAAATCGGCTGTCTCTCCAATTCGCTGATCTTCGTCAGGTTTGTTGCAGCCGGAAGAAGAGGGGCTGACGTCGCGAAGGAGGGGGCTGCCGAACCGCTCAATGGCACGCCCGGGCAGCTTGGGCATCATGATGATCGTGCTTGCCGGTTTTTTGGGGGGATCATCGCGTGACCGTGGTTTGCGGCTGTGCCGGCGTCGTCTGATAACGCGGTCGCCGCCTACCAGCAGCATCGCGAACGTCTTGGTTAAGAGACGGACGTGGAGTGCATGTAGGGTCCTTGGTGCAGTACTAAGATAGCCTCCTAATTGGATGGTGAAATCGTAGAGAGAGGTAAGCTGCTAGTTGCGGTTTTTCCCCGCGATTCGTCGCCTCCTTGCCGTTTTTGCGCGTCAATATGGCCTTGGACGGTGTAAATTGTTTCAGCAAACGATGTAGGGGTGTGTCAACTAAGGGAGGAGGTGCCATGATAAAGAAGGATCGTATTGTCGGTTTACATCGTGGCCTGAGCCGGCGCTCATTTCTCGAGTCGGCTGCGGCTTTACTGAGCCTGCCGTTCGTTGCGAGGGCTACTGCAGCCTGGGCGCAGGAAAAGCTTGCTGGCAGCGGGGAAGTTGTCGTCTTCAGCTACGGCGGATCGTACACCCAGGCCGCGAGAAAGTACGTTTATGAGCCCTTCACAAAGGCGACGGGCATTGCTGTGGTCGACGTGACCGCTGACATTGCCGAACCTCAAGTGAGGGCGATGACCCGCGCCGGGCGCGTCGATTGGGATGTCGCGTTGATTGACGGGCAAAACTACCCCACGATGCATGATGCTGGTTTGTTTCAGTCCATTGACTACGGTTTGTGGGATGATGAAGCACTCAAGGGCACACCGCAAAGCGCCCGCCTCAGTGACGCGGTCGTTGCATTCCGTTCGACGACGTTGCTCGCTTATGATGAACGATCCTTCCCGAAGGGGGGGCCGCAAAACTGGGCCGATTTTTGGAACGTCAAGGCTTTCCCCGGGCCGCGCGGCCTCAGCAGTGTCGCTAGGCATATGGTCTTGGCACTCGCGGCTGACGGCGTGCCAAACTCGGATCGTTGGCCACTGACCGATGACAAGGTCGAAAGGGCTCTTAAGAAGCTCTCGGAAATCAAGCCGAATGTCGCGAAATGGTGGACGGCGGGAGGCGAGCCTGTTCAAGCGTTGATCAATCGGGAGTTCGTGATGACGAGCTGCTACGATGGTCGTGCGGTGTCGGCCATTCGCCAGGGAGCGCCTATTCGCATGGTGTGGAGCGGTGGAAATCTGGTCTATGTCTATTGGACCGTGCTCAAAGGTGGTCCTAACAGCGGAAATGCACAAAAGCTGGTTGCGTACCTGAACCGGGCTCAAAGTGCCGCGGCATTCACGATGGGCACAAACCTTACGGGCCCAAATGTGAATCAGCTCCAGCATTTGCCGGCGGATCTCGTTCCGCTTCTCAGTATTACTGAGGACAATGCATCCCAGCTGGTGGCTCAGGATGATGCTTGGCTCGCCGCCAAGCGCCCTGACGGCAAGACCAATGTAGACCATCTCCAGGAGCGCTGGCTGGCATGGCGGGCACAATGAGTTCAATGGCAATCAAAGGTCGAGCGCAATCCTCGCTACCGTGGCCCACGCCATGGGCCTGGCTATTGCTGCCTGGAAGCGTCTTCCTCGTGGTGCTCTTTGTCGTGCCGCTCGCGGGGCTTCTGTTGCTTGCGTTCGGGATGCCAAATTGGACTCTCGCGAATTTTGCGCGCATCGGCGACACCCCTGTCTATCTGACCGTGATGCGTAACACGCTGGAGATCAGCGTGACAGTGACTGCGCTCGCCTTCGTGCTTAGCTATCCCATCGCCTACGCGCTCACGACGGGCGGAACGATATTGCGCACCTTTTTGCTCATTGCGGTCGTGCTGCCCTATTTCACCAGCACTTTGGCACGGACCTTCGCCTGGATTGTTCTTCTTGGGCGCAATGGCGTCGTTAACCAGTTCCTGCTGGAGCTCGGCTGGGTATCCCAACCCATCCCGCTGCTTTACAACCGATTTGGTGTGATCCTCGGCATGACCCACATTGTCATGCCGATGATGATCCTGCCGATGTACACGGTCATGTCTAGCATTGACCCGAAACTTATGCGCGCTGCGAGGGCGAATGGAGCGAGCCCGCTCGCCGCCTTCCTCACCATCTTTCTACCGCTGAGCCTGCCGGGCCTCATTGCGGGGGTTCTGCTTGTCTTCATCTATTGTCTCGGTTTCTACATCACACCCGCGTTGATGGGGGGGCTGTCAGACGTCATGATCACCATGGCGATCAGCTCGCAGATCCTGGAGCAGCTCAATTGGAATTTCGGCGCTGCGCTTTCCGTGGTCCTCCTGCTCGCCGTCCTGAGCTTATTGTGGATTGGCTCGCGCTTCTTCCCCATTGAGCAGCTGCTGGGATTCTCAGACGGCAAGCTTGGTTCAAGCGTTACTCGCCGCCAGATGGGTGCCAAAATGTTGATGCGGATCGGCTCCGCGACAAACGCTCTTGATCGCTGGTTTCCTTCGATGAGAGGTCTTGGTGTCCCGATTCTGGCAAGCTTTCTGGCTGTACTTCTCCTGGTGCCGGTACTGATCGTTGCGTATTTGTCGTTCAGCGCCTCGTCCTACTTTGTCTTTCCCTTGCCGGGTTACTCGCTGCGCAACTACGAAGCCTTTCTTTTCGATCCGCTGTGGGTGCGCGCGACCTTCACTAGCATCCGCATTGCGTTGATGGCCGTTGCGATGGCAACTGCGCTGGGCGCCATGCTTGCCTTCGGTCTGTCGCGCGGCGCCATGCCAGGTCGTGGAACTATGATCGCGCTCTTGCTGTCACCGATTATTATGCCGACCGTTATCGTGGCCGTCGCGACCTATTTTTTGCTGGCGCGGTGGGGTCTGCAGGGCACCGAGTTCGGCCTGGCACTCGGTCACGCGGTCCACGCCATTCCCTACGTGGTGGTGATTGTGGTTGCCAATCTGCGCGACCTTAACCCGAGCTACGAACGTGCGGCCCGCAGCCTTGGTGCCGGGCCTTGGGCCACCATGCGCACAATCGTCGCGCCGCTGGTCCTGCCAGCGCTCATCGTTGCTAGTTTCTTTGCATTCCTGGCCTCGTTCGACGACGTTGTCTACGTGCTGTTCCTTGGCATCGGAAAGATCACGACCTTGCCAATGCGCATGTGGGAAGGAATTCGGCAGGACATCAGTCCCACCATTGCTGCCGTAGCCACGCTGCAGATGCTGCTTGCGACCATCGTGATCGTCGTCGGTACCCTGCTGAGACGGCAAAAAAATACCTGACCGCCCTGACTGGGTCGGAAGGTCAAGGAAAACCAACGACGAATTCCCTAGGGAGCTGAAATGTTGATGAAAGCGACCGCGAACGGAACTGACGTGAAAACCGCAGGCATTACGCTGTATAACTTGCAGAAGCGTTACGGTAGTGCGATGGCCGTTGACGATGTCAGTCTTTCCGTATCACCTGGAGAGTTCATCTCCTTGTTGGGGCCCAGCGGATCGGGAAAGACAACGACCCTGATGATGATCGCCGGCTTCGAGATGCCGGACAGCGGTCGGGTTCTGTTGGGCGACAAGGATATCACGCGTTTGCCGCCTCATCGTCGAGAACTTGGCGTGATATTCCAGAACTATGCACTTTTTCCGCACATGACAGTCGCGGAGAACGTTGCGTATCCGCTTCGGATGCGGCGTATGGCAAAGGCGGAGATCGAAACTAGGGTGCATCGCATCCTCGATCAGGTGCATCTCGGTACGTTGGCCTCCCGCTACCCACACCAAATGTCCGGCGGTCAGCAGCAGCGAGTGGCGATAGCGCGGGCACTGGTTTTCGATCCGCCCGTTCTTCTGCTCGACGAACCCTTGGGCGCGCTGGACAAGAAGCTGCGCGAGCATCTCAGGAACGAGATCAAGACGTTACACAAAGAGGTCGGCAAGACGATGATCTACGTCACGCACGACCAGGATGAGGCGCTTGCTATGTCCGACCGTGTCGCGGTGATGCACGAGGGGCGGATCCGCCAAGTCTCGGCGCCGAAGGACATTTATCGTAGGCCGGCCGATTTGTTCGTGGCGGGTTTCGTTGGTGAGGTCAATCTCATCCCTGTTAAGCTCAAGTCCGGCATCGTGCACGGTCCTGCGGGTGAAAGCCTGCCCTCTCCGCCGTGGCAGCATGCGGATAGGGATGCGACTCTGTGCGTGCGCCCGGAACATTTGCATCTGGATGCGAGCGCTGGTCCATCCCGCGGAATTCAGGGACGCATCAGCGGCATGACGTTCGTTGGTGATGCGACGGTCCTGGAATTCCGGAGCGAAACGGGGTTGCAACTGCGATCGAAGGTGCTGAACGTATCGGACCATTCCATGGAGGTGGGCGATCCCTGCGTAGCCTCTTGGGTTGCGAACGACGCAACAATCCTGACAGATTAACTTGCCCGATTAGTCGTATCGAACTTTGGTCCTGGTTTGCAATCTGGCGCCCGCCTCGCAATCCAGATGCGTAAGCGCGGGGCTTTCGCAGCCGTCTCTTTTTTATCGCTCTGCCCGCGATCTAACGATGTGCTTCGCGGCGGTGCGATGTAAGTAACACGAGGAACTTATCCAATGAACGGCGCTGAAAGTCTGGTTCGTACGCTCGTTGCCGCAGGCGTGGACACCTGCTTTGCAAATCCAGGCACCTCCGAGATGCATTTTGTAGCGGCCCTCGACCGCGTCGATGGTATGCGCTGCGTGCTCGTGCTCTTCGAGGGAATCGCTACTGGTGCTGCGGACGGTTATGCGCGTATGGCCGAAAAGCCGGCCGCCACTCTTTTACACCTTGGCCCAGGCTTGGCGAATGGCCTTGCCAATCTGCATAACGCCACCAAGGCGTCCAGCCCAATCGTCAATATCGTGGGAGATCACGCAACATACCATCTCAACTATGATGCACCGCTCACGTCAGATATTGAAGGGGCAGCGAAGCCATTTTCTGGCTGGGTCCGTACCTCCCCCGATTCAACGCGTGTTGCGGCCGATGGCGCCGCGGCCATCGCGGCGGCGCGTACCCCACCCGGTCAGGTCGCAACCCTCATTCTTCCGGCCGATACCGCCTGGAATGAAGGCGGTGGCCCCGCTGCTGTGGCCGAAGCACCCAAAAGAGTACGGGTTTCGCAGGATCGCATCAAGGATGTTGCCAAGGCACTCCGTTCCGGCGAGCCCGCGATGGTCCTGTTGGGTGGACTTGCGCTTCGGGAGCGCGGCCTTGATCTGGCAGGGCGCATATGTGCCAAGACCGGTGCGAAAATCATGGCGCAAACATTTGTTGGCCGGATTGAGCGTGGCGCTGGCCGCGTTCCGGTCGATCGCCTTCCGTACCCAGTCGACCAGGCGCGTGCGGCACTTGCGGGACTTAAGCATCTTATCCTGGTGGGTAGCCGCATCCCGGTGGCCTTCTTTGCCTACCCCGACAAGCCAAGCTTGATGGCTTCTGAGGAGACCGACTTTTTGACGCTTGCGCGTGGTGAGGAAGACGCGTTGGATGCGCTCGAGAAACTTGCGGACGAATTGGATGCTCAATCAGTTCCGAGTCAGGCCGCGAAGCTGGTGCCGCCGTCGTTAGCCATTGGGGCAATTACGGGCCCCAGCCTCTCGCAGTCACTCGGCGCGTTGATTCCCGAAAATGCGATCGTGGTCGATGAATCGATCTCGACTGGCGGTGGCTTTTTCGCTGCAACCTGGAATTCGCGGCCCCATACTTGGCTCCAGAACATGGGCGGATCGATTGGACTTGGCATGCCCATGGCCACGGGCGCTGCGATTGCCTGCCCGAATAGACCTGTGCTCAACCTGCAGGCGGATGGCAGCGCGATGTACGCCATTCAATCACTGTGGACCCAGGTGCGTGAGGGCCTCAACATTACGACGGTGCTGTTCAATAACAGATCATACGCTTGCCTCAGAGATGAACTGGCCAAGGTGGGCGCGCAAAATGTCGGGCGCAAGGCTTTGGATATGCTCGATCTCAGCCGGCCCGACATCGATTTTACCGGATTGGCAAAAAGTATGGGTGTGGCGGCGGCCCGGGTGACCACGATGGATGACTTCAATATCGAGGTGGCGCGCGGACTGGCGACGCCCGGACCTTATCTGGTCGAAGTACTGATCACCTAAGCGGTCAGGTCCTCTGCCCTAGGCGAACATCGAATGCGCTTAGGCCCATGTGCCATTGGTTGAAGAGGGTGAGGACCTAATTTGACTGATCGCGAACAGCGAGTAGCTGTAGCGCGTCGATATGGGAAGGCGCGGCAATCTGGATGGCGGGTCAGTGTCGCGACGGAGAGATGATTGCGGCGCACAATGTCGCGCGCAAAAGTTTTGTTGAAGTCCGGCGATCCATCCTGATCGCCGCGCGACGGAGTGTAAGCGTCGTTCTCAGGCCACGGCTTTGAGGTCGTGACGGCAATAAGCCCACGGAAGCAGCTCATCGATGTTGCTGTTTGGATGGCCGTTGACGATCCTGGTGAAGGCATCGGTCAGATAGGCAAG
>NZ_JADYVJ010000001.1:0-1470262 GCF_020193715.1 Bradyrhizobium sp. IC4060 | reverse complement strand
CACCCCCACCCCCCCCTCAGCGCGAGCCAAGCTCGTCGCGGGCCCGTAGGAATGGGGCGAGGGAGCGCACCGTTGCTGCGGCCTATTTCTTCATGCCCTCCGCCGCCGGAAACACCACGCGGTCATCGGTGCGGCAGTAACGGTCGGCGAACATGCGGCCGATCGGGTGATAGCGGTCCATGTGCACCCGCATCGCCTTGTCGTCCCAGAGCTCGTCGCGGATGTGGAAGTGGAGGCCTTCGCCCATGATCAGCCGGCGATCGTCGTTGACGTCGATCAGCTTCCAGAGCTTGCACTCCATCGCCCAGGGCGTGTCAGCTAGCCGTGGCACCCCGATCTTCGTCGAGGGCGCAAGCTTCAGCCCGAGATAATCGGGCTCGCTGATCTCAGGCGGAAAATCGCCGCTGCTCTCGGGCATCGCCCGCGCCAGCGGCTCGTCCGTGAGGTTGACCACGAATTCACCGGTGCGCTGGATGTTGAGAAACGTGTCCTTGTCCTCGCCGTTCGGCTTGCGGTTGGCCGCGAACATGCAGAGCGGCGGATCCTCGCAGAAGGCGTTGAAGAAGCTGAACGGGGCGGCGTTGACCACGCCGGTCGGCCCGAGCGTGGTCACCCACGCGATCGGCCGCGGCAGAATGAAGGACGTCAGCACCTTGTAGCGCTCGCGTGGCGTCAGCTCGCTGGCGGCGTAGTCCATGGTGGCTCCTCGGCTTTCTTCGCCTCTCCCCGCCTGCGGGAAGAGGCCGATGCGCGGAATGCGCGGCGGGTGAGGGGGCTCTCCGCGAGTCCGACTGTCACCGTCCTCGCGGAGAATCCCCCTCACCCTCACCCTCTCCCCGCAAGCGGGGAGAGGGGAAAGAGATAAGGCGACTTACGCCATGCTCAGCTCGTGGCGGCCCACCACCATCCAGTGCACCTCGTCCGGACCGTCGGCGAAGCGCAGGTGCCGCACGTCCTGGTACATCTCGGCGAGCGGGGTCCAGTGCGAGATGCCGGTGGCGCCGTGCATCTGGATGGCCTGATCGATGATCCTGCAGGCGCGCTCGGGCACCATGGCCTTGACCATGGAGACCCAGACGCGGGCCTCCTTGTTGCCGAGCACGTCCATTGCCTTTGCCGCTTTCAGCACCATCAGCCGCATCGCCTCGATCTCGCAGCGCGCCTGCGCGATGATCTGCATGTTGCCGCCGAGATGGGCGATCTTCTTGCCAAAGGCCTCACGGGTGAGGCCACGCTGCACCATCAGGTCGAGCGCCTTCTCGGCCTTGCCGATGGTGCGCATGCAGTGATGGATGCGGCCGGGGCCGAGGCGGAGCTGCGAGATCTCGAAGCCACGGCCTTCGCCGAGCAGGATGTTCTCCTTCGGCACGCGCACATTGTTGAAGCGCATGTGCATGTGGCCGCGCGGGGCGTGGTCCTGGCCGAACACGTACATGGGACCGAGCACCTCGACGCCGGGCGTGTCGCGCGGCACCAGGATCTGCGACTGCTGCTTGCTCGGCGCCGCGTCCGGATTGGTCTTCACCATCACGATGAGGATCTTGCAACGGGGATCGCCGAGACCCGAGATGTAATACTTCTCGCCGTTGATCACCCATTCGTCGCCGACCAGCTTTGCGGTGGTCGAGATGTTCTTGGCGTCGGAGGAGGCGACGTTCGGCTCGGTCATGACATAGGCCGATCGGATCTCGCCGTTGAGCAGCGGCTTCAGCCATTTCTCCTTCTGCTCCTTGGTGCCGACGCGTTCCAGCACCTCCATGTTGCCGGTGTCGGGCGCCGAGCAGTTCATGGTCTCCGAGGCCAGCGGACTCTTGCCGAGCTCTGCCGCGATATAGGCGTAGTCGAGATTCTTCAGGCCCTGGCCGGTCTCGTCATCGGGCAGGAAGAAGTTCCAAAGGCCTTCCTGCTTGGCCTTGTTCTTGGCCTTCTCCAGCACCTCGAGCTGCTTCGGCGTAAAGCTCCAGCGATCTTCCTTGCCCTCGCCGGCCTTGGCGAACTCGATCGACATCGGCTCGACGGTATCGCGGATGAACTTCTTGACGTGATCGTAAAGCGGCCGGACTTGGTCCGACATTCGCAAGTCGTTGAGCTCGTCGCCGGGATTGAGCGTGTAGTTGGTGGTGCGGGGAATGTAGGTGTGTTTTGTCATTGGTCCTCCCGGGATCGCTAGAATGTGTTGTGCGCAAGAATAGTCGCAGCGCCGGCAAAGTGCGAGGGCGCATTTTCACGCGTGAGGCCATGCCATGCGATGGAATATCGCAAGGCCGTTTGAAATGTTGTTTGAATGGGAGCGGCGCGCTGGGCACGCTCGCGCCACGCTCTCCGCCATCATCGCCCGCCTTGTGCGCACTTGCGCACTGGGGCGGGCGATCCAGTACTCCGAGACGGCAGTGATTGAACAGAGTAGCTGCAGCGTACTGGATTCCCCGCCTGCCGCCTACGCTAAAGCTTCGGCGCCCCTGGACCTCAACCCTGGCGAAGCCTTGGCGTAGCCGGGTCGCGGGGAATGACAGCAGTGGATGTGGCTAGTTCGCCATCCGATGCATCGCGCAGATCTTGTTGCCATCGAGATCGCGCAGGTAGGCCAGATAGAGCTTGCCGCCCGGGCCCTGGCGAATGCCGGGCGGATCCTCGATCGATTTTGCGCCGGCTGCAACGCCCGCCGCGTGCCACGCATCGACCTGTTCCGGCGAATTGGCGGCAAAGCCGATCGTGCCGCCGTTGGCGCAGGTCGCCGGCTCGCCGTTGATCGGCTTCGATACCGAGAACACTCCGGTCTTGGTGATGTAAAAGATGCGGTGGCCGTCGACCCTGGCCGGCCGCACCTCGAGCGTGCCGAGCAGTTGGTCGTAGAACGCCTTGGCCTTGTCCAGGTCGTTGGTACCGATCATGACGTGTGAAAACATTTGCCCGTTCCCTCAGTGTTGTAGCCCGGATGGAGCAGAGCGAAATCCGGGTCTTGCTTGCTTTTGGCCGTCCCGGATTCGCTGCGCTCCATCCGGGCTACGAGAATCAAAACGCGGTATAGCCGCCGTCGATCACGAACGTATCCGCGGTGTGATACGACGACGCCTTGCTCATCAGATACACCGCGATGCCGCCGAAATCGGAGGCTTCGCCGAAGCGCCGCATCGGAATCCGCGGCATCACGTTGGCTACGAACTTGTCGTTTGCCATGAGCCCTGCGGTCATGTCGCTCTTGATCCAGCCCGGCAGGATCGCATTGGCGGTGACGCCGTGACGTGCCAGCTCGACGCCTAGCGCGCGCACCAGCGCGTTGATGGCGGCCTTGGTCGCGGCATAATGCTCGTTGCGCGCCGTGCCGAAGATCGAGGCGAGGCTCGATGTCGCGACCAGCCGGCCAAAGGGATCGCCGGCATTGGCGCGATCCGTCATGTGCTTGGCGGCCGCCTGGAACGCGTGGAACACGCCGTCGAGATTGGTCGCGAACATCGTGCGCCATTCCTCCTCGGTGCGCTCGATGAAGGCGCGCCGGCCGCCGCCGCCGATGCCCGCATTGGCGAAGCAGCCGTCGACCCGGCCGAAGGTGTCGAGCGTCGCCTTCATCGCTGAAGCGACCGAGGCCGGGTCGGTGACGTCGCAGACGCGGCTGTCGACCTTGCCGGACAGGCCCGCCATGCTCGCGGCAGCGGCCTTGTTCTTGTCAGCATTGCGGCCCCAGATCGAGACGTTGCAGCCTTGGCCCGCGAGCGCCTGCGCGATACCGAGCCCGATGCCGCCATTGCCGCCGGTGATCACGGCGACGCGGCCGGAGAGATCGAAGAGGTTCATGACGCGTTTCCTGTTTTTAGACTGCGGCGCATCAGCCGCTGCGCACAAGATTGCTTGCTATGCTCCGATCACCATGGACAAGACCGCGCCAAAAATCAAATATGCGCCCCGGCAAAACCAATTCCGGCCTGCGAAACTGACGCGGGCCGCAACCGATGAGGAAACCATGCAGTTCAAACACGTCACGCTCGACTTCGATGGCTCGGTCGCGATCCTCAAGCTCGACCATCAGGAGGTGATGAACGCGGTCTCCGTCGACATGCTGGGCGGTCTTTCTGAGGCGCTCGATGCGATCGAGGAGAAGAAGGACGAGGTGCGCTGCGTGGTGCTGACCGGTGCGGGACGGGCGTTCTGCACGGGCGCCAATCTGCAAGGCCGCAACAACCAGGCGAAGAAGACCAAGGCCGGCCTTACGCTGGAGACCGGCTTTCATCCCTTCCTGCGCCGCATCCGCAACCTGCACTGCCCGATCGTCACCGCGGTCAATGGCCCGGCCGCCGGCGCCGGCATGAGCTTCGCGCTGCTCGGCGACATGATCCTATGCGCGCGCTCGTCCTATTTCCTGCAGGCCTTCCGCCGCATCGGCCTCGTGCCGGATTGCGGCTCGACCTGGCTGTTGCCGCGCCTCGTCGGCCGCGCGCGCTCGATCGAATTGTCGTTGATGGGCGAGCGCCTGCCGGCCGAGAAGGCGCTGGAATGGGGCCTTGTCAACCGCGTCTATGATGACGGCGTCTTGATGGAGGAAGCGATGAAGCTGGCGCGCGATCTCGCCAGCGGGCCGACCGTGGCGCTGTCGCTGATCCGCAAGCTCTATTGGGACAGCCCGGAAAATTCCTTCGAGGATCAGCTCAATCTGGAATTCCAGTGCCAGCTCCGCGCCGGCGACACCGAGGATTTCCGCGAGGGCGTCGGCGCCTTCCTCGAGAAGCGGCCCGCGCAGTTCAAGGGCAAATGATCGAGGCGGCGCTTTCACGCAGCGTCCAGCGCTGGTGCAAAGGGGCGACCGGCGCGACCTGTGCGGCAAAGCTCTCCGGCGGCGCCAGCCAGGAAACCTGGCGCTTCGACATCTCCCATCCCGACGGGCCGATCGGCGCGATCCTGCGGCGCTCACCAAAGGGCTATGGCGCTGCGCCGACCCGCGCGGCCGGTCTTGCCGCGGAAGCGCAGCTGATGCAGCTCGCCTATGAGGCCGGCGTGCCGTCGCCCCGCGTCCTGCATGTGCTGGTGCCGGAGGACGATCTCGGCACCGGCTTCATCATGCAGCGCGTCGAGGGCGAGACCATCGCGCGCAAGATTCTTCGCGATCAAGAGTATGCGGCGGCGCGGCCGCGTCTGGCGCGGCAGATCGGCGGCATTCTCGCAGGTCTGCATCGGCTGCCGCAGGACAAATTGCCTGCGTTGCGCAGCAGGGGCGCGACCCAGGAGATCGCCGAGTTCGAGCGCGACTATCGCAGCCTGAACTGGCCCAAGCCCGTGTTCGAGCTGGCGCTGCGCTGGCTCCGCGACCACGATCCGGGTCCCTCAGTCGAGACCACGCTGGTGCACGGCGATTTCCGCAACGGCAATCTCATCATCGGCGCGGATGGCGTTCGCGCCGTGCTCGACTGGGAACTCGCCCATCTCGGCGATCCCATGGAGGACCTCGGCTGGGTCTGCGTGAACTCCTGGCGCTTCGGCGAGATCGACAAGCCCGTCGGCGGCTTTGGCTCGCGCGAGGAATTGTTCGCCGGTTACGAGGCTTCAGGCCGCAAGGTCGACCCTGAGCGCGTCAAGTTCTGGGAAGTGATGGGCACGCTGCGCTGGGGCATCATGTGCGGCGGCATGATGCAGCGCTTTCGCGAGGGGCCCGACCATTCCATGGAGCGCGCCATGATCGGCCGCCGCGCCAGCGAGACCGAGATCGATCTGTTGCGGCTTCTGGCGCCGCGCGGGAGCTGACACATGCAGGACGAGCCGACCCCGATCGAGCTGACCAAGGCAGTCGCCGATTTCCTCCGCAGCGACATCACGCCGCTGATCTCTGGCCACCAAGCCTTCAAGCTGCGCGTCGCCATCAACATCCTCGACCTCGTCACGCGGCAGCTGACGCGGGAGGAGGGAAGCGATGCGAAGGAGGTGGAGCGCCTGCGCGCGCTGTTCGGCATCGACGGCTCGGTCATGGAGCTCAACCGTGTTCTCGCACATCGCATCGCGAGCGGGGAGATGGATCTCGCGACCCCAGGCCTCGCCGAGCACCTGTGGGCAACCACGATGGACAAGCTGGCGGTCGATCAGCCGAATTATGCCTCGTACAAGCGCGAACTAGGACGAAGCGGGTAGGTCTCTCCCCGTCATTGCGAGGAGCCCTTGCGACGAAGCAATCCAGACTGTCTCTGCTGGGCAGCCTGGATTGCTTCGCTACGCTCGCAATGACAGTGTTGAGAGAGGGGGCGCTCCTCTCTCCGCTCATTCCGGGGCGTCGCGAAGCGACGAACCCGGAATCCATTCATCCGCACGTTCTGTCGCTCAATGGATTCCGGGCTCGCGCCTGTCGGCGCGCTCCGGAATGACGAGTGGGGAGACCCGTTTCCTACTTTCCCACCCATTTCGGCGGCCGCTTCTCGGAAAACGCCTTCGGGCCCTCGATATAATCCTGCGAGGCGACCATCGCCTGCACGGCCGGATAGTCCCGTTGCTCCGCGATCGCCTGCTCCAGCGACACGCCAAGCCCCTTCTGAATCGCCTGCTTCGAGGCCCGGATCGACATCGGCGAATTCTTGGCGATCATCTCGGCCCAGCGCAGCGCGGCCGCGAGCGCCTCGCCCTGCGGCACCACCTCGTTGACGAAACCGAGCTCGAGCCCTTCCTTGGCGCTGACATGGCGCGCGGTGAGGATCATGCCCATGGCGCGCTTCAACCCGATCTGGCGCGGCAGCCGGTGCAGGCCGCCGGCGAGCGCGGCAAGGCCGACGCGCGGCTCGGGCAGGGCGAAGGTCGCGTTCTCCGCGGCGATGATGAGGTCGCAGGCGAGCGCGATCTCGAAGCCGCCGCCCATGGCGACGCCGTTCACGGCGGCGATGATCGGCTTGTCGCAGTCGAAGCGTGAGGTGAGGCCGGCGAAGCCGCCGTTGTCCCAGCCGCGTTTTCCCCCCGCTGCCTGCCACTTCAGATCGTTGCCGGCGCAGAACGCCTTATCGCCGCTGCCCGTGACGATCGCGATCCACTGCTCGGGATCGGCGGAGAAATCGTCAAACACCTTCTGAAGCTCGAAATGCGCATCGGTGTGCAGCGCGTTGTAGACCTCGGGCCGCGACAGCGTCACGATCGTGATCGGCCCCTTACGTTCCACCTTTGAGAATTTCAGCTCCATCGCGCGCTCCCGGATTTTCTTTCGAAGGAATATTGGCGCCATACTACCGTGCGGGTGCGCCAGAGCACCATCGAATTGCGCGGGCGCGCCTTGCGCTCCTCACATCTCGGCTTGCTTGACTTGCACGCGCTCTTCTCACCTTAATCGCACCAAGCAAGAATGCGCCCAGCGCCTTAACGCAAAACGATAAAATCAATCCGGGAGAGAACCTGTGGATTTCTCATTGCCTGCCGATCTCGTCGCCTATCTCGGAGAGCTCGACCGTTTCATCGAACGCGAGATCAAGCCGCTGGAACAGGCCGACGACAACATCCGCTTCTTCGACCATCGCCGCGAATGGGCGCGCACCGATTTCGAGAATGGCGGCCTGCCGCGCCACGAATGGGAGGCGCTGTTGCGCAAGGCCAAGGACCTCGCGGATGCCGCCGGGCATTTGCGCTTTCCTGTGCCGAAGCAATATGGCGGCAAGGACGGCTCCAACCTCTGGATGGCCGTGATCCGCGAGCATTTTGCCGCAAAGGGTCTCGGCCTGCACAACGACCTCCAGAACGAGCATTCGATCGTCGGCAACTTCCCCGTCGTCACCATGCTCGACCGCTACGGCCGCGACGACCAGAAGGCGATGATCGACGGCTCGATCAGGGGCAAGTACCGCATCACCTTTGGCCTGACCGAGCCGCATCACGGATCGGATGCCACCCACATGGAGACGCGCGCGGTGGCAGCCACGCGCGACAACGTCAAGGGCTGGATCATCAACGGCGAGAAGATGTGGACGACAGGCATGCACGTCGCCACGCACTGCGCGCTGTTCGCGCGCACCAGCGGCAACGATGGCGATGCCCGCGGCATCACCTGCTTCTTGGTGCCGGCCAAGAGCCCCGGCGTCAGGGTCGAGGAGTACATGTGGACCTTCAACATGCCGACCGACCATCCGCGCGTCAGCTTCACCGACGTCTTCGTGCCGGAGGATGCGCTGTTCGGCGAGGTCGGCCGCGGCCTGTCGCTGGCGCAATGCTTCGTCCACCAGAACCGTATCCGGCAAGCGGCAAGCTCGCTCGGCGCCGCGGTCTACTGCATCAACGAGAGTGTGAAATACGCGCGTGAGCGCAAACCGTTCGGCAAGGCGCTGGCCGAGAACCAGGCGATCCAGTTCCCGCTGGTCGAGCTCGCCACGCAAGCGGAGATGCTGCGCCTCCTGATCCGTAAGACCGCCTGGGAAATGGACCAGCTCGACGAGGAGCAAATCGAGCGCACCCTGTCCGACCGGGTCTCGATGTGCAACTACTGGGCAAACCGCCTCTGCTGCGAATCCGCCGACCGCGCCATGCAGGTCCATGGCGGCATGGGCTATTCACGCCACAAGCCGTTCGAGCACATCTATCGCCACCATCGCCGTTATCGGATCACCGAAGGCAGCGAGGAGATCCAGATGCGGAAAGTGGCGGGATTCTTGTTCGGCTATATGGGGCCGGGGAAGCATTAGAGGCTCGCACTGCTATCGTAGGGTGGGTTAGCGCTGCGATTGCGCGAAGCGCGATCGCAGGGCGTAACCCACCAGCGCCATCCGCGTGGATTGCAAAGAGGTGGGTTACGCCTACGGCTAACCCACCCTACGGCACCGCGGATCAATTCACCCGCCGATCCTTCCCCGCCCAATACGGCTCGCGCAGCTGCCGCCGCAGGATCTTGCCAGACGGATTCCGCGGCAGCGCAGGCAGGAATTCCACGCTCTTCGGCGTCTTGTAGCCGGCGATGCGCGTCCGGGTGAAGTTGATGATCTCGGTGGCAGTCGCCTGCTTGCCCGGCTTCATCACCACGATCGCCTTCACGGCTTCGCCCCATTTGTCGTCAGGCACGCCGATCACGGCGGCTTCCGCGACATCGGGGTGGTCGCACAGAGCGCTCTCGACCTCGGCCGGATAGATGTTCTCGCCGCCGGAGATGATCATGTCCTTGATGCGGTCATGGATGTAGAGATAGCCGTCCTCGTCCATGTAGCCGGCATCGCCGGTGCGCAGCCAGCCGTCGCTGCGCAGCGTGGATGCGGTCGCCTCCGGCAGGTTCCAGTAGCCGGCCATGTTGGAGCCCGAGCGCGTTGCGATTTCGCCGACCTGCCGCGGCGGCAGCGGCTTGCCGTCCGGATCCAGGATCGCGATCTCGACGCCCGGCAGCGCCTTGCCGGCCGAGCGCATCCGCTCCAGCCCCTCGACGTGATCCTCCGGCGGCAGCGCGACGATGGTGCCGGTGGTCTCGGTCATGCCGTAGAGCTGCACGAAGCCGCATTTGAAGACCTCGATGCATTCCTTCAGCAGCGCTGCGGGAATCGGCGAGGCGCCGTACAGCATGTATTTCAGCCGCGAGAAGTCGACCGTCCTGGCGCGTGGCTGCCGCACCACGAACTGCATCGCCGCCGGCACCATGAACAGTTTTGTGATGCCCGACTGCTCGAAGAAATCCAAAACCTTGGTCGGGTCGAACTCGCGCGCGATCACGCCGCGGGCGCCGTGATAGAGCCCCATGACGCCCCACCCCGAACCGCCGATGTGAAAGATCGGCATCGCCACCAGCGAGACATCGTCGGTCGACCACCGGTTCCACTCCGGCTTGTCCTCGGCATTGCCGGATTGCACCAGGTTGAGGAAGTTGGCATGCGACAACATCGCGCCCTTCGGCTTGCCCGTCGTGCCCGACGTGTAGAGCTGGATCGCGATGTCCGTGGTGTCGATCGGCACCTTCGGATCATCGCCGCTCTGCGCATCGCGCCATGCCGTAAAATCCGGCCATTCCGGCGCGCCGCCCTCGGTGGTGATGACGGTGCGCACGCTTGGTATCTGCTCCCGGATCTGGCGCACTTGAGTGATGAACTCCGGCCCGACGAACAGCACCGGCGCCCTGCAATCCGAGACGATGAAGGCGACCTCGGGCCCTGCCAGCCGCCAGTTCACCGGCGCCATCACGACGCCAGCCTTCATCGCACCCATCAGGAGCTCGAAATAGATGTCGCTGTTCTTGCCGAGATAGGCGATGCGGTCGCCCTTCTTCACGCCCATCGCGAGGAGCGCGTTCGCGACCTTGTTGGACTTGGCGTCGAACTCGGCGAAGCTGGTGGTGCGGCCCTCGAATTCATAGGCGATGGCGCTGCCGCGGCTCTTTGCACGCTCGCGCACCATGTCGGCGAGGTTCGCCAGTTTCTGTGTGGACATGTTTCTCCCGCAGGCGTTTGTTTTTATGCCCGGGAGTGTGGCGTCATCCGCCGGTGAAGACAAGATGGGCTCCGCTGTCGTCCCGGACAAGCGCGCGCCTCAAGCGCGCGCAGATCCGGACCCATAGCCACAGGAAGTTGTTTGGCGAAGACACGCAGTTACCTGTCTCGCGCCACGACTGCTCCCTGTGGTTATGGGTCCCCGCCCCCGTGCGCTTTGCGCACTAGGCGGGGACGACGACTGGGGGCGTGGTGAAAACGTCAGCCCCTTACATGTCCGCGCATTTGCAATGCGCCGTCATCCCCGCTTCGCGCGGTCCTTCTCGTTCTGCGCCATGATGCTCTCGCGCGCGGTCTTCCAGTCGTCGTCGCTCCAGTCGCGGAGCTGGTAGAAGTTGCCGCCCATGGCGAGCGCCTGGGCGCCGTCCATGGCGATGGTCTCGCCGTTGATCCAGTCGCAGCCGCCGGAGATCAGGAACACGGCCACGTTCTGCAGTTCCTCCATGGTGCCGACCCGGCCCATCGGGTTCATCGCCTTGGTGCGCGCGCCGGCTTCGTCACCGGGCTTGATGCGCTTGCTCATGCCCTCGGTCGGGATCTCGCCCGGGGCGATGGTGTTGAGGCGGATGCCGTGTCGTCCCCATTCGGTGGCAAGCGACATCGTCATGGCGTGGATCGCCGACTTGCTCATCGCCGAGGGCACCACGTAAGGCGAGCCGTTGCGCACCCAGGTTGTGGTGATCGAGACGACGTTGCCGGGCTGCTTCAAGGCGATCCAGCGCTTGCCGACCGCATGTGTCACGTAGAACGTGCCGTGCATGACGATGTTGGCGACCGCATCGAAGCCGCGCGGCGAGAGCTCCTCGGTCCGCGAGATGAAATTGCCGGCCGCATTGTTAATGAGATCGGTGAGGGGGCCATCGCGGAAGATGCTCTCGATCATCTCCTCGACCGCAAGCGCGTTGCGGATGTCGACGCCATGGCTGGTGACGCGGCCGCCGTAGAGATCCATCAGCTCGGTTGCGGTCTCGTCGCACACGATCTTGCGCCGACCGCAAATGTGCACCTCGGCGCCGAGTTGGAGAAAGCGCGCCGCCATCGATTTGCCGAGACCGGTGCCGCCGCCGGTCACGAGAATGCGCCGGCCGGCCAGAAGATTTTCCTTGAACATGGCTGTTTCCTCTGCCGCGATTGTCAGTTAATTGGTCGATTGACTAAATCCGGCCGCCGGCGTCCTGTAAAGCGGCACTGAACAAGAACAGGCAAGAACTAGGGGAGAATTCGTCCATGGACGACCGCGTCTCGATCTCGATCTCGGAAGGCGTCGCCGATGTGCGCCTGGTGCGCGCCGACAAAATGAACGCGCTGGATCAGCCCATGTTCGAGGCCCTCGTCGCCGCAACCGACCGGCTGTCGAAGGAGAAGGGCGTGCGCGCCGTCGTGCTCTCGGGCGAAGGCCGCGCCTTCTGCGCCGGGCTGGACATGGGGCGTTTTGCCGCCATGAAGGAGAAGGGTGGCAACGGAATTCCGGGTGGCGAAAATCGCGATCTCACGGTGCGCACATATGGCAAGGCCAACTTCGCGCAACAGGCGGTGTGGGGCTGGCGCCAGCTACCGATGCCTGTGATCGCGGCCGTGCACGGCGTCGCCTTCGGTGGCGGCTTCCAGCTCTCGCTCGGCGCCGACATGCGCTTTCTCAGCTCGGATGCGCGCATGTCGATCATGGAGATCAAATGGGGCCTCGTCCCCGACATGGCGGGCACGCCGATCCTGGCCTCGCTGGTACGCGACGACATCCTGCGCGATCTCACCTACACCGGGCGCATCTTCTCCGCGCAGGAGGCGATGACCTACGGCCTCGCCACGCGCATCTGCGACGATCCGCGCGCTGCGGCGCTTGATGTCGCGCGCGAGATCGCAGGGAAAAGCCCCGATGCGATCCGCGCGGCCAAGCGGATGCTGAACAATCTCTCGGTCGATCCGGGCCCGGCGCTGCTCGCCGAATCCGTCGAGCAGCAGAAGCTCATCGGCAGCCCCAACCAGACCGAGGCCGTGCGCGCCAACCTGGAGAAGCGCGCGCCGAATTTTGCGGATTAGCTTTGGGTCATTCCGGGATGCGCCGTAGGCGCAGGCCCGGAATCCATCGAGCCGCATCGTTCGCTGTGAAATGGATTCCGGGTTCGATGCTGCGCATCGACCCGGAATGACGGCACAAACAACAACAAAGAAAAACAACAATGAGCCAAACGCCCCCCTTCCTCGGCATCGTCTCCGGCGAGCGCCGCCGCTCTCACGCCGAGGTCACTGAGCGCGCCGACCGCATCGCCTCCGGCCTCGCCAAGATCGGCGTCCGCCAAGGCGATTGCGTCTGCATGCTGATGCGCAACGACATCGCCTTCCTGGAAGCCGCCTACGCAGCGATGCGGCTGGGTGCCTATGGCGTGCCGATCAACTGGCACTTCAAACCGGAGGAGATCACCTACATCCTGAAGGATTCCGGCGCCGCCGTGCTGATCGCTCATGCCGACATGCTGCACGGTTTGCGCGATGCGATTCCTGAGGGAGTCACCGTGCTCAGCGTGCCGACGCCGCCGGAAATCCGCTCCAACTACAAGATCGATCCCGATCATCTGAAGACGCCGGACTTCGCGATCGACTTCGAAGCCTGGCTCGCGCAACACCCGCCCTATGACGGCCCGATCGTGCCGCAGCCCATGAACATGATCTACACGTCGGGCACGACAGGCCATCCCAAGGGCGTCCGCCGCAACGCGCCGACGCCGGAACAGCAGGCTGCCGGTGAGCGCATGCGTGCGATGATCTATGGGCTCAAGCCCGGCGCCCGCGCATTGCTGCCGGGGCCGCTCTATCATTCCGCGCCGAACTCGTTCGGCATCCGCGCCGGCAAGCTCGGCGGGGTGCTGGTGCTGATGCCGCGCTTCGAGGCGGAGGAATTCCTGCAAGCGATCGAGCGCTACAAGATCGACACCATCTTCATGGTGCCGACCATGTTCATCCGCCTGATGAAGCTGCCCGAGGAGGTGCGCAGGACGTACGACGTCTCCTCGCTCCGCCACGTCATCCACGCCGCCGCGCCGTGCCCGGCCGACGTCAAGCGCGCCATGATCGAATGGTGGGGGCCGGTGATCTACGAGTTCTACGGCTCGACCGAATCCAGCGCCGTGACCTTCGCGACGTCGGAGGACGCGCTGAAGAAGCCCGGCACCGTCGGCAGGATCTCGCCCGGCGCCGAGCTGCGCTTCATCGGCGACGACGGACGCGTGCTCGGCGTCGGCGAGATCGGCGAGATCTATTCGCGCATGGCCGAGATGGCCGATTTCACCTATCACAACAAGCCGGAGAAGCGCGCCGAGATCGACCGCGACGGCTTCATCACCTCCGGCGACGTCGGCTATATCGATGAAGACGGCTACGTCTTCATCTGCGACCGCAAGCGCGACATGGTGATATCAGGCGGCGTCAACATCTACCCGGCCGAGATCGAATCCGTGCTGCATGCGGTGCCCGGCGTGCATGATTGCGCCGTGTTCGGCATCCCCGACGCCGAGTTCGGCGAGGCGCTGATGGCGGTGGTGGAGCCGCAACCCGGGGTCACGCTCGCTGCTTCCGATGTCCGCGCCGCGCTGAAGGCGCATCTGGCCGACTACAAGGTGCCCAAGCACATCGAGATCCGCACCGGCCTGCCGCGCGAAGATTCCGGAAAAATCTTCAAGCGCCGCCTGCGCGATCCCTATTGGGAGCAGGCGGGGCGGAAGATCTAGCTACTTCGTAGCCCGGATGGAGCGAAGCGTAATCCGGGATCTCTCGCCGTGGAAAGATCATCCCGGATTACGCTTCGCTCCATCCGGGCTACGCCCCGCGCGCTGGAAGCGTCCTAGCACGGACAAATTCCGAGCCTATATGGATGGGATCATCCACCTCCGGATCGTCCCATGGCCCCCGTTTCCATCCTGCTCAACATCCTCTGGATCCTCATCGGCGGCGCCTGGATGGCGTTCGGCTGGCTGATCGCGGCCGTTGTCATGGCGATCACCATCATCGGCCTGCCCTGGGCGCGGGCGGCGTTCAACATCGCCGTCTACACGCTGCTGCCGTTCGGCTCCCGGGCGGTCAACCGCTACGATGTCACCGGTGTCGAGGATATCGGCACCGGCCCGCTCGGGGTAGTCGGCAACATCATCTGGTTCGTGCTCGCTGGCTGGTGGCTGGCGCTCGGTCACCTCCTGACGGCGCTCGTTCTCGCCGTCACCATCATCGGTATCCCGTTCGCCTGGGCCCATCTGAAGCTCGCCGGTATCGCGCTCTGGCCGATCGGCAAGGTGATAGTGCCGGCTTAGGACGTTGCCTCAACATCGGCGCTCGGCGGCAGAGCGGAGCCGTGTGGCGCCGTCGCGGACTCAATCGCGGGCTACTTCTTTTTTGGTGTCAACCAGTCCTCGTCTTCCAGGGACGGTGCTTGTTTCTGCTGTTCCAGGATTTTTCTGTACTCCTCCGGGATCACCTGGCTGCGAGATGCTTCATGCAGCGTGTGCGGGAACCAGGTCGCAATGCCGGGGAAGGCAATCATCAGGCCAACGCAGATCACCTGCAGCACCATGAACTGGAACATGCCAGCGTAGATCGTTCCGAGACTCCAGCCCTTGACCACCTGCTTAAGATAGTACGCTGACATGGCGACGGGCGGCGACAGGAAAGCGGTCTGCAGCACCACCGCAACCAACGCTCCGAACCATATGAGGTCGATGCCCATGCCTTTCACGACAGGATAGAAGATTGGCAGAAACACCAGGATGATGGCCGGCCATTCAAACGGCCACCCCAGCAGGAAAATGAGAAGGAGCACGACAATCAGCATGAGGCTCGGCGGCAACTGCAGGCCGAGCATCGTCTCGGTGATCCAGTTCGCTGAGCCAAGGCGGGCGAACACCGCACCGAAAATGTTCGACGTGACCGCCAGCAGGAGGACCATGCTCGACGTCGCCATCGTCGAGATCAGCGCCCGTTGCAGTCCGCTGAGCGAGAACCTGCGATATGCGATGGCCAGGATCAGCGCGCCGACGCTGCCGATGCCGGCGGCCTCCGTCGGCGTCGCAAGCCCCCCGATGATCGAGCCGAGCGTCGCCGTGATGAGCCCGAGCAGCGGCAGCGTGCCGACGGCCACCTCGCGTGCAATGTATCCAGCGGAGTAGATCCGCTCATCCTTTGGCACTGGCGGCCCGAGCTTGGGATTGATGAAGGAGCGGCCCATCAGATAGATGATGTAGACGCCGGCCAGCAGAAAGCCCGGTCCGAAGGCTGCAGCATAGAGATCGGCGACCGAAACCCCGAGCACCGGCCCCATCACGATCAGCATGACCGACGGGGGAATGAGAATACCGAGCGTGCCGCCCGCCGTGATGGTGCCCGCTGAAAGCTTGGCATCATAGCCCGCCTTCGTCATGATCGGCGATGCCATGATGCCAAGAACGGTGACGGCTGCGCCGACGATGCCTGTCGCCATCGCGAACACGGTCGAGGTCAGGATGACGACGAGGAAGAGTGCGCCGCGCACCGGCGCAAGCAGCATGCGGAACGCGGTAAAAAGGCGCTCCATGAGTCCCGCCTGCTCGGTGATGAAGCCCATGAAGATGAACAGCGGTACGGCGGCGAGAAGTTCTTCCTTCATCATGCCGATGGTCTGGAAGTAACCAAGCTCGAAGACCGTCCCGCCCATGCCCCAGTAGCCGAACGAGAAGGCGAGAAACAGCAACGTGAACGAGATCGGCACACCGATGAAGATCGCGCCCAGCAGCACCAGCAGCATGATGAGGCCGATGAGCGCTTCTGCGGTCATATCTCGACTTTCTCCTTATGCTCCAGCTCGACGCCGGTGCGCGCCATGTAGATGCTCTTGATCAACTCGGACACGCCCTGGACCAGCAGCAGGAGGCAGGCGAGCGGCACGACGAATTTGAACGGCCACAGCACGGGCCGCCAGGGAGTCTGGTCCGAAGTCTCGTTGATCAGCCAGGCGTAGTGGAATTCGTTCCAGCTGATCAGGAACAGCATGATCAGGCTCGGGAAGAAGAAGACGACATAGGAGATCGTATCGATCCAGCCCTTCCTACGGATCGAGAACTTCTCCCAGAAGAAGTCGGTACGGATATGAGCACCCTTGTGCAGCGCGTAAGCGGCGCCAAGCATGAAGAGCGAGCCGTAGAGCATGTAGGTTGCGTCGTAGGCCCATATGGTCGGCGCGTTGAACAGGTAACGCGCCCCAACCTCATAGGCGACGGCGAGAACCAGCGGCACCGAGAGCCACGAGATGATCGTGCCGGTCCGGTCGGTGAAGCCGTCGATCATCCTGATGATAGCCAGAAGCGCCGGTGGCTGCCCGCCTGTTATCTCAGCCATGCCTCGCCCCTTTCGCCGATCATTCGTGCGGCGCAAAGCAGGCCGCCTGCGTGCGAATTGAGGGCGGTCAAATCGGCCGCCCTCGGAGGAAGTCCTATTTCTCGGTTGGGAAGTAGTAGTTCGCCATGAAGGAGTATGGCGGGAAGTAAGACCTCTTGTACGGGACCACAGCGCTGGCATACGCCTTCTGCGAGTCGTGCACCTTCTTGAAGAACGGGTTCCTGGCGCCCTCGGCGGCCGCGATCTCGTCCCACTTCTTGATGAAGGCCAGCAGGATCTCCGTCGGCGTGCGGAGAATCTGTACGCCGTGCTTCTGCTGCATCTCAATCAGCGCATCGGCGTTCTGGCGCTGCCACTTGGTCCACCAGACGAGGAATGTCTCGTTGGCCGCCGACTTGATGATCTCCTGATGTTGCGGGCTGAGCTCCTTCCACACATCGCCGTTGATGACGAGCTCGCCGACCGTCACGTTCTCATGCAAGCCGGGTGAATAGTGATACTTCCAGACGTTGTGGAAGCCGAGCTGCATGTCCTCGATG
This sequence comes from Bradyrhizobium sp. IC4060, assembly GCF_020193715.1. Classification (NCBI taxonomy): domain Bacteria; kingdom Pseudomonadati; phylum Pseudomonadota; class Alphaproteobacteria; order Hyphomicrobiales; family Nitrobacteraceae; genus Bradyrhizobium; species Bradyrhizobium sp. IC4060. The sequence continues at coordinate 1,452,963 of NZ_JADYVJ010000001.1, read as the reverse complement.
CCGCCGACCCATTCGGCGCAATCGATCACGCCGCGTTGCGCGGAGGGAATGATTTCTCCGCCCGGCATGTTGACCACCGTGAAGCCGAGCGCCTGCCACACTTCGCCGGCCATGCCGGTCTGGCGGCATTTCATGCCCTTCATGTCCTCGACCGTCTGGATCGGCTTCTTGAACCAGCCGAACGCCTGCGGCCCTGCAGGCAGGATTGGAAACACGACGAGGTTGAGCTTGAGCTCCTTCTGATAAAACTCGTTGTAAAGCTCGAGGCCGCCGCCGTGATAGAGCCAACCCATCACGTCCATGAAGTCCATGCCGAAGGTGCCGCCGGGACCGCCGGTGAACAGGATCGCGGTCTTGTTCTTGCCGGTCCAGTAGCCGGCCCACGCATGCGCTCCGTCGAGCACCTTCTTGTTGGTTGCGTCCAGCACCTCGAACGCCGGCACGACCTGGCCGGCGGGCATCGCCTCGATCTTCAGCGCGCCGGCTGACAGCTTGTTCACTCGATCGACGAAATAGGTGAAGTTGTCATAGAGCGTGAGCGACGCCGGCCATGTGGCCTGCATCTTCAACACCTTCGTCTGCGCCATGACTGTTGTGGTGGATACGACAAACGCCGAAGCGATCAGGGCAACGGCGACCAGTCCCAGAAACATGCGTTTCATGAGCCATCTCCTCCCTTGGACAACGTGACCGCGGCGAACTATTCTCTTCGTTGTTCTTGGTCGCCAAGTCTTCAAACCACGTCTGTCATCATTCTGCCACCATCGCCGCAAGTTGTCATCTTGCTTTCTGGCGGTAGCAAGCGCTGGAATTGGACATGGTCGAGACGTCAGCTCTTGGCCACGAACCTCATTCGTTTGTTGCGCTGGCTGTCGGTGGCAAACCAGACGCCGGGGGCGCCTTTGGCTGCGGCGGGACGCGGCCAGGCGATGCGGCGCACACCATGCCTCGCGTTGCCCGACGGGCAAAACACGCCAATGCAGGTCAAATGGCGGGAGTGCAAATATTCTGATTGACCGAATTCGCTGTTTCGGGTAAACCGCAGCACATCCCGGCTCGTTAAAGGGACGTTTCGCGATCGTCACGATACGTAGGCCAGGATGCGATGGACGCGGCAGCGCCGGCGCGTGACGGGATGGCAGGGCGGGCAAACCCGTGAGCCATCGCGATCCGCGGCACGACACGGTGTGGTCACAACGTTGCTTTTCGGCATTGGGGGCGAGCACGCGCGAGCTTCCGACAGTCCGGGAGAGACGTCCGCGGACGGCAAAAGCGTGTGGTCCTGACGCCCGGGGTCTGTGCGTCAAGGCTTGCGGTGGTGAAGCGGCCCGACCGGGTGCGCGCATCAGTGATCCGCAAGGCGACGGGGGCAATAGTGCATCGCTCCCCGGGGAGAGCGCGCCATAAGCCGTAAAACCATTGCGCAGGGAAGGCCGGGATGTTCCGGCATCACCTGTGGTCACCCCGCGTGCGTCTTGTCGCGTGCGGACCTTGGGTGCCGGCTGGCGCCCGGCCTTCCCTGCGCCCTTGCTTCTCGATGAGGGCGAAACGGAAAGCAAAACTTCGGGCGCCTGCGCCGCGAGACCGCGAAGGCATGCTTATTATACGACTAGCTATTTTCTCGTGCCCCGGACGCAGCGCAGTGCGCCGCGCCTTCGCGGCGTGGTGCGCTGCAGAGCCGGGGCCCATTGCGGCGATGTGCTCTGAGGCTCCTGGGTCCCGGCTCGGCGCAGCAACGCTCGAAGGCGTTGCTGCTTGTCCGGGACACGAGGTCGTCGCACTCCGATCCACGGTGCGTCGCCCCAACTTCATCTTGCACTGCGGTAGAAAAGTATCGCACACTCCGCCGGACCGGGCCGCCAAGGGCGCGAGCAGGGGAGCGAGCCATGTCCCTCCAGACCGTACCATCCGACAGCACTGAGCAGCGCCCCAACCGCCCTGAGGATTTCCAGGCGATGGAGGCCGATGCCCGGCTGCGGGACGATATCCGCCTGCTCGGGCGCATTCTGGGCGACACCGTGCGCGACCAGGAGGGCGCCGACGTGTTCGACCTGGTCGAGCGCATCAGGCAGACCTCGATCAGGTTCCACCGCGACGAGGACCGGCTCGCCCGCCGCGAGCTCGAGCAGATCCTCGACAGCATGTCGACCTCCGAGACGGTGCGGATCGTCCGCGCCTTCAGCTATTTCTCGCACCTTGCCAACATCGCCGAGGACCAGAACAACATCCGTCAGATGCGCGCGCGCGCGGCGGCCAAGAATGGCGGCTCCGGCGTGCTGGCGGAGACACTGGCGCACGCCAAGGCGGCGGGCATTGGTCCCGACCAGCTCCGCAACTTCTTCAAGACCGCGCTGGTCAGCCCGGTGTTGACCGCGCATCCGACCGAGGTCCGCCGCAAGAGCACCATGGACCGCGAGATGGAGATCGCAGCCCTGCTCGATCGCCGCGAGCGGGTTGCACTGACCGCGGAGGAGGCGGCTGCCAGCGACGAGCAGCTCCGCCGCGAGGTGCTGACGCTGTGGCAGACCAACCTCTTGCGCCGGACCAAGCTCACCGTGCTGGATGAGGTCGCCAACGGCCTGTCGTTCTACGACTACACCTTCCTGCGCGAGGTGCCGCGGCTCATCAACGCGCTGGAGGATCGGCTGGAGGAGAGCGGCGAGCAGGCGGCCGGCGACCTTGCCTCGTTCCTGCGCATGGGCAGCTGGATCGGCGGCGACCGCGACGGCAATCCCTTCGTCACCGCCGACGTGATGCGCGGCACGCTGCGGCTGCAGTCGAGCCGGGTGATGCAGTTCTATCTCAACGAGCTGCACGTGCTCGGCGCGGAGCTGTCGATCGCAGCCCATCTCGCCGACGTCTCCGAGGAGCTGCGCACGCTTGCGGAGCGTTCGCCGGACACCTCGCCGCACCGGAGCGGCGAGCCCTATCGCCTGGCAGTCTCAGGCATCTATGCCCGCCTCACCGCGACGGCCGAAAAGCTCGAAGTCGAGATCACGCGCCGGCCTGTCGGCAAAGCGGCGCCTTACGAGAGCGTCAGGGAGCTGCTAGCCGATCTCGACGTGCTGCATCGCTCGCTGATCTCCAACAACGCCCGCGTCATCGCGCGCGGCCGGCTGCGGCTCTTGCGCCGCGCGGTGGATTGCTTCGGCTTTCACCTGGCCCGGCTCGACATTCGCCAGAACTCGGCCGTCCACGAGCGCACCATCGCCGAGTTGATCGACGCCGCCAATCCCGGCATGTCCTATCTCGCGCTTGGCGAGGACGCTCGCATCTCGCTGCTGACCAACGAATTGCGCTCGACGCGCGCGCTGGTCTCGCCCTTCGTCAAATACAGCGACGAGACGATGGGCGAGCTCAACGTGTTCCATGCCGCCGCGGAAGCGCATGCGAAATTCGGCTCGGACGCCATTCCTCAATGCATCATCTCGATGTGCAAGGGCATGTCGGACATGCTCGAGGTCGCCGTGCTCCTGAAGGAGGTCGGCCTCGTCCATCCCTCCGGCCGCAGCGCCATCAACATCGTGCCGCTGTTCGAGACCATCGAGGATTTGCAGGCTTCGAGCAGCATCATGGACCGCATGCTGTCGTTGCACGATTACCGCCGGCTCGTCGACAGCCGCGGCAGCGTGCAGGAGGTCATGCTTGGGTACTCCGACAGCAACAAGGACGGCGGCTTCGTCACCTCGGGCTGGGAGCTCTACAAGGCCGAGATCGGCCTCGTCGAAGTGTTTGAGCGGCACCACGTGCGCTTACGCCTGTTCCACGGCCGCGGCGGCTCGGTGGGGCGCGGCGGCGGGCCGAGCTATGACGCCATCATCGCGCAGCCCGGCGGCGCGGTGAACGGCCAGATCCGCATCACCGAGCAGGGCGAGATCATCTCGTCGAAATATTCCAACACCGAGGTCGGCCGCAACAATCTGGAAATCCTCGCCGCGGCGACGCTGGAGGCAAGTCTGCTGCATCCGCGCCAGAGCGCGCCGCGCCGCGAATATCTGACCGCGATGGACGAACTCTCGAACCTCGCCTTCAAGGCCTATCGCGGCCTCGTCTACGAGACCGAAGGCTTCGTCGAGTACTTCTGGTCGTCCACCGTCATCAACGAGATCGCCACGCTCAACATCGGCAGCCGTCCGGCCTCGCGCAAGAAGACCCGCGCGATCGAGGACCTCCGCGCGATTCCCTGGGTGTTCTCCTGGGCGCAATGCCGACTGATGCTGCCGGGCTGGTACGGCTTCGGCAGCGCGGTCGAACAGTGGATCGCGGAGCATCCAGAGCAGGGCATGCCGTTCCTGAAAGAGCTCTACCAGGAATGGCCGTTCTTCCGCATGCTGCTGTCGAACATGGACATGGTGCTGGCCAAGAGCTCGATCGCGATCGCCTCGCGCTATGCCGAGCTGGTGCCGGACGAGGCCTTGCGCGAAAAAATCTTTGGCCGCATCCGCCGCGAATGGCATTCCTGCATCGAGACGCTGCTCGACATCATGGGTCAGGACCGTCTGCTCCAGGGCAACCCGCTGCTGGAGCGCTCCGTGCGCCACCGCTTCCCCTATCTCGATCCGCTCAACCACGTGCAGGTCGAGCTCTTGAGAGAGCACCGCGCGCAGAACCCCGACGAGCAGGTGCTGCGCGGGATCCAGCTGACCATCAACGGCATCTCGGCGGGGTTGAGGAATACGGGGTAGGGCGAATTGCGAATTGCGAGTAGCGAATAGAAACCCTATTCGCCATTCGCCACCCCCTATTCGCGCAATCTCACACCGGATCCCAGGTGAAGATGTCGGCCGAACGATCGAGCTTGTAGAACGAGCCCTTCAGCGCCGGCATGCCGTGTTCCGCGATCGACTGCGGAGTCCAGCCTTCGTTCCGCTGCACCGAGCGGATCGGACGGTTCTGGCTGAACAGGAAGATCTCGTTCATGCGCACGCCAAAGATCTGGCCGGTGACGTCCTTGGCGGAATCGCCGAGCAGATAGCCGCAGAGCGGGGCGATCTTCTCCGGGCCCATCTGCTTGATCTTCTCGACACGCGCCTTCTCGGCGTCGGTCTCGGTCGGGATGGTGCCGATCATGCGGGTCCAGGCGAACGGCGAGACGCAGTTGGAGCGGACGTTGAAGCGGCCCATGTCGAGCGCGATCGACTTCGACAGCCCGACGATGCCGAGCTTGGCCGCCGCGTAATTGGCTTGTCCGAAATTGCCGATCAGGCCGGAGGTCGAGGTGAAGTGCACGAACGAGCCCGACTCCTGCTCGCGGAAGATGCGCGCCGCGGCGTGGCTGACGTAGAACGAGCCCATCAGATGCACCTTGATGACGGCTTCGAACGCTTCCACGCTCATCTTGTGGAAGATCATGTCGCGCAGGATGCCGGCATTGTTGACGACGCCGTCGAGCCGGCCGAAATGATCGGTCGCGGTCTTCACGATCTTGCTGGCGGGGATCGCTTCCGCGACGCTCTCGAAATTGGCGACCGCCGTGCCGCCGCGCTTCTTGATCTCCTCGACCACCTCCTCGGCGGGCGCCGCGTTCGCGCCGGCGCCGTCGGCGGCTCCGCCGGGATCGTTGACGACGACCTTGGCGCCCTCGGCGGCGCACAGAAGTGCAATCTCGCGCCCGATGCCACGGCCTGCGCCGGTGACGATGATGACCTTGTCTTGCAGTGATTTGCTCATGTGGGTTCTCCGCTATGCGTTCCGGCGTTTGTTACCTCGCCCCGCTTGCGGGGAGAGGTCGGATCGCATCGAAGATGCGATCCGGGTGAGGGGGTACAGGTCTCGCGGCCATCTCATCCGTGGAGAGAGGCCCCTCACCCCAACCCTCTCCCCGTAAGAACGGGGAGAGGGAGAGGCGAGCGGCGCATTACCTCTCGTTCGTAAACACGATCGTGCCACTCGCCGCGAACATGCCGCCGACGCCGTGGCACACCGAAATCTTCGCGTTCGGCACCTGCGCCGGCGCGATCCCGCGCATCTGACGCACACTCTCCTGCAGCGCGTACATGCCGTACATGCCCGAATGCATGTAGGACAGGCCGCCGCCATTGGTGTTGAGCGGCAGTTTCCCGCCGGGACGCGTGTTGCTGTCGGCGATGAACTGGCCGGTTTCCTCGTAAGGCATGAAGCCGAGGTCGCCGAGTCCGAACAACGGCAGATGCGCGAAGGCGTCGTAGATCATGAGATGGTCGACATCCCCGTGCGCGATGCCGGCTTCCTTGAACGCCAGCGGCCCGGCGGTCTTGAACGCACGCGAGGAGTTGAACGTCTCCATCTGGCTGACCATCGGCGTCTCGACGCTCTCGCCGGTGCCCATGATGTAGACCGGCTTGCGCGGAAAATCCCTGGCGCGGTCGGCCGAGGTCAGGATCAGCGCGCCGCCGCCGTCGGTGACGAGGCAGCACTGCAGAAGCCGGAAAGGATAGGCGATCATGCGCGAGTTGAGGACATCGGCGACCGTGATCGGCTCCTTCATCATCGCGCGCGGATTCTTCGCCGCCCATTCCCGCTGCACCACCGCAACCGAAGCCAGCTGCTCGTGGGTGATGCCGTAGGTCTTCATGAAGCGCAGCACGGGAATAGGGAACATGCTTGGCGGGCCGTAGACGCCGTAGGGCGCCTCGAACTGGCCGTTGAGGCTGTCGGCCGGCGTCGAGCGCGGCAGTTTGCCGATCATCGACTTGCCGCTCTCGGCATGGGTGATCAGCACGGTCTTGCACAGACCCGCCTCGATCGCCGCCGCGGCGTGGCGGACATGCAGCATGAAGGAGCAGCCGCCGACCGAGGTGCCGTCCACCCAGGTCGGCTTGATGCCGAGATAGTGGCAGACCTGCTGCGGCGTTTCGACGGCGGTGGCAAAGCCGTCGATGTCGGACAGCTTCAGCCCGGCGTCGGCAATGGCGTTGAGCGCGGCATCCGCGTGCAGCTGGAGCTGCGAGGCGGTCGGGATGACACCGAGCTCGGTGGTCTCGGCTGCGCCGACGACGGCAACCTGGTTCTTGCGCATGACCTTACCCCTTCGCCGGGCGGAAGACGGGGAGGGTGATCTTGTCGTCGAGCTCCTGGAACGCGACCTCGAGCTTCATGTCGAGTTCGAGCGCCTCGGGTGTCTGCGGGCAGTCGATGATGTTGCTCATCATCCGCGGGCCCTCGTCGAGCTCGACCACCGCGATGGCGTAAGGCGGCGTGAAGCCCGGCGCGGCCGGACGATGGTTGATCACGTAGCTGTAGAGAAAGCCCTTGCCGCTGGCCTTGAAGATGCTGACCTTGCGCGAGGCGCAGGAGGGGCAGAACGGGCGCGGCGGGAAGTAGACATGGGCGCAGGCATCGCAGCGCTGCAGGCGCAATTCGCCGGCCTTGGTGCCGTCCCAGAAATGCTGGGTCTCCGGCGTCGGTTTCGGTCGCGCGCGCTGCGGTTCGGCCATGTGGGCGGCTCCTCCCAAAGACAGGCCTCGCGCCCGCCGGTTTCGAACTTGATGCGACAATCGACCATGGCGCGTCAACGGTCCAGCAATGCGCATGCATGCCATCATGCGCACAATGCTTGTGTCGAGCTGAGCCAGCGCTATAGATTGCGCGCGAAATATTCCGTGAGACAGACATGCCTGATTTTCCGACACTGGCGCAGCTTGCCGAAGACCTCGAAAGCGGCCGCATCATCTCCCGCAAATTGGTCGAGGCCTGCCTCGCCAGGATCGCCGACCCCGCGGGCGAGGGCCAGCGCGCCTTCATCCATGTCGACAAGGACGCCGCGCTCGCCGCCGCCGATGCGATGGATGCCTTGCGCAAGGCCAAGGCGGCGCCGTCGCGCTATGCGGGCATCCCGGTCTCGATCAAGGATCTGTTCGACATCAAGGGCCAGGTGACGCGCGCCGGCTCGCGCGCGCTGGATGACTCAGCCCCTGCCGAGCACGATGCCGCGACGGTGGCGCGGCTGCGCAAGGCCGGCTTCGTCGTGATTGGCCGCACCAACATGACCGAGTTCGCCTATTCCGGCATCGGCATCAATCCGCATTTTGGCACGCCGAAGGGGGTCTGGAACCGGTCCGAAGGCCACGTGCCGGGCGGCTCGTCCGCCGGCGCAGCGGTGTCCGTGCTCGACGGCATGGCGCATGGCGCGCTCGGCACCGACACTGGCGGCTCCTGCCGGATTCCGGCCGCCTTCAACGGCATCGTCGGCTACAAGCCGACGCAGCGGCGCGTGCCGCTCGACGGCTCGGTGCCGCTGTCGTTCTCGCTCGACAGCATCGGGCCGCTGGCGCGATCGGTCAGCTGCTGTGCCATACTCGATGCCGTGCTCGCGGGCGAGCCGATCGTCGCCTTGAGGCCGCGGCCGATCCAGGGCATGCGCCTCGCGGTGCCCATCACGATCGCGCTCGATGACCTCGACGCCGAGGTGGCCAAGACCTTCGAGCGCGCGCTGAAGACGCTGTCCGATCACGGTGCCATCGTCGAGCGTATCGAGATGGCGGAGTTCCACGACGTCGGCCCGATGAATGCCAAGGGCGGCTTCGCGGCCTCCGAGAGCTATGCCTGGCACCGCTATCTCATCACGGCCAAGGGCGACGTCTACGATCCCAGGGTCGCTGTGCGCATCATGCGCGGCGAGGCGCAGAGCGCGGCCGACTACATCGATCTGCTCAACGAGCGCCGCTCGCTGATCGCGCGCGTCAATGCGCGCATCGCGCCCTATGACGCGCTGGTGCTGCCGACCACGCCCAACACACCGCCGAAGATCGCCGACCTCGCCGACGATCAGGCGTTCACCCGCGAGAACATCCGCGCCTTGCGCAATTGCAGCCTGATCAACCTGATCGACGGTTGCGCCATCTCGCTGCCCTGTCATCGCGAGGGCGACGTTCCCGTCGGCCTGATGCTGGCGGGCGCAGGCGGCTCGGACCGCCGCATCTTCGAGCTTGCTGCCGGCATGGAGGCCGTCATTCGTGTTTGATCTCACGTTCACCGTCGATGCCCAGGACACCACCACGCCGCTGACGCTGCCGATCGACCAGCTGGTCATCGCCGGCTGGACCGGCCGCGACACGGTCGCGCGCGACAAGCACATCGCCGAGCTGGAGGAGATGGGCATCGCCCGCCCAGCCTCGACGCCGATCTACTATCGCGCCTCGGCGCGCCGGCTGACCCAGGAGGACAGCATCGAATGCACCGGTGGCGATTCCTCCGGCGAGGTCGAATTCGTGCTGATCGGCTGGCAGGGCCGCATCTTCGTCGGCTGCGGCTCCGATCACACCGACCGCAAGGTCGAGGCCTACAACGTCACGGTGTCCAAGCAGATGTGCGACAAGCCGATCGCCTCGACGCTGTGGGAGCTCGAGGACGTCATCGGCCATTGGGACAAGATGCTCCTGCGCTCCTACGCCACCATCAAGGGCGAGCGCGTGCTCTACCAAGAGGGCACGCTGGACGCGATGCTGCCGGTCGCCGACCTCATCGCGCGCGGCTTTGACGGTGGCAAGTTCCCAGACGGCTGCGCCATGTTCGGCGGCACCTTCGCCGCCAAGGGCGGCATCCGCCCGGCCGACCGCTTCGACTTCGAGCTGGAAGACCCCGTGCTGAAGCGAACGATCAGGCACGGCTACGACGTGGCGACGTTGCCGGTGAGGGGGTAACTCGCGCCACAAGCGACGGCCTCGTAGGGTGGGCAAAGCGAAGCGTGCCCACGTATTGCGAAGACGTGGGCACGGCGCAAGAGCGCCTTTGCCCACCCTACGAAACTGTCGGTGAGGGGCTGATCTCTCTCCGCGTCATTGCGAGCGAAGCGAAGCAATCCAGGCTCTCTCCGCGGAGCCAGTCTGGATTGCTTCGTCGCGAGGGCTCCTCGCAATGACGGGAGAGATACGGAAATCGGGTGGCCGTGGCGGTCGCCGTCTGCCACACCCCGTCATTCCGGGGCGCGCCCACTTGGGCGCGAGCCCGGAATCCATACTCCCGATCGTGGTTATGGATTCCGGGCTCGCGACTTCGTCGCGCCCCGGAATGACGGATGTGAATGGGATGATTGCTATGGCCATCGCGAAACGCGTTTCCGCACCAGACTCCGTTCCCAACCTCGCCGACCATGTCGACGCCCTCGACTGGCCGCAGATCACCGCCGAGCTCGACACCCAGGGCTGCGCCGTCCTGAACAACCTGCTGACGCCTGACCAATGCCGCGCCATCGCCGCGCTCTACCCGGACGATGCGCACTTCCGCAGCCGCATCGTGATGGGCCGCCACGGCTTCGGCCGCGGCGAGTACAAGTACTTCGCCTATCCGCTGCCCGATCTGATCGCGCAGCTCCGCCCGGCGCTCTACGCGCATCTTCAAGCCGTCGCCAACCGCTGGAACGAGGCGATGGGCATCGACATCCGCTATCCCACCGCGCACGCGGCGTTCCTGAAGCGCTGCCACGACGCCGGGCAGACGCGGCCGACGCCCCTGCTGCTGCAATATGAGGCCGGTGATTACAATTGCCTGCACCAGGACCTCTATGGCGAGCACGTGTTCCCGCTCCAGGTTGCGATCCTGCTGTCCGAGCCCGGACGCGATTTCACCGGCGGCGAGTTCGTGCTGACCGAGCAGCGCCCGCGCATGCAGTCCCGCGCCGAGGTGGTGCCGCTGGCACAGGGCGATGCGGTCGCCTTCGCTGTGCATCATCGTCCGGTGCAGGGGACACGCGGCACGTACCGCGTTAATCTCCGCCACGGCGTCAGCCGGATCAGGTCCGGCCGGCGCCACACGCTGGGTGTGATTTTTCACGATGCCAAATGAGCGGAGCCGTTGACGGCTGATTTGTTCGATAGCGTCGCAGAAGCCCAACCGTCGCGCGAAAACATCGCCGATGGGGCCGTGCTGCTGCGCGGCTTCGTCAAGCCGATCGAGAGCGGGCTGATCGACGCCGTGCGCGCCGTCGTCGCGCAATCGCCGTTCCGGCGGATGACGACGCCGGGCGGCCATCTAATGTCGGTGGCGATGACCAATTGCGGCGAGCGCGGCTGGATCACCGATCACACCGGCTATCGCTACGACCCGATCGATCCGCGCACCGGTGCGCCATGGCCGGCGATGCCGCCGCTGTTGGCCGATCTCGCCCGCCGCGCCGCGGAGCAGGGCGGCTTTGAAGGCTTTGCCCCCGATGCCTGCCTCGTCAACCGCTACGAGCCGGGCACGCGGCTGTCGCTGCATCAGGACAAGGACGAGCTGGACTATTCCGCGCCGATCGTCTCGGTCTCGCTCGGCCTGCCCGCGACCTTCCTGTTCGGCGGCCTTGCGCGCGCCGACAAGCCGCGCCGCTTCCGCCTCGTCCATGGCGACGTCGTGGTCTGGGGCGGGGCCAGCAGGCTCGTCTATCACGGCGTCGCACCGCTCGCCGACGGCGAGCATCCGCTGCTCGGCCGGAAGCGGATCAATCTGACCTTCCGCAGGACGCGCTAACGCGTTTCCTCGCCGCCTTCGCTCGTCTAAGCTTCGGGCGGGGAGGCGGCGACATGACCACCACACAGAGCTCGGCCGGCACGGGCACGGCGAACCGCACGGGGCTTTATCTCGCAGGCCTGCAATTGGTGTTCACGCTCGGCTGGACGACCTATGTCGTCTACCTGCCAAAGCTAGCGGCCGAGGTCGGCATCGCGTCGTCCGCCGTGATCCTGATCCTGATGCTGGATCAGGCGATCTTCACCATTGCCGACACCGCGATGGGAGTAGCCGCCGACAGGCTCGCGCCCCATGTCGGCAGGCTCGGCCTGTTCGTCGCCGTCGTGGCCGCGGTCTCCTGCGGCGCCTTCGTCGCGCTGCCGTTCGTTGCCGGAGCCGGTGCGGCGGCGCAGGGCTGGTTCATTGCGCTGATCGTGATCTGGTCGATCACGTCCTCCGCGTTGCGGGCGCCGCCACTGACCTTGCTCGGCAAATACCGCGCCCAGCCGCAGGTGCCGTTCCTCGCAGCGCTCGCCATGCTCGGCTACGGCGTCGCCGGCGCGCTCTCGCCCTATCTCGGCGTGGTGCTGCGCGAGCACGATGCGCGGTTGCCGTTCGTGATCTCCAGCGTGGTGCTGCTCCTGACCGCGCTCGGGCTGTCCAGGATCGAGCACGACGTGGCGCACGACACCGTGCCGCCCACACCGGACGAAGCGGCAGCACCGCTCGGTCTCGTCCCGATCACCTTCATCGTCGCGATGGTCGCGCTCGCACTCGGCTACCAGCTGCACTTTGCCATGAACAGCGCGCCGTTCTATCTGCGCTTTGCAGCTCCCGGCGACCTGCAATGGCTGATGCCGGTGTTCTGGATCGGCTTCAACATCGCGATGTTTCCGGCAAGCCTCGTCGTCAAGCATCGTGGCGGCCTCGTCGTGATGGGTGCCGCGGGCTTGTTCGGTGCGGTGGCGATTGCGGCGGCCGAGTTCGCCGGCAATCTCAACATGCTGATCGCCGCGCAATTTCTCGCCGGAGCCGCGTGGGGTTGCATGCTGATGAGCGCGGTCTCGGCTGCGCTCGCGATCGGCTCGACCGGCGCTGAAGGCAAGGTCACGGGCCTCGTCTTCTCCGCGCTCGCCCTCGGCACCTTCGCGCGGATGGCGGCGGTTGCCGGCGGCCTGCAGAAGATGCCGGAATACGCGCCGCTGCTGCACTGGGCGCCGGTCGCCTGCTGGTCGGTCGCAGGCGCCGGTCTGCTGGTGATTGCAGCCGCGCGGCTACAGGGAGCGTCCGGCCTCAAGGCTTCGGCGGGTGAATGAAAGCCCACGGGCTGACTTCGGAATCCCTGGGCACCTCGACTGAAATCAGCACCGGCCCGCCGTGGCCGAGCGCCTTCTCCATCGCCGCCTTGAACTGCTCCGGCGCGGTGACGCGCGCCGCGGCGACGCCAAAGGATTCCGCGAGCTTGACGAAATCCGGATTGATGAGGTCGGACGCCACCACGCGGCCATCGAAATGCTGGCGCTGGTCGCGGCGGACATTGCCGTAGGCGTTGTTGTTGAACACCAGCGTCACCACGCCGATGTTGAACTGCACGGCGGTGGCAAGCTCCTGCACGCCGAACATGAAGCCGCCGTCCCCGGTGATGGCCACCACCGGCTTGTCGGGATTGGCGACCTTGGCGCCGAGCGCGGTCGGGAAACCCGAGCCGAGCGTGCCCTGGTAGCCCGAGGTGATGAAGGTGCGCGGCTGGTACACCGGAAAGCCGTACCAGGAGGCGAAGCCGACCTGCGATAGTTCGTCGGTGACGATCGCGTTCGCCGGCAGTACCTCGCGCAGGATGTTGAGATAGGCCATCTGCGGCTGGACCCGCTGGATCTCGGCTTGCGCGGCCGCGGTGGCCTCGCGGATCGTGCCGCGCCGTCCGGAGGTCTTGCTGTAGCCGGCCTTGCCCACGGCGGCAGCGAGATCGCGGGTCGCGGCCCTGGCGTCGGCGACGATCGCAGTGTCGGACGAGAACCGCCGCATCTCGACCGGATCGATGTCGATGCGGATGCACTTCAGGCCAGCGGGCCGATACGGCCAGCGCGACATGGTCGGCAGCTCCAGCCGCGTGCCGATGCCGATCATGAGATCGGTGTTCGGCCACAGCCTGTAGGCCGCGGCCATGGTGAGCCCGAGCTCGTGCGCATTGGAGACGATGCCGCGGCCGCTACGGAAGGCGACCACGGGCGCATCGATCATCTCGGCGAGTTCGAGGATCTCCTCACCCGCTTCGATCGCGCCGCTGCCGACGAAGATCATCGGCGCCTTGCTGGTCCTGATGAGCGCGGCGGCCTGCTTGATCATATCAGGATCGGGCTGCGGCGCCGGCAGCGGCTCCAGCACCTGCGCAGGCACTGTTGCCGCGCGCTGCGTGAAGACGTCCCAGGGCATCTCGACCGAGGCGGGGCCGCGCCGTCCCGACATCATCTCCTGGAACGCGCGTGCCACGATCGTCGGCGCATTGCCGGGATATTCGATGCGCTCGGCCCATTTCACATAGGTGCGCAAGGTTGCGAGCTGGTCCGGCATCTCATGCAGATGGCCGCGACCCTTGCCCAGGAACGAAGTCGGCACCTGGCCGGTGACGCACAGCACCGGCTCGTTGCAGCCGAACGCGGTGAGCAGCGCCGCGCTGGCATTGAGCACGCCCGGGCCGGGTACCACGCTGAACACGCCGGGCCGGCCGCTGGAGCGCGCATAGCCGAATGCCATGTAGCCGCAGGCCTGCTCGTGCCGCGCGCCGATCACCTTGAGCTGGGCCTGGTGGAAGGCGTCGAACAGGCCGTAGACCTGCGCTCCGGGCAGGCCGAACACGGTGTCGACGCCGTGGGCGACAAGCCCGCTTACGATCGCTTCGCCGCCGGTGAGGCTGGTCATTTGGCTATTCCATTTCGCTTGTTGTTCAGGCTTCGTCGACCACGCCGTTGCGCAAGCGTCCGATCCCCTCGGCCTCGACCTCGACGATGTCGCCGGGCTTCAGATATCGCGGCGGATCGAACCGCGCACCCGCGCCGGTCGGCGTGCCCGTGACGATGATATCGCCGGGGACGAGGGTTGCGAAGGTCGAGATATAGTTCAGGAGATAGCGGAACGAAAACATCAGCCGGCTGGTGCGATCATCCTGTCTGAGCTCGCCGTTGACATGCGTGGTGAGCCTGATGTCGGCGACCTGCGATTCCCGCGTGTAGGGCACGAGCCACGGGCCGAGGCTGCCGCTGGAATCGAAGTTCTTGCCTTGCGTCACGTTGAACTTGGCGTGGCGCAGCCAGTCGCGCACCGAGCCCTCGTTGCACAGTGTCAGCGCCGCGATGTGATCGAGCGCTGTGCTTTCGGGGATATGCCGGCCTGGCTTGCCGATCACCAGCACGATCTCGCCTTCATAGTCGAGCTGCGCGGAGGCGCGCGGGCGCACCAGCGGCGTGTCGTGGCCGACGAAGGAGCGGGGCGAGCGCATGAACATGCTCGGATATTTCGGCGCCTCCTGGCCGTCCTTGTACTCGACATTGCGGTCGGGATAGTTGACGCCGATGCAGATGATCTTCTCCGGCGCCGGGACCGGCGGCAGCCAGGTGATCTCAGTGAGCGCGTGATCCGGTTTGCGGCCAGCGGCCTCTTCGGCAAAGCTGATCAGCTTGCCCGCAGCGATCACCTCGCGCAGCGTGGGATAGTCTCTGGCGTGACGCGCGGAGAGATCGACGATGCCGCCCTCCAGGACGGCGCCATAGCTGACATCACCCTTGACGGAATAGGTGGCGAGACGAGGCAGCTTCATCAATCCGCCACCAGCACATCGGCCACGAATTTCGGCTCGCGCACGGCCTGCCCCGTGAACGGCGAGCCCTGCTCGAACCAGGAGCGCGGGGCAGGGGCGCCCCACAGCGTCTGACGGCGCGGATCGCGCAGCGACCAGCGCAGCGGCTCGTGGTCGTGGTCCCCGGTGAAATAATCGCTGGTGTAGAGCTCGAGGCGGTGTCCGTCGGGATCGCGCACATAGAGGAAGAACGCGTTCGAGATACCGTGGCGTCCCGGACCGCGTTCGATGTTCTTCACGAAGCCCTGCGAAGCCATGACGTCGCAGAGATGGATGATGTTCATCGCCGTCGGCGTCCAATAGGCGAAATGGTGCAGCCGCGGACCCTTGCCGTTGGTGATGGCGAAATCGTGGACATTGCCCTTGCGATGCATCCAGGCCGCGGCGATGCGCCCGTCCGGCCCGTCCTCCTCGGCATATTCGGTGAGGCGAAAGCCGAGCCGGGCGTAGAATTCCATGGTGTCCTGCACTTCGGCGGCGAAGACGTTGAAATGGTCGAGCCGCTGCGGGTGGCAGCCCCGATAGAGGTCGTAGCGGCGCAGGAGATGCGGCCGCCGCTCCATCGCCGCGTAGAGCTCGATTCTAAAGCCAAAGGGATCGGTGAATTGCAGCGTGCGGCCCTGGAACGACTGGTCGACGAAGGCGTAGGCGAGGCCGTTCTCGGACAGGAACGCGGCGGCCTTGTCGAGATCTTTGTCGTTGCCGACCTTGAAGCCGAGCCGGGCGCAAGCCGGCGCGGCGGCTTTCCGTAGCACCAGGGAGTGATGCTGGTGCTCCTCGGCCGCGCGCAGGTACACGACCTCGTCGTCCGCGTCCTCGACATGCAGGCCGACCATGCTTTCGTAGAACTCGCGGCTCAGCTTCAAATCGGTGACGTCGAGCACGACGTGGCTCGAGCGGATGATGTTGAACGGCGGCTCGAAGACGTGTTGCGGTACCGGCATGTGCGTTTCCCCTCTCTCGGCTTCGTCATTCCGGGGCGTGCGAAGCACGAACCCGGAATCCATTCATCCACCAACTCTGCTGCTCGATGGATTCCGGGTTCGGCTCTTCGAGCCGCCCCGGAATGACACCGCCGCTAAATTCCCAGCTTCTGAATCTTGTGCGTGCCCCGCGCCAGCGAGACGTGCTTGGTTTCCATGTAGAAGTCGAACGAATAATCGCCGCCGTCGCGCCCGATGCCTGAAGCCTTCATGCCGCCGAACGGCGTCGGCAGGTGGCGGACATTCTCCGAGTTCAGCCAGATCATGCCGGCCTCCAGCGCATCGGCAACGCGCAGCGCGCGTCCCATGTCATTGGTCCAGACATAGCCGGTCAGACCGTAACGGATGTCGTTGGCGATCTCGACCGCGTCCGCCTCGTCGCGGAACGGCAGCACGGTGAGGAACGGCCCGAACACCTCCTCCTGCGCCACCCGCATCTTGCCGTGCGCCCCGGTCACCAGTGTCGGCTCGACATAATGCCCGCCGCCGGGCCCGTCATAGGCCTTGCCGCCGACCGCGATCGTCGCGCCGTCCTGGCGCGCCACGTCGAAATACGAGCAGACCTTTGCCAAGTGCCGCTCGTGGATCAGCGGGCCGATCTCGGTGGCGGGATCGAGGGGATGGCCGACCTTGAGCGCCTTCACCCGCGCCGTCAGCTTCTCCACGAATTCTTTCGCGATGCTCTGCTGGATCAGCAGGCGGCTGGAAGAGGTGCAGCGCTCGCCGTTGAGCGAGTAGATCATGAACACGACGGCATCGAGCGCGCGGTCGAGATCGGCATCGTCGAACACGATCACCGGATTCTTGCCGCCGAGTTCGAAATGCACGCGTTTCAGCGTGGGCGCGCCCTGCATCATGATGGCCGAGCCGGTCGCGCTCTCGCCGACGAAGCCGATTGCCTTGATGGCGGGATGCTCGGTCAGCGCCTTGCCCGCTTCCTCGCCGAAACCGTGCACGGTGTTGAGCACGCCGTCGGGGACGCCGGCTTCCTTGACGAGCCTGGCGAGAATGGAGGCCGTCACCGGCGACCATTCGGCCGGCTTGTGCACGACCGTGCAGCCGGCCGCAAGCGCCGGGGCGATTTTCCAGGTCGAGAGCATGAATGGCGTATTCCATGGCGTGATCACGCCGACCGGGCCGATCGGCACCCGCGTCGAGACGTTCCAATGCTCGTCGCTCGGCGTGTTGAGGCCGTCGCGAGCTTCTGCGCATTTGTCGGCGAAGAAGCGGAAATTCTCGGCGGCGCGGATCGCGGCCTTGGCCATGAAGCGATAGGCCTGCCCGGTATCGATGCATTCGAGTACCGCGATGTCCTCCGCATTGTCCTCGATCGCGTCGGCCACCCGATGCAGCAGCTTCTTCCGCATGGCCGGACCCATGTCGCGCCAGGACTTGAAGGCGAGCGCAGCCGCAGTCGCCGCCGCGTCGATATCCTCGGCCTTGCCCCGCGCGACACTGGCGAGCACGGCACCATCGACCGGCGACCTGGTCTCGAACGTCTCGCCGGAGATCGAGGCGACGGTCTTTCCGTCGGTCATGTGACCGATGCCGTCCGCGCGCAGAGTCTTCAAAAGCGGCGCGAGGCGGTCACGGTTGGCCTGGAACAGATCGGCTTTCGGCGTGGGCTTATCCATGAGCGGCCTCCGCTTTCAGGGCGTCGTGAATGTTGTTGCGCTTCCAGCTGGTGTCCTTGTCGTTGATCTGCATGTCGAACGACAGGGCGAACTTGCTGGCGGCGAAGACGGGATCGAGATGTCTTGAGAGCGCCTGGAAGACGTGCTCGCCGGCCTTCTGGCGGGTAGGCAGGTCGCGGCCCTCGCCGATGCGCAGCACCATGTCGAGAAAGCCGTAATCCTGCTTTGCATCCGCAATCGCATAGTGCTCGCAGCGGATGGCACGAACGCGGATGCCGCCGAGCGGGAAGATACCGGTCTCGCTAGCTGCCTTGCGCACGACCTCGCACACCGCGGCGATGTCGAGGCGGCCGTCGAGATTGGCCGAATATTCGATGGTGAAATGCGGCATCGCGGTTTCACTCCCTGTCTTCAGGCGAAGTAGCAGCTGACCGAGCCATAGGCGCCATAATCAGCCTGGATTGTGTCGCCCTTGCGGGTCTCGATCGGACGGATGAACGAGCCGGCGAGCACGACCTGGCCCGGCTCCAGCGCCAGCCCAAGCGGGGCGATCTTGTTGGCGAGCCAGGCGACGGCGGTGGCGGGATGGTTGAGCACGCCGGCGGCAAGGCCGGTCTCTTCCAGCTGGCCGTTCTTGAAGCACAGCACTCCGATCCAGCGCAGGTCAGCATCCAGCGGGCGGATCGGCCGCCCCCCGAGCACGATGCCGGCATTCGCCGCATTGTCGGCGATGGTGTCGAAGATCTTTCGCGTCGCCTTGGTCTTGGGATCGACGCGCTCGATCCGTGTATCCAAAATCTCCAGCGCCGGCACCACGAAGTCGGTGGCGTTGAGCACGTCGAATAGCGTGCAGTCGGGCCCAGAAAGGCGCTTGCTCATGACGAAGGCGAGCTCGGCCTCGACGCGCGTCGCGATGAAGCGCTCGGTCGGCACCAAACCTCCATCGGCGAAGAACATGTCGTCGAGCAGCACGCCGGAATCCGGCTCGTCGATGCCAAGCGCACTCTGCATCGCCTTCGAGGTCAGGCCGATCTTGTGGCCTTTGACCACGCGCCCCTCGGCGATCTTGGCGTCGACCCAGGCCTTCTGAATCGCGTACGCATCCGAGATGCTGATGTCCGGGAAATCTTGCGAGAGCTGGCGGATCTGCGTGCGGGTCTTCTCCGCCTGGTGCAGACGCCTCGCGCAAGCTTGGATATCGTCGTTGGAAAGCGCCATTTGTGATCTTACAAATCGTGGTGCCGCGAGATACTTAACATGTTAAGTGAATGCGTCAAACACAAATTCGGCTTGCTGCACTGCAAACGTTTTGCGGCTTGAAAGGGCGTCATGACCAAGAAATCCGCCGATCCCGCCAATGGTCACCCGCCGGCTGCGCGCCAGGTGCCGATGCGCGATTTCTCTCGCTCGCTGCCGATGTCGCTGCTGCGGGCCCGGGAAGCGGTGATGCGGCAGTTTCGTCCCTCGCTGCGCGAGCACGGCCTGACCGAGCAGCAATGGCGCATCCTGCGGGCGCTGGCGGCGATCGAGGCGGTCGAGGTCACGGAACTCGCGCGCACCGCGTTCCTGCTCGGGCCGAGCCTGTCGCGCATCCTGCGAGACCTCGAGGCGCGCAACCTGATCGAGCGCAAGACGGCGAAAGCCGACCAGCGCCGCAGCATGGTCTCGATCTCGAAGGAGGGGCTCAAGCTGATGGCGTCGGTCGCGCCGACGTCGGAAGCGATCTATGCCGAAATCACGCGGCGCTTCGGCGCACGCAAGCTCGCCGAATTGCAGGAGATGCTCGGCGAGCTCGAACGGAGCCTTGCGGGGCTCGGAGGCACAGATGATACCCTCGCGGAGGGATGAACCCTGATATGCGTGCGTGCGCGGCGAGAGCCATGGACATTCACGCTTTTTTTCGCTCAAAGTGCGGCCCAACCGATCCGCGGCGAAGTGAGAGCAACAGGGAAGGAAAGGCAACGTGGCCAATAAAGTCAAAGAGATCTGGAAGTCGGGCAAGGCGGTCGTCAACGCGTGGCTTGCCATTCCCTCCGGCTTCTCGGCCGAGATGATCGCGCAATGCGGCTTCGACAGCGTCACGGTCGACATGCAGCATGGCGTGCAGGACTATCTCTCGATGGTGCAGTGCTTCCAGGCCATGGACAAGCATCCGGTCACCCCGATGGTCCGCGTGCCCTGGAACGAGCCCGGCATCATCGGCAAGGTGCTCGACGGCGGCGCCTATGGCGTGATCTGCCCGATGGTCAACACGCCGCAGGAAGCCAGGAACCTGGTCTCCTATTCGAAATATCCGCCCAAGGGCGTGCGCTCCAACGGTCCGATCCGCGCCGGCATGTACGGCACCGCCGGCTCCTATCAGAAGACGGCCAACGACGAGATCGTGCTGCTGCCGATGATGGAGACGCGGACCGCGGTCGAGAACATGGAAGCGATCCTCGACGTCGAAGGCATCGACGGCGTCTATATCGGCCCGTCCGATCTCGGCTTCTCCTATGGCCTCGAGCCCAAGCTCGACCGCAGCGAGCCCGAGATTCTCGCGATCTACGAGAAGATCATCAAGGAGTGCGGCAAGCGCGGCCTCAACCCGGGCATCCATTGCAGCGGCGCCGAAGGCGCGGCGCGCGCGACCAACATGGGCTTCAAGCTGGTGACGCTGTCCAATGAAGTCGGCCTGATGACGACCTACGCCAAGATGCAGGTGAACGCCACCCGCAAGGAATCGGGCGGCAAGGCCTGAGAAACTCGCGAATGGCGAATGGGGAGTAGCGAATAGGGCTACTCCCTTTTCCATTCGCCACTCGCCATTCGCTATTCGCCTCCAAAGGAGACCCGCCATGACCATCAGCCCCGTCATCCGCCTGCATCCCGATGATGGTGTGGTGATCGCGCGCGCGAGCCTGCCGCCGGGAACATTGGTGGCCGACGGCGTGACTACGGTCGACCGCATCCCCTCCGGCCACAAGGTCGCGATCAAGCCGATCGCGGTGGGCGAGCCGGTCAAGCGCTACGGCCAGATCATCGGCTTTGCCACGCAAGCGATTGCGCCGGGCCAGCACGTGCACGTGCAGAATTGCGGAATGGGTGATTTCGCCAAGGACTATGCCTATTGCGCTGACGTCAAGCCGACGCCGAACTTCGACCTGCCGGCGACCTTCGAAGGCATCCGCCGTCCGGACGGCCGCGTCGCCACGCGCAATTATATCGGCATCCTCACCTCGGTGAATTGCAGCGCGCATGTCGCCAGCCTCGTCGCCGACGTCTTCAAGAAGAATCCGTTCACCGGCGACAATCCGCTCGCTGACTTCCCCAACGTCGACGGCGTGGTTGCGCTGACCCACAAGACCGGCTGCGGCATGACACAAAACGAGCCGCTGGCGTTGCTCCGCCGCACACTCGGCGGCTATGCGCGGCACGTCAATTTCTCGCACGTCATCGTGCTCGGTCTCGGCTGCGAGGTGAACCAGATCGGCGGCCTGATGGAAGAGCAGAAGCTCGCCGGACGCCTGCGCGCGATGGACATCCAGGAGGTCGGCGGCACCCGCAAGACCGTCGAAGCCGGCATCGCCTTCGTGCGCGAGGCGCTGACTGACGCCAACAAGGTCCAGCGCGAGACGGTGCCGGCGAGCGAGCTCACCGTGGCGCTGCAATGTGGCGGCTCGGACGGCTATTCCGGCGTATCGGCCAATCCTGCGCTCGGCGCAGCCAGCGACCTCATCGTGCGTCACGGCGGCACCGTGATCCTGTCGGAGACGCCGGAGACCTACGGCGCCGAGCATCTCTTGACGCGCCGCGCCGTCAGCCGCGAGGTCGGCGAGAAGCTGGTCGACCTGATGCGCTGGTGGGATGAGTACACCGCGCGCGAAGGCGCCGAGATGAACGCCAATCCGAGCCCCGGCAACAAGGCCGGCGGCCTTACCACCATTCTGGAGAAGTCGCTCGGCGCGATGGCGAAGGCCGGCACCACCAATCTCGTCGAGGTGCTGCGCTACGCCGAGCCCGTCACCAAGAAGGGGTTCGTGTTCATGGACACGCCCGGCTACGACCCCGTGGCCGCGACCGGGCAGGTCGCAGGAGGTGCCAACCTCGTCTGCTTCACCACGGGCCGCGGCAGTGTGTTCGGCTGCAAGCCGGCGCCGTCGATCAAGCTCGCCACCAACACGCCCATGTACAGGCGCATGGAAGAGGACATGGACGTCAATTGCGGCACCATCCTCGAAGGCGAGGAGAGCGTCGAACAATGCGGCCAGCGCATCTTCGATCTCATCCTCAAGACCGCCTCGGGCCAGCCGACCAAGAGCGAGAGCTTCGATTTCGGCGGCGCCGAGTTCGCGCCCTGGGTGCTCGGCGCGACGATGTAGTCGCGCGAGCATCGCCGCGCAACCCAATCAAGCGCCGCCGGTATCCGATGATCGCAACCGGAATTGGGACGCGTGTGGCGATCCGAAATGCAACGGCCGTTCGCTAAGTAATGATACGGAGGTGGGCGCCTCCCGTGAGAAGTTCCCGGCTTACATCTGGTTAACACTGTTGCCGTAGACAGGAGGCGATGCGGCTTCACAGCGTGGTGGGGCCGGCGTGATTTGAGGATCCAGCCGATGCAAGCGATACGTCCCACTGGGGTGGAAAATCTCCTCGGTGAGGAGGAGCTGATCGTATCGAAGACCGATCTCAAAGGCCGCATCACCTACGCCAACGACGTCTTCATCCGCATGGCGAAGTACTCGTGGAAGGAGCTGATGGGCGCGCCCCACAGCCTGATCCGCCATCCCGACATGCCGCGCGCTGTCTTCAAGCTGCTCTGGGACACGCTGCAGTCCAAGCAGGAGATCTTCGCCTACGTCGTCAACCTGGCGAAGGACGGCAGTCACTATTGGGTATTCGCCCACGTCACGCCGACATTCGACGAGCGCGGCAACATCGTCGGCTATCACTCCAACCGTCGCAAGCCGGATCCCGCGCAGATCGAGCGCATCAAGCCGATCTACAAGACGCTGTGCACTGAGGAGGCGCGGCATGCCAACGCCAAGGAGGGCATGCAGGCGAGCTTCGAGGCGATGGTCGGGCTGCTCAAGCAACAGGGTGTCGGTTACGATGAATTTGTGCTCTCTCTCTAAGGCGCAGGGAGCAACCGCGCTCGCGTGTGGTCTTGCCGTCCTTGCGTTCGTTCTCTCGCTTCTCGGCATGACCGGGATCGCGAGTGCCGCTTCTCTCGGCGCGACGATCGCGCTCTCCGGCTATGCGGTCTGGTGCCAGCACCGCACCGCGATTGCCGTCGACGAGGTCGCCGCTGTGTGCCGCAAGGCGGCGGGCGGCGATCTCGAGGCGCGCATCCTCAGTGAGCGGCAGGCCGGGCGCATCGGCGCCATCCAGAGATCAGTCAACGACATGCTCGACATTACCGATGCGTTCCAGCGGGAAGCTTCGGCATCGATGGAGTATGCCAGCCGCGGCAAGTATTTCCGCAAGATCCTGGCGCGCGGATTGCCCGGCTCGTTCCGCCGCTCGGCGACCGTCATCAATGCCGGCACCGACAGTCTCGGCCGCCGCGTCGTCGAGATCGCGGACCTCGCCAGGCGGTTCGGCACGCATCTCGATCAGGTTGCGGGCACGCTGATGGGCGCCGCGACCGATCTCGAATCCGATGCCGGCCAGATGGCGGCGGCGGCGGAGAAGACCAGCCTGCAAACCTCCGGCGTGCTCTCCGCGTCCGACCAGGCCTCGCGCAACGTCGCCACTGTCGCCAGCGCCGCCGAGCAGCTCGCATCGTCGATCGCCGAGATCAACCGCCAGGTGGCCGGCTCGACCGCGAGCACGGGCCGGGCGGTGAACGAAGCCAATCGCGCCGGCAGCGAGATCCGGAGCCTTGCGGACGCCGCGATGCAGATCGGCGACGTCGTCAAGCTTATCAGCGAGATCGCCTCGCAGACCAACCTGCTCGCGCTCAACGCCACCATCGAGGCGGCGCGGGCAGGGGACGCCGGCCGCGGTTTCGCGGTGGTGGCCTCCGAGGTCAAGAGCCTCGCCAACCAGACCGCCAAGGCGACCGAAGAGATCAGCGCCAAGGTCGGCGAGATGCAGCAATCGACCACCAATTCGGTCGCGGCCGTCGAGGCGATCTCGCAGACCATCGCCGAGATCAACGGCATCACTGCCTCGATTGCCGCCTCGATCGAGCAGCAGGGCGCGGCGACGCGCGAGATCGCCCGCAACGTTCACGAAGCCTCCGCCGGCACCTCGCAGGTCTCCTCCAACGTGACGGGCATCAGCGAGGCCGCCGCCGACACCGGCCGCGTCGCTGCACGCGTCAACCACGCCTCCGAACGCGTCCACGGCGAAGTCGAGACGCTCCGCCGCGAAGTGACCCAATTCCTGCAAAGGCTGACCTCGGCGGCGTAGGGCTTTCAAACCCTCTCCCCTTGTGGGACAGGGTGGCTTCGCTGAAAGCGAAGCCGGGTGAGGGGTCTCTATCCTCACGAGCGGTTTTGCGGGTTGAGAGAGACCCCTCATCCGGCGCTTCGCGCCACCTTTTCACAAGGGGAGAAGGGAAGAGCCTCGCCGGCGCGGCCCAATAACAACCACCATCACCCGCCCCGCACCTTACCTAGGCACCCCGTGCCCGTTGTTAGTGCTTGATCGCGTTGACCTCAGGTGTTCTGCTCAAAAAAGCTGCTGGAGCACCGCATCCCGTGTCGATCTACGTCGCGCTACACCACGTCACGCACTACAAATACGACCGCCCGATCGACCTTGGCCCGCAGACGATACGGCTTCGGCCGGCGCCGCATACGCGCACGCCGATCCTGAGCTATTCGCTCAAGGTCACGCCCTCCAATCATTTCGTGAACTGGCAGCAGGACCCGCAGGGCAACTGGCTGGCGCGCTACGTCTTTCCGGAGAAGACCACCGAGCTGAAATTCGAGGTCGACTTCACGGCGCAGATGACGGTGGTCAACCCGTTCGACTTCTTCGTCGAGCCCTATGCCGACAGCTTCCCGTTCGACTATCCCAAGGATCTGAAGACGGAGCTCGCGCCGTATCTCGAGACCATCAAGCCCGATCGCCTGTTCGCCAAGTTCCTCGATTCGATCCCGCACGAAGCCCCGAACACGGTCAATTTCCTGGTCGACCTCAATCGCGAGATCCAGAAGAAGGTCCGCTACATCATCCGCATGGAGCCGGGCGTGCAGACGCCGGAGGAGACGCTTGTCTCCGGCGCAGGCTCATGCCGCGACTCCGCCTGGCTCTTGATCCAGACCTTGCGCCATCTCGGGCTCGCCGCCCGCTTCGTCTCGGGCTATCTGGTCCAGATCCGTCCCGACATCGATCCGATCGAGGGGCCACCGGAAGTCGAGAACGATTTTACCGATCTGCACGCCTGGGCCGAGGTCTATCTGCCGGGTGCAGGCTGGATCGGGTTCGACGCGACCTCGGGTATGCTCGCAGGCGAGGGGCACATCCCGCTCGCAGCCACGCCGCACTACCGTTCGGCGGCGCCGATCTCTGGTGGGGCCGGCTTTGCCGAGGTCGAGTTTTCCTTCGACATGAGCGTGAGGCGCATCCGCGAGGCGCCGCGCATCACAAAGCCGTTCTCCGACGAATCCTGGGCGCGCCTCGACGATCTCGGCGAGCAGGTCGATGGCGATCTCGCCAGCGCGGACGTGCGCCTCACCATGGGCGGCGAGCCGACCTTCGTCTCGGTCGACGATCTCGAGGCCGGCGAGTGGAACACGGAGGCCGTCGGTCCGACCAAGCGCACGCTCGGCGACGATCTGATCCGCCGCCTGCGCACGCGCTTCGCGCCGGGCGGGCTGCTGCATTACGGCCAGGGCAAATGGTATCCGGGCGAGAGCCTGCCGCGCTGGGCCTTCGGCCTCTATTGGCGCAAGGACGGCGTGCCGATCTGGAAGAACGCCGACCTCATCGCCAGGATCGAGAATCCCAGGAGACCGGAGGTCAAGGATGCCGAGGCCTTCATGGAAGGCACGGCGGCGCGGCTCGGCGTCGACCTCAGCTACATCATGCCGGCCTATGAGGATCCCGCCTATTGGCTGCAGAAGGAAGCGGAGCTTCCGGTCAACGTCGATCCCACCGATTCCAAGCTGTCCGATCCCGAAGCGCGCGCACGCATGGCGCGGGTGTTCGACCAGGGCCTGAATACGCCGCGCGGCTTCGTGCTGCCGATCCAGCGCTGGAATGCGCCGCCGCGCTGGCGCAGCGAACGCTGGCCGCTGCGGCGCAATCATCTGTTCCTGACGCCGGGCGATTCACCGCTCGGCCTGCGCCTGCCGATCGGCTCGCTCGGTCACGTCCCGCCCAACCAATATCCCTACATCGTCGAGCAGGACCCGATGGAGCCGCGGGGCAGGCTGCCGGTGTTCACCCGCATGGCGCGTCCGCCATCGCCGCCGCGTACGGCCCCCGAGCATCTCAACACCGCTATACCCGTGCGCACGGCGATGGCCGTGGAGATCCGCGACGGCCTGATCTGCGCCTTCATGCCGCCGGTCGAGCGCATCGAGGATTATCTCGAGCTGATCTCGGCGCTGGAAGACACCGCCGAGGAGATGCAGCTTCCGGTCCATATCGAGGGTTACCCGCCGCCGTTCGACCCGCGCATCGAGGTGATCAAGGTGACGCCCGACCCCGGTGTCATCGAGATCAACATCCAGCCGGCCAAGAGCTGGCGCGATGCGGTCGAGATCACCACCGGCCTCTACGAGGATGCGGCCAAGGTCCGCCTCGGCGCCAACCGTTTCTTGGTCGACGGCCGTCACACCGGCACCGGGGGCGGCAATCACGTCGTGGTCGGCGGCTCCTCACCGCAGGACTCGCCGTTCCTGCGCCGGCCCGATCTTCTGAAGAGCCTGGTGCTGTATTGGCAGCGCCATCCGGCGCTGTCCTATTTCTTCTCCGGTCTTTTTATCGGCCCGACCAGCCAGGCGCCGCGCATCGACGAGGCGCGCCACGACAGCATCTACGAGCTCGAGATCGCGCTCTCGCACGTGCCGCCGCCCAGCTACCAGACGCCGCTCTGGCTGGTGGACCGGCTGTTCCGGCATCTATTGGTCGACATCACCGGCAACACCCACCGCGCCGAGATCTGCATCGACAAGCTCTATTCGCCGGAAGGACCCACGGGCCGGCTCGGCCTCGTCGAATTCCGCGCGCTCGAAATGCCGCCGGATCCACGCATGTCGCTGGCGCAGCAGCTCCTGATCCGTGCGCTGATCGCAAAGTTCTGGCGTGAGCCGCTGAGCGGCAAGTTCGTGCGCTGGGGCACCGCGCTGCACGACCGCTTCATGCTGCCGCATTTCATCTGGGAAGATTTTCTCGATGTGCTCGGCGAGCTCAAGCAATCGGGCTATCCGTTCGAGCCGGAATGGTATCTGGCCCAGCTCGAATTCCGCTTTCCCGCTTTCGGCCGCATCCACCATGGCGGCGTGACGCTGGAGCTGCGGCAGGCGCTGGAGCCCTGGCACGTGCTCGGTGAGGAGGGCTCGGCCGGCGGCACCGTGCGCTATGTCGATAGCTCGGTCGAGCGGCTCCAGGTCAAGGCCGAAGGCTTCGTCGAGGGCCGCCACGTCGTCACCTGCAACGGCCGCCGCCTGCCGATGACCCCGACCGGCCGCTCCGGCGAGGCCGTGGCCGCCGTCCGCTTCAAGGCCTGGCAGCCGGCCTCCGGCCTGCACCCGACCATCCCCGTGCACGCGCCGCTGACCTTTGACCTGATCGATACCTGGAACGGCCGCTCGCTCGGCGGCTGCGTCTACCACGTCGCCCATCCTGGCGGGCGCAACTACGACACCAAGCCGGTCAATACCTACGAGGCCGAGGCCCGGCGGCTGGCGCGCTTCCAGGACCACGGCCACACCCCGGGTCCGATGCAGCCGCCGCCCGAGGAACGCACAAATGAATTTCCGCTGACCCTCGACTTGCGGACCCCGCTCCTGCAATGAGTATGATGGTGGGGGAGGGAAAGGCCCATGGGCGAGGGCGCAGCCGAAGACAACGACCAGGCGGGCAGGGCAAATGCCCAGCAGCGGATTGCGCAGTGGGTCCGCGACTATAGCCGCCTGCCCGGCATCCCCGACGAGTTCCTTGGGCCCGACGGTGCGCCGCGCGCGGTCTGGAGCCGCTTCTTCGACGCCTTCGGCGCGCTGGCGCCCGACGAGATCGAGCGCCGCTTCGGCATGGCCGATCGCCATCTCCGCGAGGCCGGCGTCACCTACCGCGCGCCCGGCGATAGCGCCGACCGGCCCTGGTCGATCAGCCATCTGCCGCTTTTGATCGACGAGGCCGACTGGCAGCAGCTTTGCGCCGGCATCACCCAGCGTGCCGAGCTGCTCGAGCGCGTGCTGCGCGACATCTATGGCGAGGGGCGCCTCGTGGCCGAAGGCGCGCTTCCGGCCGCGGCGATCGCCGGCAGTCCCGAATATCTCCGTCCCGTCTGCGGCGTGCCGCCGCCCGGCGGGCGTTACCTCTCGATCTATGCCGCCGATGTCGGCCGCGGGCCCGACGGCCGCTGGTGGGTGCTCGGCGACCGCACCCAGGCGCCATCGGGTGCGGGCTACGCGCTGGAGAACCGCCTGGTGCTGTCGCGCGCCTTCTCTGATCTCTACAAGTCGATGAACGTGCCGCGCGTCGCGCCGTTCTTCGAGGCGTTCCGTGACTCCCTGCGCGCGCGCGCCGATCGCGACGAGCCCAGGATCGGCGTGCTCACCCCCGGCAGCTTCAGCGAGACCTATTTCGAGCACGCGACGCTGGCGCGCTATCTCGGCTTCCTGCTGGTCGAGGGCGACGACCTCGCCGTCAGCGACAACCGTGTCCACATCCGCACCGTCGCCGGCCTGAAGCGGCTGGATGTGCTCTTGCGCCGGGTCGATTCCAACTCGCTCGACCCGCTCGAGCTCGATGCCTCCTCCCGGCTCGGTGTGCCCGGCCTGATCGACGTGCTGCGCAAGGACGGCGTCGTCGTCGCCAACATGCCGGGCTCGGGCGTTTTGGAGGCGCGGGCGCTGCTCGGCTTCCTGCCGGCGCTGAGCCGCCGCCTGCTCGGCGAAGACCTGAAGATGCCGCACATCGCGACCTGGTGGTGCGGCCAGCGCGTGGCGCGCGACGAGGTGCTGGCGCGGCTCGACGAGGTCGCGATCGAAGGCGCCTATCGGCGCGGCGTTCCCGGTTTCGACAGCAATGGTCCGGTGCTCGCGAGCGGGCTCGACGCGAGCGGACGGCAGCGTCTGATCGATGCGATCAGCGCGCGCGGCATGGACTATGTCGGCCAGGAGGTGGTGCGGCTCTCGACCATGCCGGTGTGGGAGCACGGGCAGCTCACGCCGCGACCCTTCGTGCTGCGCGTGTTCGCCGCCGCCACGCCGGACGGCTGGGCCATCATGCCCGGCGGCTTCTGCCGCATCGCCGAGCAGCCGGACGCGCGCGCGGTGTCGATGGGCGACGGCGCGCGCGCCGCCGACGTCTGGGTCGTCTCCGACAAGCAGGTCGCGACCGCGACGCTCCTGCCGGCGACCGACAAGGTGCGCATCCGCCGCATCGCTGGCGTGCTGCCCAGCCGCGCCGCCGACAATCTGTTCTGGCTCGGCCGCTATCTCGAGCGCGCCGAGGCGACGCTGCGGCTGGTGCGCGCCTTGGGCTCGCCGAGCGGGCCGAACAAGGGCACGGCGGCCTCGGTGCAATCGGCCGAACGCATCCAGCGCCTCCTTGTCGCCTGGGGCGCGGTCTCGCAATCCTCGCGCACGGCCGCGGGGCGTATCGTCGCCGAAGCGCTGCAGGGCGCGGAGCGTTTCGGCTCGGCCCTGTCGCTGGTGAGGGCGGCGCAGCGCACGGCGACCTCCTTGCGCGAGCGGCTGTCGCCCGATGCCTGGCAGGTGATCACCGAGATGGCCGAGCGCCTCGCCATCGAGGTGGAGGACGACGACAGCGTGCTGAGCGCCGCCGAGCTGACCTTGCAGGAGCTGGCGAGCTTCGCAGGCCTCGCGCAGGAGAACATGAACCGCGCCGCCGGCTGGCGCTTTCTCGACATCGGCCGCCGCATCGAGCGCGCCATCAACACCACGCGCTTCACCCGTCAGTTCGCCTATGACGAGGCCGGCGACGAGGATCTCGACATCCTGCTGACGCTGGTGGATTGCCAGATCACCTACCGCTCGCGTTATCTGCTGGCGCCCATTCTGGCCCCGGTGCGCGACCTCGCGGTGCTCGACGGCTACAATCCGCGTTCGGTGGCGTTTCAGGTGACGACGCTGAACGAGCACATTGCGGCGCTGCCGAGCCTGAGGGAGCACGGCCTGATCGAGAAGCCACAGCGTCTGGCGGTAGCGATGCAGGCGATGCTCGCGACCGCGGAAGCCGAGAAGCTCGAGGTCAAGACGCTGTTCGCCCTGGAGCAGGATCTGCTCAGCCTCGGCGAGGCGATCGGGCAGCATTACTTCCCGCACGGTCCTAATGCCAGCCGGCCGGAAAAGCTGACGGGGCTGGCGTGATCTACGACATCCGTCACGTCACCACCTACGAGTACGAGAATTCCGTCAGCTTCGCCCGCTGCACGCTGCGGCTGGAGCCCGCAAGCGGCAGCGGCCAAGAGTTGATCTCGCACGACGTCGAGATCCATCCGCGCCCGGCCGAGCGCAACCTGCGGCGCGACTTCTTCGGCACGCTGACCGAGAGCGTGACGATCGAAGCCGCGCATCGCAATCTGCGCATCGACTCGCGCTCGCGGGTTTCGATCTCGCGCCGACCGCCGGCGCGCGATGCGGTCAGCCCGCCCTGGGAGAGCGTCCGCGACATCGCGTTCGAAGCCACCAGCCTCGGGCCGTCCTCGCCGGTCGGTTATGTCTTTGCCAGCCCCCTGGTGCCGGTGCTGCGCCCGGTCAGCGCCTATGCCGGGGTGAGCTTTCCGCCCGGCGTGGGCATCCTCACCGGCGCCGTCGACCTGATGCGACGCATCCGCGGCGAATTCCGCTACGATCCGAAGGCGACCGTGATCTCGACGCCGCTCGACGAAGTCTTCGACAAGCGTCACGGCGTCTGCCAGGACTTTGCGCATGTCATGATTGCCGGGCTGCGCGGGCTCGGCCTGCCGGCGGCCTATGTCAGCGGCTATCTGCGCACCATTCCGCCGCCGGGCCAGCCGCGGCTGCAAGGGGCCGACGCCACCCATGCCTGGGTGTCTCTCTGGTGCGGGGCCGAGCTTGGCTGGGTCGATCTCGATCCGACCAACGATCTCCTCATCGGCAACGATCACATCGTGCTCGCAATGGGACGCGATTTTTCCGACGTCTCGCCGGTCGACGGCATCATCGTCGGCTCGCCCAAGCAGAAGCTCGGCGTCGCCGTCGACGTGCTGCTGGTGGAGTAGGGTGGGTACGTCAGCCTCTTCGATGCAGCACAACCACATGCCCAGGAGTGGCGTATGCCACCCTCTTTACAGCGCTAAGCGGTCAGCACGTCTTCGATCCGGATCGGCAGGGTGCGGACG
Source organism: Bradyrhizobium sp. IC4060 (assembly GCF_020193715.1). Lineage (NCBI taxonomy): Bacteria > Pseudomonadati > Pseudomonadota > Alphaproteobacteria > Hyphomicrobiales > Nitrobacteraceae > Bradyrhizobium > Bradyrhizobium sp. IC4060. The sequence continues at coordinate 1,421,595 of NZ_JADYVJ010000001.1, read as the reverse complement.
CGCTTGCCGGTCGCATGAAAGACGGCGTTTGCGATCGCGGGGGCGATACCGACCAGGGCGATTTCGCCGAGACCCTTGACCCCGAGTTCATTGACGTGCGGATCAGCCTCCTCGACGAAGTGCGCTTCGATCTGGGGAATGTCCAGGTTGACGGGCATCAGGTAGTCGGCCATGTGAGCGTTGACCGGCCGGCCGTCGCGCGCGTCGAGAACGGTGCGCTCCATCAGCGCCATACCGATGCCGCCGACCATGCCGCCGGTGCATTGGCTGTGGGCGAGACGCGGGTTGACGACGCGGCCGATGCCATAGGCGCCGACCGCGCGGCGAACGCGGATCGTGCCGACGTCGGGATCGACGGCGACCTCGACGAAGACGGCGCCGAACGAGTGCATCGAGAACCTGGCGGCAGCCTCGGGATCCCGTTGAGACGACGCCGTGGCTTCGATCGGCCGATCGTTCCGGCTCTTCGCGGCCTGTTCTCGCACGGCGATGCAGGCAGCGCGGATCGCGGAGCCCACCGAGGCCATGGTCCAAGAGCCGCCGTGGGATGGGGCAGGCGGATAATCGGAGCGACCAAGGCTGAAGCGCACCTTTTCGACAGGGAGCCCGAGAGTCTCGGCGGCGACCTGCGTCATCGACGTATAGGTGCCCGGACCCATGTCGCTGGCCGCGATCTCGACCTCGGCTGTCCCGTCCCGAAGCAGCCGCGCCCGCGCGGTGGCCGGCGCGTGAAAGGCCGGATAGCTTGCCGAGGCTACTCCCATCCCGATCAGCAGGCGGCCGTCGCGCATCGAGCGCGGTTCGGGCGTACGGCGCGACCAGCCGAACCGTTCGGCCCCGAGATCGTAGCATTTCATCAGCGATCGGCTGGAGAAGGGCTTGTTTTCTCCCTCGTCGATCTCCGGCTCGTTCCGGCGCCGCAGATCGATCGGATCCAGGCGGAGCTTATAAGCCAACTCGTCCATGGCGCATTCGAGCGCGAAAACGCCGCTGGCCTCGCCAGGGCCACGCATGTGGTTTGGCGTTCCGGTATCGAGCGGGACCAGACGGTAGCGCGTCCGCACGTTGGGCGAGGAGTAGAGAAACGTCGTGACCGAGGTCAGAGCTTCCATGAATTCTTCGTAGCGACTGGTCTCGCCCGTGCCTTCGTGCACCACGCTGATGAGCGTTCCGTCCGCCGTGGCGCCGAGAGCGATCCTCTGCACCGTGCGCGGCCGATGTCCGGTGGTGAAGAACATCTGCTTACGCGTCAGGACGAGCTTCACCGGGCGCCCCACGTGCCGGGCGGCCATGGCCGCGAGCGTCACATGGGGCCAGGTTCTGAGCGAGGTCCCGAAGGCCCCGCCGATGAACGGGCAGATGACCGTCACTTTTTCGGGCGACAGACCGAAGATCGCCGCGATCTCGGCCTGCTCGTTGACGACGAACTGGCTCTTGCTCCAAAGCGTCAGGCGGTCGCCGTTCCAGCTGGCGATCGTCGCATGCGGCTCCATCGGATTGTGGTTCTCGCGCGCGATGTCATAGGTCTCATCGACCTTCACCGGCGCGTCGGCCAGGGCCTTATCCGCACTTCCGCGCGCCTTGTCGGCGGGCAGCCGGGCGTCCGGCTGTTTGCCAGCCTCGGGCACGATGGGACGGGCTTCGGGACCTGCGGAATCGATGATTGGCCGCTCGGCCTTGTAGGTGAGGCGCAGCGCCGCGGCGGCGCGCTCCGCCTGCGCAATGGTTGCGGCAACGACGAGCGCCACCGGCTGTCCGTGGAAGCGCACATGGTCGTCCTGCAGCACATGCAGCCGCTCGCCCGTCGCCGGATCGATGTAGTTCTTGTGCGGGCGGTACGCCAGGCGTGGCGCGTTGAGATGCGAGAGGACGGCGAGAACGCCCGGCATCTTCTCGACCGCCGCGCTGTCCACGCCGGTCACTCGTCCAAGCCCTATTGTGGCGCTGACGATCACGGCATAGGCCTGGCCGGGCTGATTAAAATCGGCCGCGTACCGCGCGGAGCCCGTGACCTTGGCACGGCCATCCACGCGGGGCAGCGGTTGTCCGATGACGCTGATGGTCATGCAATTCCTCCCGTCATTTCGAAGGCGCGGACGATCGTCCGCGGCAGGAGTTCGAGTTTGTAATGATTGCCGGACAGCGGGCGGGCCCCTTCCAACGCCGATCGGGCGGCCGCCTCAAACACCTGCCGGCCCGGTACCTTGCCGATCAGCGCGGCTTCCACCGCGCGCATGCGCCAAGGTCGGGTGCCGACCCCGCCAACCGCGAGCCGCGCGCCGCGGATCACGCCGTCCACGACGTCGAGCGCCGCTGCCGCGGAGACCAGCGCAAATTCGTAGGACGCGCGGTCGCGCACCTTGAGATAGCGCGCCCGGCGGCTATCAGGCCCCCCGGGGACCCGCACTTCAACGATGAGCTCGCCCGGCAGCAGCGTGTGTTCGAGATGGGGAGTGTCGCCGGGCAAGCGAAACAGCTCCTCGACCGGGAAAGTGCGCTCGCCCTTCGGCCCCCTGACCCGCATAGTGGCATCGAGCGCGACCAGCGCGACCGCAACGTCCGAGGGGTGCGTCGCCACGCAGTGATCGCTGGTGCCGAGAATGGCGTGACCGGCATTCAGGCCGTCGCGTGCGGCGCAACCCGAGCCAGGGCTGCGCTTGTTGCAGGATGCGTCGAGCATCCGAAAGTAGGGGCAGCGCACGCGCTGGAGCAGGTTGCCGCCGATCGAGGCCATGTTGCGCAGTTGCGGCGAGGCGCCCTCGATCAGGCTCTCGGAGATCAGCGGGTAAAGACGCTGAACATCGGAATGGGCGGCGATGTCGGCCATCCGCGCGAGCGCGCCGATGACGAGGTCGGACCGGTCGACGCGAATACCGGACAGCGGAAGCGCGTTGATGTCGACGAGCTGCTGTGGCTGCTCCACCTCGTCGCGCATGAGATCGACCAATGTCGTGCCGCCGGCGATGAGGCGGCCTCCGGAGGATGCGGCGGCGACGGCGGCCTCGATGGAGGTCACCTTCTCGATCGTGAACGGGAGCATGGTCAGACCCTCTTGGCGGCGTCGGCAACGGCGGCGACGATCCCGGGATACGCCCCGCAGCGACAGATATTGCCGCTCATCCAGAACCGAATGTCCTCCGGCGAGCCCGCATGGCCTTCGGCGATGCAGCCGACGGCCGACATGATCTGCCCGGGGGTACAGAAGCCGCACTGCAAGCCGTCGTGCTCGACGAATGCGCTCTGGAGCGGATGAAGCTCACCATTCTTCTCGAGACCCTCGATCGTCTCGACAATGGCCCCGTCATGCATCGCAGCCAGCGTCAGACACGACACGACCCGCCTGCCGTTGAGAAGGATGGTGCAAGCGCCGCAGGCGCCCTGATTGCAGCCCTTCTTCGTACCGGTGAGACCGAGATCTTCGCGCAGAAGGTCGAGCAGGGATTGCCGCGTATCCAAGTCGAGCTCCTGTCTCGTTCCGTTCACGTTCAGACGAACCCGTGCCGTAGATGCAGCGGGCTTGCTTTCGGATGCGGGTTGCGCGGTAACCTGGGGCACCACCGCCATGGAAGCCGCTCCGCCGACAGTCAGCAGGAGCGAACGGCGCGATACTCCGCCCCGCGTGCTTTCGGTCTCAGCAGCGCCGGCGGCGAACGGTTCTTGGTTTGTCATGGTGGTCGGGATCCCCTCGGATGATCCGGCCCAGTAGGCCATGATCCCGACGGACGCACCGTTCCGATATTGCGGCGACTATCGCAATCTTGCGACGAAGTGGCGCCCGCGCCTGTGGACTCTGCTTCTCGCCCATCGCGGCCAAGGCAGCCCAGCTGTGAGTGGTAGACCGGGCGCAATGAGATCAAGCCCAACCCACGTGCCACTTGCCATCGGAGTTGTCTCGATACCGCGAAGTCAATCATGCGCACTATTTGTGCAATCAGCCAGACATTGCGACATTTCGACCGCAGCTTCCATTCCCGCCATGTCGTGAAACATGGTATGTCGATGAAGCGCCTGTCGCGGGTGCGGCCAAATATGACATAACCAAAGCGATGCCTGATCGAAATCCTTTTCAGACGATGGTCCGGCTGCTATCGGAAGCCCCGCCGCCTTTGGCACCCATCCAGTTAAACTGCGGCACACAACTTACTCATCGTTTTGTTCGCGGCACGCGTTATGGCTATGCCCCAGGCATGCCCGGACACCTTGTCGGCACCTACTATGGAGAGCCTCAGCACAGTGCGTGGACGGTTGAGCGACGGCGGCTCTCTGCCCCGCTGCGGCCGAATTCTATCACTGTGATTCCCGACCGGCATGATGGAGATTGGGAAGTTGAAGGACCGCTCCACGTGTCCCATGTCTATCTCACCAACGAACGACTGGAGCATTGCCGAACACTCATCGGTGGGCGAGGCAAGGTAGAGCTGGCGCCACGCGTCGGCAGCGAAGACGCTGTGACCTCACAGCTTCTTGCAATCCTCAGCGACCCCGACGTCATTGTCGATCCTTCGGCAAAGTTGCTGGTCGATCGCGCGGTTGACCTACTCTGCATCCAGCTATTGCGTTCGCACAGCATAGTGCAGCTGCCGCAGAGCCTCGCTTATACTCGCGGCGGGCTCGCGCGCTGGCAGCTCAGGCGTGTGACCGAATACATGCTGGCGCATCTCGATAAGCCGATCGGCCTTGACGAACTAGCGTCCCTGGTCGGCCGCAGCCGCTATCATTTTTGCTCGGCGTTCCGTCTCTCGACAGGATTGACGCCGCATGTCTGGCTAACTCGGCAACGCATGTTGCTTGCACAACGCCTGCTGAATGATCCAAATCTATCGATCAGTGAAGTTGCGCTCGCAGTCGGATATTCAACGCCGTCGGCCTTCGCCCAGACTTTCCGCAGAATTGTCGGCACGACGCCGCGAAATTTCCGCCGATCCTTGTAGCCTCACATCGGATGTCAGCTTCTGGCCCATCTCCGACCCGGGCGAGGACGCCAGCGCGCTGCTATCGAGGTGGAGCGGACTCTCCAAGTAGTGCAGCGCGGGCTTATGAATACGCGCCCCTGGAAAGGGTCGGCGCTCGCCGTCACCGCACCATGGTCTCGCGATCCCAGGCCTTGTAGTCGGGCGAACCTTGGATGCGGATCGGACCGTCGTAGCCGTATTCCACCATGTGCACGGTCACATAGTCCTCCCCGAAAAATGCGACGCCGTAGGATTGCGGCAGGTCGCAGGCGCTCAGCAGCTGCGTCTCGGAGAACAGCGGGAAGCTCGCATGGTTGGTGCCCCGCAGCGACGAGACGGGGACGCCTGCAATCGAGCCTGCGAGAGGCAAGTGGCAATGCCCGAAGAAGACGTGGCGGATCTTCGCACGATGACGGCTGACGAGATGGCGGAAAGGAGCTTCGTCGATCAGGCCGATCTGGTCGAACGGGACGAGATGCACCGGCATGGGATTATGGTGCATGAACAGCAGAAACGGCCCGTCATGCTCGGTAAGCCGGGCCTCGAGCCAGCCGAGACGATCGTCGCAATAGCGGCCGGCGTGCGTTTCCGGATGGGCGGTGTCGAGGAACAGGCAGCGGCCGGCAGCCGTATCGTGGATGCCCTGGACGAAGCCGTTGTCGTCGGCGAGGTCGGGGAACACGCTCAGGAAGGCGGCGCGCCGATCATGGTTGCCGATGCACAGGCGCACCGGCAGCGGATATGCGTCGAGGCGCTGCTTGAGCCATTGATAATCGGCGAGATCGCCCCAATCCGAGAGGTCGCCGGTGATCACCATCAACTCGGCGTCGTGATGGTCGTGCAGCGCATGCGCCAGCGCCCGCTCGAAATTGACGCGCGGATCGCGGCCGCCGATGGTCGCGCCGGGCGCCGTCAAGTGAATGTCGCTCAGATGCAGTAGTTTCATCGCCAGCTCCGGTCATCGAGGCGGCACGGGACGCCGAGGGCGTCCCGTGCCGGGGGATGTGAGGATGGTCAGCGCGCCGCGCCTGTGGTCTTCGGCAGCAGCTTCTGCACGTCAGCCGTCATGTCGGCGAGGACGGCCTCCGGCTCCTTGGCGCGCGCGCCCGAGATGATCGAATTGAGATGATCCTTGATCACGTCGGTGATCTTCAGGCCGTTGTCGCCGGGGAAGGCGTACCATTTGGTGAGCAGCGCGAGCTGGCTGACCGCGGTGTAGTTGTTGGGGTTCTTGACGTAGAAGTCCTTCAGATAGACCTCGTTGGCGACCTTGTTCGGCGGCATGTAGCCGGTCGTCTCCGCCATGATCGCGGCGCCCTTGGCGCCGGTCCAGAATTTCACCGCTTCCCAGGCGGCATCGCGCTTGGCCTTGTCCTTGGCGAGGATCAGCACGACGTTGCCGCCGGCCGGCAGCCTGCCCTTGGTGGAGGCGACGTCCGGGAACGGAATCGTCTTCAGCGCGAACTTGCCGCCGGTCATCTGCGTGACCTTGTTGAGGTCCGAGGTCGAGGTGACGTGGAAGCCGGTCTTGCCGGCCGCGAACGCCGCGCGCATCGACGGCTGGTCGAGATTGGGCATGCCGGCCTCGTTGACGAGCCGCGCGATCGTATTGATGGCGAACTTGCCTTCCGCTCCGTCGAACGCGACCTTGGTCTCGTCGGCATTGAGCATGGTGCCGCCGCGCGCGAACACCGGCGCCTGCCACAGCCAGTTGCCGGTGATGTCCCAGGCATAGGTGACGCCGTTGGTGTCGTTGCCGAGCGCCTTGATCTTCTTGGCCAGCGCGATCAGCTCGTCCCAGCTCTTCGGCAGATTGTTCACGTCGCCGCCGGCCTGCTTGACCAGGTCGAGGTTGACGTAGACGATCGGCAGCGAGATCGCGAAGGGCAGGGCGTAGACCTTGCCGCTGGCGGTGCCGATGTCGAACATCGCCTGGTGGAAGCCCTGCTTGTCGAAATCCTTCTCCGCGGCGATGTAGCCGTCGAGCTCGGCCGGGATGTTCTTGTCGACCAGGACGCGGATGCGGTTCAAGCCCTGGAACGAGACGTCAGGCATCTGATTGGTCACGGCCTCGCGCAGCACCTTCTGGGTGCCGTCCTCGTAGGATTCGTAAGGCGCCCGCATCGTGACCTTGATCTCCGGGCGCACCTTGGCGAATTCCTCGGCGATGCGCTTGTGCGTCTCGGTGAACAGCTCCGGATAGGGATATTGCATCACGATCTCGGTCTTTGTCTGCGCGAGCGCAGATCCGGCCGCAAGCGACAGAGCCGCCGCGGCGATGATGGTCTTCAGCATGATAGACTCCTTGTTTGAGGTGACGTGGCTACTTGATCCCGGTCAGGGTGATGCCCTCGATGAAACGGCGCTGGGCAAAGAGGAAAGCGATGACGAGCGGCGCGATGATCACCATCGCCGCCGCCATCAGCGGGCCGTAGCTGGTGCCGGCCTCGCTGTTGCGGAAATGGGCGACCGCGAGCGGCGGCGTGCGCAAATGCTCGCTGTTGAGCACGATCAGCGGCCAGAAATAGTCGTTCCAATGCGCGACCACGGAGAAGATGCCGAAGGCGGTCACTGCGGGAATCGCGGCCGGCAGCATCACCCGCCAGACGATGCCGAATTCGGAGATGCCGTCCATGCGCGCGGCGTCGACGAGATCGTCGGGCACGGTCTTGAAGAACTGGCGCATCAGGAAGATGCCGAACACCGAGATCGTGAAGGGCAGCACCAGCGCGGCATAGCTGTCGAGCAGGCCGATCTTGTGCAGCAGCAGGAAGACCGGGATCGCGGTCGCCTGCGGCGGGATCAGGATCCCGAACAGCACCAGCGCGAACAGCGTCTCGCGGCCGAGGAAGCGAAGTTTTGCCAGCGCGTAGGCCGCCGGCAGCGCCACCATCACCTGCAGCACGAAGATCGAGACCGTGACGATGATTCCGTTGAGCAGGAAGCGCAGCAGATTGGCCTTGGCGAAGGCCTCGCGCAGGTTTTCCATCAGCGCGAACCGGTAGGGGATCAGGTGCAATTCGCTGGAGAAGATCTCGGTCTGCGGCTTGGACGCGGTCGAGATCATCCAGATGAAGGGGGCCAGCATGAGCGCGGCGCCCGCGATCAGCAGCACGTGACGGAGGATCGCCCGGAACGGGATGGGATGCGCGTTGCTCATGTGTAGTGCACGCCGCGATCGGCGAGCCTCGATTTGATCAGCGTGAGCAGGAGGACGAAGACCAGGAAGACCACGGTGATGGCCGCGGCGTAGCCCGAGCGGAAGAACTCGAAGCCTTCCGTGTACATGCTGTGGATCAGCACCTCCGTGGACTTCGACGGGCCGCCCTTGGTCAAGACATGCACGGTGTCGAACACCTGGAACGAGCGGATGCCCGAGATCACGACGACGAAGGTCGTGACCGGCCCCAGCATCGGCCAGGTCACGAGGCGGAAGCGTGCCCAGCCGCTCGAGACACCGTCGATCTCGGCCGCCTCGTAGAGCTGCTTGGGAATGGAGACGAGGCCGGCGAGAAACAGCACCATGTTGAAGCCGACGGCCTGCCAGATGCCGATCGCGCACAGCGCATAGAGGGCGGTGCTGCGGTCCTGGAGCCATGCGAAGGCCGGCAGGCCCGCGCCGCGGAGAAGCCCGTTCACCAGGCCGAATTGCGGATGCAGCATGAATTCCCACACCACCGCCATCGCGATCAGGGTCGCCATGACTGGCAGGAAATAGATCGTCCGGTAGAGGCTGCGCAGGCTGGTGCCGCTCTGGATCAAAAGCGCGATCGCAAGGCCGGCGATCACGGCGCCGGGCACCACGATCACGACGTAAGTCAGCGTGTTGCGCAGCGCGGTCCAGAACACCTTGTCGGCGAACAGGTCCTGGTAGTTGGCGAGCCCGATCCAGGAGAAATGCGGCGCGCCGAGCTGATAGTCGGTGAAGGAGAGGGCGATCACGCCGGCGAGCGGACCGAGCAGCATGACCAGCATGAGCGCGGCGGCCGGCGTCACCAGCGCGTAGGCGGCATGGCTCCGCCTGCTGCCATGGGCCGGCAGCGTGCGCCTCGTCGTGCCCGCGGGAGCAACAGTCGCCCCGATGGTGATGGAGCCGTCAGACATGGGCGGGCTCACGGATGCGCTCGGCCTGCTCCATTCTGAGCTCGATCCGTTTCCCGGCCGGATCGAACATCCGCACCGCGTCTGGTGCGAAGCCGAAGGCGACGGAGCTTGCCATCGCCGGTAAATGCTTGACGTCCGCGAGCCGCGCGATCTGGCGCGACCCGGTGCCTTCGACCGCGAGATGCACGAAGGCCTCGGCGCCGAGATTCTCCAGATGGACGACGGTTCCGGAGAACGGCCCGGTGCCGAGCTCGACCCGCTCCGGGCGGACCCCGATGCGGCAATCGCCGGCCGCCGCATTGCACGTAAGTTTCAAGGCGGTCCCCAGCACATCGACGCCGCCGTCCTTGCGGATCCGGCCGGGGAGGACGTTGATCTTGGGGCTGCCGATGAATTCGGCAACGCGGATGTCGCCGGGCTCGTTGTAGATCTCGGCCGGCGTGCCGGCCTGGATCAGCTCACCGCCCATCATGACGGCGATCCGGCTCGACATCGTCATCGCCTCGGCCTGGTCGTGCGTGACGTAGACGAACGTTGCCTTGAGGCGGCGATGCAGCTCGGCGAGCTCTGCGCGCATGTGGACGCGCAGCTTGGCGTCGAGATTGGAGAGCGGTTCGTCGAACAGGAAGGCGACCGGCTCTCGCACCATGGCGCGTCCGACCGCGACGCGTTGCCGCTGTCCGCCGGACAATTGTCCGGGCTTGCGCCGCAGCAATGGGGTGATGTCGAGCTGCTCGGCGATGCCTTCGATGTCGGCGCGAATGTGCCGTTCCTTGGCGCGCCGGCCCGGCAGCAGCGCACCCAGTAGCGGCAGTCGCTCGATCGCGGAGAGGCGCCGCATCCGCAGCGGCACCGCGATGTTGTCGAAGGCGCTCAAATGCGGATAAAGCGCATAGGATTGGAACACCATCGCGAGGTTGCGCGCGCTCGGGCGAATGCCGTCCACGGCGCGGCCGTCGATGTGGACCTCGCCGGAATTTTGCGGCTCGAGCCCGGCAATGATGCGAAGCAGGGTCGACTTGCCGCAGCCGGACGGGCCGACCAGCGAGATGAACTCGCCGTCGGCGATGCGGAAATCGATGCCTTTCAGGACGTCGGTGCCGTCAAAGGACTTGCGGATTGCGGATAGTTCGATTTGCGCCATGCGCGCTGATCCCCTGCTGGTCCGTTTGCGGCGCACGAGGAGTAGGAAGCGCGTCTGACATTCACATAACGGTCAATGGCCCGGCTTATGGTCGTCCCAAGTTTTGCTTTCAGGTCCGGAAGACGGGGAAGAACGATCTTGGGTTGCTTGTTGTGGCGTTGACGTCGTCGCGTGTCCGGGCGGTCAATGCGGTGTTCGAGACCGGCAGCTTTGCCGCTGCGGCAAGGCGGCTCGGGGTGTCGCAGCCGGCCGTTGCGCAGCTGGTGCGGGATCTGGAGGCCGAGTTCGGGGTGGCGCTGTTCGACCGACACGGCCAGACCCTGATCGCGACGTCGCTGTGCCGGCGGCTCTATGCCGCAACGAGCCGCATGCAGGCGGTCGAGGCGGATGCGCTCGCCATCCTGCAGCAGCGCGACGAGCTCACGGGGGGTGAGCTTCGCATCGGGCTCGGCAACGCCATGCCCGGCATGGCGTTGATCGCGGCGTTCCGCAATCTCTATCCGAAGATCCAGATCAACATCGAGATCGGCAGCTGGTCGGCGATCATGGCCGCGGTGGTCGACCAGCGCGTCGACGTCGCCGTACTGCCGGAGGTGCCGCAGGACAACCGCTTCCGGCGCGAGCCCTGCGTGCAGCAACGCGTCGTTGCGATCTGCCATCCCGTTCACGACCTCAGCCGCCAGTCGCGCGTGTCCATCGCCGGCCTCATGCAATATCCGCTGGTGTTCCGGACCCGGGATTCCGCGACCCAGCGCGCCGTCGACCGGGCGTTTCGCGCCCTCAACCTGCGCGCCAGTCCGGCGATCATCGTCAATACGCGCGAGGGGATGCTGGAGGCGGTGGCCAACCGGCTTGGCGTCGGCTTCGTCTGGGAGCACGGCTCGAGCCGCATCGACCGGATCGCGAAGGTGGCGATCGCGGAAATCGAGGCGGAGACGCCCGAATACATCTTCTCGCTGGCGGGCAAGCGCGGCAAGCTGGTCGAGCTGTTCTACCTGGCCCGAAGCCTTTCGCGCCCGGCCGACGGCGCCGATATCCTGGCCGCGCCCTGAGCGGCGGCCGCCTTCCCGCCGCTTTGGGTTGTGCTGAACTGTGACGGCAACCGTGATGTTGCGCAGCGGGACGGTAAGGTATTTGCGTATTTTCCGTCCCCGAAGTTTGGTTACCCGGCCCAAGATGGGCTATGCTCCCCGCTGCGTCGACGACAAGAATGAGACGTCGGGAGATGGCATGGGATACCAGCGGCGGACGGGGCTGCGTCCATGATAACCTTACCCAGATTGGCAGCTGAATCGCTGGAGCAGTTCCTCGGCAACTTCATGCGCCGCCGGTACGATGAGACTTCCGCAAGCATCGTTGCCAGCGCAACCCGTACCGCGATGGAATGCATCGGCAACAGCGATGCGCTCTACCACAATATCGAGCATACGATGCTGGTGACCCTGGCCGCCCAGGCGATCCTCCGCGGCCGAAGCCTTCATACCCATCTTTCGGCGGAAGATTACGTTCATGTCTTGATCGCCTGCCTCGCCCACGACATCGGCTATGTCCGCGGGCTGTTCGAGGAGGACGACGCCGACGGTTTCGTCATCGATGCGGCCGAAACCAAGATCTCGTTGCCGCGCGGCGCGTCGGACGCGAGCCTGATGATGTACCACGTCGACCGTTCGAAGCTGTATGTGACGCGGCGGCTCCGCCATATCCCGGGAGTCGATCCGGAGCGCGTTGCCCGCGCCATCGAGGGGACGCGCTTTCCCGCCCGTGAAGGCCAGGAATACGACGACGAAGCCTCGATCCTGCGTGCGGCCGACTTCATCGGCCAGCTCGGCGATCCCAACTATCTGCGCAAGGCCAACGCGCTCTATTACGAGTTCGAGGAGGTCGGCATCAACCGCCAGCTCGGCTACGACTCGCCCGCCGACATCGTGAACCGCTACCCGCAATTCTATTGGAACAGCGTTGCTCCGCACATCCAGACCGAGATCGGCTATCTCAACAAGACCGAGATCGGCCGGCAATGGATCGCCAACCTCTACAGCAACGTGTTCCGCGCCGAACGTGACATCTCGCTGTCCGGTCCGCAGAAATAGGCGCCTTGTAGCCTCGTAGCCCGGACGGAGCGTAAGCGAAATCCGGGATTCGCGGATACAGGCGTCCCCGCATTGCGCTTCGCTCCATGCGGGTTACAAGAGCTCTGCGCAACGAGATCATCCGTGAGCAAATCATGCAACAAAAAACCATCACCACTGATATCCTCGACATCGCTTATCGCGAATACGGTGCGCCGGACGGCTGGCCCTGCGTCATGGGGCATGGCTTTCCCTATGACGCGAACGCCTATGCCGAGACCGCGCCGATCCTCGCCGAGGCCGGCGCACGCGTGCTGGTGCCCTGGCTGCGCGGGTACGGGCCGACGCGGTTTCGCTTCGCTGAGACGCTGCGCTCCGGCGAGCAGGCGGCGTTAGGTGCCGATCTCCTGGCCTTCATGGATGCGCTCGGTATCAGGCGCGCCGTCGTCGGCGGCTACGATTGGGGCGGGCGTGCCGCCTGTGTGGTCTCGGCGCTCTATCCGGAGCGCGTGGTCGGTCTCGTCTCCGGCAATTCCTACAATATCCAGAACATCGCCCTCGCCATGGAGCCGGCTTCGCCGCCGGAGGAGGCGGCGTTCTGGTATCAATATTTATTCCACAACGAGCGCGGCCGCCGCGCGCTGCAGCGCAACCGCCGCGGCTTTGCCCGTCAGCTCTGGACGATGTGGTCGCCGAAATGGGCCTTCGACGACGCGACGTTCGAGACAAGCGCCGTGTCCTTCGACAATCCCGATTTCGTCGATGTCGTGATCCATTCCTACCGCCATCGCTACGCGCTCGTGGCCGGCGATCCCGCCTATGCGGGGATCGAGGCAAAGCTCGCCGCGCAGCCGACGATCCGCGTCCCGACGATCGCGATCGACGGCGACAGCGACGGCGTCAATTCCGGCACCGCCCACCACGCGCGCAAGTTCGAGGGATTTTTCGAGCGGCGCGTCTTCACCGATGCCGGTCACAATTTGCCGCAGGAGCGGCCCGCCGAATGGGCGCAGGCCGTGATCGACGTGCGGAAAGCGGCTGCGTCATAGGCGGCCTCGAGGCGCCCTCGGCGCACCTCATCGTGAGGGGATTGGCGGGTCGGCACTAGGCCATCCATCCGTTCCCCAAATTTCCCCGACTTTCAGGAACCTTTTCCGATTGCGGCGGTCCAAGCTGTGGGCCCGCTTCCATATGCGGGCTCGTTGCAGGGGAGAAGCTTGATGAAGTCACAAGTGCGCAAGCTGGAACGTGTCGCCGTGGCGCAGACGCCGTCCGATCGGCCTGACAGGGCGGAGGTCGAACAGGCGATCCGGACCATGATCCGCTGGGCCGGCGATGATCCCGCGCGCGACGGTTTGCGCGAGACACCTGCTCGCGTTGCACGCGCGTTCGCAGAGTATTTTTCCGGATACGCGCAGGATCCAACCGAGATCCTGCAAAAGACCTTCGAGGAGATCGAGGGCTATGACGAGATGATCGTCCTGCGCGGCGTTCGCTTCGAGAGTCATTGCGAGCACCACATGGCGCCGATCGTCGGTCGCGCCTGGGTCGCCTATATTCCGCAGGGGCGCGTCGTCGGCATCTCCAAGCTCGCACGCGTGGTGGACGTCTACGCAAAACGGCTCCAGATCCAGGAGAAGATGACCGCACAGATCGCCAACACCATCAACGACGTGCTCAAGCCCGAAGGCGTCGGCGTCATCATCAAGGCGACGCATCACTGCATGACCACGCGCGGCGCGCACAAGCCCGGGACCGATCTCGTCACCAGCCGTATGCTGGGTGTGTTCCGCGACAATGCGCTGACGCGCCAGGAACTGCTGGGGCTCGCCAGTTCGGATGATTGACCTGCGCTCGGCGCTGACCCGCCGCATTCGATCTTGATTTGCGTCAAGGTTGCGGCAGGCGAGGTCTGCTCTGCTGGGTGTTGTCTCGGTCGGGTGCGTGCTATCATGGCGTGTGCCCGGGGGCTTCGCATGCAGGAGTGGCCCATGACAACTGCGTCAGATACGTCTCATCCGTCCGGTCTCGGCTCGGGAATGGCTGCGCTACACGCCAAATGGGGCTGGATCGTCGCGCTCGGCGTCGTCTACCTGATTGCCGGCTTCGTCGCGCTCGGCAGCATGGTGATGGCAACGGTGGCGAGCGTGATCGTGGTCGGCGCAATGATGATCGTCGCCGGCGTCACCGAGGTGATCGGCGCATTCCAGATGAAGAGCTGGGGAAAGTTCCTGATCTGGGCCTTGCTCGGTGTGCTCTACATCGTTGCCGGCTTCCTCACCTTCGCGAACCCGCTCTTCGCCGCGGTTCTGCTCACGCTGTTCCTCGGCGCCTCGCTGCTGGCCTCCGGCGCGGTCAGGCTGTTTCTCGCCTTCAGCATGAAGCGCGAAAGCCCGTGGGGCTGGGTGGCGGTGTCGGCCGTCGTCACGCTGCTGCTCGGGCTGCTGATCCTGGTGCGCTGGCCGGTGAACAGCGTCTACATCCTCGGCCTGTTCCTCGGCATCGACCTGATCATGGCCGGTGCCGGATGGGTCAGCTTGGGCTTCGCCTTGAAGCGGCGCGGCTAAAGCATGATCCGGAAAAGTGCCGAAGCGGTTTTCCGGAAAGCTCATGCGTCAAGAACAACCTGACGCACGATGACGATTCATCAAAATCTCGTCGCGCTTCAGGCGATGCCATCAGCAACTCGACGCAAGACCATCTTGATGAACTCCGCTGATCTGACGCGCTGACAAGAAGCAGCGCGCCGCGCGGTCGTTTCGCCGCGGCGACAATCATTGGGGAGAAACCATGAAAGCCGCTTTGGCCCTGGCCGCAGCGCTGGCTGCCGCCTGCTTGTCCGCTCCTGTCTCCGCGCAAAAATCCTACGGTCCTGGAGTTAGCGACACCGAGATCAAGATCGGCAACACTATGCCCTATAGCGGCCCGGCATCGCCGCTCAGCATCACGGGACGGGTGATCTCCGCCTATTTCGACGAGATCAACGAGAAGGGCGGCGTTGGCGGCCGCAAGCTCAACCTGATCTCGCTCGACGATGCCTTCTCGCCGCCCAAGACCATGGAAGCCGCGCGGCGCCTCGTCGAAGGCGACGGCGTCGCCTTCATCTTCGCCACCATGGGCACGGCGCCGAGCTCGGCGATCGCAAAATATCTCAACAGCAACAAGGTGCCGCAGATCTTCCTGATCAGCTCGGCCTCGAAGTGGAACGATCCCGCCAACATGCCTTGGTCGATCGCGCTGCCCTGGGCGCCGAACTACACCAGCGAGGCTGCGATCGACGTCGCCTATGCCCGCGCCAGGAACCCGAATGCGCGCTTTGCGGTGCTCTACCAGAACGACGACGCCGGCAAGGAATATCTTCGCGGCGTCAAGGAGGCGCTCGGTGCCGACGCCGACAAGGCGATCGCGATGGCCTCGAGCTTCGAGGTCGCCGATCCCACCGTCGATTCCCAGGTCCTGACGCTCGCCAATACCAAGGCCGACGTCTTCATGATCTATTCGGTGACGCCGCGCGCCTGCGCGCAGGCGATCCGCAAGGCGCACGAGGTCGGCTGGCAGCCGACGCGCTTTCTGGCCTCCGGCTGCGCCAACAAGGCCACCGTGATGGCGCCCGCTGGCCTGGAGGCCGGCAAGGGCGTGCTGTCGCTCGGCGCGCTCAAGCCGTTCGTCGAGGCGCCGAAGGACGATCCGGCGATGACGGCCTATATCGACTTCATGAAGAAGCGCCTGCCCAATGCCGACATCAACAACGTCGCCGGCCTCTACGGCTACACCGTCGCCGAGGCGCTGGTGGCGCTGCTGAAGCAGTGCAAGGACAACCTGACGCGCGAGAACATCATGGCGCAGGCCGCGAATCTGAAGAACGTGCCGCTGTCGCTCCTGATGCCCGGCATCACCCTCAACACCACGCCGCAGGATTTCCGCCCGATCAAGGACGGCTACATGCTCCAGTTCGACGGCAACGACTGGGTGGTGGCAAGCGAGCTGTTGCGCGGGACGTGAGAGGCGGGTTCTCGCGGCGGATGCGAAATCGTAGGGTGGGCAAAGGCGCACTTGCGCCGTGCCCACGATCTATCAATGATGACCGAGAAAGAGCGTGGGCACGCTTCGCTTTGCCCACCCTACGAGACTGATGTCTCCATCACGTCATGGCCGGGCTTGTCCCGGCCATCCACGCATTTCCCCGCGGCACGAAGAACGTGGATGCCCGGGCCTTCGCCTCGCCGAAGCGGCTTCGGCCGCGCAGGCGGGATAAGCCCGGCATGACGACCTCAAATGTAGCGAACAGGAGACCACCATGGACTTTCACCACTCCGCCCGTTCGCTGGAGCTCCAGGACCGCGTTCGCCAGTTCATGCAGGCCCATGTCGAGCCGGTCGAGGAGCTCTACTACGAGCAGGTCAAGCCGGAAGCTTCACGCTACAAGACTCCGCAAATCCTTCAGGACCTGAAGCGGCTGGCGCGCGAGCAGGGGCTCTGGAACCTGTTCCTGTCCGGCGAGCACGGGCCGGGTCTGACCAACCTCGAATACGCGCCGGTGAAGGAGATCATGGGCCGCATCCTCTGGGCGCCCGAGGTCTTCAACTGCTCCGCGCCCGATGTCGGCAACATGGAGGTGCTCGCAAACTACGGCACCAAGCCGCAGCAGGAGCGCTGGCTGAAGCCGCTCCTCGAGGGGCGCATCCGCTCCGGCTTCTCGATGACGGAGCCGCAGGTCGCCTCCAGCGACGCCACCAACATCCAGTGCGAGATCCGGCGTGACGGCGACGACTACGTGATCAACGGCCGCAAATGGTTCACCTCGGGCGCGATGAACGAGGATTGCGAGATCCTGATCGTGATGGGCAAGACCGCGCCCGACCATCTCGACCGCCATCGCCAGCAATCCATGATCCTGGTGCCGAAGAATACGCGTGGGGTGCGCATCGTCCGCGACATGCTCACCTACGGCTATGACGATGCGCCGGTCGGCCATCCCGAGATCGTCTACGACAACGTCCGCGTCCCCGCCGAGAACATTTTGCTCGGCGAGGGTCGCGGCTTCGAGATCGCGCAAGGCCGGCTCGGCCCCGGCCGCATCCACCACTGCATGCGCCTGATCGGCTGCGCCCAGCGGGCGCTGGAATTGATGTGCCAGCGCGCGGTCTCGCGCGTCGCCTTCGGCAAGCCGCTCGCAGAGCAGGGCTCGGTACGCGAGGACATCGCGCACTCCTTCTGCGAGATCGCGCAGGCGCGCCTGCTCACCTTGCAAGCCGCCGACAAGATGGACCGCGAGGGCAACAAGGCCGCGCGCGACCTGATCGCCGCGGCCAAGATCGTGGTCCCCAGCATGGCCGCCCGCGTCATCGACCGCGCCATCCAGATCCACGGCGCCGCCGGCGTCTCGCAGGACACGTTTCTCGCGCGCGCTTACGTCTACGCCCGCTTCATCCGCATTGGCGACGGGCCGGACCAGGTGCATCTCGCGGCCGTCGGGAAGGAGCTGATCAGGCGCGGCGGGGTGATGGGGTAGCGCCGTGGTCCGTGGCCGGATTGCGCATCGGCGGCGCTTCGAAGCGCCGCGACGGGCAAGTCCTTTGGCCGCGATCCAGTATGGCCTCAGATCACTGTAGTACATAGTAACTACTGCTGACCGAGAGTGACCCTGCACGCCATGGCGGGTTCACCCGGGTGAAAGAGCACAGATCGCTTTCGCGCGAGAAAACGTCCGATGCCGAAGGCGAGCGCGCAAGACTGGACAGCATCATCGATGCCGAGCGGCGGCACTTGCTCGCGGACCTGCGCGCCGGTCGTCCGGATGTGATCCTCGTGGATACCCGGCTGCTCAGCGCGGTCCCGTTCGACTGGCTGGCCTGGGCAAGGTCCGATCCGGAGCTCCAGGCCGAACTAAGTCGTTACCGCGAGCTCGAGGATGCCGGCGGCCGCGTCCGGATCTTGGTCGCTCGATCGGGTTCGGAGCGGTAACCCCGTTCGGTTGCCAGCCGCGGCACAGGCGCCACGCTCGGCATGCTGACATCATGCCCCTGTTTTGCCCGACGAGTCAAAATCGGTCCGTAAAAACAGCAGGGCTTCGCGCCGGGCCGCCAAGCCATTGAAAAAGCTGACCCCCGTCTACTGTGCATGGGGTTGTTTTTCCGTTTTTGCTGGAGCGACCGTTTTCGCGGCGCCAGGCGGGCCGCTACCCCGCCTTGGCGATGCGACCGTCCGCCGACCCCGCGCGCAGATTCTGGAAGAACGTCTCCACCTCCCGCGACAGCGTCTGCGCCGTCTCGGTCAGGCTGCTGGCGGCGGTGAACACCGAAGCCGCCGCAGTATCGGTCTCGCCGATGGCATCGCGCAGCGAGGTGATGTTCGCCACCAGCGTCTCGTTGCCTTGGGCAGCGCTTTGCGCGTTGGAGGAGATCTCGCGCGTGGCCTGGTCCTGCTGACTGACGGCGCCGGCAATCGCGGACGTGACCTCGTTGATCTCGCGCACCGCCCCGCCGATCTCGCGCACGGCGTCGACGGCGTTCCGCGTCGAGGCCTGGATCATCGCGACGTTCTCGCTGATCTCGGCCGTGGCCTTGGCGGTCTGGCCCGCGAGCGCCTTCACCTCGTGGGCGACGACGGCAAAGCCGCGGCCGGCATCGCCGGCGCGCGCCGCCTCGATGGTGGCGTTCAGCGCGAGCAGGTTGGTCTGCTCGGCGATCGCCTGGATCAGGTTGAGCACGCCGTCGATGCGTTGCGTGGCTGCAGCGAGGCTCTCGATCTCGGAGATCGACTTCTCGGTGCGCTGGCCGGTCTGCTCGACCGCGCCGGCGCTCTGCCGCACCTGGCGGCCGATCTCCACCACCGAGGCCGAAAGCTCCTCGGCCGCGCCCGCCACCGCGGTGACGTTGTGCGAGGCCTGCTCGGTGGCGTTCGCCGCGGTGCCGGCGCGGCTGCTCGCATCCGCAGTGACACGCGTGATGGTCTGCGCGGTCTCGCGCATGACGGAGGCGTTGTCGCTGAGGCCGCGCATGATCGCGCCGATCGCCTCGCGAAATTGCTCGACGGACCGCTCGACGTGACGGGCGCGCTCCTCGCGCGCGGCGGCGTCTTGCGACACTTGCGAGGCGAGGTTGCGGTTGCGCCCCATCGAGTCCTGGAACACCTGGATGGCGCGGGCCAGCGCGCCTATCTCGTCGGCGCGGTCGGAGTGCGGCACCACGACGTCGTCGGCGCCGTCGGCGACCTGCTTGATGGTGGCGGTGATCGCGGCGAGCGGCCGGGCGATCGAGCGGGCAATGATGACGATGCCAGCGACGACGAGGGCCAGCGCCACGCCGCCGAGGCAGGTGAGGATGAACGACAATGTGCGGGCGGTCTCGGTCTGCTGCGCGATCTGCCTGCCGCGCTCGGCATAGACCTTGGACAGCGCCTCGAGGTCCTTGTTCAGCGCCGAGCGGACGCTGCGGTTGGCGTCGTTGTCGCCCCATTCGCGGCCCGCTGCCGCGTTGATCTCGACGCCGCGCCGCACCAGCTCCTTGCGGAACTCGACGAACTGCTCAATGCGCTTCTTGAAGGTCGCGAACTGCTCGGCATCGTCGGCCTTGACGATGGTCTCCCAGCGCTTCACGATGTCGAGGATCTGGGCGTTGAACTTGAGCAGACCGTCGCCGTATTTCCTCACCACGGCCGGCTCGGTCGACATGTAGATGCCGCGCGATTCCATCACCACCGCATAGACGAGGGAGTTGACCCGCTCGACGTTCAGCGCGGCGGCATTGGCCGTCTCAATCGCGACTGCGAGGTCCGCGCTGCGGCGGCTGTTGTAGTCGGACAAGATCGCGATCGCTGCCGTGAGCAGCGCGAACAGCGCGAAGATCGCATAGAGCTTGCTGGCAAGCGTGAAGCGGCCTGCCGGCTTGGCGGCATTCCCAGATCGGTCGGATGTCATGATGTTCAAGGAGCCCGGATTGGCCTGACCGGCCGGTGAACGGGGTCAGGCAAATTGTTGCAAAACTATGCAGAACGAAGATGGACGCCTCGTTAACGCGCGGCCTGGCCGCCTCCGTCCTTGGTCGAAGGAAAGGCAAGTCATTTCAGCGTCTTGATCCGAAGGTTTAGTTTCAGGATAGTCTTTTGGGATAGTCTTGGAGTCGGCCGTTGGCCGAGCAACCCCGGAGAGACCCTTGGTCTACCGCCACAGCATCGACGCCACGACCTACAGCTTCCCTGACTTGCGCGACCTGCTCGCCAAGGCGACACCCCCGCGCTCCGGCGACCGGCTGGCCGGCATTGCCGCTGCCAGCTCCGAGCAGATGATCGCCGCGCGGATGGCGCTCGCCGATGTGCCGCTCGGCCAGTTCCTGCAGGAAGCCGTCGTTCCCTACGAGGCCGACGAGGTCACCCGCCTCGTCATCGACAGCCATGACGCCAAGGCGTTCGCGCCGGTGGCATCGCTGACGGTCGGCGCCTTCCGCGACTGGCTGCTGTCGGACGCCGCAACGCCCGAGATCCTGCGCAAGCTGGCGCCCGGCATCACGCCGGAGATGGCGGCCGCGGTGTCGAAGCTGATGCGCAACCAGGATCTGATCCTGGCGGCGCGGAAATGCGAGGTCACCACCGCCTTTCGCAACACTATCGGCCTGAGGGGGCGGATGAGCACACGCCTGCAGCCGAACCATCCCTTCGACGATGCAAGGGGCATCACCGCCTCAATCCTCGACGGCATCCTGCTGGGGGCGGGCGATGCCTGCATCGGCATCAATCCCGCCAGCGACGACCCCGCCGTCATCGCGCAATTGCTGCGGCTGCTCGACGAGATCATCGCGCGGCTGCAGATCCCGACGCAAGGCTGCGTCCTGACCCATGTCACGACGACGCTGTCGCTGATCGGGCAGGGCGTGCCGGTCGACCTCGTCTTCCAGTCGGTCGCGGGCACCGAGGCCGCCAACCGCAGCTTCGGCATCGACCTCGCACTGTTGAAGGAGGCGCAAGAGGCCGGGCTGTCGCAGTCGCGCGGCACGGTCGGGCGGAACCTGATGTATTTCGAGACCGGCCAGGGCTCGGCGCTGTCGGCGGGCGCCCATCACGGCGTCGACCAGCAGACCTGCGAGGCGCGCGCCTATGCGGTCGCCCGCGCCTTCGCTCCGCTGCTGGTCAACAGCGTGGTCGGCTTCATCGGCCCGGAATATCTCTATGACGGCAAGGAAATCATCCGCGCGGGGCTGGAGGATCATTTCTGTGGCAAGCTGCTCGGCCTGCCGCTCGGGGTCGACATCTGCTACACCAACCACGCCGAGGCAGATCAGGACGACATGGACAATCTCCTGACGCTGCTCGCCGCCGCCGGCGTCACCTTCATCATGGGTGTTCCCGGTGCCGACGACATCATGCTGAACTACCAGTCGACGTCTTTTCACGACGCGCTCTATGTCAGGGACGTCTTCGCGCTGCGCCGCGCGCCGGAATTCGACGACTGGCTGGCGCGCTCGGGCATTGCAGGTGCCGATTTCCGGATTGCCGGCGATGCGGGCCTGCTGCCCGATTTTGCCGCGCGGCTGATCGCATGAGGCGGAAGGTCAACTCGGTTGGGAAACCATCGGCGCCTCTCGGAATTATGCTTACGCCACAATATTGAGAAATTCCGCCGACAGCATTACGCTATGTGTCGGGCTGGCAATTTCCGCACCATCGGTTGAGTGTGGCGGGGGAGCTTTGATGCGAGCTGAAAGTAACGGAACGTCCCGGCGGATTCTCTGCGTGTTTCCGCGCTACACCTCGTCCTTCGGCACGTTCGAGCATTCCTATCCCCTGACCGATGGCGTCCGCGCCTTCATGCCGCCGCAGGGCCTGCTGCTGATCTCCGCCTATCTTCCGAAGGAATGGCAGGTCAAATTCGTCGACGAGAACCTGCGCCGCACGACGAGGGAGGAGTTCGAATGGGCGGAAGCCGTCTTCGTCAGCGGCATGCACATCCAGCGCCAGCAGATGAACGACATCTGCCGCCGCGCCCATGAGTTCGATCTGCCGGTCGCGCTCGGCGGGCCTTCCGTCAGCGCCTGTCCCGACTATTACCCGTCCTTCGATTATCTGCATGTCGGCGAGCTCGGCGACGCCACCAACCAGCTGATCGAGATCTTGTCGCGCGACACCTCGCGTCCGGAGAGCCAAGTCGTGCTCACGACCAAGGACCGCGTGCCGATGACGGAGTTTCCGATCCCGGCCTACGAGCTCGCCGACGTGAAGAAGTACTTCCTCGGCAGCATCCAATATTCCAGCGGCTGTCCCTACCAGTGCGAGTTCTGCGACATCCCCGGCCTTTACGGCCGCAATCCGCGCATTAAGACGCCGCAGCAGATCATCGCCGAGCTCGACCGCCTGCGCGAATGCGGCATGACCGACACGGTCTATTTCGTCGACGACAATTTCATCGGCAACCGCAAGGCGGCCATGGACCTGCTGCCGCACCTGATCGAGTGGCAGAAGCGGACCGGCTACGTGGTGCGGCTCGCTTGCGAGGCCACGCTCAACATCGCCAAACGCCCCGAGATCCTCGAGAAGATGCGCGAGGCCTATTTCATCACCATCTTCTGCGGCATCGAGACGCCGGATCCCGACGCGTTGAAGGCGATGCAGAAGGACCACAACATGATGGTCCCGATCCTGGAGGGCGTGCGCACCATTAACTCCTATGGCATGGAGGTGGTCTCGGGCATCATCATGGGGCTCGACACCGACAAGCCGAACACCTCGGAGGCGCTGCTCGCCTTCGTCGAGGAGTCCCGGATTCCGCTGCTCACCATCAATCTGCTGCAGGCGCTGCCGAAGACGCCGCTATGGGACCGGCTTGAGCGCGAGGGGCGGCTGGTCGAGGACGATGGCCGCGATTCCAACGTCGACTTCCTGCTGCCCTATGACGAGGTCGTCGCGTCCTGGAAGCACGCCATGGCAGTCGCTTACGCGCCCGACAAGGTCTACGCGCGCTATCAGCACCAATGCGACCACGTCTATGTGAACCGGCTCAAGGTACCGGTGCCGGACGAGATGAAGACCTGGCGCAGCATCCGGCGCGGCCTCGTCATACTGCGCAACATCTTCTGGAAGGTCGGCGTGCTCGGCGATTATAGGCGCGTGTTCTGGAAGTTCGCGCTGGGCCGCATCAAGCGCGGCGACATCGAAGGCCTGATCGGCTGCACGCTGGTCGCGCACCATCTCATCACCTTTGCGCGCGCGGCCTCCAGCGGCAAGCAGAACGCCTCGAACTATTCGATCCGGCTGCGCGAGGCCGCCGTGCCCGCCGAATGATGCCACATGTCTGACCCGGCCCTGCCGTGCCGTCCGACCCTCGATTTGCGCTCGTTTACGCCTGCGCGCGTCGCGCTGGGGCGCAGCGGCGCGAGCCTGCCGACGAGAGCGTTGCTCGATTTCACGCTGGACCATGCCCGCGCGCGCGATGCTGTGCATGCGGCCTTCGACACGCCGCGTCTCATCGCCGATCTCGACGCACTCGGTGTTGCGGTGACCGAGGTCAGGAGCCGGGCGGTCGATCGTGGCGACTATCTGCGGCGGCCGGATCTGGGACGACAGCTCGACCCCGGCTCGGCTCAGCGTCTGGCACGAAGCATCTCGGCGCCGTGCCAGCTCGCGGTCGTGATCGGAGACGGCCTGTCCGCGGCGGCGGTCCATAGCCATGCGGCGATCGTGGCAAGGCGCCTGTTGCAATCGCTTGCGCAGGGGGATGCTGTCGCGGTTCGCCATGTCGTCGTCGCATCGGGCGCGCGCGTCGCGCTCGGCGACGAGATCGGCGCCATTCTCGGTGCGCGCATGGTCGCGATGCTGATCGGCGAGCGGCCCGGCCTGTCCGCGCCCGACAGCCTCGGCGCCTATTTGACCTTTGCGCCGAGGCCCGGCCGCACCGATGCCGAGCGCAATTGCGTCTCCAACATCCACCACGCCGGGTTGAGCCACGAGGAGGCGGCGTTCAAGATCGCCTGGCTGGTCCGCGAGGGGCTGGCCCGGGAGATCACCGGCGTGGCGCTGAAGGACGAGAGTGCGGACCGCGCGCCGCGCCAGATTGGCACATCCTCGCCGGGATGACGGTCATTCCAGGCTCGGATCGCCACTTTTCTGATCGATTCGGCCGCGCCGGGCCTGCTTGCGAAAAGACCTGTCGACCTGCTAAACCCCTGCCGGCGATTTTCCGCGCATTTTCAAAGGGCAAGCCTCCCATTGGTATGGCGTTTTCAAGCCGTTCGCGGCGCGCGATAAGCTCACAGGCCGAGCCGATTTAGGAACTGGATAAGGCATGCTCGAAAAGCACAGCGAGAGTGAGGTTCATGTCGACAAGGTCGAGCAGGGATCTACGTCCTCCATCGCCTTCGGGCTGGAGCGTCTCGGGCTGATCGCCGTTCGGGCCCCGATCGTCTCCTGCATCGTCCTGCTCGCGCTGATCGTCGGCGCGGTGTTCGGCATCTACCGGATCAAGATCGACGATTCGCTGTCGCAGCTGTTCCGCTCCGACACCCGCGAGTTTCGCCAGTACGAAGAGGTCACCAAGAAATTCCCGGCGGAGGAGTTCGACGTCCTCGTCGTGGTCGAGGGCAAGACCCTCCTGGAACGCAGCAACCTCGAGAAGCTGCGCGACTTCGTCACCGACCTGCAGCTGGTCGAAGGCACGCGCGGGCTGGTCTCGCTGTTCTCGGCGCGCCAGGCGCCGGCCCCCGGCAAGCTGCCGGCGGCCCTGTTCCCGCCCGAGCTACCGGAGGGCGCGGCCTATGACAAGTTCATCGAGACCGTCAAGAACAACGAGATCATCCGCGGCAAGCTGCTGTCGGAGGACGGCACATTGGCGCTGGTCGTGCTGTCGCTCGATCCGGAGGTGGTCGCTTCCAACAAGTTGACCAAGACCGTCGCCGACATCCGTGCGCTGATGAAGGAGACGCTCGGGGACACCGGCCTCAACGTGCAGCTCTCCGGCGTCCCGGTGATGCAGCTCGAGATCCGCAACGCGGTTGAGCGCGACGGGCTGACCTACAACATCCTCGGCATCCTCGCCGGCTGCATCATCGCCATCATCTTCTTCCGCAAGATCTCGTTCATGATCGCGGCGGCATTCCCGCCGATGATCGCTATCCTGCTGGCGCTAGGCGCGCTCGGCTGGGCCAATTTCAACCTCAACATGTTCCTGAACGTGATGACGCCGCTCATCATGGTGATCAGCTTCTCCGACTCGATGCAGCTGACCTTCGCCGCGCGCGACAGGCTGATCGCGGGCCAGGACAAGTTCACCGCGTTCAAGAACGCGGTGCTGGTGGTGGGCCCGGCCTGCGTGCTGACGCATGGCACCGCCGGCATCTCCTTCATCGCGCTGCAATTCTCCGATTCCGACCTGATCCGCAAGTTCGGCGAGGCGGGCCTTGCCGCCACCATCATCGCGCTGGTCGCGGTGCTGTCGCTGGTGCCTGTCTTCGGCGTGCTGTTCGTGCGCAACGAGAAGATCTTTGCAGTCAAGTTCCAGGGCGCTGATGCCGGCGTACAGGCGCTGCGCAATTTCTGCTACTGGATTGCGGTGCGCATGGTCGGCCGGCCCGGCCTGTTCAGCCTGCTGGCGGTGCTGTTCGTCGGCGGCCTCGGCGTCATCTATGCCAATCTGGAGCCGCGCTACCGGCTCGCCGACCAGGTGCCGGACAAGCGCCAGGCGGTTGCCGCCAGCGACCGGTTAGACGCCAAGCTGACCGGCGCCAATCCCGTCAACGTGCTGATCGTGTTCCCGAAGGGTGAATCGCTTTATTCGCCGCAGACGCTCCAGACGATCGCCGAGGTGCACGCGACAGTCGAGAAGTCCGCAGGGGTCGGTAACGTGTGGTCGCTGGAGACGCTGCGCCGCTGGCTGGCGGAGAAGGCCGGCAGTGCCGACGTCGCGACGCTGAAGGAATATGTCAGCGTCATCCCCGAGCACCTGGTGCGCCGCTTCATCGACGCCGAGCAGGACGCTGTCGTGGTAGCCGGCCGCGTGCCGGACAAGGATTCCAGCCAGCTCCTGCCGATCGTCGACAAGCTCGATTCGGAGCTCGACGCCGTTCGCAAGAAGCATCCGGGCTATGAGATCGCCGTGACGGGTCTCGCCGCCATCGCCGCGCGTAACTCGGCCAACATGATCGAGAAGCTGAACCACGGCCTCACGATCGAATTCGCGCTGGTCGCGATCTTCATCGGCCTCGCCTTCCGCTCCTGGGTGGTGACACTCGCCTGCATCCTGCCGGGCATCTTCCCGGTGGTGATGTCGGGCACGGTGCTGTGGGCCATGGGCGAGGGACTGCAATTCGCCAGCGTCGTCGCGCTGACCGTCTCGTTCGGACTTGGCCTCTCCGCCACCATCCACTTCCTCAACCGCCTGCGGCTGGAGAACAAGCCGGGTGTCGGCTCGGCGCTCGCGGTGGAGCGGGCCACCGTGCTGGTGGGACCTGCGCTGATCCTGACCACGGTGGTGCTCGCCTGCGGCCTTGTCGTCACCGTGTTCTCCGACCTGCCATCGCTGCGTCTGTTCGGCTGGCTCAGCGCCTTCTCGATGGTGATGGCATTGGTCGCTGATCTCTTCATCCTCCGGCCGACGGCGATGTGGCTAATCAATCTGCACGCCAAGCTGCATGGCGCGGACAAGCAGGCGATCTGAGGGGCCGGCGCCGGACCGCCCTCACGCGCCGATACGAACGATTCCGTAAGGATTGAACTTGAAGTCGCCCTCGGCGTAGTCCTGCTCCCGCGACAGCGCGAGCTTGCGGTCGCGCAGCGTTGCCTCGATGCCGCGCTCGGCCATTGCGTCCGCGATTTCGTCCATCAGATTCGCTGCGTTACGGTCGCTGCCGCGCGATCGCGCGACATAGATTTCCGGCAGTCCGACGAGGTGGAAGCCGACGCTTTCGTTGTAGGTGTCGCCGGCAAGCGGACGCTTGGCGAAGGCGAGGCGACAGGATCGGCCCATCGCTGGCGTGACGGTAAGGCCCTGGTTCGTGTTTGCGGCGGCCTTGCACTCGCGGGCCAGTTGCCGCCATCGCGTGAGTCCGTGGGCAACGCCCGCGCTTTCTCCTTTCACGGCCGTGGCGCCGGCCTCGATCATCTCCTCGACAATTCGCAAGGCGGCAGCTGAATAGGCGACCGTCTTGTGCTGCTCCATCGGCGGGCTCAGCACGTAGAGGACCGCTTTGTGATTGAGTACGGCCATTTCGTCCGCCTCGGACCACGCTTTCGGAAAGACGCGGTCCCAGCACACACCGAAAGAGCGCTCCATGTGCGGATCGGGTTTGGCTTGCGAATAGGTGCGGTCGATCTCGAAGCCGAAATCGGCGATCGTCTTCGCCACCGCCTTGGGCGGATGCAGCAGGCTTTCATTCTTGCCGAGGAAGCAGAGTACGTGACGCGGCTTCACGGACGAAGGCTGCATGTTCGCTCCCTGCTGATCGCTGGCGAAGGCGCGGCTGGCCACGAAGAGCCCGGCGGCCTTCAGCAGATGTCTGCGGATCGGGTCCATCTCAGCAAATCCAGCCGGTCAGTTCGTGTCAGCAAAAAGCCCCCGGCTCGCGAGAACCGGGGGCATGTTCCTCATTGCGTGCGAAAGGCCTTCAGCCCTTCGTCATCGTGATGTTGACGCCACGGATCTCGCCCTTGGACGAGATCTGCACCGTCTGCTTGGTGCCGTTGGTGCGCAGCGACAGGTTGGCGGCAAAGCCGTTGGCCTCGACGAAGACCTCGATCTGGCCGCCGCCGGCGGTGCCCTGGAGATTGCCGAAGATGTTGCGGCTGGACTCGCTCCAGTTGCCGGAGATGCGGTCGCCCTGGCTCGTCACGTCGCTGGTGAGGTTGAACTTGTAGCTGTCGGAGGCGCAGCTCAGCGCCTGCTTCAAGTTGAGGCCGCTGCCGGCGACCTTATAGTCCGCTTTGCAGCGAATGCGCTCGGTGGAGCCGTCGGACAGCGACACCGTGCCGGTTCCGGTCCACGCGCCGTCGAAGCCGGCAAACGGTCCGGACGACTGTGCGTGGCTTGCCGATGCCGAGAAGAGCAGCGCCACCCCGATGCCGGCCGCCCTGATTGCCAGTCCAGATCGCCAAAAGAATGTCATCTCGAATATCCCGCTTTGGAACGACGTTCGCTTCGATCGAGAACGTCTCGCCACATCGAAAGTTTAGTGCTCCGAGCAAGTCGCAGGTTCAAAGCCCGGCGGCCAGAGACGGCGGTTCACGCGGCCGCGCCGTGCTTCCAGGGGCCGCGATTTGCCGCGCTTCGTCATGTTTCCGGCAGCCGAGGACGGGCGAAGAGATGCAGCGCGGCAACAGGTCTGCATTAAAACGCAATGCTCCCGAATTATGATGTAGTATCAATCCCTTACATCTGTCAATGAAGGCGCGGGGAAGACCTGATTCGGCGGGGGCGGCGCCAATTTGGCCGCATTTGCCAGTGCTTGTGCCTTCCCTGAGGCCGCTACAAGCGGCGACTTGCCATCAGAACCAATCCGTTCCGGCCATCCGCCCTGCGCAGTCCGGGATCGGTGCGATTCTGCCGTCAGAATGAAGGAATACAATGCGCAATCTTCTCGTCGCTCTCACCCTGCTGTCGGCCTCCCTTTCGACGGCAGCGTTCGCCCAACAAGGGCGTGGCACGGACGCCGAGCAGAAGGCCTGCACCCGCGATGTGCAGAAGTTCTGCCGCCCGGTCATCGACCAGGGCGATTTCACCATCCTGGCCTGCCTCAAGGAGAACCGGGCCAAGATCTCGCAGGCCTGCGACCAGGTGCTGAAGAACCACAATCAATAAACTCGGCCATTGGCCTAGAAAGGCGGCCCTCGGCCGCTTTTCCGGGCCCAATTCGAAGGGGCAGCCATCGACGGACAGGATTGGTTTTGCGGCCGTATTCCCCTATATGGGGGCCGCGGCGGCGTCGCCGGCGTGAGCCCGCCCGAGCGAAAAAGCCCTTCCTGTCCAAACGATTGTAAACCAGCCCTCGATGACCTCTGCGAGCGAATTGCGATCCGGCAAGGGTGACCGCGACGAGAATTTTCCCGTCGCGTCCTGGATCATTCATCCGCGTCATCGCGCCCTGATCCTGGCCTATTACAATTTCGTCCGCACCGCGGACGACATCGCCGATCACGCCACGCTCCCCCCCGACCAGAAGCTCGCTTATCTCGATCTGCTCGAGGCGGAACTGCTCGGCAAGGGTGACACCCAGCCTGAGGCCGTCAGCTTGCGCCGCGCGCTGGCCGAGCGCGGCATGGCGCCACGTCATGCGCTCGACGTGCTGATCGCCTTCCGCATGGACGTGACCAAGCTGCGCTATGAGACCTGGGACGAGGTCATCCATTATTGCCGCTACTCGGCGATGCCGGTCGGCCGCTTCATGCTCGACGTTCACGGCGAGAGCACCTCGACATGGGCCGCCTCGGACGCGCTCTGCGCGGGCCTTCAGATCAACAATCACTTGCAGGATTGCGGCAAGGATTATCGCGAGCTCAACCGCGTCTATCTGCCGCGCGATGCGCTGGCAGCGCACGGCGCCTCCGTCGAGCAACTCGGTCTCGCGCAGTCGCCGCCGGCGATGCTGGCCTGCCTGCAGTCGCTCGCCGCACGCAACGAGGTGCTGCTCGGAGAGGGCAGGTCGCTCGCAGCCGAGATCCGGGATTTCCGTCTCGGCGTCGACGTCTCCGTCATCCAGGCCTATGCCGACCGCATCGTGCGCTTGCTCAAGGTACGCGATCCCTTGCGGGAGCGCGTGCATCTGAACAAATTCGAGCTGCTCGCCTTCAGCCTCGCCGGGATCATCGGCGAAGTTGGCCGCCGTGCGATCCGTCGCAAGGCCATTTCCAGACCGGGGACTGCCCATGACGCTTGAGGCGACCACGCCCGGCGCCAATTACGGCTCGACCGCATCCGGCAGCTCGTTCTATGCCGCGATGCGCATCCTGCCGCGTGATCAGCGCGAAGCGATGTTTCAGATCTACAGCTTCTGCCGCCAGGTCGACGACATCGCCGATTCCGACGGCCCGCGCGACGAGCGGCTCGCCGCACTTCAGGAATGGCGCAACGATATTGACGCGCTCTATCAGGGCCATCCGCCGCCGCGGCTGAAGGACTACGTCGCCTCGGTGAAGACCTTCGGGCTCAAGCGCGAGGATTTCCTCGCCATCGTCGACGGCATGGAGATGGACGTGCCGCAGGACATCCGTGCGCCCGACATGGCGACGCTGGATCTGTATTGCGACCGCGTCGCCAGCGCCGTGGGGCGGCTGTCGGTGCGCGTGTTCGGCATGCCCGAGGAAGACGGCATCCTGCTCGCGCACCACCTCGGCCGCGCGCTGCAGCTCACCAACATCCTGCGCGACATCGACGAGGACGCCGGCCTTGGCCGGCTCTATCTGCCGCGCGAGGCGCTGCTGCATGCCGGCATCACCTCTGATGATCCGAACCGCGTGATCGCCGAGCGCGCGCTGCCGAAGGTCTGCATGCCGCTGGCGCAGCGCGCCAAGGTGCACTTCGAGAAGTCGGACGAGATCATGAACCGCAACAGGCGCCGCGCCGTGCGCGCGCCGCGGATCATGTCGAAATACTACCATTCCATTCTGGACCTCCTGATCGCGCGCGGCTTCACCGCGCCGCGCGAGCCGGTCCGTGTGTCGAAGATCACGCGCATCCTGATCCTGCTCCGTTACGCTTTCATCTGATGCAAAACACAGCTCACATCATCGGCGCTGGAATTTCCGGCCTCTCCGCCGCCGTGCGGCTCGCCAATGCCGGCTTCAAGGTCGCCGTGCACGAGGCGACGCACCAGGCCGGCGGCCGCTGCCGGTCCTATTTCGACGGCGCCACCAATCTCACCATCGACAACGGCAATCATCTGCTGCTGTCGGGCAACAGCCATGCGCGCGCCTATGCGCGCGCGATCGGCACCGAGGCGGGCCTGGTCGGCCCCGAGCGGGCGCAATTTCCGTTCGTCGATGTCAAAACCGGGCAGCGCTGGCAGATCGATCTCGGCGATGGCCGGTGGCCGACCTGGGTGCTCGACGAAAGCCGCCGCGTGCCCGACACCGGCCTTTCCGATTATCTCAAGCTGGCGCCACTGATCTGGGCGTCGGAGGAGACGCTGGTCGGCAAGTCGATTCCGACCGAGGGCATCCTCTATCAGCGCCTGGTGCAGCCGCTGCTGCTGGCAGCTCTCAACGTCGATCCGCCCGAGGGCTCGGCCGGGCTCGCCGGCGCGATCGTGCGGGAGACGCTGCTTGCGGGCGGGCAGGCCTGTCGTCCGCTGATCGCGCGCGACGGTCTCAGCGCGGTTCTGATCGAACCCGCCGTGAAGTTTCTGCAGGAGCGTGGTCACAGCGTTCAGCTCGGCCACGAGCTGCGCTCGTTCGTCAGCACGGACGGCAAGGTGACCGCGCTGAATTTCGGCGGCGAGGATTTGATCCAGCTCGGTGCGGGCGATGTCGTCGTGATGGCGGTGCCGCCGCGCGCGGCCGCTAGCCTGCTCCCGGGGCTGAAGACGCCGACCGAATTCCGCGCCATTGTGAACGCGCATTTCCGCTTTGAGCCGCCGCCGGGCTCGGCGCCCATCCTCGGCGTGATCGGCGGCGTGGTGGAATGGCTGTTCGCGTTCCCGAACCGGCTCTCGGTGACCATCAGCAATGGCGACCGCCTGGTCGACATGCCGCGCGAGGAACTGGCGCAGACGATCTGGAACGAGGTCTGCGAGGCGGGCGGTGTCTCCGGTGAGCTGCCTCCTTGGCAGATCGTGCGCGAGCGCCGCGCCACATTTGCGGCGACGCCGGCCCAGAACGCCCTGCGTCCCGGGCCGGTCACTGCGCTGAAAAACCTGTTCCTCGCCGGCGACTGGACTGCTACGGGATTGCCAGCAACCATCGAGGGATCGGTCCGGTCGGGTGACCGCGCCGCCGATCTGGTTCTGGCCGCCAAAGGATCCTGAAAGGCGGCCCGACGGGCAATTCTCCCGGTCAACTTTCAATCGACTATCGGAGCAATCGAGCGACATGGATTCCGTGACCGCGACCAGCCGCGAAGCTTTGGAATCGAGCATTGCGTCGGCCACCCAGGGCCTCCTCGGCTTCCAGCAAGCCGACGGCCATTGGGTGTTCGAGCTCGAGGCCGACTGCACGATTCCGGCCGAATACGTTCTGCTGCGCCATTATCTCGCCGAGCCCGTCGACACCGTGCTCGAGGCCAAGATCGGCAACTATCTGCGCCGCATCCAGGGTACCCATGGCGGCTGGCCGCTGGTGCATGACGGCGAGTTCGACATGAGCGCCAGCGTGAAGGCGTACTTCGCGCTGAAGATGATCGGCGACTCCATCGACGCGCCGCATATGGTGCGGGCGCGCGAGGCAATCCATGCCCGCGGCGGCGCGATCAACAGCAACGTCTTCACCCGCTTCCTTCTCGCGACCTTCGGTGTCGTGACCTGGCGCGCGGTGCCGGTGCTGCCGATCGAGATCGTATTGCTGCCGTTCTGGTCGCCGTTCCACCTCAACAAGATCTCCTACTGGGCGCGCACCACGATGGTGCCGCTGATGGTGATCGCCGCGCTGAAGCCGCGCGCGAGGAATCCGAAGGGCGTCGGCATCGACGAATTGTTCCTGCAGGATCCGCGCTCGATCGGCATGACCGCCAAGGCGCCGCACCAGAGCATGGCCTGGTTTCTGTTGTTTCGTTCGCTCGATGCGATCCTGCGCGTGATCGAGCCGCTGTTTCCGAAGAGTCTGCGCAAGCGCGCGATCGACGCCGCGCTCGCCTTCACCGAGGAACGGCTCAACGGCGAGGACGGCATGGGCGCGATCTACCCGCCCATGGCCAACATCGTCATGATGTACGACGCCCTCGGCAAGGACGAGAACTTCCCGCCACGCGCGATCACGCGCCGGGGCATCGACAAGTTGCTCGTCATCAAGGACGACGAAGCTTATTGCCAGCCCTGCGTCTCTCCGGTGTGGGACACGACGCTCACCGCGCATGCGCTGCTGGAGGCCGGCGGTGACAAGGCGGTGCCGGCCGCCAAGCAGGGCCTCGACTGGCTGATCCCGAGGCAGGAGCTCGAGGTGAAGGGCGACTGGGCGGTGAAGCGGCCCGACGTGCGCCCGGGCGGCTGGGCCTTCCAATACAACAATGCCCATTACCCCGATCTCGACGACACCGCCGTCGTGGTGATGTCGATGGACCGCATGCGCCGGGAGCACGGTGCGGCCGGCTATGACGACGCGATCGCCCGCGGCCGGGAGTGGATCGAGGGCATGCAGAGCGACGACGGTGGCTGGGCCGCCTTCGACGTCAACAACCTCGAATATTACCTCAACAACATCCCGTTCTCGGACCATGGCGCGCTGCTCGATCCGCCGACTGAGGACGTCACGGCGCGATGCATCTCGATGCTGGCCCAGCTCGGTGAGACCGCCAAGACCAGCAAGCAGGTGGCCGCCGGGGTCGCCTATCTGCGGAAGACCCAGCACCCGGAGGGGTCCTGGTACGGCCGCTGGGGTATGAACTTCATCTATGGAACCTGGTCGGTGCTGTGCGCCCTCAACATGGCCGGGGTCGACCACAAGGACCCCATGATCCGCAAGGCGGCGGCCTGGCTGACCTCGATCCAGAACGACGACGGCGGCTGGGGCGAGGACGCCGTCAGCTACCGCCTCGACTACAAGGGCTGGGAGGCCGCTCCCTCGACCGCCTCGCAAACGGCATGGGCCTTGCTTGCCCTGATGGCGGCAGGCGAGGTTGATCACCCGGCCGTTGCCCGCGGGGTGGAGTACCTGATTGCAACACAAGACAAAAAAGGACTGTGGGACGAGCAGCGGTACACCGCCACAGGCTTCCCCCGCGTGTTCTATCTACGTTATCATGGTTACCCAAAGTTCTTTCCGCTGTGGGCGTTGGCGCGGTATCGGAACTTGCGGAACACCAACAGCAGGGTGGTAGGGGTCGGAATGTGACTTTGGGGACGGGGGACTATGTTACCGCGGGTCAGGCCATCGACCCGCGGCCGATACTGATCGTGACCGGATTGGTTCAGGAGGCCCGCATCGCGGCTGGGCCCGGAATGGCGGTCATCTGTTCATCCAGCAGCCCGACCCAGTTGCGGGCGCTTCTGACGGTGGTGGATCCTGAGACGATTCGCGGTGTGATCTCGTTCGGCGTGGCCGGCGGGCTCGATCCGAGCTTGCGCTCCGGCGACGTCGTGCTGGCGACCGAGGTGCTCTCCGGCGACACCCGCTGGGCCGCCGGCCTGTCGCTCGGCGACGATCTGATCGATCGCCTGACGTCCGGCCGCCGCCGCGTCGTGCGCGGTAGTCTCGCCGGTGCCGAGGAAGTGGTCACGAAGCGCTCCTGCAAGGCGGCCCTGCACTCCGAGACGGGGGCCGCCGCGGTCGACATGGAAAGCCACATCGCCGCGGCCTACGCCGCCGACGCCGGGCTGCCCTTCGCCGCGGTCCGCGTCATCAGCGACCCCGCCCACCGCGCGCTGCCGGCGCTGGCCCGCGCCGCGATCAAGCCGAACGGCCAGATCGACCTCGGAGCCGTGCTGCGCGGCATCGTGCGCAATCCGGCAACGCTGCATGCCCTGGTCTCGACCGGCATCGACTTCAACCGCGCCCTGCGGTCGTTGCGCGGCTGCCGCGATTATCTGATCGGGACGGAGTTCGTCGAGAGCGAGGCCTTGGTGTCGAAGGCGGCGTGAGCGGGGGCTTCGATCTGAGAATAAAGAAAGGGCCCGGTCGCCATTGGCGTCCGGGCCTTTTTGTTTCGACGTTCGTAGCCCGGACGGAGCGAAGCGTAATCCGGGGCCTTGGAGAGACCATCCCGGATTTCGCTTGCGCTCCATCCGGGCTACGGGCTCTGCGCTTTACGCGGCCGTCGAAGCCTTTTGCGCGGCCTTTGCCTGTGCGGCAGCGGCTTCGTCCTTGCGGATCTCCGAGAGCTTCTTCTGGACCTGCTCGGAGAAGATGTACTGCGCCGGGCGCTGCTTGGAGAGGTCGATCTCCGGCGCCATCGGGCCGCTCGTCCGCACGCCGCGCAACGCCACCCACATCGCCTTCAGCGGGTTGTTGAGCGCTGCGGTCGCAGCCGTGGGCTCGTAGCCGCAATGGGCCATGCAGTCGGCACACTTCTCGTACTTGCCGGTGCCGTAGGAATCCCAGTCTGTGGTCTCCATCAGCTCCTTGAAGGTTTTCGCGTAGCCTTCACCGAGCAGGTAGCAGGGCTTCTGCCAACCGAAGATGTTGCGCGCGGGCATGCCCCACGGGGTGCATTCGTATTCCTGGTTGCCGGCGAGGAAGTCCAGGAACAGTCCGGAATGCATGAAATTCCACTTCTTGCCCTTGCCCATCGCAAAGACGTCGCGGAATAGCTTCTTGGTCTTGGTGCGGTTGAGGAAGTGCTCCTGGTCCGGCGCGCGCTCATAGGCGTAGCCCGGGGACATCGAGACGCCGACGCCGAGCTCGGTGGTGAGGTCGAGGAATTTGGCGATCTCCTCGGCCGGGTGGCCGTCGAAGATGGTGGCGTTGACGTTGACGGTGAAGCCGCGCGCCTTGGCCGCCTTGATCGCCGACACCGCGCGGTCGAACACGCCCTTCTGCGACACGGCCTTGTCGTGGTGGTCGCGCAGGCCGTCGAGATGCACCGAGAAGAACAGATAGGGCGAGGGCTCGAACAGATCGAGCTTCTTCTCCAGCAGCAGCGCGTTGGTGCAGAGCGAGACGAACTTCTTGCGCGCGACGAGGCCGCGCACGATCTCGCCGATCTCCTTGTGGATCAGCGGCTCGCCGCCGGGAATGGCGACCATCGGCGCGCCGCACTCGTCGGCGGCGTCCCAGCACTCCTGCGCCGTCATGCGGCGGTTGAGGATCGCATCGGGATAATCGATCTTGCCGCAGCCGACGCAGGCGAGGTTGCAGCGGAACAGCGGCTCCAGCATCAGCACGAGCGGATAGCGCTTGCGGCCAAGCAGTTTCTGCTTGAGCAAATAGCCGCCGATACGCATTTCCTTGAAGAACGGGATAGCCATTACAGGTTTCTTTCTGGGCTTTTCAATTCGGGTGGGTCAGCTCGCGGCCAGTTGGGCCGGAAGCCGGAATTCGATGTTTTCCTCGCGGCCCGGCAACACCGAGACCTTTACCGGTCCGATCCGCCGCATCGCTTCGATCACGTCATCCACGAGTACCTCGGGCGCCGAAGCGCCGGCCGTGACGCCGACGGTCCTGGCATCCTTCAACCACTCCGGATTGAGCTCGCTGCCGTCGGCAATCAAATAACTCGCGACGCCGGCCTCAGTGCCGATTTCGCGGAGCCGGTTCGAGTTCGAGCTGTTGGCAGCGCCCACCACCAAGATCACGTCGACCAGCTTGCTCAAGTCCCTTACCGCAGATTGGCGGTTCTGTGTCGCATAGCAGATATCCCGGATATCCGGACCTTGAATGTCTGTAAAGCGGGCCTGAAGGGCCGCGATGATGTCCTTGGTGTCGTCGACCGACAGGGTGGTCTGGGTGATGTAGGCCACTGGCGTATCCGCCGGCAGGGTCAGCGCCTTAACCTCTTCAAGGCTCTGGACAAGCTGCACCGGCCCCGGGACCTGGCCCATCGTGCCCTCGACCTCGGGATGGCCGGCATGGCCGATCAGGATCAGGGTGCGGCCCTTGCCGATGTAGCGCTTCCCCTGATTGTGAACTTTCGTGACCAGCGGGCAGGTGGCATTGAGCACCGGAAGGTCGCGCGCGACGGCCTCTTCCTCGACGCTGCGGGCGACGCCATGCGCGCTGAACACCGTCACCGCCTTCGGCGGTACCTCGGAGAGTTCCTCGACGAAGATGGCTCCTTTGGCCTTCAGGCTCTCGACGACGTATTTGTTGTGCACGATCTCATGGCGCACGTAGACGGGCGGGCCGTACTTCTCCAGCGCCCGCTCCACGATTTCGATTGCTCGTACCACCCCCGCGCAGAAGCCGCGCGGTTGCGCCAGATAAACTTCCATTGGACGCCCATCACGCAAGTTGCACCAATCCGCTCTTTGCAGTCCCCAAGCGGCACTCCGATACTGACCAATGAGTTGCAATATCCGCACCATTGGTTCGCGCCTGCGGTAGCCACCCACCTCTGTGGACGGCTCCGGCGCATGGAGGCGCAATACTTTGTGTCAAAAAATCGGCGGTAGGGGAAGGTGGAACCGCTGAGGGAGGGTCTATGAGGTATTTTAGTAGGGATTGCGGTGTGCCTGCGTGCGCGACATTCCTGCATAGTCCTTCGTCACGTTCCCGCCTCAACTCCCTGCCTATACCGGCCGCCCCGCATGATTTTGCCACGGTCTCCCGCCGTTTACCTCGAACCTTCTGGCGGCGAGAACCACCCAAAACAGCAATAGGTTTCGGCCGGGAACTCCGATAAACAGCGGGCGTTTCCGGCAAGCTGTTAACCGCAGAAAGAAAAGAAGTGCTGCAAAGCGTCGTCGTTGCCATCGTCAGGGCCTGCACCCGGTTTGCCTCCCTCGTCGTCGTTCTCGGGCTCCTGCTGTCGGTGGGGGCGGGCTATTACGCTGCGCGCCACTTTGCCATCAACACCGATATCAACTCGCTGATTGCCCAGAATCTGGACTGGCGGCAGCGTGACCAGCAATTCGACAAGGCGTTCGATCAGAACGAAATGATCCTCGCTGTGGTCGAGGCCAGGACGCCGGAAATGGCGAGCGCCGCGGCAGACGCGCTCTATGCCAGGCTGAAGGACGACAGGACCAACTTCCACTCGATGCAGCAGCTCGGCAGCGGCGCGTTCTTCGAGCGGAACGGCCTGTTGTTCCTGCCGACCGAGGAGGTCGGCAAGATCACCGGCCAGTTCGAAGCCGCCGCGCCGCTGATCGAGATCATGGCCGGCGATCCCTCGATCCGCGGCCTGACCGGGGCGCTGGAGACCGGCCTTGCCGGCGTCAAGCGGGGCCAGGTCAAGCTCGACAGCACCGAGCGGCCCTTCAACCTGATCGCGCAGACAGTCGAGACCGTGCTCAACAAGGGCAACGCCAGCTTCTCCTGGCGCGAACTCGTCAGCGACGAGCCGCTCAAGGATTCCGACAAGCGCACCTTCATCGAGTTCAAGCCGATTCTCGACTACAACGCGCTGGAGCCCGGCAAGGATGCGACCGACGCGATCCGGAAAGCGGCGGCGGATCTGGATTTTGCCGGCAAATACCAAGCGCGGGTGCGGCTGACCGGTCCGGTGCCGATCGCCAACGAGGAATACGCCACCGTTCAGGAGGGCGCGGTCGTCAACGCCGTCGGCACGATTCTCGTCGTGCTGGTCATCCTATGGCTCGCGCTGCATTCGTCGAAGATCATCTTCGCGGTGTTCGTCAATCTGTTCGTCGGTCTGGCGATCACGACAGCGGCCGGCCTGATGATGGTCGGATCGTTCAACCTGCTGTCGATCGCGTTCGCGGTGCTGTTCGTCGGCTTAGGGGTCGACTTCGGCATCCAGTACAGCGTCCGCTACCGCTCGGAGCGCTACAAGCACGACGATCTCGCCGGCGCGCTGGTGCTGGCAGCCAAGCGCTCGGCGGTGCCGCTGTCGCTGGCGGCGATGGCGACGGCCGCGGGCTTCCTCTGCTTCATGCCGACCGACTACAAGGGCATCGCAGAGCTCGGCCAGATCGCCGGCGTCGGCATGCTGGTGGCGTTCATCTCGTCGATCACCGTTCTGCCGGCGCTGCTCAAGCTTCTGAACCCGCCCGGCGAGCCGGAGCCTGTCGGCTACGCCTTCCTGGCGCCGCTCGACCACTTCCTCGAGAAGCACCGCGTGCTGATCGTCGGCGGCACGCTGCTGCTCGCGCTCGGCGGCCTGCCGCTGCTCTACTTCATGAAGTTCGACTTCAACCCGATGAACCTGCGCAATCCGCACGCCGAGTCGATCGCCACCTTCCTCGATCTGCGCAAGGACCCCAATACTGGTGCCAATGCCATCAACGTGATGACCACGTCCGAGGAGCAGGCAAGGCGGGTCGAGGCGAAGCTGGAGAAGGTGCCCGAGGTGCTGAGGGTGATGTCGCTCGACAGCTTCGTGCCGCAGGACCAGCCGCCGAAGCTGAAGCTCATCGCGCAGGGCGCCAAGGTGCTGAATCCGGCGCTCAACCCCGATCAGATCGACGCGGCGCCGACGGACCAGGAGAATGTCGAATCGCTGAAATCGTCGGTCGACAATCTGCGCCGGACCGCGGGCGACGCGAAGGGCCCGGGCGCTGTTGCCTCGCGCCGTCTTGCCGACGCGCTCGAGAAGCTCGCCAACGGCGACGAGGCCACGCGCAACAAGGCGCAGGACGTGTTCGTCGCGCCATTGAAGATCGTGTTCGACCAGCTCAGGAACGCGATGCAGGCAGGTCCCGTCACCCTGAGCTCGCTGCCGCCCGATCTCGTCAGCGCCTGGAAGAGCAAGGACGGCATCATCCGCGTCGAGGCGCTGCCCAAGGGCGATCCCAACGACAACGATACGCTGCGCAAATTCGCGGCGGCGGTGCTCCAGGCCGAGCCGACTGCGATCGGCGGTCCGGTCTCGATCCTGAAATCCGGTGACACCGTTGTGAAGGCGTTCATCCACGCCGGCATCTATGCGCTGCTGGTGATCGGGCTGCTGCTGTGGATCACGCTGCGCCGCTTCGTCGACGTGCTGATGACGCTGGTGCCGCTGCTGGTTGCCGGCGCGGTGACGCTCGAGATCTGCGTGTTGATCGGCCTGCCGCTCAACTTCGCCAACATCGTCGCGCTTCCGCTGCTGCTCGGCGTCGGCGTCGCCTTCAAGATCTATTATGTCGTGGCCTGGCGCTCGGGCAGGACGAACCTGCTCCAGACCAGCCTGACGCGCGCGATCTTTTTCAGCGCGCTGACGACCGCGACCGCGTTCGGCAGCCTGTGGCTGTCGAGCCATCCCGGCACGTCCAGCATGGGCAAGCTGCTGGCACTGTCGCTGGTGACGACGCTCGCCGCCGTGCTGCTGTTCCAGCCGGCCCTAATGGGCAAACCCCGCAATCTCAGCGAGTAGGCAGATGTCGCCGACCGGGTCGGCGGCGCCCTTCTGACCGGGCTTGGCTGCGCCGGCGGCCTTGGGAGCTGCGGGCGCAGGCGTGGTGGTGCCGCTCCCGGCTTGGGCTGCTTGGGCCCCTTGCCCCGCTTGCCCCCCTTGGGGCTTCGGCGCAGTGCCGCTGGATTTCGCTGCGCCCTTGGCCATGGCGTTGGCAGGGCTCGAAGGGATCGGCGGGCCGACCCGGGTCCAGGTTTCGCCGCCGCAGAGGAAGCCCATGACGCAGCCCTTGATCTCGAGCTGGTCGGGACCGGCCGGCGTGATGGTCGCGCTGTAGAGCTGGCCGTCCTTGGCGTTGTAGACCTGTCCTTCCCACTGATCGACGCCGGGCTTCTTCTTCATGTCGATCAGGGTTGCCATGCCGAGCGTCGGCCTGTTCTTTTTCGAGGCGTCCGGATTGTTCTCGTCGCGTCCGCCGGGCTGTTTTTCCCAGGAAACCGCGCCCCACATGCTGCCATAGCATTGGGCGACGCGAATGTTGGCAACGCCGTCGGCGACCCGCCAGTCGCCGGTCGGATCCGCGGCGAGCGCGGGCGTCAGGCCGGCGTAACCGCCAGCCAGTATTAGTCCGGTGTAAAGGGCCAAACGCATGTGTGTTCCTTGGCAGTGCAACATGGTCTAAAGCTGTGCTTGCGAAGATGGTCCGAAAAAGGGCAAAAGGCCGCACAGACCGTTTTCAGTAACGGTCCGTTTTCAGTTGACGAGACGGCCCTCAACCGAAGTATGTAGCGGATGCACAGCCCAAATCCAGACATGTCTCAGCTATTCGCGGACCGTCAGGCCCAGCGCAGCACCCTGCATAACCGGTATCTGAACGAGCAGTTCGTCCGGGTTCTCAAGACCATCGGCTACGATGTCGGCTTTCAGAAGGGGCATGGGCAGTATCTCTACGACCGTGAGGGCGCGCGCTATCTCGACCTGTTGTCCGGCTTCGGCGTGTTTGCGATCGGGCGCAATCATCCGGTCATGCGCGAGGCGCTCAAGAGCGTGCTCGATGCCGACCTGCCCAACCTCGTCCAATTCGACGTCTCGACGCTCGCAGGTGTGCTGGCTGAGCGCCTCCTGAAATACGTTCCCTATCTCGACAAGGCGTTCTTCGCCAATTCCGGTGCCGAATGCGTCGAGGCCGCGATCAAGTTCGCGCGCGGCGCGACGGGGCGTCCCGGCATCGTCTATTGCGCGCACGGCTATCACGGACTGACCTACGGCGCGCTGTCGCTGACCGGCGATGCCAATTTCCGCACCGGCTTCGAGCCGCTGCTGCCGGGCTGCACCGCGATCCCGTTCAACGACCTGGCGGCGCTGGAAAAGGCGCTGGCCTCGCGCGAGGTCGCAGCCTTCGTGGTCGAGCCGATCCAGGGCAAGGGCGTCAACATGCCCACCGACGAGTTCCTGCCCGGCGCGGCCGCGCTCTGCAAGAAATACGGCACGCTGTTCGTCGCCGACGAGATCCAGACCGGCATGGGCCGCACCGGCCGCTTCCTCGCGGTCGAGCACTGGAACGTCGAGCCCGACATGGTGCTGCTGTCGAAGTCGCTGTCGGGCGGCCACGTGCCGGTCGGCGCCGTGCTGACGCGCAAGAGCATCTTCGACAAGATCTTCAACCAGATGGACCGCGCGGTGGTGCACGGCTCCACCTTCTCCAAGAACGACCTCGCGATGGCCGCGGGCATAGCCACGCTCGACGTCATGGAATCGGAGAAGCTGATCGATGCGGCCGCCAAGCGCGGCGCCGAGCTGCGCCTCGCGCTGACGCGCATGGTGCCAGGCTACGAGCTGCTCAAGGAAGTCCGCGGCAAGGGCTTGATGATCGGTATCGAATTCGGCCCCCCGAAGTCGCTGCGCCTGCGGGCCTCCTGGAACGTGCTGGAGACCGCCAACAAGGGCTTGTTCTGCCAGCTCATCACCGTGCCGCTGTTCAAGGATCACAAGATCCTCACGCAAGTCGCCGGCCACGGCAGCCACACCATCAAGCTCTTGCCGCCGCTCACGATCACCGAGGAAGACTGCGCCTGGATCGAGCGCGCCTTCGACGACGTCATCGCCGGCAGCCACAAGGTCCCCGGTGCGATCTGGTCGCTCGGCAAGACGCTGGTGGACAACGCGGTGCGCAGGTCGGCTTAGAGACGTTCGCTCAGGCCGCCTCGGTCCGCGGCCGAACCTTATTTGGCAAACTCGCGCACGGCTTCCACCACGTGCTCCGGCACTTCCTGCGCGACGCAGTGGCCGGCATTCTCGAAAATCCGTGTGGTCACACCCGGGATCAGCGACACAGCGCGTCGCGCCATCTCCTTGTAGATTGGACCCGACTTCGCCGCTGTCGTGACGCGCACCGGGCAGTCGATTTCGCTGAGCATCGCGAACGGATTGCCGCGGGCATCCCCAATGTAGACCTGCTCCATCGCCTCGTAGATGGGAAGCAAGATCGCGGCTTCGATTTTGGGCGTGCAGCAGAGCCGGACGCGGCCGTCATCCAGGGGCGCGAAGCCGTGGCGCACATACGTCCGTAGCGAGGTTTCGGTCCAATCCGCAAACGCCGGTGCTGCGCGGTAACGTTCGAACACTGCGTCGGGACTGTCGAACTCGGCGCGTCGGCGTAGCGTGCCCTGCACGCGGGCGAGCGATTCTTCGCTCAATCCTCCGGAGCGCGCCGCGCGCGGGTCCATGACGGTCGGCTCCATCACGAACAGGCGTGCGAAGCGACCGGGCAGGAGTTTCGCCGCGAGAAGGAGATCGGTCGCACCCGCGCTGTGGCCGATCCCGTAGATGTCGCGGAGATCGAGCGTATCGACCACCCGGCAGATGTCGTCGGCGTAATCAAGGAAGTGATAGGCGCCGGGTTTGTGGCTTGCGCCATGACCGCGGCGGTCGAGGGCATAGACGGTGTAGGTCGATGCGAGCTCGCGCGCGACCTCGTGCCATACGTGGGCGACGAAACCGGTGCCGTGTACGAGCAGGGCAGGCGGCTTGCCGCTGTCGCCCCATTGCAGCATGGCGATCTCTGCGTCGGCGGGGCCGATTGAGAAACGGTGCGGATCGATCATGAGCGATGGGATGCTACTTCGCATCCTCCAGAATCATCGTGGCGCCCTTCTCAGCGATCATCGCGGTCGGCGTGTTGGTGTTGCCCGAGGTGATCGTCGGCATGATCGAGGCATCGACGATGCGCAGGCCGTCGAGGCCGTAGAATCGCAACCGCTCGTCCACCACCGCCATTGGATCGTTCGCCGTTCCCATCTTCGCGGTGCCGACGGGATGGAAGATGGTGGTGCCGATGTCGCCGGCGGCTTTCGCGAGGGAGGCATCGTCGTCGCCGACGGAGGGGCCGGGCAGATATTCACTGGGGCGATATTTGGCCAGCGCTTTCTGCTGCATCAGGCGCCGCGTGGTGCGAATGGCGTCGGCGGCGACCTGGCGGTCGTCGTCGGTCGACAGGTAATTTGGCGCGATGATCGGCTTCTCGTCAGGCGTTGTCGCGCGCAACCGCACGGTGCCGCGCGAGGTCGGTTGCAGATTGCACGCGCTCACCGTGATCGCAGGGAAACGGTGCAGGGGATCGCCGAACTTGTCGAGCGAGAGCGGCTGCACGTGGAATTGGATGTTGGCGCGGGCGCGCGTCGCATCGGAGCGCGTGAAGATGCCGAGCTGCGACGGCGCCATGGTGAGCGGGCCGCG
Organism: Bradyrhizobium sp. IC4060; assembly: GCF_020193715.1. Classification (NCBI taxonomy): domain Bacteria; kingdom Pseudomonadati; phylum Pseudomonadota; class Alphaproteobacteria; order Hyphomicrobiales; family Nitrobacteraceae; genus Bradyrhizobium; species Bradyrhizobium sp. IC4060. The sequence continues at coordinate 1,377,582 of NZ_JADYVJ010000001.1, read as the reverse complement.
GCGGCGGAAAGCGTAGTCGAGCCCCATCAGGCCGCGGCGCAACAGATTGTAATAGGTCTCGTTCAGCGTGCGCACGCCCTCGACCTTGTAGATCGCGCGCTGCTGCAGGTGATCCTGCAGATTGCGCCCGACGCCGGGCTTGTCCATGACGATGTCGATGCCGAGCGGCGACAGCCAGTCGGCCGGTCCAATGCCGGAGCGATGCAGCACCTGCACCGAGCCGATCGAGCCTGCCGAGAGTACCACCTCGCGCTTTGCGCGCGCCTCGATGATCTCGCCGTTCTGGATGAAGCGCACGCCGACGGCGCGGCCCTGCTCGATGATGAGGCGGTCGACCAGCACGTGCTTCTCGAGCCGCAGATTGGGGCGCCTCAAGGCCGGCTTGAGGAAGCCGCGCGCCGAGGACCAGCGCCGGCCGCGCTTCTGGTTGACGTGGAAATAGCTGGTGCCTTCATTGTCGCCGGTGTTGAAATCCGGGATGCGCTTGATGCCCATCTCCTCGGCGGCGTCACCGACCGCGTCGAGAATGGCCCATGACAGCCGCGGCGCTTCGATACGCCAGCCACCGCCGGCGCCGTGATGCTCGCTGGCGCCGAGGAAGTGGTCCTCGAGGCGCTTGAACAACGGCAGCACGTCGTCATAGCCCCAGCCGGTCAGGCCAAGCTGGCGCCAATGATCGTAGTCGGCAGCCTGTCCGCGCATCGAGATCATGGCGTTGATTGCCGAGCAGCCGCCGATCACCTTGCCGCGCGGATAGGCCAGCGAGCGGCCGTTCAGGCCGGGCTCGGCCTCGGTCTTGAACATCCAGTCCGAACGCGGATTGCCGATGGCGAAGAGATAGCCGACCGGGATATGGAACCAGATCCAGTTGTCGTCGCCGCCGGCTTCAAGGATGAGAACGCGGTTGCCTGGGACAGCCGACAGCCGGTTGGCGACGATGCAGCCCGCGGTGCCGGCTCCGACGACAATGTAGTCAAACTCACCTTCAAGCCGCCTCGGCATTCTGCTTCCACCCGGATGGTCTCTTTGCTTTCCGTTAATAGGCAGACGCAGCCGACCTGGACAAGCCCGGCCATGCCGGGTGAACAGGGCTAGACCCCGATTGCCGGCGGTTGGGTGGACCGACGCTTGCATGGTAGACAGACCTGCATTTCCAACAGTTCGAGACCTTCCATGCCCATCGTGAACCGCGTCGCCGACCTTCAACCCGATATCCAGGCCTGGCGGCGGGACATCCATCAGCACCCCGAGCTGTTGTACGATGTCCACCGCACCGCAGCATTCGTTGCTGACCGGTTGCGGGAGTTCGGCTGCGACGAAGTCGTGACCGGTCTCGGCCAGACCGGCGTCGTCGGCGTAATCAAGGGCAACAAGCCAACCGGCGAGGGGCTCAAGGTGATCGGCATGCGTGCCGACATGGACGCGCTGCCGGTCGAGGAGCAGACCAATCTGCCTTACGCCTCCAAGATCCCCGGCAAGATGCACGCCTGCGGCCATGACGGCCACACCGCGATGCTGCTCGGCGCGGCCCGCTATCTCGCCGAGACGCGCAATTTCGCCGGCGATGCCGTGGTGATCTTCCAGCCCGCCGAGGAGGGTGGCGCCGGCGGCGCGGCCATGGTCAAGGACGGCCTGATGGAGCGGTTCGGCATCGAACAGGTCTATGGCATGCACAACGGCCCGGGCATCCCGGTCGGCTCGTTCGCGATCAGGCCAGGCCCCATCATGGCGGCGACCGACGAAGTCGACATCATGATCGAGGGCGTCGGCGGCCACGCCGCGCGTCCACACAAATGCATCGATTCCGTGCTGGTCGGCGCGCAGGTGATCACGGCCCTGCAGTCGATCGTCTCGCGCAGCGTCGATCCCCTGGAATCGGCGGTCGTATCGATTTGCGAATTCCACGCCGGCAACGCCCGCAACGTCATTCCGCAGACTGCGACCCTGAGAGGCACCATCCGCACGCTGTCGCCGGAGGTGCGCAAGCTGGTCGAGAAGCGCGTGCATGAAGTCGTGGCGGGCATGGCGCAGATCACCGGCGCCAAGATCGACCTGCACTACAAGCGCAATTATCCGGTCGTGAACAATCATGCGGCGGAGACCGAGGTGGCACGGCGCATCGCCACGCAGGTCGCGGGCGAGGCCCATGTCCACGAGATGGCGCCGCTGATGGGCGGCGAGGATTTCGCCTACATGCTGGAAGCGCGGCCCGGCGCCTTCATCTTCTGCGGCAACGGCGACAGCGCCGGCCTGCATCATCCCGCCTACAATTTCAACGACGAGGCGATCGTCTACGGCACGTCCTATTGGGTGAAGCTGGTCGAGGAGCAGCTCGCGGCGTCGTAGGACCGGGTCCGAAGCACAGATGAAGGGCCCGTGCATTCCACGGGCCCTTGTCTATTTGAGAAATCGGATCGTCGACAACGGCGTGAAGCCATTTCCCACTGTATTCACGCAGCCCGTGCGGCCTTCTTCTGCAGGCCGGCGGCGATCTTCAGATCTTCGACGAAGCGCCGATATTCCAGAACCTTGGCTTCGGGATCAGGTAGTCGCAGCAGATAGGACGGGTGCACCGTCACCAGCGCCTTGCGCCCGTCGGGAAGCTCGATCAACCGGCCGCGGTTCTTGCCGATGGGGGTGATCTTGCCGAACACGCTCTGCGCGGCAGTGGCGCCCATTGCCACGATGAGATCGGGCTGGATTGTCGAAACTTCCCGCTCATACCATTGCCGGCACGCCCGGATCTCAGGTGTGTTCGGCTTCTGGTGCAGGCGGATCTTTCCGCGCGGCACGAATTTGAAGTGCTTCACCGCGTTGGTGACATAGACCTTCTTGCGGTCGACGCCGGCCTCCTCCAGTGCGCGATCGAGCATTTGCCCGGCCGGGCCGACGAAGGGATGGCCGGCGAGGTCTTCCTTGTCGCCGGGCTGCTCGCCGACCAGCATGATGTTGGCATTCTTCGGCCCTTCGCCGAACACGGTCTGTGTCGCGTCCTTGTAGAGATGGCAGGCGCGGCAATGCGCGGCCTCCTCGCGGAGCGTTTCGAGATCGTCGGCAGCTGACTTGCGTTTCATCGGAGCCTCCGGCCGCTTCTGAGGCTTGTGCGGATCGGTTGCGGCATTGGCGATCATGGCGCCGGTCATGCGCTCGGCGTCCTCGATCAAGGGCTTAATGATCGAAGCCTCGGGCAGGTTCCTCCAATATTTCTTCGGCATCTCGGCCTGCATCGCCTTCACCTTGAGCCGGGCCGGATTGAAGATGCTGGCATAGTAGCGCCGCCAGGTTTCCTCCAGCCGGTCTTCGCCCGGCGCCTCGCTCTTGCTGACGCCCGGCGTGAACGAGAGCGCATGGCCGTCCCAATGCGCGCAGAGGTCCGGCGTCAGGATCGACCAGGGCATGTCGGCAAAGCGCTTGGCGAAGAACGGCGCGGCGAGCTCGACGACGTGATGCTCCGGCTCGAACCAGGCGACGTAGTGCGCCTGGCGTTCCCGGCCGATCTCGCGGAAGCGCACGAAGGCATGCATCTTGTGCTCGTCGCGATAGACCGCTTTCGCCATGGCCGTGACAAGCGCGACATCGGGGTCGGTCGCGACCTCGATGAGATCGTGATTGTCCTTCAGCCGGAACAGCAAGCGATAGAGGATCGCAAAGCGCTCGCCGTCGCGATGCAGGATCGCCGCCTTGGCAAGCTCGACGAATTTTGCCGAGACGGTGAACGTGCCGTCGTTCACCTCGAGGATCGGAGACGGCGAGGACGGTGCGAACAGCTCGGCTTCGTGGCCCTGCACGGTCCAGGTGACCGCGCCGGGCGGCACGTGATGGAGCACGAGGCTGCGCGCGGCTTTGCGCCAGCCGTCGTAATCGGTTTCGGTGTCGAGCATGATGTACTGCATCAGAAGCCAAATCCCAGTTGCGTTGCTTTCGGCTTGAACCGTTCGATCAACCCGGCGGCATCGAGACGATGCGGTGAGGGGCGGTGATCGCTGAGGACGATGAACGGCAGCGCCTTGTTGCGGGGCACATGCAGCCGCGCGAGATCGGCGAGGCGGATCGTGGTGGTGCGCCGCGTTGCGAGGATGCGTTCGACCGTCCTGGTGCCGAAGCCCGGAACGCGCAGCAGCTCCTCGCGGCTGGCGCGGTTGACGTCGAGCGGGAAGCGGTCGCGGTGGCGCAGCGCCCAGGCCAGCTTGGGATCGATGTCGAGCGGCAGCATCGCGCTGTCGTCGACGATCTCGCCGACATCGAAGCCGTAGAACCGCATCAGCCAGTCGGCCTGGTAGAGCCGGTGCTCGCGCAGCAGCGGCGGCGCGCGCAGGGGCAGCGCGCGGCTGGCATCGGGGATCGGGCTGAAGGCGGAGTAATAGACGCGCCGCAGCCGGTAGGCGCCGTAGAGATTGGCGCTGGTGTGGAGAATGGTGTGATCGGAGGCGCTATCTGCGCCGACGATCATCTGCGTGCTTTGTCCGGCGGGCGCGAAGCGCTGCGGTTTGGCCTTCGTCTTGGCGCTGCGGCTCTCCTCGGCCTCGTCCAGCTTCAGCCGCAGCCGGCCCATGGTGCGGCGGATCGCGCGCACGTCCTTCTCCGGCGCGAATTGCTGCAGGCTCGTCTCCTCAGGCATCTCGATGTTGATCGAAAGGCGGTCGGCATATTTGCCGGCCTCGGCGATCAGCGCGTCGTCGGCCTCGGGAATGGTCTTCAGATGGATGTAGCCGCGGAAATGATGCTCCTCGCGCAGTTTTCGCGCGACGCTCACCACTTGCTCCATCGTGTAATCAGGGCTGCGGATGATGCCGGAGGAGAGAAACAGGCCCTCGATGTAATTGCGCCGGTAGAAGTCGAGCGTGAGCTTGACCAATTCGTCGATGGTGAAGCGGGCGCGTGGGACATTCGAGGAGGCGCGGTTGACGCAATAAAGGCAATCGTAATTGCAGGCGTTGGTCAGCAGCACCTTGAGCAGGGAGATGCAGCGTCCGTCCGGCGCGTAGGAATGGCAGATGCCCATGCCCGGCGCGGTCGAGCCCATGCCCTTGCCGTCGCTGGAATCCCGCTTCTCGGTGCCGCTGGAGGCGCAGGATGCGTCGTATTTGGCGGCATCCGCCAGAATCTCCAGCTTGCGTTGTACGTCCATGTTTGAATCTCTTTGATTCCGCTCATGAATCTTTGGATGCGCCAATTCGATTGACTCTGCCGGCGCCGTTAGCTTTATATTAGAACATATCATGAACAAATGAGCCAGCCGCTGGTTCTCTTTTTGAGAGCCATCGGCAATCACCTCTGAGGAGCGGCGAGCATGAGCGGCGCACGTATGAGCGCGCTTGCGACCTTGCGTAGCCAGATCGAGCGCATCGAGACGGCGGAGGTCGTGCATCCGCGCGATCGCATCGCGCTCGGCCATGGCGCGGCCGACGCCGCGCTGAAGGGCGGGTTCGCGCGCGCGGCGATCCACGAGGTGTTTTGTGAGGGGCGTCAGGGCGCGGCCGCGACGGGCTTTGTCATGGGCCTTGCGGGACGCGTGAGCGCACGCCGGCCGCTATTGTGGGTGCGGCAGGATTTTTCGGAGTTCGAAACCGGTGCGTTGTCGATGAGTGGGCTTGCCGAGCTCGGCCTCGATCCGCGCCCTGTGGTGATGGTGCGCGCCGCCGATGTCGAGAGCGCGTTGCGCACCTCGGCCGATGCGCTCGCCTGCGATGCGCTCGGCGCCGTCGTGCTTGAGCTCTGGGGCGAGACCAGGCAGTTCGATCTGGTGGCGAGCCGCAAGCTGACGCTGGCCGCGCAAGGCTCCGGTGTCACCGGCCTCTTGCTGCGGATGGCCGCGCAGCCGCTGCCTTCGACCGCGGAGACACGATGGATGCTGCGTGCGGCGCATTCGCCGCCGGACTCGGTGTGGAGTGCCTGGGGCGCGCCGGTGTTCGATGCCGAGCTCTTGCGCAATCGTCATGGCCCCTGCGGCCGGTGGATCATGGAATGGAATTGTGATGAGTGCCAGTTCAGTGAACCGTCGACGTATCCTCAGCCTGTGGCTGCCGCGCCTGCCCATCGACAGGATCCAGCGGTTCCTTGGCAGCGCCGGGCTGGGTAAAACCAACCATGAGCCGAGCATTGTCGTCATCAAGGACAACAATGCGCTGGTGATCCATGCGCTGGACGAGGCCGCCGAGCGCCTCGGCCTGTATATCGGCCAACCGCTCGCCAATGCGCGGGCGATGTGCCCGGATTTGCGTGTGTTCGACGCCGATACCGTGGCCGATACGAAGACGCTCAGCGACATCGCCGATTGGTGCGACCGCTTCACGCCGCTGGTGGCGCTCGATCCACCGCACGGGCTGTTCCTGGACATCACCGGTTGCGCGCATCTGTTCGGCGGCGAGGCCGCGCTGTTGCGGACATTGGTCCGGGCGCTCGACCGGCAAGGCTTTGCCGTCAGCGCGGCGATCGCGGGCACCTCGGTCTGCGCCCGCACGCTGACGCGGCAGGTATCCGGCACCATCGTGGCCGATGGCGGCGAGGCGGAGGCGATCAGGTCGTTTCCAGTCTCCGCGCTCGGTGCGGGTGAAGCCATCACCACCGGCCTGCGCCGTGCCGGGCTGAAAACCATCGGCGACGTCGCATCGCGCAGCGCCTCCGAGATCACGGCGCGGTTCGGCGCGCGCTTCTCCACGCTGCTCGCCCATGCATTGGGGCAGGGTGATGCGCCGATCAGCCCGCGCAAACCGCTGCCCGATTACATCGTCGAGAAGCGCTTTTCCGAGCCGATCGCAACCGACACCATGATCGCGATGACGCTGTCGCGGCTCGCCGACACGTTGATCGCATCCATGGAGAAGCAGGGCAAAGGCGCGCGGCGGCTTGAAGCGGCGTTCTTCCGCACCGATGGTGTGGTGCGTACGATTACGGTCGAGACCGGGCGTCCGGTGACGCGAAGCGCCGTGGTCGACCGCTTGTTCCGCGAGCGGCTCGATGCCCTCGCCGATCCCCTCGATCCCGGTTTCGGCTTCGACATGGTGCGGTTGTCGGCGAGCCGCACCGAGATCGTGGTGCAGGAGCAGCGCGATCTCGATGCCCATGTTCACGACAATGACGAGCTCGCCGCGCTGATCGACCGCATCGCCGCGCGCATCGGCGGCAAGCGTGTCGTCGTGCACCTGCCGCAGGATACCCATATCCCCGAAAGCGCGGTGCTGGCCGCATCGGCGCAGCATCATCTCACCGCGGCCATGCAGGCCGAATGGCCTGTTCGCACCGAGAGCGAGCCGCCGCTGCGTCCCTTGCGGCTGTTCGACAAGCCGGAGCCGATCAAGGTGCCGTTCGCGACCGTGCCCGATGGCCCACCGCATCAATTCACCTGGCGCCGTGCGCTGCATGCGGTTGTGCGGGTGGAGGGGCCCGAGCGCATCGCGATGGAATGGTGGCGGCAGGACGGCAAGCAGCTGACACGGGATTATTTCCGCATCGAGGATGCCGAGGGCCTGCGCTTCTGGATCTTTCGCGACGGTCTTTATGAAGGCGAGGTGTTCGACGGTGACGGCAAGCCGGCGTCTCCCGGCTGGTATGTGCATGGTCTCTTCGCATGAACAGCCCCGCTTATGCCGAGATCGGCATCACCACCAATTTCTCCTTCCTGCGCGGCGGCTCGGATCCGCGCGCCTATGTGCATCAGGCGAGCGCTTTAGGAATTCCGGTGATCGGCATTGCCGATCACAACACGCTCGCCGGCGTGGTGCGCGCCTGGAACGAGCTCGACAATGACGAGGTGCTGCACAAGCCGAAACTGTTGATCGGCGCCCGCATCGTCTTCATCGACGGCACGCCCGACATCCTGGTCTATCCACGCGATCGCGCCGCCTATGGCCGGCTGTGCCAGCTCCTGACGAGGGGCAAGCGTGGCGATGACATCACGCGGATCGAAAAGGGCGAGTGTCATCTCAGGCTTGACGATCTCCTGGAATTCTCGGAAGGCCAGCTCCTGGTGTTGACGCTGCCGCATCGTTTCGAGCTGGCGCGGGCGCTGGATGTCCTCGCAAAGCTGAAGGCGAGCCGTGCCGAGGGCGTGTGGCTGGCGGCGAGCCTGCTCTATCGCGGCGACGACAAGCGTCGCCTCTTGCGGCTCGATGATCTCGCCGCAAAGGCCAAGGTGCCGCTGCTCGCAACCAATGAGGTGCTGTATCACGATCCCCGCCGCCGTCCGCTCCAGGACGTGCTGACCTGCATCCGGGAAAAGACCACGATCGAGGCGATTGGGCGGAAATTAGAGGCCAATGCCGAGCGCTTCCTGAAGACGCCGCGCGAAATGGCGCGGCTGTTCCGCGATTTTCCCGAGGCGATTGCGCAGACCATGCGCTTTGCGGACGCAATCGAGTTCTCGCTCGATCAGCTGAAGTATCAATATCCCGACGAGCCGGTACCGCCGGGCAAGACCGCGCAGGGGCATCTGGAGGACCTGACCTGGGCGGGCGTCGACAAATATTTCGGCGGCAAGATCGACGACAAGCTGCGCGCGACCCTGAAGAAGGAGCTCGCGCTGATCGCCGAGCTGAAATACGCGCATTACTTTCTCACCGTGCACGATATCGTCCACTACGCGCGCAGCCAGAACATTTTGTGCCAGGGCCGCGGCTCGGCGGCGAACTCGGCCGTGTGCTACGTGCTCGGCATCACCTCGGTCGATCCGACCAAGGTGGACCTCTTGTTCGAGCGCTTCATCTCCAAGGAGCGGCTGGAGCCGCCCGATATCGACGTCGATTTCGAGCATTCGCGCCGTGAGGAGGTGATGCAATATGTCTATCGCCGCTACGGCCGCCACCGCGCCGCGATCATCGCCACCGTCATCCACTACCGCCCGCGCAGCGCCATCCGCGACGTCGGCAAGGCGCTCGGCCTGACCGAGGACGTCACTGCCGCGCTCGCCGACACCGTTTGGGGCAGCTGGGGCAAGGGCCTCAACGACATGCAGGTCCGGCAGGCCGGGCTCGATCCGAACAATCCCATGATCAACCTCGCGGTCGAGCTTGCGACCGAGTTGATCGAATTCCCGCGCCATCTGTCCCAGCATGTCGGCGGCTATGTGCTGACCCAGGACCGGCTCGACACCTATGTGCCGATCGGCAATGCCGCGATGGACGACCGCACCTTCATCGAATGGGACAAAGATGACGTCGATGCACTGAGCATGATGAAGGTCGACGTGCTGGCGCTGGGCATGCTGACCTGCATCAGGAAATGTTTCGATCTGATCGACCAGCACAAGGGCGAGCGTTTTATGCTGGCGAGCGTCCCGCAGGACGACCCCAGGGTTTACGACATGCTGTGCCGCGGGGAATCGCTCGGCGTGTTCCAGGTCGAGAGCCGCGCCCAGATGAACATGCTGCCGCGGCTGAAGCCGCGCACCTTCTACGATCTCGTCATCGAGGTCGCGATCGTGCGCCCCGGGCCGATCCAGGGCGACATGGTGCATCCTTATTTGCGGCGGCGGAACGGGCTGGAAAAGGTGAGCTATCCGTCTCCGTCGCCGGAGCATGGCGACAAGGACGAACTCTACAAGGTGCTGCACAAGACGCTCGGTGTCCCGCTGTTCCAGGAGCAGGCGATGCGCATTGCGATCCAGGCCGCGCATTTCACCTCCGAGGAAGCCAACGGCCTGCGCCGCTCGATGGCGACCTTCCGCAATGTCGGCACCATCGGCCAATATGAGGAGAAGCTGATCGGCAACATGGTGGCGCGCGGCTACGATCCCAACTTCGCCAAAAGCTGCTTTGACCAGATCAAGGGATTTGGATCCTACGGCTTTCCGGAGAGCCATGCCGCGAGCTTTGCACAGCTGGTCTACATTTCGTCGTGGCTGAAGCACTATCATCCCGACGCCTTCTGCTGCGGTCTGTTGAATTCGCAGCCGATGGGCTTTTATGCGCCGGCGCAGATCGTCAGCGACGCCCGCAAGAACGGCGTCGAGGTGCGCGACATCGACGTGTCCTACAGCTTTGCACAGAACACGCTGGAGGAGGGGAGCGGTCAGTATTGCGCCGTGCGCCTCGGCTTTCGCCAGATCGATGGATTCCACTGGCTGGACGAGGATGAGGAGCGCCTGAAGCGCTCTCAGTCGTCATTCCGGGGCGCGCGTAGCGCGAACCCGGAATCCATCGCGCCGCATACGCCTGGCGGAGGAATGGATTCCGGGCTCGACGCTGACGCGTCGCCCCGGAATGACGGTGTCGAGAAAGCCCAGGACTGGGCCGACCGCATCATTGCCGCGCGCAACCGCCGTCCCTTCACCTCGCTGGAGGATTTCGCCCGCGACACCGGTCTGCCCAAGCGCGCGCTGATCCTCTTGGCGGATGCCGATGCGTTCCGCTCGCTCGGGCTCGACCGCCGCGAAGCGCTGTGGCAGGTGCGGCGGCTGCCCGACGACGTGCCGCTACCGCTGTTCGAGGCGGCGACCGCGCGCGAGCAGCCGGACGAAGGCGCAAAACCGCTGCCGGCGATGCCGCGCGCCGAGCAGGTGGTCGCGGACTACCAGACCATCCGCCTGTCGCTGAAGGGCCATCCGATGGAATTCCTGCGCGAGATGTTTACGCGCGAGCGCATCGTGGCCTGCAAGGAGATCAGCCATGAGAACGAGCGGCGCCGCGTCCGTTGCGCCGGTGTGGTCCTGGTGCGGCAGCGGCCGGGCAGCGCCAGCGGCGTCGTGTTCATGACGCTGGAGGACGAAACCGGCATCGCCAATGTCGTGGTCTGGCCCAAGATCATGGAGCAGTACCGGAAAGAAGTGATGGGCGCGCGCCTCATCCTGGTCGAAGGCTACATCCAGAGCAGCCCGGAGAAGGTGACGCATCTCATCGCCCAGCGCATGATCGATCGCTCGCACGATCTGGTCGGATTGGCCAACGATGCGCTCGGCCGCAAGCATCCGCTGCCCGCAGGCGCCACCGTGGTCGAACCGCTGAACGAAGACCCTCGCGCGCTTACGGACATGCCCGCGCAAAAAATCCGTCACCCCCGCAACGTCCGTATCCTGCCGCCGTCGCGGGATTTTCATTGAGCGAGCGCGGGCTACTGCCGACGTTTGTTGCGATGATTGCGCCTCATTCTCAGTCGTCATGCCCGGGCTTGACCCGGGCATCCACGTCTTTCGGAGTGCGCAGCAGTGCGTGGATGGCCGGGTCAAGCCTGGCCATGACGGAGGAGAGAGCTCGGCAAGCTGCCCTCAAAAATTCACCCGGTTCGAGATGGCGCCATCCACGACCAGATTCGATCCCGTGGTGAACCCCGACACCGGGCTCGCCAGAAACACCGCCGCGCTCGCGATCTCCTGCGGCGTCGCCATGCGGCCGGTCGGGTTGCGCTTCATCGCGTCCTGGTACCGCTCCGGCATGTTCTTCTCGATCATCTCCCAGACGCCGCCCTTGAAATAGACGGTGCCGGGCGAGACCACGTTGATCCGGATCTTCTTCTTCGCGTATTGCCGCGCCAGTCCCTTGGCCATGTGGATCAGTGCGGCCTTGATCGGGCCGTAGGAGCTGGCCGTGTCCGCCTGCGCCGCGGAGATCGACGAGATGATCACGAAAGCCGCATCGCCGCTGCCGGCGCCGCTTGTCTCGAGGAATGGCCGGGCGGCGTCGAAGGCATGCACGGCGCCGAGCAGGTCGAGGCGGAAATTCTGCTCCCAGGACGCCGGATCGTGCCCTTGCGCCATTGCGCCGGCATTGGAGAATAGCAGGTCGATGCCGCCGAGCTCTTTTGCTGCAGCCTCGATCCAGCTTTTGAGCGCCGCGCCGTCGGTGACGTCGACCGCGCCGCCGGTGGCGCGGATGCCGCTCGCCTTCAACTCCCCGACCGTGGCCGCAACCTGATCGGCGTTGCGCGCGCACACCGCGACATTGGCACCTTCGCCGGCCAGCGTCGCCGCAATCGCCCGCCCGATGCCGCGCGTGCCGCCGAGCACGACGGCGTTCTTGCCTTTGAGACCGAGATCCATTGTTGCTCCTTTTTGTTGGTGCTGCGAGTGTAGCTGTTTCGCGAGGCGCCCAGAAGCCTCCACGTCGTCGTTGCGAGCCACCGGGTCCGCGCAAAGCGCGGCCCGATGACAGGCTCCGCGAAGCAATCCAGAAATGCATCCGCGGAAGGATCCTGGATTGCTTCGTCGCAAGGGCTCCTCGCAATGACGCGGAGAGACTTCACTCCGGCGCCGCTCCCACCGGCGGGCCGCCGGGCGGGCGGTGCAGAAAGGTCAACGAGGCATAGGCGCCGGCCCAGGAGCCGATTGCGGCAAAGGCAACGTAGAAGACGTTCTCGGTGTAGCTGATCACGGCGTAAGAGGAGAGCAGGTACCAGACCGCGCTCCAGTTCGCCGCCGGGATGCGCTTGCGCGCGATCACGGCCGAGGTGAACATGACATAGACGGCGTCGGTGGCCGCCGTCGCGATGAACACGGCACCTGCGATGAGGGGATCGATGGCGGCCATTGCAATCCTTTCTGCGATCATGACACGGTCGCGAAAAGTACAGCAAATGAGCGGGGAGAGAAGCAGCGATGCAGAGCCCCGCCGACATTCTGGCTGAGGAATCTCGGTCGGCTCGAGGGCGGATTGAATACCCCGATGTCCCGGGACAGGCCGTACATGCTGCGTTCATAGAGCACATGCAATCTGGCTTCGGCACGTTGAAGGCGGTGCAGCATTCCGCTCGGCTGTCGAAGACGCCGGCGCATTGGAGCCGTCCGGCGATGCCGCTCGGCAGTCATTCGGCACAATGGCCAGGCCGAAGCTGACATGAAGCTGACAAGTCCCAGAATTTTAACGCAAACGGAAAGGGCCGACGCGTTTTTTAGGTTGTTTGAACTCCCAATTCGGCACTATTAGCGCGACCGATGAGGCAATCATTTGCCGAGATCGTCGCAGACACGACCGGGCCCCATGGCAGTTGAGAATACCAAGCGATTGCACGTGATTGCAAAACAACGGGTGATCGCATTCGTAGTCTTACTAGCTGTCGCCGGCGCCGGTGTCGGAGCGTACGGCTTGTTCTCTTCGGGCCCGAAGGCAAAGAAGCACTCCGACATCTCCAGCCAGTCGCGCAGAAACGCGCAGACCTTCACGCCGACACCGTCCGAATGGGCGACGTTGACGATCGAGCCGGTCGCCGCCAGGAGCTTCCGGGCCGAGTATGTCACCGAGGGTAAGGTCGCGGTCGACGAGGATCGTTCGACGCCGGTGTTCTCGCCCTATGCAGGCCGTGTCACCAAGCTGCTCGCCAAGCCCGGCGAGACGCTGAAGCAAGGTCAACCGCTGTTTACGATCGAGGCCGCCGACACCGTGCAGGCCCAGAACGATTTCATCGCGGCGATGACCTCGCAGAACAAGGCGAAGTCGGCGCTCGAGCTTTCCGACATCCAGTTCAAGCGCGCCAAGGACCTCTACGAGGGCCATGCCATTCCGCTCAAGGATTACCAGCAGGCGGAAGCGGCCCAGGTGCAGGCGCAAAACGACATGCGCTCCTCGGTGGCGGCGCTGGAAGCCGCGCGCAACAAGCTGCGCATCCTCGGCTTCACCGACGAAGCCACCAAGACGTTCCAGGAAAAGGGCGTCATCGATCGGGAGATCACGATCTACTCGCCGATCTCCGGCACGGTCGTGCAACGCAAGATCGGCCCGGGCCAATACGTCAATTCCGGCGCCAGCGATCCGGTCTTCGTGGTCGGCGACCTCTCCACGGTCTGGCTCACCGCCTTCGTGCGCGAGAGCGATGCGGCCGCGGTGTGCATCGGGCAGGACATCACCGTCAATGTGATGGCGCTGCCGGGCCGTCCGTTCAGCGCCAAGATCAACTACGTTGCTGCCGCGATCGACCCCGCCACCCGCCGCCTGCAGGTCCGCGCCACGATCGACAACAAGGACGGGCTGCTCAAGCCGGAAATGTTCGCGAACGTCACGATCTATTCGGCCGGCGACCGCGCCGCGCCGGCGGTGCCGAAGCATGCGCTGATCTACGAGGCCGACAAGGTCCGCCTCTGGGTCGCGCGCGAGGACAAGTCGGTCGAGCTGCGCCAGATCAAGATCGGTCTCATCAACGGCAACCTCGTCGAGGTCACCAGCAATCTGAAACCCGGCGAGCAGATCGTCACCAAAGGCAGTTTGTTCATCGACCGCGCGGCGTCCGGCAGCTGATCGACGACCCAAGAAAATTGAAGACCTGAATGGATCGTCTCGTTGCCCTTGCCGTCAACCGGCGTTTCCTGATGGTCGGCATGTTCGTCGCCGTGCTGATCGGCGGCTTGATCGCGTTCAACCGGCTCAACATCGAAGCCTATCCCGATCCGACTCCGCCGATGGTCGACATCGTGACGCAGAGCCCGGGCCTGTCGGCGGAAGAGATCGAGCGCTACATCACGATCCCGATCGAGACCCAGGTTGCCGGTCTGAAGAACGTCACGACCATCCGTACCATCTCGCTCTACGGCCTCTCCGACGTCAAGATCCAGTTCTCCTTCGCCTACACCTATGACGAGGCGTTGCAGCAGGTCTTGAACCGCCTGGCTCAGCTTGCGCCGCTGCCCGGCAACGTGCAGCCGCAGATCTCGCCGCTCAGCCCGATCGGCGAGATATTCCGCTACCGTCTCGTCGGGCCGCCGAACTACAGCGTGCTCGACCTCAAGACCATTCAGGACTGGATCCTGCAGCGCCGCTTCCGCGCGGTGCCCGGCGTGATCGACGTCACCGGCTGGGGCGGCAGGAGCAAGACCTACGAGATCCAGGTCGATTTCAACAAGCTGGTCGCCAACGGCCTGACGCTGCCGCAACTGCTCCAGGCGGTCGGCAATTCCAACGTCAATGTCGGCGGCAACACTGTCGATATCGGCCAGCAATCCGCCGTGGTGCGCGGCGTCGGCCTGATCCGCTCGATCGACGACCTCGCCAACACCATGGTGGCGCAGGCGGGCGGCAATCCGGTGCTGGTCAAGGACGTCGCCACCGTTACCGTCGGCCAGAAGCCGCGCCTCGGCATCGCCGGCCTCGACGATTCCGACGACATCGTGCAGGGCATCGTCCTGATGCGGCGCGGCGAGCAGAGCTCGCCGACCATCAAGCGCGTCCATGAGCTCGTTCAAGCCATCAACAATTCCAGCATCCTGCCGCCTGGCGTGCGCATCGAGCGCATCTACGACCGCGGCGACCTGATCGAGCTCACCACTCACACCGTGCTGCACAACATGGTGGTGGGCATTCTCCTGATCGTGCTATTGCAGTGGATCTTCCTTGGCGACCTCCGCAGCGCGCTGATCGTCGGCGCCACCATTCCGTTCGCGCTGTTCTTCGCCGTCATCATCCTGGTGCTGCGCGGGGAATCGGCCAACCTCCTGTCGGTCGGTGCGATCGATTTCGGTCTCATCGTCGATGCCACCGTGATCATGGTGGAGGCGATCTTCCGCCGCCTGACGCAAACGACACCGATGTCGGAATCCGAGCATATGTCGCCCGAGACGCTGTTCGGCATGAAGAGCCATGCCATCCTCAGCGCGGCGGCCGACGTCTCGCGATCGATCTTCTTTGCCGCGGCGATCATCATCGCGGCGTTCCTGCCGCTGTTCACGCTCTCTGGCGTCGAGGGCAACATCTTCGGACCGATGGCGCGGACCTATGCCTACGCACTGGCCGGCGGCCTGCTTGCCACCTTCACCGTGACTCCCGCGCTGTCCGCGATCATCCTGCCGGCGCATGTCGAGGAGACCGAGACGAAGGTGATGCTGATCCTGCACCGGCTCTACATGCCCGTGCTGAACTGGGCGGTCGCCAACCGCAACATCGTCCTCGGCGCCGCGGTCGGTCTGGTGTTGATGACGGTCGCGCTCGCCCGGCTGCTCGGCCTCGAATTCCTGCCGAAGCTGGAGGAGGGCAACCTCTGGATCCGCGCCACGCTGCCGCCGACCATCTCGCTGCAGGAAGGCAACAGCTACGTCAACGAGATGCGCAAGGTGATCCGCGCCCGGCCCGAGGTCGAATCCGTCGTGTCGCAACACGGCCGTCCCGACGACGGTACCGACGCCGCCGGCTTCTTCAACGCCGAGTTCTTCGCGCCGCTGAAGCCCGTGAGCCAGTGGCCCGGTACCCGCGACAAGGAAGAGCTGACCGCGCAGCTGCTCAAGCAGCTCGACGATCGCTTCCCCGGCGTCGAGTTCAACTTCTCGCAATATCTCCAGGACAACGTCTCCGAAGCCGTCTCCGGCGTGAAGGGCGAGAACTCGATCAAGCTGTTCGGCAGCGACCTTCAGGCGCTCACCGACACCGCCAACAAGATCAAGCAGGTGCTGTCGACCGTGCAGGGCGTCACCGACCTTGCGGTGTTCACCTCGCTGGGCCAACCGACCGTCCAGATCGACATCGACCGTGCCAAGGCTGCGCGCTACGGCCTAGCCCCTGGCGACATCAACGCGACCATCAAGGTCGCGATCGGCGGCGACAGCGCCGGAGATCTTTACGAGCCCGGCAGCGACCGCCACTTCCCGATTATCGTGCGCCTCGCGCCGGAATACCGCCGCAGCGCCGAGGCGATCCAGAATTTGCGGATCGGCGCGCCCGGGCCGAACGGCACCGTCACGCAGATCCCCTTAAGCGAGGTCGCGACCATCAGCCTCGTCTCCGGTGCGGCCTACATCTATCGCGAGCAGCAGGAGCGTTATCTGCCGATCAAGTTCTCGGTGCGCGAACGCGATCTCGGCAGCGCGATCCGCGAGGCGCAGGACAAAATCGCCGCGCAGGTGCAGCTGCCGCCGGGCTCGCACATGGAATGGGTCGGCGAGTTCGGCAACCTCCAGGACGCGATCCGGCGGCTCTCGATCGTGGTGCCGATCTCGCTGGCGCTGATCGGCGTGCTGCTCTGGTTTAATTTCGGCTCGATGACCGACACACTGCTCGCGATGAGCGTGATCCCAATGGCGATCTTCGGCGGCGTGCTCGGCCTCCTGATCTCGGGCACCGCGTTCAGCGTCTCCGCGGCGATCGGCTTCATCGCGCTGTTCGGCATCGCGGTGATGGACGGCATCATCATCCTGTCGCAGTTCAACCAGCTGATCGAAGAGGGCATGGACCGCAGGAGCGCGGTGGTACGCACCGGCGAGCTGCAGCTCCGGCCGGTGCTGATGACCTGTGTCGTCGCAGGCGTCGGCCTCCTGCCGGCAGCGCTGTCCGAAGGCATCGGCTCGCAGGTGCAGAAGCCGCTCGCGGTTGTCGTCGTCACCGGCATGATGCTGGCGCCGGTCGTGATTCTGGTGACCTTGCCGGTGCTGATCTCCTTCTTCTCCCGCCGCGCGCGCTGACCCTCAGAACCCGTAGAGCCGCGCCGGATTGTCGACCAGGATCTTCTTGCGCACCTCGGCATCCGGCGCCCACACCGGAAGCTGGTTGAGCAGGCGGCCGTCGTCGATCTGATAGAGCGGCGCGATGTCGGTGGGCTTGCGGCCCTCGACGCGGCTCGAATCCGGATGCGGCCAGTCGGTGCCCCAGACGATGCGGTCAACATTGGCCGCGATCAGCGCGCGGGCATAGGGCACCATGTCCTGATAGTCGGGCGCCAGCTTCGACGAGCGATAGGCGCCCGAGATCTTCACATAGGCCTTGCCGGACTTCACCAGCGCGACGAGGTCGGAGAAGCCCGGCTGCTCCAGCCCGAGCGAAGCGTGAAGGCCGCCGAAATGGTCGAACACGACCGGCACCGGCGCCGTCTCGACGAGGTCCTTGATCGCGGAGATCATGGCCAGCGTGGTGTAGAGCTGTACGTGCCAGCCGCGCGCCTTCATGCGCTCGACGGCGGCGGTGAAGCGCGGCCGGCCGACATTGGGGTCGTTGACGCCGCCGGTCGCCAGATTGAGGCGGATGCCGCGGAAGCCGTCCTGGTGCATCGTATCGAGCGCGCTCTCCGGCGTCTTGTCGTCGATCACGGCGACGCCGCGCGCGGTCGCGCCGCGCGCCTTCATGCCGAACAGCGTGGAGGAATTGTCGGTGCCGTAGACGCTCGGCGTCACGATCACCACGCGCTCGATATGCAGCGCCTTGTGCAGCGCCGCCATTTCTTCCGGCGAAGCCGGCTCCGGCGTATAGACGCGGCCAGTGAAGAACGGAAATTTTTCGACATCGCCGTGAATGTGGGTGTGGCAGTCACAGGCATGCGCCGGCACATCGAAATTGATCGGCGTCGCAGGCTGCGCCGCGCGGGCATGGGCTTTGCTGGTCATGGCTACTCCGGCCGCAAGGGAGGCAAGCAGGACGCTGCGTCGGCTGAGCACGATTTCTCTCCCGGTCTGTTTTTTTATCGGCGAGTGGGAGGAGAATATCACATCAGCCGGGTAACCGCTCCGCTTCGCTGCATAGCTGCTCGACAAGCTCCGCAAGCGGACGTGAGCCGTCCACGCGTACGACCGGGCAGGGCAGGCCGGCGAGCCAGGCTTCGTGCTTGGCGAGACTGCGGCCTTCGCGATCGCCGGCTTCGTAATGGGAGGCCCATTCGACGAAGTCTTCGGTCTCGCCATGGCGCCAGCCGCCCGGCGCGACGGCATCAGCGCCGAAATGGGCGGCTTCGCGGGCGCGCAATCGCTTCATACGAATCTCGCGCGGCGCGGTCACGAAGACGACCAGGTCGAAGTACGAAACGAGCTCTTCGCCCCAGCCGGTGACGGACCCGCTCAGCACCCAGTCGAGACGCGGCAAGAACATCTCGTGCATCAGGCGCAGGCGGTCGGCGGCCGGGCGGGTCGTCCGATAGGGCGGCACGGTGGGCAGCCAGAAATAGTCGTCGCTGTCGTGATGCGGCAGCGCAAGCTGCCCCGCGAGCGCACGACCGATCGTGGTCACGCCGCAGCCCGAGGCTCCCATCAGATGGATGCGGCGGCTTTTCATCGGCATCCACCAGAGAGATTTGAGGCTACTGCCCCGACGGCGTGCGCAGGCCGTGCCAAGCGTCGCGGACCTGGTGGTAGTGCACCTCGGGCAGATAATCCGGCGTGTTCAGGTTCAGCGTCTTGACGTCGAGATGGCCGATGGCGCTGAGCAGCGTGTAGGAGGCGATCACGCGGTCGCGTTGCGCGCCGATCAGGCGGGCCTTGGCCTGGATCAGGTCGGCCTGCGAGTTCAAGACGTCCACCGTCGTGCGCTGGCCGCCGGCGGCCTCGCGCTGCACGCCCTGCAGCGCGACGGTGGCCGCCTTCACCTCGGACTCCGAGGCCGAGACCGTGATCTTGGCGCCTTCGTTGGCAACCCAGGCGCTGACCGCCGCCGTACGCGCTTGATTGCGCACCTGGTCGAGCACGAGGCGGCTCTGCGCCGTGATCTCCTTGGCCTGCCGGGTCTGCGCCGCGGCCTGGCCGCCGTCGTAGATCGGCGCGGTGACGTTGGCGACGATCGAAGCCTGGTCCTCGGCGAAGGTGCCGAGCGTCGGGTCGTTGTTGCGGCTTTTGCTGGCGCTGCCCTGGATGGTCGCGCTCGGCAGCAGCGTGCCTTCGGCGATGCGGATGTTGGTGGAGGCGACATCGACGTCGAAGCTGGCGGCCATCACCGCCGGATGCTGGCGGATCGCCATCGTCATGGCGTCCTCGCGGCTCTTCGGCAGATAGCGGTCGACGGCCTCGGCAGGCCTGAGCTGCGAGGGCGCATTGCCGATCACTTGCGCATAAGTGGCCTGGCTGACCGCAAGCGCGACCTCGGCCGCGTTGAGATCGGCAAGGCCACGATTGAGGCGGGCCTCGGCCTGCGCGGTGTCGGTCGGCGTGACGTCGCCGGCGTTGAGCCGGCGCTGGGTGACGGAGAGCGTCTCGCGCAGGAAGGCGACATTGGAGCGCTGCGCCTCGACCAGCGACTGGTTGGCGAGAACATTGGTGTAGGCGGTGACCGCATCGAGCAGCACGCCCTGGCCGACGTTGCGGAGCGCTTCGCGGCCCGACTGCACCTGGAGCTCGGCGGCCCGCACGCCGTTGGCGGTGCGGAAGCCGTTGAACAGGCTCTGCGTCACGGTGACGCCGATGATCCAGGGCTTCAGATTGCCGGTCTGGATGGTGTTGTCCGGCAACAGATTGCGCACCGATTGCAGGCCGGCGCTGAGGCTCGCCACGATCTGCGGCCGGTAGCCGGCCAGCGCCTGCGGCACGTTCTCATCGGTGGCGCGCTGGCGCGCACGCTCGGCATTGAGCTGCGGATTGGTCTGATACGCTTTTGCCAAGGCGTCCGGCAGTGCTTCGGCCCATGCCGCGGAGGGAAGGGCGCACGAGAACGCCAGCGTGGTCCATGTCGCAAGCGCATGACCCGCGCTCGATCGACGTCGCGTCACCCCGCGACCAGCTCTGGCGGTACGCCCAATCATGTAATCTCGCTTAACCCCGGCTGTCCGCCCCCGCCGACGATGGCCTCTTAACTGTTTAGCCAGCCGAGGTCCCGCAGGCAAACTGCCGCGGGCAAAACTCCCATGTATTCCGTGCTTGTTGCAGGCGCGTCACAGGCTGTGCGCGGGAAAGCGCCAGAGCCTTACACCGGCCTGACCGGCTCGTGCGCTACCGGTTCTTGTTCACAGGCTTGCGCTTCTCGATGAACGCCGCCATGCCCTCCGAGCGGTCCTCGAGCGCGAAGGTCGAATGGAACAGGTTGCGTTCGACGCTCATGCCTTCGGAGAGCGTGGTCTCGAAGGCGCGGTTCACCGCTTCCTTGGCCATCGCGGCCGCAGGGCGCGACATCGCGGCGATCTTCTCGGCGGCCGCCATGACCTCGTCCATCAGCTTGTCGGCGGGTACGATACGGCTGACCAAGCCGGAGCGCTCGGCTTCGGCGGCGTCCATCATCCGGCCGGTGAGGCAGAGGTCCATGGCCTTGGACTTGCCGATCGCGCGCGTCAGCCGCTGGGTGCCGCCGATGCCGGGAATGGTGCCGAGCGTGATCTCGGGCTGGCCGAACTTCGCGGTGTCGGCGGCGATGATGAAATCGCACATCATGGCGAGCTCGCAGCCGCCGCCGAGCGCGTAGCCGGCGACCGCGGCGATGGTTGGCTTGCGACAGCGCGCGATGCGGTCGCCCCCGATCGCGGCGAAATCCTCGGAGAACATGTCGATGAAGCCCTTGGGCTGCATCTCCTTGATGTCGGCGCCGGCGGCAAAGGCCTTCTCGTTGCCGGTCACGACGATGCAGCCGATGGCGTCATCGGCCTCGAGATCGTCGACCGCAGCTGCGATCTCGCGGAAGACGCCGAACGAGAGCGCGTTGAGCATCTTCGGCCGGTTCAGCTTGACGATGCCGACCGCGCCGACGCTCTCGACGATGATGTGTTCGAACGTGCTCATGCTCCACCCACGCTTTCGATTGAGCGGGCAATGTGCCCGCTGGCGCGGATGCCTTCAAGGGGGACGGACGCGGGACGCGCGCGGGGTCGCGTCCCGGCGGAACCGGCCATCAGGCCATGAACATGCGCGCGGCGGAGGCCAGGGTCAGCAATGTGCCGACGCCGATGAAGATCTTGCCGATCAGGGAGCTCTGGTCCCAGGCCGAGCTCTGCTGGCTGCTGGCCATCACCGGCGCCGGCCGCGGCTGCGCCTCGGTTGCGGCGATCACCGCCTTCTGCGGCGGCGGGGTCTCCTGCAAGGCCCGATCGATGTCGTTGAGTTGATCGGGCGCGACGACCTGGCTTTGAGGGTTCTCGGTGCTGGTATTATCGGCGGCTGCCTGGACGTTGTCGTTGGCGCGGTTCGTCATCGCGGAGGCTGCCGCGGCAGTCGGCGTGTCGGCGGCGAGCTGCGCATTGGCGTTGGCGACCTCCGGGGCCAGCTGGCTTGAGGCCGGGACCTGACTGTCGGTCTTGTCGTTCTTGGCCTCGTCGGGCTTGGCCGCCGTGTCCTTCTTGTCGGCCTTGTCCTCGGATTTCTGCCCCGTCTTCCTGCTGTCGGTGCGGCGCGAGTCTTGGCGCCGGTGCTTGGCCGTATCGGCCCCTTTGTCGGCGCTCTCCGATTTGTTGCCTGCGGCCGAGTTCGGCGCCGCCTGTGCGAGGCCCCCGGACAGCAAGACAAGCCCGGCCAAAACGATCAGGGCCGCGCGCGCGCTGGTTTTCATCATGTCGACGATCTCCCCAATTCCGCCCGTCCCGGCAGCGAACAGAGACCCCGGGGCGTGACGACAGCGGGGCAGAAAATGGGAATCTTCGGGCTACACTGGGCAAAAACGCGGCAGACCCCCTCCCGCAGCCGCCCGCCCGATGCAGGACGCACCGATCGGTGTTAAGAGCCGTCGCAGATGTTTGCGGCCGCATCGGTCGCGCGGCCCGGATCTTGATCACGAACTCGTGATAATTTTGGCGCCCGCGTAACAAATTGAAAGAGCGGCCGAATTGCATGGTGAGGGGCGCGCGTGCGCGGACGTGAGGACGAATGGACCGGCCTGATGCGGTCGGCCATGGCTGGCGATGATGCGGCGTATCATCGTCTGTTGAAGGCAGTCACGCCGGTGCTGCGGGCCGCCGCGAGGCGTGGCTTGGCGCGGGCGGGTCAGCCGCCCGACCAGGCCGAGGATATCGTGCAGGAGATTCTGTTGGCGGTACATCTGAAGCGGCATACCTGGGACAGCGAAGCCCCCTTCGCGCCCTGGCTGTTTGCGATCGGCCGCAACAAGCTGATCGATGCGCTCCGGCGGCGCGGCAGGCGCGTGTTCGTCAACATCGACGATTTCGCCGAGACGCTGCCGGGCGAGGCGCCGCAGGACACCGCTTCAGCCGGCGAGGTCGCCGCCCAGCTCGGAACCCTGCCGCAGCGTCAGCGCGACGTGCTGCAATCGATCGCGGTCGAGGCCGCCTCGATCAAGGATACGGCGGCAAGGTTGTCGATGAGCGAGGGTGCGGTCCGGGTCGCGCTGCATCGCGGACTTGCGGCGCTGACCGCCAAATTGCGGGACCATTGATCATGGACACCGATCAACTCATTCGCTCGCTCGCCGCCGACAATCCGCACCGCGCGCCCCGCGTCGGCGCCGTGCTGAGCATGGCGCTGCTGGTGGCTGCGCCGTTGTCGATCCTGATCTTTGTGACGTTCTTCGGCGTGCGCGCCGACGTCATGAGCGCCATGCGCAACCCGTTCTTCGACATGAAGTTCGCGGTGACGTTGTCGCTCGCGATCCCCGCCATCATCGTCAGCCTTCATTTGTCGCGTCCCGAAGCCCTGCTGCGCGGCTGGGGCTGGCTGCTGCTGCTTCCCGTCGGGCTGCTCGCCGTGGCGATTGGCAGCGAGGCGATGATGGCGCCGGCGATGCCGATGACGATGCGCCTGGTGGGTAAGAACTCCAGGGTCTGCATGGTCGCGATCCCCGCAATGGCGCTGCCGCTGCTTGCGGGGGCGCTGTTCGGCCTGCGCCACGGCGCGCCGTCTCGTCCCGCGCTCGCCGGAGCGCTCGCAGGGCTGGTGTCGGCGGGACTTGCGGCGACCCTCTATGCCTCGCACTGCACCGATGATTCCCCGCTGTTCGTCGCGACCTGGTACACGCTCGCGACCGCGCTGGTGACGGCGATCGGCGCGGCGGTGGGATCGAGGGTGTTGCGGTATTAAAGCATGATCCGGAAAAGTGCGAAGCGGTTTTCCGGAAAGATCATGCGCAACCAACAACCTAAAGCGCGATGACGATTCAAAATCTCATCGCGCTTTAGCGCGCACGGCTTCATGCCGCCGGCGTCGCGTGCAACTGCATGCGGTGGAAGCGCAGCACCTGTTGCGCGGTCGATGAGCGCAGCGCCTCATAGGTGTCGCGCAGCTTCAGCATGTCGGTCTGCGACCCGCCGGAGAGCTTCTCGCGCAAGGCGATGATGGCGCGCACGCTCGACCATTGCATGCCCGCGGCCTTGGCGAGGATCATCACGCCTTCGGTGCGGCTCTCGATCATCATGGTCTCCGCCGTCTCGACCGCGATCCCCGCGAGCGCGGCCAGCGCCGCGTTCGTCTCGTCGAACTTGCCCTGCTCGGCGAAGGTGGCGACCTGGAGCTCGTTGAGGCGGCCGTCCTCGTGCAGCGACTTCACCAGCGCGCGAGCCATCTCCGTCTGTTTCGTCCTGGCGACGGCGCGAACCCGTTGGGCCGCTTCCTCGACGGCCCTCGACACCTCGTCCGCGAGCTCGGGATGCGCAGCCGCGAGCTTCCTGCGCACGCTCGAGGATGCGTTGGCGACCAGCCTCAGATAGTGATGGCGCGGCAGGTCGGGCCGCAGGCCGATGCAGCCGGCGAGGTCGTCGTCGCGCTCGGCGCGGACGACGAGGTCGGCGAAACCGTCCTCCGAGAACTGCGCGCCGGGATTGCCGACGGTCGACTGCACCACGTCCTCGTTGCCCCGCGCCACCAGCACGTCGGTCAGCGCTTCCGACAGCGTCCGCCGCAGCGAGATCGCCTTGAGATGCGCCTGGCCCTTGGTGCGCGCGATCTCGACCAATGTCGCCTCATCCAGCCGCTCGGACTTCGACAGTACGGGGCCGGAGACCTCGATCACCTCGTCGAGCGCGAGCGTGCGGATGATCTGCGGCGGCGCAGCCGCGATCGGCGCGAGCCGCTCGGCGAGCAGCGCCTTGGCCGACGTCTCGATCTGCTCGATCAGGCACTGGAACACGTCGTCGAACACGCGGATGTGCTCGTCGGAATAGTCGACCGCGTTGCCCACGAAGAGATCGGTCACGCGGCGCAGCGTCTCCACCCGGCGTGCGACGGTGCCGTGCGAGAGGGCAGCCTGCAATTCTTCGAGCAGACTATCGGATGGTCTTGCGGAATGGGATCTCATTGCCCTGTCCTGGAGCGTTCGCGCCGGCGGCGGCTTCCGTCGCACCGGAGAAAAATGGATCGGTCAGCTCGTTGCAACGCAGTTGCGCCCTCGCGCCTTGGCGGAATAGAGCGCGCTGTCGGCGCGCGCGAGAAACGTGTCGGCAGTATCGACGTCGCGCAGCGTCACGACGCCCGCGGAAATGGTCACCCGCATGCTGGGGGAGAACGCGCCCCAGTCAAGATCGGCGACGATGCCGCGCAGGCGCTCGAGTATGCGGAGCGCGACGTCGCCCGACGTGTCCGGCAGCAGCAGCAGGAATTCCTCGCCGCCGTAGCGGCCGAAACTGTCGGCCGGGCGGATGTTGGCGAAGATGGTGATAGCGAAGGTGCGCAGCACCTCATCGCCAATGGGATGGCCGTAAGCGTCGTTGATGCGCTTGAACCAGTCGAGATCAATCAGCGCGATCGCGAAGGGCGTGGATGCCCGCCGCGACTTTTCGATCTCGGTGTCGAGAAGCCGCATGATGCAGCGGCGGTTGTAGGAGCCGGTGAGCTCGTCGAGCTCGGCCAGTTCCTCGATGCGTCGATAGGCGGCCTTCAATTCGATGCTGCGCTTGTACAGGATCTTGCGTAAGGTGGCGCCGAACAGGCCGAGGAAGGCGCACTGCCCGATCACCAGCACGAAGCAGAGCATCGAGGCGGTCCGCTGCAGCCGGGTCGCGACCGGCAGTCCGATCGGCAGGTCCGATCCCAGGAAAACCACGGTGAGCCCGCAGGTGGCGAGGCCCCAGGTGAGCATGGCCTGGCTCGACGTCATCCGCAGCGTGCCGAACGCGAAGATCAGAAACAATACGGCAAGGAACGCGACCCCGATGGTGGGCACTGCTAGCAGGAACACCAGTTGCAGCGCCATATGCAGCGAGATCTGATAGACGGTGAGGTAATGATCGTCGAAACGGTCGCCGAAACCTGCCTCCGACAGCACCGTGAAAGTCCCGATGATCAGAAGGCCGCCGACCCAGAACAGCGTCGGAACGGCCATGGAGACCGCGCCGTCATAGGCGTAGAGCAGCAGGACCGCGCCGCCCAGCGAGTAGCTCGCGACCTGGCCGATATACATCTGGCGACGCTGCCAGACGCGGCGCGCCCTGACCTCGGGCGCCGTCGTCTCGGGCGCAAGGACGAGATCCGCGACCTCTGCGGCATTCCTCTCTGGAAAGGACGTCGCGGCCGTACCCATGGTCCCGCCAATGGTGGATGTCAGCGTAAAAACCTACGTGGCAAGCCTTTAGGTTTGGTATCCTTTGAAATCGAATCCGAACCGTGCAGCAGGGAACAAGGCGATCATCTAGCGTGAGAATTTTACCAATGATCACGCATCGTGTGCGCTGCGGTCGAGCCGAAGCGAGGCTTGGCGCGACAAAGGTGGTGCGGGGCTGCTATGGAACCGGATGAGGCCGGGCTGCCTATGTCCGGGCAGGCATTCCGCAGGGAATATCGCAGTATTATGGTACCGATCCGGATGAGCGACGCTGACCACCAGGGGTGGGACAAGAAAAATGCCCGGATGTGGGGTAGCTCACACAAGCCCCCGTATGACTGCGGTAGGTTCAACAATTTTGCCCCCCACATCGAACCGGCCACCGCATCGACCCGACCAACCTTGCGAGACGGCCATTGAGCGCGACACAGGCGGCTTCAGACGAGATCCTGATCGCCAGGATCGCTCAAGGTGACCGGCTCGCCATGCAGGTGCTGTACGGGCGGCACCATGTCAGGGTTTACCGGTTCGGGCTGAGGCTCGTGCGGGACGAGCAGGCGGCGGAAGACCTCATCAGCGAGGTGTTTCTCGACGTCTGGCGTCAAGCGGGCAAATTCGAGGGCCGATCTGCCGTTTCCACCTGGCTGCTGGCAATCACACGATTCAAGGCCCTGTCTGCGCTCCGGCGCAGGAAGGATTTCGAGCTGGACGAAGACGCCGCCAACGCGATCGAGGATACATCCGACGATCCGGAAACGGTGGTGCAGAAGAAGGATACCAGTGAGGCGTTGCGGGAGTGTCTGACGGGCCTCTCGCCGGATCATCGGGAAATCGTCGATCTCGTCTACTACCACGAGAAGTCCGTGGAAGAGGTGGCCGAAATCGTCGGGATACCAGAGAACACTGTGAAGACGCGCTTGTTCTATGCGCGCAAGAAACTGGCCGAACTGCTGAAGGCAGCCGGCGTCGAGCGAGGCTGGCCATGATGGCTTTGAGCAAGAAGATGCTGGAGCAAGAGCCCAGTGAAATTGAACTGCTGCTGCCTTGGCACGCTGCTGGCACGCTGAACGCGCGCGATGCGCGCCGTGTCGAGGAAGCGCTGGCGCGCGATCCGGACCTGGCGAAGCAATATGCGGCGATCCGCGGCGAGTACGAAGAGACCATTCATCTGAACGAGAGCCTGGGCGCTCCGTCGGCGCGCGCGATGCAGAAGCTGTTCGCCGCGATCGATGCCGAGCCGGCGAGGGCGAGCGGCTCGCTACCGCTGTCGGCGCGTATCTCGACCTTCTTCGCGAGCTTGTCGCCGCGCACGCTGGCGTGGTCGGCGAGCCTCGGTGCCGTCGCGCTCGTGCTGCAGGCCGGCATCATCGGCGCCGTGCTGATGAAGAACCAGCCGGCGACCTTCCAAACCGCTTCGCTCTCGACCAGCGCACCGATCACGCGCGAGCTTGGTAGCGCCGCCGCGCCGGCGCGCGCGCTGGTGCGCTTCACCCCTGAGGCGCGCGTCGCCGACATCACCGCGCTGCTCGACAGCTACCAGGCTTCGATCATCGGCGATGCCAAGGGCGGCATGTTCCGCCTCCAGTTCGACAAGGCGATGAGCCAGGACGAGCTCGCTTCGCTGCTCGGCAGGATGCAGCGCGAGAAGTTCGTCAACCTCGCCGTCGCGGCGCCCTAGGCGCGCCGCCGAGCCGATGACGGGCAAATCCGAGAGCAGGGTGCGCACTGGGGCCCGCGCTTCATCCGTCGGCGTTGCGCTTCTGGTCGCCTCCTGTTTCGGCGTGGAGGTTGCGCAGGCGCAGGCGATCATGCGCACGCCGACGATCAGCGTTCCATCGCGCACGCCGACCGTCTCTCCGAACATCAACCCGCGGGTCAGCCCGAACATCGCTGCGCGCGCGGTGAGCGTTGGCCGCGGCCCGCGGACGATGGCAACCATTCCCACGACGCCGCGCATCCGGCCGACGACGCCGGTGCTGCCCCATGCGCGTTACTCGCCGAACCTCTATCCGGCCTGCACCGCGGCCCATCGCGGTGCCGACGGCGAATGTCTGGCGCAGCCGAACGCGGGCGGCGAGGGCACCGGAAAATCCGGCAAGAAGAGCGCCGGCAAAGGGCGCGGCAACAACGCGCCGGTCGCTGCGACCTCGCGCAGCTTCGCAGGCGAATTCGTCGCCGAGATCGACGGCGCGCTGTCGACGGCCGAGGCCGACGAGCTGGCGCGTCGCCACGGCCTGACCCGCCTCGCTTCCGAGAATTTCCCGCTGATCGGAGCCACGTTCGGCCTGTTCCGCATCGCCGACGGCCGGCCCTATGAGACCGTGCGGCGCGAATTCGCGGCCGACGGCAGCGTGCGCTCGCTGCAGCCGAACTTCCGCTACGTGCTCCAGGACCAGAAATCGTCGGCCGCCACCGAGGGCGATCCTGCGCAATACGCGCTGGCAAAGCTGCGCCTGCCGCAGGCGCATACGTTGGCGCACGGGGCCAACGTCACGATCGCGGTAATCGATTCCGGCATCGACGCCCGGCATCCCGAGCTCGCCAATTCCGTCGCCGACAATTTCGACGCGCTCGGCAGTGCCGAAGGGCCGCACGTCCATGGCACCGGCATCGCCGGGGCGATCGCGGCCCATGCCCGTCTGATGGGAAGCGCCCCCGAGGCCCGTATCATCGCCATCCGCGCCTTCGGCGGTGCCAATGGCGGTGCGGAGAGCTCGTCCTATATCATCCTGCGTTCCCTGAATTACGCCGCCGAGCACGGCGCGCAGATCGTCAACATGAGCTTTGCCGGTCCGAAGGACGCGGTGATCGAGCGCGCGATCGCGGCGACGGCCGCGCGTGGTCTCATTCTGATCGCCGCCGCCGGCAATGCCGGGGCGAAATCGCCGCCGCTCTATCCGGCGGCCAACCCCAACGTGATTGCGGTCAGCGCGACGGATCGGCAGGACAGGCTGTTCTCCGCCTCCAACCGCGGCAACTACATCGCCGTCGCGGCCCCCGGCGTCGACATCTTCCTGCCGGCACCGGATGGCAAATACCAGGTGACGTCGGGAACCTCGTTCTCGGCCGCCTATGTCTCAGGCGTCGCTGCGCTGCTGCTCGAGCGCAACCACGCACTCAAGCCGGAAGCGCTGCGCATGACGCTGGTGAAGACCGCACGCGACCTCGGCTCTCCCGGGCGCGACGACCTCTTCGGCGACGGCCAGGCCGACGCGTTTGCCGCCGTCATGGCTGTTCCTGCCGACAGCGCGACGCCGGTCGCTGCTGCCTCCGGTACAACAAAACGTGAAGATGCTCCGAAGCGTCGCGACGAGCCGGGCATACGCGCGATCGAGCAGCCTTCGTTGTCGAGCGCGGAGGATAAATCCGCGGTTTCTCAGGCAGATAGGCCGGCGGCGCGATAGCGGTCGCGACAAATCTGCGCGACGGGACGGCGTCAAAAAAGCGAACCCCGGATTGAACGTTCAGCCCGCTGCCCCGACCAACTGATGTGGGAGCGGTCATCCCTCCCCATCAGTCATATCAGGCGCGAGCGCCCATCCACCCCAAGCGCCCATATGGCTCGACCCGTCCGGTTGTCCCCCCGGACGGGTCTCTTCTTTTCAGAGCGTTTTCGAGCGAAGCGGGTGCCGGTTCGCGTGAAGAAAACGCGTCAAGACAAGATTCTGGCGTCCGATTTTTCGAAGCTTCGCATCCGTTCAGCTTGCAGTTGAAGGTCGCCGTGGCCTCGGTCGCCGTCGCGAGCGAGTCCCGCCGCAACTCCGTCATGCTTGTGCGAAGCTTGACTCGAAAACACGGAAAATCACCGCACGACTACGGTGTTTGACGACGAATGCCGCGTCGTTGCTGGACAAGTCAAAACTTTTCCACAAAATATTCATGTCGCGTCTAAATTGATTCGTGTGCGTTGCGTCCCCCGCGTCCGTGTTTTCTCCTGACGGGCTGGTTCATGACACATCGCCAAGAATTTGCTCGCGAAGAGTTCGTTCGCGACGCGGCCGGCAGCCGCCAAATCGCGGCACGCTGGTGCGCTCTCGCCGAGCAGCGCCTGCAACATCTCTCCGAGATGTTTGAGACCGGCCGCTGGCGCCGCTATCATTCCGAGATCGCCTTCCTCGAAAACATCCAGGAAGCCAAGCGCGCCGTCCAGACTTGGCGCGCCCTTGCGACGGGGGCGGACGTCGCCGAGGCGGCTGCGAGCGTGACGCCGGCATTCGGTTGGTCGCCGGCGACGATGCCTCGCATGGCGCCGCGCGAGCAGCAGGCGCAAACGATGCAGCCCAAGGCCGTTCACATCGCTCCCGAGACCGTCATGCCGGTGAGGCTCGATCCGAAGCCCGACGTGCTCGCGGAGATCACCGAAGCCCCGATCGCGCCGCTTGCTATGCCCGTAGCTTGGCCGTCGTTCACCGCGCCTGCCGAGATGCCGCCGCTGAGGGCACCCGCTGCGAAGGCACCGTTCACTGCGCCTGCCGAGAGATCGCCGCTCGCGGAGCCGGCCGCAACACGGCCATTCGCCGCGCCGGAAGTGAGGCCGCCGGTGCCTGCCGCGAAGCCGCCGAAGACCGCGCCTGCAGCAATGGCGGCGCTCCTGCCGCAGTTCGCCCCGCCCGCCGAGGAAATCGTCGCCGCCCCCGAGCGCGTCGTCGAATTCACTTTCAGCCTCGACGGCCTGGAAGCGAAGTACCCGCTGCTGCGGAACGCCTTCTAGCGCCGCACCGCATTGCCGCCGACCACCAGCTGCGCAAAACGTTGTGCGCCGTCGGCGGATAGATCCGACGTCACCGCGCGGGCGTGATCGAGGCCGACCACGGCGCCGCGCGGCGTCTCGGAGATCATGTTGTTGTTGACGAGCGCGGTGCCGGCGCCCGGCAGCACGGAGACGCCGACGCCGGCCAGCGCCTTGCGGATCACGTTGCCCGTGATCGCGACGTCGCGCAGATATCTGCCCCAGCCGGCGACGATGCCGTAGGACGGCGCGTTCTCGATCACGTTGCCGGTCACCGAAGAATCCGCCTCGATGTAGATGCCGACGCCGGCATCATCGTCGGGCGCGGTGCCGATCGGCCGCTTCGGGATCAGGTTGCGGATGATGTTGCCCTGGACCACCGCGATGCGGCCGCCCTCGTTGAAATTGCAGACCGAGACGCCCACGGCCGCGCCGTCCACGATGTTGTTGGCGATCACCGCGGCCTCGAATGCGAACTCGGAATAGAGCGCGACCTCGCGCACGTCGCTGACGCTGTTGCCACTGATGTGGATGTTCGAAGCCGAGTTGCCGCGCACCGCCGAATAGTCGCAATTCCTGATACGGTTGCCGCGCACGATCACGTTGCTGGCGCGAAAGGCGTTGATGGCATTGCCGAACTGGCCCGAGCCGCCGGGGCCGGCCTTGATGTTCTCGATGCGGTTGTCGGCGACCAGCGTGCCGTCATCGCCGATCGCGGTGCGCAGGATCTCGATCCCGTTGTCGTTGGTGCCGAGAATCGTGTTGCGGCAGACGCTGAGGCCCCTGGCGTCGAACGACACGACCGCTGTCACCGCGATGTCGGTGAAGATATTGCCGGAGATGTCGCCCGCGACCTGCTCGAGCCAGATGCCGCTGCCGCCCGAGCTCGTGATAGCGCATTCGCTGATGCGCACGTCGCGCCCGCCGAGGGCGTGGATCAGGCCGCGCCGTGTCGGCAGCGGGATACCGCCGCCGTCGAAGGTGATGCCGGTGAGGCCGATCGCATCGGAGCCGTCGCTCTGGATCGCCGAGGCGCCGCCGGTGAAGACGAGCTTGGTCGCGCCGCGCACGCCGATCAGCTGCGCGCCGTTCGGCAGCCGCAACAGACCGGTCCGGTACACGCCGGGTGGCAAGGCGAGCGGCAATTGCGCCCGCGCGGCCTCGTCGATTGCACGCTGCAGCGCGCGGGTCTGGTCCTCGCTGCTGCCGGGCCGCACACCATATTGCGTGACATCGCGGCCGAGCAGCGACGTCAGCGGCGCGGCGCGAGCGGCATCGGCCGGCATGGCCAGCGCACCGGCAATGCCCGCGGTCGAAGCCCCGATGAGATGACGGCGATTGAGGTTCATGACGCGTCCTCCGGCGGACGCGGGAGGTGTCCGCAGCGGTTTCGTAGCGCAGCAGGGCGAGGACCGTGAGGATTGTTCGCGGTAGGGTTAAATGTTTACGCAAAAGACGGTGCGTAGAGTGGGTTAGCCGTAGGCGCAACCCACCATGTCACCGCGAGTGTGGAACCGTTGATGGAGATGAGGTGGATTACGCTTCGCTAATCCACCCTACGAAGCGCGCGCCTTGCGCGCCAACTGCACCATCTCCATCAGCATCGCTTCCCCCGCATCCACCAGCTCCTCGAGCGTGATGCGGGCTGCGCCCTTGCGGCGCACGCCGCCGCTGCGCGCGAGCAGGGGAATGTGGATGAACGCCGCAAGCCTGGGTCCGCCCGCCTTCACGCGCTCGATCGCGCGCCAGCTTAAGTAGTTGCAGAGATAGGCGCCGGCGTCGCGCGAGGGACGCGCGTCGATGCCGGTGAGTCGCGCGGCGCGCAGCAGCCTTGCGGTGTGCGGGCCGAACATCATCGCGTCGGCATGACCGGCGATGCCGCGCTTGGCCGAGCGGGTGTTGGCCGCATCGGGCCAGAGCATGGTGACGGCGTTGCGCGCCCGCGTCTCGATGCGCAGGTAAGGCGTGCGGGCGGCGAGGCCGAACATCAGCAGCGCGTCGGGCTTTTGCGCAGCGAGCACGTCGGGCAATTGCCGGTCGACCGCGGCATAGGTGACCGGGAAGATGTGGCTCGAGAGCACGACATCGTCGAGCGCGGGCCGGCGCAATTGCGCCAGCCGCGCCACCAGCGGCTGGGTCGGATTATGGGGCGCACCGGGAAACGGACCGAAGCCGGTGAGGAGAATGCGGAGCTTGTCGCTCATTGCAGCAACTCCAGCATCTGCTCGGCGGCGAGCGCCGGCGTAAGATGGCCATCGGCGACCTCGGCCTCGATCTTTCGGACCTTGCTCCGCACCGAGGCCTCGCTGCGCAGCCGTGCCAGCATGCGCTGCTCCAGCATCGACCACATCCACTTCACCTGCTGCTCGCGCCGCCGCGCGGCGAAATCGCCGGAGGCGTTCATCGCCTTGCGGTGATCCAGGATCTTCTGCCAGATCTTTGCGATGCCGTCGCCGGTCAGCGCCGAATAGGTCTCGACCGGCGGATGCCAATGCTCGGACCGCGGCGCCAGAATATGCAGCGCGCCGCGATAATCGGCCGCGGTGATCTTGGCGCGCTTTAAATTGTCGCCATCGGCCTTGTTGATCGCGATCATGTCGGCGAGCTCGACCAGGCCCTTCTTGATGCCCTGCAGCTCGTCGCCGCCGCCCGGCAGCATCAGGGCGAGGAAGAAGTCGGTCATGTCGCACACGGCGGTCTCGGACTGGCCGATGCCGACGGTTTCCACCAGCACGACGCCGAAGCCCGCGGCCTCGCACAACAGCATCGCCTCGCGCGTCTTCGCCGCGACACCGCCAAGCGTGCCCGAGGACGGCGAGGGTCGGATGAAGGCGTCGTTCGAGGCTGACAGCCGCGCCATCCGGGTCTTGTCGCCGAGGATCGAGCCGCCGCTGCGCGCCGAGGACGGATCGACCGCGAGCACTGCGACCTTGTGGCCCTGTTCGATCAGATAGGTCCCGAGCGCATCGATCGTGGTGGATTTGCCGACGCCGGGCGATCCCGTGATGCCGACGCGATATGCCTTGCCGGTCTCGGGCAGCAGCATCTGCACCAGCTCCCGCGCCAGCGCCTGATGGTCGGCGCGCCGGCTCTCCACCAGCGTGATCGCCCGGGCGAGGGCCGCACGACTGCCGGCGCGAAGCTCCTTGGCGAGGGTCTTGTCGAGCGAGGCCTTCTTCTCAGTCATGCCCTGCTTTACAACGCCCGGGCGGGTCAGGCGAGGGCCGCCCGCCCGATATCACCGGGTCGTTGCCGCGGCGGTCTGCGGCTGTTTCACCTTGCGCCCGATCCACACCATGACCGGCCAGAGCAGCGCGCCGATCGCCATCGCGGCGAGGATGGCCGCGACCGGACGCTCGAAGAACGGCAAGATGCTGCCGTCCGACTTGATCAGCGAGGTGACGAAGGCCTGCTCCACCATGGTGCCCATGACGATGCCGAGCACCATGGCGGCGACGGGATAGCCGTTCGTCTCCATGACATAGCCGATCACGCCGAAGGCGGCGACGGTGACGACGCCGAACATGTTGTTGCCGATCGCGAACGAGCCAACCGCGCAGCACAGCATGATGATCGGCATGATCGCCGAGCGCGGTGCCAGCAGGATGTAGGTGGCGACGCGGATCATCGCGATGCCGAGCGGGATCATGAGGATATTCGCGATGATGAACATCAGGTAGATCGCGTACATGCTCGACGCCTTCTCGGTGAACAGCGTCGGGCCGGGATTGAGGCCCTTCATGTAGAGCACGCCGATCGCGATCGCGGCGATGGTGTCGCCGGGGATGCCGAACAGCAGCGAAGGCACCCAGCCGGAGGCGATGCTGGCATTGTTGCTGGCGCCGGCCTCGACCAGGCCCTCGACATGGCCGGTGCCGAACTTTTCCGGCTCCTTGGAGAAGCGCTTCGACATCGCATAGGAGACCCAGGCGGCCATGTCGGCGCCGGCGCCGGGCAGCACACCGATGATGATGCCGACGATGTTCCCGCGCGTCATCTGCCAGCGATAGAGCTTGGTCAGCTTCCATTGGCCGGCCATGATGCTTCCGAATTTGCGCCGCGGCAGCGGCGGCGGCTCGGGCGTCAGCATCGCGCGCATCACCTGCGCCACCGCGAACACGCCGACGAGGGCCGGGATCGGCTCGATGCCGCCGAACAGGTCCGTAAGCCCAAAGGTGAAGCGCGGGATGCCGCCGGGATTCTCGATGCCGATGCAGGCGACGAGCAGGCCGATGAACATGCCGGCGATCGCCTTGACGGGCGAGGAACGCGCCACCAAGGTGGCGCACATCAGGCCGAGCAGCGCCAACCAGAAATATTCGAAGGTCGAGAACGACAGCGCGATCTCGGCCAGCGGCGGCGCCAGGATCATCAGCGACAGCACGCCGGCGATGCCTCCGACCGCGGAGAACCAGACGCCGGCCCCTAGCGCGAGCTCGGCCTGGCCCTTGCGCGTCATGGCGTAGGCTTCATCCGCGTAAGCCGCGGATGCGGGCGTGCCCGGGATACGCAGCAGCGCGCCGGGAATGTCGCCGGAGAAGATCGCCATCGAGGACGCCGCCACGATGGTCGCGATCGCCGCGATCGGTGACAGATAGAAGGTGACGGGGACGAGCAGGGCGGTCGCCATCGTCGCCGACAGGCCCGGCAGCGAGCCGATCACCAGCCCGTACACGGAGGCTGCGAACATGGAGATGATGACCTCCCAGGTGGAGATCAGCGCGAACGCATCAATCAGGGTCTTCAACATCGATCACCAGGGCGTCGGCAGCAGGCCAACCGGTAGCGGCACGCGGAGCAGCTTGCCGAAGATGAGATGGATGGCGAATGGCGAGAGCATCGCGAGCGGCAGCGCCAGCTTCCACTTCGCCCCGAGCGCGGTCGAGGTCACGTAGACCATGATCGCCGCGGTGATGATGAATCCGAGCCGGTCGGCGGCAAGAACGTAGAACAGCAGCAGCGCCGGCGGCAGCAGCGCGCGCAGGCCGTAGAGCTTGCCCTGCGGTGGCGGGGCCGCCGCCTGGCCGTCCTCGAACGGGACCAGCTCTTCCTCCTCCTCGAAGGAACGGCCGATGCCGAACACGATCGCGAGCCCGCACAGTGCAAGGCCGCAGCCGATCACCAGCGGAAATACATTGGGGCCGACCGGCTGCCCCGGCACCGGCGGCAGAATGTAGCCGCCATAGGCGGCAGCCGCGCCGAGCGCGACGAGAAACGATCCCGTGACGGAGTCGGGAAGACGCATAGGAGAGTCCTACAGGAGGTGCGCTCCCTCTCCCCGCTTGCGGGGAGAGGGTTGGGGTGAGGGGGAGTCTCCGCCGGGGAGGTGAGAGATGGACTCGCGGAGAGTTCCTCGCACCCCGATCAAGACGTCGCAGGTGCGGATCACGCCTTGCTCAGGCCCGCGGCCTTCATCGCCTCGCCCATCTGGGCGTCGCCCTTGTCCATGAAGCCCGCGAAATGGGCCGCATCGCCCCACACGGTGCCGAAGCCGCGATTGCTCATGAAGTCCTTGAACTCGGCGGAGTCGTAGACTTTCTTCAGCGCGGCGGTGAGCTTGGTTGCGATCTCCGGCGGCAGATTTTTCGGCCCCGCAATGCCGCGCCAGGCGCCGGTTGCGTAGTCGATGCCCATGGCCTCCTTCAGCGTCGGCACGTCCTTGAACACCGGATTGCGCGCGGGCGCCATGATGGCAAGGCTCCTGGCCTTGCCGGCCTCGATGATGGCGCGCGCTTCCGGCACCGAACAGGTGGTGAGATCGACACCGCCGGCCGCGAGATCCTGCATTGCGGGTGCCGCGCCGTTCGACGGTACCCAGGCGACCTGGTTGGCGGGCAGGCCCATCGCCTGCATCCAGCCGACGAGCGCGAGATGCCAGATGCCGCCCTGGCCGGTGCCGGAAGCCTTGAACTTCCCCGGAGGCGCCGCCTTGATCGCGTCGGCGAGCTCCTTGACCGTCTTGTAGGGCGAGGAGGCGGAGACCTGGATGCCGGGCGGATCCTCGTTCATCAGCGCCAGCGGCGTGTAGCTCTTCGGCGTCAGGTCGGTGAGGCCCTGCCAGTGCATCATCGAGATTTCGACGGTCAGCATGCCGATGGTGTAGCCGTCGGGCTGCGCGGTCGCGATCGCGCTATGGCCGACCACGCCGGAGCCGCCGGTGCGGTTGACCACGTTGAAGGGCTGGCCGAGGTCCTTCTCCAGCAGCGCTGCGACGATGCGCGCAGTGGCATCGGTGCCGCCGCCGGCGCCCCAGGGCACGATCACGGTGACGGGCCGCGCCGGATAGGCTTGTGCGAGCGCGGGCTTGAAGCCGAAAGCGGCGGAGGCCGCGAGAGCGGCGGTGGAAGCCGCAAAGCTGCGGCGCGAAATCTTGGACATTGAATGCCTCCCAGCGGCGCCCGTGATGTCAGGCGCTCTTGTCAACTCCGGCATTCTAGTCGGCTTTACGTCGCCGCCGCAAGGTAGCGCTACCAACTGGAATCGCCATGTTGTGTGAAAGCAGACGGCCCGTCGAATGGGCGGTCGGAAATCGGGTGGGTTTTGTCCGCGCGCCTAGCCAACCTCTGCGCGCAACGAAACCAAAGGCAAGCCACCGATGACCCAAGCCTATTACAGCGCCGTGCTGGACCACCCGCTCGACGACGTCTGGTCCCTGATCCGCGATTTCAACAACTACCCCGCTTATGTCGACGGCGTGAGCGAGAGCGAGATCGAAGACAACAGGCGCGGCGATGAAGTCGGCGCCGTCAGGCGCTTCTGCTATCTCGGAAACTGGATCCGCCAGCGCCTGGTCGATCACTCGGACCTGCAGCACAGCCTGACCTATGCCGGTCTCGAAGCGATACCCTATCCGCAAGACGACGACGGCCCGAGTCCGGCGCCGGCGCGATACCAAGGCACCATGCATCTGCGTCCGATCATCGAGGGCAACCGAACGCTTCATCGAATGGTCGGTTGCGCTCGAAACTGAACCTGCGGACGCCGAGCGCTGGAAAGCGCTGTTTGCCTCCTGGATTCCCGATTGGACGGATTCCCTCGCGCGGACATTGGCCCGGACCCGTTTGCGATCCCGTTAGCCTCAGCTCACTGCTCGTCCGCGTCACCCTTGGGCCGCGCGCCGCCGAAGATGCGGGCGCCCTCCGATGTGAGGTAAGGCTTCAGCGTCTCCCACGGCACGAAAGCGACATACTCGCCCTCAGCGTAGGGGCCGACGGCATAGGGCGGATAGTGGAAGTTGAGGCCGGAACTCCTGCCGGCCTCGGTGGAGGGCGCGAGCGTCATCGCGCCGATCTTGAGGAGGCGCGGCTGCACGGACTTGAACCACTCGTCGGTCGCGGTCTCTCCGGCGCCGCGCTTCTTCTCGTCCGTCAGCGAAGCGATGATGGCCTTCACCATCGCCTTCATGGTGGGGCCGCCATCGGCGGTCTCGGTGAAGAATGGACGGATCGAGATGCGCTTGTTGGCGGCCTTGTCCCACAGGATCGTGTTCACGTCCGAATTAGGATGGGCGCCGCGTGTGTTCATGTAGTCGTTGCGCAGGACGCTGACATAGCGGTCGGCAACCACGGAGCGGATTTCATATTTGCGCTCGAACTCCCAGCCGCCCTCCTTGAAGAACTGCGCGTCCGCTTTGCGCGCGGCAGCGGCTTCCGCGGCATTCTTGTCGAGCCACTTCCTGCCCTCCGCGAGGCAGTCCGCCGCCAGCGCCGCATCCGCCTTGATCCTGTCGCCGAGGAAGACGCGCGCTTCGATGCTCTTGGTCTTGACGATCGCATCGGGTTTGGGATCGGCGGCGTGGGCGGAAAACGCACATGTTGCGCTCAGCGCCAGGGCGACGCTCAAACCGGCGATGAACTTCAAGGTTAGTGCTCCTGCGTGAGCGTCAGAATATTTCGACAATATCGTCTGCGATCCGCTCCGCAAAGCGGGGAGAGATGGAGCGGCGAACAGTTGCCTGTGCTTGCAAGCCAGTCGCATCCTCGATGATGTGCTCGACATCGATCAAGTTGAGCAGCGAAAACGAGGTGTCCGGCTCGATCTCGACGAGCACGTCGATATCGCTATCAGGCCGATAATCGTTGCCGGCTCGCGAGCCGAAGATGGCAAGCTTTGCTACGCCCTTGCCTCTGATGGCATCCGCGTTCTTGCGTATCGCAGCGACGATTTCGTCACGCGTCATGGACACACCTGGCCGTCACACGGCCAGTCTATCATCTACTCCGCCGCCTCGCTATGCCCCAGCCGGGCGTTCAGCTTGCGGATCAGCTCCTCGGCGGCATCCGCGATCACCGTGCCGGGCGGGAAGATCGCCTCGGCGCCGGCGGCATAGAGCGCATCGTAATCCTGCGGCGGCACCACGCCGCCGACGATGATCATGATGTCGTCGCGGCCCTGCTTCTTCAGTGCGGCTTTCAGCTCCGGCACAGCGGTCAGATGGGCGGCGGCCAGCGAGGAGACGCCGAGAATGTGCACGTCATTCTCGACCGCCTGCCGCGCGGCTTCGTCGGCGGTGGCAAACAGCGGCCCGATGTCGACGTCGAAGCCGATATCGGCGAACGCCGAGGCGATCACCTTCTGGCCGCGGTCATGGCCGTCCTGGCCGATCTTGGCGACCAGGATGCGCGGGCGGCGGCCCTCGGCTTCCTCGAAGGCGTCGATCAGCGCTTGAACCTTTTCGACCTGGGTGCCCATGCTGGACGCCTCCCGCTTATAGACGCCGGTGATGGATTTGATCTCGGCGCGGTGCCGGCCGAACACTTTCTCCATTGCGTCAGAGATCTCGCCAACGGTCGCCTTGGCGCGTGCCGCGTCGATCGCAAGTGCCAGCAGATTGCCGTTGCCTTCGCCGGCCGAGCGCGTCAGCGCGGCGAGGGCGGCATCGACCTCCTGCTGGTTGCGCTCGGCTTTCAGCCGCTTGAGCTTGTCGATCTGAAGCCGGCGCACATTGGTGTTGTCGACCTTCAGGATCTCGATTTTGTCCTCGTCGGTCGGCTTGTACTTGTTGACTCCGATCACCGCCTGCTTGCCGGCGTCGATCCGCGCCTGCGTTTTGGCTGAGGCCTCCTCGATGCGCAGCTTTGGCACGCCGGCCTCGATCGCCTTCGCCATGCCGCCGAGTTCCTCGACCTCCTGGATGTGGCCCCAGGCCTTGGCGGCGAGGTCGCGCGTGAGCCGCTCGACATAATACGAGCCGCCCCAGGGATCGATGATGCGGGTGGTGCCGCTCTCCTGCTGCAGGAACAGCTGAGTGTTGCGGGCGATGCGGGCCGAGAAATCGGTCGGCAGCGCCAGTGCTTCGTCGAGCGCGTTGGTGTGCAGCGATTGGGTATGGCCTTGGGTGGCCGCCATCGCTTCCACCGTCGTGCGCATCACGTTGTTGAAGACGTCCTGCGCGGTCAGCGACCATCCCGAGGTCTGGCTGTGCGTGCGCAGCGACAGTGAGCGCGGGTCTTTCGGATTGAACGGCTTGAGCAGCTTCGCCCAAAGCAGGCGCGCCGCGCGCAGCTTGGCAACCTCCATGAAGAAGTTCATCCCGATCGCCCAAAAGAACGACAGCCGCGGCGCGAAGCGGTCGACGTCGAGCCCTGCGGCAAGGCCGGCGCGCAAATATTCGACGCCGTCAGCCAGCGTATAGGCGAGCTCGAGATCCTGCGTCGCGCCGGCCTCCTGCATGTGATAGCCGGAGATCGAGATCGAATTGTACTTCGGCATCTTTTGAGAGGTGTAGGCGAAGATGTCCGAGATGATCCGCATCGAGGGCGCCGGCGGATAGATGTAGGTGTTGCGCACCATGAACTCTTTCAGAATGTCGTTCTGAATGGTGCCCGACAGCTTCTCCGGCGGCACGCCCTGTTCCTCGGCGGCGGCGACATAGAGCGCGAGGATCGGCAGCACCGCGCCGTTCATGGTCATGGACACGCTCATCTGGTCGAGCGGAATCCCTGCAAACAGCGTGCGCATGTCGTAGATGGAATCGATGGCAACGCCGGCCATGCCGACATCGCCGCCGACGCGCGGATGATCCGAGTCATAGCCGCGATGGGTGGCAAGATCGAATGCGACCGAGAGGCCCTTTTGCCCCGCCGCGAGATTGCGGCGATAGAACGCGTTGGAATCCTCCGCCGTGGAGAAGCCGGCATATTGCCTGACCGTCCAGGGCTGGTTGACGTACATGGTCGGGTAGGGGCCGCGCAGGTACGGCGCGATGCCCGGATAGGTCTCGAGAAAATCGAGCCCGGCCAGATCAGCCTCGCCGTAAGCGGGCTTCACCAGGATGCCCTCCGGTGTCAGCCACGGCTCGGCGCTGCCAGTGGGCGCGGCGGTTGCGGTCCGCTCGAAGGCGACGTCGGCGAAATTCGGAATGCGGCTCATGGCTTCAACCATTTCATAAGCGCTCAATCATGATCCGGATGCTGATGGCTGACGATGGTCGCCATCTTCTCCGGTCCGTAGTTCTGTTGCGTGGTCTGGCTCGGCAGATTGGCGATGCCGACCACCCAGCCGAGGCGGGATTCGATGCCGAACTGCCGCGTCGGCACGACCCGGTCAGGGCGATCGAAGGTACCGGTCATGATCTCGATGCGATCGCCGTCGATGCGGCCGAAGCTCAGCGGCGTGCCGCAGGCGGCGCAATAGCCGCGATCGGCGATCGAGGAGGAGCGGAAGAACGACGGCTTGCCCTTGGTCCAGGCGAAATCGGTCTTGTTGATGTCGGCCAAAGAGGCGAACGGCGCGCCGCTCGCCTTCTGGCACATCCGGCAGTGGCAGATCGAAATCCTGGTCGGCGCCGTCATGACCGCAAATCGCACGGCGCCGCATTGGCAGCCGCCGGTGAGAACGGGTTTGC
This sequence comes from Bradyrhizobium sp. IC4060, assembly GCF_020193715.1. NCBI lineage: Bacteria > Pseudomonadati > Pseudomonadota > Alphaproteobacteria > Hyphomicrobiales > Nitrobacteraceae > Bradyrhizobium > Bradyrhizobium sp. IC4060. The sequence continues at coordinate 1,336,007 of NZ_JADYVJ010000001.1, read as the reverse complement.
TGGTGTCAGTCATCGCTGTTCCATCCGTCGGTAGGCGTCCTGCAGTGCCGCAAGCGCATCGCCTCCGGCGAAGACAAAGCCCGTGACGCCGGCGGCTCGCAGCGCCGCCTCGGCCTCGGCCGGCCGGCCCGCTAGGTAGATATGTCGCCCGCCGGCCAATTGCAGGGCCTTTGCCGCGGCTTCGGCGTGTTCCGCATAGACCTTGTCGCTGGAACACAGACAGGCCAGCTCGGCGCCCGAGGCCTTGAAGGCCGCAGCCAGCTTGGCCGGATCGGCAAAGCCCTCGCTGCCTGTGGCCTCAATGCCGCCCGCCTCGAAGAAGCTCTTCGCGAACGTCGCGCGCGCGGTGAAATCGGCGGGCGTGCCGAGATTGGCCAGGAACACCTTTGGCCGTGCGCCCCGAGCCTTCAAACTCGCGTCGGATTTGTCGCGCAGAGCCTCGAACGGTTCCGCGAGACGGATCGGAGGCAGCGCCTCGAACTTGTAGGTCTCTCCGCCGTAGGGCGGAAGCGCGATCGGCGCTGCCTTCAGGACAGTGGCTTCGCTCTCGTGCAGGTTCGGAAACTCGCTGGCGCCGGTCAGTATGTCCCGGCGCTTCGCGATATTGGCCTCGCGCGCCTTGCGCGTGGCCGCGACCTTGCTTTGGAACACACCCTGCTGAAGCGCCGCGAACGCGCCACCGGCGCTCTCGCTCTCTTGGAACAGGGCCCACGCGGCATCACACAGCTGCGCCGTCAGCGTCTCGATGCCGCCAGCCCCCGCCGCGGGATCGCTGACCTTGGCGAGGTTGCATTCTTCCAGCAGCAGAAGCTGCGTGTTGCGCGCCACGCGCCGCGCGAACGGATCGGGCAGGCCGAGCGCCAGCGTATGCGGCAGCACGTTGATGGCGTTGGCACCGGCCAGTCCCGCGGCGAACGCCGCCATCGTCGCGCGCAGCATGTTCACGTAGGGATCGCGTTGCGTCAGCATGCGCCAGGCGGTATCGGCCGCGATGAACAGCGGTTTCGGCGTCAGTCCGCAAGCGGTCTCGATGCGCGCCCATAGCAGCCGCAGGGCGCGGAACTTGGCCATGGTCAGGAATTGGTCGGCATCGGCGGCGAGCCGCGCATAGACCATGTCCTGCGCGGCTTCCAGCGGAATGCCCGCGCCTTCGATCGCGCGCAGGTAAGCGACGCCGCAGGCGAGCACGAAAGCGAGCTCCTGCACCTCCGAGCCGCCGGCATCATGGACCACGCGGCCGTCGGCGGAGGCGAACGGCCCCTTGAAGCCGAGCCCGGCGAGGCCCTTGATGGCGCCCGTAATCGCGGGAGCAATTTCGTCCCAAGTATAGGGGCTGTGGCCCCACACCGCGCCCGCCGCGAGCGGATCGAGCCCGAAGCGGATGTTGCAGGCGCCGGGATCGAGGCCGTTGCTCTTCACATATTCCGCGACATGGATCGCGGCCATCCGCGATTGCGGTCCGATCTCGAGCTCGATGCCGATGCCGGCGTCGAGGTGAATGTCTTTCAGGATCTTTGCCACCGCCTCGGCCGACGGTTCCAGGCCGAAACCGCGCGCGCCATTGGCGCCGGCGAACACCAGCGCGAGCCCGGTCGCACCGTTCTCCAGATCCTGCAGTGCCTGCGCATTCGCGAGCGCCGCATCGGGATGGTCGATCCGCTGCACGACCTGCCACGGTGCGGCCGGCGGCCGGCCCATCACCGGCGCAACGCCCTTCGCGCGCGGATAGAGCGGTTCGATCTTGATGCCGTCGTAGGTCTTGCCGACCAGTTTCTCGAACGGCGCGCCCTTCAGCACGCCGTCGACCAGCTTGCGCCAGTCCTCAGGCGTGGCCTTGGGAAAATCCGCCGCCAGCGGCAGGTCGTCAGTCACGGAGGTCATGCGGCGCGGGGCTCCCGAAACGTCTTGTTATTCGCGGGCGAAATTGCCACGGCGGACCGTTCCTGCAAACGGTTGTTTTTGGTTAACCGGTATCCGGAAGCCGCTCAATGCCTTGCGCCGAGACGCTGGCGAGCCCGTCACGCACACGAATGCCCGAGATCACGCGGTCGGGTGCGATTTCGGCCAGCGGCACCAGCACGAAGGCGCGTTCGAACAGGCGCGGATGCGGCAGCGTCAGGTCGGGCTTCCGCAAGGAGACATCGTCATAGGCGATCATGTCGAGATCGAGCGTGCGTGGACCCCAGCGCCGCGCCTTGGTTCGCATGCGGCCGAACTTCTGCTCGACTTTCTGCAGCACGAACAATAGCGCATGCGGATCGAGGCTGGTCTCGATCTCGATGCAGGCATTGATGAAGGGATCCTGGTCCTCGTCGCCCCAGGGCGGGGTCGTATAGTCGGACGAGCGCGCGATCAGCGCCGCCTGTGCCATGCCGCAGATATGAGCGATCGCCTTCTTGAACGTCGCGCGGACATCGCCGACATTGCCGCCGAGTGCGATCAGCACGCTCGCCATGCTAGGGATGCCGCGAGCGCGTCAGCACGATGCCGACATCGTCGAAGATCGCGGCGATCGGCGCGTGCGGCTTGTGCACGGTGACCTTCACGGCGCGGATGCGCGGAAAGTGCGACAGGATGGCATCGGCCACCGCGCCGGCCGCGCGCTCCAGGAGTTTGTAATTGGTGTTCTTGAACGCCGCCGTCGTCGTCGCCACGACATCGGCGTAGGACACCGTGTCCGCGAGCCGGTCGCTGCGCGCAGGCTCGGACAGGTCGGTATAGAGCTCGAGATCGATGACGAAACGCTGGCCGACCTCGGTTTCGTGATCCATCACGCCGTGGCGGGCATGGATCGACAGGCCGGTGACGAAGATCGTGTCGGTCATTGCTTGCTCTCGATGGCCTGCGCCACCCGCAGGGCCTGCAGGGTTTCGGCGACGTCGTGGGTCCGGATGATCTTGGCGCCGCGCTGCGCGGCGATCAGATGCGCGGCGATCGAGCCGGCGAGCCGCTCCGATGGTTCCGACGGCGACACCGAGGCGATGAAGCGTTTTCGCGAGGCGCCGACCAGGATCGGCAAGCCGAACATGTCGAGCTCGCGCAAGCGCGCCAGCGCGGTCATGCTCTGCTCGGCGGTCTTGCCGAAGCCGATCCCGGGATCGAGCACGATTTTTTCGCGCGCGATGCCTGCCTTCGCGGCAATATCGAGCGAGCGCAGGAAGAATGTCTTGATATCAGCGACGATGTCGATGGCGGGATCGACGCTGTCGCGGTTGTGCATGACGATGACGGGCACGCCCCTCGCGGCGATCAGCGGCGCCATGGCGGTGTCGTTTTGCAGGCCCCAGACGTCGTTGGCGATCCCCGCGCCCTGGTCGAGCGCGAAGGCCACCACCTCCGCCTTCATGCTGTCGATCGAGACGGGCACACCGAGCGCCACGACGTCCGAGAGCACCGGCTTCAGCCGCGCGAGCTCTTCCGCCGCCGTGACTGGCCGGGCGCCCTTGTAGGGCCGGGTGGATTCGGCGCCGATATCGATGATGTCGACGCCGGCGGCGACCATCGCCCGCGCCCGCTCCAGCGCGCGCGCCGGCGCGATGAACTCGCCGCCGTCGGAGAAGGAATCCGGGGTGATGTTGAGCACGCCCATCACCGCAGGAAGCCGCCGGCCCACGAGCGTCCGCAGCACGTCGATCCCGGCCGAGCCGGCCGGCGGGACGGAAGGGGAGGGCGAGGCATTCATGCGCGTGGCATTGCGCTGTCGGGCAGGGGGAGTCAAGACGGGATTGGGGCCATTCGCGGCCATTCCGATGCGTGCAGACGGCCGAGAGGATGCGATGTTCTTGCCCACCCTCCGTCATTGCGAGCGCAGCGAAGCAATCCAGACTGTCACCGCGGCAAGATTCTGAATTGCTTCGCTGCGCTCGCAATGACGATCTGGGAGCAGTGGTACCCCAACCTCTCCAGCTTGGTCCGCAGCGCTAATACGTAATCTTCGGCGGCAGCTTCTTGGCCTTGGCGATGATGTCGCCGACCGACTTCTCGGAAGGCAGGACGCGGACCAGCTTCTTCTTCTCGTTGGCCTCGCGCATGCTCTGCGCCAACCTTGCCGGATTTCGATAGGCGAGCTCCCGCACCGTCGTGACGCCAGCGGCGCGGACGAGCCCGACCTTGGCCCTGCCCATGCCGGGGATGCGCATGTAGTCGGAGACGTTGGCCCATTCCAGCAATTGCTGCTCGCTGATGCCGGTCTTGGCCGAAAGCGCCTTGCGGCCCTTCACGGTGGACGCCGCCTCGAGCAGCGCGTCGGTGGTGCGGATTCCTTGCGCCTTCAACTTGTTGGCGGCAAAGGCCGGCAGGCCCTCAATCTCGGAAATCGGATATGTCATGATGCTCGATATGAAAAGCGTCGCTCAGGCGAACTGGCTGAGGCCCGGCGTCCCCGCGATGATCTTGCCCATCTTATCCGCTCCGATTTTGTCTCGCCCGTAGCGGAAAAGTTCACGGGCGACGTTTTGAATCTCGGACATGCCGAGCCCCAGGCTCATCAGGCGGGTGCCGACGGCCATCAAGCCGCCGCCCATCAGCCGCGACAGACCGCCACCGCTCTTGGAGGCTTCGATCGCAGCTTCCGCTCCGGGGATCTGGTCGATCAGGGCCTGCACACTGTCGGAAGGGCCCTCGTTGCGAAGGAAGGCCAGGATAATGCCGACGGTCTTTTCAGCGACAGCACCATCTATGCTGGCGTTTGTCGCCAGCCGTCCGATCAGCTCGTCCATAAGACCCCGCCCCTCAGCCGGTTTGCATGCCGGAATATTGCTTTCGAAAATGATCTTGAGCCGGTGTGACGTGAAATACAAGCGATGAACGCAGGCGCCGTCGCGAACGCGCGAAAAGTGTTGCCGCCGTGCAAGAGCCTAGAACGAATCGGCAAAAAATTGCCGCTATGCGAACGCCCCATTCCGACTTTCGGCCGATGTTGTCCGTCTGTTTCCGACAATGTCGCATGCGCAGGAGCCGCTGAACCGATTTAATCGGCGCACGAGATGCGTTAAACTACGGAATTGGTGCATTCGGGTTTCGCGACGCGAAACTCGGCAGAAAGATCAGAGAGAATAATGACCGCACAGGACAGCAAGCTCGGCGATACCGACGACAAGATCTTCGTCGGCAAGGGAGACGAGCAGGCTTGGCTGACGCTTGCGTTGGCCAATCGCCACGGCCTCGTCACGGGTGCAACCGGAACCGGCAAGACCGTGTCGCTGCAAGTGATGGCGGAAGGATTTGCGCGCGCCGGTGTTCCGGTCTTCGCGGCCGACATCAAGGGCGACCTCTCCGGCATCTCGGAAGTCGGCGAGGCCAAAGACTTCATCCTCAAGCGCGCCGGCGAAATGGGTCTCAAGTTTCAGCCGGACCAGTTCTCGACCGTGTTCTGGGACGTGTTCGGCGAGCAGGGACATCCGGTCCGCGCCACCGTCACCGAAATGGGGCCGCTATTGCTGGCGCGGATGCTCGACCTGAACGAGGTGCAGGAAGGGGTTCTCAACGTCGCATTCCGCGTCGCGGACGAGAACGGCCTGCCATTGTTGGACATGAAGGATCTGCGATCGCTGTTGGATGCGATCGTGCCCGCCAGCGGCAAGAAGGGACCGGATGCTGAGGAAGATACTTTAGCCGAGATCCGGAAGGCCGCGCAGAGCTTCGGCAATGTGAGCAAGGCGACGGTTGGAACCATTCAACGCCAGCTGCTGGTGCTGGAAAACCAGGGCGGAACGAAATTCTTCGGTGAGCCTGCACTGGAGCTGAAGGATTTCATGAAGACCGATAGCGACGGTCGCGGCATCGTCAACATCCTGGTTGCCGACAAGCTGATGGAGAGCCCCAGGCTCTACGCTACCTTTCTGTTGTGGTTGCTGTCGGAGTTGTTTGAGGAGTTGCCAGAAGCCGGCGACCTGCCGAAGCCAAAACTAGTGTTCTTTTTCGACGAGGCGCATCTGCTGTTCAACGATGCGCCGAAGGCGTTGATGGACAAGATCGAGCAGGTGGTTCGTCTGATCCGTTCCAAGGGCGTCGGCGTCTATTTCGTCACCCAGAATCCGATCGACGTGCCGGACAAGGTGTTGGCCCAATTGGGCGGTCGCGTGCAGCATGCGCTGCGCGCCTTCACGCCGCGCGACCAGAAGGCGGTCGCCGCTGCGGCGCAGACCTTCCGGCCCAACCCGAAACTCGACACCGCCAAGGTGATCACGGAGCTCGGCAAGGGCGAGGCGCTGGTGTCCTTCCTCGAGGGCAACGGCACGCCTTCGATGGTGGAGCGGGTGATGATCCGGCCGCCGACGGCGCGGATCGGGCCGATCACGCCCGAGGAGCGCAAGGCGATCATGAGCAGGAGTCCGGTGAAGGGCAAATACGATACCGCGGTGGATCGTGAGTCCGCCAATGAGATGCTGCAGAAGCGCGTAGCCGGCACGGCTGCGCCTGCCGACGCACAAAATGGTGGAGCCGGCGCAGGCGGCGGAATCCTTGGCCAGATCGGCTCGATCGTGGGCACCATCTTCGGCACCAACGTCAAGCGAGGTCGTCTGTCGACCGGCCAGGTCATTGCCCGCGACGTGACGCGATCGGTCACCAACCAGGTGATCGGCGGGATGGCCGCCAATATCGGCAAGTCGCTCGGCGGCCAGCTCGGCGGCTCGATCGGCCGTACGCTGGTCCGCGGCGCGCTCGGCGGATTGCTACGGCGTTAGGCAGAGCGCCCGGTTTGAGGCAGTCGTCGTATCCGGTGAAGCTCTAGAACGTTGACCGTCGCCTGATATCTGCTCGTCCGAGCTACCACGGCGCACAAATTCAGGTGAAGGGCTCTGCAAGCCTTCGCCGGTCTGCTAGGTCCTGTGTCGTCGCCGCTCAGGACTACATCGTGACCCCGCCCGCCCCGTTGGCCAAGCCTGACGCACCCAGACGCCCGTCGCTGGGTGCGCCGCTGGATCTGCTTTTTCTGCTCTGCTGCGTCCTCCTGATCGCCGACGTGCTCGTCCCCGAGATTTTCGGCCGCGGCAAGACCAAGGACTACTCGCTCTGGTACTGGGCCGGACAGCAGGTCCTGGAGGGTGGGCCGCTGTATCCTGCCACGGCCGTCGAGCATTTCGATTTCATCTATCCACCGCTGCCGGCAATCCTGCTGGCGATCCCGAGCTGGTTCGGCAAGATCCCGCTCTATGTCGTCCTGTCGATCTTGAACGCCGTGGCGTGGTGGTACACCGCGGCGTTCTCCCAGGTCATGACCGGCTCGGACCGCGCGCCGGGTCGTTGGCTCGAGGCGCTGCCGGTCGTCGCCACCGTGACCTTCGTGTTCGACATGTTCGACCTCGGCCAGCCGAACCTCCTCCTGCTGGCGATGATGCTCTACGGCTTCTGGAGCTTGCGGCATCAGCGATCGTGGCTGGCCGGCTTCATGTTCGCGCTCGCCGCCGCCATCAAGGTGTTCCCGATCGCCGTGCTGCCCTATCTGGCCTGGCGGCGCAAATGGGCGGCCCTGGTCAGCGCGATCGTCTTCACCGGCATTCTTCTCTATGTCGTGCCGGCACCGATCCGCGGCTTCGAGCGCAACGCGGCCGAGCTGGCGACCTGGTACCAGGGCATGGTCGGGACCAGCTCGGAAAAGGGCTTTGGCCAGCGTGACGAGCAGAACTGGTCGTGGGTCAACCAGTCCCTCATTGCCGTCACGCATCGGCTGGTCCGGCCGATCAACTACAATCAGGACGATCCCAGCAAGCCGCCGCGCACCATGAATCTGATCGAGGTCGACTACAGGACGGCGAACTGGATCGTGCTCGCGCTGTCGGCGCTGCTCGGGCTCGGCTTCGTTGCGGTCATGCCGCGGCAAGCGCGGCGGACGGCGCGCTCGGATGCCGAAGAGCTCGGCATCTTGTTCTGTCTCATGACGGTCGCCTCGCCTCTGGCCCGGCAATACTATTTCATGTGGCTGTACTTCCCGGTGACGGTGTTGATACATCGGGCCGCCTTCGACGAGCGAGCGCATGTGCGCCTGGGAACCTGGCTTGCCCTCAGTGTGGCCGGCATCCTCATGCTGTTGTCGCTGCCGTGGTTTCCGCTCGCCTTCCAGGCTTGGGGCAACAACCTCGCTGCGACCGCCATCCTCGCAGGGTGTCTCGCCTGGCACATCCGGCATCCGCCGCTTGCGGCTAGCCCTAAGGCTGCACCGGCGCTAAAACCCGGACCTCTTGAGACTTAACAATCAGGATAGCAATCATGGCCAACGCGCAGCTCCAATCCGTGCTCGACCACATCGACAAGGATTTCGATAACAGCCTGCAGCGCCTGTTCTCGTTGTTGCGGATCAAGTCGATCTCGGCCGATCCCGCCTTCGCCGATGATTGCAAGGCTGCCGCCGAGCATCTCGCCAAGGACATCGCCAGCCTCGGTGTTGCCACCGAGGTGAGGCCGACCGCGGGTCATCCCGCCGTCGTCGGCAAGACCGGCGCGGGCGGCCGGCCGCACGTGCTGTTCTACGGCCATTACGATGTGCAGCCGGTCGACCCGCTCGATCTCTGGCACCGTCCGCCGTTCGAGCCCGTCGTCACCGATCATGCCGACGGCCGCAAGATCATCGTCGCGCGCGGCGCCGAGGACGACAAAGGGCAGGTGATGACGTTCGTCGAGGCCTGCCGCGCCTGGAAGAAGGTGACGGGCTCGCTGCCGGTCGACGTCACCTTCCTGATCGAGGGCGAGGAGGAGGTCGGCTCGAAGAACTTCGTGCCCTTCATCGAGGCCAACAAGGACGAGTTCAAGGCCGATTACGTGCTGGTGTGCGACACCAGCATGTGGGACCGCAACACGCCGGCGATCACGACCTCGCTGCGCGGCCTGCTCTATGAAGAGCTCAAGATCACCGCCGCCAATCGCGATCTGCATTCCGGCGTGTTCGGCGGCACCGCGATGAACCCGATCCGCCTGCTCACGAAGATCCTGGGTGGCCTGTTCGACGACGACAACCGCATCACCATCCCCGGCTTCTATGACGGCGTGAAGGACTCGCCGCCCGATATCCTGGAGCAGTGGAAGAAGCTCGATTTCACGCCCGAGACCTTTCTCAAGCCGGTCGGGCTGTCGCTCCCGGCTGGCGAGAAGGGCAGGCTGCTGGTCGAGCAGGCCTCGACGCGCCCGACCTGCGACGTCAACGGCATCTGGGGCGGCTATATCGGCGAGGGCTCAAAGACCGTGATCCCCTCGCATGCCTCGGCCAAGGTCTCGTTCCGCCTGGTTCAGGGCCAGGACCCGCAAAAGATCCGCAAGGCCTTCCGTGATTACGTGACGGCGCGCATTCCCGGCGACTGCAAGGTCGAGTTCGGCGACCATTCCTCCGCGCCCGCAGTCGCGCTCGACTGGACCATGAAGCCGCTCGCCGCCGCCAGCAAGGCGCTCGCGGAGGAATGGGGCAAGGAGACCGTGCTGATGGGCTCGGGCGCCTCGATCCCGATCGTCGCCGACTTCAAGCGCACGCTCGGCCTCGACTCGCTGCTGGTGGGGTTTGGCCTCGACGACGACAACATCCACTCGCCGAACGAGAAATACGACCTGCAGAGCTTCCAGAAGGGCATCCGCTCCTGGGCAAGGATCCTCGCCGCGCTGGCGGAGGTGAAATAGGCGCGGTGCGGTAGGGTGGATTAGCCGAAGGCGTAATCCACCAACTCTTGCGGGCTGCACCAAGAGAAGAGGTGGATTACGCTTCGCTAATCCACCCTACGAAGTTCACGAAACAAAAACGCCGCCCGGAATTGGGCGGCGTTTCATTCCAATACGTGCAGAGGTAGTTCGACGGAAACACTACCTCAATTTCGTGAATATCTCAAGACCGGTAGCCGGGATTGACGCGGTCGAGCTTGCGCAGCAAGGGCGGCCACACGAGGTTGTTTGCGCGCAGCTCGGCGCGGTCGCGGTTGGCGAGCAGCTCGGTGTTCTTCTCGATCGCGATCTCCTCGACCGGATAGACCGGCGTGCCGAGCGCGCGCGTGCGCACCTGCATCGAGCAGGCGCGCTCGAGATGGTACATGCGCTCGAACGCGGAGGCGACCGAGCGGCCGACCGTCAGCGTGCCGTGATTGCGCAGGAGCATGTGGTTGTGGTCGCCGAGATCCTTCTGCAGCCGTGGCCGCTCCTCGTGGTCGAGCGCGATGCCTTCATAGTCGTGATAGGCGAGGTCGTGGGTGACGAGCTGGGCGGTCTGGTTCAGGGGCAAGAGCCCTTCCGCGCTGCTCGACACCGCGGTTCCGTCGAGGGTGTGGAGATGCAGCACGCAGATCGCGTCCTCGCGCACCTCGTGGATCGCCGAATGGATGGTGAAGCCGGCAGGATTGATGCTGTACTCGCTCTCGGAGAGCTGATTGCCGTGCAGGTCGACCTTGACGAGGCTGGAGGCCGTGATTTCCTCGAACATCAGCCCGTAGGGATTGATCAGGAAGTGATGGTCGGGACCGGGCACGCGCGCGGAGATGTGGGTGTCGACCAGATCGTCCCAGCCGTACAGCGCGACCAGGCGATAGCATGCGGCGAGATTGACCCGTTGCTGCCACTCCGCCTCCGTCATGTTGGAGGGGACTTCCCTCAGGCGGGCTTCTGCTGGCGACATGGCTGATCTCTCCGAACCTCGTTGTTGCGGAGGAGGAGCGTAGTACCGCTCGCCGCTGGCAGCAAGGCGCGTCGGGAGCGCGGCAGTTCAGCGTAGCCCGCATGGAGCGAAGCGAATGCGGGGCCGCTCGCGCGACACGGCAGGTCCCGGATTACGCTTCGCTCCATGCGGGCTACGGGGAGATGACTACGGTGCCGGGATCGACAGCAGGCTGGAAATGCCGCGCCCCCGGATGTCGTAGACGCGGGCGAACACCACGTCGTCGCGCTTGATCTCGACCATGACCGGGGCGGTGAGGCCCTTGCAGTAGAACTCGCCGAGCGTCATGGCGAAATCGGCCGCGTTGGAATCCCAGCCGATGGTGAAGTCGGGCCCGAGCGCCACCTGGGCCGGGCGCTGCGGACCGCACACCGCCACCTTCCATTTGCGGTTGCCGGGCGGCACTTCCTGGCGCTCGACGAGCTGCTCGCGCAATCCGTCGGAGGCCTGCTTCAAGGCGAGGCCCCAATAGTCCAGCATGAAGCGGTCGTCGGCGCCGCGCACGGTGCCGGCAATGTGGTTGAAGTGCGTGTATTGATAGGGGTGCAGCCGGATCATCTCGGCGAGCGACAGCGCAAGGCCGAAGCAGAAGGTGGCGAGCACGACCGGCTGCCAGGTGCGGTGATTGGCCCGCAGGCGCTCCATGGTCCAGGCGAAGGCGACGCCGCCGAGCACCGCCATCGGCGGGATCACGAAGACGAAATGGCGGATGCCGTTGTAGAGCGCCGGGCGCTTCACCATCGCGATCGCGAGCGGCAGGGTAGCAGCCAGCGTCAGCATCAGGAGGATGGTCTTGCGGCGTGCCGGAACCTCGCGCCGCGGCAGCATGGCGAAGGTGCTGACGATCGCACCGCCCATCAGAACCAGCATCACCTCGGGCAGCTGCAGGGCGAACAGCGTCGGCAGATACGACCAGGGCATGTCGGGCACCGATACGATCGCACCGTCGAACATCTCCTTCCACGGCTTCTCGAAGAAATGCGAGAAGTAGGTCAGCGCCGCCAAGGGATTGCCTGGCTCCATGATCGACCACGGCCAGATCAGGCCCATCACGAGGTAGCCGAGCACGAGGCCTGGCAGCAACACATAGACGACATGGGCGAAGCGGCGAACGGATTCGCGCGGACCTTCGGTGCGCAATTCCTCCAGGAACAGCGGCACGAAGCCGACCACGGCGTAGACCAGCGCGAGTCCGCCGAGAACACGGCAGCCGAGCGAAAGGCCGGCCCCCAAGCCGACGATCAGGATCGTGCGCGGCGATGGCTGCGGATATTCCTCGGCGAGCCGGACGAGGCCGAGCATCAGGACGACCATGGCGACCGCGAAGGGTGCATCCTTCGGGTTCATGAACATGTGGCCGTAAAAGGTCGGGCAGAGCGCAAGCAGGAGGAGGGAAGCCAGACCGGCAAGCGGTCCGCCGATGCGGCGGCCGAGCCGCCATGTCACGGCAAGCCCGATTACGCCGACGATGGCGCCGACCAGACGGCGGGTCTCGAACAGCTCGAGCGGAATGACCTTGTGCAGCAGGGCCGCGACCATGTCGAAGCCGCCGCCATACATGTAGAGATTGGCGAAGGAGAGCGCCGCGGTGTCCTTGAAGCCGGAACCGAACATGCGCAGCAGCAGGTCGGCATATTCGGCGTGGGTGTAGTCGTCCCAGCCGAGCCCGTAGTCGCGGAAGGTCAAGCCTGCAATGACGGCGACCGCGGCCAGCACCAGCATGGCGAGATCGTCGCAAGTCCGTTCGATCGAGCGCCGCTGAGGCGTGTCGATCGCCGAAGTCGTGATGGATGTCATGGCTATCGGTGCCCCGGAATCCCCTTTTGGCCCTGCTGGCGCGCGCGGGCCTCAACCCCGGACTCCCTATAGCGCAGTTCCATTACCAAGTAATTGGGCATTATGGCTAAATTCCTGATGCGACGCAGCAATTCCGGTTGGCACCCATTCAGCTGACTTTGCGAGCAGCTTTAGCAGTAGCGAGCCCCGGCTGAAGGGAATGTGAATAAGTCCCTGATTTCCTTCCCTTTAGGAACACTGCCCAGAATTGGCCGTTGGCGTGGAACAGCGTATGACGGTATCGTGGCGTAGCGGTTCTCGCGCGTGATGCGCGGCCGGGGGTGAGTTCAATGAATTTGGCATTGCTGATCGTGGGGATTTGCGCCGTGCTGGCGGGTCTCCTCGCGGTGATTTTCGGCATGACGATCAGGGAATTCAGCCTCGGTGGGACTCTCATAGTCTCCGGCACCATTGGCGTCTGCTCCGGAATGTTACTGGTCGGCCTGCATCTGGTGCTGCTCGAGCTCAGGGGCATCGCACGCCGGCTGGCCGGTGCGGTCGCGCCATCCGAGGTTCGGGTCAGGCCCGCGCTGCCGGGCCTCGCTGTGCCTGGCGTAGTCGCGCCCGAGCCGGTGCCCGCTGCGGCGGTGAGAGCCGAGCCGGCGCCGCCGCCACCGCCCGCAAGTCCGCCGCCGTGGCAGAGCGAAGCTGCAGCGCGCGAGCGGCCGCGTGCCGAGGCACCGCAGCAGGAGCCGGAAGCCCCGACACCGCCTCCCGCTCCGGAAGCGTCGCGCCGGCGCAACCTGCTGTTCGCCTCGACCTCGCGCAAGGAGCGCGAGCGCGCGGAGGCAAAATCCACTGAAACTCCCCCGCCGCCCGCGGAGCCCAGCGAGGCCCCGAACCTTTCGCCCCCTGCGAGCTTCGACGTCGCCTGGCCGAAGCCGGACCGTGCGCGCCCGCCGGAGCCGCCGGCCGCCCAACGCCGTCCGCCGCCGCCGCGCTCGCCGTCGACCTTGGCGGAGACCGCTCCTGAGCCGGCGCCCGAGCCGCCGCCGCTCGTGGAGCCCCCGCCGGTGACGGTGCTCAAGTCCGGCGTCGTCGATGGCATGGCGTATTCGCTCTATTCCGATGGCTCCATCGAGGCGCAGATGCCGGAGGGCATGATGCGCTTTGCCTCGATCGACGAGCTCCGTGCCCATCTCGACCAGCGCGGTTGAAGCGACCGCGCGCTCAAGTAGACGGGCGCTTTTCACCAGTAATCAGTGCCTCGCCGTCAGTCATCGTGTTTCAGCCGAATGTATTCTTGACAGGGAATACTTCGGTGTCGTCAATCCTGTAAGCCACAAGCGGACAAGGGAGGGCGCATGTCGGATGCGGGGGCGAAGAATTTCATCGAGCTGACCGCGAGCATCGTGTCGGCCTATCTCAGCAACAATCCGACGCCGGCGGCCGAGATTCCGAACCTGATCAGTCAGGTGCATGGCGCCTTGGTGCGGGTTTCGTCAGGCCGCACCGAGACTGCGCCGCTGGAGCCGGCCAAGCCCGCCGTCTCGCTCAAGAAGTCGATCGCGCCCGATTATCTCGTGTGCCTCGAAGACGGCAAGCGCTTCAAGTCGCTGAAGCGCCATCTGCGCACGCAGTACAACATGACGCCGGAGCAGTACCGCGAGAAGTGGGGCTTGCCGGCCGACTATCCCATGGTCGCCCCGAACTATGCGGTGGCGCGCTCGCAACTGGCCAAGCAGATGGGCCTCGGGCAGCAGCAGCGGAAGCGGAAGTAGTCGGGGTCTTGTAGGGTGGGCAAAGGCGCAAAGCGCCGTGCCCACGAGTTTTCATTATACACGGGAGGTGGGCACGCTCCGCTTTGCCCACCCTACGAGAGCATCTTACGACGCTTCCGCGAGCGCCTCTCTCGCATCGGTCTTGATGCGCTCGACCATCGAGCGCAGGCCATTGGAGCGCTGCGGCGTCAGATGATCGCGAAAGCCGAACTCGTTGAACACGGCGATCGCGTCGGTATTGAGGATCTCCCGCGGCGTGCGGCCCGAATACAGCGCGAGCACGATCGCGACCAGCCCGCGCACGATATGGGCGTCACTGTCGCCGCGATATTTCAGGACCGGCTCGCCATTGCTGCGATCGACCGTCTTCTGCAGCCAGACCTGGCTGACGCAGCCCTGCACCTTGTTCTCGGCCGAGTGTTCCGCCTCCGGCATCGGTTCCAGAGTGCGGCCGAGCTCGATGACGTACCGGTAGCGGTCGTCCCACTCGTCCAGAAGCTCGAAATTATCCCTGATGTCGTCGATCGTCGTCATATCGGCCCGCAGTTCCCGCTTACCGCCAATATAGAGACGCGAAGCCCTGAAATCGATAGGGCCTGGACGCTTAATTCGCCGGCCCCGGTCCGCGCCATTCGAGCGCAAGGTCGTCCTGGGTCAGGGTATCGCGCGGCGCCTCGCTCGCTGCAAGATCGCCTTCGCCGGCCAGCGCGATCGAGCCGGTATGGTCGGGCGCCTTCTTGCTGTCGGTCTTGCTGCCGTCGTTCCTGCCGCCGTCGTTCTTGTCGTTGGTGATCTGCTCTTTCTTGTCGTTGATGATCTGATAGAGCTTCTTCGCGCCGTCCTGGGCGCGCTGGCCGATGATGGTCGCGGCCTGGCCGCCGACCTCGCAGGCCGCCGGCTGGCGCTTGCAGAACTGGGTCACGTCGGAAACGGCCGCGGTCGCGGCCTGCACCGCATCGGCGGCGCCGATCTGCGGCAGCTTGTCCGATTCGGGCGTCTTGTCCCGCGGCAGGAGCACCAGCACCAGCCCGAGCCAGAATGTGATGCGGAGCAGAAAGCGCATCTTATCGACCTGTCCGTTAGACTCCGCCCGCGGCGATCTCCCGCGGATGTCGGACCTAGCGATCCTCGATAAATCGCAAGTGATTGCCTTGAGCTTAATTCGCGGAAAATTGACGTCAGATTCTTCGGGAGCGACGTTCCGGTAAATTTTCGATTGACGCCCGTACCCATGGTTCTGCCGGCCGCCCGCATCCACCAATTCGAAACCATGCGGAGCAGGGTGAAACCCTGCGTTCACCATTCGCAGCGAAGACGTCGCCAAATCGTCTAAAAAGCTCCGCGATAACGCGGTGTCCGGCCACACGCTGTGCCGCCTTAGCACTCGTTTAAGGTCGCTCTGACACGGTGGCTCAACGACAAGGAGGCGTTCCGGCGCGTCTTCCAAGAGACGATTGAGCCGAAGCGCGAGACCCGTGACAGTTTTGAGTATCATCCGCGATTGTCTCGATGCACTGCTGCATCCCTCCGCGCGCTACGATGCGCTGATGCGCGCGCGCCATCGCGCCTTCATGGCACCGCGGCTGCTCGGCAGCCTCGCCGCCTTCGCTGCATTTCCGGTCTATCTCGCCATGCGCGGCGCGCCGAGCGCGATCGAGGTCGCGGCCTTTGCCTGGCTGATCGCGCCGATCATGTTGTCCTGGTTCCTGTCGCGCACCGGCCGTTACGAGGGCGCGCACGTGCTGTCGTCGCTGGCGCTCGCCGGCCTGATCATGGCTGTCGCGATCACGACGGGCGGCATCGAATCCTTCGCCGCGGTCTGGCTGATCGTGGTTCCGCTCGAAGCTGCGCTGTCGGCCTCGCGCCGCGTCGCGGCGTTTGCCTCGCTGCTTGCGCTGTCCTGCGCCGGAATGCTGATTCTGGTCAGCCAGCTCGGCTGGCTGCCGGTGGTTGAGCCGAGTGCCGCCGAGCGCGGCGTGCTGATGGCTTTCGGGGTCACGTCTGCCACTCTTTATGCCGCCGGCCTCGCCTTCGGCGCGGAATCGCTCGCGCGCACCAGCGTCGCGCTGTTGTCGCGCGAGGAGGAGCGTTACCGCCTGCTGGCGCGCAACATGAGCGATGTCATCTCGCGGCATCAGCGCAACGGTGCGGTGCAATTCATCTCGCCGGCGGTGGAGGCCATGCTCGGAGCGCAGGTGGCGCAACTGCTCGGCCACGGCCTGTTCGACCGTGTCCATGTCGCCGATCGGCCGGCCTATCTCACGGCACTGTCCGACGCGGCGCGCGGCGAGGTGCGCAGCGTCGAGTTCAGGCTGCGGCGCGAGCCCGCCGCCGAGCGCGGCCAGGTCGATTTCATCTGGGTCGAGATGCGCTGCCGTCCGCTCGATCAGGACAGCGCGCGTGACGTCACGTGCGAAGCCGAAGTCGTCGCGGTGATGCGCGACGTCACCGACCGCAAGCTTTTCGAGCAGGCGCTGGACCAGGCGCGCAGCGCCGCCGAGGCGGCCGATGCCGCCAAGACGCGCTTCCTCGCCACCATGAGCCACGAGCTGCGCACGCCGCTCAACGCCATCATCGGCTTCTCCGAGATGATCGCGCAGGAGCAGGCCTTGATGCTGGGTGCTGCGCAGCGCAAGGAATACGCCCAGCTGATCAACGATTCCGGCCAGCACCTGCTGTCGGTCGTCAACGGCATCCTGGACATGTCGAAGATGGAATCGGGCAATTTCGAGATCGCGTCCGAGCCGTTCGCGCCGCGCGCTTCGCTATTGCATTGCTGCAATCTGCTGGCGCTGAAGGCGCGGGAGAACGGCATCGACCTGATCACCGACGCGCCGCAGGACCTGCCCGTCATGACCGGCGATCCCAGGGCCTTCAAGCAGATCGTGCTCAACCTCGTCGCCAACGCCATCAAGTTCACAGAGCGCGGCGGTCAGGTCTGCGTATCGGCCGCGGTGTCCGGCTCGCAGCTGACGCTGCGCATCAGCGACACCGGCGTCGGCATCGCGCCCGACGATCTCAAGCGCATCGGCGCGCCGTTCTTCCAGGCCGGCACGACCTATCAGCGCCGTCACGAGGGCACCGGCCTTGGACTTTCGATCGTGAAGAGTCTCGTGGCGTTGCATCTCGGCGAATTGACGGTACAAAGCAGGTTGGGCGAGGGCACGGCGGTCACCGTCAAGCTGCCGCTCGTCTACACGCCGCCGCAAGCCAAGCCGGCCGAGCGCAAGATTGCGACGCTGACGCCTGTGCTGCGCCAAGAACTTCAAGGTCAGGATCTTCAAGACCAAGCTCACGACCAGTCTCAGGACCAACCCGCTCTGGTGAAGAAAAGTGCCTAAGAAGTCTGCCAAGGACGAAGCCGCTCCGCGCCGCCGTGGCGCCAAAGCTGCGGTTGTCGACGTCGAGACCGAGCGCAACCTCGTGATGCGCGTGCTGCTGCACAGCCCCAAGGACACGCTGGCCGGCCTCGTCGCCGTCGCCGCGATCGCCGCGATCGTTGCCAATGCGCTGTTCCTCCAGACCGGCCGGCATCCCGCGCCGATGTTCGGCACAGTGATCAATCTTCCCGCGCCGTCGTCCGTGCCGCTGTCGAATCCCATGCCGCGTCCGCGCCCCGTCGGCGCCGATACCTCGCCGCTCGAGCCGCGCGCGACCGAGTTCCGTGTCGAGCCTAAGCCTGCCGAGCCCAAGCCCGCCGAGCGTGCTGCCGAAAAGCCGGTCGAGGCGACCGCCTCGACGCGCTCGAATGATCCGATGACCAATCTGGTCAAGGCGACCACCTCGACGCCGCCCGCGGCCCTGCGTCCGCCGGCGCCGATCCCGGCGCAAAGCCCGGCCGCACGCCGCATTGCCGGCGTGCAGCGCGCGCTGTCCGAATACGGCTACGGCAATTTGAAGATCACGGGCAGCATGAGCGCCGAGACCCAGGGCGCGATCCAGAAGTTCGAGCGCGAGCACAAGATGCAGGTCACCGGCCAGGTCTCGGACCGGCTGCTGCGCGAGCTCGCCGCTGCGATCGGCCGCCCGGTCGAATAGCCGCACGTCGAGTGTCGTTGACGCAGGTCAATTGCCGGCGCCGGCACGATGGACCGGATCCGATACGATTGCGATTTGAGTGGGATCAATGACGGCCGGCGGCCGCAGAAACAAGATGGCTCATCTCATCAAGGAAGAGAGGTCGTCATGTTCAAGGTCTCGATTCTCGTCTGGATCATGCTCGGCACGACGCTGGCGGGCATCAGCCTCATCGTGGTGCTGATGGTCCCGAGCTTCGCCGCCGACGCCATCAGGAACATTCCCTATGCCGTGGCGGTAGGATTTGCACTCGCTATGCCGCTGTCATACTTCATCGCAACGCAGATTCGCGGTGGTCAGGACGGCACGCGCAAGGCGTGAGACGTAAAGCTGGCGTGAGGCCTCGCACTGGCCTATCGTCGAATTCATGCGTTTGAAATCCAATATTTGGGTGGCGGCTTACTTGCGCCGGTGCCAGACCGAGGGCGTGTTCGGCGCCGTGCGGCGTCGCGGTGCCGAGGAGGCGGGCGCGGTGTTCGTGAAGGTGTCGCTGCTCGACGGCCATGCCATGCTGTATGCGCCGGCGCCGCAGACCGTCTATGACGACGGCCGGCCGGTCGACCGCTTTTTCGTCCCTGTCGCGCCGCAGCCTCTGCCGGATCACACGATCGAGGAGCGGCTGACCAAGGAAATCCGCTTCGATCCGGATGCCTGGATCGTCGAGACCGAGGATCGCGCGGGCCGGCATTTTCTGGAATTGGCCAAGGCGTAGCCTCAACCGGCATTGCTCGCAATGACGGGGTTGGAGTTCGTTGCGTGCCTCGCCGCTGCCGCTCGCTGAGGCGGCGTAAGCAAATCAGCGATCCGACGGATTGGTCCCCGTCCGCACCGCCGGGCTCGAGCCGGGCTGCACGCCCGGCCGCGTCTGGCTCGCGCCGGCGCGTGCGCGCTGGCGCTCCCCGTCATGCAGCGAGGACTGATACTTCGCGCGGGTGACCGCGAGCGTCGAGCCGCGCCAGGCCGCCAGCATCACCAGCGCCGATCGCTCGGCGAGACGGTCATAGAGCCGCGACAGGCGGTACACGGCGTTCACGGACGTTCCGATCTCCGGCTTGAAGAACAAGAGAATGCGCTGGAACACCGGGCTCGGCATGTCGAGCGCGCGTGCGGCAACGGCAAGCGCCTCGCCGCCGGCATCGTCGACGATCTGGGCTGCGACGCGCGAGGGCAGGATCAGGCTGTCGCCGAGCTCGAAGGTGAAGCTTTCGATATCGCCCGCGATCGCCGCCATCTCCAAGATCTGGATCGCGCGCTTGGCGCGCACGGTCGGAATACGGGGGGCGGCTTTCAGCGGGGTCTGCGCCAGATTGTGCAGGATCAGCGCGCGCTCGGAGGCGCCGGCGCGGAAGAACATGTCGTGGATCTCGGCCGCCTCTTTCGGCTGCATCGCCAAGTTGGCGGCCATGCGTTGCTCGGCCTCGGTCGGCACGCGCGCCGGAGCAGACGCGCGCGGCGGGGCGGGGATCTCCCGGGCCAGTGGAACCCTGCGGCCTTCCTGGGTGGCGACCAGGCCGAGCTTCTGCAGGATCGGGACGGGCGTCTGCGGATAGACCGCGAGGCGGGCCTTGACGGCCGCGCGCGTCGCATCGTCGACCTGGTCGATCAGCCGCGTGGCGAGCTCGACGAATTGCCGCTGCTCGTCGTCGCTGTGGGTGCTCGTCTGGACATAGAGGTCGGTCAGCACGCGCAGCAGCGTCGGACGGACATCGACACCTTCGCGACGGGACAGGGTCATCAGCCCGTCGAATCCGGGAAACAGCGACTTGGTCATGGAGGCGTACGCAACTCGGGAAAGATACTTGGGGGCGAGCCTAGCGCAGCTTCGTTTAAAGCCTCGTTAAGGAAAACGAGGCGTGAAGCCGGCCCTGCAATTTGAGGCGTTGTCGTGCCGCAACGGGACGGCGCGGCGCGGTCCGTGCGGCTACGGTTGAAGCGGCCCGTTTACACCCCGTTAACCATGAGCTGATCTTAATGAATGCATGTTGCTGGGGCGCGTTCGGTCGCGCGGCAATTGAAGAGAGCTGACATGGGGACCATCATCGAATTTCCGGCCGGTCGCCGGGTGGGCTCGTCCGGGGATGTCGCTCCGCGCGCGGACATGGGAACGGTTCTGATCCTTCCCGTGATTCGAATCGAGCGCGAGGCGGACGAAACCAGCGGCGATCGCGGACCGGAGCAGGGCACAGCGCCGGGGCGCCGTCGTCGCCGCCGCTGACATTCGGCTTCATGCAATGCCGGACGTCATCCGCCAGATCCGGCCTGTCCTATCGGCCGTCCTGCTCACGCTGCTAGGCGCGTTGCTCGCGGCGTGTAGCGGCGGCGACTTCGGCCGCACCCGCGAGAGCATGCGCAGCGACGACATGCATCGCTGGCTCGGTGCGGAGGTCACCTCCAGCGTCGGCCTGAGACCATCGCAATTCCAGCTCACCGACGAAGAGCGCCAGCTTCGCGATCTCGCCTATCCCATGATCGAGCCGCCGCTGTCGCGCCCCGCATGGAAGAGCGTGTTCGGCGACTACAAGGCGCTGCCCTCGCCGTGGCGGCAGAAGGTCGTGTTCGACCGCACCATGTACGGGCGCACCCTGATCGACGAGCCGCACCGCTCGCATTCCTCGCGCTATGCGCAGCTGATCGAGGACGTGCGCAACGACATCACCCGCTTCGAGCCGTTCTTCGCATCCGCGATCCGCGTCATCGATCTCGACAGGAAGCGCGATGCCAGCATGGCGCGTGTCTCCGCGCTGTCGCCGAGGGAGAGGGACGACGCGGTCGCGCGCATGCAGGAGAACTCGCTGATCATCCAGTGGGTGCAGCAATGCCTGGAACAGCGCATCTCGTCCTACCGCTGGGCGCTGGAGCGCCTGGTGATCCAGGCCCCCGACGGCATGGCCGCCGATGCCGACCGCCTGATCGGCGAGCTCGCCGCCCAGACCGCCAATCCGCCGGTCCAGGGGCACCCGCCCTATGGTCGCGCGGTGGTCTCGAAGGGCTAAGCACGAGTCGTCAACCCTTTGAGCGCGGCCGCCCCGCGGCCGATCGGCCCGATTCCCCGGGCCGCCTGACCGGTTCCACGGGAGTGCGCCGCCTGTCGCCGCCCACCAGTTGAGGTCCTCCGGGAACCGCATTGATTGCCCTTGTCCTTCCGCGCAGGCCGGATAGGATCACCACGTTTCTTTCGAATTCATTTTGTCCAAAGGTCCTTCGAGATGAGCTTAGACGCCGCGCGTCTGCGCAAGTGCCGTCGGGACATTTCCTCGCGCCGCCTGTTGGCAGTTGCCATTCTGCTCGGATCGACCGGCTCCGCAGTCGCGCTGACCAAGGATGCGGCGCTCGATAATTGCCGGATGAGGGTCGGCAAGCCGATCGTGCAGGCCTGCATGCGCGCCGGCGGCGGACCTGCCGGAGGCGCAAATCTCGAAGCCTGCCGGGCAAAAGCAACGCCGCAGGTCAGGGCCTGTGTCATGGCGGCGCTCAAAGCCGCCAATGGCCGCGCCAATGTCGCCGTCGAGCTTCCCAAGGAAACGGCGCCCAAGCTCGATGCAGGCACGGCACTGCCCAAGGATTTCGTCGCCCCGCCGCGCAGCATCTCCGACATCACGGCGATCCTCGACGGCGACAAGCCCAACGAGAAGATGATCGCGGAATTGAAGTCGGAGGCCGACGCCGTGCCCACGGGCAAGGAGTCCCGCCAGGACCTCGCGCAGCTCTATTTCGATCGCGCCAATGCCCGCGCGCAGCTCGGCCGGCTCGCCGAAGCGATGGCTGACGCCGACAAGGCCGTGGAGGTCGGGCGCGGCGCCGTCGGCCCGAATTTGCTGGGGCGCATGTTGCAGCTCCAGTCCCTGCAACACTCGCTCGCGGGCGATCCGAAGCGCGCGCTCGAGATCATGCAAAGACTTTTGCGCGAATCGGCCAGCATGCCCGGCGCCAAGGGATTTCAGTTCGTGACGAACCGTGGGATCGCGGTCGTTCTCATCCAGATGGGCGACCTCGCACAGGCCGAAGCCTATCTCCGCCGCACCCAGACCGCGATCCAGGAGGCCCGCACCAGCGGCCATCCCAATTGGCGTGCGGCCTATGCGAAGTTCGGCCAGAGCTGGGAAGGCGAGCTGGAGCTCACTCGCGCCGCGATCTTCGAGGCACGCGGACAGTTCGCCGATGCCGAGGCCGCCTATCGCACCGCCGAGCTGCGCAAGCGCGCAAGCACGAAGGCCATTATGGCGTCGGACAGTGCGCCGGCCGAGACCCTTCTGCTGCAGGCGATCGATGGCACCGTGTTGAGCCAGGCGCGCATGAAGGCGAAGCAGGGCAAGCTGGCCGAGGCCGAGGTGGATGCGCGCCGCGCGCTGCTGTCGCGCCTGAAGGATACCGGCAAGTACAATCCGGTCACGCCGCGCTTCGTCATGGGGCTGGCGGGCATTTTGGTCGACCAGGGCCGCTACGAAGAGGCCGAGAAGCTCGGCCGTGTCGCCCTCGACATCAACAAGACGGTGGGTGTGCCCGAGGATTCGCAGGCGACGGTGCAGTTGCTGTCGCAGCTTGCGGGCATCCTGACGCTTCGCCGCCAGAACGCCGAAGCGGGCGAAATGTTTGCGAGGATAGAAAAGGCCGTCGCCGGCTGGGACCCGCAGCGCCGCCAGGTGTTCGAGCTCAATCCCTCTCGCATCCTGTCCCTCTATGATTCCGGACAGCTGGACGCCGGCATTGCCGCCGCGGAGCAGCTCGTGAAGAGGCAGATCGCACGGGTGGGGGAGAATCATTTCGACGCCGCCTCGGCACGCGGCACGCTGGCGGTCGGATTGATGCGCGCCCGCCGCGATGCCGATGCAATCCGCGAGTTTAGGGCCGCCATTCCGGTGATGATGGCGAGCGCCAACGATAACGCCGACGACGAGAACACGACGGTGGTGGCCGCGCGCAGCCAACGGCTGCAGACCATCGTCGAGAGCTATCTGCTGCTGCTCGGCAGGGTGGAAGGAGGCGGCACCAATGTCGGCGAAGAGACGTTCAGCCTGGCCGATGCCGTCCGCGGCCGCTCGGTGCAGCAGGCGCTGGCTGCCTCGAGTGCGCGTGCGGCGGCAAAGGATCCCGCGCTCGCCGAGCTCGTGCGGAAAGAGCAGGATCTGAGCAAGCGGGTCAACGCCCAGCTCGGTACGCTTAACAACGTGCTCGCGCTTCCCGCAGCGGAACGTGACGAGAAAGGCGTGCAGCAGATACAGGCCTCGATCGCAGCGTTGCGCGGCCAGCGCGACAAGGCGCGCCAGGAGATCAAGCAGAAATTCCCGATCTATGCCGATCTCGTCTCGCCCAGGCCGCCGAGCGTCGCCGAGATCCGCGCGACGCTGACCGACGGCGAGGCCATGCTGTCGTTCTATTTCGGCCAGAACGGCAGCTTCGTCTGGGCCGTGCCGAAGTCGGGGCCGGTGGCATTCGCCGCCGTCCAGGCCAGGATCGGCGACATCGAGAGCAAGATCCGCAAGCTGCGCGAGGCGCTCGAGCCGCAGGCGGCGATGATCTCGGACATTCCGCCCTTCGATCTCAAGCTCGGCCATGAGTTGTACGAGCTGCTGCTCAAGCCGGTCGAGAGCGGCTGGAAGCCGGCCAAGAACCTGATCGTTGTCACCAACGGTGCGCTGGGCCTGCTGCCGCTCGCCTTGTTGCCGACGGCACCGGCGGAGGTGGCCGCCGACGAAGACCCGCTCTTCGTCGGTTATCGCAACGTGCCGTGGCTGGCGCGAACCCATGCCGTGTCGACGGTGCCGTCGGCGGCGGCTCTGCGCACGCTGCGGCAGTTGCCGCCCGGCAAGCCCGGCCGCGGCGACCTCGTCGCGTTCGGCGATCCCTATTTCAACAGCGATCAGCACGCCGAGGCGGAAGGCACGGGTGAGAAGATTCAGCTGGCCGATGCCGGCGGCAACATCACGCGCGGCGGGCCGCTGAAGCGGCGCAACAGTCCCAAGCTCGACGGCGTCGATAGCGCCGAACTCGGTCTGTTGCCCCGTTTGCCCGACACCGCGGACGAGTTGAAGTCGATCGCGCTGGCCTTGCAGGCGGATCCCTCGAAGGTGCTGTTCCTCGGCAAGAGCGCGACCGAGAGCGCGGTGAAGACGATGAATCTCTCCGGCTTCAGGATCCTGGCCTTTGCGACCCACGGTCTAGTCCCGGGCGAACTCAACGGGCTGACGCAGCCGGCGCTCGCTCTGTCGTCGCCGGTGGTGACGGGCGAGGGCGGCGACGGACTGCTGACGATGGAAGAGATTCTCGGTCTCAAGCTCGATGCGGACTGGGTCGTCCTGTCGGCCTGCAATACCGGCGCCGGCGCAGGCGCAGGGGCCGAGGCGGCCTCCGGGCTGGGCCGCGCGTTCTTCTACGCCGGCACGCGCGCCCTGCTGGTGACGAACTGGTCGGTGCACTCCCAGTCGGCGCGGCAATTGGTGACGGACCTGTTCAAGCGACAGGCCGACGATCCCAAGCTGTCGCGCAGCGAAGCGCTGCGCCAGGCGACGATGGCTCTTGTCGATGGTCCCGGCTATCTCAACAGCGAGGGCAAGACCGAGTTTGCCTATGCGCATCCGCTGTTCTGGGCGCCTTACACGATCATCGGCGATGGCGGCTTGCGTTGACGAATGGGAAAGGGGGCAAGGAAAATGAAGCGGAATGCTCTACTGGCTCTGGTGGTTGCAGGTCTGTTGGCCGCGGGATCCTCGCTCGCCGCGCCATTGATCACGGAAGAGGAGGCCAAGCTGCCGCCTCCCAAAGGCGCGGTCGCCGTCGATCAGCGCGGCATCATGCGCGGCCCGAAAATCGAGTTCGTCTCGCCGGGCGCTCCCGCGAATTCTCCTCTGCGGCTGGTGTTGAAATTCCAGTCCTATGGCGGGGCCAAGATCGATCCGGAATCGGTCAAGGTGATCTTCCTCCGAACGCCGAACGTCGACCTGACGCCTCGGGTCAAGCCCTTCGTGCAGCCAGATGGCATCAACATGCAAGATGCGGAGTTGCCGCCGGGCGAGTACACGATGCGTGTCGACATCAAGGACAGCGATGGCCGGCCGGGCACGACCGTCTTCACCCTGAAGGTTGCGCCCAAGTGAGCTCGCAGGTGAACTCGCAAGTGGCGTGCCTCTACTGCCGGTCGGAAAATGCCGAGGGTGCGCTGGTCTGCGCCTCGTGCGGGCGCGACATCGCCGTTCCCGCCACGTTGCTTGCCGAGCGCGACGATCTCTTGCGCAAGCGCGAGGATCTGCGCGATGAACTGAAGCGGGCCAGAGGCGAGATCGAAGCCATTATGAGGCGAGGGAAGTCGCGCTAGCGATGGAATGTCCGTTCTGCGCCGAGACGATCAAGGACGAAGCCATCGCGTGCAAGCATTGTTCGCGCGACTTGCGCGTCGTGCGACCGACGCTCCTCGAGATCGACGAGATCGTTGCCGAGCTGGACAAGCTCAGGCGGGATCTCGATCGCGTCAACGTCCGTCTGGAGCGCTACAACAATCCGTTGCGCTATTACGGAACGCATGCGGTGCTTTATGTGGTCATTCCAGCCCTGCTGCTGGTGATCGCGCATGTGCTCGTGACCATCACCTTCAACGTGTCCCCGATCCCGCTCCGGATTGCATCGATCGCCATACCGCTGCTGTTCGGCTTCGTGGCTTATCCGTTGCACCGGGTATCCGCCCTGACGGCGTTCGTGCTGGCGTTCCTGGCAGCGGCCGTCAGCGTCCTGTCAATGCTGACGGTTACGGGGATCCATGACCATGTTCCGATCCTTCCGACGATCTGGATCGAATGGCGTGAAGTGTTCGAATATGGCGCGAGCATCCTGCTCGCCTTCGTCTCCGGCAACATTCTCAGCGTCGTGATCTTCCAGATCCTGCCGCGTGTGCTGACGCAGGGAGGCAAGCCGAACGCTTTCGCATTCAGGGTGGCGCGGCTGCTCGGGCAGCATGTCGGCGAGGAACAGCTGCGCCGTCGTGCCCGCTTGATTCAGGATCTCATGCAGACCGTCGGGCCGCTCGCGGGCGTTGCTGCCACCGGTATCGGCTCGATCTATGCGGGGTTGAAGGGCTTGCTGGGCTAGCTCGACTGCATCTGTCTCACGGCGCGCCTTCAGGCCTAGCGCGCTTCCACCACCTCGCCGTCCTCTTTCACGAACCGGCCAACCGGATTGTCCAGGAGATCGACCACGGCTTCCGACGGCCGGCACAAGCGCGTGCCCTTTGGCGTCACCACGATCGGCCGGTTGATGAGGATAGGGTGGGCGATCATGACATCGAGGAGCTGCTCATCGCTCCATTTGGGGTCGTCCAGGCCGAGCTCCTTGTAAGGCGTTCCCTTCTCGCGCAGCAGCGCGCGGACCGGAATGCCCATGCTCGCGATCAGTTCCTTGAGCTTGTCCCGCGAGGGTGGAGTCTTCAGATATTCGATGACATCAGGCTCGACGCCGCTCTGCCGGATCATCGCCAGCGTGTTGCGCGAGGTGCCACAGGCGGGATTGTGATAGATCGTGACGGTCATCGAACTGTCTCCGTGATTGCGACCGAGGCGGACGCGCGTGAGCGGCCGAGCAACCAGGTCATCAGCAGCATGCCCGCGAAGGCGCCGCAGAGTTCCGCGAGGATGAATCCGGGCAGGTCAGCGGGGCGAATGCCGGCGAACGTGTTCGTCAGCGACCTTGCGATGGCCACCGCAGGGTTGGCAAACGACGTGGAAGCCGTGAACCAATAGGCGGCCGTGATGTAAAGGCCGACCAGCCAGGGGATGGCCGTCCGCTGAAACCGGATGCCGGCCAGGATCGTCGCGACCAGCCCGAACGCAGCGACCGCTTCGGCGAACCATTGCGGCCCTCCGGTTCGGACCTTGGTCGAGAGGTCGAGCAGCGGCAGGCCGAACATTAGATGCGCCGCCAGCGTTCCCGCGATGCCGCCAGCGATCTGCGCGATCACGTAAAGCGCGGCCTCGTTGACCGGCAGCTCGCGCTTGCCGGTGAAGACGAGCGTCACTGCGGGATTGAAGTGGGCGCCGGAGATCGGACCGAGCACCGTGATCAGGACAACCAGGATGGCCCCGGTCGGCAAGGTGTTGCAGAGCAGCGCAAGGGCGACGTCCTTGGTCAGCGTTTCCGCCATGATGCCGGAGCCGACCACGGTGGCGACGAGAATACCCGTGCCGAGCGCTTCGGCCGCGAGGCGCCGCGGGAGATCGAAACTGTCCATCAGCCGGCCTTCGGCGCCAAATCGGTTGCACCTTCGGAGCGGCCGATCTCGCGCAGCTTGGTGCCGAGCGAAAGCTTGTCGATGCTCCTCAGCGGGAGGTTCACGAATGTAGCGATGCGGTTTCTGAGGTAGCGAAACGCGGTGACGAAGGCCGCCTGTTTCTCCAGTTCTGAACCCTCTGCCGCGGCAGGATCCTCGATGCCCCAATGTGCCGTCATCGGCTGGCCCGGCCAGATCGGACAGGACTCGCCCGCTGCGTTGTCGCAGACGGTGAAGACGAAATCCATCACCGGTGCATCCGGAGCGGCAAACTCCAGCCAGCTTTTCGAGCGCATTCCGTCGGCGGGATAGCCCATCTGTTCCAGCGTGCGCAACGCCAGCGGATGGACTGCGCCTTTCGGGGCGCTGCCGGCGGAGAAGGACTGAAAGCGGCCGCCGCCGTCCTTGCGCAGGATCGATTCAGCCAGGATCGATCGCGCCGAGTTGCCGGTGCATAGGAACAAGACGTTAAACCTGTGATCAGACACGGCTTCGCTCCTTTCGTTTTGGCGAGCAGCACGATTGCAAGGTCTCGACGACGGGGTCGCAAACTTCCGGCCGTCCGTCGCAGCAATCGCGCAGCAGGAAGAGTGCGACGTCGCGAAATTCGCCGAGATTGGCTCGGTAGACGATCGAGCGGCTGTGCCGCTCGGAAGACACGAGGCGGGCGCGGCTCAGAATCGACAGATGCGCCGACAGCGTGTTTTGCGGGACCTCCAAGAGGCGCGCGAGATCGCCGGCCGCAAGACCTTCAGGCTCGTGCCTGACCAGCGTCCGGAACGCCTCCAGACGGGTCGGTTGGGACAGCGCGGCGAGCGCCAGGACGGCTTGTTCAGTTTCCATATATCCAGATTTATGGAATTAAAGGGACCGAGTCAATCTCTGCCAACCTCCGGCGATGGCGCGAGCTCAAATTTCGAATATTCTAGAAATATCGTTTGACAATCGATGTGCACCGGCGCACCGTGTCGCTCATGAAGATCGACGACGCAGCAGCACGCCTGGAAGCCCTCGGAAATCGGACCCGCCTGCAGATTTACCGGGCGCTGGTCCGGGCCGGACATGCGGGCATGCCGGTCGGCCGCTTGCAGGACAAGCTGAAGATCCCGGCCTCGACGCTGTCGCACCACATCAAGACCCTGGTCTCGGTCGGACTGGTCGGTCAGAGCAGGGAATCGACCACCCTGATCTGCCGCGCCAATTTCGACGCCATGCGCGGCCTGGTCGACTTCCTGGCCGCGGAATGCTGTGCGGAAGAAACGGGATGCAAGGATGCGCAGACCGCAGCCTGATTGATTTCGACAATTATTCCATAATTCTAGAAGGATGGAGGCTTCGAAATGGACAAGACGGTAGCGATCATCGGGGCGGGGCCGGTCGGCCTTGCAGCCGCCGCTCATGTGCGCGAACGCGGCATGTCCCCTGTCGTGCTCGAAGCCGGATCCGAGGCGGGACATGCGGTGCGGCAATGGCAGCACGTCCAGCTCTTCTCGCCGTGGGAATACAATGTCGACAAGGCGGCCGCGCGCCTGCTTGCGCCGACGGGCTGGAATTCGCCGGACCCGAGCTCCTATCCGACCGGCGGCGAACTGATCGAGCGCTATCTCGCACCGCTGGCAGCGCGAACGCCGCTGCGCGAGACGATCCGGACCTCGAGCCGCGTCACGGCGATCAGCCGCGCCGGCTTCGACAAGGCGAAGACCAAGGGGCGGGACCAGGCGCCGTTCGAGATCCGCTACCGGAACGGCAAAGGCGACGAAGTGCTGCGCGCCGATGCCGTCATCGACGTCTCCGGCACGTGGTTCTCGCCCAATCCCGCCGGCAGCAACGGTCTGCCGGCGTTCGGCGAACGCGAATGCGCCGGCCGCATCGCCTATGGCATGCCGGCTGTGCGCGGCTCCGCCCGCAGCAGATACGCCGGCAAGACCGTCGCCGTGCTCGGTGCCGGCCATTCCGCGCTGGGCACGCTGATCGATCTCGCGCAACTCGCCGAGGAGGCGCCCGGCACCAGGCCCGTTTGGCTGCTGCGCGGCGACGATCCGGCAAAGGCCTTTGGCGGCGGCCGCAACGACAAGCTTGCCGCGCGCGGTGAGCTGGGCTCAGCCTTCGCCGCGCTCGTGACTGCCGGAAAGATCGCGGTCGAGACCGGCTTCGCTGTCACTCACATTTCGGAGATCGAAGGCCGCCTCAGAGTTTCGACAGGCGCCGGCGTGGCTGCGCGGAGTGTGGTTGCCGATGAGCTGGTGGTGTCGACCGGCTTCCGGCCCGATCTCTCGCTTCTGTCCGAGCTGCGGCTGCGGCTCGATCCGGCGATCGAGGCGCCCCTCGCGCTCGCGCCGCTCATCGACCCCAACGAGCATAGCTGCGGAACGGTGCGGCCTCACGGCGCGCGCGAGCTGGCGCATGATGAGCCGGGCTTTTATCTCGCCGGCATGAAATCCTACGGACGTGCGCCGACCTTCCTGATGATGACCGGATACGAGCAGGTCCGATCGATCGTCGCCGACATCGCCGGCGACAAGAAGGCCGCGGCACGGGTCGAGCTCGTGCTCCCGGAGACCGGCGTCTGCACACGCGGCAGCGTGGCGTCCGCCAGCGCGGCGGGATGCTGCGGCGGCCCGGCCAAGGCCGAACCTTCGGCCTGCTGTGCCGCCGATGAATCCGCCAGGAAGGCGGGCGGTGCGGGGTGCGGCTGCTCATGAGCCGAGGCACTGCAGGCCCGCTCACCGTCGTCATCGCCCTCGGCACCGCGCAGACCATCGCGTGGGCGTCGAGCTACTATCTTCCTGCCATCCTGGCAGCGCCGATCGCGGGCGATCTCGGTCTTGCGCCGACTTACGTGTTCGGCGCGCTATCGGGAGCGCTCGTCATCTCCGGCCTGCTTGGTCCGCGCGTTGGGCACGCCATCGATACGTTCGGTGGGCGCGGCCTGCTTGCCGTCTCGAACCTCGTTTTCGCGGCGGGCTTGCTGCTGCTGTCCGTGGCCTATGGCGTAGCGGTGCTGATCGCAGCCTGGATCCTGCTCGGCATCGGCATGGGCATGGGCCTCTATGAGGCCGCGTTCGCGACGCTTGCGCGCATTTACGGCGCCAATGCGCGACGAACGATCACCGGCATCACCCTGATCGCCGGTTTCGCCAGCACACTCGGCTGGCCTCTCACGACATGGCTCGCCACGGAGTACGGCTGGCGCGCGGCCTGCCAGCTTTGGGCGGTGATCCACATCGGCCTTGCCTTGCCGCTCAACCTTGCGCTGCCCCGTGCCGCTCCGTTGCATCAGGAGGCTGGACCGAGCACGGGCGCAAGCCAGCAATCCGGCGGACAGAGCGAAACCTTCGCAATGATATTGCTGGCGTACATGTTTGCGGCCGCAAGTTTTGTCAGCTCCGGAGTCTCGGCCATCCTGCCAACCATGCTGGTTGCGTTCGGCGCCACGCCGGCACAGGCGTTGCTGGCGGGAGCACTGGTCGGACCGGCACAGGTCGGCGCCCGCCTTCTGGAAGCAGGATGGCTTGGCCGGTTTCATCCGCTGCTGTCGGCGCGGCTCGCCATGCTCATGAATCCGATCGGGGTGCTTGCGCTGGTCGCGGGCGGCCCTTTGCTCGCACCGCTCTTCACGGTGCTGTATGGCGCGGGCAACGGCATCATCACCATTGCCCGTGGTACGCTGCCGTTGGCGCTGTTTGGGCCGGTCGGGTTCGGCAGACGGGTCGGGATGATTTCGCTGCCTTCCAGGGCAACGGGCGCCTTCGCGCCGCTTGCGCTGGGACTGATGGTGGAGCATCTCGGCAGCAGCGCGCTCTGGATCGGCGCGCTGGCCTCGGTCTCTGCATTCTTCGCGCTTCTGCTGCTCCGTGGGGATCACACGACATGAGTCGCTGTCCGATGGGAGGGGAACATTCGTAGCTTGCGCGGCTGGCCGCTGATTGCGGTGATGTGTATCGGCCAGCTCGGCAATCTGCTGCCGCACGTGACGTTGTCCGCGAATTTGGCCCAGCATCTGATGCCGGTGTGGGGATTGTCCGCCGCCGAAGGCGGGATGATGGCGAGCGGCTACGCGTTTGGCTACATGCTGGCGGTGCCCGTGCTGACGACACTGACCGATCGCATCGACGCACGGCTCGTGCTCCTCGGCGGCTCTGTCGTCAGCGGACTTGCGACCGTCGCGTTTGGCATCTTCGCGCAAGGCTTCTGGTCGGGGACCATCATCTGGTCGCTCGCCGGCCTTGGTTTTGCCGGTGCCTACATGCCGGGGCTCAAGGCACTGACGGACCGGCTGCCCGCCGGCGACACCTCGCGGGCGGTCACGCTCTACACGTCGAGCTTCTCGGTGGGCGTCGGCCTGTCGTTCCTGATCGCCCAAGTCCTCGCCGACGGCTGGGGATGGCGGACCGCGTTCTACGTGACCGGCATCGGTCCCATCGCGATGGTGGTCGCGTGTCTCTTGATCGAGAGCCGCAGTCCCGCTCCAAGATCAGGACGCCTTTTGAACTTTGCGCCCGTCTTGGCCAACCGCAAGGCGCTCGGTTACATCTTCGGCTACGGCGCGCACTGCTTCGAGCTCTACGGCATTCGCACCTGGCTGGTCGGGTTCTGGACCTACGTCGTCGCGCATCAGGGTGCGCCCTCATGGCTGAGCCCGGTCCTGATGAGCTTCTGCTTTGCAGTGATCTCCATGCCGGCCAGCATCCTCGGCAACGAGGCCGCACTGAAATTCGGGCGACATCGGGCGATCACGGTGGTGATGATCGCCTCGGCTTGCGTTGCCCTCGTCATCGGCTTGAATGCGACGGCTCCAGCATGGGTGCTGGCGCTGCTGCTGATGATCTATGGCCTGACAGTGCCAGCGGATTCCGGTGCATTGACAGCCGGGATGTCGGCCGCGGCTGTCTCGGAGCATCGCGGGGCGACTCTCGCCCTGCATTCGACCGTCGGGTTCGGCCTATCGGCGATCGGAGCCTGGGGAACCGGGGTTGCCCTCGATGCCGCTGGCGGCCCCCAGAGTGCAGAGGGCTGGTTGCTGGCCTTCATCGTGCTCGCGGCCGGGATCGCGCTCGGCCCGCTCGCCTTGCTATGGTCGCGGACGGCGCGGTCCGACGAGCTGGTATCGAAGTCGCAATAGGCGAGGCAGGATGCGGGCGATCGGCCTAACAGGCCTCGGAGCCTTGGTCACGAATGCTTGACTTTGATCAAAGAATGCTTTCGGCCGCAGACTATGCTACTGAGGCTGCGTTGCGGTTCCAAAAGGTTAAAAGCACGTTTCATGCGGATCGTTCGGACCATCCTGGCATTCGCCATCGCCATCTCCCTGGCGATGCTGCCGGCTGGCGCGTCCGCTTCCGGCGTCGCGATGTCGTCGGGTGACATGAAGGCGGCCATGCAGGTCGGCGGCGACGACGATATGTCGGTGCACGATTGTTGTCCCGACATGAAGGGAACGGGCTCCGACACCGGCTACCAATGCGGGATGGGCTTCTGCTGTGTCGGCGGCACCGTCGCACTGGCGGACATTCGTCCCCTGGCGTTCGAATTCCTTGCCGTCGCGGCAGCGGAAACCGCTATTCCTGCCGATCAGGTCGTCGACTCGCGCGGCGGCAGTCCTCCCTTCCGGCCTCCTCGAATCTGATCTCTCAAGACGCGCGCGGGCACGCCCCGCGCGGCGATGACTGATGTGCGCATTCAAGCGTCGCGGTCGAGATCAATTCATGAGGACAGGACAATGCTTTCCAAGTTCAGCACCGCGGCTGTTGCCGCCACCCTTTCGCTCGCCGCTTCAGTCGCCTTGGCGGGTGCCGGCGATTACGCTTTCGAGCCGGTCAATCCCGAGATGAAGAAGGGCGACGACGTCACGCTCGCCGTTCGCCTGACCAACAAGCAGACCGGCAAGCCGGTGCTTGATGCCGTCATCTTCAAGACGCGCGTCGACATGGCTCCGGACGGCATGGCCGAGATGGAATCGGCGGTCGCGCCACTGCCCTCCAAAGAGCCGGGCGTCTACGCCTTCAGGACGGACCTGCCGATGGCCGGCCGCTATCAGGTCACGCTCTCGGCGAAGGTGCAGGGCGAGCCTGAGACGGTCACCGGCAAGGTCATCGTCAAGGCGATCAAGTGAGCTTTCGGGCGCCGTCGGACGGTGCCCGAACTTCTCTTTCCCATTCACATGGACGCGCGCTCCGAGCGCGCGAAACAACCATGAAGACGTTGCGTCTCTTGACGACTCTCGCTCTCGGCAGTGGCCTCGCCTTTGGCGCGTACTGGTTCTCGAACGAGGGGCGCTGGTCGGTCCATGCCGAGGTGACCCCGGCTGCGGCGCCAGCGGACCGGACTCCGCTCTACTATCGCGATCCGAGCGGCGCGCCGCTTTGGTCCGCCGGGCCAAAGAAGGACGACCGCGGGCGGGACTATCTGCCGGTCTACGATGACGACAAGGCCGCCCAGGCAGAGCCGAAGCCACCGCAGGCGGCTTCATCGCGAAAAATCCTCTACTACCGCAATCCGATGGGGTTGCCCGACACCTCGCCGGTGCCGAAGAAGGACCCGATGGGGATGAACTATATCCCCGTCTACGAAGGCGACGACGCCGATGACGGCACGGTGAAACTGTCGCCCGGCAAGATCCAGCGCAGCGGCGTGAAGTCCGAGCCGGTGGCGCGGCGATCGGTCCAGGTCCTGGTCAAGGCGCCCGGTACGATCCAACTGGACGAGCGCCGCGTCTCGGTGATCGCGATGCGGGCCGAGAGCTTCGTGCAGAAGATCGCGGACGTCACCACCGGCTCCCGCGTCAAGGCGGGCCAGCCGCTGATGGAGATCTACAGCTCGGCGGTCGCCTCCGCGGCGGCCGACTATCTTGCGACCATCACCTCCAAGACCGTCGGCGGGGTCGAGATCTACGGCCGCGGCTCGCGGCAACGGCTGATCAATCTCGATGTCCCCGAGCGGGTGATCGCCGAGATGGAGAGAACGCGTGTCGCGCCCGTCACCATCCACTGGTCGGCGCCGCGCGACGGGATCGTGCTCGAGCGCAACGCGATCGAAGGCATGCGCGCCAATCCCGGCGACGTGCTGTTCCGCATCGCCGACACCTCGCTGGTCTGGGCGCTGGTCGACGTCGCCGAGCGCGATCTCGGCAACATCGCGGTCGGGCAGTCTGTCGCGGTGCGCGCGCGCAGCTTCCCCGGCCGAAGCTTCACCGGCAAGATCGCGGTGATCTATCCACAGGTGAACCGCGAAACCCGGACGGTTCGCGTCCGCATCGAGCTCGCCAATCCCGAAGCGTTGCTGCTGCCGGACATGTATGTCGATGCCGACGTCGACACGGCCGATAGCGCGCTTGTCCTGGCGATCCAGGACAGCGCGGTGCTCGACACCGGCACGCGGCAGGCCGTCCTCGTCGACAAGGGGGACGGGCGCTTCGAGCCGCGGGAGGTGAAGCTCGGCCGCCGCGGCGGCGGCTTTATCGAAGTGCGCGACGGCCTTGCCGAAGGCGAAGCGGTGGTCACATCCGCCAACTTCCTGATCGATGCGGAAAGCAATTTGAAGGCCGCGCTGAAAGGCTTTGCCGAGGCTGCGCCTCAAGCCTCCGACGCCGGCCATGCGACGGGAGAGCACAAATGATCGCCCGCATCATCGCCTGGTCGGCGCGCAACCTGCTGCTGGTGCTGTTCGGCACCGGCTTTGCGGCGGCCGCCGGCTTCTACGCGCTGCTTCATCTGCCGCTGGATGCGATCCCCGACCTCTCGGACACCCAGGTCATCGTCTACACCGAATATCCCGGCCAGGCGCCGCAGGTGATCGAGGACCAGGTCACCTATCCCTTGACGACGGCGATGCTGACCGTGCCGAAATCGAAGGTGGTGCGCGGCTTCTCCTTCTTCGGCGTGTCGTTCGTCTACGTGATCTTCGAGGACGGCACCGACATCTATTGGGCGCGCTCGCGCGTGATGGAGTTCCTGAACGGCGCCACGTCTCGGCTTCCCGTCGGCGTCACCCCGACCATCGGGCCCGATGCGACCGGCGTCGGCTGGGTCTATCAATACGCCGTGATGTCGAAAGAATTGAACCTCGCCGACACGCGCACGATCCAGGACTGGAATCTGAAATTCGCGCTCGCCAAGGCCGAAGGCGTGGCCGAGGTCGCCAGCATCGGCGGCTTCGTCAAGCAGTACAACGTGGTGCTCGACCCGCAGCGCATGCGCGACCGCGGCATCAGCATGCAGAAGATCCGGGAGGCGATCCGTGCCAGCAATGCCGACGTCGGCGGCCGCACGGTCGAGCTGTCGGAGTTCGAATACGTCATTCGCGGCAAGGGCTACATCAAGAGCATCAACGATCTCGGCAACATCGTCCTGAAGACCAGCAACGGCACGCCGGTGCTGCTGCGGGACGTCGCCAATGTCGAGCTCGGACCCGACGAGCGGCGCGGCATTGCGGAGCTGAACGGCGAGGGCGAGGTCGCAAGCGGCATCGTGCTGCAGCGCTTCGGCGTCAACGCGCTCGACGTCATCGAAAACGTCAGGAAGCGTTTCAAGGAGATTGCGAGCAGCCTGCCGAAATCGGTCGAGATCGTCCCGGTCTACGACCGCTCGGGCCTGATCTATTCGGCGATCGACACGCTCAAGCACACGCTGTTCGAGGAGAGTATCGTCGTCGCGCTCGTCTGCATCGTGTTCCTGCTCCATGTCCGCAGCGCGCTGGTCGCGATCTTGATGCTGCCGGTCGGCGTGCTGATGGCGTTCGGCGCCATGAAGCTGCTGGGCCTGGGATCCAACATCATGAGCCTCGGCGGCATCGCGATCGCGATCGGCGCCATGGTGGATGCCGCGATCGTCATGATCGAGAACGCGCACAAGCACCTCGAGCGCGCCGAGCCCGGTCAGTCGCGCGTCCAGATCCTGATCGACGCGGCATCCGAGGTCGGGCCGGCACTGTTCTTCAGCCTACTCATCATCACGGTCTCGTTCATGCCGATCTTCACGCTGGAATCGCAGGAGGGGCGGCTGTTTAGCCCGCTGGCGTTCACGAAGACCTTCGCGATGGCGGCCGCGGCCCTGTTGTCCGTCACGCTGGTGCCGGCGCTGATGGTGATCTTCGTCCGCGGCAGGATCGTGCCGGAGAGGAAAAACGTCATCAACCGCTTCCTGATCTTTATCTACCGCCCGGTCATCAAGGGCGTACTGCGCGCCAAGACGCCGGTGATCCTGGCCTCGCTGGTCGTGCTCGCCGTCACGATCTGGCCGGCGCGGCAGCTCGGCACCGAGTTCATGCCGACGCTGAACGAGGGCACGCTGCTCTACATGCCGACGACGCTGCCCGGCATCTCCGTCACCAAGGCGGCCGAGCTGATGCAGACGCAGGACCGCATCATCAAGTCTTTTCCGGAGGTCGAATCGGTCTACGGCAAGGCGGGACGGGCGGCGACCGCGACCGATCCGGCCCCGACCGAGATGTTCGAGACGGTGGTCAGCCTGAAGCCGAAGGAGCTTTGGCGGGAAGGCGTCACCATCGACGGCCTGATCGCGGAAATGGACAAGGCGCTGCAGTTTCCGGGCGTCTCCAACGCCTGGACTATGCCGATCAAGGCGCGCATCGACATGCTGTCCACCGGCATCCGCACCCCCGTTGGCGTCAAGGTGATGGGCACCGACCTCGTCGAGATCGACCGGCTGGCGAAGCAGGTCGAACGGGTGATCAAGACGGTGCCGGGCACCTCATCGGCCTATGCCGAGCGCGGCATCGGCGGCTACTATCTCGAGATCGTCCCGGATCGCGAGGCGCTCGCCCGCTATGGCATCCTGATCCAGGATGTTCAGGACACCATCGCGGCGGCGCTCGGCGGCCAGACCGTCACGACGACGGTGGAGGGGCGGCAGCGGTTCACGGTGAACATGCGCTATCCGCGCGACCTGCGCGACAATCCCAAAGCGATCGCCAGTGATATCCTGGTGCCGATGCCCGCAGGCGGCGCGGTGCCGCTCGGCGAGGTCGCGAAGGTCGAGCCGGCGCGGGGGCCGACCTCGATCCGGACCGAGAACGGCCAACTCGCGACCTACGTCTACGTCGACATCCGCGATCGCGACATCGGCAGCTACGTCGCCGATGCGCAACGCGCCGTGACTGACAGCATCCAGTTCCCATCAGGATATTACGTGGTCTGGAGCGGTCAGTACGAATATCTCCAGCGCGCCGCGGCGCGCCTGAAGATCGTGGTGCCGGTGACGCTGACGATCATTTTCCTGCTGCTGTACCTGAATTTCAGGGCCATGACCGAAACCTTGATCGTGATGCTGTCGCTGCCCTTCGCGCTGGTCGGCGGCATCTGGATGATGTGGTGGCTCGGCTTCAACATGTCGGTCGCCGTCGCCGTCGGCTTCATCGCGCTTGCCGGCGTCGCCGCCGAGACCGGCGTCGTGATGCTGATCTATCTCGAGCATGCCCTGGCCGAGATCAAGGCGACGTGCAGCGCCGAGGGCAGGGGCCTCACCCGGCAGGATCTCCACGAGGCGATCATGGTGGGCGCGGTCGAGCGCGTCCGTCCCAAGATGATGACGGTCGTCGCCATCATGGCGGGCCTGCTGCCGATCATGTGGAGCACCGGAACCGGGTCGGAGATCATGCAACGAATCGCGGTGCCGATGATTGGCGGCATGATATCGTCGACGCTGCTGACGCTGATCGTGATCCCGGCGATCTTCGGGTTGGTGAAGGGTGTCCGCCTGCCGCCCACGCGCGAGGACAGAGGACAACCGGCTGAGATGCACAAGCCGATCGGCGCCAGATTGCGCGTCGTGGAGCCGGCCGGATGAGGCGAGCCGTGACGCACGATCATATGTCAGGGCGACGGAGTGACAGAAGAGGAAGCCGAAGATGAAGCAACGCGCATACCTGATGACCCGCCGGTCCCTTGTCGGGCTGATGGCCGCGGCAGCTTTTGCAAGGCCCGCCGCGGCAGCATCCGACGCAGCCGCGCTCACGGTGCACCGGGATCCGAGCTGCGGCTGCTGCGCCGGCTGGGTGCAGCATCTGCGGGACGCAGGATTTACCGCCCAGGTGGAGGAGACTCCCGACCTCGAGCCGATCCGGGCGCGTCTCGGCGTCCCCTCGAACCTGGTCGCGTGTCACACGGCAGAGGTCGCCGGTTATGTCGTCGAGGGGCACGTGCCGGCCGCGGCCGTGCGACGCCTCCTCGCGGAGCGTCCAAACGCGAAGGGAATAGCCGTGCCGGGCATGCCGGTCGGATCGCCGGGCATGGAAGGCGGCAAGCCGCAGCGTTACGAGGTCGTGCTGTTCGGTGCCGACGGTCAGAAGCCGTTCATGCGCTTCATCGGCGCGCAGGAAATTGATTGATAAAGGAGCGGACGGTGCTGCGCGATGCCTAAAGCGGAATGGCTTTAGCTGCGGGCTCGGTGCAACCTCTCCCGCTTGCGGGAGAGGTCGCGCCGAAGGCGCGGGTGAGGGCTTTCTCCTCTTGGGGACTATCCCATTGCGGAAGCACCCTCTCCCCAGCCCTCTCCCGCAAGCGGGAGAGGGGGCGCACTTACGTTGTAGCAATCAAACTACTCATTCCGCCTAGCCACCACTACGGCTGCGGCGGATAGCGCTCGAATGCCGGCAGTTCGTGCGCATGCTCCATCCAGCGCAGGCGCTCGGCGACCTGGATCTGTATCGTGGCAGGCACGGCCTCGGGATCGTCGTAGGTCGCGCTCTGGATGTCGATGATCCCCGGCAGGATGCTGGCATTGACGTAGAACAGTCCGGTTCCGCACGCGCTGCAAAAGTGCCGCCGCCCGTGTTCCGAGGAGCGGTAAACCTTCGGCTCGCCCTTCGTCACCTTAACCGCGCCCTCCGGGTACATCGTCCAGCCGACGACAGGAGCGCCGGCGTGTAGCCGGCAATCGCGGCAGTGGCAAAGCGCGTGTACGATCGGCTCGCCTTCGACCTCGTAACGGATTGCGCCACAATGACAGCCGCCGGTGATGGTGCTCATGCGTTCCTCCGATCGAAGATGACGTTTCAGATCGATAGCCCTCGCGCCTTTTGGCTTCAACAACGCAACCAAATCGGGATTGCGTCGTACTGTCGCCTGACAGCTGCTGCCATTTCCGACGAGCGCGACCAGGCTATGTTCGGGCCTCTGTACGTTCGGTCCGCATCAGCCGTTGCTTCACCGTCCGGGCGATCGCAGCCGGCGCCTCCTCGGGGATCGCAAAGCACGAGCTCGCGTTGATCTCGCAGAGCACGTAGGTGTCTGCGCCGGCCGCATCTTTCGGCCCGTACAGGAAGTCCGCATCCCAGATCACCGGCAATGACGACTCATCGATGCCGAGCGTTGCCATCATCTGCGGCGTCCATTCGTCCTCCATCGCTCCTCGCAGCGCCTGGAATGGCGGAGCATCAGGCCCGTGCATGATCCGCGGCCCGGGCTGCGCCTCAGGCGCCTCCGGTCCCTCCGGCGGCGGCGGGATCAGCGCCTTGATCTTCTGGTGTCCGAAGCCTGCGACTTTGGCGCCGCTCATGTAGCAGCGGATCATGCCGTCGGGCAGGCGCGGTTGAAACGCCTGGTCGATGATGCAGCCGCCCCAACCGAAATAGGGCTCGCACCGTGCGAGCAGCGCATCGATCGGCATGTCCTCAGGCATGCTGCCGCGCTGCGCATGCAGCACGCGGACCATGTCTTGGCTGTCGGGCAGGGCCTCCACCTTCCAGACGCCCTGGCCGCCATTGCCGCGGTTCTGCTTCAGCACGCGCGGGCCGCCGGCACGAAGGCGCGCCGGAAACTGGCTGCGGAAGCTTGCGGCGGTGTCATAGCGGTGCGTGTCGGCGCCCCAGCCCAGATGCCGTGTCCGGTAGAGCACCTCCTTGACGCCCATCTTCAGGATGATGTCCGGATGCGCGCTCACCCATGGCCCTTGCGCCGCGACGTCACGCAGCAGGCCGTCGAGCTCGGCGCGGGTCTTGCCCTGGTGGATCGGATCGACCCAGACCAGCACGCCGTCGGCTGCAAGCAATTGGTCGCGGACCGCGCCCGCAAAGCTCTCGTCATAGATCACTGGGAAGGCGTCAATGCCCGCGGCGGCGAGCGCCTCGAAGACGCGGACGAAGCGGCTGTTCTGCGCCGTCGCCTCGCGCCGCGCGGCCGCGTCGCCGCGCGAGAGGATGGCGATGGTTCGGAGGGGAGAGGAGTGACGTTCGGTGTCCATGCGCAAGCTCCACGGAATTGCGTGCTGCGCAGAGCTTGGACCTGGGTCTCACGGGGAGTCTGCATCGTCCCCACGCGGACAATTTATGTGAAACCGCCTCGTCGTTTCAAGATGGCGGCTGGCGGGTTCCTTCAAAGGGTGAACTCTTCGTGACGTGGAGCGGCCGTGCGCCGGTTGACAGTTCTGTCCTGCGGGTTTTTAGTCAGCGCGACGGGGATGTGCGATCTCCCCGTGAGGCGACATGCCCAAGCATCGCGTCCTGATCACCAAGGGCGCAGCATGTCATCACACATCGCAACTCCATTCCACGACCCTCCCGGCATCCGAACCACCATGGCATGCGCCTCCGCGGCGAGTCCGCTGTGTGTGGCGGAACAGCCAGAGCGGCCTCACATATCCGACGTCACCTGGGGCAGGGACTCACCCAGAGCTCAAGGGAGCTGATCCATGCATAGGACTGTTTCGGCACTGATCGGCGTCGCTGCCTGCTTCATCACGAACGCTCACGCGCAGAGCATCGACTGGCAAAAGGTCGATGAGACGCTGGGCCGCAAGCCCACCGTTGCGGACGATGTCCATCGCTACGGCTTCCCGCGCACCGATCTCACCGTGACGTTGGATGGCGTCACGATCAAACCGGCGCTGGCGCTTGGCGGCTGGCTGGCGTTCAAGCCTGCGCATGGCGGAACGATGGTCATGGGTGACCTCGTGCTGCTTGAGACCGAGATCAATCCAGTGATGGCGAAGATGATTACGAGCGGTCTCGAGATTACTGCCGTGCACAACCATCTGCTGCGCGCAAGCCCGGCGACATTCTACATGCACGTCGCCGGACACGGCGACCCTATCAAGCTGGCGTCGGCAATCCGTGATGCGCTCGCCGAAAGCAAGACGCCCCTGACGGTCGCCGCAGCCGGGAATCCGCCCTCTATCGATCTCGACACCGCAAAGCTCGATCAAATCATCGGCGTCAAGGGGCAGGGCAATGGCGGCGTCTACCAGTTCAATGTGAAACGGCGCGACCCGATCACGGAGAACGGCATGCTGCTAACCCCCGTCGGTCCAATGGGCGTCGCGACCGCCATCAATTTCCAGCCGACCGGCGGCGGCAAGGCCGCCATCACCGGCGATTTCGTGCTGACCAGCCACGAGGTGAATCCAGTCATCGCGGCGCTGCGGACGCATGGCATCGAGGTGACGGCGCTGCACAGCCATATGCTGAACGAACAGCCGCGACTCTTCTTCATGCACTTCTGGGCCAATGACGACGCGATCAAGCTTGCTGAAGGCTTGCGCGCAGCGATCGACAAGACCGCCAGCACCAAGAGCTGATCCAAGGCACAGAAAATGCACCGTGAGGCGTTTCAATGATTGAATGTCTGACGTGTTGGGGCAGCCGACGATGCGCGCCGCTTTGGCCTTTGCGTCGCGGGCGTCGGCACGGGCCGGTCTCGTCCTGGCCGCCTATGCTGGCTGTGCTGATGGGAGGAAACGCCATGGCCGAGAGCCTGAATTTTGACGACGCTCCTGCAGGAACAGCGCCGGCAGGGTCCGAAATTTCCGGCCTTCTGTCGATGGCGGGACCCATGGAGAGCCAGCCGGCGATACAGAAGCTGCGCGCCATCCTGCCGCCGCAAGAGCCCATCGCACATGCCCGCGAGTGGGCGAAGTCGCACCGCCCGAGATATTGACCAAGGCCTGATCCGGCTTGCAGGGCGAGGACAATCTCGGTGACTGTGGACGACGTTCGAGCAGCATCAGCTTGCCGACACGGCTTCGCTTACGCCGTCCTCATTGTCCGCGAGGATCGTCTCCGATAGCAGCGCAGCGGCCTTCTGCAGGGGAGCTATGAACCGATCCAGCTCGGTGAAGCTCACCCGTGCCACGGGAACAGACACACCCAGGCACGCGATCAGCTCGCGATCCGGTGAGAGGATGGGAACGGCACAGCCGACCACGCCTCGCAC
The DNA here is from genome assembly GCF_020193715.1 of Bradyrhizobium sp. IC4060. Classification (NCBI taxonomy): domain Bacteria; kingdom Pseudomonadati; phylum Pseudomonadota; class Alphaproteobacteria; order Hyphomicrobiales; family Nitrobacteraceae; genus Bradyrhizobium; species Bradyrhizobium sp. IC4060. Next base: position 1,293,336 of record NZ_JADYVJ010000001.1, on the reverse strand, counting down.
ATATTCTTCATTGGTCTTGGCCCAGCCGCGCTTGCGGGTCTCATCGAGCACCTTCATCAGGTGCTCGACGTCCACGATCGTGGTTTCGGTGTATCGCGTCAGCGTGAGCGCGTGGCACAGCTTCTCGCGCGCGCGTTCCGGCAGCCGGCTCATGTAGATCTTGCCGGTCGACGTGCAGTGGAGCGGGGCCGCTTCGCCGGGATTGAATTGCAGGCCTTGAGGTTGCGATACGCGGACGCTGTCGACGTAAGCAACGACGTTGTCCCGCACGACGCCGATCTCGCATTGCTCGCCGATTTCGGCGGCGACGGCGCGGAGCACCGCGTGCCGGCGGGCGGTACGGAAAGCTGCGCCGATGACGCGGGCCGACAGCGTGACCATTTGATTGCCGACCACGTACCGCTTCGTTCCCACGGCTTTCTGAAGCAGCCCGCGCTGTTCCAGATTTCCGATGAGCCGATGCGCAGTCGGCAGCGGCAGGGACAGCGCAGCGGCGATGTCCGCGACCGAGGCTGCTCTGGTCTGGCTGGCGACATAGCCAATGATCGCGAAGGCGCGGTCCAATGGCCCGTCGGTACTCGGCTGCTGCATTTCGCCAGTCTCCACCCGAAGTACAAATTATCATTTTTCGGAACGAAATATACTGGAATATGAAAATTTGTATAGCCACTTTTGTGTCGTGCCCATATCGTTGGCGCTGCTCGGTGGTGAACAGGATTTGTGCAGTGCGAGCCACCGGGGAAGTGCTTCAGGAGATCGGGATGTCAGGCCATTATGACGTCGATGCCGTGCGGAGGGAGTTTCCGGCTGCCGAGCGGATCACCTATCTCGATTCCGGCTTCCAGACGCCGCTTGCGCGCCCCGTCAAAGCGGCGATCGATCGTTTTCTGAGCGAAGGTCTCGAGACCGCCGGCCCGAAGAGCGTCTGGCTCGATCGCGTCGAGCAGACGCGCGAAAAGCTGGCGCGGTTTCTCGGCGTATCGGGCGACGGGATCGCCTTCACCAAGAACACCTCGGAAAGCATGAACATCGCCGCGAATGCGCTGCCGCTGCGCGCCGGTGACAAGGTCCTGATGATCCACGGCGATCATCCGAACAACGCCTACGCGTTCCTCAATCTGCGGCGCAAGGGTGTGACCGTCGCATTCGTGCCGATGACGGAGATCGTGAACGCCGACAGTCTTCGTCCCTACATCGATGCGAGCACGAGGGCGATCTCGATCTCGCAGGTGACATTCCATGCCGGCCATCGTTTCGACATCGAAAGCATCGGCGCCCTCTGCGCGGAGAAGGGGCTCCATTTCGTCGTCGACGTGATGCAGGCGATCGGTGTCGTGCCAATCGATGCGAAAGCCATACGCGCGACCTTCATCGGTTCGGGCAGCCATAAGGGGCTGCTCGTGCCGCAAGGGCTGGGCCTGCTCTATTGGGACAAGTCGAGGGCTGAGCTCGAGCCGACCTATCTTGCGGCTGCGAGCCTCGCTGAAGTCCCGGCCGATCTGATCGCCCGGCCTGACAGGCTCGATCCGGCCCCGAGCGCGCGCCGCTTCGAGCTCGGCAATTTCAATCTTCCGGCGATCCATGCCCTCGATGCCTCGCTCGACATGATCGAAGCGCTGGGCGTCGAGAACATCCAGAACCATTGTTTCGATCTCGGCGATCATCTCATCGCCCGGCTCGATGTGCTGGGCGTTCGCCTGGTCGGCCCTCGCGCGCGGCAGCATCGCGCGCCGCACATCTACGTCATTGCGCTGCCCGCGGCCGAATGGCTCGGCCATTTCGAGGAGAATAACGTCCGCGTGTCGCCGGAGCGGGACGGCATTCGCGTGTCGTTCGGGATGTTCAACACGATTGCCGACGTAGACCGCCTGATCGAGGTCATCCAGCGGCGCGGCGTGAAGCCATCATCGAGAGCCGCATAGGCTGTCCAGCAAGGAGACGTACATGACGAAGTTTGCATGTGTCTTGAGCATTCTGTCGGTCATTGGCGGCCTCGGCAGCGCCGCTTCTGCCGCCGACAGCCCCACGCTGGCCAGGATCAAGTCGAACGGCGCCATCACCATCGGTCATCGCGAGGCCTCGATCCCGTTCTCCTATCTCGGTCCCGACCAGAAGCCGATCGGGTTCTCGCTCGACCTCTGCGCGGCCATCGTCGAGCGCATCAAGGCGGAGACCGCCTTACCCAATCTCAAAGTCAATTACGTTCCGGTGAACTCGTCCAATCGCATCCCGCTGATCCAGAGCGGCACCGTCGACATCGAGTGCGGCGGCACGGCCAACGACAGGAAGCGGCAGGAGCAGGTCTCGTTTTCCGTCGCCACCTTCGTCAGTCAGCCGCGCTGGCTGGTCAAAGCGGACAGCGGCCTGAAGACGGCCGGCGATCTCAAGGGCAAAACCATCGTCGTCACCCAGGGCTCGAATGCCGTCGGCTTCGCGCAAGGCGTGAATGCGAAGGAGCAGCTCGGCTTCAACATCGTCCAGGCAAAGGACCATGCCGAATCCTTCCTGATGCTGAACACCGGCCGCGCGGCCGCGTTCATGGAGGACGACATTCTGCTCGCCGGCCTCAAGGCCGCAGCTCCGAAGCCGGATGCGCTGATATTTCTCCCCGAGGGTTACGCCAAGATCTATTATGGCCTGATGTTCACGAAGGGCGATACCGGCTTCAAGGCGCTGGTCGACGACGTTCTGTCGAAGCAGATGGCATCGGGCCAGTTCGAAAAGACCTACGCCAAATGGTTCACCAGGCCAATTCCGCCCAAGAACGAGAACCTGGCGTTTCCGCTGACGGTCGAGCTCACGGAACGGATCGCGCGTCCCAGCGACGCGGTGGACTAATTGCGACGTCGGCGGAGAGTGTCCCGCAAACCGAGCCCTGAGGTTCGCCATGTTTGCAGTGCTTCTTGAACAGACCGCAGACGGCCAGCGCTATATCGACTGGATCGTGTCGGGCCTCGGCTGGACCCTCGCGCTGGCGTTCTTCGGCTGGTGGATTGCCTTCGCGGTCGGGATCGTCGTCGGCATCGGCCGCACTGTGCAGAACCGAGCCGTCGCGGCACTTGCCCGCCTCTATGTGGAGATCTTCCGCAACATCCCCGTGCTGGTGCAGATGTTTCTCTGGTACTTCGTCCTGCCGGAGATTCTTCCCGCCTCGCTCGGGAACGCCATCAAGCAGATTCCGCCGCCCTGGGGATCGTTCTTTCCGGCACTGGTGTGCCTCGGTCTCTACACCGCCGCCCGGATCGCCGAACAGGTGCGTGCCGGGATCGAGGCCCTGCCGAAAGGTCAGGTCGAAGCGGCAAGCGCGCTCGGGCTCAGCGGGTATCCGACCTATCGCTACGTCATCGTGCCGCAGGCGCTGCGCCTGATCATTCCGAGCCTGACCAGCGAGGTGATGGGCATCTACAAGAACACCTCGGTCGCGCTCACGATCGGGCTGATGGAGCTGACGGCGCAGGCCCGCCAGATCAGCGAAGCGACATTCCAGACCTTCACCGCTTTCGGCGCCGCGACGCTTGTCTACCTCGCGCTGGCGCTCATCGCCTATCAGGGGATGGCGTTGATCGACAGGGCCGTGCGCATTCCGGGGACGAGCCCTGCGGACGATGCAGTCAAGCCGGGCGCGACGCACGCCATCCAACCGCTTGATTCCCTGCCTGACGCGATGGAGGTCGTGAAGTGACCAGCCTCGATTTCTCCGTTGTGCTTCAGGCGTGGCCTTACCTCTGGTCGGGCCTGCTGTTTTCCCTGGCGCTGACCGCCGTTGCTTTCGTGGTCGGCCTGGTCCTCGGCACCTGCCTGGCCCTCGTGCAGCACTTCGAAGTGCCCGTGCTCGGCAAGCTCGTGCGCGGCTATGTCGCCCTGATGCGCTCGATCCCGCTGATCCTGGTCCTGTTCTGGTTCTTCTTCCTGGTGCCGATCGTGCTCGGTCATCTCGGCGGAAGCGGGCGACCGGTCCCGATCGGCGCCACCTGGACCGCCTTCATCACCTTCGGCCTGTTCGAGGCCGCCTATTATTCGGAGATCATCCGCGTCGGATTGCGCGCCGTGAACCGGGGACAGTTCGAGGCCTGTCAGGCGCTCGCACTCTCCACCTTCGACACCTATCGCTCCGTGATCCTGCCGCAGGTGCTCCGCGTCGCCAGCCCGATCATCCTGAGCCAGACCATCATCCTGTTCCAGGATACCTCGCTGGTCTACGTGCTCTCGCTCACCGATCTGCTTGGCGCAGCCTCGAAGCTGGCGCAGCTCAATGGCCGTCTGGTCGAGATGTATCTGGTCATTGCGGTGGTCTACCTCGCGATCAGTTCGGCGGCATCGCAATGCGTGGCGTCCTTGCGCAAGCGATATGCGATCGCGGGACTACGCCGCTAGCGCTGCGCACGGTCATCCCAGTCTTTGGAGAGGAAAAATGCTTGAGTTCGCTGAGGGGAATCGGGCGTCCATCGTCACCGTTGAAAATTTGGTGAAGCGGTTCGGCCATTTCACGGCCCTGAACGACGTCAATCTCACGGTCGCGGTCGGCGAGAAGATCGTGCTGTGCGGCCCCTCCGGCTCGGGCAAGTCGACCTTGATCCGCTGCATCAACCACATCGAAAAGCACGATGCGGGGCGCATCGTCGTCGACGGCATCGAGCTGTCGGACCGGATGACCGACGTCAACGGCATACGTCGCGAGGTCGGCATGGTGTTCCAAAGCTTCAACCTGTTTCCGCACCTCTCCGTCGTCGAGAACTGCATGCTGGCGCCGATGAAGGTGCGGGGCCTGTCCCGCACTGATGCGCATGAGCGCGCGATCGGTCTGCTCCGCAAGGTGCGCATCCACGACCAGGCGAACAAATATCCGGGGCAGCTCTCCGGCGGCCAGCAGCAGCGCGTCGCCATCGCGCGGGCGCTGTGCATGCAGCCGAAGATCATGCTGTTCGACGAGCCGACCTCGGCGCTCGACCCGGAGATGGTCAAGGAGGTGCTCGACACCATTGTGGAGCTCGCGAAAGACGGCATGACCATGGTCTGCGTCACGCACGAGATGGGCTTTGCCCGCGAGATCGCGGACCGGGTGGTGTTCATGGATCGCGGCTCGATCGTCGAGGAAGCCGATCCCGAAACCTTCTTCCGCGCGCCGAGGACGGAGCGGGCGAGGGATTTCCTCGGCCAGATCATCCATTAAAGCGCGATGCGATTAGGATGAATCGTCATCGCGCTTTAGGTTATTGTTTGAAGCATGATCTTTTCGGAAAACCGCTTCACACTTTTCCGGATCATGCTCTAGCGATCCGTCTCGATCTGCGAACCGATCGAGGGCGCATCGCCGGTTGCGGCATTGTTTCGAACCAGCCTACTCATGCCGCCAGATTCTCACCGCCGAAATGACCAGGATCACGGCCAATCCCGGCAGAAGAATCGAATTCGGGACGACGCCGAGAAGCAGGCCGCCTATGAATGTCCCGACGACCGACCCGATGGCCATTGCAAGCATGAACTGCCAATTCGCGCGGAGCACCGAAAAGCTCTGGTCGCGACTATAGCGCGCAAATCCCACCAGCATGGTCGGCAGGCTCACCGCGAGCGAGAGGCTGCCCGCGAGCTTCACGTCCGCGCCGAACAACAAGATCAGGGTGGGGATCAGGAATTCCCCTCCGGCGACGCCGAGCAACGATGCCACGATCCCGATCGCAAAGCCCGCTGCTATGCCCGCGACGATCAGGCTCACGCCTGTCAGCGCCGGTGGGGTTGCCGCCTCGTTGCCATGTGCGAACAGAAGCATGCCGGCGATCAGGAGCAGCAGGACGGCAATGATCCTGTAGAGCGTCCCGGACTCCAGACGCGTCGCCCAGGATGCCCCCGCATAGGCGCCGACGAGGCTGCCCGCCAGCAGGTTCAGGATGATCGGCCAATGGGCATGTATCTCCGCGAACGGAACGGCGCGTGCGCGAAACGGCAGTGCGCTCGCCACCACGATCAGGCTCGTCGCCTTGTTCAGAATCACGGCCTCGAGGCCGCGAAATCCGAACAGGCTGATGAGCAGGGGCAGCCGAAATTCTGCACCGCCGAGACCGATCAAGCCGCCCAGAGTGCCGATGATTGTGCCCGAGCCGAACGCGGCAGGATTGTTTCGCATGGACACGGAAAGATGCGCCAAAGACAACACCCGCGACGGACGGCTCCGTGCGGGTGTGATCAACTCTCGATGATGCCAGTATGCCCCTGTTTTGCCCGACGAGTCAAAGGTACGCACGCGTCCCCGGCGGTATCGTTGCGGTCGGCGGAAGAGCGTAATGATTTCAACGCCCCGCTACTGTGCATGGGGTTGTTTTCGCACTTTTTGTTGGCGGCCGCGCTCACCGCCGGCTGCGCGGTGCCTCGGCCTTGGCCGGTGGCTCGGTCTGCGGGGCGCAGGTCGCAGCCTGGAGCGAGCCTTGCGCCTGCTGCATCAAGCCGGGCTCGGGCGCGAGCGCCTTCATCAGGATCAGGCCGGTCGTGGTCGGGGAATCGATGATCAGTCGGTCGGCCGCGGTGACCTCTTCGTCCTCCGGCAACTCGCTATGCTGCGCTTCCGTCATCAGATCGAGCTCGATCACCTTGCGGCCCGCGGAGCGGTCGTTGATGGCGTAATAGGCGATCTCGTTGCGGGTGTAGAACGACACCGAGGTGTAGGCCTGGCTCACCGGCACGGTGAGCTTGATCGGCCCGCCAGACAGATCATAACGACAGATCGCCAGCGCGAAGGCCGGATCCATGAACGGCATCGGCGAATTGTTGGGATCGGCGAGGGGAAGCTGGGTGACGGCGTTCACCCTGGTCATCGGCGTCAGCCGCGAATAGGCATCCTGTGTGGCAATCCGCGGCAGCGCCAGCACGCTGACGAGATGGACCACGAGGCCCAGCACCACGCCGGCGACGACGGTGAAGACGAGCCGGATCATGAGCAGCCCACCGTGGTGATGCTCGGCATCGGCGCATCGCGCTGGGTGCGCGTTCCAACGCCGACCGGCGTGTCGTAGAGACGCAGCATCAAGGCGTAGCGCTCGATGCCGCCGGTCGGCAGCCAATTGCCGGCGCGCGAGCGCGAGGCGATCCGGATCTCGAACGAGCCGTCGGAGGAGCGCACGATCTCCTGGCTGGTGAAGCCGTAGCGCTGCAGCGAATTGGCGACGAGATGGCCCTTGCGGTCGTAGAGCGTCAGCGTCCAGAACCGCGCCGGCGGCGTCACGCCGGAGACGACCACGTCGCAGCGGCCGTCGAGCGCCTTCTTCCTGTCGTCGGTGGTGGCGGTGAAGGCGACACCGTCGCCGGTGCCGATCGGCAGCTCACCGTTGCGGACGATGGTGGCGCGCGAATAGGGATCGACGTCGGCGGTGCCGGTGCGCGGCCGTGCGGTCCAGGGGCCGATGGTCAGCGCGCCGATCTCGGTGCCGCGCGTCGTGGTCATCCACGTCGCGCCGACGCCGACGACCGTCGCGAGAAGAAGCGCCGTCAATGTGGTCAGGATCAGCCGCACTTGCTTTCGATCAGTTCTTGCGCGGGGCAGAGGTGTTGGCGTTGTCTTCCGCATAGTTCTGCGGGAAGGCGAGCGCGCTCGTCGACGAGGACGGCCTGGCCGGCTTGCTGTCATTCGCCGTCGATTTGTTCGCGGCCTTTGCCGCATCATCCAGCAGCTTCTCGACCCGCACCAGGATGTCCGCGCCGCGCTTGGTCAGCACCGGCGGCGGACCGGGCTTGGTCTCCAGCACCTTCGGCGCTGCGTTGGCCTGCGCGTTGCTCACATGCTGCGGCGGCAGCTTCTGGCCCATGCCGATGCCGGGAATCTCCCGGACCTCCACGCCCTGATGCGCCACGAGCATGATGTCGTGCCAGGTCTGCGCCGGCAGCGAGCCGCCGGTCATGCGGTTGGTCGGCGAGTAATCGTCGTTGCCGTACCACACCGCGCAGGTGAAATTGCCGGTGAAGCCGACGAACCAGGCGTCGCGATAGGCATTGGTCGTGCCGGTCTTGCCCGCGGTCGGAATGCCGTCCAGCGCGGCGCGCCGTGCGGTGCCTTCGCTGACGACGTGGCTCATCATGCCGGACATGTCGGCGGCGACGGAAGCCGGGATCGCCTGCCGCGGCTTCGGGCCGTCGCGGTCCCAGCGCCAGACCAGGTCGCCCGCGCCGGTGCGCACTTCCAGCACCGCATGCGGCGTCACCGCCTTGCCGCGATTGGGGAAGGTCGCGTATGCGACCGCGTGCTCGAGCACGTTGACCTCGTCCGAGCCGATCGGCAGCGACGGCGTGTCGGGCAGCGGCGCCTTGATGCCGAAGCGGCGCGCGACCTCGACGATCTTGGCGCGGCCGACCTTGGCGGGGTTCTGCGTCTTGGGCTCGTTCTTCCGGCCGATCTCGATCGACAGCTTCACCGGCACGACGTTGATCGAACGCGTGATCGCCTGCGTCAGCGTCACCGAGCCGGAATAGGAATGGCCATAATTCTGCGGGCACCAATTGCCGATGCAGACCGGACCGTCGACCACGATCGAGTTGGGCGTGTAGCCGTTCAGCAGCGCGGTGGTGTAGACGTAGGGCTTGAACGAGGAGCCGGGCTGGCGATAGGCGTCGGTGGCGCGGTTGAACTGGCTGGCGCCGTAGTCGCGGCCGCCGACCATGGCGCGGATGCCGCCGTCGAGATCGGCGACGACGGTCGCAGCCTGCGTCGCGTGATAGTCGCGGCCGAACTGGCGCAGCTGGTTCTCGACAGCGTCTTCGGCCGCCTTCTGCACGTTGGCATCGATCGCGGTGCGCACCACGAAGACGCGCTCGGTGTAGGACTTCGGGAAGGTATCGACCAGCTTGCGCATCTCGTCGAAGGCGTAGTCGAGATAATAGTTCGGCGAGGCCTCGTCGCGGCGGTCGACCGCGAAGGCGGGGTTGCGGCGGGCGCCGAACACCTGGCCCTCGGTCATGAAGCCGGCATCGACGAGGTTGTCCAGCACGACGTTGGCGCGTGCGCGGGCGGCGGGTAGGTTGATGTGCGGGGCGTACTTGGTCGGCGCCTTGAACAGGCCGGCGAGCATCGCCGCTTCCGCCAGCGTCACGTCGCGCGCGGACTTGTTGAAGTAGAAATGCGCCGCGCCGTCGACGCCGAAGGTGCCGCCGCCCATATAGGCGCGGTCGAGATAGAGCTTGAGGATCTCGTTCTTGGTCAGGCGCCATTCCAGCCAGATCGCGAGGAAGGCCTCGTTGACCTTGCGCTCGATGGTGCGCTCGTTGCTCAGGAACAGGTTCTTGGCGAGCTGCTGGGTGATCGAGGAGCCGCCCTGGCGCACGCCGCCCGCTTGCGCGTTGGTGACGAGCGCGCGCGCAGTGCCGGCGATGTCGATGCCGAAATGCTCGTAGAAGCGGCGGTCCTCGGTCGCCAGCGTCGCCTTGATCAGCACGTCCGGAAAGTCTTCCAGCGGAATGGAGTCGTTGTGCTTGATGCCGCGGCTGCCGATCGGGTTGCCGTAGCGGTCGAGGAAGCTCACCGCGAGATCGGACTTCTTCAGCCAGTCCTCGTCCGCGGTCTCGCGGAAGGCCGGAATGGCGAGGGCGAGCATCACGACGAGGCCGCCAAGCCCGAGGGTTGCGGCCTCCGAGAATGGCTCGATGAACACCCAGCGCTTCCACCGCCCGACATAGAAGCGGTCCATGAAGGTCGAGTAGCGCTCGTAGAGCTCGCGGATGCCCTTGGCCGAGGAGAACAGCGAGGAGTCGATGCGCGCATCGAGATCCAGGAAGAAATTCCGGATCCTCTGCTTCCAATGCGGTGGTATGATCTGGCGCACCTAGAACCCTTGCGGCTTGCTTCGAAAGCGTTCAAGCACCCGGCCGGGGCGGCATCGAGACGTCTTGCGGGTATGTTGCGGCAAACCCAAGGCGCCCGGCCAGCATCCGAGGGACTTGCTGTTCCTTCTAGCCGAGCGGGGCTCATAAACCAATGGCCACGCTCGCTATTTTGAACAACAGGCCTAATTGACCCCCGGTTCATTACGGGCCTCAAAGGGGCCTCGCTTGCACCATTGCCGCCGCGCGCCCTAGATGGCGTTGCCGTAGCTCTTTCGAACTGTTGTTGAGGCGCATGACCGCAGCTCCCAAACGATCTCAAGGCCAGGAAGGATTCTTCTGGAAAACCAAGACGTTGGAACAGATGTCGGAGCGCGAGTGGGAAAGCCTGTGCGACGGCTGCGGCCGCTGCTGCCTGAACAAGCTCGAAGACGAGGATACCGGGCAGATCTACTTCACCCATATCGGCTGCAAGCTGCTCGACGGGACGAGCTGCGCCTGCAAGGACTATCCGAATCGTTCCGACAAGGTTCCGGACTGCGTCCGCCTGACCCCGGCCAATGTCCGCACCCTGAACTGGCTGCCGCCGAGCTGCGGCTACAAGCTCGTCGCCGAAGGGCGCGACCTCTATTGGTGGCATCCGCTGGTTTCGGGTGACCCCAACACCGTGCACGAAGCCGGCGTCTCCGTGCGCGGCCGCGTGGAGGGCAGCGAGGAGGAGGTCCCGGACGAGGAGCTCGAGGACCACATCGTGCAATGGCCGGCGACCTTGCCGAAGCGGGCGCGTCTGAAGAAGCGACCTTGAACAGCTGTGCGCAGCGGTCGCATGCAGATGCGCTTCACATTCAGGGGTTGAGGTGCTAAGCTGGTTGTAGATTCTGCTATGGCTATATTCAGGTTGTTTTGAATTGCTGAAGGTACCCTAGGATTTTTGGGGGCCCCATGATTTCCGATCCGGTTCACCTGATACCGACCGACGACGAGAACAAGCCGCTGGAACCAACCACTGCGCTCTGCCTTTCCGGCGGAGGATATCGCGCGATGGTGTTTCATGTCGGCGTCCTGTGGCGCCTATATGAAACAGGACTGCTGAAGAACGTCAGGCGCATATCGAGCGTTTCCGGCGGGTCGATCACTGCCGGCATGTTGGCGCTGGCGTGGCCGGGCCTCAGCTTCACACCCGACAGCGTCGACAGCGATTTCATTCCGAAATTCGTCGCGCCGTTGCGCGCCTTCGCCGGCATCACAATCGATGCCGAGTCGGTCATCCTGGGCGCGCTGTTACCAGGCAGCATCGGCGACCGGATTGCCGAGGCGTATGACGATCACCTGTTTCGCGGCAAGACTCTGCAGGATATGCCTGACGAGCCGCGCTTCGTGATCAATGCGACGAACGTGCAGTCAGGCGCGCTCTGGCGCTTCATGAAGCCCTATATGCGCGACTACCGCGTCGGCGAGGTGAAGAATCCAGAAATTCTGCTGGCGCAAGCCGTGGCGGCGTCCTCAGCTTTTCCTCCGGTCCTCTCTCCCTTCGAATTGCGCCTCAAGGACAGCGATTTCGCGCCCGGTACCGGGCTCGACCTGCAGCGGCCTCCTTTTACGACGCGCGTCGTTCTCAGCGATGGCGGCGTCTACGACAATCTCGGCCTCGAGACCGCATGGAAGCGCCACCAGACCGTTCTGGTCAGCGACGCCGGCGGCAAGATCGAGGCTGAGGAGGAGCCGGAGACGGATTGGCCGCGGCATTCCTACCGGATCCTCAATCTGATCGACAATCAGGTGCGTTCGCTGCGCAAGCGCCAGGTCATCGACTCCTTCAAATCGGGAACGCGCAAGGGCGCCTATTGGGGCATCCGCACCGACATCGCGAATTACGGGCTGGCCGATGCTCTGCCGTGTCCTTTCGAGCGTACATTGCAACTTGCGGAAGTGCCGACACGTCTGAAACGGTTGGACGCGACGACGCAGGAAAGACTAATCAACTGGGGCTACGCCGTGTGTGATGCAGCCCTGCGCAAGCATCTCGCGGCGGTCGGGCCGCCGCCCGCCTTTCCCTATCCGCAGTCTGGTGTCTGAGGAAGACGACAATGGCGGACGACAAGGGGCGTAAGCGGCGTGCAAAACCGCAAAGCGGCACACCCAAGAGCCGCGGGCCGACTTGGCCGGTCTCGGCCGACGGAAGACCCAAGCAGTTCTCCGTTCCGCCCGAAGTGGTCGAACATATCCTCCTGGGTCCCCGCGACGACAGGCGCGTGCTGCAGGACTCGCCGCTGCTCGGCGATGTCTGGGCGGCTTACGCTCTCGATCCGGGCATCGCCCAGGACGTTCTGATTACGCCGCACAAGAATGCGACCGCGGTGAGCGTGGCCCGTACCATCGCAGGCGCGCTGAAAGTGCCGGTCGAATCTGCGCCGCCTGGCCGGCCTCCAACAAAGGCCAAGGTCGCCTATTTGCAGGGGCTCGTCGGTGCGCGGCTCTATTTCGACCAAGTGCTGCGCATCCTGGTGCCGCGGACACAATGGTGGCGCGAGCCGAAGGTGGCCGAAAGGATCGAAGGCGTGGATGCCGGCGATAATCAGGGGACGATCAAAAAGTTGCTCCAGCAAGGGCCGAAGAGATCCAACGCGCTGCGCGAACGCACATTGGACAATGCCACGTCGCTCCAAAGGTATATCGCGCTCGCCGGATTGATCTACTGGATTTGCAAGCTGGAACGTCCCGTCGGTTGGGACGAACCACTGGAGCCACTGACCTTTGAGCAGGCATTGGAACGATACCGGGACTATGCTGACGAGATTCTCTCCGGCATGTTCGCACTTTATGAAGTAGTCAAAGCGGACGAGAATGCTCGGCAGCAGAACGACGGCGTCGATACCAGGAGCGAGCCGGCGGAAGAGAGACCAACTTGTATTTTCCAGGTATCGCTCAACCGATCGGCCGTTCCCGCGCTCGATCGGTCGGTGCCAGCGGTCAAGGCCGACGCTGCGAGGTCGCTGTTCAACGTCCAGTGCAAGAACATCGTTTGGGCAGTTCTTGATTCCGGTATTCAAAACAATCACGACGCGTTCATGACGTCCGGCGAGAAGCCGACGTCGCGTGTCAGGAAAATCTTCGACTTCACGAATATTCGCGAGATCGTTAGCAGTGAGACGGGTGACGTCGATGCTCAAACCCGCGAAAAGCTGATCCGAACGTCCGGGCTCGCTGGAGCCGAGGTGGACGTCAATCTAGAGAAGATTGCCGAAGACTTCGAGAAGGAGCGCCCCATCAACTGGGCGACCGTCGAAAGGCTAATCACGGTCAAGAGGCCGGATCCAAACGACAAGTCTGAAAAGCTGCCCAGTTCGCACGGGACCCACGTTGCCGGAATCATCGGAGCGGACCAGAAGGACGGCAAATACGCTGGCGGCATGTGCCCGGACATCGGACTGTACGATTTCCGCGTGCTGGGTGCGAGCCTGGAGGAGACCGAGTTCGCCGTTATCGCTGCCATGCAGTACATCCGTTACGTCAACGAGCGGCACAACTACATCATGATTCACGGCGCGAATCTCAGCCTCTCAATTCCCCATAACGTGCGCAATTTTGCATGTGGGCGGACGCCGATTTGCAACGAATGCGAGCGTTTGGTCGAAAGCGGAGTGGTGGTCGTGGCCGCAGCGGGCAATCGCGGCTTTCAGAAATTCGAAACGAAGGACGGTCCGTTCGAAAATTACGCCGCCTTCAGTATCACCGATCCAGGAAACGCCGAGGGCGTCATCACGGTTGGATCGACCCACGGGAATTGGCCGCATACATACGGAATCAGCTTCTTCTCGAGCCGCGGTCCAACCGGCGACGGCCGCGCGAAGCCGGATCTCGTCGCGCCCGGTGAGCGAATTCTATCGACCGTTCCGAATGATGATTGGGCTCCGGAATCGGGCACCAGCATGGCGGCTCCCATGGTCAGTGGAGCCGCGGCGATGCTGCTCGCCCGATACGAAGAGCTGATCGGGCAGCCGCGTCGGGTCAAACGCATCCTGTGCGAGAGCGCGACGGATCTTGGCCGCGAGCGCAGCTTTCAGGGGCACGGCATGCTCGACGTGTTGCGGGCTCTTCAATCGATCTGAGGAGGAATGCGATGCATTTAAGCCTTGACGTCTTGCGTGCGCGCAAGGGCGATTGCCTGATCCTTCATTTCGGAACAGCTGACGATCCGCATCTGATGCTGATCGATGGAGGACCTGCCAAGGTCTATAAGCCACATCTGGCGCCGAGAATCGCGCAGATTCACCGTTCGCGCGAATTGGAGCCGAATGATCCCTTGCCGATAGACGTTGTGATGATCAGTCATATCGACGACGATCACATCAGGGGCATTCTCGAACTAACGGCGGATCAGCTGGGCAACAGTCCCGATCTCCGTCTCAAGGTCGCCAGCCTGTGGCACAACAGCTTTGACGATCTGCTTACGACTGCGCCTGAAGAACTGTTGTCCGGATTTGGGCCGGCGTCATTCGAGGCAGGCACTGCGCGCAGGCCGGATTTTGACGCAATCGAGCCCGACGAAGAATCTGACGAGGAAGAGGTGCATCAGACGGTGGAAGTTCTCGCAGGCATTTCGCAAGGCCGTCAATTGCGTGATGATCGCGAAGTGTTGCAACGGCGCTCGCCAGCGCGTCGGCAATGGAAACTGAACCACAAATTCGACGGCGAGCTGATCGTCGCAACCGAGGATACGGAAGCGGTGACGTTGGATGGCGGTCTCAAGATGACCGTGGCAGGACCGATGCAGCCGGAATTGCTGGCCCTTCAGGAGGCCCATGACAAATGGCTGAGGGAGCAAAAGCAGGGGAAGAAAAACCCGGAAGCAATGCTGGCGGCATTCGTCGACAAGTCGGTGCCCAATCTCTCCAGCATCGTCGTTCTGGCTGAAATGGGCGGCAAGAGCATGCTGCTGACCGGCGACGCGCGCGGGGACAAGATTTTGGAAGGAATGGAGCTGGCGGGGCTCTTGGACGCGGACAAGAAGAAGGAGAACTGGAAACGGCATGTCCACGTCCTGAAAGTTCCGCACCACGGCAGCGACAACAATATGGAGACGATCTTCTTCGAACGTCTGCCTGCCGATCACTACGTCTTCTCAGGCGATGGCGAGCACGGTAACCCCGAACGAGCGACCCTGGAAATGCTGCTGAAAGCACGGGGCGTCGACGCCGAATACACGATCCACCTGACCTACCCGATTGACGAGATCGATATCGAGCGCCAAGCCGACTGGGAAAAGGAGCAGGCGAAGGAGAAGGCGCGCAAGAAGAAGAATCCGGCAACCAAGAAGCCGGTTCGAGAAAATTGGTCGCCGGAAAAGCACAGCCTCGGCGCTCTGTTCCGGAGCAATCCCAAGTTCGGCAAGAAAGTGGTCATCGTCGATCCCGACCAGCCGCATCTGATCAACTTGCTGGACCCGATCGAGCTTTAGTGGGCTGGGGGCGCTCAGGCTCCAAGTAGTACCTCAATACGGCGCCGCTCCGCCTGTCGATCACGGAGCCGCGAGGATGCGTCGGCGGGATGCACCCATGCGCCGCGGTGCCTGCCCGGGAAGAAATTTCCCCTCTATGTTGGGCTGCATAGAACGAATCCTTGGCGGTGTTGCACCGCGTCACGACGTCCGATCGAGATGAACAAGTTCGACCGGCAGAGCAATTCTGCCGATACCCAGACATTGCCTGACGATATTGCCGAAGAGCTGTCCCGCCTGCCGAGCGAGGTCATCAGCGTCGACGATGCGCCCTCGATCGCCCCGCCGGTGCCGCTGAGCTCCGACGAGGTCCGCACCATCGTCATCAGCCTGATGCTGACGATGTTCCTGGCCGCGCTCGACCAGACCATCGTGGCGACGGCGCTGCCGACCATCGGACGCCAGTTCCAGGACGTCTCCAATCTGTCCTGGGTGATCACCGCCTATCTGCTCGCCTCGACTGCGGTTGCGCCGGTGTTCGGCACGCTCAGCGACATCTACGGCCGCCGCGTCATGATCATCATCTCGCTCAGCCTGTTCGTCGCGGGCTCGGTGCTGTGCGCGATCGCGCCGAACATGCCGATGCTGATCCTGGCACGCGGGCTTCAGGGCCTCGGCGGCGGCGGCATCATGCCGGTGGTGCAGACCGTGATCTCCGACGTGGTGAGCCCGCGCGAGCGCGGGCAGTACCAGGCCTATTTCTCGAGCGTCTGGATGGTCGGCGGCATCCTCGGCCCGGTCATCGGCGGCGTGTTCGCGGAGCATCTGCACTGGTCGATGATCTTCTGGATCAACCTGCCGCTTGCGGCCGCAGCACTCGCATTGCTGCTGCCGAAGATGAAGAAGATTCCGGTGTTCCACCGCAAGCGCAAGGTCGACTGGCTCGGCGGCCTCTTGCTGATGGCGTCCGCCGTGGTCTTCATGCTGGTGCTGACCTGGGGCGGGACGCGCTATGCTTGGCTTTCGCCGACGGTGCTGGCGATGGTGGGCGGTGCCGTCGCGCTCGCGGTGACCTTCGTGTGGCACGCCCGGCGGGCCGACGAGCCGTTCTTGCCGCTGCCCTTGTTGACGGGATCGGTGGCGCCGTTCGCGCTGACCGCGGGCGGCTGCGGCCTCGGGGCGATCACCGGCCTGACCGTGCAGCTGCCGCTCTATTACGAGCAGGTCTATCATCTCACCGCCAGCGAGGCGGGGCTTGCGCTGATCCCGCTCGCGGCGGTCTCGACCGTCGGCGCGGCCGTCGCCGGCCGCACCATGGCTCGGGCCAAGCACTACAAGCGCGTCGCCATCGTCGGCACGTCATGGGCCGCGCTGTGCGGTCTCGTTCTCACGGTCACCACCTTGCCGCTCTGGGGCCTGCTGCTGCTGATGGCCGCATTCGCGCTGGGACTCGGCACGACTTTTCCGGTGTGCGTGGTCTCGCTGCAGAATTCGGTGGCGCGTCCGCAAGTCGGCACCATCACCGGCGCGATGAACTTCTTCCGCTCGCTGATGTCCTCGTTCACGGTGGCGGCCTTCGCCGCGATCCTGCTCATCGCGCTCGGCACCGACGTCCCGCTCGCCGGCGAGCATCACGCCGCGGGCGCCGTCGCGATACCCGCCGACGACATGCGGCACGCCTTCCGCTACGTGTTCGGCGCCGCCACCGCGCTGATGACGATCGCTGCGCTGTGCCTGATCGCGATGGAGGAGCGGCCGCTGGCTGGACCGTCGGCCAAGCAGCCCGTGGAGATGGCCGAGTAGGCTAGCCGCCTCGATCGGCGTAAGGCTCGTTTGCGACATTGCCCTCGGCGGCCTTTCGCGCCGCCGCTGCAAGATGGGTCTTGAGCTGCGCCAGCGCGTCGGGGGACCAATCATGGACATCGGTGACGGCGACCCAGGCATCGACGTAATGTTCGGGCGCATAGACATGGCCAAAGCCCATCGGCGTATTGGTCGCGACCGCCATGTCGAGGGCGAGCTGCAGCATCGTCACGACTGGATACCATCGCAGCTCCGGTGACACATCCGGCCCGCGCGGCGCCGTCATCCAGTCAGGGGCCCGATAGGCGTCGTGATAGGCGAAGAAGGTGATCGCGTCGCTCGCATATTGCAGATAGACGACGCGCATCGGACCCCAGGGCGCATCTGCCGGCACCGTCGGTCCATTCTGGTTCATGAAGCGCACGAAGCGGCCGTCGCGGAATTCCGGCAGCCAGGCCGGCGTGCCCGGATTGCGGTTTGCCGTGATCGAGCGCCAGATGCGACTTTCGAACGGCGCGCCGCTCAAAAGTGCGCCCGCAATCGGATCGCCGATCATCTCAAACAGCTCTGCGGATTTTTCCGAGTTCATCGCGCCGAGGCTCAGTCCGTGCAGGTACAGCTTCGGCCGCCGGTTCTTCGGCAGCGTCGCCCAGTAGCCGTAGATTTCCGAAAACAGGGCGCGCGCCGCCTCTGCACCGGATTCGGGCTGAAACAGCAGCGTCAGCGGACTGTTGAGATAGGAATACTGCATCGCGACACTGGCGACGTCGCCATGGTGGAGATATTCGACGGTGTCCATCGCGGCAGGGTCGATCCAGCCGGTTCCGGTCGGCGTAACGACGATGAGTGTGTCGCGTTCAAACCCGTGCTGCCGCTTGAGCTCGTCGAGCGCAAGCCGGGCGCGCGCTTGCGCCGTCTCGGCGCCGCCAAGGCCGACATAGACCCGCACGGGCTCCAGCGCGGGCCTTCCTGTAATGGCACTGATCTCCGTTGCGGTCGGCCCCGAGGCAATAAATCTCCGCCCCATGCGTCCAAGCTGCGTCCACTTCACCAGCGAGGCGGCACTTCCCGTTCGTTCGGGCGCGGTCGGCTGCGGCCGCTCGGGCTCGAGCAAGGCGTCGACTTCGCGAAAGGACACATCGAGCGCGTTGAACGCCGTGCGGATCAGGACATTGCTGGCGATTGACCAAAACAACAGGCCCGCGGCGAGCACGCCGATGACGTTCGCGATCCTCCGCGGAATGACGCGCCTCGCACGCGCGGCGATGAGGCGCACGGCAAGCGCGAACAGCCGCGCCAGCACCAGCAGCACGACGAACGTCATCACGGCGATGGCGCAGACCTTGAGCTGATGGGCGGTCTCGACTGGCGCCATCTTCATCATGGTGCGGATCGAGTTCTGCCATCCGGCCGCCCGCCACAGAAAAACAACGACGACGAGCAGGCAGGCGGCCGCCACCAGCGCGTTTGCGGTCGATCTCAGGCGCGCCGGCGGCTCGGGCAATTCCAGATAGTGCCACAGCCAGCGCCAGACGTTGCCGGCGAGATAGCCGATCCCGAAGCAGGCGCCGGCGATGGCGCCCTGCGTGAGATAGCTCCGCGGGATCAGCGTCGGCGTCAGCGCGGCTGCGAAGAACAGGGCACCGAGCATGAGGCCGACGCCGGAGAACGACAGCAATTGCCGCCGAATGAGCCACGCCAGTTTGCCGAAAGCACCCACCGCGCGATTCAACCTCAGCTATTGCCTGACAGACCACTCTTGCGCGGCAGCACGATCGTGAATTCAGTAAACTTGCCCGGCTCGGTCGCGACGTCGATCGTGCCGCCGTGCTGCTTCACGACGATGTCGTGGGTCATCGACAGCCCGAGGCCGGTGCCTTCGCCGGCTGGCTTGGTGGTGAAGAACGGATTGAACATTTTCTCCTTCACATCGTCGGCAATGCCGGTGCCGTTGTCGCGGATCGTGATCTCGACGTCATCGCCGCGATCGCGCGTCGCGGCGGTCACAATCGGCTCGTAACCGGCGGCACCGTCGGCCTTGCGCCTGATGACCGCGTGGAAGCCGTTCGAGATCAGGTTCAGGAGCACGCGGGTGATTTCCTGCGGAAACACTTCGGCCTGTCCGGCCGCTGGATCGAGCGCGCGCTTCAGCGTCACGTGGAATCCGGGCTTCTCGGCGCGTGCGCCGTGATAGGCGAGATTCAGGCTCTCCTCGACCAATGCATTGATGTCGCTCAGCCCATGCTCGCCGCCGCCTTCGCGCGAATGCAGCAGCATGTTCTTGACGATGGAATCGGCGCGGCGGCCGTGCTGCACGATCTTGCCGAGGTTGTCCTGCAGAAGCCCCGTCAGCTCGTCGACCTCGCTGCGGACATTCTCGGGGAGCGGGACCGGCGCGAGCACCTCGTTCAGCTCCTCGGTCAGCTCGGCAGACAGCGAGGCGAAGTTGTTGACGAAGTTGAGCGGGTTCTTGATCTCGTGCGCGATGCCGGCCGTGAGCTGGCCCAGTGACGCCAGCTTCTCGGTCTGGATCAGGCGGTCCTGCGCGGCGCGGAGATCATCGAGCGATTTGGCGAGCTCGCTGGTGCGGTCCTGAACCTCGTTGAACAGGCGCGTGTTCTCGACCGCGATCACGGCCTGGTCGGCAAAGGTCTTGAGCAGGTTGATGGCTTTGTCCGGAAAATAACCGGGCTCCCGCCGCGTGACGGCGATGGTGCCGATCGCAAGGCCATCGCGCAGCATCGGCACCACGAGGATGCTGCGATAACCGCGTGTTCGCGCCAGCTCCTTCATGGCCTCGGTAAGATCAGGCTCGTTCTGCATGTCGCTGCGGAAGGCATACTCGCCGCTGCTCGCCACCCGACTGTGAATGCCCGATGAGGACAGCGGCGTCGGAAATGAGTTCAGCAGATCCGCATTGCCGGCCTCATTGTCGGTCGTGAAGGCGGCCAGATGCAGCATGCCGTCGACGACGCGGGTGACAGTGGAGGAGTGCGCTCCGATCAGCGCCTTGGCGCTGTCGGAAATGGCCTGGAACACCGGCGTGACATCGGACGGTGAAGCCGCGATCACCTTGAGAATGTCGGCAGTCGCAGTCTGACGTTCCAGTGCTTCCTTGGTCGCGTTGAACAGGCTGACATTCTTGATCGCGATCACGGCCTGGTCGGCGAAGGTCTGCAGCAGGCGCACGTGATGCTCGGCGAAGTTGCCAGTCGCGCGTCGCGTCGCGATGATGATGCCGATGGCTTCGCCTTCGCTCATCAGAGGCGCGAACAGCATGCTGCGATAGCCGCGGGCCCGCGCGATGTCGCGCGCGGCCGGCTCGACCTCGGTGTCGGGCAATTGCGCCGCGGTACCATTGGCCACGAGCTGATAGGGCGGGAATTGTGCGAACGGCACCGGGAACGAGGCCTGGAGCACGCGGTCGCCCGCGGGATCCGTCGGGGTGAATGCCGCAAGGTGCACGGCGCCGTCGACATAACGCAGCACCGCGGTGGAGAAGCCGCCGATCAGCCGGTTGGCGTTGGTGGCGATGGCCTCGAATACCGGCTGCACGTCGGACGGGGAGGCCGCCATCACCTTCAGGATATCGGCCGTCGCGGTCTGGCGTTCCAGCGCCTCCTTCGTCTCGTTGAACAGGCGCGCGTTCTCAATCGCGATCACGGCCTGGTCGGCGAAGGTCTGCAGCAGCTGGACGAGGTCGGGCGCGAATGATCCTGGCTCGGCGCGGGTGACGCTGATCATGCCGACCGGCGCGCCCCGGTTCATCAGCGGCATGAATAGCACACTGCGGAAGCCGCGCAGCCGCGCCAGCTCCCGGTTCAGTTCAGGGACGTCGGCCGCCTCGCTGTCGGGAAACTGGATCGTCTGGCCCTCCCGCACGAGGCCAAAAGTCGGGAAGTCCGCGATCTTGCGCGGGAACGACGCCTTGAGCCCCGCGTCCGCCTCCGGATTGGTCGGCGTGAACGCCACGAGGTGAAGCTCGTCGCCGATGAACTGAAGCACGGTGGCGGAGAAGCCGCCAAGCAGGCGCTTTGCGCTGGCAGCGACCGCCGTAAAGACCGGCCGCGCATCGGACGGCGAGGCCGCGATGGTACGCAGGATCTCGGCGCTGGCGCTCTGGCGATCCCGAGCCGTCGCAAGCTCGGCCCGCAGCTGCGCAATTTCGGCGGTGGCCGACCGCAATCGGCGCTCGAGTTCCTCGATTTCCTGCAAAACGGTCGTCATTCCCGGTCCAGCTTGATGCCGCGGCGTGCGTGGCACCGGGCCGGATTATCACAACTTCTGCGGCCGGAGCCAGCGGCTCGCAGCCGTGCCCGCACCGGCTCCGCTCACGTGCCGGGCCGCGACACCTCGGTCTCCTTGGCTGTGATGAACTCCAGCAGTACCGGCACGCCTTCCCTCGTCTTCGCGATGCCGCGCTTGATCGCGGGCACGATGTCCTCCGGCCGCGTCACCCGCTCTCCGTAGCCGCCGAAGGCGCGGGCCATCGCAGCGTAGTCGCCGGAAATGTCGGTCGAGCGATATTTTTCGGTCGAGATCGGCATCACCTTCAGCTCGATCGCCATCGAGAAATTGTTGAGCAGGATCGACATGATCGGGATGCGCTCGCGCACCGCGGTCTCGAAATCCATGCCGGTGAAGCCGATCGCAGCATCGCCCCAGACGTTGATGCAGAGCTTGTCGGGCTTTGCCAGCTTGGCGCCCATCGCAAGACCGAGGCCGTAACCAAGCTGCGTGGTTTTGCCCCAGCCGAGATAGGTGAGGGGCTCGACCGATCGCCAGAACGGCGAGAGCTGGTCGCGCGGGCTGCCGGCATCGTGGGTGATGATCGTATTCTCGATGTCCACGGTGTGCTGGAGATCCCACAGCACGCGGTAGGGGCTGAGCGGCGCGTCATTGCTGGTCAGCTTCGGCATCCATTTCGCCAGCCATTCCTTGTGCGAGGCTGCGATCTCGGCCGCGACGGCGGATGCATCGCGATCCGCGGTGACGGTCTTGCTGATCTCCTCCAGCAGCGCGTCGAGCACGAGGCCGGCATCCCCGACCAGGCCGATCTTCGCTTCGACGTCCTTGTTGAGATGATTGGGATCGAGCGTCGAATGAATGATGGTCTTCCCTTTCGGCATCGCGATGCCGAAATTGGTCTCGGTGAAGGAGCAGCCGATGCCGAAAATGACGTCGGCCTCGGCCAGAAACTTCGGCACCGCGCGCGGCACTGCAAGGCCGCCGGAGCCGAGCGACAGCGGATGCGTCTCCGGAAACGATGATTTGCCGCCCAAGCTGGTGGTGACGGGGATCGCCAATCGCTCGGCGAGCCGTTTCAGCTGCGGCCAGGCCTGCGCGTAATGCACGCCCTGGCCGGCATAGATCACCGGCCGTTTTGCGTTCACCAGCAGACTGGCGGCTTCCGTGACGTGAACGGGGTCGGCGCCGTAGCGGGTGCGCAACACCGGCGTGTAGTTCAGCGGCTCCGCCACTTCCTCGTTCCACATGTCCGAGGGGATCTCGACGATGACGGGCCCGCCGCGGCCGTTCTTCAGCTTGGTGAAGGCGCGGCGGAAGATGTTGACGACTTCGCTCGCGAGGATGATCGGCTCGGACGATTTCGCGAACGGCTTCATCGCCTCGCTGGAATTGAAGTTCGGCTCGATATGCGCCAGCCGGCGCTGATAGCCCATCGGCAGCACCAGCACGGGAACGGATTCGCCGAAGCACTGCGCCACGCCGCCCATCGCATTCTCCGCGCCCGGCCCGTGCTGCATGCAGAAGGCACCGATGTGGTGTCCCGACGTCACCCGCGAGATCGCATCCGCCATGTGGATGCCGACGCGCTCCTGCCGCACCATCACCGGGCGGATCTCGGCCTTGGCCGCGTGTTCGATGAGATGGTTGACCGGATAGCCGCAGAGGATCTCGATCCCCTCGCGCCTCATGATTTCCGCAATGGCGGTGCCGAGCTTCATGGCGTCTCTCTCCCTGGCAAGGCCGGTTGATCCGGCTTGTTGGCAAGAGAGGATCAGGAATTTCCGGAAGCGTAAAGCGCGTGCGGCAGGCGCGGCGGTAGGCCAGCTATGCGTCGCGAGCGTGCACCGGCTCCATCCCGTGATGGTCGCTGCAGCCGCTCGCGGTCGGCTGCAGCAGGCGCTGGGCCGCAAGCAGATCCGGTGTCCCGAACCCCTCGGTGAACTCGTGATAGATCGGCGAGAGCAGCCGGACAGCCTTGGATCTGCGGTCGGTGGCGATCCAATGTGCCGCGAGATCGGTCGCGATCCGCAATTGGAACGTCAGCGCGCCTATCCTGCGCGCTTCCGCGAGCGCTTGCTGAAACCGCTTTTCCGCGCGCAGCGGCTCGCCGGTGTGGAGAAGGATCGCGGCGTCAACTCTCTGGAGCTCCGGACGGCACCAGCGCTCGCCGTGGCGTTCCTGATGCTCGATCGCCCGCGTGATGGCTTCTTGCGCCTCCGCGATCCGCCCTTGCCTCAGATAGGCGCGGGCGAGGACCGCGAGATAGCTGCCGATCCGCATCAAGAACCGGCATTCTGTCAGTTCGTCGATCGCGGCTCGAATATCCTCCACCGCGCGTGGATCGCCCCGCAGGTCGCGAAGGCATGCGGAGAAATAGCGCTCGACCGGAACCCAGCGTGAGATGCGCTCGCGTTCAAGGTTGCGACGCAATCGCTCAGTGTAGCTCGCGAGCGCGTCAAGATTGCCGGTTTCGAGCGCAACGGGAAGGGCGGCGAGCCCAAATGCGTTCGACTGTGACACCCAATGGCCGCTGCGGTCCGCGGCATCGATGGCGTCCTTGGCGAGCCTCGCCGCATAGTCCGCTTGCCCTTGCATCCACGCGACGAAGGGCAGATTGAAGCGGACGGTGATGAACCGATAGACTTCGTTCGCATCCTTGCGCGAACGCCCTTCGGCCAGCGAGTAGGTCGCTGCAAGACGGTCGAGAACAGGGCGGCTCCTGCTCAATTCGCCGGCAAAAGCGCGAGCCCAGGCCAGCGCGCGATCGGCTTCGGACGTCGCCGTCAGATCGCGATCGCGGTCGGCGAGCTCAGTGGCCTCTTCAAGATAAGATATGGCGCGCTGGACCTGGCCGATCTGCAGCAGGTAGAAGCCGAACCCGACCAGCGCCCGCTGCTGATATTCGATGTTGCCGGCCCGCTTTGCAAAGAGGATGGCATCGAGCCAGGCAATCTCGTTCTCATTCGACATCTTGCGGGCGTAGAAGAGGCTCCACCCAAGGGCGCAGGCGAGTTTTGTCTTCGACAGATCGTCGCACGGGACGGTCTTGGCCAATGCGAGCGCGTCCGCATACCGCGCCTGCGCTTCCGACAGGATCGACGTCTCCGACCACAAGGTGATCGCCGCAACCGTGAGCCTGATCCCGAGTACGGCATCGCCGTGCTCGCCGAACGCCCATGAAAGAGCGGCGCGCAAGTCGGCGATGCGGCCAAGGTAACGCTGGGTCCAATCGGCCGGCTCGCGCCAGTTCCACTCCTCCTCGGACTGCTCGAACAGCGTGAGGACACGTTGCGCATGACGGCGCAGCGCCTGGTCGCAGGCAGGATCGGCCCGGCGCCGCTCGCTCGCATAGCGGCGTGTGCTGTCGAGCAGGCGATAGCGCAGGCTCGCGCCATGTGCCTGCGCGCTCAGGAGCGATTTGGCAACGAGACTGCCGAGGCCGGTGACGACGTCGACCGGCGTGAGCCCTGCCGCTTCGGCGACGAAGACCGCGTCCTCGACCTCGAATGCGTCGCTGAACACCGAGAGCAGGCCGAACAGTCTGGCTTCCCGCTGCGACAGCAGTCTGAAGCTCCAGTCGATCGTCGCCATCAGCGTTTCATGACGCGGCGGCGCGCCATCGGCGGCGGGGGCACGAAAACCCAAATTCTGGTCGAGCAACTCCACCAATTGGTGAGGATTGAACCTGCCGATCTGGGCTGCCGCCAATTCGATGGCCAGCGGGAGGCCGTCGAGCGAGTGGCAGATTGCGGCAACGGCCTCGCAATCATCATCGACGAATTGGTAGTCCGCCCATTCGGCGGCGCGGCTGACGAACAATTGCACTGCCGGAAACCTGACGGCTTGATCTGGGGTCAGGGCGTGGCCGGGTTTGGGTGAGACCAGGGAGCCGAGCCGGACGACGTGCTCGGTGGCGGTGCCGAGCGGTTCGCGGCTCGTCGCAAGCAGCTTGGACGGCGATGCCTCCGCCATGAACCTGCCGGCGAAGATCGTTGCGGCTGGCAGGACGTGCTCGCAATTGTCCAGAATGACCAGCATCTGCCGCGGTTTCAGATAGTCGATGGCCGCAGCCAGGCTGTTGTCCGGATTGCCCCTGATGCCCAATGCCGTCACCAGTGCGGCGCCGAACAGCGTCGGGTCGGAGATCGTTGCGAGATCGACGAAGCACACGCCGTCGCGGCACTGTGGCGCAAACGCCTGGGCTACAGCCAAGGCAACCGTCGTCTTGCCGATTCCTCCGGCGCCCGCCAGGGTCACGTGCCTGTTGCCGGTCAACAGACCGGTAATTTCGTCGATTTCCGCTTCACGACCAACGATGCCGCGCAGCAATGGCGGACTAGACGAGGGAAGCGGTTCGGCGAGCGCAAGATCGTCCTCGACCTCGCCGATGCTGATCTGCACCTCGGCGATGAACTTGTATCCGCGTCGCGCCACGGTCGCGATGTAGACGGGCTCGATCTGGGTATCTCCCAGCGAACGCCGCAAGCTCCACATGTTGACCTTGAGATTGCTGTCGTGGAGGAAGGTGCCGGGCCAGGCGGCCGCCATCAGGTCGTTCTTGCTGACCAGCTCGCCGCAGCGCTGCACCAGCAGCTGCAAAAGCTCGAATGCGCGTCCGCCCAGCTTGACGGGGCGCCCTTTGAGAAGGAGCAACTGGCGGCTGGGTATCAGTCGAAAGGAGCCGAAGCTGTAGGTTAGCTCCCGGCGGCCTGTGCCCCGTTGTCGTGTCTCCGTGGCAGCCCGCATTGATCATTGCCAATCGATCGAATAGATCGACTGGTATTATCATGCACTGCAATATTTTTGAAGGGAACCCTTCCGGGTCGTACGATTTGCCGCAGGACAATTGACACACGCGCGCGCCGGACGGCTCGGCTATTTTTTGGGCTTGCCAAGAACGGCCATGCGCATGACTTCGACGCCGCCGTCGGCAAGTTCCGGAAGCTTGGCGAACCAATCCTTCACATAAGGCATCGCGTTGTGTGCGTCGAAATCGGCCTGGCTGGCGAACACTTCGTAGAAGATGAAGTGGCCCGGCTTGGCGCGGTCTTCCTGAAGGAAATAGATCAGGTTCTTGGGATCGCCGCGGACCAAGTCGATCAGCGGCAAGGTGGCGGCACGCAGCATGTCTTCCTTTCCAGGCTTGGCGCGCACCTGGGCCACCACGGAATATGCCCCCTCCGGGATCTCCCCATAGTGCATGCGCGGCGCCTCCTGAGCCATGGCCGGAAGCGTCGCCGGCGCCACGGAGGCGATCAGCAGGGCGGCAAGCGAGTTGCGGACGAGAGTTTGCATGGTGAAGTCCTCGACATGTGATTGGATCGCAGAGTGACCAGCCAGGACACCTGACAGCCGCCCCGCACGAGAATCTAGCGCAGGATCTTCTGTTGCCGTTTTGCCAAGGCCTCGCTGAAGCGCTTCTTGACCGGACCGAGCGCCTTGACGAATTCGAGCTGCTCGCCTTCGGGTCCTTTGCAATAGATCAACTCCCAGCCGTTCGAGGGTTCGGCGGTCACCCGGTTCGTGTTGGTGCTGCGGGGCGCGGCCTTGCGATCCGCTTCCGTCATGACGCGGATGGTGCGGTTCGCCCTCACCTGCGTCATGCCGCGGCGCGTCGATTCCGCTTCGAGATCCGCAATGAACTTGTTGAAGTCGACATCGTCGCGAACATAGAAACAGATGTGCATCATGCGCGGAAAGGCCGGGCTCATGTGCTCCAGCGGTTCGGCGAAACTCTTGGCGCTGCCCATGGGCTGATCAGCCTCGCGATATTGCAGCAGCTCCAGCACCATGTTGTCGAACTGGATGAACCGGACATCGAGCCGCTGTGCCCCGCTTCGCAAGTCGGGCACGCCAATTGTTCGCGGATTGATCCCGCGTGCGTTCGCCTCGATCTCCTGGTCGGCCAGCAGCGTATTCTGCACCCCGTCCCCCTGGAAGTCGCCGTGCCGGAACACCTCGGTGCCGCCAAGCACCTCCGTGTAGAACTGGTACGCCCGCTCCATGTTCTGGACCGTCAGCCCGAAATGCTGGACGCCCTGGAGCCGCGCCCCGAGCGGCGCCTCGTCGCGCTCGCCATCCTGTGTCGCGGCCCGCGCGTCGATGGCCGTGCCGGCGACGAGGCCCGTGACGACGGCGGCGCCGGCGGTCTGAAGCAGGGCGCGGCGGTCCATGCCGGTGGGGTTGTTGGTTTCATCTGTCATGTTGCTCTCCTTGGTCATTGGGTGGATTGGTCAATCGGCGGCGGGAAGCGGAGCTGCGGGGCTGACCAGCCCATCGGAGCGGAGCTCGCGCCAGAAGTCCGCCGGGATGCCCTGATCGAGCGCAGCGCGATCCTCGGCGATGCGCCCCGGGCGGCTCGCACCGGGAATGACGGCGGCAACCACGGGATTGGCAAGCGCGAACTGCAGGCCGGCCGCTTTCATGCTGATCCGATAGCGGTCGGCGATCGCCTTGATCCGCGCCACCTTCTTGAGGATTTCGAGCGGCGCCGGCGCATATTCGAAGTTCGGGCCGCCGACGAGCGCGCCGGAACTGTAGGGGCCGCCGACGACAATCGCGAGCTCGTGCTCGGCGACCACCGGCATCACCCGCTGCAGCGCCCTTGCGTGGTCGAGCAGCGTGTATCGGCCCGCGAGCAGGAAGCCGTCGGGGCGCGGCTCTTCGAGCGCGAGCAGCAGCTCGATCGGCTCGACCCGGTTGACACCGAGTCCCCACCCCTTAATCACGCCCTCGTCCCGCAGCTGGTCGAGGGCCTTGAACGCGCCCTTGCGGGCGCTTTCGAACACCGAGAGCCACTCGTCGCCGTAGAAGTCCTGCGCTACGTCGTGCACGAAGACGACGTCGATGTGGGAGGTGGCGAGCCGCTTCAGGCTGTCCTCGGTCGAGCGCAACGTTCCGTCCCGGGAATAGTCGTTCACGATCCGATTCGGGCGTCCGTGTCTGAAGACGCCGCCCTTCTCGCCGAGGTCGCGGGCACCAACATCCTCGATCTCGTCCAGGATCAAGCGGCCGACCTTGGTGCTGAGCACGTAGTCGCTCCGCTTGCGGCCGGCGAGCGCGGCGCCGATGCGGATCTCGGCAAGCCCTGCGCCGTAGAACGGCGCGGTGTCGAAATAGCGGATGCCGTCCTCCCAGGCTGCGTTCACTGTCGCGAGCGCTTCCTGCTCCGGGATGTCGCGGAACATGTTTCCGAGCGGCGCTGCGCCGAACCCCAGTTTTCCCGGCAGAATATCCTTGAGCGCCATGGTGCGAATCCTTGTCTGCGACGGGCAAGTCCGTGGGGGGCGCGGCCGATCTCACTGCGTCGCTGACGTGTCTGCGCTTCTGATGAACTCCGCGACCTCGCGCGGATGCGACAGCATGACCGCGTGGCTGCTCTTCATCTCCGTCACCTTCGCGCCCGAACGCTTGGCCATGGTGCGCTGTGCGGTCGGCGGGATCATGTGATCCTCGCTCGTCACCATGTAATAGGTCGGCTTGGTCTTCCAGGCCACGCGATCGACCTTGGTCTGCACCGCCTGCAATCCCCAGGGCAGCTGCGCGGCGCCCATGAAGCGGGTCGTGGCCGGGTCGACATCGGCCGCGAAAGAGGTGGGGAATTTTGCGCGGTCGACGAGCAGATAATTGCCCTCGGTGACCAGCGGAGCTTTGTGCTCGCCGGCGGGCACCGGGGCTTCCGCCAGCGTGCTGACGGACTCTCCGGCGTCAGGAGCAAAGGCAGCGAGATAGACCAGGCTGCGAACCTTGGGATTGTCGCCGGCTTCCGTGATGACCATCCCACCATAGGAATGCCCGACCAGAATGACGGGATGCCGCGCCTTGGCGATCACGCGCTCGGTCTCGGCGACATCGTCGCGAAGCGTGATCGTCGGCTGCTGAACGACGAGCACCTCATAGCCCGCCTCCGAGAGGATGCCGTAGGTGTCCTTCCAGCCCGAGCCATCGACGAAGGCGCCGTGCACGAGAACAATCGAAACATTTTGGTCGGCGGCGGCCGCGGGGACGGCGGTTGCGATCGACAATGCGGCAAGCGCGGAGGTAAGCGGCTTCATAGCAGGCTCCTATCCTCGATACGGCGACATTGCCGTTGATGCGCCTTTCACTAGCGCAGGCCCGCATTGCGATATTTCCGATTCCTGCGCGATGACGCACGCATCTTGCTGAGGTGCGGCGAGATCGGTTTTCGAAGTCGAACGCGCCTGGCTCCAAGCCGTTGCGTTGCTTGGCTTTTACCTCTTTTAACCGCGCCGCCACTGGACTCCGCTGACGCAGCTTGTGAGTAATGCGCTACCGGCGTGGCAGTGACCGGGGCTGCAACTCTCCACTGGATGGAATGCTCGATACGGGGCCGGGAATCGCCGCAACAAAGCGGAGGTCGGGATGGCGCTCGTGACGCATGGTGATGAGAAATACAAGAACAGCGAGAAGCTCGCGGAGGTCAATGATTGGCCGGGGCTTAGCATCGAGCATCGCAAGTTCGAGGCGGGCCGTCAGGCAACGCCCGTTCCCATCTGCACCGAGATCGTCATGCTGTTGTCGGGCGGAGGGATGGTGTCCCGCGCCGGCAACGGCGAAATCCAGAAAAGCCTCGCGCGTCCGGGCATGAGTTATCTCGTGCCTGTGGGCACGCAGGAGAGCCACCTCGAGCTTTCCGACCGGATGGAATGTCTTCATCTCTATCTGCCGCCCGCGCTGCTCGACCACAGTGCACTTGCGGATTTCGACATCGATCCGGCCAAAATCGAGATCGCCTATGCGCACGGTCTGGCGGACCAGGTGCTCTTCCACATCTGTTCGCCGCTTCGCGATCTGCTCCATCGCCCGCGCCAGCCGACCGACGCGCTGTTCGTGGAGGGGATCCAGGTCGCGCTTGCTGCGCATCTTTTGGGCAATTACACGATCGACCGCTGGCGCGCGCCCGACAAGTCGCCGGCGCTCGACGCGCGACGCCTGCAGCGCGTGCTGGACTATATCGAGGCGTCTCTCGGCAGCGATATCAGGTTGGAGGATCTGGCGACCCAGGCCTGCCTCAGCCCCTATCATTTTTCCCGGCTGTTTCGCGAGGCGACCGGACTTTCACCGCACCGTTATGTCACCGATCGCCGCGTCCACGCCGCGCGAGAGGAGCTCGCGCGCGACCACCTGTCGCTGGTCGAGATTGCCCTGGAGTTCGGTTTCGGCTCGCAGGCCAATTTCACGCGCGTATTCCGCAAGGCCGCAAATCTCACCCCGGGGCAGTATCGCGAATTGTGCTGTGGCCAGGCCGAGGTGAAAGCCGATTGGCTCGAAAGCCATTCCGCAGGGATTGCGCATGATCCAGCAGGATTCGGAAATACGGCGCAATGGGCGTCGAGCATTGCTGTTGCAGCGACCAGGTAGGCGAGAGGACATATCGGCATGATCGAGCTCAAGGTGAACGGGATCAAGCGCCAGGTCGACGTCGTGCCCGAGATGCCCCTGTTGTGGGTGCTGCGTGACGAACTGGGCATCACCAGCGCCAAATACGGCTGCGGGGTCGCGCAATGCGGGGCCTGCACCGTTCACATCGACGGCAAGGCGGTGCGGTCCTGCCAGGCCCATATCGGCGAGGTCGCGGGCAAATCGGTCGTCACGCTCGAAGGCCTGCACAACAAGGACCAAAATCCGGTCTTGCAGGCCTGGATCGCGCATCAGGTGCCGCAATGCGGCTACTGCCAGACCGGTCAGATCATGCAGGCCATCTCGCTTCTTGCATCGATCCCAAAACCGACTGACGAGCAGATCAACCAGGTGATGTCCGGCAATCTCTGCCGCTGCGGCACCTATCCGCGCATTCGTGCGGCGATCCATGCGGCCGCCGCAAACAAGATGGCGGAGAAGTGAGATGGGCGACATGCAAACCCTTTCGCGTCGGGCTTTCGTGTTCGGCTCTGCCGCGGTCGCCGGTGGCATCGTTTTCGGTGCCTATGGTCCGGCCGAAGCGGCCGCGCCGAGTGCCGATGGCAATCCGCTGGCCGCCGGCCTCGGCCCGAATTCCGTCACCTTCAATCCATGGGTCGAGATCAGCCCCGACAAGATCACGCTGATCGCGCAACACGCCGACATCGGTCAGGGTGTCGGCTCGGTGCAGCCGATCATGATCGCCGAAGAGATGGACCTCGACCCCGGCCAGTTCGAAGTCCGCTTCGCCGGCCCGAGTCCCGCTTACTTCAACACCGGATTCAAGGAGGAACTGGCGCCGTTCCTGGCCGCGGACCAGAGCCCTGCGGCCGAAGCAGCACGTGCTGCGGCGCTGGAAAGTCTTCGCAAATCCGGCCTGCAGATGACGGGCGGCTCGAGCACGATCCCGGACACCTATGAGAAGCTGCGCGTGGCAGGGGCAGTTGCGCGCGAGACGTTGAAGGCAGCTGCGGCCAAACGTTCGGGCGTCGCAATCGCCGACATCCGCACGCAATCCGGCCACGTGATCCTGCCCGACGGAAGCAAAATTCCGTACGTCTCACTGGCGGCCGAGGCCGCAAGAATTCCGCCGGTGCTCGATGCGCAGCCGCGCGATCCCTCGACCTGGCGCATGCTGGGCAAGCCGATGACGCGCCTCGACGTGCGCGCCAAAGTTATGGGCGAATTGCAATTCGGCATCGATCAGAAGATGGAGGGCATGCTCTACGCCTCAGTCAAGCTGAACCCCGGCAAGGGCCAGCCGCTGAAATCCTACGACGCCAGCAAGGCGCGCGCGATGCCGGGCGTGAAGAAGATCCTCGAGATCAAGAACGGCGTTGCGGTGATCGCCACCAACAGCTGGTACGCCATGAAGGCGGTCGACGCGATCGCTTGCGAGTGGGCGCCGTCGGCCTATCCCGCCGAGCAGGCCGATCACTGGAAGGTGCTGGAATCCTCGTTCAAGCCCGAATTCCTCGGCAAGGAGTGGCGGACGATCGGCGACGTCGAAGCGGGCCTGAAGAGGGGCAAGCTCGTCGAAGCCGAATATCGCGCTCCTTACGTGGCACATCAGCCGCTCGAGCCCTTGAACGGGGTCGGTCTCGTCACCGACAAGGGCCTGGAAATCTGGGTTGGTCATCAGAGCCCGCAGGCGGTGCAAGCGATTGCGGCGAACGCTATCGGCCTCAAGCCGGAGCAGGTCATCTTCCACAATCAATGGACCGGCGGAAGCTTCGGCCATCGTCTCGAGTTCGAGAACGTCCGCGTGCTCGCGGAGATCGCCGACCAGATGCGCGGGACGCCGATCAAGCTCGTCTTCTCGCGCGAGGAGGATTTCCTTCAGGATATTCCGCGGCAGATTGCGATCGCGCGTCACAGGGGAAGCGTCGCCAACGGCAAGATCGTTGCGACCGACCTGCAATTGGCATCGACGGCGCCGTTCAAGGGACTGCTCGAGCGCATGGGTGCACCCTCGAAGGATCCCGATCCTCAATTGGCCGCCGGCACGTGGAACGTCTATTACGACATCCCCAACTTCCGCGCCATCAGCTACGAGGCGCAAGGGCTGTCGCCGTGCACCACGTGGCGCTCCGTGGGAGCGTCCACAGCCGGCTTCTTCACCGAAAGCTTCATTGACGAATTGATCCACGCAGCCGGCCTCGATCCCATGAAGGCGCGCATCGCGATGTGCAATGTGCCGCATTATCGCAAGCTGCTGGAGACGGTCGCGGAGATGTCGACCTGGAAGGGGCCGCTCGGCAACGGCAGGGGCCGCGGCGTCGCCTTCGTCGAGTCGTTCGGGACACCGGTTGCCGAGGTCGTCGAGGTGACGGCGACGGACCGTGGCATCCGGATCGACAAGGTCTGGGTCGCGGTCGACGTCGGCAAGGTGATCGATCCCGTCAATTTCGAGAACCAGGTCCAGGGCGGCGTCGTCTGGGGCCTAGGCCACGCGATCAATTGCGAAATCACCTACTCAAAAGGCGCGGCGCAGCAGACGAATTACAATCACCATGAGGCGATGCGGATCCACCAATGCCCGGTCATCGAAGTTCGCGGGCTCGAGAACGATCCGAAGGTGAGGGGCCTCGGAGAGCCGCCGGTGCCACCCGCCGCGCCTGCGCTTGCCAATGCGATCTTCGCGGCGACCGGAAAGCGCATCCGCGAAATGCCCTTCAACAAGTTCATCGATTTCGTGTGAGACACGCCATGCAGAGATCTCTGATCGCGTTGGTCTTGGCAGCGTCGGCCGTCGCCGCCCTGACCGGGATCGTCGCCGCGAAGGACGAGGCCGCCAAGGACCTGCTGCCGCCCGGTAGCGTCAGCCGCGCCGAGGGGCTGGAGGCGTGGAAGCGGATCGAAGCCGTCGTGACCCATCCACGGTGTGCCAACTGCCATGTCGATGCCAAGGCGATACCGATCTGGACGCCGGCCGGCGAAACCAAGCCTCGCCCGCATGGCATGAACATCCATGGCGGCGAGAGCCGCATCGGAGCGGAAGCGATCCCGTGCTCGACCTGCCACATGACCTCGACCCAGGCGAACGAGCCGGCGCCCTCGCCGCCGCGCGCCGGCATCGATTGGCAGCTCGCCCCGGTGGCTTTCATCTGGTTCGGCAAGAGCGGCGCCGAGATCTGTGCCCAGATGAAAGATCCCAAGCGCAACGGCGGTCGCGACGCCGCTGGTCTCGTCGGGCATTTGCGGCACGATGCCTCGCTGAGCGGCTTCATCCCGCGCGGCTGGGCGCCCGGAGCCGGCCGCTCAACGCCGCCCGGCACCTTCGAGGATCACGTCAAGGACATGGCGAAGTGGGGCGCGGCCGGACAGCCCTGTCCGAATTGAGGCGGTCTCCGCACCGCGGCAAGGCGATCCCAGATAGCATTATCGAAAGGAGAAAACCATGACCCAACACGTCCTCTTCATTGTCACCAACGCAGCCGTGATCGGACCGCATAGTCGCAAGACCGGCTTCTTTTTCGCCGAGGTTGCCCATCCTTTCGAGGTGCTCGACAAGGCTGGGATCGCGGTGGAGTTCGCGTCGCCGGCCGGGGGGTGGACGCCTTACGATGCATATGACGAGAAAGATCCTGCTCAGAAGGATTTCCTCGCCAGCAAAGCCTTTCGCCGCCTGAATCACAGCCGTAAATTATCCGAGGTGGATGCCGCCGACTACGACGCCATCCTGATACCCGGCGGTCTTGGTCCCATGGTGGACATCCAGCGCAATGCGGCGGTCCAAAGTGCCGTTGTGCGAGCCTGGAGCACCGGCAAGCTCGTCGCCGCTGTCTGTCACGGGCCGTGCGCGCTGCTTGGCGTCGACCTCGGCGATGGCGTCCCGTTCGTGCGCGGCAAGAAGCTGACATCCTTTTCGAAGAAGGAAGAGTACGACTATGCGCGCGATGACGTACCTTACGAGCTCGAGGATGCGTTGAGGGCAGAGGGTGCCGAGTACTCGTCCGCGGCCAATTGGCAACCTCACGTCGTCGTCGATGGCCGGCTCATCACGGGCCAGAACCCCGCCTCTGCCGGAGCGCTCGGAAAAGAGTTGCTGGCCGCCCTCAAGGATAGGAGCAGCGGCGCGAAAACCTGAAGATTCGCAAGGACGAATTCGAGCGGGATGGGCGCGGCATCTGAAGCTGTGCTTACATCCCTCTTTGCAGCAGGGCTATCGCATTTGGGAGTTTCCCCGGCGGCCATCCTTCGAGACGCCCGCTATGGGCGGGCTCCTCAGGATGAGGGCGGAGTGCGCGGCAGCCATTTCAACGAGCACTGAGTGCTGACTAGCCTCATCCTGAGGAGGCGCGTCAGCGCCGTCTCGAAGGACGAGGCGTGCGCGCAGGCCGCCGCCACAAGTCATATCCGATTGCTCTGCTATTTGCAGCTCTGGCAGATCATCAGCTTTCGCTTCAACGCCTCATCTTCTTGATCGAGACCATCCGGATTGGACCTGGCGTCCCTTGCTGCGCGTGAACGCACGGCCGGCGTCACGCGGCTCGGCGTGTCGACGTCATCGACGGTGCCGACGCTGAAGCCATCGTAGTCGGCGGCCGGATTCGGTTGAGGCCGGCCAATCACGGAAGGCTCCCTGCTGGACGTCGCTGCTGGAGTTCCGTTCGTCGTTACCCGGGCGGGCTTGGTGGCACCCGGGCGTGGCGGCGCTGCATCGGGCCGAGCAAGCGAAACCGGCGGCGCGGCCGAAGTTTGGCCTCTGGCGCTGTCGTGCGGCCAGGCGACGACAGACATGAGGCCGATCGTCAGGAGCATCACGCGTCTCATCCGCATTCTCTCGGCAGCGCTGGTTGATCGATTGACGGCATGGCTCGTCGAGCCCGTTCCGCCGGAGAATATCAGCACCCAGAGGCCGTCAAAGCGCCGTAACCTGGATGAAGCGAGGCGCAATCCGGATTATTGTTTCCGCCAGCGCTATGCCGTTTCCTGCAGCGCCCGCCGCAGCCTTCGGATGATGACGCCGCGGGCGCGGTCGTCGGCGGCGGCTGCGACGCGATCGTTGATGTCGAGCATCAGCTCGGACATCTCGTTGTGCCAGTCGAGACGCGTCACGGCCTCCGGCGACAGTCGCCGGCGATGATCGGCGTCGAGCACGCGCGGTTCGGGTGCCGCGAGCTCGAAAGTGTCGTCCAGCATCGGCTGGTAGATCCTGGCCGCGGGAATGATGCGCTCGGCGACGCGCTCGGCCAGGCCCGCAACCGCCGCTTCCTCGCCGTGGACCAGGAACAGCCCGCGCGCGATGGGACGACGCGCCGCGATCCAGCTGGCCATGCCGGCTCCGTCGGCATGGCCCGAATATTCGTCGATCATGCGGATGCGGGCAGCGACCTTGATCTCGTCGCCCTGGATGCGGACGGCCTTGGCCCCGTTCTGAAGGAAGCGGCCGAGCGTGCCGTTGGCCTGGAAGCCGGCCAGAAGCACGGTCGCGCGCTCGTTCCACAGCCAGCGCTTCAGATGATGGCGGATCCGGCCCGCATCGCACATGCCGCTCGCGGCGATGATGATGTGAAATCCGGACAGACGCATGATCGCCTTGCTCTCGTCCGCGGTCTCGGTGAATTTCAGATGCGGCGAGTTGAGCAGGCGCGTGGCGTCAACCGACGGATCGAGGCTCTCGGAATGGCGGCGGAACACTTCGGTCGCGCGGATCGCGAGCGGTGAATCAAGGAAAATCGGCGCCGTCGGAATCTCGCGGTGCTCCATCAGGTCGACGAGATCGACGATCAGCTCCTGGGTGCGCTCGACCGCGAAGGCGGGCAGCAGCAGCGCGCCGCCGGCCGCCGCGGCATCGCGCACCTCGGCCGCGAGGTGCTTGCGGCGAAGCGCAGGTGTCGTGGCCTCGCGCACGCGGTCGCCATAGGTCGATTCCGAGATGACGTAGTCGAAATCGCTCGGCGCTTCGGGATCGGGCTGGAGCAGCTTGGCCTCCGGCCCGACGTCGCCGGAGACGAGCACGCGCAGCGGCCGCGCCGCGCCTTGCTCGGCGATTTCCAGCTCGATCGAGGCGGAGCCGAGCAAATGGCCGGCGTTCCAGTAGCGTGCGCGGACGCCGGGGATCACGTCGGTCCAGCGTTCGTAGTCGACGGCGCGGAACGATCGCAGCGATGCGATCGCATCGGCCTGCGTGTAGATCGGCTCGACCTCCTTGCGCCCGCGCGAGGCGTTGCGCCGGTTGAGCTGCTTGACCTCCGATTCCTGGATGTTGCCGGCATCGGGCAGCATGTAGGAGCAGAGGTCGATCGTGCCGCGCGTCGCCAGGATCGGCCCCTCGAAGCCCGCGCGCACGAGCTTCGGCAAGAGACCGCTATGGTCGATGTGAGCGTGCGTGAGCAGCACCGCATCGATGTCGGCGGGGCGAAACGGAAAGGCGCGATAATTGAGCTCCTTCAGCGTCTTCTGGCCCTGGAACAATCCACAATCGACCAGGAAACAGCCGCTTGCGGTCTGGAACAGATAGCTCGAGCCGGTCACGGTGCGGGTGGCACCGCAAAATCGAACGGTGATGCTCATCTGTCATTCTCCGAGAGACTTGCCGTTGATCGCATAGCCGTTGTCGGCCGCAGTCGCGCTGGCCGCCAAATCGTGCTCCGACCGGCCGAACGTGTAGACGCGATAGAGTGGCTCGCCCTGCTCGACGCGGTCGCCGATCTTCTTGAACAGGCGGATGCCTGCGCCCTTGTCGAGCGGCGCGCCGGCGGTGCGGGCGAGGCGGTTCAGACGCAGGCAGTCGATCGCGGACACGATGCCATCATGCCTCGCCTCGACGTCGAAGCTGAGCGGTCCGAGCTCGTTGCTGCATGTCGAGGGGCCCTGTGCGTCGATGATCTTCTGCATCTGCTGCAGTGCCGCGCCGCTATCCAGCAGTTCGCGCGCCCGGGCATAGCCGGCCCCGCCGCGCAGCTTGGGATCGTATTCCAAGAGATGGGCGGCGAGCCGGAGCGACTTCTCGCGCAGATCGCGCGGCGCATCCTTGTCATTGCCGAGCACCGCCATGACGTCGTTGGCCTCCAGCACCGGCCCGATGCCGTTGCCGATCGGCTGGCTGCCGTCGGTCGTGATCACCTCGACCGTCCGGCCGAAGCGGTCGCCGACGAATTCGAACAGCTTTCGCAGCCGCATGGCCTCGACGCCGCCGGTGACCTTCGCGGTCGGCCCGACCGGAATGTCGATCAGCAGATGGGTCGAGCCTGCCGCGATCTTCTTGGACATGATGGACGCGACCATCTGCTCGCGAGTATCCAGGCTCAGCGGGCGCTCGACCGAGATCAGGACGTCGTCGGCCGGCGACAGGTTCACGTGCCCGCCCCAGATCAGGCAGCCGTTGCAGGAGGAGACGATCGCCTTCATCTCCTCGACGGAGATATTCACCCGCGCCAGCACCTCCATCGTGTCGGCGGTGCCGGCCGGCGAGGTGATCGCGCGCGAGGAGGTCTTCGGGATCGGCAGGCCATGCGCGGCGACGATCGGCACCACCACCATCGAGGTGCGGTTGCCGGGGATGCCGCCGATGCAATGCTTGTCGACGACGACAGGGGTCGGCCAGACCAATTGCGTGCCGGCCTGCGCCATGGCCCCCGTGAGGGCGAGCAGCTCGTCGCTGGTGATGAAGCTCGCCG
Source organism: Bradyrhizobium sp. IC4060 (assembly GCF_020193715.1). Lineage (NCBI taxonomy): Bacteria > Pseudomonadati > Pseudomonadota > Alphaproteobacteria > Hyphomicrobiales > Nitrobacteraceae > Bradyrhizobium > Bradyrhizobium sp. IC4060. The sequence goes on along the minus strand of NZ_JADYVJ010000001.1, from coordinate 1,255,005 downwards.
ACCCGATCAGGAAGGCGGCGATCTCCATGTCGGAGTAACGATAATGGGCAAGGTCGCTGATGATCGCGCCGATCTCGGCCTGGCTCAGAGTTCGTCCGCGGATCTTCGCACGCACCGCTTCCAGGCTCTCCGGAGGCGAGGCGGGCCTGACCGTGACCTCCGTTCCGACCGCTTCGGCGAAGCGCCGGAACGCAGGCTCGGAGAGGCCGATCTCGTCGGGAGCCGCGAGCGTATCGTCGTCCGTGATCAGCAGGGTCGCCAGCAGAACCTTGCCGCCCTGACGAAGCTCGACGCGGCTGAAACCGCGGAAGATCTCCGCGCGCAGCGCCTTGGAGCGCCTCGAGACGACGACGACGTTCTCACGGCCGGTGTCGAGGCTGACGCGGCGGATCTTCAGTTGGGAATGCGGAAGGTCTGGACGCATGGACGGGCCGGCAGCAGGGAGTCGGACCTCCATGCTTAGACGTCGCCGTCCCGATGCTGTTGACCCAGATCATGGCCCGCCGCTCCGGCGGGCAGCCGCTGCGCAGGCCGTTGGCCGGCGGTTACTTCATCGCCGTGCTGACCGAGTTGAACTTGTTGTTGAGCAGCGCAGCGCCCGTGCTGTTGACGATGGTCACGATTGCCAGAGCGATCCCTGCGGCGATCAGGCCGTACTCGATTGCGGTTGCGCCATTCTCATCGGCAAGGAAGGACCTAAGCAGACGCATTGCCAACTCCTGTTCATCCGATCCGATGGATGGTCGCGTCGTTATCGGACTTGCAAATCGATCGAATAAATCTCCGAGCGCGCCAAAACACGGCGATCGCACCTTACCTCGTACGACGGCATTCATTAAATTAGGGTTCCGTCGATCCGTTCAAATGAAGTCAAACCGACAGCCCGGTGCATTGCCTCCATTGGCTTGACCGCTTAACCGATTGTTGAGCCTGTTCGTCAACGAATAGGCAAGGATGTCTCGATCGCGCTCATCCGCGCCGGCCGTCCGTATTCAGCGCCCGCAACATCGCGATGCGGGCGAACATCACCCAGCCGCCGCCGGTCTCGGCCGCATTGATCAAGGTCTCGATCGCCGTCTGCCAATGCGCCTCGTGCTGGGCGTCCTCGGGCAGCTCCATGATGTAGTCGGCGGCTTCTTGAAGCGTGAGCAGCTTGCGCTTGTTGCTCACGCGGACGGGATCGTCGAACGTCGTCGACCAGGGCATGTCAGGCCGGCCGATCGGCGAGGAGAGACATCACGGCGTGATCGCGGGGCGTGGTGCTGTCAGCCGGCCTTCTTTGCCCGCGCCGGCGCGCGCACCGGCTTGTCGGCGGCCTTCTTCGGCGTGGTCGCAGCCTTCGCCGCAGCGTCCTTGCCGCCCTTGCCTGATATCGGCAGCAGCATCTCGCGCTGGCCCTCGACGCGCTTCTTCGGCTTCTTGGCCTTGGTGTCCTTGGCGGTCTCCTTGTCCGTGTCCCTGGCGACCTTCGCCGCGGGGGCCGCGTCCTTCTCGTTCGCGATGCTCTTCTTCAGCGCGTCCATCAAGCTGATGACGTTGCCGCCGGTCTTCGGTGCGGCCTTGGCGGTGATCGGCATGCCGCTGCGCTTCTTGTTGATGAGATCGATCAGAGCGGTCTCGTAATGATCCTCGAACAGCTCGGGCTCGAACGCGCCGGACTTCTTCTCGACGATGTGCTTGGCGAGGTCGAGCATGTCCCTCGTCAGCTTCACGTCCTGGATGTCGTCGAAATATTCCTTCTCGCTGCGGACCTCGTAGGGGTAGCGCAGCAGCGTGCCCATCAGCCCGTTCTCGAGCGGCTCCAGCGCGATGATGTGCTCGCGGTTGGTCAGCACCACGCGGCCGATCGCGACCTTGTCCATGCTGCGGATGGTCTCGCGGATCACCGCATAGGCGTCGTGGCCGACCTTGCCGTCCGGCACGAGGTAGTAGGGGCGGATCAGATAGCGGTTGTCGATGTCGGCCTTGGGCACGAACTCGTCGATCTCGATCGTGTGGGTGGAATCGAGCGCGATGTCGTCCAGCTCGTCCTTGGTGACCTCGATATAAGTGTCGGTGTCGACCTTGTAGCCCTTGACGATGTCCTCGGAGGTCACCTCGTCGCCGGTCTCGGCATCGACCTTGAGATACTTGATGCGGTGGCCCGTCTTGCGGTTGATCTGGTTGAACGAAACCTTCTCCGTATCCGAAGTGGCCGGATAGAGCGCGACCGGGCAGGTCACGAGCGACAGACGCAGAAAACCCTTCCAATTGGCGCGGGGGGCCATGGGCTACTCCAGACGCAACAGCGGACAAGCTTTGAGGATACCATCGCCCAGTTGCGAATCATAGCAACCGCCGGCGCGGAATCTTGCAACGGCGTTAATCGCCGCCTGCGCCGTGTTTGCTGGACCGGAACATCGCCCGAGATGACGCGTTGCCCCGGCAATTCATCGCCGAGGAGGTCGCGGCCATCCGACGCGACAGCCACAGATCGAGGTCACCATGGCAACCAGGCGAGAGCAGAACCGGATCGTCGAAACTCCGACCGAGGCACGCCAGGGCGAGCCCGGACCATCGGTGGCGGCGCTGCTCGCCATCTCGACCGGGCTTGCGATCCTGATCCTCGCCGTCGTCTGGTTCGTGTTCTTCCGGACCTGACGGCCGGATCAGCACGCCGGCACCTTCCGGCTCGCCGCGCGATGCGGCACGTTGCGCCCACCATGCCACCGGCTCCTCCGGCGGCATGGTGGGCGCAGTCGCATTTGCGCGCGCCGGGTCGTATATGACCAAAAAGTAACGTAGCCCGGTTCCCTGCGTTCATATTCAGTTCACGCCGGAATTGCTCATCTGTGGCGGTGTTTATGTCGCCTGTTCTTGCAGCCTATCCTTGGAGAGAAGCGTGCGCCTGCTCGTTGTTGAGGACGACCCCGATCTCAATCGCCAGCTCACCAAGGCGCTGACCGACGCCGGCTATGTCGTCGATCGGGCTTTCGACGGGGAGGAGGGGCACTATCTCGGCGACAACGAGCCGTATGACGCCGTGGTGCTCGATATCGGCCTGCCGAAGAAGGACGGCATCTCGGTGCTGGAAGCCTGGCGCCGCAACGGCCGCACCATGCCGGTCCTGATCCTCACTGCACGCGACCGCTGGAGCGACAAGGTGCAGGGCTTCGATGCCGGCGCCGACGACTACGTCGCAAAGCCGTTCCACCTCGAGGAGGTGCTGGCGCGCATCCGCGCCCTGCTGCGCCGCTCCACCGGCCATGCCCAGAGCGAATTGACCTGCGGCCCGGTTACGCTCGACACCCGAACCGGCCGGGTCAGCGTGTCGGGCAATCCCATCAAGATGACCTCGCACGAATATCGGCTTCTGGCCTACTTGATGCACCATTCCGGGCGGGTGGTCTCGCGCACCGAGCTGGTCGAGCATCTCTACGACCAGGATTTCGACCGCGACTCCAACACCATCGAGGTCTTCGTCGGCCGCATCCGCAAGAAGCTCGACGTCGACATCATCCAGACCGTCCGCGGCCTGGGCTATCTCCTGACCCCGCCGCCGGCCCCGGGCGCCTGAGGCGTTCCGGCCTTTGAAGTATCTTGGCTTGACGGGAGGCCGAACAGGGCCCTTGGTCCGGTCATGACGTCCGACCACCTGCCATCCTGCGCCGCCCGGGATCATTCCGATGGCCGCTAGCTCGCTTGCGAACCGACTGTTCCTGTCGGCGACCGCCTGGCTCGTGGTGATCCTGGCCATCACAGGCGTGGTGCTGTCGTCGGTCTACAAGAACGCCACCGAGCGCGCCTTCGACCGCCGGCTCAATCTCTATCTGCGCACCCTCATCGCCGAGGTCGCAACGCCCGACGAGCCGCCGGACCGCCAGTTCCAGTCGCTTGGCGAGCCCCTGTTCGACCTGCCGCTGTCCGGCTGGTACTGGCAGATCACGCGGACCGACACCGAAAAGCCGGAAGTGCGCTCCTCGCGCTCGCTTTGGGACAAGAAGCTACCGAAGCTCGAAGAGCAGGGTGCCGAGCTCACCGCCGCCGGCATCCGCCTCGCCTATGTCGACGGGCCGGAAGGGCAGAATCTGCGCATGGTGGAACGGCCGGTCGATCTCGGTGCCGACGGCAAATTTCTGGTCAGCGTCGCCGGGGACGATACCGAGATTTTCGACGAGACACGCAGCTTCGACTACTATCTCGGCGGCACCTTCACGGCGCTCGGCATCGTGCTGCTGCTGACGACCGTGTTCCAGGTCCGTTTCGGCCTTGCACCGCTCAAGCGCATCTCGGACGCGATCGCCGACATCCGCTCCGGGCGGGCCGAACGGCTCGAGGGCGAATTCCCGGTCGAGATCGCGCCGCTGGCGCGCGAGACCAACGCGCTGATCGATGCCAATCGCGAGATCGTCGAGCGGGCGCGCACCCATGTCGGCAATCTCGCTCATGCGATCAAGACGCCGCTTTCGGTCATCGTCAACGAAGCCAGCGCGCATGCCGCCGATCCGTTCGCGGAGAAGGTGATGGAGCAGGCGGATGTGATGCGCGATCAGGTCGCCCATCATCTGGAGCGCGCCCGCATCGCGGCACGGGTCTCAGTGGTCGCGACCGTGACGGAGGTGGCGCCTGCCATCGAGGGACTGCGGCGGACCATGGAGAAGATCCATCGCGACCGCGGCATCGTGGTCGAGGCCAAGGCCGATCCATCCGCCAAGTTCCGGGGCGAGCGGCAGGATCTTGAGGAGATGGTCGGCAATCTCGTCGACAATGCCTGCAAATGGGCGGCCTCGCGCGTCCTCATTGAGGTCCTCGTCGAGCCGCCACAGCGGGCCGGCGCCGGCCCGCGTTTGCGGGTCATCGTCGACGACGACGGCCGTGGCCTGTCGGAAGCCGAGCGCGCCCAGGTCGCCCGGCGCGGCAAGCGCCTCGACGAGTCCAAGCCCGGGTCGGGACTGGGGCTGTCGATCGTGACCGACCTCGCGGCCCTCTATGGCGGCAGCCTTTCGCTCGGCAGCGCTCCGACTGGGGGTCTGCGCGCCGAGCTGGTTCTTCCCGGACTATAATCCCTTGTTTCGACGACAATTTCCGGCGCAGCCGAGGCTCCTCCAGCGAAGCATGGGAGGCATTCGAGGCAGCTTCCTAAACGGCTTCTTAAGTGGGGACCCCCTATGATCGCGCCGGACCCATCCCATGTCCGCCATTTTACCGTGCATTACCCGGGCGCATGAGCCAGACATCGATCGAGCGGCTGAGGGAATATCTCGCGCAGCTCCCGCCGCAGTCGCAGGCACTGCTGATGCGGGAGTTCGAGCGTGCGCTGGAGCGCGGCCAGGACACGGCGGTGGCCACCCTCGTGCTCGAGCAGCTGCGCAAGATCGTCCGCAAGAGCGAGGCCGACGAGGCTTTGCCGCCGCGCACGGACGATCTGTCGCGGCTCCTATTCCAGGTGTTGGAACCGTTCCTCGTCGAAGCGGGCACTCCTGTCAGGGCCGGCCAGATTCGCCGCTCCTCGCTGCAGCCGATCTGGCAGTGGCTTGGCCGTGACGGCGCACCGGACAAGGTGAACGAATTCGAGGCGGCGCTGGCGCGCATGCCGGCGGACAGTGCTGGGCAGGTCGAAGCCCTGGCGCAGAAGCTTCAGGCGGTGGCCGCGGACGCCATCTTCGAGCTGACGGGGCCGGGCGGCGGCGACAAGTCGCGGGCGCTGGCCCGGGTCGGACCGCCCAACGTGATCGAGGATCTCTATTCGATCGGTGCGGTGCTCCAGGTCCGGGACGCCATTGCGACATTGAACGAGAAATTACCGCGCACCTTGCGGGCCTTCGGGGATTCCCAGATCGCCTCGGTGACGTCGGCGCTCAACATTCCGGCGCTTCAGACGCCGCAGATGCTGCCTTTCGCCTTGTCGATCGTCGTGCAGCGGATGACCGCGCCCTGGCAGATCATCCGCCTTGCGGTCAAGATAGCGGCGTCCGATGACGAGATCCGCGTCGCGGCGACGCCCTACGGTATGGCCGTCACGATGGCCCTGCACGATTTGTCCTGCGTCGCCGCGGTCCTGCGCATGGACATCAAGCGCGGCCATTTCGACAATGTCGCCGGCAACCTCAAGACGCTGCACGACGGCGTGCGCGGACTGCGCACCGAGCTCGACCTGCGCAACGATTCGACCTGGGGCAAGCAACTGACGTCGATCCGGGCCGACATCTCCAATGCGCTGCAGTCCGAGATCGACAGCGTTCCCGGCCGCGTCCGCCGCATCCTGCGCCAGCGCCCCGAAAAGGACATTCCGCCGGGCGCGCGGATCGACAGCACCGAAGTCGAGGAAACGGTGGCACTGATCGACTTCGTCGCGACGTGCCGCAACTATGCGAGCGAGCTTGCGATCAACGAGGTGACGCTGCGTACCTTCTCCGATCTCCAGCAATATGTGGAACGGTCGACCGAGCAGCTGGTGCAGTCGCTGCGTGCCGCCGATCACAAGGTCCGCACCTATCGGCAGCAGCAGGTGCAGGCCGCGATCCGCTTCTGCCAAGTGCTGTTCGGCGACGATTACGCCTCATTGATGAGCCGGGCCGCCGAAAATGCACTCACGGGCGAGCGCAAATCGTCGCGCGCAGGCTGATCGGCGCGCATTTTTCCTGATCACAATTTGAAGTTGACGACACTGATGGCGCACCGTACTTTCGCGGGTGCAAGTCTGGAAATTTCCATCTGTAGGCGCATGAAACCGGTCATCAGCTCGATTGAAATTGAGAACCGCGTCATCGTTGCCAAGTATCAACGGCTGATGGTTGGAGCCAAGGTGGTGCTGGTCGAGAAGGCCAGCGATCGGCAGCTGCCTGAGACCGCCACCAGGGTTGCATCTCGGGTTCCGGTCGGAGCGCTGCGCATCAGATTGCCGGATGCAATCAAGCCCGGAACATACTTCCTGAAGGCCTTCGACGGGCACGGCGAGCAGGCCGCGCAAAGTATCGACTTCGAGATCGGCTAAGCCGTTGGATTTTCACCTTTTCGGGACGACCTGTGGGTTGCGCCGCCTTGACAATTGTCAATTGCCGCATCGTCCGGCCGTGGTGTAAAGGCACCTACAGGCGCGGTTCGGGCGCCGCCGGAAGCTTGCCAGATGACGCTATGGTTCGTGTTCGCGCTGATGACGGTCGCGGCGATTTTCGCCGTGCTCTTGCCGCTTGGCCGCACCAGCCGCGCGCAGGATCAGGGCAGCGAGGTCGCGGTCTACAAGGACCAGCTGGCCGAAATTGAGCGTGATCTCGCCGCAGGGTTGATCTTGGCGCCGGAGGCGGAGGCTGCGCGCGTCGAGGTCAGCCGCAGGCTGCTCGCGGCGGCGGCCAGCGAGCCGGCAACGGCGCCGAAGTCGAACCTCAAATGGCGCCGTGCGGCGGCCGTGCTGGCGCTTGCCGGACTGCCGCTCATCGCGGCCGGCGTCTACATGCCACTCGGCTCGCCCCGGCTGCAGGACTTTCCCCTTGCGCAGCGGGAGCGCGGGGGTGGCATGGCGCAGTCGCTCGAGAACCTCGTCGTGCAGGTCGAGCAGCATCTTGAGAAGAATCCGACGGACGGGCGCGGCTGGAACGTGCTCGCGCCGGTTCTGGAGCGGCTCGGCCGCTTCGACGACGCGGTGCGCGCCTATCGCAACTCGCTCACCTACAATGGCGAAAGCGCGGAGCGCAGGTCCGATCTCGGCGAAGCGATCTCGGCTGCCGCCGGCGGCGTGGTGACCGCCGAGGCCAAGGCCGAATTCGAGCGCGCACACGCCTTGAACGCCGACGATCCCAAGGCGAATTACTTTCTGGGCCTTGCCGCCGAGCAGGACGGCCGCAAGGACGACGCGGCCAATATCTGGCGCGCGCTGCTTGCGAAAGCGCCTGCGGATGCGCCGTGGCGTGCCCTGGTGCAGTCCTCGCTGGCGCGGGTCGGTGGCGGCGGCACGCTGCCGGCGCTGTCCGATGAGACGATTGCTGCCTCCAAGGACATGGCCGAAATCGATCGCAACGCCATGGTGCGCGGCATGGTCGATCGTCTCGCGACGCGGCTGAAACAGAACGGCGACGATGTCGAGGGCTGGCTGCGTCTGGTGCGCGCCTATCTGGTGATGGGCGAGCGGGACAAGGCAATGGGCGCTTCGGCCGATGCCCGGCAGGCGGTTGCCAGCAACGCCGAGCGGCTGCGCCAGCTCAACGAAGGCCTGAAGACTCTCGGGATCGGCGGATGATTTCGGGACGACAGATGCGGAGAACGGATACGCCATGACGCGCAAGCAGCGACGTATGACCATCATCGGCGGATCGCTCGCCGTGCTCGCGCTCGCGGCCGCGCTGGTGCTCAACGCGCTGCGCGACTCCATCGTGTTCTTCTCGACCCCGACCATGGTCGCCGAGAAGCATGTCGAGCCCGGCAAGCGGTTTCGCCTCGGCGGCCTGGTGCAGCCCGGCTCGCTCCAGCGCGGCGACAATCTTGCGGTGACGTTCGAGGTCGCCGACGGCAACGCCAAGCTGCCGGTCGCCTTCAAAGGCATTCTGCCCGATCTGTTCCGCGAAGGGCAGGGCGTCGTCGCGGAAGGCGCACTCGATGCCAACGGCGTGTTCAAGGCCGATACCGTCCTTGCCAAGCACGACGAGACCTACATGCCCAAGGACGTCGCCGATGCCCTGAAGAAGCAGGGGCACTGGAAGGACGATTACGGTACCCAAGGTTCCGGCACCCAAGCTTCTGGCGCTGCCACCCCCGCGGCGACGACCGCGCAGGGCAATCCGCAGGGAGCGGTGCGGTGATCGCGGAATCAGGACATTACGCGCTGGTGCTGGCGCTCGCCCTCGCACTGATCCAGTCCGTCGTGCCGCTGATCGGCGCGCGCCTTGGCGACGCCGCCCTGATGAACGTGGCGCGCTCGACCGCACTGGCTCAGCTGCTGTTCGTCGGCGCCTCGTTCACGGCGCTGGTGATGCTGCACGTGAACTCGGATTTCTCCGTCGCCAACGTCTACGAGAATTCCCACTCGATGAAGCCGCTGCTCTACAAGATTACCGGCGTGTGGGGAAACCATGAAGGCTCGATGCTGCTGTGGGTGTTGATCCTCGCGCTGTTCGGCGGCTTGGTCGCCAGCTTCGGAAATAATCTGCCGCTCTCGCTGCGCGCGCATGTGCTGGCTGTGCAGGCCTGGGTCGCCAGCGCGTTCTACCTCTTCATCCTGATGACATCGAACCCTTTCCTGCGCATCGCCAGCCCGCCGATCGAAGGACGCGATCTCAATCCCGTGCTTCAGGACATCGGTCTCGCCGTGCATCCCCCGATGCTCTATCTCGGCTATGTCGGCTTCTCGATCTCGTTCTCCTTCGCGATCGCGGCGCTGATGGAGGGACGGATCGATGCGGCCTGGGCGCGCTGGGTGCGGCCCTGGACGCTGGTCGCCTGGATCTTCCTGACCCTCGGCATCGCCATGGGCTCGTACTGGGCCTATTACGAGCTCGGCTGGGGCGGCTGGTGGTTCTGGGATCCGGTGGAGAACGCTTCGCTGATGCCCTGGCTCGCCGGCACCGCGCTATTGCATTCGGCGCTGGTGATGGAGAAGCGCAACGCGCTGAAGGTCTGGACCATCCTGCTCTCGATCCTGACCTTCTCGCTGTCGCTGCTCGGCACCTTTCTGGTGCGCTCGGGCGTCATCACCTCGGTGCACGCCTTCGCCACCGATCCGACCCGCGGCGTGTTCATCCTCTTGATCCTGTGCCTGTTCATCGGCGGCAGCCTGTCGCTGTTCGCGGGCCGCGCCACCTCGCTGAAGCAGGGCGGCCTGTTCGCGCCGATCTCGCGCGAGGGCGCGCTAGTGCTGAACAATCTGCTGCTCACGGTGGCCTGCGCGGTGGTGCTGTTCGGCACGCTCTATCCGCTCGCGATGGAGATGCTCGCCGATTTCAAGATGTCGGTCGGCGCACCCTTCTACAATCTGAGCTTCGCGCCGCTGTTCGCGCTGCTGCTGCTCGCGGTGCCGTTCGGGCCGATGCTGGCGTGGAAGCGCGGCGACCTGCTCGGCGTGATGCAACGTCTGCTCGCGGCCGGCGTTGCCGGACTGGTCGTGGTCGCCATCGTCTGGGCCTGGGTGCGGGGCGGCAGCGCGCTGGCGCCGCTCGCGATCGGCCTCGGCGTCTTCGTCATCGCCGGCGCGGTCACCGATCTGGTCGAGCGGACGGGCCTGGTGCGCCTGCCGTTCGCAACGGTGCTGCACCGGGCGCGCGGCCTGCCGCGCTCGGCCTGGGGCACCGCGTTCGCGCATGCCGGCCTCGGCGTTGCGCTGATCGGGATCGTCTGCGAGACCACCTGGAACAGCGAATACATCGCGACCATGAAGCCGAACGAGACTGCCCATGTCGCCGGCTACGATCTGAAGCTCGACGGGCTGTTTCAACGCCAGGGCCCGAACTACCGCGAGATGATCGCAGAGTTCAAGATCAGCCGCGATGGCGAGGCGGTCACGGTGATGACGCCGTCCAAGCGCAGCTTCACCACCCGCGGCTCCTCGACGACGGAGGCCGCGCTGTTGACCAGCGGCGCGAGCCAGCTCTACGTCTCGCTCGGCGACGCCACCGCCGAAGGCGCCATCGCCGTGCGCATCTATCACAAGCCGCTGGTTCTCCTGATCTGGTGGGGACCGGTGCTGATGGCGTTCGGCGGCGTGCTCTCACTCTCCGACCGCCGTCTGCGGGTCGGCGCGCCGAAGCCGGCGCGGGCCAAGCAGCGCCTCCAGCCCGCGGAATGACCCGATGCGCCGGATGATGGCCGCGTTCATCGCGTTGGTGTTGCTGGCTTTGCCGGCGGCCCACGCCGTGCAGCCCGACGAGATCATGCCGGATCCGGTGAAGGAATCGCGCGCGCGCGAATTGTCGCGCGAGCTTCGCTGCATGGTTTGCCAGAATCAGTCGATCGACGATTCCGATGCGCCGCTGGCACGCGATCTCAGACTGCTGGTGCGCGAGCGCATCGCGGCCGGCGACAGCAATTCGCAGGTGCTCGATTTCCTGGTGGCGCGGTACGGCGAGTTCGTGCTGCTCAAGCCGCGCTTCGAGCTGCAGACCCTGCTGCTGTGGCTGCTCGGGCCGGTGCTGCTGATCGGCGGCGGCCTGGCGCTGTGGCTGCAAATCCGCCGCCGCTCGCGAACTGGTGTGGACGTACCGGCACCGCCGCTCACGCCCGACGAGAAGGCACGGCTCGCGGCCTTGATGTCGGACGAACCCAAATCGCCCTGAAGCCGTCTACGTCGTGCCACGCAGTGCGCGGCAACGGCTGCGTGGTTCATGCTAAATTGACCTTTGTCTGGAAGCTTGTCGCGAGATTTGATTCCAGCTCCTGAGTCCCCCGATGTTCGCGAACAGCAATCTGACGATCCGCTTCCTGGTCGGCGCCGTCGTCGCTGCGTTATTGTTCCTGCTTGGCATCGGCGGCGGCACCGGCTTCATCGCGGTCCTCTATCTCAACAACGAGATCACCAGCCTGTCCTCGAACTTCGCCGCGCTGAGCGGCCCGGCGCGCGACCATGCCATGCAGATCTACCAGCAGGCGCAGACCGCGTTTTCTTATTTCCTGGTCGCCTGCGGCGTGATCGCCGTCGTCGCTTTCGCGATCTGCTTCACCACCTGGTTCGCCGTGCGCAACGGCATCCTCAATCCCCTCGCGGCCATCGTGCATGCCATGCGCGAGGTTGCCGACCAGAAGTTCGAGACATCAGTCCCGGGGCTCGGCCGCACCAACGAGATCGGCCTGCTCGCCGGTGCGCTGGAGGTGTTCAAGACCAACGGCATCGAGCGGCGCCGCCTCTCCGAGCAGCAGCTGCATGAAGCGCAGCATCAGGCCGAGCGGTCGAAATTCCTCGATAACAGGATCAAGCGCTTCAACGATCTCGTCGCCAGTGTCGTCGCCAGCGTGGCGTCATCGGCCGTGCATCTGAAGACCAACGCGGAGACGCTGTCGCGGACCGCCAACGACACCAGCACCAAGGCCAATGCGGTCGCGAGCGCGGCGAGCCAGGCCAGCGCCAGCGTGCAGACGGTTGCAGGGTCCGCCGAGGCGATGACGAACTCGATCGGCACGATCAGCCGCCGCGTCACGGACGCGACCCAGCGCGCCGAAGGCGCTGCAAGCCAGGCGGAGAAGAGCCGCGATACCATTCACACGCTGTCGGATGCCGCCGAAAAGATCGGTGAGGTCGTCCAGCTCGTCCAGGCGATCGCATCGCAGACCAATCTCCTGGCGCTCAACGCCACCATCGAGGCGGCACGGGCCGGCGAAGCGGGCAAGGGGTTTGCGGTGGTCGCCTCGGAAGTGAAGAACCTGGCGCATCAGACCAGCAAGGCGACGGAGGAGATCACCTCGCAGGTCGCCAGCATTCAGGGCATCACCGCGGAGACCCGCGGCGCGATCGACGGCATTTCCAGGACGCTGTCGGAGATCTCGTCGATCATGTCGGGCATTGAGGTCGACACCGCCCAGCAGCGCAACGCCACACAGGAGATCACGCGCAGCGCCCAGGACGCCGCGCGCGGAACCCTCGACGTCTCCAACCATATCGTCCAGATCACCTCCACCTCGGCCGAGACCGGCCGCATGGCGGCCGAAGCCAGGGATTCGGCCGTCGATCTGTCGCGGCAGGCCGAGACCTTGAAGCGCGAAGTCGACGAGTTCATCGTCAGTGTCAGGGCGAGCTGAGGGGCCAGAATTCGCGCCTGCCGCCTTGTCGGGGAACTCGATTAAGTTCCTGTAAGACCACGATTTTTGGCCTGTGCTAAACTGCCGCATCGGCCTCGACCATCATTACGAAAGTTTAACCCCGCCGCCAGCGCGCGGTAAGGCGGGAGTCCCCATCTTCAGGTCCGCAAGGTGCCGGCATCCGGCACCAACAGGAATTCAGGGCTCTGGAGATTTCCGCATGAACGATCGTATCGACCTTTCGAACCTCCCGTCCTACCGGCAGCCGCGCCGGTCGGTGTTTTCCGCGCGCAAGCTCGCGTTGATGGCTTCCGTCGTCGCCGGTCTCGGCGCGGCCGTCTATGGCTTCAGCCCGTCGTCCTCGCCGGCCGACCTGTTCTCCAGCCCGGCGCATGCGCAGGTCAACAACGAGGTCCGCAAGGTCGAGCGTCCGGTCGGATTCGCCGACGTCGTCGAGCGCGTGAAGCCTTCGGTGATCTCGGTCAAGGTCAACATGAAGGAGAAGACCGCGAGCAATGACGACGGCGACGATTCCTCCTCGCCGTTCCAGCCGGGCTCGCCGATGGAGCGCTTCTTCCGCCGCTTCGGTGGTCCGGATGGTTTGCCCCCCGGCCTGAAGGGCGGCCGTGGCCGCGTCGTGCAGGGGCAGGGCTCCGGCTTCTTCATCTCGGCTGACGGCTATGCCGTGACCAACAACCACGTGGTCGATGGCGCCGACAAGGTCGAGGTTACCACCGACGACGGCAAGACCTACACCGCCAAGGTGATCGGCACCGACCAGCGCACCGACCTCGCGCTGATCAAGGTCGAAGGCAGCACGAACTTCCCCTTCGCCAAGCTCGCCGACAGCAAACCGCGGATCGGCGACTGGGTGCTCGCGGTCGGCAATCCCTTCGGTCTCGGCGGCACCGTGACCGCGGGCATCGTCTCGGCGAGCGGCCGCGACATCGGCAACGGCCCGTATGACGATTTCATCCAGATCGACGCGCCCGTGAACAAGGGTAATTCCGGCGGTCCGGCCTTCGACACCAACGGCGAGGTGATGGGCGTCAACACCGCGATCTACTCGCCCTCCGGCGGCAGCGTCGGCATCGCGTTCTCGATCCCGGCCAACACCGTCAAGAGCGTGGTTGCGCAGCTCAAGGACAAGGGCTCGGTCAGCCGCGGCTGGATCGGCGTCCAGATCCAGCCCGTCACCTCCGACATCGCCGACAGCCTCGGCATGAAGAAGGCCGAAGGCGCGCTGGTGGCGGAGCCGCAGGCCAACGGTCCGGCCGCGAAGGCCGGCATCGAGTCCGGCGACGTGATCACCGCGGTCAACGGCGACCCCGTCAAGGATGCCCGCGAGCTCGCCCGCACGATCGGCGGCATGGCGCCCGGCGCGTCCGTGAAGCTCAATGTGCTGCACAAGGGCCAGGACAAGGTCGTCAACCTCACCCTCGGCCAGTTGCCGAATACGGTCGAAGCCAAGGCCGATACCGACAAGGACAGCGGCAAGGGCGCCAGCAAGGGCACCGACGTGCCGAAGCTCGGCATGACCGTTGCGCCGGCCAATTCCGTGGCCGGTGCCGGCAAGGAAGGCGTCGTGGTCACCGAGGTCGATCCGAAGAGCGCGGCGGCCGAACGCGGCTTCAAGGAAGGCGACGTGATCCTCGAGGTCGGCGGCAAGAGCGTGGCAACCGCCGGCGAAGTCCGCGACGCGATCAACGCGGCGCGGACCGACAACAAGAACAGCGTCCTGATGCGCGTGAAGAGCGGCGGCCAGTCGCGCTTCGTCGCGGTGCCCATCGCCAAGGGCTGAGGCCTTCAGGAGGCCTACGAGATGAAGGGTACCGCCGGCATCAGTCGCCCCCGCCGCCGGTGCCCTTCGGGGAAGCAGCGCAACGCTGGCTTCCCTCATCTACCTTCCGGTGGAATTACGCCCCCCTCCGTCGGAAGGCCTAGGGCGGTGAGGTCCCCCCAGCTTCACCGCCCGCCTTTTTCCCCGCTTCGAGCCTCTCCTGCTCGGCTTGCATGCGGTCGCCGCTCGCGCCATGTTTAGAGAAGGTTGACCTCCTTGACCGCCGCCGAACGCACGATGCGCCTCCTCATCATCGAAGACGACCGCGAATCCGCCGACTACCTCGCCAAGGCGTTTCGCGAAGTCGGACACATCGCCGACCACGCCGCCGACGGCGAGGAAGGCCTCGCCATGGCCGAGAACGGCGAATACGACGTGCTGGTGGTCGACCGCATGCTGCCCAAGCGCGACGGCCTGTCGCTGATCGGCGCATTGCGCGACAAGGGCAATACGACGCCGGTGCTGATTCTCTCCGCGCTCGGGCAGGTCGATGACCGCATCAAGGGTCTGCGCGCCGGCGGCGACGATTATCTGCCGAAACCCTATTCCTTCGCCGAGCTGCTGGCCCGCGTCGAAGTGCTGTCTCGCCGCCGCGGCGGTCCCGCCGAGGAGACGCTTTATCGCGTCGGCGATCTCGAGCTCGACCGGCTCTCGCATCGCGTCGCCCGCGGCAAGGACGAGCTGACGCTGCAGCCGCGCGAATTTCGCTTGCTCGAATACCTCATGAAGCACGCCGGCCAGGTGGTGACGCGGACCATGCTGCTGGAGAATGTCTGGGACTATCATTTCGATCCGCAAACCAACGTCATCGACGTGCACATCTCGCGGCTGCGCTCCAAGATCGACAAGGGCTTCGAGCGCCCGCTGCTGCACACGATCCGCGGCGCCGGATACATGATCCGTGACGGCATGAGATAGGGCGTTCGGCGTCGATCTACGGCGCGCCTGCAATCATCGGCTGCGTCTTCATTTGCACCGCCGTCCGAGGGTTGCGGGCGATACTGGCCTAACGCCTCGTCCGATGGCAAGAATATCCGACGTGTGGTAGTGGACGTTTCACCGGGGTGAATCCGTCCACGATCAGGAAGGATATTCAAGCTTGCAAGTCGCCGCCTTCCCGTCCGACCGAGCTGAAGAGATCCTCGTGTCGGCTTCCAAGCTGTTTGCCCGCCATAGCTATGCGAATGTGACGATGGAGCAGGTCGCAGCATCGGTTCGATCGGTGCCGGGAGCGCTGTACCACTACTTCCGCGACAAGGAAGACCTGATCTTTCACTGCTACCTGCGCGGTCTTGCGATCTACAGGCACGAAATCGAGACGGCGGCCGAACCCGGGATAGACGGGCTCGAAATCGTCAGGCGCTTCATAAGAGCCCGGCTGCGGCCTGAAGGCCAGCGCATGATCCTGTTCTCCGACATCGATGCACTGGCTGCGTCTTACAGCAAAGACGTGCATGCCAGGCGCTGGCAGAATGCCGCGCTGCTCGCCGACTTTCTGAAGCGTGGCATTGCCGACGGCTCGATTGCCTGCGAGGAGCCGCTCCTTACGGCCGTCGCCCTCATCTCCATCCTGGATTGGGTTCCGTTCTGGTTCTCCGAGCGCGACTATTATTCGCGCCAGCAGGCGATTGATGCCATTGACGACATCATCACGCATGGGGTGTATCGGCGTGAGATTGCCTTACCGGACATGCCTGAAGCGCCGAGCCTGGCACCATTTCTCCAGTCCCGCTCGAAATTGAACAAGCGCGCCGCGAAGCTGGACAGGATGCTCTCGATTGCTTCGGACAGTTTCAATCGAAGGGGCGCGTCCGGTACGTCGCTCGAGAGCATCGCGGCGGAGGCAGGCATGACCCGCGCCGGCATCTATTATCATTTCAGCGAGAAGGAGCGCCTCTTGCTGGCTTGCCTGCGAAGAGGTCTGGGCGGTGAGATCGGGATTCGAGAATATTTGCAGGACCTGAGGCTCGGGGCGTTCGATTACGTCGTCCAGAGAGTCCGCCTGTTGTTGATGCTGCACGATACCCCTTGCGGCCCGAAGGCGACCTACCACAACATCAACTATCTCAACGACGTTGACCGCAAGCACTATGTCAGGCAGGTGCTCGCAACGATCCAGCAGGACCAGAGAAACCACCAGTGTTGGATCGACGAGGGATACTTCCGCAGCGTCGACACTTACTTCGCCGAACGCGTTCTGACTGGAATGGGCCACTGGTACCCGATCTGGTTCAGGGACGAGCGGAGCTGGTCTCCGATGCAGATTGCCGATTATTTTTCGCGGCTGTTCCTTTTGGGGCTCAAGCCCCGTCGGGGAGTGGTATAAAGCAACCAATCTGAGACCCTGATCGCGCTCTTCATCCTTTCCCGTTCGGACTTGATGTCAGCCGCAGATTGAGCGCGGCTTTGATCCCAAAAGTTGCCTGTGAATTCAATATTCCGGACGGCGCGCGGCAATCTTCACGTTGAGGCCGCAATTACTTCTTGCACCAAAACTTTACACAGTATTCAATATTGGAGTAGCGAAGAGTGGGCGCGACCGACGTTGTGAGTCAGCTTCGATCGCCAAGGACAAGAACATACAAAAGGGAGAAGGCCAGGATGCACAAGCTCGCAATTGCTGCGGCGGCAGCGCTGACGATGCTCGGAGGAGCGGCATTCGCGCAGGAAACAATCAAGTTCGGCTACATCGATCCGCTGTCCGGCGGTGGCGCCAGCATCGGTGAAGGCGGCTTGAAGACGTTCCAGTATCTGGCTGACGAGATCAACGCCAAGGGCGGCATATTGGGCCGCAAGATCGAGATTCTGCCTCTCGACAACAAGACCAACCCGCAGGAAAGCCTGGTGCAGGCGCAGAAGGCCATCGATGCCGGCGCCCGCTTCATCACGCAAGGCAACGGCTCGTCGGTCGCCGCAGCGCTGTCCGACTTCGTTACCAAGAACAACACGCGCAATCCCGGCAAGGAAGTGCTCTACTTCAACTATGCCGCCGTAGATCCGAGCCTGACCAACGAAAAGTGCAGCTACTGGCATTTTCGCTGGGATGCGAGCTCCGACATCAAGATGGAAGCGCTCACCAGCTACATGAAGGATGTCCCCGCGATCAAGAAGGTGTACCTGATCAACCAGGACTACTCCTTCGGCCAGTCGGTGCGTGCGGATGCGCGCAAGATGCTGGGCGCCAAGCGGCCCGACATCCAAATCGTCGGTGACGAACTGCATCCGCTGTTGAAGATCACCGACTTCTCGCCTTATATCGCCAAGATCAAGGCTTCGGGCGCCGATAGCGTCGTGACCGGCAACTGGGGCCAGGACATCGCACTGCTGCTCAAAGCCGCGGCGGACGCCGGCCTGAAGGTCAATTGGTACACCTACTATGCCGGCGGCGCTGGTGGTCCGACCGCAATCAAGCAGACCGGTCTCGACCATCAGGTCTTCCAGATCACCGAGGGCTTTGCCAATTCCGGCCACCAGCCGGCGATGGACTTCGAAAAGACCTTCCGTGCCAAGGTCAACATGTCGCTTTGGTATCCGCGCGCCGTCAACGAGATGCGCATGTTCAAGGCCGCGGCCGAGAAGGCCAACTCGCTCGACCCGGTGAAGGTCGCGGCTGCCCTCGAGGATCTCAAGTTCGAGGTGCTGGATGGCGGTGAGGGCGTCATGCGCAAGGACGATCACCAGTTCTTCCAGCCGATCTACATCTCCTCCTTCGGCAAGCTCGCTGCAGACGAGCCGTTCGACGAGGAAGGCACCGGCTGGGGATGGCATCTGGTTTCCAAGATCGACACATCCAAGACGATGGTTCCCACAACCTGCAAGATGACCCGGCCGTAAGCCTGGAATAGCTTTGCCTTCCCGCAGCCGACAGCGGCTCGCGGGAAGGTTGCTGCTCGCATCCGGACCGACTTCGCCGGGGCCGTTTCTGTCCCGGCCAGAGGTGTGATTACTGTGCTTGAACTGATCGTTATATCGACGCTGAACGGTCTGCTGTTCGGCATGCTGCTGTTCCTGCTGTCGAGCGGCCTGACCGTCATCTTCAGCATGATGGGCGTGCTCAACTTCGCCCATGCCAGCTTTTACATGCTCGGCGCCTTCTTCGGTTTCCAGCTCACCAAATGGATTGGCTTCTGGCCGGCCCTGCTGCTGGCTCCGCTGCTGGTCGGCGCGATCGGCATGGCGGTCGAGCGCTACGGCCTGCGCAATACGCACAAGCACGGCCATGTGGCGGAGTTGCTCCTGACCTTCGGTCTTGCGTTCGCGATCGAAGAAATCGTGGCGATGATGTGGGGCAGGAGCCCCGTCGATTACCGCGTGCCGGCGCTGCTCGACTTTCCGGCCTTCACGATCTTCTCGACGAATTATCCCGCCTACAAGATTTTCATGCTGGCTGTGTCGATCCTGATATTCATCGTGTTGCTGATGGTGCTCAAGCGCACGAGGGTGGGCCTGATCGTTCAGGCCGCGCTGACGCATCCCCATATGGTGGGGCATCTCGGTCACAATGTCGGACGCATATTCATGCTGGTGTTCGGCGTCGGCAGCGCGCTGGCGGGAATTGCCGGCGTGATCGCCGGTCCGGCGCTGGTGACGCAGTCCGACATGGCCGCGGCGCTGGGACCGATCCTGTTCGTCGTCATCGTGTTTGGCGGCCTCGGCTCCTTGCCGGGCGCCTTCATCGCCTCGCTGGTGATCGGCCTGATACAGACCTTCGCGGTGGCGCTGAACGGTTCGTTGGCGAGCGCCTTCGGTCCGCTCGATCCGTCGGCAGGGCCGTCCGTGCTCACCGACATCTGGAACGTCACCATTGCCCAGGTGGCGCCGATCGTACCCTACCTGCTGCTGGTGATCATTCTGATCGTACGCCCCATGGGCCTGATGGGGACGCGCGAGACATGAACGCCAAAACGACATCGACGCCGACATCGACAATCGCAGGGAAGCCGGCCGGCGACGGCCTGCGCTTCTACGGCATATGGCTTGCCGGCATCGCCGTGCTGATCGTGCTGCCGCTGATCTTCTCCTCCGGCGGCTCGCTGACGTCCTTCAGCCTGATCGGCATCGCGATCGTGTTCGCGCTGTCCTACAACATCCTGCTCGGCCAGACCGGCCTCTTGTCGTTCGGCCATGCGGTGCATTACGGCCTCGGCGGCTTCGCAGCGTGCCACATGATGAATGCAGTGGTCTCGCACGGCTGGCCAATCCCGCTGCCGTTCATACCGCTGTTCGGTGGACTCGGCGGCCTCGTTTTCGCGATCATCATCGGCTGGCTGATGACCAAGCGGGCTGGTACCGTGTTCTCGATGATCTCGCTCGGCATTGCCGAGCTGGTGGCGTCGTCCTCGCTGATCCTGCGTTCGGTGTTCGGCGGCGAGTCCGGAATATCGACCGACCGCACGGCTTTGCCGAAGATCTTCGGCTTGAGTTTCGGCCCGCAGCTTCAGGTCTATTACCTCATCGCGTTCTGGCTGGTGATCTCGGCCGTCGCGATGTATGCGCTGACGCGGACCCCGCTGGGGCGAATCAGCAATGCGGTGCGGGACAACCCCGAGCGCGTCCAGTTCATCGGTTATGATCCGCACGTGGTGCGCTACATCGCCTTCTGTTTTGCCGGCTTCTTCGCTGGCGTGGCAGGGGGCCTGGCCGCGATCAACTTCGAGATCGCCAACGCCGCCTATCTCGGCGCGATCCAATCCGGCCTCGTGCTGTTCTCGACCTTCATTGGCGGCGTCGCGTACTTCTTCGGACCCATCCTGGGTGCAATCCTCGTGACCTATCTTCAGCTCGGGCTGACCAGCGTCACCGGCGTGTGGCAGCTCTATTTCGGCATTATCTTCATCGGCATCGTGATGCTGTCCCCCGGCGGCATCGCCGGGCTGGTCATGATGCACCGGCCGCTGGTTCGCGCCGGAACTCTGCCGACGGTGATCCCTTCCTATCTGATCGCGGCGGTGCCGACCTTGGCACTGGCTTGCGGTGTGATCCTGACGATCGAATCGATCGCGCGCACGCATAGCGGTCAGGGCAATCCGATCAACCTGTTCGGCGTTGCCTTCAGTCCGGCGTCGCCGCTGACGTGGGCGAGCGCGGCGGTCCTCCTCATCGGCGGCTTCTTCGTCGCGCGCCTGAGCTGGCGGCGCGTCGCCGAGGCATGGGACCGCGCGGCGACGGTCGCGCGCGATCGGGGGTACTTGGCATGACGGCAGCGATCGAAGTCCGCGCCGTTGAGAAGCGCTTTGGCAATGTCGGCATCATCCGCGATCTCAATCTCAGCGTCGCGCAAGGTGAGCGTCACGCCATCATCGGTCCGAACGGTGCCGGGAAATCGACGACGTTCAATCTCATCAGTGGCCACATCAAGCCGACCTCGGGCGAGGTGAGACTGAACGGCGATGTGATCTCCGGCCTCAGGCCGTTCGAGATCAACCGGCGCGGCCTGTCGCGGTCGTTCCAGGTCACCAACGTATTCGCGCGCATGTCGGTCTGGGAGAACGTCCGCTGTGCCGTGCTGTGGGCGACGGGGCACCGTTACGCCTTCTGGAAGAACGTCGATAGCCTGCCGGAGGTGCGCGAGCGCACGGCGCAAATCCTCGACGACATCCATCTGACGCATCGGCGCGATGTTCCGGCCGGCTTGTTGACCTACGCTGAGCAGCGCGAACTCGAGATCGGCATCACCATCGCCAGCGGCGCGACCGTCGTGCTGCTGGACGAACCGACGGCGGGCATGAGCCACGCCGAGACCGACCGCGCGGTGTCGCTGATCCGGCGCCTGACCGAGGGCAAGACCCTGGTCATCGTCGAACACGACATGAGCGTTGTGTTCGGCCTGGCCGACCGCATTTCCGTGCTGGTCTACGGCCACATCATTGCTTCCGGCACGCCGGAGGAGATCAGGCGGGACCCGAAAGTTAAGGAAGCCTATCTCGGCGAGGAGGCGCACTGATGCTGGAGGTCAGGGACCTGCACGCCTATTACGGCAAGAGCCACATTCTCCAGGGCGTCGATCTCGACGTTGCGGCAGGCGAGGTCGTCAGCCTGCTCGGCCGCAACGGCGTCGGACGTTCGACCACTGTCAAGGCGATCATGGGCGAGGTTGCGCCGCAAGGCACGATCCGCTTCAAAGGCAAGGACATCGCGGGGCTGCCGAGCTACAGGATCGCGCGCCTCGGTCTCGGCTATGTGCCGGAGCATCGGGACATCTTTCCGGGGCTGACGGTCCGCCAGAATCTGCTCCTCGGCATCAAGGATACGCGGCGTCCCGGCAAATGGCAGCTTCAGGACATGCTCGACATGTTTCCGAATCTTGCCGCGCGGGCAGATACGCCTGCGGGGGTGCTGTCAGGCGGCGAGAAGCAGATGCTCACGACGTGCCGGACCCTGATGGGCGACCCCGATCTCATCATGATCGACGAGCCGACCGAAGGTCTTGCGCCCTTGATCGTGCAGCAGGTCGGCGATCTCATCGCCCGCATTGCGCAGGCCGGCGTCGCAATTTTGCTCGTCGAGCAGAAGCTGTCGATTGCGATGAAGATCTCCAACCGCGTCTACGTCATGGGGCACGGTCGTGTGGTCTTCGAAGGTACGCCCGAGCAACTGAAATCAAACAGCGACGTTCGCGCGCAATGGCTGGAAGTGTGAGGGAGGCCGGCGGGTTTGACCGCAATGGCGCGATGCCCTCGACAAGGACGTCCGCCCGTAACGGCTGATGTTCCTCAGCGTGGTCGGAAGGGGAGGCCCACAGCGGATCACTGCTCCCGCAGGCTCCGTCCGGTGTCCGCATGGCCCGAGCTTGCGGGGATTTAACTTGGTTCCGATCGAGTGCCCCTTTAACGTTCCGCGTGCGCCTATCACGTGTGGTCACGAATGCCTTTCGCGTTGCTCGTTCCACAAGGGACCTAGGCGCAGGTGCGACAATCTAAAGGCTATGTTATTGTAAACAAAGCGAAATACGTGAGTGTCGATGCTCGTGATGCAGGCGCGTGGTTGAAACTGGGTACATGATCCGTGACGGCATTCGGTAAACTCGTCCGCACCACGGCGTTCCGGCTGACGCTGGTCTATCTGCTGCTGTTCGCGATGTTCGCGGCCTCGCTGCTGGCCTATTTCGCCTGGAATACGCGGCGGCTGATCACCGAGGAGATCACGCAGACCGTCAATGCCGAGACCTCGGAGATCAACGAGATCTACGACCGCCGCGGCCTAGTCGGTCTCGTGCGCACGATCGAGTATCGGGCGCTGCGGCCAGGCGCCAATCTCTATCTCGTGACCACGCCGACGGGCCAGGCGATCGCCGGCAATGTCGGCTCGCTGGCGCCGGGCGTTATGGCGACGCGCGGCTGGTCGGAGACAGCCTACCGGCGGATCGAGGACAGCGATGACCGCGATCATCGCGCGCTCGTTCGCGTCACCGAATTGGAGAACGGCTTCCGGCTTCTGATCGGCCGCGACTTGGCCGAGCGGCGGCGCCTGTTCGGCATCGTCGCCAAGGCGGCGCAGTTTTCGGTCTTGATCGTCGTCGTGCTCGGCCTCGGCGGCGGCATCTTCGTCGCGCGGCGGGTGCTGAGGCGCATCGACGCGATGACCGGCACGGCGCAGCGGATCATGACCGGCGATCTCAGCGAGCGCCTGCCCGTGGGGCGCAGCGGCGACGAGATCGATCGCCTCGCCGAGAACCTGAACGCCATGCTGGAGCGGATCGAGGCGCTGATGGCGGGGCTGAAGGAGGTTTCCGACAACATCGCCCACGACCTCAAGACGCCGCTGACGCGGCTGCGCAATCGCGCCGAGGAGGCGCTGGCGAAATCGGGCTGCGAGGCGGATTATCGCGCCGCGCTGGAGCGGACCATCGAGGAGTCCGACGGGCTGATCCGGACCTTCAATGCGCTTCTGATGATCGCGCGCGCGGAATCCGGACAGGCGCGCGGCAACATGGACGACTTCGATGCCGCGGAGGTCGCGGAGGGCATCCACGAGCTCTACGAGCCGCTCGCCGAGGACGACGGCATGACCCTGAAGGTCAAGTGCGAGCCGACGCCGGTTCATGCCAATCGCGAGCTGATCAGCCAGGCGCTTGCCAATCTTGTCGAGAACGCGATCAAATACGGCCAGCCCGCGGCGCAGCCGGCGGGAACCGTGGTCAGCATGGACGCGCGGCAAATCACGATCGAGGCGAGGCGCGACGGCGACCTGGTGCTGCTCAGCGTCACCGATCGCGGCCCCGGCATCCCCGAAGCCGACCGCAAGCACGTCATCGAGCGATTCGTGCGGCTGGAGGCCAGCCGCACGCTGCCGGGCTCGGGCCTCGGCCTCAGCCTCGCCTCGGCGGTCGCGACATTGCACGGCGGCGAATTGCGCTTGGGCGATGCCCATCCCGGCCTCGTCGCCACGCTCGTGCTGCCGGCGCGCGCGGGTGCCGGCGACAGGGTTGCTCCGCCAATACCGGATGTGCCACAGAAGGTGGCATGAACCACTCCGCGCCGGGAAACGCGGACAAGCATGGTGAGAGGCTGGCCGCACGCTTCGCGGAGGCTCCCCATATTGCCGCTTCCGCAACCGACGAACGCCGTTTCGAAAGCTGGCTGGCCGAGCTCGAGCCGGCCCAATCGGCCCGTCTTGAAACGCATCTCGGCCATCCCTTCGCCCGCGAGATACTGACCGGGATTGCGGAATTCTCGCCCTATCTGTTCGACCTGGTGCGCGCCGATGCCTTGCGCCTGATCCGGCTGCTCGAATGCGATCCGGATGCGCATCTGACGGCGCTGATCGCGGAGGCGCGCAGCGCGGTGCTCGCGGCTTCGGAGGAGGCCGAGGTGATGCGGCTGCTCCGCCGCATGAAGGCTGAGGCTGCGCTCCTGATCGCGCTGTGCGACATCGGCGGTGTCTGGCCGGTGATGCGGGTGACGGCGGCGCTGACCGATGTCGCGGTGTCCTCGGTGCAGGCGGCGCTGCAATATCTGCTGCGGCAGGAAGCCGCACGCGGCAAGCTCTCACCGCCCAATCCCGAGGCACCCGAAGAGGGCTGCGGGCTGATCGTGCTCGCGATGGGCAAGATGGGTGCGGGCGAGCTGAACTATTCCAGCGATATCGATCTCATCGTGTTCTTCGATCCCGATGCGACGACCCTCGCGCCCGATATCGAGCCGCAGCCGTTCTTCGTCCGCGTGACGCAAGGCATGGCGCGCATCCTGCAGCAGCGCACCTATGATGGTTACGTCTTCCGCGTCGATTTGCGGCTGCGGCCCGATCCGTCCTCGACGCAGGTGGCGATCTCGCGGGACGCCGCGCTGAACTATTACGAGCGGGAAGGGCGCACCTGGGAGCGCGCCGCGATGATCAAGGCGCGGACCTGTGCCGGCGATTCAAAAGCGGGCGAGGCATTGCTCGCCGAGATCGGGCCGTTCGTCTGGCGCAAGCATCTCGACTTTGCCGCACTTGCCGACGTACACGACATGAAGCGGCAGATGCAGACCTATCGCGGCCAGAGCGAGGTTGCGGTCGAGGGCCACAACGTCAAGGTCGGACGCGGCGGCATTCGCGAGATCGAATTCTTCGCGCAGACCCAGCAATTGATTGCCGGCGGCCGCCATCCGGAATTGCGGG
Source organism: Bradyrhizobium sp. IC4060 (assembly GCF_020193715.1). NCBI lineage: Bacteria > Pseudomonadati > Pseudomonadota > Alphaproteobacteria > Hyphomicrobiales > Nitrobacteraceae > Bradyrhizobium > Bradyrhizobium sp. IC4060. The sequence continues at coordinate 1,229,873 of NZ_JADYVJ010000001.1, read as the reverse complement.
TGCGGCCGACACTGCGGGCGCTTGACGTGCTCGCCGCCAGCAACTGGATCACTGTGGCGGCGCGCGACGAGCTGGCGACCGCCTACGAATTCCTGCGCCGTGTCGAGCATCGCCTGCAGATGATCGCCGACGAGCAAACCCACACGCTGCCGGAGGACAAGCAAGCGGTCGAGCGCTTTGCGTGGTTCTTCGGCTATCGGACTCGGGAGGCCTTTGCGCGCGACCTCTTGCGCCAGCTCCAGATCGTCCAGGGCCATTACGAAAAACTGTTCGAGGGCGATGACCCCACCGGCACGGCGAGGCTGCCGGCGCTCGACTACGGTGCGGGCCCCGATGATCCGCGCCTGCTGCAGCACCTCGCGACGCTCGGCTTCAAGAAGCCCGCCGCGGTCGCGCAGACGGTGCGCGACTGGATCACCGGCGACTATCGCGTCTTCCGCGTTGAGGCGACGCGAAGCGCCTTCGTCGAGTTCGTGCCGGCCTTGATCGACGGCCTTGCCCATGCCGAAGAGCCGGATCGCGCCGTCGTTTCGTTCGATCATTTCCTCGGCGCGCTGCAGCGCGGCGGCCGGCTGATTACGCTGCTCGGCCAGAACCGCGATCTCGTCGCGCTGGTGGCGCTGGTGCTGGGAGCCGCGCCGCGGCTCGGCGACATGCTGGCGCGGCAGCCTCAGCTGATGGATGGCCTGATCGATCCGCGCTTCTTCGGCGCCATGCCCGACAGGCAGGAATTGTCGGGGCGGCTCGCGACCACCGTGCAGGACGCCGGCTCATACGAGGAGTTCCTCGATCGCCTGCGCCTGTTCGGGCAGGAGAGCCTGTTCCTGATCGGCACACGCATCCTCTCCGGCACGGTCTCGGCGCAGCAGGCGAGCACGGCCTTCGCCGACGTCGCGGAGGGAATCGTCCACACCGTGCACGGTCTCGTCGCCGATCGCTTCGCCGCCCAGCACGGCCGCATCAAGGGTCAGGAGACCGCGATCGTCGCGATGGGCCGGCTCGGCAGCCGCGAGATGACGGCCTCGTCCGATCTCGACCTGATCCTGCTCTATGATTTCGACGGCGACCATCCGGACTCCGACGGGGTGAAATCGCTTCACGGCGCACACTATTTCGCCCGTTTCACCCAGCGCCTCATCAGCGCCTTCACGACCCGCACCAATTACGGCGTGCTCTACGAGATCGACATGCGGCTGCGGCCCTCGGGACGCGCAGGTCCGGTGGCTTCGAGCCTCGTCTCGTTCGCGGACTACCAGGCCAACGAAGCCTGGACCTGGGAGCACATGGCATTGACGCGTGCGCGCGTGGTCTCGGCTTCGCCCGAATTCCGGGAACGGATCGAGCGCGTCATCCGCGATGTCCTGACCCGCCGCCGCGATCCTGCCATCACCGCCAACGACGTCGCCGACATGCGGCGCGCGATCGCGCAGGAGAAGGGCGAGGCGGATTGCTGGGATCTCAAGCATGCCGCCGGCGGCATGGTCGATATCGACTTCATCGCGCAGTATCTCCAGCTCGTGCACGCGCACGACAAGCCCGAGATTCTCGACGTCAGCACCATGCAGGTGCTGGAGAATGCCTGCAGGATCGGCGTGCTCGCGCAATCGGAGACGGAGATTTTGCGGGCCGCGGCGCGGCTCTATCACGACCTCACGCAGATCCTGCGTCTCTGCGTCAGCGAGCGCTTCAAGCCTGATACCGCCGGCACCGACCTGCAACGCGTCATGGCGCGCGCCGGCGACGCGCCGGATTTCTCCTCGCTGGAGGCGCGGGTGAAGGAGACCCAGAGCGAGGTGCGGCGCGTGTTCAGGGCGCTGCTGGAAGGGTCATAGCCTGCTTCAGCGCGGTGACCGAGCTCATCGCTCAGAAGCTGCGATTGCGGATTCCGATCGATTTGCAACCGCAATCCATCGATACGGATTGGTCATGAAAGTTGGGTCGGCTGCGGGTTTTTGCGTGTTGGTGCAGGCCCGGCGTGCTAGCTTGCGTGCCACGATGGAATCCGAGGGGACGACCGGTTGATCGACAAGCTTGAACTATTGCTGGCGCTGGCGAAGGAGCGGCATTTCGGACGCGCGGCCGAGGCCTGCGGCGTGACGCAACCGACGATGTCGACCGGGCTCAAGCAGCTCGAGGAGATTCTCGGCGTGATGCTGGTCCAGCGCGGCTCGCGCTTTCAGGGATTTACCCCCGAAGGCGAGCGGGCGCTCGACTGGGCGCGGCGGATCGTGGGCGATGCCCGCGCGATGCGCGACGAGATCAACGGGCTGAAGCATCAGCTCTCCGGCGAGATCCGCATCGCGGCGGTCCCGACCGTGCTCGGCATGGTCGCCGCGCTGACGACGCCGTTTCGTGCCAAGCATCCGGAGGTGCGCTTCCGCATCCAGTCCACCACCTCGTCCGAGGTGCTGGGGCTCTTGGAAAATCTCGAGGTCGATGCGGGGCTGACCTATATCGAGAACGAGCCGATCGGCAAGGTGCGCACCATCCCGCTCTACAACGAGAGCTATCGCCTGCTCACCGCGCCGGACGCGATGTTCGGCGATCGCGAGACGGTGACCTGGACCGAGGTCGGCCAGGTGCCGCTGTGCCTCTTGACGCCAGACATGCAGAACCGCCGCATCATCGACCGCGCATTGCGATCGGTCGGCGCGGAGGCGACGCCGACGCTGACCTCGAACTCGCTGCTGGTGCTGTTCACGCACGTCAAGACCGGGCGCTGGGCCAGCGTGATGCCGGCCAAGCTCGCCGAGACGCTCGGCCTGTCCGACACCGTGCGGTCGATCCCGATCGTCGATCCCGAGGTCACTTACAGCATCGGCCTGGTGATCCCGCAGCGCGATCCCATGACGCCGCTGATTGCAGCGCTGGTCAACGTCGCGCGCGAGGTCGCGCCGACGCTGCAATCGTAAGCGGAAGGTCTTTTGGCTGAGCCGAGTGAACCGAGAGCTCTTCTTCCCCTCTCCCCTTGTGGGAGAGGGTGGCTCGCCGCGTAGCGGCGAGACGGGTGAGGGGTATCTCTCCTCCCGAAAGTATTGCGCGTGGATAGACACCCCTCATCCGGCGCTTCGCGCCACCTTCTCCCACAAGGGGAGAAGGGCATCCCAGATCGAAACTGACTCGATCGTTGCTCGCGGTTTTAAGCCGCAGCCGATATCCCCGATCCCGCCTTCACCGCATCCCGCGGCAGGGTCACGCGCACGACGGTGCCGACCTCGATCTTCGAGCGCAGGCGCATCGAGCCGCCGTGGAGCTGCGCCAGTGAGCGGGCGATGGCAAGGCCGAGGCCCGAGCCGTGATAGGTCTTGGTGAGCTGGCTCTCGACCTGCTCGAAGGGGCGCCCGAGCCGCGCCAGCGAATGCGGTGCGATGCCGATGCCGGTGTCGGCGATCATCAGCACGATCCTGTCGTCGAGCTGCCGGCTGCGCACCACGACGCGTCCGCCGTCCGGCGTGAACTTCACGGCGTTGGAGAGCAGGTTGACGATGATCTGCTTGGTGGCGCGGCGGTCGGCGACGACCGAGATGGATTTTGCGATGTCGGCATCGAGCGTCAGGTGCTTGTCCTGTGCGCGGCCGGTGACGACCCGCAAGGATTCGGCGAGTGTCTGCGCGAGGTCGAGCTCTTCCATGTCGAGCTTCATGCGGCCGGCCTCGATCTTGGACATGTCGAGGATGTCGTTGATGACCTCGAGCAGATAATGGCCGCTGGTCAGGATGTCCTGGCAATATTCCTGGTACTTCTCGCTGCCGAGCTCGCCGAACATGCCCGACCCCATGATCTCGGAGAAGCCGATGATGGCATTGAGCGGCGTGCGCAGCTCGTGGCTCATATTGGCGAGGAATTTCGACTTGGTCTGGTTGGCTTCCTCGGCGCGGGTCTTCTCGCGCTGGTACTTCTCGGCGAGGTCGGCGAGCTCGACCGCCTGGCGCTCCAGCGCGGCCTGCGAGCGCTTGAGGTCGATGACGGTGGCGCGCAGGCGCAGATCGTTGTCGACCAGCTTCTGCTCGTGCTCCTTGATGCGGGTGATGTCGGTGCCGACCGAGACGTAGCCGCCGTCCTTGGTGCGGCGCTCGCTGATGTGCAGCCAGCTGCCGTCGTCGAGCTGCGCCTCGAAGGTGCGCGCCCCCGGGCCTTGGGCCGCGGTCTCGTTGTGGCGGGTGCGCACCTCCGGCATGCGGCCGACCTCGAGCACGGTCTCGTAGGAGGTGCCGGGGATGACGGCGCTGTCGGGCAGCTTGTGCAGGCGCTGGAAGTGCGAGTTGCAGAGCACCAGGCGGTCGCTCGCATCCCACAGCACGAAGGCCTCCGGAATGGTCTCGATCGCGTCGCGCAGGCGGAGGTCGGCTTCCACGGTCTTTTCGGCGAGGCTCTTCTGCTCGGTGATGTCGACGGCGATTCCGATCAGGTGCACGCTGGAATCGGTCGCGCCGCGCGTCTTCTCGCAGCGGACGCGGAGCCAGATCCAGTGGCCGTCGACATGCTGCATGCGGAAGGTCTGGTCGATATGGTCGATCTTCTCGGAGATGAGCTGGTCGGCGATCGCGAACAGGTCGATGTCATCGGACTTCACCAGCGCATTGACCTCTCCGAAGGTGAGGAGTTCGTGACGGCCGTCGAGACCGAGGATCGAGAACATCGACTGCGACCAGAAGATCCGGCCGCGCGACAGGTCCCAGTCCCACAGCCCGCAGCGGCCGCGGTTGAGCGCGGTGTCGATGCGGCCGCGCACCGCGTCGTTGATGAGGTCGCCTTCGCGGGCGCGGGTCGACTGCCAGTGGAAGGCGAAGCCCAGGATCAGGACGACGAAGCCCGTGGTCGCCGACAGCGTCACCGAAAGCGCGGCGTCCGAGCCCCAGATCGGCTCGTTGCGCTCCTGGATCACGGTGACGAAGCCGGGCAGTGACTTGATCTGCCGCGAGGTCGCCATCGCCGCGTTGCCGCTCGGCAGCGTCAGGTCGGAGACGTTGGCGTCGCGTGGCGGCGCCGCGACCAGCTGCGCGGTCGTGATCGCATCGAGCAGGCGGTCGTTGCCGATCGGGTCGCTGTCGGCCGGGATGCGCGCGAGGATGCGGCGGTCGATGCCGGCGGAGGTGACGATGACGTGCCGGCCCGAGGCCGTGGCCCAGGACGGAATGAGATCAGGCAGCAGCGTCGGCAGGCCCTCGATGGTCTTGAGCCGCTCCTGGCGAACCGAAGTGAGGCGGTCGATGCGCTCGGCGAGCAGGTCGGCGAGCGCCGAAATGTCGTGTCGGATCACCAGCCGCTTCTGGCGCGTTTGATCGACCACCTGCACGAAGGCACCGAGGCAGATCGTGATCAGGAAGGCGATGATGAGCGTCGGCACGGCGCGACGCAGCGCCGGCTCCGCGATCAACAGCCGATGATAGGCAGGTTTCGCGATCGATTGCGCCAATCCCTTGATCGAATCGGATTGGACGCACGCGTTCGCGGCGTCTGCACGCGACATGCCTTCGGCCCCCTGAAAAACGAGTTCCGGAAGCAGCCCCACGTCACTTCCGAATCACACCGATTTGAATCCAGTTTTCGCGGGCTGTCGAGAGTCAACGAATCGTTAACGCGAAATTATTCTTATCCAACACGCAGTTTGTGCGTCGCGCGTCCGCAAAGGCACGGGTGCAACGAGTCCGAAACGAGAACGTGTGACTCGTCGCGCATTCTTCATCACGCCCGCGGCGGCTCGGCGTGGCTGATGACGCGCTTCACGCTCGGGAACGCGCGCCGCAACGCACGCTCGATCGCGTCGACATGCTCGTGCACCTTGATCACGCTCATCGACGGTGTTGCGCGGCAGTGGAAGTTGACGATCTCGCCGGCGTCGGTGTTGCGGACCCGCACATTGTGGATGTCGTGGATCTCGCTGCCGGCGGCATATTCCGTCAGCGCGGCGGCGATGGTCCGCACCCGGTCCGGCGTGGCATCGACCCCGAACGGAAGTTCCGGTTCCAGCGGCTCGATGTGAACGTCGACCTCGACGTCCTCGCCGAACTCCTCCTGGATGTTGCGCTCCAGCGTGTTGGCGATGTCGTGCGCGGCCTCGAGCTGCATGTTGGCATCGACCTCGAGGTCGATGCTGACGATCAGCTTGACGCCGAGATCGTGCACCGTGACGTGGTGGACGGCGAGGGCGGAATTGCGCGCGATCACCATGATGCGGTCGCGCACGGTCTCGTTGTCGCGCGCGACGGGCACTGCGGCGAAGGTAAGGTCGGCATCGCCGAAAGCCTTGGCGACGGCGGCCTGCGCGTTGCGCTTGATGTCCTCGACCCGGTCGATCGGATAGGTCCGCGGCACCTTCGCGATAGTGTCGATGAACGTGGTCGCTCCGACCATGCGCACGCGCAAGCGTTCGACGTCGATCACGCCGGGCACGCTGCGGATCGCCGCTTTGGCCTTCTCCTGCGCGCCTTCGGGAGCGCGATCGACCAGCGTCTGCACGGTCGAGCCGGCCATGCGCAGGCCGAGCGCTGCGATCATCACGGCAACCGCTGCGGCCGCCGCGGTGTCGCCCCACCAGAAGCCGAGCCCAGCCAGGATCAGGCCCACGATCACGGCGCAGGAGCCCATCACGTCCGAGGCGAAATGCAGCGCGTCGGCCGCCAAGGCCTGGCTTCTGGTCTCCCGCGCGGCATGGTGCAGGGCGCGGGCGCGCCAGAGATTGACGGCGATATCGATCACCAGCACCACGAACGGCACGGCCGAGATGGTCGGCGGCGGGGTTCCCTCGCGCAGCCGGCTATAGGCCTCAACCAGGATGCCCCCAGCCAGCACGTAGAGCAGGGCGGTGACGCCGAGCGCGGAGATGCTTTCCAGCTTGCCGTGGCCGTAATGGTGCTCCTCGTCGGCGGGCTTGTCGGACACCCGCACCACCGCCCAGGTGATGATGGTCGCAACCAGGTCGATCAGGGAATGCAGGGCTTCCGAGATCAGCGCCAGCGAGCCGATCGCGATCCCGACCGCGAACTTGGCCGCCGCCATGCCGCCGCTGGCGAAGATCGAGATGGCCGCGACCGAGGTTTTGTCATGCTGGGAGGTCATGGGCGGGGATTTAGCAGCCCCGTGTGGGACATCAAGCGATGATCCACAGGATGTAGTCGCTAGTGAGTTGCAGGAGCGGTCTACGCCTTGCTCCGGCCCCGTAGGGTGGGCAAAGGCGCGTTAGCGCCGTGCCCCCCATTCGTCCGCGATGGATGCAGATCGTGGGCACGCTTCGCTTTGCCCACCCTACCGGGCCGCTGCCGGCGCCCTACGGCACCGTCACCACGATCTTCCCCAGATGCTTGTTCGCTTCCATGTGCTCGAACGCCTTGTCGATGTCGTCGAACGCGAACACCTTGTCGATCGGCAGTTGCAGCTTGCGCGATTCCACCGCGCCCCAGATGTCCCTGCGGACCTGGGCAAAGATCTCGCGGACCTCCTCGATGGTACGGGTACGGAAGGTGACGCCGACATAGTCGATGCGGCGGGCCGCGTGCAGGTCGAAATTGAAGTCGGCATGGGTGCCGCCGAGGCGGCCGACATTGACGATGCGGCCCTTGATCTTCGTCGCGGCGAGGTTCTGGTTGGCGACCTTGCCCGAGACCTGGTCGACGACGAGGTCGACGCCTTCGCCGTTCGTCGCCTTCAGCGCCTCGTCGACCCATTTCGGATCGGAGCTGTCGACGGCGAGGTCGGCGCCATACTCCTTCAGCCGGCCGCGGCGATACGCGTCGGTGGACGAGCCGATCACCAGCTTCGCGCCCTTGAGCCGGGCGATCTGCATTGCCATCAGCCCGACGCCGGAGCTCGCACCCTGGACCAGCACGCTCTGGCCAGCCTGCACCCCGCCGATCGTGACGACGGCGTTGTGCATGGTCGCGAGCGCGACGGGGAGGGTGGCGGCCTCCTCGAAATTCATGTTCGACGGCGTGTGGAGCAGCCGGCCGTGATCGGCCAGCGTATATTCGGCGAACGCCGCGCCGCCCGATCCCATGATGCGGTCGCCGATCTTCACGCCCTTCGCATCGGGCCCGAGCTCGGCGACCTCACCGGCCCATTCCATGCCCAGCACGGTGCCGACGCCGCCGGCCGCGCCATGGGCGTGGCCCTTGCGCATGCCGGTGTCGGCGCGATTGAGGCCGCAGGCGCGAACGCGGACGAGCACCTGCGTGCCTTTGGGCTTTGGTTGAGCGACGTCGGAAATCCCCGCGCCTTCAGGGCCGTAGACGTAGGCTTTCATGCAATACTCTCACGTCTTGCAGTGATTATTCCGCCGCTTCGCGTTGTGACTGAACGATCATCCCCTCGAGCCGGCTGCGAATGATCGCCTCCGCCTCGCGCACGATGCGGGAGACGAGCTCGGCACAGCTCGGGATGTCCTGGATCAGGCCCTGCACCTGGCCGGCCGACCAGATGCCTTCGTCGGAATTGCCGGTGGCATAGACCATCTTGCCGCGGGCACCGGCGACGAGCTCGCGGATGTCCTCGAACTTGGCGCCTTCCTTCTCCATCGCGACGACCTTGGTCGAGACCGCGTTCTTGGCCACGCGCGAGGTGTTGCGCATGGTGCGGAAGATCAGCTCGGTCTCGCGCTCGTCATTGGCGACGATCTTCTCCTTGATGAGCTGATGGATCGGGCTCTCCTTGGTGGCCATGAAACGGGTGCCCATGTTGATGCCCTCGGCTCCCAGCGCCAGCGCCGCGACCAGGCCGCGGCCATCGGCAAAGCCGCCCGAGGCGATCATCGGAATCTTGATCTTGTCGGCGGCGGCCGGGATCAGGATCAGGCCGGGCGTGTCGTCCTCGCCGGGATGGCCGGCGCATTCGAAGCCGTCGATCGAGATGGCGTCGACGCCCATCCGCTCGGCCGAGAGCGCGTGGCGGACGCTGGTGCATTTGTGCACGACCTTGACGCCGTGCTTTTTGAACTCGTCGACATGCTCCTGCGGCTTGTTGCCGGCGGTCTCGACCACCTTGATGCCGCTCTCGATGATCGCGGCGCGGTACTCGGCATAGGGCGGCGGCTTGATCGCCGGCAGGATGGTGAGGTTGACGCCGAACGGCTTGTCCGTGAGGTCGCGGCAGCGCGCGATCTCCTTGGTCAGGTCCTCCGGCGTCGGCTGGGTCAGCGCGGTGATGAAGCCGAGCGCGCCGGCATTGGCGACGGCTGCGACCAGCTCGGCGCGTCCGACCCATTGCATGCCGCCCTGAACGATCGGGTGCTGGACGCCGACGAGCTTGGTGAACCGTGTCTGCAACATGATCTGTTTCCCCCGCGCCCCGCGTGGCGCTTTGTTCTCGGTTGATGGCGGCAGGATGCCGCTGGGGGTGGGAAAAGTCTATTGCGCCGCCCGGCGGGGCGACCATGCGGAAGGCGAGGAGATTCCGCGGGGCGGATAATTGGGGTGCGCTGCTGCCTGATGAGGGCAAGCTCTTTCCTCAAACTCCGCCGTCATACCCAGCGAAGGCGGGGTATCCAGTACGCCGCGACCTCTCGGCTCTACCCTCGCAGTCTCTGGAATACTGGATTGCCCGCCTCCGCGGGCAATGACACCGAGTATGGGGCGAAGAGCTACTTCGCCGACAACCGCACCATCTGGCGCCCGCCGTTGATTTCCTTGAGGCTGTTGACGAAGTTTTCCGGGCGCTGCCAGCGATGGGGGACCTTCAATCCCATGAACTCCGCGATGTCGCCGATGAAGCCGGTACAGTTTATGGTCTCGGCATTCCAGACTGGAGAGCTGGCCTGCAACTCCTTGATGTAGGCGAACACGCGCTTGGCGTCGGCTTCGTTGAGATAGACCCGATAGCTCGCGGTCAGATATTCCGGATCGAGATCGCCGTAGCTGGCGCCGGTCTCGGATGGCACAAAGGTAATGTGACCGAGCACGTAAGCGAGCGTATCGCCGGCCGGTGTCAGGCCCGCAACCTCGACGGCCTTCTCGCTGGTCTTGCCGTACCAGACGAAGGCATGGCCCCAGCTCGCAGCCGTGCGGGCGCGGAAGTCGACGTAATAGGGGCCTTTCTCCGCACGCGCGACCGAGCGCCGCGTCGATTGCGGCTGTGGCCGCGGGGCGGTGTCGGTCGTAGCAAGCGCGTTCGCATCGGCAACGCGCCTGTCGGTCTGCTTATCGGCCTCATGGGCCGAGGCCGAGGGCGTCGTGCATGAGAGCATAGCCGCAAGAGCGAAGCCCGCGAGGATGCAGGATCCCGATCGACCAGCTTTGTTCGTCACGCTATTCCCCCTCGACCATCGAGCGCAAATGTCTGACGCGTATTTCGCTGCGCGTCAGTAGCGCGCGGCGACCGGGCCCGGCGCCTTGCCGATCGGGGCCTTTCCAATCGGGCTCTTGCCGATCGGCATCTTGCCGATTGGCGCCTGCTCGCCCGGATAGGCTGGCACCGGCTGCCGGCGCGGCAGATCTGCAGCGTTTGCAGCCGTCGCAAAAGCAAGCGTGGCACCCAGAGCAAATACAATCTTCTTCACAGCGATACCCCTAGAAGGTTTGGTCCAAACACGGTCATGCCGTGCCCCCAGACACGCCTCCCAAAAGGGCGGCCGAATGCGTCCAAGTTGCGGCGCGCACGGGACATGTTGGCGGCATTGCTCGGGCGCGCGGAGATGTGATGTGTCTGGATGTTTCGGAGCGCGACCGACCCTTGGTGCCGACAGGGGCGCGCTGGGCTTGCCGGGAGCGCGCAGCACCGGGATTCCGTCAACGCCAGGCGCTGCGGGAAGATGCGAGGTGGCGCCCACGTTCCTGTGCCGGCCCGCTTGCACCAGGCCAGCCGCCAGCGCTAGGACGAAGCAACGTGCCCTGGGGCTATCGCTTCCCGAGCAAGTTCGACCGAATCCTATCGGCGAACCAGACCACGAAGATCGCGGCGAACGAGAGAGCGAAGTACAGCACGGTCCACAGCAGTGCGTTGCCGGCATTCGACATGTGCGTCCTCCCTTGCATCAGAAATCAATCTTTTGCCGGGGAGGGTAGCCTTGGCCGCGACGGCGGGTTTGCGCCAGATCAATTTTGCTGCTCTGCGGCGGCGAAAAAGTCTACAGCCGAAACTCGTTGGTGAGTTCGCCGATGCCGTCGATCGCGACAGTCACCGTGTTGACGGGCTCCTTCATCACGCCGACGCCGACCGAGGTGCCGACCGCGATGAGGTCGCCGGGCGAGAGGGTCATGTCGTGGGAGATCCTGCTCACCAGCTCCTGCGCGCTGAAGATCATGTCCGAGATCGGGTAGTTCTGCCGCTCCGCGCCGTTGAGGATGGTGCGAACCGTGAGTTTTGCCGGATCGAGACCGGTCGCGATCACGGGACCGAACGGGCCGTAATCGTCGATGCCCTTGGCGCGGGCCCATTGGGCGAAGGTGGGGTCGCGCGTCAGGATGTCGTTGGCGGTAATGTCGTTGACGCAGGTGTAGCCGACGATGAAGCCGTCGGCCTCATCTGGCGAGACACGGGCGCAGGTCCTGCCGATGACAATGCCGAGCTCGCCCTCATAGGTGGTCTTGCCGTCGTAATAAGAGGGGCGGCGGATCACGGCGCCGGGTGCGGCGATGCTGGTGGTGGCCTTGAGCAGGTACAGCGGCTCCGGCGGTTCAGGCTGGTTCAGCTTGGCCGCGAGCGCGTGGAAATTATTCCAGAGCGCGACGATCTTGCTGGGCACGCAGGGCGCAAGCAGCTCGACCTCCGAGAGCGCCAAAATCTTGCCCGTTGCGGCGTTGCGACCGAACATGTCGCCCTCGTGCACGGTGATGCCGGAGGACGTCAGCGTGCCGAAGCCCGTCGTCCCGGCATGGCGGAAGCGCAGCCATTTGGTCACGCTCGTCATCACGCCACCGCCAGTGCGCGCGGATCAGCCGGTGTCGAGACGCCGTCATAGAGGCCGGCGATGCGGGCGCGCTGCGTCACCATGGCCAGCACCGAATCCAGCGCGGGCGTGGCGATGCCGGTGAGCCGGCCCATCTCCTGCACCACGGTGACGAGCGGATCGATCTCCATCGGGCGGCCGCGCTCGAGATCCTGCAGCATCGAGGTCTTGTGCGCGCCAACCTTGCGCGCCCCCTCGATGCGGCGCTCGACGTCGACGCGGAACTTGACGCCGAAGGTCTCGGCGATGGCTTGCGTCTCCACCATGATCGCGCGCGACAGCGCGCGCGTGGCGGGATCGGTGCAGATCACGTCGAGCGTGGCGTGGGTCAGCGCGCTGATCGGGTTGAAGCAGACATTGCCCCAGAGCTTCAACCAGATCTCGTCGCGGATGCGGTCGAGCACGGGAGCCTTCAGGCCGGCGGCGGCGAAGAGATCGGCGAGGCGCTGCACGTCGGAGGTGATCTCGCCCGAGGGCTCGCCGAGCGGAAAGTTGTTGCCGTAGACGTGGCGGATCACGCCGGGCGCCTCGATCTCGGTGGCGGGATAGACGATGCAGCCGATGGCGCGCTCGGCCCCCAGCTCACCCCACTGCCGGCCGCCGGGATCGATGCTCTCCAGCGTCGAGTTCTCGTATTGGCCGCCGTGCTTGTAGAAGTACCAATAGGGAATGCCGTTGACGGCGGTGACGATGCGGGTGTGAGGCCCGAGCAGCGGCTGCATCTTTTCGATTACGCCGGTGATCGAATGGGCCTTCAGCGTGATGATGATGAAGTCCTGCACGCCGAGCTCGGTGGGGTCATCGGTGCAGCGCGGATGAACGGTGTGCTTTTCCTCGCCCGCGAGCAGCGTCAGGCCGCGCTCGCGCATGGCGGCAAGGTGCGCGCCGCGTGCGATCAGGCTGACGTCGGCGCCCGCGCGCGCGAGCTGAACCCCGAGATATCCGCCGATCGCGCCGGCGCCGTAGATGCAGATCTTCATGAAATCCTCGCGAGCAGAGACGGATTTTGGGACGAAAGATCCGGTCCGGCTCGGAAGGATCCGAGCCGGGGCCGGCAGTCGCAGGGGGAAGTTTTGCCGCTCTAAAGCGCGATGCGCTTTAGTCTATTGTTTGAGCATGATCTTGTCGGAAAACCGCTGCGCGCTTTTCCGGATCATGCTTTAAGCCGCCGCTTGCGGCGTGCCGTTGAGCGCCTCGTCCATCGCCGCGGCGATGTCGCGCATGCTGATGACGGAGACGAGGCTGTAATCGTCGATCACGGGCAGATGGCGGATATGATGACGGTTCATCAGATGCCGGACGTGCTCGATCGTGTCGGTGGAGGTGCAGGACACCAGCTGCTGCACCGAGACCAGCTGGGAGACTTTGACGTTGACGGCGCCCGCGCCGTGCTCGGCGACGGCGCGCACCACGTCGCGCTCGGTGAACATGCCGACCGCGGTGTTGCCCTCGGAGCGGACCACATCCTTGACGACCAGCGCGCTGATATTGTTGGCGCGCATCAGCTTGGCCGCGATCCCCACCGTTTCGTTCATACGCACCGTGACAACGCGCGGCGTCTTCTTGCGCAGAATGTCTCCGACCAGCATTGCAACCTCCCTGGGTGAGTGGTGAGGAAGTGTGGTATACATAATGCCAATCGTCAAGCGCTGGATTTGGCGGATCCGAAAAATCTTGCGACAGGCGTACTGACATTATCGCCGTGCCCCAAAAAGAAAGGGGCGCATCGCTGCGCCCCTTCGCAAGCCGGCAAGGTTCAGCAGCTCACGCCGTCTCGGTCTTGGCAGTGCCGGTCGCTTTGTCCGTGCGCTCGGCTTCCTGGCCGTGGATGAAGGCGCGGCGCAGCGGCTTGATCACGAGCAGCGCCATCAGCGCCGCCATGGCATTCAGTGCCACCGCCAGCACGAACACGGCCTTCCAGCCATAGGCGGTCGAGATCACGCTCGCGAGCGGGACGAGCAGGGAAGCCGTGCCCTTCGCAGTGTAGAGCATGCCGTTGTTGGTGGTTGCGAACTTCGCACCGAAGGTGTCGCCGCAGGTTGCGGGGAACAGCGAATAGATCTCGCCGAACACGCCGAAATACACCGCGGTCGCCAGCACGAAGACGACAGGCACCCGGCCATAGGCCGAGAGCGTCAGCAGCATCAAGGCGGCGGTGCCGAAGGCGATGAACATGGTGGGCTCGCGGCCGATCGTGTCGGAGACCCAGCCGAAGAAGGGTCGCCCGAATCCGTCGAAGATGCGGTCGAGCGAGATCGCGAAGGTCAGCGCCGCCATCTGGAAGCCGGCGAGCGTCACCGGCGTGTTGGCAATCCCGAAGTCGCGTGCGATCGGGGCGATCTGCGCCGCAGTGATCAGCCCGCCGGAAGCGACCATGACGAAGACGAGATACATCGCCCAGAAAACAGGGCTGCGCAGCACTTGCGGCGGGGTGAAATCGATCCTGGTCTGCGGCAGGTTGATCTGCTTCTTCTTCGGCGGAATGGAGAGGCGCGGCGGCTGGATGAAGAAGGCGAGCACGAACACGACGAGGCCCTGGGCGATGCCGAAGGTGAGGAAGGCGTGCTGATAGCCGCTCGAGGCGATCATGCTCGCGATCGGCACGATGGTGATCGCGGCCCCTGCGCCGAAGCCGGCAGCGGTCGCGCCCGCCGCGAGGCCGCGGCGGTCGGGAAACCATTTCAGCGCGTTGCCGACGCAGGTGCCGTACACGGCACCCGCGCCCATGCCGCCGACGATCGCCGCCGCATAGAGCAGGGTGAGGCTGTCAGCGGAGGCGTTGAGGATCCAGGACAGTGCGATCATCACGCCGCCGAACATGATGACAATGCGCGGGCCGTATTTGTCGACGAACCAGGCCTCGACCGGCACCAGCCAGGTCTCGGTGACGACGAAGATGGTGAAGGCGAGCTGGATCGCGGTGCGCCCCCAGTGGTGGGCGGCATCGATCGGATCGACGAACAGCGTCCAGCCATATTGCAGATTGGCGATCATCGCCATGCAGACGATGCCCATGCCGAGCTGGAGCCAGCGGAAACCGGTGCGAAGCGGCGCGGCGGTGACGGCGCCGTCCGGGCTGGAAATCATCGAGAACCTCCCAGCGCCTGATTGTCCGTGACACAGGATCGCAAGACGACCTGGTGTCGCGAGTATTGTGGCTTATCGTCGCAGGCGCGACGCGGAGATTGGTATACGATATTCCAGATTGCAAGCCCTAACTTGTCACTTCTTGGTGGCTCCGCCCGCGCCCCGGCGAGGCGATGCGACGATCGCCAAAGAAAAACGCCCGGCCGTGAGGCCGGGCGTCGTGCTTGCTGAATTGTATCGCCGGTCAGATCGTCGATTTCGCGACCACGATCTTGCGCCAGGGCTTGAGCACCGCGATCGCCAGCACCGAAGCCAGGATGTTGGCGCCGGCCGCGATGATGAACACGCTGTCCCAGGTCCCCGATGTCTGCTGCATGTAGTTGGCGATCGGCACCAGCAGCGCGGCGGTGCCCTTCGCGGTGTAGAGCAGGCCGGCATTGGTGGTCGCGAACTTGGTGCCGAACGTGTCGGTGCAGGTCGAGGGGAATAGCGAGTAGATCTCACCCCAGGCGAAGAACACGAAGCCCGAGAGCAGCACGAACCAGACCGGATCGTGACCCCAGAGGTAGAGCATCCAGATGCCGAACCCTTCCATGCCGAAGGCGATGAACATCGTGTTCTCGCGGCCGATCATGTCGGAGATCCAGCCGAAGAACGGACGCGTCAGGCCGTTGAGCACGCGGTCGATCGTGGCCGCGAAGGTCACCGCCGTCATCGTCACCGCCATCAGCGTCACAGGGACGCTGTCGACCTTCCAGTCAACCGCGATCGGCTTCAGGTTCGCGGTGACCATCAGTCCACCCGCGCCGACGATCACGAACATGAAGTACATCAGCCAGAAGATCGGCTGGCGCAGCACTTCGGTCGGCTGATAGTTGCGCCGGGTCTGGATGATATTGGCATTCGCCACCACGTGCGGCACCTGGCCCGCTTTCGGCGCGAGCAGGAAGAAGGCGAGGAGGCAGATGATGATGCCTTGCCCGAGGCCGAAATAGAGGAAGGTGGTCTGGAATCCGCTGTCCTTGATCATGGCCTGGATCGGCGCCACGGTCAGCGCGGAGCCTGCCCCGAAGCCGGCCGCCGTGATGCCGGCCGCAAGACCGCGCTTGTCCGGAAACCATTTCAGCGCGTTGCCGACGCAGGTGCCGTAGACGCCGCCGGCGCCGATGCCTGCGATGATCATGCCGAGATAGTAGCCGTTCAGCGAGGTCGCCTGCGCGTTGATCGCCCAGCCGATAGCGCAGAGCACGCCGCCGACCAGCACCACGATGCGCGGGCCGTATTTGTCGACGAACCATCCTTCAACCGGCACCAGCCAGGTCTCGAACAACACGAAGAGCGTGAAGGCCCATTGGATCGAGGCACGATCCCAGCCGAACGTCTTCTGGATGTCGGGGACGAAGAACGTCCAGCCATATTGGTAGTTGGCGATCATCACCATCGCCGCCACACCGATCGCCAATTGCGCCCAGCGATAGGCATCGCTTACGCGCGCGGCACTCGGGGCCGCTGCTGCCGACTGCACCATGTCCGTCATCAAAAACCCTCCCAAACGCGCCCATCATTTTTATGCATGCGCTGGCGCGCACTCTGGTATGCAATATGCCAAGATTCAAGCGAGGACGGGAGGGTGCGGCGAAATAGCGCGGGCTTGTTCACATGCGCTATGAGCGCGGAAATGTAAAGCCCGATCGCGTCGGCGTGATGGCGGCGATTGCAGTTGATTAAAGCTAAGAGGCTGTTTTTACAGCGCTTTATCTCGGATCGTCGACGTCGCGGGGCGTTGTTGAAAGCCTATGCACTTGGCGTTCTTGCAGGCCTGCATTGGTCGCGTGCGCCGAGGCGCCGTCGGCGGGGACGGCGCAATCTCTGGAATTCTATATTCCAGAAGTCTGGAGTGCGGCAATTTGGCGTCGGTACCGATGCGGATTGCGCAGATCCCGCCTCACGCCATCGACGTGCGCAGCCGGCTGTAGCCTTCCTGGATCGCGGACCAGAACAGGGCGACCAAGCCGAGCGCCATGATGGTGCTGACGAGGCCGTTGGAGAAGAACACCCCGAGCGATCCTTGCGAGCCCAGCAGCGATTGTCGGAAGGCTTCCTCGGCCTTGTCGCCGAGCACGATGGCGAGCACCAGCGGCGCGAGCGGGTAATTGCACTTCTTCAGGAGATAGCCGATCACGCCGAACACCAACATCAGCATCACGTCGAAGGTGCTGTTGTGCACCGAATAGGCGCCGATCGCGCAGAGCACCAGGATCAACGGCGCGATGATGCCGAAGGGTACGCGCAGGATCGCGGCGAAGATCGGCACGCAGGTGAGTACGACGATGAGCCCGACGAGATTGCCGAGATACATCGAGGCGATCAGGCCCCAGACGAATTCCTTCTGCTCGACGAACAGCATCGGGCCAGGCTGCAGGCCCCAGATCAAGAGGCCGCCGAGCAGCACGGCGGCGGTCGGCGAGCCCGGCACGCCGAGCGACAGCATCGGCAGCAGCGCCGCGGTGCCGGCGGCGTGTGCGGCCGTCTCCGGCGCGATCACGCCCTCGATCTCGCCCTTGCCGAAATTGTTGCCGCGTCGCGCCAGTCGCTTGGCGATGCCGTAGCTCATGAAGGAAGCAGGCGTCGCGCCGGCCGGGGTGACGCCCATCCAGCAGCCGATCAGGCAGGACCGCAGCGATGTCATCCAATAGGCGGGCAACTCGCGCCAGGTCTGGAGCACGACACGAAGGTTGATGCTGGCTTTGCCGCCGCGGAAGGCGAGCCCTTCCTCCATGGTCAGCAGGATCTCGCCGATGCCGAACAGGCCGATCACGGCGATCAGGAAGTCGAAGCCGTTGAGCAGTTCGGTGATGCCGAAGGTCAGCCGCAATTGTCCGGTGATCGAGTCCAGCCCGACCGCCGCGAGCGCAAAGCCGATCATCATTGCGGCGATGGTCTTGAACGGCGGCTCCTTGCTGAGGCCGACGAAGGAGCAGAAGGCGAGGAAATACACCGCGAACTTCTCCGCCGGCCCAAATCGAAGCGCAAAGCCCGCGACGAGCGGCGCAACCAGCGTGATCATGACGACGGCAAACAGCGCGCCGACGAAGGAGGAGGTAAAGGCCGCCGTCAGGGCCTCGCCGGGCTTGCCCTGCTGGGCCATCGGATAGCCGTCGAAGGTGGTCGCCACCGACCATGGCTCGCCAGGGATGTTGAACAGGATCGAGGTGATGGCTCCCCCGAACAATGCGCCCCAATAGATGCAGGACAGCATGATGATGGCCGATGTCGGCGGCATGCTGAAGGTCAGCGGAAGCAGGATCGCGACGCCGTTGGCGCCCCCGAGCCCCGGCAGCACGCCGATGAGGACGCCGAGCGTGATGCCGATCACCATCAGCATGATGTTGTAGGGCTGCAGGGCGACCGCGAAGCCGTGAAACAGATTGGCCAACTCTTCCATGTCAAAACGTCCTGCAGCAGCAATTGAATGGGTGGATGGGTCTCACAGGCCGAGCCATTCCTCGAGCGGCCCCTTGGGCAGAGGGACGAGGAACCAGCGCTCGAAAACGAGGTAAGTCACGACCGGCATGCCGACCGCCACCGCTGCGACGGTCAGCCAGCGATAGCCGCCGAGCCAGCGCATGAACCAGGCGATGAAGAGCATTGAGCCGACGTAAAGGCCGATGAACGGCATTGTGCCGACGTAGATGGCGGTCGGCACCACGACGCTCATGACCTGGCGCAGCTGCCCCCATTCGGCGAACAACCGTCCGTCGTCGTCGCGCTGCGCGTTCCAGACGTTGATCGCACTCGCCGCGACGATGGCCGCGCCGATATAGAACGGGAAAAATCCGGCGCGCGGCCCCTCCGGGCCCCAATTGATGCCGGCCTTGAGGCTGCCGAAGATCACGATGAGGCCGAACACGCCGATCAGCAGCCCCATGCCGATTTCCAGCGTCTTGTGGGCGGGGCCGGATTCGGCTCGGGATCGTTCAGTCATGAGGCCTCCAGGCGGAAATGCAGTCTTTCGCAGTCGCTGCCGGCGCGAGGACGCACAGCATCCTCGGCCGTCATCGATGCCAGGCTCAATTCGATGCGAGGAAGCCGGCTTCCTTCATCAGGCTTTCGTGCCGCTTCTCCTCCGCCTCGATCCACTTGGCGTAATCGGCGCCGGTCAGGAAGGTCGTGTTGAAGGCGCCGCTCTTCATGAACTCCTGCCACTCCGGCGTGGCGCGGACCTTCTTGAACAGCTCGACGTAATATTCGACCTGGTCCTTCGTGGCCTTGGGCGACATGAAGATACCGCGCAGCATGAGATATTCCATCGCAAGGCCCTGCGACTTGCAGGTCGGAATGTCCTTCCAGGCCTTGCCGTCGGCGATCGGCTCGTCATAGGCCATCGGCTGGGCGTCGAACACGCAGAGCGGACGGAGCTTGCCGCCGCGCCATTGCGCGACCGC
This sequence comes from Bradyrhizobium sp. IC4060, assembly GCF_020193715.1. Taxonomy (NCBI): domain Bacteria; kingdom Pseudomonadati; phylum Pseudomonadota; class Alphaproteobacteria; order Hyphomicrobiales; family Nitrobacteraceae; genus Bradyrhizobium; species Bradyrhizobium sp. IC4060. The sequence goes on along the minus strand of NZ_JADYVJ010000001.1, from coordinate 1,210,466 downwards.
CTCGATCGGGTTGTTGACGGTCGAATCGACGTGGTTGCCGACCAGCTGCACCGCGACTTCGCCGCCGCCCTTGTAGGGAATGTAGGTGAACTTGGCGTCGATGGCCTTCTCGATCCCGACCGTGATGATCTGGTCTTCCTGCTTGGATCCAGTGCCGCCCATCTTGAACGTGCCGCTTGGTGCCTTCTTCGCGGCCTCGACATAGTCTTTCACGGAGCTGTACGGCTTCTCGGCATTCACCCAAAGCACGAACTCGTCGAGCGCGAGCATCGCAACCGGAGTCAAATCCTTCCAGTTGAAGGGGATGCCCGTCGCCAGCGGCGTCGTGAACAGGTTCGACAGCGTGATGATGATCTTGTGCGGATTGTTCGCCGACGTCTTCACATCGAGGAAGCCTTCACCGCCTGCGCCACCGGCCTTGTTGATGACGACCAGTGGCTGCTTCATCAGATTGTGCTTGGTGACGATGCCCTGGATGGTGCGCGCCATCTGGTCGGCGCCGCCGCCTGTGCCCGCGGGCACGATGAACTCGACCGGACGGACCGGCTCCCAGGCGGCACGGCTAGCGGTGCTGCTCGCGCACGACATCACCATTGCCGCCAACGCGACATTCAGAACGAATGGCTTCATCTTGTTCACTCCCTGTCGAACCCTCAACGCAGCCGCTCTTTGTCGGCTTGCGTTAGCCCATCCCGAGTCACATGCCCCGGGATTACCCTTGCGGTCTAGCACCCATGGCAGTCCCGATAGAAACTGTATGAGCAGGGATAACGCGCGGCATCCGCATCTTTCGGCTAAGGCTTCGCCAAGGGCGCGGCAAAACTTGCCACTCGGCCTTCCGTCCTGCGTTACGCTTCCCCGTCCTTACACTTTTGAATCGTGCAACCATTCTTGTTTGAATGGATGGTATGCGAAATGCCAGTAGACAAACAACCGGAATCGTCGGTTGGCCTCGGCGGACTAATCGTCGCAGTTCCGCTCGCCTGCGAGGGAGGGCGCTGCCAAACAGAAATGGCCCCGACAGGCGGGGCCATTTGGTCAAACACCGTGTTTTTGGCTTCTGTGCCGTCGCCCGTTCGGTGAGGCAGCGAAGGCCTTCTTACAGGCCGAAACGCGGCAAGTCCCCGTTGCGATTGGAGATTTCGGCGCTCGCCAGCAGCAAGCCGTCGATCGCGGCCATCAGGCGCGCGAACAGCGAGGAGGAGGGCGCAAGAGCGACGGAAGCGGTCTTCGACATCGGAAATCCCTTTCTTGAGAACAGTCAGTCTTGCTGTCTCATTTCTGGGAACAATCTATGTATGCCAGATGCCAGCGTCCATGCTCTTGTTTGCATAGCAGCATTCTTTCTTCCGCATTGCGGCATAGGCGGTGAACCGAGCGCCTTGACAGGGTCAGGTCGTATAGCGAATGTAATGTTATAACATTACATAGTGAGATGCCGTGTCTCGTCGTCCTCGGCCCATCCCCCTCAAGAGGCTGTTCGATCTCCATGCCCAAACTCCCCGTTACCGTCTTGTCCGGCTTCCTCGGGGCTGGAAAGACCACTTTGCTGAATCACGTCCTGAACAATCGGCACGGCTTGAAAGTGGCGGTAATCGTGAACGACATGAGCGAGGTGAACATCGATGCGGACCTGGTCCGCGATGGTGGTGCCAACCTCTCGCGGACTGATGAGAAACTGGTGGAGATGACCAACGGTTGCATCTGCTGCACCCTGCGCGACGATCTCCTGAGGGAAGTACGTGCGCTCGCCGAAAGCGGGCGCTTCGATTATCTGCTGATCGAATCGACGGGCATTTCGGAGCCGCTCCCCGTCGCAGCGACGTTCGATTTCCGCTCGGAAGAGGGCGAAAGCCTCTCCGATATCGCCCACCTGGACACGATGGTGACGGTGGTCGACGCCGCCAACCTGCTGAAGGACTATTCCTCGACCGAGTTCCTCGGCGAGCGCGGCGAGGCGCTGGACGGCGACAAGCGGACGCTGGTCGATCTCCTCGTGGAGCAGCTCGAGTTCGCCGACGTGATCGTCCTCAACAAGGTGGACGATGCCTCGCCGCAACAGCGCGAGGCGGCACGGCAGATCATCCGCTCGTTGAATCCCGAAGCCGACATCATCGAGGCCAATCACAGCCGCGTGCCGTTCGACCGCGTGCTCAACACCGGCCGGTTCGACTTCGAGAAGGCCCAGCAGCATCCGCTCTGGTACAAGGAGCTCTATGGTTTCGCCGACCACGTGCCTGAAACGCAGGAATATGGCGTCAAGAACTTCGTCTACCGCGCCCGCCGGCCGTTCGATCCGGCGAAGTTCGACAAGTTCGTCAAGGCATCCTGGCCAGGCGTGATCCGGGCGAAGGGTCATTTCTGGCTGGCGACGAGGCCGCAATGGCTCGGCGAGATCAGCCAGGCGGGAGCGATTGTGAGGACCGAAGCGCTGGGGTTCTGGTGGGCGAGCGTTCCAAAGGAGCGGTGGCCGAACGATGAGGCCTGGCGCAAGCGGCTCGGCCAGTATTGGGACAAGCTGTACGGCGATCGTCGCCAGGAGATCGTGTTCATCGGCACCGGCATGGACGAGGCCGAGATCCGTGGCAGGCTGGACGCATGCCTTGTCCCTGATACGTCCACCATGGACATCGCCGCATGGTCCGCTCTCGCCGATCCGTTTCCGGCCTGGCGTCGAGGCGATCAGTCCAACTGATCGACGTGCCTGCCAGCCACGCGACGTGAGGTCCGCGCTCGACCATCTCGGACCAGGTCTTGCAAGGGGACGGTAAAGCCGTTAGTGCTCTGCCCCCTTTCCAAGCATCATTCAGAGTGGTTCATGTCGAGCGCCTCGCCCGCCGTCTCGATCGGCATCGATTTTGGCACCAGCAACACGGTCGTTGCGCTGGCGGCGGACGACCGACGGGTCGAAGCCATTCGCTTCGACCATGGCGGGCAGCGTCACAGCGTCTACGTGTCGGCGCTGTGCTTCTGGGAGGACCGGCCGGGCGCCGGTGCCCAGGCGGAGGGCGGGCCATGGGCGATCGAGCAGTTTCTCGAAGGACGCCACGTCTACCGTTTCCTGCAATCGTTCAAGACCTTCGCAGCGAGCTCGAGCTTCAACACCACGCAAGTCTTCCGGCAGCGCTACAAATTCGAGGACATCCTGGCGGCGTTCCTGCGCACGCTGGCGCGCCATGGCGGGGACAAGTTCGGCTTCGAGGCGGCGAACATCACGGTCGGTCGCCCTGTGCGCTTTGCCGGCGGCAATCCCGACGAGGCGCTGGCGATGCAGCGCTACCGCGCCGCGTTCGAGCGCTTGGGCGCCGGCCACGCGCGCTATGTCTACGAGCCCGTGGGCGCGGCATTCTCGTTTGCCCGCAGGCTGGAGCGCGATGCCACCGTGCTGGTGGCCGATTTCGGCGGCGGCACCAGCGACTTTTCCGTGATGCGTTTCTCGCGTACGGGCGGCGTTCTTCGCGCCGAGCCGCTCGGCCATGCCGGCATCGGCGTTGCCGGCGACACCTTCGACTATCGCATCGTCGACCACATCGTGTCGCCGCGGCTCGGCAAGGGCTCCAGCTTCCGCTCGTTCGACAAGGTGCTGCCGGTCCCGACCGGGCACTACACGAACCTGGCGCGCTGGCATCAGCTCGCGATGATGAAGAGCAACGGCGATCTGCGCGAGCTCCGCGAGCTCGCGCGCACCGCGCTGAAGCCCGAGCTGCTCGAGGACTTCATCACTATCGTCGATCTCGACCTCGGCTTTGCGCTTTACCGCGCGGTGTCCGACGCCAAGGTGGCGCTCTCGGCGCAGGACGAGGTGGACTTCCGCTTTAGGGGCGGCGGCGTCGACATCGGCGCGGCCATCACGCGGAAGAAATTCGAAGCCTGGATTGCCGACGACATCGCCCGGTTAGGTGCCACCGTCGACAAGGTGCTGGCCGAGGCCCGCATCGCCTCGCGCGAGGTGGAGAAGGTGTTTCTGACCGGCGGCACCTCGTTTGTGCCTGCGGTCCGAAAATTGTTCGCCGACCGCTTCGGCAACGAGCGCCTGATGTCCGGCGACCAGTTCGAGTCGATCGCCTATGGCCTGGCGCTGATCGGGCACAGTCCGGATCCCGAGCGCTGGACGGCAGGCGGTGCACCTGCCGCGAAGGCATAGCAGGCGGCGTTCGGCGTCTGTGCGGCGACGCTGTTCGATCGCTATTTCTGCTGAATTCGGTTCAGGTAGTCGATCACGGCGAGAATCCGAGTCCGCACGACGACCTCCGGGTTCTGCTGCGGCCCTGCCTTTTGCCAGTAATAGGAATCCACGGCGTGAGGCAGGTTGACGATGGGGTTGAACCGCTCGCCCCAGATCGGCATTTCACGGGTGCCGTGCGCCGGGACCGATTTCGACCCATACAGGGTTTCGTAGACGGCGTTGGTGGGAAACACCCCGTTGTTGTTCTTGGTCAGCACGGTCAAGTCGGAAGGCCGGGTCTTGAGCTGGCTGCCGACGGGTCCGTTGCCCCTCGCGTCAGTGCCATGACAGCTCGCGCACGAAGACTGAAATTCCGCCTTGCCGATATCGACGTCTTCGCCCTTGGCGGCGGTGGCGAAACCGGCGGCAAGACCGGCAATGATCAACCATTCGACAGCAGATCGCATCATTTCGCCTCCGACGCGCGCAGGGAAGACGTCTGCTCCTAGCCGCTTCGCCGTCTTGACGGCTTGATGCATATCAAGACTGCACACCAGTGCCGCCGCGTGGGCAAAGGCGCGCTCCGCCGTGCGCGCCATCTGGCAAGTGCCGTTGGGTGGGCAAAGGCGCGCTCTTCGCGCGCCGTGCCCACCATCTTTGCGAGGTTGAGAGACCGTTGGTGGTGGGCACGCTTCCGCCTTCGCTCGTCGAGCTACGGCGGACAAGTCGCTTGGCCCACCCTACCATACTGACCGCTATTCATTGATCTCCGGCTCGACGAGCCTGGCCAGATTACGCAGCGATTCCTGCCAGCCGAGATAGCACGCCTCCGGTGGAATGACGTCGGGGATACCGGCCTGCGTGATGTCGATCTCGGTGCCGACCGAGACTTTCTTCAGGATCACGGTCACCTGGATTTCGCCGGGCAGGTTGGGGTCGTCGAATCTGTCGGTGTAGCGGAGACGTTCGCCCGGCACGAGCTCGAGATATTCGCCGCCGAACGAATGGCTGTTGCCCGTCGTGAAGTTCCGGAACGACATCTTGAACGTGCCGCCGACCTTGGGCTCGAAATGTTGCACGGTGCAGGTAAAGCCGTTCGGCGGAAGCCATTTCGCCATCGCGTCGGCTTCCAGGAAGGCGCGATAGACTTTCTCCGGGCTGGTGGCGAGAACGCGGTGCAGGCGGACGGTATTGGGCATGGTTGTTATCCTCAGTGTTGATGGGCCCGAGCTGGCCTCTATGGCCCATTCATGTCACGAGGACGACCGGGACGTCGCTGATCCGACAGGACTTTGCGGATTTTTTGTCGCGGGTGCCGGGACCGCGAACCCCTCATATGCGAGAACCCTGCCTGCGCAGGGACCGCAGAGCGCAGAAGCTCTCTCCTGGTTTAACCGCGCACGTGAGGAACACGGAGCGTATCGGCTTGTTGTTCGCGATCAGAACAGGAGACAGTCAGATGATCAAGAAGCTCATGCTGGGCGCAGTGATCGCCTCGATGATGGGATCCACCGCAATGGCGCAACCCAGTCAGCAACAGGGAGGCGCGCAATCCGGGGTGGGCGGAACAAGCGACACCACGAAGAACAATGACAAAACCAAAGGCGGCATGACGACCGGGACCTCGTCGACCGGCACCACGGACGGCTCGGGCAGCAGCACCCCTGGCGGACAATCCTCCAAGAAGAGCTCGACGCCCAAATGAGTTCAGGAGGCGCTCATTGTCGGTCTACGACCAAACGATGGGCGCAAACTTCAAGCCGCGGCAAGGAAGTTCTTTGCGGAGCAGCGGCGCGCTCTTTGATCGGCTCGGCCTAGGCCCCAACGTCATTCGGTGTCATTGTGAACGCCAATCTGTAACGACCTGGCGTCGGACCATCCTGCGCGCCCGCTCTTTGAAGCGATGGCGGCGAGAGCTGTCCGGCGATGACAGCGTCAACCGCATCGATATCGTAACCTGACACCAGAATGATCCAGTCGGCGGCACCGTCATTGCCGCGGATTTGCTGTTCAGTGGTGGGCGAACTCGTCTTGGGCGTATCGGTCAGGAGGAGGTGGGCGCCCGTCAGCCCCGGCTTGGAGGCGAGAGCGCCAAGCGTATCGAGAAGGTGGGCCTGTAGCTCGGCGGCCCGTCCGTTGAGCGGCGACAGCCTGATGGTGGCGAGCGCGCCTGCGATGCCGCCGCCAAAGCTCGCGGCGATCCGGCACTGGCTGCGCACCATGCCGAGATGATGTGGCATCATCTTCGTCGACCACGGCGTCGGCGCATTGAGCCGGTCGAGATATCCCTTCGACGTGAGAACGCCGTAGTGCTCGAGCTCGTAGAGCACGAAGAAGCCCTCGGCATCCGTCGCGCTGGTCCAGCGCGAACCCCGGCGAAAGCCGGGAATGCTCATCCGCTCGGGAAAGTGCTCGTGCGAATGCCAGTCACCGAACTCGCTGCGCTGCTCCGGGCGGACACTCCACCACATCGCGACGGCGGCCTTGCCGAGCAGTGACATGCTGACCTCCCTGCCTTGCGCGGGGCTATCGCATTTGAAAGCTTCTCCTTGCGGCCATCCTTCGAGATGCCCGCTTTAGGCGGGCTCTCAGGATGAGGGCTGAGTGCGCGCAGGCCGCCACTAGTCATATGCGATAGCCCTGACTTTCTTGCGGACACTTTGCCTCAACACCAACAGCGGCGGCAAGGTGTCTCCGCCTGGCAAGCCGCAGCCACGACACGATCGGAGGCGATCATGGTGCGTGGTGGACGCGAGCCAGCCGAGCGCCGGACTGCGCGTCCGATCACATCGGCTCGCCGACATCGCGGCGATAATGCCTCGGCGAAGTTCCGAAGCGGCGGCGGAAACAGCGGTTGAAGTAGGACACCTCGTTGAATCCGCAGGCATAGGCGATATCGCTGATCTTCGATCGGTTGTAGCGGGAATCGAGCAGCATCTTCCGTGCCTTCTGCAACCGCAGCTCGGTGACACGTTCGGTAAAGCTCGATCCGGTCTCCTGCAGCAGTTCCTGGACGTAACGCGGCGAAAGCCCTAACTTGCGTGCAAGTTCGCTCGGCGAAAACGACGGATCAGCGAAACGCCCCCTGATATCTGCGATCACGTCCTGCAGCCGCGCGGCACGCAACCCGCGCCGCGTCGCAAGCTCGGCTGAATCGCCGCGGGCGCCGAGGGCCAGCGCGACCAGATCGATGAGATGCGTGCCGATGTTCTCCTTCAGCACGAGGTCGGCATCGATGTCGGAGTCGATGACGATGGCGAGATAGCGCTCCAGGTGACGCAAGGCCGGCGATGCAGCCAACGGCGTCAAGGCAAGGTCCTCGAAATTCGGCAGCCGCTCGGCCAGCAGCGCGCGCGGCACCGTGATGCCGCGAAAGGCGATCGGCCCATCAAGTTGCGACGCGATCGGCGCGGCGTTGGTATAGAGCATCGCCTCCCCCGCGCCGCGAATGGCTTCGCGGCCTTCCTGCCTGATCAGCGTACTCACACCGTTGAACGTGGTGCCGATGATGTAGTCGCCGCGGGTATCGGCTTCGACGTGACGCTGGGTACGAACTGCCGTCTGAATATTAGCCTCAAGCTGGGTGACCGCGATATCGCCGAGTTTCAGGAATTCGGACCGCGAGTAAAACGGCGCATCGGGAAAGAACGAAATGTCCGCCGCGCACAAATGGTCGGTGAACAGGTCGAGCCACAGCCGCTGGCGCGCACCTTCGTCAAGATGCGCGGGAAGCTGATCCGAAGCGAATACGACCTTGGACATCGTTGCACGGCAAAGTTCAGGTGTAACTTGATACCGCCGCAGAGTTTATCGCGGCGCAAGCGCTACGTGTGCGGTAAAGCGCCGCATTCTCTGCGAGAACCAATTGGCTGCGCGCGCCAGTCTAAGTCGAGCGCGTCGCTGTCAAACTTCGTCATGCTTTGAACGGGCGAATGTATCCACCGAGCAACATGGATTCCGAAAAGGGCAGACGATGCGGAATCGTTCAACTCGGGTGCAGGCCAGGACAAGAAGCCGATGGCCATGACGTGTCAGTAACTTAGCCATCAAACGACGGCGGCAAGGGCGTGGTGCGCTACGCCTTTTGACGGGGCGCGTTCCTGTGGTTTTGGAGCGCCTGCTTTGGAATTGGAATTGGGGGGTGGAGTGAAAAAGCTGACATCACTGACGGGCGCTTCATTGGCTGGCGCCTCGATCATGGTTTCTGCAGGAGCTCTGGCCGCCGACTCCACTGTGAAGGCGCCGCCCCGACCGGCTTGGGTCGATAGCTGGGCCGGGCCTTATATCGGCGCCTATTTCGGCGCGGGTGCCGGACGTGTGACGGAATCCTCGACGGGCCGTTTCGGTAACAGTTCTGTCTCGACAAACGCCGGCGTTGTGACGTCGAGCTCGACCCTGGCCGGAACGACCGCGAGCAATCTTGCGGGCGATGTGACCGGTTCGATGGTCGACCTGTTCGCGGGGTATAATTGGCAGGCCGGGAGTATCGTGGCGGGCGGACAGGTCGAAGGCACGGTCTTTTCCGATGTCGCGTTGAAGCCGTTCGGCAACGAGACGCTCAACAGCGTCAGCACCAACGTGCTGCTCGGGGCGGTGACCTCGACGGGTGCCCGCACGGCGATCGTGCAGAGCAACCAGCAGCTGCGCTCGCGGGTCGGGCTGATCGGCCGGGTCGGTTTTCTCGCGCGTCCGGATCTGCTGCTGTATGGCCTCGGCGGCCTCGAGCTCGGTCACTTTACCTTTGCCGACGGCGCCGATCCTTTCGGCGGTGACAACAACAAATGGGTTGCCGGCTACACGGTCGGCGCCGGCGGCGAGCTGAAGCTGACCGGCAATTGGTCGCTGCGCGGCGAGTATCGGTATCTGAACTTTGGCTTCAACCGGAGCGCAGCCGCCAGCTCAACGGCCAGCTCGGCGACGGGCGCAACCACGTCCGTCTCGACTAGCAGTCAATCCTTTTCGTCACGCATAAATGCTGATTTCCACCTGGCCAAGATCGGTCTGGTCTACCAATTCGGTGATTCCGGGCCGCTGTCCGCAATGGCGGCGATACCTTCGGCAGCACGCGGGTCTTCATTCGCAGGCGCCTGGGGTGACAGCTGGGCCGGCCCCTATATCGGTGCTTACGTCGGCGCCGGCGCCGGGCGGGCAAGGCAGACCTCCACGAGAATCGACGACGAAGGCAATGCCAGCAGTCTCGGCGGGTCGTCGGCGTTCACGCGATCAGGATTCGGCAATCTCGCCGGCGACATGACCGGTTCGATGGTCGATCTGTTCGCGGGCTACAATTGGCGAACCGGCAATGTCGTGGTCGGCGGGCAGATCGAAGGCACCCTGTTCAGCGACATCACCACAAGGATGGTCGGCAACGAGGCATACAGCTCGGTGTCGAGCGACAACGGCGTCGTCACCTCGACAGAATCGGGGACGAACAGCATCGAGGACCGGCAGCAATTGCGCTCGAACGTCGGCGTGATCGGCCGGGCAGGTTATCTGGTGACACCGAATGTGCTGCTGTACGGCCTCGGGGGCCTGGCGCTGGGGCACCTGACCTATCCCGACAATTATCCCGACCCGGAAGCGCAGGTCAGCGACAAGAACGGCAAATGGGTGGCCGGTTATGTCGCGGGCGCGGGCGGCGAGGTCAAGCTGACGGACAGCTGGTCGCTGCGCGGCGAATACCGCTACATGCATTTCGGATATGACCGTAACGAGCCGTCAGGCAACTCGTCGACGTCCGTATCGGGCGGCGGCACCAACACGTCCACCAACAGCACCGTCCACCGGCGGCATATCGATGCCGATTTCCACGTCGGCAAGGTTGGACTGGTTTACCAATTCGGCGCGTCAGGCGCGCGGTCGGCGATGGCGGCACCGCCGGGCCCGGCCTGGAGCGACGGCTGGGCGGGACCCTATATCGGTGCCTATTTTGGTGCCGGTGCCGGACGTGCGGCGGAAACCATCGCAACGAACAACAGCAGGACGAGCACGACCACCAGCGTCGGGACCACGACCTCCACCAGCACTGAATCGGCGCGCGGCCGTCCCGTCGGGGACGTGACGGGCTCGATGGTCGATCTTTTCGCGGGCTACAATTGGCGCGCCGGCAATGTCGTGGCCGGCGGGCAGATCGAAGGCTCGGTGTTCTCCGACGTTACGTTCAACACCATCGGTCCTCAGACATTCACCTCAGTCGACACCTCGAACGGAGCTGTCACCTCGCGGTTCTCGGGCTCGCAAACCGCTGCGAGCCAGGCTCAGCAGCAGCTGCGTTCGAATGTCGGCGTGATCGGCCGGGCCGGTTATCTGTTGACACCGAACGTGCTGCTCTACGGCCTCGGGGGTCTGGCGCTGGGGCATTTCACTAACGCAGACGGGGACTTCAGCCGCGGCGATTCCAGCGGCAAGTGGGTGGCCGGCTACACATTGGGCGCCGGCGGCGAAGTGAAGCTGACAGGCAATTGGTCGCTGCGTGGCGAGTATCGCTATGCGCATTACGGCTTCGACCGCGACGAATCCAGCAAATTCGCATCGAACTCGCAATCGACCGGATCCTCCAGGACCTCTGTGTCCACCGACAGCACCCATCGTCAGATCAATGCCGATTTCCACACCGGGAAGATCGGCATGGTCTACCGGTTCGGTGAAGGCGGACCGCGTTCGGCCATGGCCGCGATGCCTGGCGCGCCCAGCGACCACTGGGCGGGCCCCTATCTCGGCGCCTATTTCGCTGCCGGCGCAGGCCGCGCCCGACAGAACCTCGCCTCGACGGCCGACTCCGCGCAGCAGAATTTCAATGGCGCCGTGCTAACGACGAATGGCGTCGTCAGCACGACGACCCGCGGCAATGCCGTCGGGGACACGATGGGCTCGATGGTCGACCTGTTCGCAGGCTACAATTGGCGAGCCGGCAATGTCGTGGCCGGCGGTCAGATCGAAGGCACGCTGTTCTCCGATGTCGCGTTCAAGACGGTCGGCGAGCAAACGAGGAATACCCGGCAAGTTTCCAACGGTGTCGTGACGACAGGTGTCAATCAGGTGGCGATGCAGGCCAGCGAGCAATTGCGCTCGAACGTCGGCGTGATCGGCCGGGCCGGCTATCTCGTGACCCCGAACTTGATGCTTTACGGTCTCGGCGGCCTGGCGCTGGGCCATTTCACTTTTCCCGATCCCGGCAATTTCGAAGGGCCCAACGGCAAGTGGGTGGCGGGTTATACGGCCGGCGCGGGCGGCGAGTTCAAGCTGACGCAGCGATGGTCATTGCGCGGCGAATATCGCTACATGCACTTCGACATCGACCGCAACGAGACACGGACCAGTTCGAGCACGCAGACCCTGGGCACCACGACCATTTTCAGGTCGAACGCAGACACCACGTCGCGAAAGACCAGTGCGGATATTCACATTGCGAAGATCGGTGCCGTCTATGGCTTCTGCTATTGCGACTAGGTGCACGGTGGCAAACGCGCATGCAGATGGTGGTTGCGATCACCTCTGTGAAATAGGCAGGCGAAAAGCCGCTACTGAATCGTTCCATGGGTGCGCCGCCTCTCGGCGCAATTTGAGGGAAGTCATGAAATCCATCGTCTCTGCTGCCCTTCTGGCCTCGGCTGTGTGTCTCTCCCACGCCGCCTCCGCGGCCGATCTTGCCAGGGCCTACACCAAGGCGCCGCCCGCGCCGGTCGCATTCAGCTGGACCGGTTTTTACGCCGGCGTGCATGGCGGTTATGGCTGGAGCGATCCGACGGCGACCTTCGATCCCGGCGCGCTCGCAACCGGGACGGTGCCCGGCTATGTCGTCACGGGTGGGACTGGGCCGTTCACCCTGGATGTGAGCCCCAAGGGCGGATTCGGCGGCGGCCAAATCGGCTATAACTGGCAGTCCGGCACGTTCGTGTACGGTCTGGAAGCGGATGTCAGCGGCGCAGCCATTAAGGAGACGGCGAGCCGCCCCTTCAGCGTCACCGGAACGATCGGCGGCGACAATGGCGCCTTCACCGGCGTATTCAATCTCAAGCAGGAAATCGACGTCTTCGGCACGGTTCGCGGACGCATCGGCTATGCCGCGAACAACCTGCTGATCTACGGTACCGGTGGCTTCGCCTGGGGCCACGTCAAGAACAGCATCTTCACCTCCAACCTCGCCACGCCGAATATCGCCAATTTCAACGGCTTCTTCCCGGCCCTGACGCGAAGCGCTTCCTCGTCGGAGGTCCAGGTGGGTTTCTCCGCGGGTGGCGGCCTGGAATGGGCATTCGACCCGCGCTGGACGTTCAAGGCCGAGTACATCTACATCAATCTCGGAAAGTCGAACGGCAATGCGCTTGCATTCCCCGGAGCGTCCTTCACGGACACCGAGGTTCAGCTTCATACGGCCAAGGGCGGCATCAATTATCGGTTTTGACTGAATGGATTTTGTGGTGCTTAGTGGTGGTAACGCAGGCGCGGCCAGTAGCGAACCACGGGCAGGGCAGAGCAAGTCTGCTCTGCCCCGAACTCAGACTTCAACTTGTTCGGCTATCGCGAGGGCGTCATCGACCCCGATGTCGAAATAATCGAACGGTACTCTCGGTCTTCCGAGACTAGCCGCTGAGCAAAAGAGGAGTCCGAGTCAATCGGTGGTGCCGGATGAACGAGTTATCAAGCACTTTCGACGGCCTCTTCAAAAGTGAATTCTCGATCAATCAAATGGTTGGCCGGAGCGTCACGTACGTGCGCCGGGGCAAGTTGCTGGGCGGCAATTCAGGGTTTGCTCATATAGGGAATTACCATGTCGAGGGGGACTCAATCCGTGTCGATGTGACCAGCCGACGACACAATTTTGGCGCCGATCATCAGTCTTTGCTCGGTTCCGACGTCTCGTCAATTTCCGTCGTCGGAAGGGCGGTTGGTAAGGCCTTTCACTTCGAGGGCAGCTCCCCGCAGGTGCCCGGTGCCGTCTTTCGATCCATCATGACCCCGCTGGATGAAAGCGACCTTCCGGCGCCCGGGATGATTGGTGAAGGTGGCATTTCCAACGGATTGTACTCCATCCATCTCAAAATCTTGGACGGCGTTCCCGGCGGCCTGACTGGAGTGATGCTATTGAACAACGGCCGTATCCTGGGTGGCGATGCCTTCTTCTACTATCTGGGGTCATATTCCTCCTCCAGCGGTCGATGGAGAGGGCAGATGGTCAATCAAGAGCATACGCCGGCGCGAGGGGAAGACCCGGTATTCGGCGGACACGAGATTGGAATTGGTTTTTCCGGGACGTGCGATGCCGAGGGCGGTTTGCTCGAGGGCACGGCGCTTGCGGGCAAGCGCAGCATCAGGTTCGAAGCTGATCTGAAATTGATCTGCGCTGCTTAGGGAGCGCGAAAGCCGAGGGCGCAGCTGCCGCGCGACGCCGCGCCGCACACCCATCATTTTTCCAAGCTCAAGTAGTCGAAATAGAGATAAGCTACTTGAAGTTGTCCATCGAACCGCGGCGTAGCTCGCGAACCGGCCTGTCCTAGTCGCTTTGAGCACTTAAAAGTGTGGAGGAGGAGATGAAACGGCTGCTATTCGTTGGGCTTGTCGCGCTTCAATCGATCGGTATCGGATTGGCTCATGCCCAATCCGACGACTTAGCCAGACGCATCGAGCTGGGCATGAGGCTTATTAAAGTAGGATGCCCTACCGGCTCGGCAACGCAGAAAACAGAAGTGAAGGGAAATGCGACCGGTCGCATTACACTGTTGAGACCTGCTGACGCATCCGCCGACGCCGGCGCCAGTGTCAACTTCACGAAGGAGGAAGCCCACGGGCTGGTGGCTGCACTGCAAGAAGAAGTAACTGACAGCGGAGTCAAACTCTCTGAGCGACAGCTCGATTGCCTAAAGCCCTATATCGACCGAATCTTCGAAGAGCTTTTCCCGAACAAGAAATCAGGTACACGCGATGAAAAGCGTTTAGCTCTTGCAGACCTTCATACTGCATTCAGAAAGATTGCAAGGCACGCGTATGGAGAGCAGATTGGTCCCCCTTTGACGTACGGGGTTAGCATCAATGACGACAAAATTGAGATATTTAACAGATCTTCGGCTTATTGGGCTCGCCTCGGCGATCTCAAACCAGAACCGGAATTTGTAACGCACGCTCCGGGGCTTCCACATCTCAGATTATATTGCCTGCTAAGCGACTGCGTGTCTCAGGTCTACAAAGATGGAAATTCCGAAAAAAGAAGCTACGCCCCAGTCTATGTAAAAATCGGAGCAGACCCGAAGCCGCTTGAGAATGCATTTGCTCGCGTGATCCGCCTATATTGAATCTAGCAGTTGTTGTGTCGCTTTTTTCCGCTCTCTGAGAGTTCCTGAGGGAGTGGACGGGTTTGAGCCTGAATCGGGCTAGAGGTCTTTTGGCGCAACCCCCGATTCACTTATCTTAATGAGCTGCGCACTTCCTCTTCTCTACTCTTAGACCGTTCAAGTCTTGTGGCGAGGGCGTCGATGCAGAACCACCGCACGATTGTGTTTGTCGAACGGCTGAACGAACTCTCTTCCCAACTTGCAGAACTAGAAGAACTCCGCCTCAAGGTCGAAGAGGCGGAGCGACTCGCCTGCGCTGTGCATACGTCGCGTTCGCCCGGACCTCTGACCACCCGCTGGAAACACAAATGCGCGCCAGACGCCGCGACATAGATTGGCACTTCGCCACTGTTGTCGTGACGCTGCTCTGGCTAGCGTGCTTTCTGCGACGCTGTTCGTGGTCCTTTTGCGTGGGCACCCCTGAGAGGAGTGACAGTCAGTGAAAGTCGCGTATTGGCTTGTCGCTGACGTCCTTGCGCCTCGCGAGACTGCGATACCGCCGCCAAAGCTCTGGCGATCCGGCACTGGCTGCGCACCATGCCGAGATGATGCGGCATCATCTTCGTCGACTACGATGTCGGCGCATTGAGCCGCTCGAGATAGCCAACGAGCACGGACGCCGATGAGCCTCATCCTGAGGAGGCGCGTGAGCGCCGTCTCGAAGGACGAGGCGTGCGCGCAGGCCGCCACCAGTCAATGCGAAGGACAGGGCCGTGATCGATCCTGCAAGGGTCGGCTTCGTCGGTTTCTCGCTCGGCGGGGCGACCGGCCTCGTGCTGATGGGGATCAAGCCGGATTTCGCCAGGGTCGCCAGCCTCTGCAAGGAGACGACCGGCATGTGCGCACAGCTTCACAACGGCGAGACGCCGCCCGAGCCGATACAGGACGCGCGCATTCGCGCCGCCGTCATCGTTGATCCCGCACCGGCGACCCTGACGCGAGACACCGCGGACGGTGTAATGCTAAGGGACACGACGAGCGACCATGGTGCGAGCTACGATCTGATTGCAATTAAGCCGGACCGCGCCCCAGTTGACCTCGCCTCCGTGCTGCCGCCGGCCCGTTTATTTGTGCGTGCCACCTGGGGAATACCTGATTAGTTCGGCTGTACTTCTTCCGCTTCTGGCCCTTGGCAGACCTATTGCGGCTTCGTGTTCGACAGCAGCTTTTGACCCGAAGCAGTCATTGCACCCGGTCTCACGAAAAAAGTGCTAAGCTGATCTTCCCACAGGCGTGATCCCTAGAGGGAGCGACGCATGCGACGGCGGGAATTCCTAGCCTTCAGCGGTGCCGTAGCAATCCTCCCATTTGCTGCGGGGGCTCAGGCCCAAGTCCGCCGCGTGGGTGCGCTCCTAGCTAGCCCTCTAAGCAGGCCAATTCTCGAAAGAGTATTGAAGGAGAAAGGTTGGCTGTTGGGTCAGAACCTGCTCATAGACTATTGCATAAGCGATGGCGATACTGAGGAGAGCCGCAAGTGCGCGCGCGAATTGATCTCGTTGAAGCCTGATGTCTTGTTCGCGGTTACCAACACGTCGATGGCGTCACTGCAAGCTGAGGGGTCTAACATCCCGACCGTATTCGCGATGGTCAGCGATCCGATTGGAATGCGCTATGTCGAGACTTTCGCGCGGCCCGGTCGTAATGTTACCGGCTTCACTGCCTTTGTACCATCTCTCGGGGGTAAGTGGGTCTCCCTGCTGAAGGAAATCGCGCCGCAGGTTGAGCGGATCGGCGTTGTCTACAACCCAGAACCAGGGAATAACTCTGCTGCGTTTCTCGCTTCGATAAAGGCCGTCGCACAAACCTCCGGAGTGGTTTCGGTGGAGACGCCCCACGGCGATAGCTCCAGCATCGAACGGCTAATCGTATCTCTCCAAGACACGCGGAACGCTGGTCTTGTTTTTCTACCTGACGCACTGACTGCCGCACGACGGAAGGAAATGACCGCGCTTGTTGCTAAGTGCAGGTTGCCCGCGATCTACTTCCTACGACTATTCTGCGATGTAGGGGGTCTTGTTTCGTATGGAGTAAACCTCAATAAAATATATGCAGGCGCGGCATCCTACGTTGATCGAATTTTGCGCGGCGCCAATCCGGCAGACCTGCCAGTGCAAGCTCCGACCGAATTCGAATTCATCATCAACCGCAAGACCGCGAGGGTGCTCGGCTTGGAATTACCTAAAAGCCTCCTAGCCCGCGCCGATGAAGTTATCGAATAGAGAGCCGACTTCCGCTTGTGGCCCATCGCAGACGTCCCGGGCGGCCACACACGCCAATGTGCGGTGAATCGTTCTTAGCGTGTAACCCCGACGCTTCCATCTTAATCCATCGACCTAAAATTTAATGCCGGAAGAAGGTGACGAATTCTGACAGGCTGCATGCTCCCAACGGATTATCCTGTTGCCTCACCAGAGGAGGTGACCATGGTACAATTTATTCCGACTTCCATCACACGACGAAGCATGGTCGCAGGAATGGCGCTGACCGCCGCCCCGACGACTACATTGCAGGGAGCGAGTAAGGCATACGCGCAGGCCCAGCAAACCTCGCCTGAGAAAAGTCTGTATGAGCGGCTGGGCGGCGTTTTTGCTATTGCGGCCGTGGTGGATCACTTCAGCGACGCTGTCGTGAAGAATCCCGTCGTGGGCCAGAAGTCCAAGAATCCGCAACTACGAGAATGGCACACCAAGAACCTGACAAGGTTGCCGGGCCTCAAGTTCATGCGGACGCTGTGGGTCTGCGACGTTTCGGGCGGGCCCCTTAAGTTCGCGGCCACCAAGCCTGGCGCGACGCCGCTCGGACTTGAGGAAGCGCACCGCAATCTCAGAATATCTCCGGCAGAGTTCGATGAGGTCGCGGCGGAACTCGGGCGGAGCCTCGACTTTGCCAAGGTCCCTAAGCGCGAGAAAGCCGAGGTGCTGGCTGCGTTTGCCGCGCACAAGGACGAGGTTACCGCCGGGTCTGCGACGGTCGGCAAGCGCGGCTGAAGGGTAATCTTCCCGGTCTTCGCTAGCACCGACTGGCTCCGGCTGGGCGGGCACGTTGGATCGCGCCGCGATCCGTCCGGTTGTGGCCATGCTGACGTCCCTCGCGCTAACGTCCGATAAGCGCCCTTGGACTCCAGACCTCTGCAGCCCCTTCCGCGAACAGCGTGTGGTCGGGGATTCGCTGCAATGTGCAGCAGCCAGCGCCTGATGTGCGCTCCCGGCAGGATATCCACGATGGCATAATACCCCTGTTTTGCCCGACGGGTCAGAAGTTTTTCGTCGAATCAGAAATATCGTTGCGGGCCAACGGGATGGCTCCTGTGCATGGGGTTGTTTTCCAGTTTTGATTTTGAGCCTGCGATTGCACGCCTTCACAAGCAAAAGGGGCCGCCCCTTCGGACGGCCCCTTTGGTCTCGTGAAATGTGGTCCGCTTACTCCGCGGCCTGCTTCTGCGGCGGGTCGAGCGCGCCGGACTTGTGGATCTCGGCGACCTGGTGATCGCTGAAGCCGAGCACCGAGCGCAGGATCTCGTCGGTGTGCTCGCCGAGCAGCGGCGATCGCGTCACGTCTGCCGGGCTATCCGACAGCTTGATCGGGTTGCCGACCGAGACGTACTTGCCGCGGGTGGGGTGGTCGACCTCGACCACCGTGCCGGTGGCGCGCAGCGACTGGTCTTCCGCGATCTCCTTCATCGACAGGATCGGGCCGCACGGGATGTCGTCCTTGTTGAGGATCTCCATCGCCTCGAACTTTGTCTTCGTCATCGTCCACTGCTCGATGCGGGCGAAGATCTCGTTGAGGCGCGGCAGGCGCGCGGCCGGCTTGGCGTAGTTCGGATCGGTCTTCCAGGTGGGTTCGCCGATCACATCGCAGATCTTCTCCCAGACCGGGGCCTGGGTGATGAAGTAAATGTAGGCGTTGGGATCGGTCTCCCAGCCCTTGCACTTCAGGATGCGGCCGGGCTGGCCGCCGCCGGAATCGTTGCCGGCGCGCGGCACGGCATCGCCGAACGGCACGCCTTCGCCGAACTGGCTGTATTCCTTCAGCGGGCCGTGGGCGAGGCGCTGCTGGTCGCGCAGCTTGACGCGGCAGAGGTTGAGCACGCCGTCCTGCATCGCGGCGGTGACGCGCTGGCCCTTGCCGCTGTGGGTGCGCTGGTAGAGCGCGGTGACGATGCCGAGCGCCAGGTGCAGGCCGGTGCCGCTGTCGCCGATCTGCGCGCCGGTGACGAGCGGCACGCCGTCGCGGAAGCCGGTGGTGGAGGCGGCGCCACCGGTGCACTGGGCGACGTTCTCATAGACCTTGCAGTCTTCGTACGGTCCGGGGCCAAAGCCCTTGATCGAGGCGACGATCATCTTCGGGTTGATCGCCTGGATCTTCTCCCAAGGAAAGCCCATGCGGTCGAGCACGCCGGGGCCGAAATTCTCCACCAGCACGTCGCACTTCTTGATCAACTCGGTGAGGACTTCCTTGCCCTTGGGGTTTTTGGTGTCGAGCGTGATCGAGCGCTTGTTGTGGTTGAGCATGGTGAAATACAGGCTGTCCACGTTCGGGATGTCCTGCAGCTGGCCGCGGGTGATGTCACCCACGCCCGGGCGTTCCACCTTGATCACGTCGGCGCCGAACCAGGCCAGCAGCTGCGTGCAGGTCGGTCCTGACTGGACGTGGGTGAAGTCGAGAATGCGAACGCCCTCGAGCGCTTTGGTCATCGTATTGCTCCGTACTCTGTCTGCCCCTGCACCCGGCAGGGAATAAGGGTTGAGGGGTGGACTTACTTCTTCTTCTGCAGAACGCTCTGTGGATTGAGGTTGCCGATGCGGCCGCTCTCCGAGCCGGCGGCCGGATCGATCACGGCGTTGATGAGCGTCGGCTTACCGGACTTCATGGCGTCGTTGACGGCACGCTTCAGCTCGTCCGGCGAGGTCGCGTTGACGCCGACGCCGCCGAAGGCTTCCATCATCTTGTCGTAGCGCGCGCCCTTGACGAACACGGTCGTTGCTGGATCGGAGTTGGCGCCGTTGACGTCGGTGCCGCGATAGATGCCGTCATTGTTGAAGATGACGACGCAGATCGGCAAATTGTAGCGGCAGATGGTCTCGACCTCCATGCCGGAGAAGCCGAACGCCGAGTCGCCTTCCACCGCCAGCACGGGGTGGCCGGTCTCGAGCGCGGCCGCGATCGCCTGGCCCATGCCGATGCCCATCACGCCCCAGGTGCCGACGTCGAGACGCTTGCGGGGCTTGTACATGTCGATGACGCCGCGGGCGAGGTCGAGTGTGTTGGCGCCTTCGTTGACGAGGATCGCCTCGGGATAGTCCTTGATGACGTTCTTCAGCACACCGAGCGCGCCGTGATAATCCATCGGCGATTTGTTGTTCATGAGCTTCGGCGCCATCTTGGCGACGTTCTCTTCGCGCTTGGACGAGACCGCCTTGGTCCATTCGGCCGGCGGGGCGGTCCAGGATGATCCCATCGCCTGGTTGAAGGCGGAGACGACCGAGCCGATGTCGCCGACGACGGGCGCGACGATCTCGACGTTGGAATCCATCTCCTTCGGCTCGATGTCGACCTGGATGAACTTCTTCGGCGCCTCGCCCCAGCTCTTGCCCTTGCCGTGCGACAGCAGCCAGTTCAGCCGCGCGCCGATCAGCATGACGACGTCGGAGTCCTTCAGCACCGTCGAGCGGGCGGCGCCGGCGCATTGCGGATGGGTGTCGGGGAGCAGGCCCTTGGCCATGCTCATGGGCAGGAACGGAACGCCGCTCTTCTCGACGAAGCTCTTGATCTCCTCATCGGCCTGCGCGTAGGCCGCGCCCTTGCCGAGGATGATGAGGGGGCGCTTGGCGCTCTTGAGCACGTCGAGCGCGCGCTTCACGGATGCGGGCGAGGGGATCTGCGCGGGCGCCGCGTCGATCACCTTGACTAGCGACTTCTGGCCGGCCTCGGCGTTCATGACTTGGCCGAACAGTTTTGCCGGCAGGTCGAGATAGACGCCGCCCGGACGGCCTGAGACCGCAGCGCGGATGGCGCGGGCGAAGCCGATGCCGATGTCCTGGGCGTGCAGCACGCGATAGGCCGCCTTGCACAGCGGCTTTGCGATCGCAAGCTGGTCCATCTCCTCGTAGTCGCCCTGCTGGAGGTCGACGATCTCGCGCTCGGAAGAGCCGGAGACCAGGATCATCGGATAGCAATTGGTGGTGGCGTGGGCGAGGGCGGTGAGACCATTGAGGAAGCCGGGCGCCGACACCGTGAGGCAGACGCCGGGCTTCTTGGTGAGATAGCCGGCGATGCCGGCGGCGTAGCCGGCGTTCTGCTCGTGACGGAACGAGATCACGCGAATACCCGCGGCCTGCGCCATGCGGCCCAAATCCGTGATCGGGATGCCCGGCACATTATAGATGGTGTTGATGCCGTTCAGCTTGAGCGCGTCGATGACGAGATGGAAGCCATCCGTCAGTTCCTGCTCGGTGCCCGGTGCTTCGGACTTGGTCGCGGTATTCAGCATGGGCCTTGTCTCCCTGGTCTCAAGGTCGTTGGGGCGAATTGTTCGCCCTTCTGGTGAACGTTGCTTAAGTGAACAGTTACGTAAACAGTTCTTGGCCGTGCGCTTCGACGTAAGCGGCAAGGCCGAGGGTGTGATCGCGGGCGCGCTTCTCGGCAAGCTCGGTGTCGCGCGCTTCGAGCGCTTCGATGATGCCGAGATGCTCGGGCAGTGACGTCGCGGTGCGGTCCTTGCGTCCGATGGTCAGCTGGCGATAGCCGCGCACGTGCAAGAGCAGGTCGTTGGTGAGATCGACCAGCACCGGCGATTCCGACAGCGAGATCAGCGCCTGGTGGAAGGCGATGTTGGCGCGCGAATATTCCTCGACGTGATCCTCGGGCAGTCGGTCCTTGCCGAAATCCTTGAAATAGTCGCGCAGCGCCGTGATGTCCTTCTTGCGCGCGGTGGTGGTGATGAGGCGGGCGGCCATGCTCTCCAGCGCCGCCCAGGCGCGGATCATGTCGACGATCTCGCTCTTGGTCCTGCGCACCACCATGATGCCGCGGCGGGGCACGGTCTTCACGAAACCGTCCTGCTCCAGCATCGCGATGGCCTCGCGGATCGGCGTGCGGCTGACGCCAAGCCTCTCAGACAATGCGCGCTCGTCGAGCATCACCGGCTCGGGCGTCGAGTAGATGTCCATCTTGAGGATGGCTTCCTTCAAGGCGTCATACGCCTTGTTCTTGAAGCTGCTCTCCGGGGCAATACGAACGATTGCGATGTCTGCCTCGGCCATGTTCGGCAACGCCTTGGTTGGTTTCCGTAGTGACACGACGAATCTCCTCCAGTGGGGAGTCGTCTTTTACAGGAATATTAACTGGAAAGTTTTTGGCATACCACATGCCAGAATGTCAAGCTGCCTATTTTTTGCGGCCTTCTAGGCCATGCACCAGCTTGACAAGTTGGCTTCTGGCATACCAAATGCCATCGCCAGCCATTTTTGATCCATGCCGGCGGAGTAGTCTTGAGGCTTATGCCACTCCGTACCGCCGCATGGAACAGAGCGCGGCGAATGGCAAGCATCATGGGCAGCCGCAAACACGCGCGCGCTTTGAAAAGAACGAACTGAGGTCAAGGGAGAAGCCACATGTCCAATTCCAAAGATGCCGTCCGCAAGGTGCTTGACCAGGTCAAGGCGGACAATCGCACCAGCCTGACGGCCCCGGAAGGCAAGCTGGTCTGCGACGCCTACGGCATTCCGGTGCCGAAGGAGGGCGTGGCCAAGTCGGCGGGCGAGGCCGGCAAGATGGCTTCGTCCATGGGCTTCCCCGTCGTGATGAAGATCGTCTCGCCGGACATTCTCCACAAAACCGAAGCCGGCGGCGTCATCGTCGGCCTCAAGACGACCGAGGAGGCTGAGAAGGCCTACGAGACCATCCTCGGCAACGCAAAGAAATATAAGTCCGATGCCAAGATCGAAGGTGTGCAGGTGCAGCAGATGTTGGCCGGCGGAACCGAGGTCATCGTCGGCTCGATCACCGACGGCTCGTTCGGCAAGCTGGTCGCCTTCGGCCTCGGCGGCGTGCTCGTCGAGGTGCTCAAGGACATCACCTTCCGCCTCGCGCCGGCGACCAAGGAAGACGCGCTCTCGATGCTCGACGGCATCCAGGCGCACGAGATCCTGAAAGGCGTGCGCGGCGGCGAGCCGGTGAACCGCAACGCGCTCGCCGACGTCATCGTCAAGGTCTCGCAGCTCGTCACCGATTTCCCTGAGATCGTCGAGCTCGACCTCAACCCGGTGTTCGCGACGCCGAAGGATGCCACGGCCGCAGACGTCCGCATCGTGGTCGACTTCGCCTACAAGCCCAAGCCGAAGCCGCGTCCGACCGATGAGATCGTCGCGGCGATGAACCGCATCATGCAGCCGAAGGCGGTCGCCGTGGTCGGCGCCTCCGCGGAGGACGGCAAGATCGGCAATTCCGTGATGAAGAACCTCATCAACGGCGGCTACAAGGGTGAGATCTATCCGATCCATCCCAAGGCCGCCGAGATCCTCGGCTACAAGGCCTACAAGAGCGTCAAGGACGTGCCTGGTGTGATCGACGTCGCGGTGTTCGCAATCCCCGCGAAATTCGTCGCGGCCGCGCTGACCGAATGCGGCGAGAAGAAGATCCCGGGCGCGGTGCTGATCCCGTCGGGCTTCGCTGAAGCCGGTGCGCCGGAGCTGCAGGCCGAGATCGTCGAGGTCGGCAAGAAGTACGACATCCGTCTGATGGGGCCGAACATCTACGGCTTCTATTATACGCCCGCCAATCTCTGCGCGACCTTCTGCACCGCCTATGACGTCAAGGGCCATGCGGCGCTGTCGTCGCAGTCGGGCGGCATCGGCATGGCCATCATCGGCTTCTCGCGCTCGGCCAAGATGGGCGTGTCCGCGATCGTCGGCCTCGGCAACAAGTCCGATATCGACGAGGACGATCTGCTCGCCTTCTTCGAGCAGGACCCGAACACCAATCTGATCGCCCAGCACTGCGAAGACCTCAAGGACGGCCGCGCCTTCGCGGAAGCCGCAAAGCGCGTGTCCAAGAAGAAGCCGGTGGTGGTGCTCAAGGCCGGCCGGACCTCGGCCGGCGCGAAGGCGGCGTCGTCCCACACCGGCGCGCTCGCCGGCAACGATCGCATCTATGAGGACGTGTTCAAGCAGTCCGGCGTGATCCGTGCCCGCTCACTTCGCCAGTTGCTTGAATTCGCCCGCGGCGTACCGGTGCTGCCGACGCCGAAGGGCGAGAACGTTCTCATCATCACCGGTGCCGGCGGCTCGGGCGTGCTGCTGTCGGACTCCTGCGTCGATAACGGCCTGTCGCTGATGTCGATGCCGCCGGATCTCGATGCGGCCTTCCGCAAGTTCATCCCGCCGTTTGGAGCGGCCGGCAATCCCGTGGATATCACCGGCGGCGAGCCGCCGATCACCTACGTCAACACCGTGAAGCTCGGCCTGTCGGATGAGCGCATCCACGCGCTGATCCTCGGCTATTGGCACACCATCGTCACGCCGCCGATGGTGTTCGCTCGCAACATGGTCGAGGTGAAGAAGGAGATGGAGGCCAAGGGTTTTGTGAAGCCGATGGTTGCCTCGCTCGCTGGCGACGTCGAGGTCGAGGAGGCCGCCGAATATCTCTATCAGAACGGCATCCCGGCTTACGCCTATTCGACCGAGCTACCGGTCGAGGTGCTTGGCGCCAAGTACAAGTGGGCGCGCGGGGCAGGGCTGCTCTGAGCTTGCGTTCACCTCTCCCCGCTTGCGGGGAGAGGCCGGAATTTGCACAGCAAATTCCGGGCGAGGGGAAGCTTCCGCGAGTCCAATTGCCACTGTCCTTGCGGAAGCTCCCTCTCACCCTGACCCTTTCAGAGCGAGCGTTGCTCGTCTCGGCCCCGCAAGCGGGAGAGGGGAAGAGAAGAAATGCAGGTCGCGATGAGCAAGAACGTGATCCGGCGCAAATCGCTTGAGCCCAAATCGGCCTCGGAGGCCGATCACGAGAGCCGCGACGGTGGCGTGCAATCGGTCGACCGCGCGCTGTCGATCATCGAGACGCTGGCCGAGGACGACGAAGGCTATCGTCTGAGCGATCTCGCGATCCGCACCGGCCTGTCGGCGTCCACCGTGCACCGGCTGCTCGCAACGCTCGAAAGCCGCCGCTTCGTGCAGTTCGACCGTGGCGAATCCAAATGGCATGTCGGGGTGCGCAGCTTCACGGTTGGCGCCAGCTTTGCGCGGCGACGCAATTTCTCCGCACAGGCGATTCCATATTTGCGCAAGCTGCGCGATCTCACCCGCGAGACGGCCAATCTCGCCGTGGTCGACGATGAGTTCATCATCGTGCTGACCCGTATGGAAAGCCGCGAGATCATGCGCTCGCTGACCAAGGTCGGCGGCCGCGTCCCCATGGTGACCTCCAGCGTCGGCAAAGCGGTGCTCGCAACCTATTCAGACGAGGATGTCGGCGCCGTCATCCGTCATCACGGCATGCCCCGCCTGACCGAGAAGTCGATCGTGCGCCCGAGCGACCTGTTCAGGGAGCTCGAGAAAATCCGCAAACAGGGCTTTGCCGTCGACGATGAGGAGGCGCAGATCGGCCTGCGCTGCGTCGCCGCGGTGGTATACAACGCGCTGGCCGAACCGCTTGCGGCGATCTCTGTTTCCGGCCTGACGAGCCGCGTCACCGACGAACGGTTGCCGGAGATCGGCCAGATCGTCCGGGACGTCGCGGCGGAACTGACTGCCGCGCTCGGCGGGGTGATCCCGGCGCCCCGCTGACCAAAAACCCTGAGGCATGTCACTGGACAGCATCGGCCGTTTTGGTTGATATGCGACCAAACGACACAATGCGGCAAACGTCCGCATGAGCCTGGAGATGCCCACATGTTCCGATTTCCCGTGCGCCTTGTCGGCGCAGCCGTCGCGTTGACTCTGGCGGCAGCCAATCCGGGCTTTGCCCAGCAGCTCGAGCTCAAGCTGATGGCGCCGGCGGCTCCGGGCGGAGGCTGGGACCAGACCGCGCGCTCGATGCAGCAGGCGCTGGTGGCTGCGGGCGTCGCCCGCAGCGTGCAGGTCACCAATGTTCCCGGTGCAGGTGGCAGCGTCGGCATCGCGCAGTTCGTCAACGGCGCCAAGGGCGACGGCAACCAGATGATGGTCAACGGCTTCGTCATGGTCGGCGCGCTCGCCATGAACAAGTCGCCAGTGACGCTGGAGCAGGTGACGCCGATCGCGCGCCTGACCGAGGAAATCCAGGTGATCGTGGTTCCCGCGAACTCACCGATCAAGACTGCGCAGGATCTGGCCGCCGCGGTGAAGGCCGATATCGCCAAGGTCACCTTTGCCGGCGGTTCGGCCGGCGGCGTCGACCATGTGATGGCGGCCTTGTTCGCCGGCGCCGTCGGTGCCGACGCCAAGAAGATCAATTACATCCCGTTCTCCGGCGGCGGCGAGTCGCTGGCGGCGATCCTCGGCGGCAAGGTCACCGCGGGCATTTCGGGGCTCAGCGAATATGAAGGGCAGATCAAGTCCGGCAAGCTGCGCGCGATCGGCGTGACCTCGGAGAAGCGCATCGCAGGCAACGACATCCCCACGTTCAAGGAGCAGGGCATCGACCTCGTGATCGCCAATTGGCGTTCGGTGGTCGCGCCTCCCGGCATCACGCCGGAGCAGCGCAAGACCTTGAGCGATGCGGTCGAGAAGATGGTGAAGTCTGACGCCTGGAAAGAGATCCTCAAGCAGAAGGGCTGGGAGGATGCCTATCTCGGCGGCGATGCTTTTGCCGACTTCCTGAAGAAGGAAACGGCCCGTGTCACCGACGTGCTGAAATCGGTCGGCTTGGTCAAATCATGACCTCGGGCGATCCCGTCCAGCCGCCGCGGCGCGTCGACCGCGCCGGTCTCGTCATCGCGGCATCGCTTGCGGTGCTCGCGGTCGTGCTGGTCTGGGACGCGCGCGGCCTGCAATCCGCCGCGATGTACGGGATGGGGCCGGAGGCGATGCCGGTCGTGGTCGCCTGCGGCCTTGCGCTGCTTGCGATCGGCAATTTCGTCGATGCACTGCGCGGCAATCTGCCGGCACGCGAAAGCGCCGATCCCGTGCCTGTGGTTCTGATCCTCGTCGGTCTGGCGCTGCTGATCGCCATCATCGGCTTTGGCGGCGGCTTCATCCTGGCGACCTCAGCCCTGTTCGTGACGACCTCGGCGGCCTTCGGACGCCGTGCCATCCTCATCGACGCCATCATCGCTCTCGTGATGTCGACCCTCATCTATCTCGCGTTCGACCGGTTGTTGACGCTGAGCCTGCCTGCCGGCCCGCTGGAGCGACTGCTGTGATGGATACCTTTGCCGCGCTGGCTCACGGCATGGCGGTCGCCGTCCAGCCGATGAACCTGCTTTACGCGCTGATCGGCGTGTTCCTCGGCACGGCCGTGGGCGTTCTGCCCGGCATCGGCCCGGCATTGACGGTCGCGCTGCTGCTGCCAGTGACCTACAAGCTCGACCCCGGCGGTTCGCTGATCATGTTCGCCGGCATCTATTATGGCGGCATGTACGGCGGATCGACCACAGCGATCCTCATCAACACGCCGGGTGAAAGCGCCTCGATGGCGACCGCGCTCGAAGGCAACAAGATGGCCAAGGCCGGCCGCGGCGGGCCGGCGCTTGCGACCTCCGCAATCGGTTCCTTCGTCGCCGGCACCATCGCCACCATTGGCTTGGCTTTCCTTGCGCCATGGCTGGTCGATGTCGCCGTGCGCTTCGGTCCGGAGGATTATTTCGCGCTGATGTGCGTTGCCTTCGTCACGGTGTCGGCGACCTTCGGCGATTCCCCAATCCGCGGCCTGACCAGCCTGTTCATCGGTCTGACGCTCGGTCTCGTCGGCATCGACAAGTTGACCGGTCAGGCGCGGCTTGCGTTCGGCGTTCCTGAATTGCTCGACGGCGTTGAAGTCACAACGCTCGCGGTCGGCCTGTTCGCGGTGGGCGAGGCACTCTACGTCGCATCGCGCCGCCACCACACCGAGGAGAAGCTGGAGCCGGTGCGCGGCTCGCTGTGGATGACCAAGGAGGACTGGAAGCGGTCTTGGAAGCCCTGGCTGCGCGGCACCATGTTCGGCTTTCCGATCGGTGCGCTGCCGGCCGGCGGTGCGGAGATCCCGACCTTCCTGTCCTATTCGACCGAGAAGCGGCTGACGAAGCACCCCGAAGAGTTCGGCAAGGGCGCGATCGAAGGGGTCGCCGGGCCCGAAGCCGCCAACAACGCCTCCGCCGCAGGCACGCTGGTGCCGCTCTTGACGCTGGGCCTGCCGACTTCGGCGACCGCCGCGATGATGCTGGCGGGCTTCCAGCAATATGGTCTCAATCCGGGCCCGCTGCTGTTCGCCGAGCGGCCCGACCTCGTGTGGGGCCTGATCGCCAGCCTGTTCATCGCCAACATGATGCTATTGGTGCTCAATCTGCCGCTGGTCGGCCTGTGGGTGCGGCTGCTCGCGATCCCGCAGCCCTGGCTCTATGCCGGCATCCTGGTGTTCGCGACCATGGGCACCATCGCGGCAAAGCCGTCGGTGGTGGAATTGTCGATGCTCGCCGGTTTCGGCGTGCTCGGCTTCCTGATGCGCCGGTTCGATTTCCCGATCGCGCCCGTCGTGGTCGGCCTGATCCTGGGCCCGATTGCCGAAAGCCAGCTGCGCCGCGCGCTCGCGATCAGCCTCGGCGATCCCATGACGCTGCTGCAGAGCCCGATCTCGGCGACGCTCCTCGGCGTCGCGCTGATCGCGCTGGTCGCGCCCTTCGTCTTGAAGGGGCTCGGGCGGTTCAAGGCGAATGAGGACTAGCGGAACTCATCAACGGCCAGTTTGCCCAATGCGTAAGCAAAGGTGCCGTTTTATTTGAGTTGCCCCTGCCGCCGTCGGGGGCAACCATCGCTGGGCTGTCCAATATCCGTGAGAGCCCCGATGACCAAACTCACCCGCTTCACCGTTGCTCCCCTGCACAGCATGACGCGGCGCTTGGCCGATGTTGCGTCGGCCCGCGTCGCGCCGGATCTCGTCGTCACGGGGGCGCGGGTGCTCTCGACCTATTCGGAGCGCATTCATCAGGGGCGGGAAGTCTGGATCACAGGCGGCCGCATCGCGGCGGTGAAACCGGCAGGCACAGCCAAGAAAGCCTGGAGCGATGTTCCGCTGTATGACGCCGCCGGTGGCATCATCGCGCCCAGCCTCGTCGATCCGCACATCCACATCGAATCCTCGATGGTGACGGCCTGCGCCTATGCCGAGGCTGCGTTGCTGAACGGCACCACCACGATCTTCTGCGACAGCCACGAGATCGGCAACGTCATGGACGTCGCCGGTGTGGAGGCGATGCTGGAAGATGCGCGCGAGGCGCCGCTGTCGATCTTCTTGACCGTGCCGAGCACGGTTCCCGCGACCTCGGCTGAACTGGAGACGGCGGGCGGCGACCTCACGCCGGACAAGATCGCCGGTCTGTTCGATCGCTGGCCCGAAGCGGTGGCGCTTGGCGAGAAGATGGATTTCGTGCCTGTCACGATGGGCGACGAGCGCAGCCATGCCATCCTCTCCGCAGCCTTAAAGCGGGGGCGTCCCGTTTCCGGGCATGTCTACGGCCGCGAATTCGTTGCGGCCTATGCGGCATCCGGCGTCACCGACACCCATGAGGCGATCGACCGCGACATCGCCGATGACCTGCTCGATGCCGGCGTCTGGGTGTTTTTGCGCGGGGGACCGCCGACTACGCCCTGGCACTCGCTGCCGCAAGCGATCCGAACAATCACCGAGCTCGGGGCCTCGCACAAGCGCACCGCCGTGTGCACGGACGATCGTGACGCCGATGATCTCCTGCTGTTCGGTCTCGACTGGGTCGTGCGGGAAGCCGTGAAGGCGGGGATGTCGCCCGAGCAGGCCTGGTCAATGGGCTCTCTGCATGGCGCGACCCGCTTCGGGATGGAAGGCGATATCGGCGGGCTTGGCGGCGGCCGCCGCGCCGATCTCGTGCTGATGGACGATCAGCTCGAGCCACAATGCACCTGGTATGGTGGCGAGCTCGTGGTCGAGCACGGCAAGATCACCCCGCGTCTCGATCAGGCGCTGTCGCATCGCTACCAATATCCCAAGGGAGCCTATGCGACCGTCAAGCTGCCGCCGACCATGAAGCTGACGCCCGAATTGCCGGCCAAGGCCTGCACCGTCAACGCCATCAAGACCGCGCTGCCTGGCATCACGCTGATCCACGAGAAGGTCGCGATCGAACCCGCAAAAGACTGGCCGTCGCTGTTCGCGCGCTACGGTCTCTGCTTCGTCGCCGTGGTCGAGCGTCATGGCCAATCCGCGGGCAACGTCGCCCATGGCCTCTTGAAGGATTTCGGCCTGAAGCGCGGTGCGGTCGCGTCCAGCGTCGGGCACGACAGCCACAATCTCATCGTCGCTGGCACCAACGAGGGCGACATGCAGGTCGCCATCGCCGCCATCAAGGAGCGGCAGGGCGGCGTCTGCGTCGTCGCCGACGGCGAGGTGAGGGCGCTGGTTCCGCTGCCGATCGCAGGACTCCTGTCCGACAAGCGTGTCACCGAAGTGGCGGAAGAGGTGAAGGTGCTGAAGAAGGAATGGGCCGAGGCCGGCTGCACCATCCCGTACATGGGCTTCAATTTGATTCCGCTATCGGTCATTCCGGAAATTCGCATCACCGATAAGGGACTCGTGCTGGTGCCGCAGATGCAGCTGGTGCCGCTGTTCGAGTGAGCTGCTTTCACGCATCTGTTGATCTAACCGATTGACACGTCCACGATTTTCTCGTGGTTGCCGCATCGTGGAAAATAAAATCGGTCTCGTTGAGATCGGCTTCTGCGTATCTGATGATCTCGCTCGCTGACGCAATTTGAGCGAGGTCCGATATGGCGAAGATGCGAGCTGTCGATGCGGCCGTGCGTATCCTGGAGAAGGAAGGTATATCGACGGCCTTCGGTGTTCCCGGCGCTGCAATCAATCCGCTTTACTCGGCGCTGAAGAAGCGCGGCTCGATCCGCCACATCCTGGCGCGCCATGTCGAGGGCGCTTCGCACATGGCCGAAGGCTATACGCGCGCCAAGGCCGGCAATATCGGGGTCTGTATCGGCACCTCCGGGCCGGCTGGCACCGACATGATCACCGGTCTTTACTCCGCGATCGCCGATTCCATCCCGATCCTCTGCATTACGGGGCAGGCGCCGCGCGCGCGGCTCTACAAGGAGGATTTCCAGGCGGTCGACATCGAGTCGATTGCAAAGCCTGTTACGAAGTGGGCGCTGACGGTACGTGAGCCGGCGCTGGTGCCGCGTGTGTTCAGCCAAGCCTTTCACGTGATGCGCTCAGGCAGGCCGGGGCCGGTGCTGATCGACATGCCCCTCGACGTACAGCTCGCCGAGATCGAATTCGATGACGAGACCTACGAGCCGCTGCCGGTCTATAAGCCCGCCGCGACGCGCAAGCAGGTCGAGAAGGCGCTGGAGATGCTCAACGCCGCCGAACGGCCGCTGATCGTCGCGGGCGGCGGCATCATCAACGCCGACGCCTCGGACCTGCTGGTCGAGTTCGCCGAAATCGCCAACATACCCGTCGTGCCGACGCTGATGGGATGGGGCGCGATCCCCGATGACCACGTGCTGATGGCCGGCATGGTGGGTCTCCAGACCAGCCACCGCTATGGTAATGCCACGCTGCTGGAGTCCGACTTCGTGCTCGGCATCGGCAATCGCTGGGCCAACCGCCACACCGGCTCGGTCGAGACCTACACCAAGGGTCGCAAATTCGTTCACGTGGACATCGAGCCGACGCAGATCGGGCGCGTGTTCAATCCCGATCTCGGCATCGTCTCGGACGCAAAGGCCGCGCTCGAACTGTTCGTCGCCGTCGCCAGGGAGTGGCGGCGGTCAGGCAGGCTCCGCGAGCGCCAGGCGTGGCCTGCGGCCTGCCGCGACCGCAAGAAGACGATGCTGCGCAAGAGCCATTTCGACAACGTCCCGATCAAGCCGCAGCGCGTCTACGAGGAAATGAACAAGGCGTTCGGCCGCGACACCACCTATGTCACCGTGATCGGCCTGTCGCAGATCGCCGGCGCGCAGTTCCTCGGCGTCTACAAGCCCCGCAACTGGATCAATGCCGGGCAGGCGGGGCCGCTCGGCTGGACGCTGCCGGCCGCGCTCGGCGTGCGCGCGGCGTGCCCGGAGCGCGAGATCGTCGCGCTCTCCGGCGACTACGATTTCCAGTTCCTGATCGAGGAGCTCGCGGTCGGCGCGCAGTTCAATCTGCCCTACATCCACGTCGTCGTGAACAATTCCTATCTCGGCCTGATCCGACAGGCCCAGCGCGGCTTCGACATGGACTATCACGTCCAGCTCTCCTTCGAGAACATCAACGCGCCCGAGATCGGCGTCTACGGCGTCGACCATGTCGCGGTCGCCGAAGGCCTCGGCTGCAAGGCCATCCGCGTCACCGACCCGAAGGACACGCAGGCAGCGTTTGCGACCGCCCGCGAATTGATGGCCAAGCACCGCGTGCCTGTGGTGGTCGAGTTCATCCTCGAACGGGTCACCAACATCGCGATGGGCACGGAGATCGACAACATCGTCGAGTTCGAGGAGGTGCTGGACCTTCCGCTCGACGAAGTCGAGACCACGCGCGTGCTGCAGCCGGCGGAATAGGGGACGAAGCACCATGCCGAAATTTGCCGCCAATCTCACCATGCTCTTCAACGAGATGCCGTTCCTCGACCGCTTTGCGGCGGCGAAGGCGGCGGGCTTTGCCGGGGTCGAATATCTCTTCCCCTATGATTTCGACAAGGCGCAGCTGCGCGAGCAGCTCGAGGCGCATGGCTTGACGCAGGTGCTGCACAATCTCCCCGCCGGCAACTGGGCGGGGGGCGAGCGCGGCATTGCGATCCTGCCCGACCGCATCGCCGAATTCCGCGACGGCGTGTTCCGCGCGATTGATTATGCCAGGGCGCTCGATTGCGAGCAGCTCAACTGCCTCGTCGGCATCGCCCCTGTCGACGCCGATCCGCACGAGCTTCGGGAGACGCTGGTCGGGAATCTGCGTTTTGCAGCTTCGTCGCTGGCGCGAGAGAACATCAAGCTATTGGTCGAGCCCATCAACACGCTCGACATTCCCGGCTTCTTCCTCAACGGCACCGAGCAGGCGGTGCAGCTGATCTCCGAGGTGAGGTCGAACAACCTCTTCATCCAGTACGACATCTACCACATGCAGATCATGGAGGGCGATCTCGCCCGCACCATGCAGGAATATCTGCCTCAGATCGCCCACGTCCAGCTTGCCGACAATCCCGGCCGTCACGAGCCCGGCACCGGCGAGATCAACTATCCCTTCCTGTTCCGCCACCTCGACGCGATCGGCTATCGCGGCTGGATCGGCTGCGAATACAAGCCGCGCACCACGACGCTGGAGGGCCTGTCGTGGCATGCGGCACAGACGTTTGAGACCTGAGAATATTGCCACGTCGGCGGTGCGCTCCCTCTCCCGCTAGCGGGAGAGGTGCACCGAGTGCGCGGATGAGTTTTGCTACTCCAACTGTGAGAAATCAGACATGACCAACATCGGCTTCATCGGACTTGGCACCATGGGACGGCCGATGGCCGGCCATCTGCTGGCTGCGGGCCATCGGGTGTTTCTGCGTGACGTTGCTCCGATCGCGCCGGAGCTGATGTCCGCGGGCGGCATCGCCTGCACATCGGCCAGGGAGGTCGCGGAGCAGGCGGACGCGGTCATCATCATGGTGCCGGATACGCCGCATGTGGAGGCCGTGCTGTTCGGCAAGGAGGGTGTCGCTAGCGGCATCTCCAAGGGCAAGATCGTCGTCGACATGAGCTCGATCTCGCCGCTGGCGACGAAGGAGTTTGCAAAAAAGATCGAGGCGCTCGGCGCTGATTATCTCGATGCGCCGGTGTCGGGCGGGGAGGTCGGCGCCAAGGCGGCGAGCCTCACCATCATGGTCGGCGGGCCGGAGCGGGCTTTTGGCACCATGAAGCCGATCTTCGACAAGATGGGCAAGAACGTCACGCATGTCGGCGCCAACGGCGACGGGCAGACGACAAAGGTTGCCAACCAGATCATCGTCGCGCTCACCATCGAAGCCGTGAGCGAGGCCCTGTTGTTCGCATCCAAGGCCGGTGCGAATCCCGCGCTGGTGCGCAAGGCGCTGATGGGCGGCTTCGCGTCCTCGCGAATTCTGGAGGTGCATGGCGAGCGCATGGTGAAGCGCAATTTCGATCCTGGCTTCCGCATCGAGCTGCACCAGAAGGATCTCAATCTCGCGCTCGAAGGTGCGCGTGCACTCGGCCTGTCGCTGCCGAGCACGGCGGTGGCGCAGCAATTGTTCTCGTCCTGCACTGCACATGGCGGCAAGGCCTGGGATCACTCCGCCATGGTGCGGGCGCTGGAACTGATGGCGGGGCATGAGATCGCCAGGGCCTGAACTGTTACGCGGTAACACTGTCCAGTGATGCATCTTTCGTCGCAGGGGAACCGGAACAATGCTCCGGCCCCGCGGGTTGAAGGCGCAGGACAATCACTGGAGACAAAACACCATGAAAACCCGTCTTGCGATTACGTTGGCTGCAGCGTCGCTGCTGGCGTCGAGCGCAGCCTTTGCTCAGTCGACGACCGAACAGGGCGCCAGGGACGGCGCGCGTGCAGGTGGCGACATCGGCGGCCCGATCGGTGCAATGGTTGGCGGCACCGTGGGTGCAGCCGTCGGCGCCGGTCTCGAAATTCCGAATGCGGTCCTCGGCGGAATTCCTCGCAGCGACTCCGTCGTGGTCCAGGAGCGCGTCGTGGTCGGCGAGCCGCTGCCTCCGACCGTGGTGCTGCGGCCCGTGCCGAACTACACCGAATATCGCTATGCGGTCGTGAACGATCGCCGGGTGATCGTCGAGCCGCGCACACGCCGCGTGGTCAAGATC
Organism: Bradyrhizobium sp. IC4060; assembly: GCF_020193715.1. NCBI lineage: Bacteria > Pseudomonadati > Pseudomonadota > Alphaproteobacteria > Hyphomicrobiales > Nitrobacteraceae > Bradyrhizobium > Bradyrhizobium sp. IC4060. The sequence continues at coordinate 1,176,000 of NZ_JADYVJ010000001.1, read as the reverse complement.
ATCGACTGATCGACGCAATTCTTGTGCTGAGCAGGGCCCTGCGGAGCATCACTCCGCGGGGCCTTCGCTTGTCATGGCGGAGCTGGTGCGAAAGCGCGAGAGTAGCCGGTCTGCGGCGGCGGCGAGTGCAAAGCCGAGGCACGCGGTGGCAGCATCGACCAAAAAATCCACCAGGCGCGCGTGACGGCCGGGTGCCCAAAATTGCATCAGCTCGAGAACGCCGATCAGGACGACCGCGGCCGCTGCGCTCAGTAGGCGCCGGCGTGGATAGGCGAGGCCGAAGGCCAATCCCACCATGACGAAGGCAAGCGCATGTTCGCCGTCCTGACCGAGGTCGGAATGGGGGCGAAGGCCGGGAGGACCGAGGGTGGCGAACGTAACGGCAGCGGCGAGCAGCCAGGCAAAGGTACGAATGAACATCCGGGTCGCTTAGCACGAATTTGGTCGGGTTGTCGCGAGGCTCGTATCAGATCGCCGTGTAGTTAATGACAAAAATGTTAAAGCGGATCGCGCACGCCGAGGCCATGCATGAAGCGTTCCCGGATCTGCACGGGGTCGCGCCGGGTGGTGCCCACGCCGGGCTTGTCGTCGATCCTGACCGCGATCAGGCTCGGCTCGGAAGCGGCCATGGCGTCGTCGACCAGCCGCTCGAAATCTTCCTCGTCCGCGGCCCAGGCGCTGCTCGCAAGACCAGAGCCAATGGCAATGGCGACGATGTCGGCAACGTTCGCTGCCGGCGTCGGCTGCGCCCCGGTGATTTGGTAGATGCCGTTGTCCATCACGATCATCGTGAGGTTCTTCGGCTTCAAGGCTGCAATCGTCGAGAGCGCACCGAGCTGCATCAGGAGCGAGCCGTCGCCTTCCAGCGCGAAGACGCGGCGGTCGGGCTGCGCCAGCGCGACGCCGAGCGCGATCGGAAAGGCGAGTCCCATGCTGCCTAGCATGTAGAAGTTCTGCGGGCGGTGGCCGGCGGCCCACAGATCGAAATTGGTGTTGCCGATGCCGCCGATCACGGCTTCCTCGTGCTTCAGCTTCGCGATCAGCCGCGAGGTGACGTCGAAGCGGTTCATCACCTTGGTGTTGCCAGTGTTCATCGCCGGCCTCACTTGTCGAAGACTTTGCCGCCCGTCAGCAGCGGGTTGAGGATCAACGCCACCGGCGCCTGCGTGGTGACGGCCTGCTTGATCGAGCGGTCGGCGATGAATTCGAGCTCGTCGAGCCGGGTGATGGTGTGATGCTCCAGCGCCAGCGAATTCAGCACCGGTCGCATGGTGCGGCAGACCAGGGACTGGCCGTAGTTGAATTCGCCGAGCGTGCCGCGCTCAGAGACGAGCATGATCAGCGGAATCTGGTAGGGCACTGCGAGCGAGGCCAGCACGTTTGCGAGCGTCGCAAAGCCGGAGGTCTGCATCAGCACCGCGCCGCGCCGACCGCCCATCCAGGCGCCGGCGACGATGCCGACGGCCTCTTCCTCACGGGCGGTCGCGAAAGTGGTGAAGAAGGGATCGGCGTGCAGGTTCTTGATCAGCGGCGTCAGCACGCGGTCCGGCACGTAAGGGACCAGGTTGATCTCGTTCCGCTTCAAGGTTTGCAGGACGATGCCGTGCCAGCTTCCGTCGCTGCTCCCCTGCGGCTGCTGTTCCGCAATCGCCATCGCGCTCTCCCTGGGGCCGCGCATGCTTCTTGGTTCTGGCCGTCGCGGCGGTCTGCCGAACTTGACGCGGGCAGCGGGATTGTCAACATGTCCGCGCCGTCACCGTGATCTGCGCCAGCAGGCCTGCCGTGGCCGGCACCGCCATGGCATAAGCGGCGACAACCAGAACACGGGAGGGGCATAGGAGGGCGCGCATCGCGCTGACCTTGCGGATCTCCCGCGAATGAGCCGGAAGGGTCCTGATGTCCGTCAACAACAAGCGCGTCGTCTACTCCAATTATTTGGCCAATCCGATCTATATCGATATTCTGAAGGCCCGGCCCGACGTCCGGCTCGATCGCATCGAAAATGGAAGCCCTGAGGATGTTTATGGCCCGCTCCTCGGCGCTGCCCACGTCTACCAGGTCGGCGCCGCCCGCGATGAGCTCGCCCCGCATTTCCATGTCGATGCCGCCTTCCTGAAGCGGACGCCGAATTTGCTGCTGGTCTCCAGCAACGGTGCCGGCTTCGATCCCGTCGACGTCGAGGCCTGCACGGAGGCAGGCGTCGTAGTCGTCAACCAGTCCGGCGGCAACGCCCATTCGGTCGCCGAGCACGCGCTGGCGATGATGCTGACGCTGTCCAAGCGCATCATCCAGTCGGATCGCCGGCTGCGCCGCGAGCGCGACGTCAACCGCAACGATCTCGTCGGCAACGAGGTCGAGGGCAAGACCGTCGGCGTCATCGGCCTCGGCAATGTCGGCCGGCGCATCGCCGCCTTGTGCAAGGGCCTGCTCGGCATGACAGTGCTTGCCTACGATCCGTATTTGTCGGCTGAGGTGATGGCCGAGCGGGGCGGGGAGAAGGTCGAGCTCGACGAGCTGTTGCGCCGCGCCGATTTCGTCTCGATCTCATGCCCGCTCAACAAGGGCAGCCGCAACTTGATCAGCACACGCGAATTCGCGCTGATGCAGCCGCATGCCTATTTCATCACCACCGCACGCGGCTTCATTCACGACGAGGACGCGCTGCTGCAGGCGCTGCGCGACAAGCGCATCGCCGGTGCCGGCCTCGACGTCTGGTCCAAGGAGCCGCCGCCGCCGGAGCATCCGCTGCTCCAGTTCGACAACGTGCTGGCGAGCCCGCACACGGCAGGCGTCACCATCGAGGCGCGCCAGAACATGGGCCGGATCGCCGCCGAGCAGGTGCTGGATGTGCTCGACGGGAAGCGCCCGCCGCGCATCATCAATCCCGAAGCCTGGCCGCGCTATGCCGAGCGCTTCAAGCAGGCTTTTGGCGTGACGCCGGGGTAGGGCGCGCGAAGCCCATTCGCGCGCCGATCCTTGGTTATCAGGATGAAAACGGAGCGCGGTGGATTTTACTGATGGCGTGAATGAACGCGTATGACCTCTCCTGTAGATCAGGGAGCATGAGCATACTTTCGATTGCGACATCCGGACTTTCTGCGGCGAGTTTGCGCGTGAACGTGGCGGCGAGCAATATCGCCAACATCAGCACGACCGGCCCACTACCCGCGTCAGGCGGGTCGAGCGCATCGGCCGGTGCGGGCATTGCTCCAACGTTTCCTGCAGCCTACGTGCCCTTGCGGGTCGATCAGGTCTCCCAGTCGAGCGGTTCGACGCCGGGCGGTACGGTTGCGACCGTATCGACGGTATCGCCGAGCTATACCGCGCAATCCGACCCGAGCGCTCCCTTCGCAAACCAGGACGGCCTGGTGGCAGCGCCGAATGTCGATCTTGCTAGCGAATTCGCTCAGCTGGTGACCGCAAAATACAGCTTCGTTGCCAATGCGAAGGTCATTCAGGCCTACGCCGAGACGCAAGACACGCTCCTCGACATCAAGGCGTGAGGGCTGACGTCGGCCGTGTCTCGCCAGCCTGGGCCACTACCCCAGCTTTTGCGCCGAGCTGCTGGAACACGGCCTCGCAGGTCATGAGGTCGAGATGGCCGCCGCCCGCGTTCTTGAAGAACGTGATGTCGGACGGTGACGTTCGCCCCTGCACAAGGCCGCCGACGAGGTCGTAGAGGTCGCCGAGGACGTCCGTCTCGCTGATCGCGCCGCTCGCGATCGGCTGCAGGATGTCGCCGACGCCGTGGAAGGCGGATTCCCGCCGGTCCACGAAGACGCGGGAGCGCTTGGCCGCCTCGTCATCAGCCTCCCGGGTTTGCGGTGTGTAGCCGCCGACGAGGTCCAGATGCGTGCCCGGCCGCAGATTGCGGCCCTTGATCAGCGGCTGATGCGCGCGGGTGCAGGTGGTAATGACATCGGCCTCGCGCGTCGCGGCGTCGAGATCCGTGATTGCTTCCGCCTTGATGCCGGCCTTCGCCAAGCGCTGAGCGAGATCCACGCCCCGGTCCGGGCTGCGATTCCAGATCAGCACGCGCTCCAGTGACGGCCGCACGGTGCGATGACCCCGGATCAGCCATTCGGACATCTCGCCGGCCCCGACGCAGAGCAGCGTCTCGGGATTGGGCGGGGCGAGCAGTTTCGTGGCCAACGCGGAGTCGGCTGCGGTGCGCCAATGCGTGATCTCGGTCCCGTCCATCGCCGCCAGCGGCCGGCCGTTGGTGCCGTCGAACAGCACGCACACGGCCTGCACCGCCGGCATCCTGCCTTCGGCCAGATTGGCCGGAAAGCTGGTGAACATCTTGCTGGCCATGTATCGGCCGGAATCGACGGCGCTGCGGATGACGTATTGCCCCCTCTCGTCTCCAAGGAAGGCGTCCAGCACCTCCATCTTCGGCCGGCGATGCGCTTCTTCGAGGGCCGCAATCAGGATCGGAAAGGTCAGAGCCTTCGTGACTTCGGTATCGGAGACAAAGTGCAAGGCAAGTTCCTCATTGGCGACCGGCATTTGCCCATAAACCCGCGCGGCAGGTTCCGCAACGAATCTTCCGCCGGGACTGGACAAGCCTTGATCCGCGTCAAAATCTCCTTTCCCCGTCCGGCCTAAATGGGACTAGAGTGCCGGCGGGCAGGCAGGGAGGTCCCATGTCAACTTATGTCGTCAGGTTCATGAAGGACGTGCTCGGCGAATACGGCCGGCAATGCGAGGTCTGCCAAGGCACGCTCGAGATCGACGCCGCCGACGAGGACGAGGCCAGGGAACGGGCGAAAGCGAGGTTCTGCAAGGACCAGGCGTTGCATCACTGGTCACTGCATGCCGACCGCATCCATGTCAGACCCGCCGACTTCCCGTCGTAGCGACTAGCGCCCGGGTGCCGTGACGGGCGGGGGCGTCGTCGTCCCCGCGCCGAGCGAGCGTTGCACCATGACGGTGTCGGACCAGCGGCCGTGGCGGTAGGCAACGCCGCTGAGCAGGCCGGCGCGTGCGAAACCGAACCGCTCGTGCAGCGCCAGCGAGGGCGCGTTATCTGCATCGATATAGCCGATCATCTGGCGGAAGCCGGCCGCCGCGCAGGCGTCGATCAATTCCTGCAGCAACAGCCGTCCGACCCCGCGGCCGAGATGGGCGTGGTGGACGTAGATCGAGTGCTTGGCGGTGTAGCGATAGGCCGGCCTTTTGCGGAACAGCACGGCATAGGCATAGCCGACGACCTCGCCGCGCCAGGTCGCAACCAGATGCGGCAGGCGGGTCTGCTTCAGGTTCTTGCGCCGGTCGCGCAGATCGTCCGGCTCCGGCGCACCGGTTCCTTCGACATCGCGCGGCACGCCGCTGCGGACGTGATGGCGGTAGATCGCCAGCATCGCCTCGATGTCGCTTTCGCGTGATGGCCGAACCAGGACGGGTTCATCGCTCGCGCGCGCAGCTGCTTCGTTCATCGGCACCTACTCGGTCACGACATAAGTGTAGAGCCCGATGCGCCCATTCGCATCGACCTCCTTGTAGACGCCCTGGATCTCGACGTCGAAGCCCGGAAATGTGTTGAAGCAGGTCTCGAACATCTTGAGATAATCGATCATGGGCTTGGCTCGTTCCGTCAGCCGCTCGCCGGGCACGATGGTGGCGATGCCGGGCGGGTAGACCACGAACGGCGTGGTCGCGATTCGGCCCGCGATCGCCTCGATCGGGAGGTAGTCGACGTCGTTCTTGAACAGATAGCGCGCGGCATCGCGGGGCGACATCGCGATCTCGGGCATATGCTCGGGCATGAACTGCCGCGCCTGGAGCGCGCTGACATCGGCGGTGCGGAAGAAACGGTGCATCTCGCCGCAGAGGTCACGCAGCCGTGCACCGGCGTAGCGCGCCTGCCGCCTCTGATAGAATTCGGGGATGACGTCGGCGAGCAGCGCATTGTCGTCGTGCAGTCGCTTGAACGCGACGAGGCCGGAGATCAGCGTGCCCGCCTTGCTCGCCTCGACGCCGGGCGTGAGCAGGAAGAGCAGGGAGTTGAGGTCGTTCTTCTCGGGGACGATGCGGTTCTCGCGCAGATATTGCGCGACGACCGGCGCGGGAATGCCGTGCTCGGCATAAGCTCCCGTCGCACGATCGAACCCGGGCGTGAGCAGCGTCAGCTTGTTCGGATCGGTCATGGCAAAGCCTTCCGCGAGATCGGGAAAGCCGTGCCAGTTGGTATCCGGGGAGAGCTGCCACAGCGCGGGGTTGGTGGCGAGCTCGTCGGTCGAGAGGGTCTCCCAGGCGACGTTATGCGCCGCGCCGGGACGGCTGACATCGGCAATGGCGACGCGATCGGGAACGAAGGGCTCGAAGAACCAGCGGCGATCCGGGTTCTGCTCCTTCTCCTCGAACTCCTGGCGCATCGCGCGGATCTTCTTGCGCAGCTCGATGCCGAGCCGGATCGTGTCGTCCCACAGCACTTCGCCGGAGCGGCCCTTCATCATCTGTGCGCCGACGTCGAGCGAGGCGAACAGCGGGTAGAACGGCGAGGTCGAGGCGTGCTGCATGAAGCTCTCGTTGAAGCGGCGGTGCTCGACGCGACGCTTCTGGCCGCGGATATGGCGGTCCTTGATGTGGATCTGCGAGGCCTGCGAGAAGCTTGCCAGCTGCTTGTGGGTCGACTGCGTCGCGATGATGCCGGGGGCGTCGGGCGAGAGATTTACCAGCCCCATGGCGAAGCGGCCGGCATAAAGGGGGTGGAATTTCATGAAGCCGGCCCAAGCCTCGTCGAACAGGATGTAGTCGCAGAGATGGCCGATACGCTTGATGATCATCTCGGCGCTGTGGATCGAGCCGTCATATGTGCACTGCTCGACCACGGCGACACGGAACGGCCGCTCCTTGCGCCAAGCGTCGCGATCGTTCACCAGGGGATGGTTGCGGATCGCCTCGCGCAAGCTCTTCTCTTCGAGCCGGTCCCAGCGCATCGGGCCGATCAGTCCCCAGGCGTTGCGAACGGTCGGCACATAGACCGGGATGCCGCCATTGATCATCAGCGCGCCGTGATGGGCGGCCTTGTGGTTGTTGCGGTCGAACAGCACGAGATCGCCGTCGGTGACGAGGGCGCCCAGCGCGACCTTGTTGGAGGTCGAGGTGCCGTTGAGCACGAAATAGGTCTTTTCCGCACCGAAGATCGCCGCCGCTTCCTTCTGCGCCCTCAGCGCCGGGCCCTCATGGGTGAGGAGGTCGCCGAGGTCGAGCACGGAATTGTCAAGGTCGTCGCGGAACACGGATTCGCCGAGATGCTCGACGAACACGCGCCCGATCGGGCTGCGGTTGTAGAACACGCCGCCATTGTGGCCCGGGCAGGTCCAGAGCTGGTTGCCTTCCTCGGCATAGTCGACCAGCGCGCCGAAGAACGGCGTCTTCAGCGTCTCGGCATATTGCTTCAGACGGCTGATCAGGTTCTTGGCGATGAAGGTTGGCGTCTCCTCGGACAGGAAGACATAGCCGTCGATGAAATCGAGCACCTCGACCGGCAAATCCTCGAACCGCTTGCGACGGATCAGCAGGATGATCGGGAAGTCGAGGCCTCGGCGGCGCATCAGATTGATCAGCGCCGAGGTCTTGCCTTCCAGGCCCTTCTTGCCCCAGTCCACCACCATGCAGCCGATCGCGGCATCGGTCTGCACCGCCATCTCGGCATCCTCCAGCTTGCGGGCCCGGACCACCTCGAAGCCGGAGCGCTGGATCTCCTCGATGATCTGGTTGAAGCGGACGCCTTCGAGATCGTCGGCATCGAACACAGGGGCGGCGAACAGGAAGTTGAAGCGCTTGAAATAGTCCATGGCAGGTCCCGAATGTGCAGGAAGATACAGCTCTCTGCACATTCGATGACATCTGGATGACATGCCCGAGTGCTGCGGCAAGGTTAGCCTGACGCTTCACTCCAGCAGCTTGTCCAGTGTGATCGGGAAGCGCCGGATGCGCTTGCCGGTGGCATGATAGACGGCGTTCGCAATTGCGGCCGGGACGCCGACGATGCCGATCTCGCCGAGCCCCTTGATTCCCAACCGGTTGATGCGGTCGTCGGGCTCGTCGACGAAAATGACGTCAATGTCGTGGACGTCGGCGTTCACGGGAATGTGGTATTCGGCAATGTTCGCGTTCATGATGCGGCCGAAGCGGTGATCCATCACCGTTTCCTCGTGCAGCGCCATTCCAATACCCCAGACCACCCCGCCCATGATCTGGCTGCGGCCGGTCTTGGTGTTCAGGATGCGCCCGGCCGCGACCGCATTCACGATCCGGGTGACGCGGATAATTCCCAGCTCCTCGTCGATCTTCACCTCCGCGAAGACCGCCGAATGTGTGTTGCGGGCATGCGATTTATCCTCCGCGAATTGGTTGAGCTTCTCCTTTTCGATCCGCTCGAGCTTGCTGTGGCGCATGACATCCGCAATCGAGACAGCGGCCCCGCGACCGTCGCTGCTGGCGATCATGCCGTCAGTCAGGGTGACGTCGGCGGCGTCGAGGTCAGCGAGCGGTGTGCCCGGCATGGCCTTGGCAAGACGTGCGAGTTCCCAGCGAATTTCTTCGGCCGCTCCCAAGACCGCATGCGCGCTTGATGCCGCCATCCAGGAGCCGCCCTCGACGGGGGCTTGCGGCAAGGTCGAATCGGCGAGCCGGACGCTGATATTCTCGATCGGCAGCCCGAGAGCATCGGCCGCGACCTGCGCCACGAAGGTGTAGGTGCCGGTGCCGATATCGGACGCGGCGCAGGAGACCTCGGCATGGCCGTTGGCCGTCAGCACGATGCGGACGGCGACCGGCATCTGCAGCGCTTCCCACACCCCAGTCGCCATGCCCCAGCCGACGAGCTCCTTGCCGTCTCGCATGGAACGCGGCGCCGGATTACGCCGGCTCCAGCCGAACGCTTCGGCGCCGCGGGCGTAGCACTCGCGCAGCTGCTTGCTGGTGTAAGGCAGGCCTTGGCTCTGGTCGCGATCCGAGTAGCACCTCAGGCGCAGCTCGACCGGATCGAGCTTCAGCGCGACGGCCAATTCGTCCATGGCGCATTCGAGCGCGCAGACGCCCGTTGCCGCACCCGGCGCGCGCATGTCGCAGGGCGTCGAAACGTCGAGTTCGACCAGCTTATGCGAAAAGTTGCTGTGGGGACTCTTGTAAAGCTGCTCGGCCCAGCCCGTATCGTTGCGCGAAAAACCCTCATAACGTGAGGTCACGGCAACGGCTTCGTGGGTGATCGCATCGAGCGTGCCGTCCGGCTTTGCACCGAGCGCAACGCGCTCGATGGTCATGGGACGATAGCCGAGGCCATACATCTGTTGCCGCGTCAGCACGACGCGGACGGACTGCTTCAGTGCGAGCGCGGCAAGGGTTGCCAGCACCACCTGGTGCTGCGGCCGCAGGCCCGAGCCGAAGGCGCCGCCGACATAGGGCGAGATCACGCGGATGTCGTCCGGTTTCCTGCCGAAAACACTGCAGAGAAACTTCTGGACGTTCTGGACGCCCTGCGTCTTGTCGTAGACCGTGAGCCCGCCACTGCCGTTCCAGACGGCTGTCGTCGCGAAGAGCTCCATGGGGTTGTGGTGCTCGGTCGGAATGACGTAATCCGCCTCGTGGCGCACGGCCGCGCGCGTCAGGGCTGCTGCGGCATCACCACGCGGCTTGTGCGGTTGATCCACTTTTTCGGCCTTGCCGCGTTCGGATTCAAGATCGGTCGAAAACGCCTCCTGCTCATATTCGACGCGAACGCGGGTTGCGGCGAACTTGGCGATCTCCCAGTCCTCCGCGACGACCAGTGCGATCGGCTGGCCGTTGAACTTGACCCTCTCATCATAGAGCGGCCGGAACGGCGAGCCCTTCTCCGGCGCCACCTCATCCTTCCAGGCTTCGTCCTTGTCGGCGAGGGGCGGCCGATGTTCATGCGTGAGCACGTCGACCACGCCCTTCACCTTCAGCGCCTCGCTGGTGTCGAGACGAGCGATGCGCCCACGCGCGATGCTGGCCTCGACGACGAAGCCGTGAAGGAGACCGTCTGCTGCGAATTCGCCGGCATATTTGGCGGCCCCGGTGACCTTGGCGCGGCCGTCGACGCGCGACGTTGGTGTTCCGACATAGGCGTTCATCGGGTCCTCATGCGATCTTCTTGTGAGCTTGTGATTGCGGCGTGGCGCTTGCGGCCTGCATCAGCGCACGCACGACGGCTCGGCGCGCCAGGTCGATCTTGAACCCGTTGTGGGAGCGTGCCGTCGCTCCCTGCAGCAGCAGGTCGGCGGCGCGCCCGAAATGATCCGGTGTTGCCGCCTGACCGCGCAAAGCGGCTTCGGCCTCGAGGCTTCGCCAGGGCTTGTGGGCCACGCCACCGAGCGCAAGGCGCGCTTCGCTGATCGCGTTGCCCTCCAGGTCGACCGCGGCCGCGACCGAGACCAGAGCAAAGGCGTAGGACAGCCGGTCGCGGATCTTCAAATAGCTGTAGTTCCGGGCAAAGCCGTTCGGCGGCAGCTCGACGGCGATAATGATCTCGCCGCTGCCGAGATTGGTATCGAGATGAGGCTTGTCCTCGGGAAGCCGATGGAAATCCGTCAGCGCGATGGTGCGCTGCCCCGAGGGGCGTGCGATATGCACGAGCGCGCCGAGCGCGGCCAGCGCCACGCTCATGTCGGATGGATTGGTCGCGATGCAGGAGTTGCTGGTGCCGAGGATGGCATGGTTGCGGTTGAGGCCATCGAGGGCCGAGCAGCCCGTGCCGGGGCTTCGCTTGTTGCAGGGTGTCGTGGTGTCATAGAAGTAGGGGCAGCGCGTACGTTGCATCAGATTGCCGCCGACCGAGGCCATGTTGCGCAGCTGCGCGGAGGCGCCGGCCAGGATGGCGCTGGCAAGGAGGGGATAGCGCTGCTCGATCAACGGGTGGTAGGCGAGGTCCGAATTCGGCACCAAGGCGCCGATGCGCAGACCGCCGTCCGCCGTCTCCTCGACGTCGCGGAGCGGCAGGCGGGAGATGTCGATCAGCCGGGAGGGCCGTTCGACGTTCTCCTTCATCAGATCGATCAGGTTGGTGCCGCCGGCGATCAACTTCGCACCGGGATCGGCGGCGAGCAGGCGGATGGCGTCGGCAACATCGCTTGCGCGGGAATATTGGAAGTTGTTCATGACCGGCTCATTGCCTGCTCGATCGCAGCCACGATGTTGGGGTAGGCACCGCAGCGACAGAGGTTTCCGCTCATCAGCTCCCGGATCTCATCCGCGTCGCGCGCACGGCCTTCGGCCAACAGGCCCGCGGCAGAGCAAATCTGCCCCGGCGTGCAATAACCGCACTGAAAGGCATCGTGGTCGATGAAGGCCTGTTGCAGGGGATGCAGCGTGCCGTCCCTGGCCAAGCCTTCGATGGTCGTGATCTCGGCGCCATCCTTCATGACGGCCAGGGTCAGGCAGGAATTGACCCGTCTTCCGTCGATCAGCACGGTACAGGCACCGCATTGGCCGTGATCGCAGCCTTTTTTGGTGCCGGTCAGTTGCAGACGGTCACGCAGCGCATCCAGAAGCGTGGTCCATGGCATGACCTCGAGCGCGCGGCTTTCGCCATTGACGACGAGGTTGATCGGAATGCGTTCGGGGATCGTAAGGTCGGCCATGGTGTATTTCCCTGCGGAAAGGCCGAGCCGGGCAAATTGTGCAAATGACGCGAGACTGCGTTGCCGCCGCTGGCCGATAGCGCCCAACGGATGACGAGTTGCTTGGTTCCCAATCGGTTCTCCCGATTGGATTTACGAGATCAGCGCTTGGTCTCGCCGAACACCACGGTCGGCACCGCGCGGTTGACGATCTCGCGCAGCGCGAAGCTCGATTGCACCCGCGCGACGCGGGGCAGGCGGGACAGCTCGGTGCGATGGATGCGCTCGAAATCCTGGATGTCGCGGGCGAGCACGATCAGGATGTAGTCGTCCGTCCCCGACATCAGGAAGCAGCGCACGACAGAGGGGCATTTCGTCACCTCTGCCTCGAACGCCTTCAGTGCCTCGTCGCTCTGGCTCTCCAGCGCGATGCGAACCAGCACCGTGGTGGTGAGGCCGAACTGGGCCAGGTCGAGCGCGGCCTGGTAGGCCTGGATGTAGCCGTCATCCTCCAGCGCCTTCTGCCGCCGCGCCAGCGCCGTGCTCGACAAGCCGATCTTGTTGGCAAGCTCGGTGTGGCTGGCTCGCGCATTGGTCGTGAGTTCCGCGAGGATGGCAAGGTCTTTCCGGTCGAGGGCCAAGGTTTCGTTTCCAGCGTCAAAGGACCATTTCGCGCCGGAAACCGGCGCGGGCGCTGCCAAGGTAGCGGATATTTGCACGAAACCAAACCGACCCTCTCGCTACGATCAACAATGGAATCAAAGCATTGGCGAGGGAGATCAAGATGCGCGTCGGAGTCCCGAAGGAGATCAAGGTGCAGGAATATCGGGTCGGGCTCACCCCAGGTGCGGTCCGCGAATACGTTGCCGCCGGGCACCAGGTGACGGTCGAGAGCGGCGCCGGCAGCGGCATCGGTGCGTCCGACGAGGTGTACCGGCGGGCAGGGGCGTCCATTGCCGAGACCGCTCGCGAGATCTTTGCAAAGTCCGACATGATCGTGAAGGTGAAGGAGCCGCAGAAGAGCGAATGGGCTCAGCTTCGCGAAGGCCAGATCCTTTTTACTTACCTTCATCTTGCGCCGGATCCCGACCAGGCCAAGGGCCTGCTTGCTTCCGGCTGCACCGCAATCGCCTATGAAACCGTCACGGACGCGAGCGGTCACCTCCCGCTGCTCGCCCCGATGAGCGAAGTCGCCGGCCGCCTCGCCATCGAGGCCGCTGGCGCCGCGCTCAAGCGTTCCAGCGGCGGCCGCGGCCTGCTGCTCGGCGGCGTGCCCGGCGTGCAGCCGGCACGCGTCGTCGTGCTCGGCGGCGGCGTGGTCGGAACGCAGGCGGCACGCATGGCCGCCGGCTTAGGTGCCGAAGTCACCGTGATCGACCGCTCGATCCCGCGCCTGCGCGAACTAGACGATCTGTTTGTTGGACGCGTACGCACCCGTTTCTCCACCATCGAGGCGGTCGAGGACGAGGTGTTCGCCGCCGACGTCGTGATCGGTGCAGTGCTGGTGCCTGGCGCCAGCGCGCCGAAGCTCGTCACCCGTGCGATGCTGAAATCGATGCGGCCGGGAGCCGTGCTGGTCGACGTCGCGATCGACCAGGGCGGCTGCTTCGAGACCTCGCACCCGACCACGCACGCGGAGCCGACCTACGAGGTCGACGGCGTCGTTCACTATTGCGTCGCCAACATGCCGGGAGCCGTGCCGGTGACCTCGAGCCAAGCCCTGAACAACGCCACGCTGCCGTTCGGCCTGATGCTCGCCAACAAGGGATTTGCGGCCATCTTGGAGAATCCGCATCTGCGCAACGGGCTCAACGTGCATCGCGGCCGGGTGACGAACAAGGCGGTGGCGGAGAGTCTGGGGCTGGAGTTTGCGCCAGTAGAGAGCGGACTGGCGGCGTAGCGAGATGGGCCATCGTCGGTGCGGCGCCATCAACCGACTGGAAGATGGCGCTGCCGCCGTGCTCCCGAGCCCTCGGGGAATCCCGACGCGGTGAAGGCGTTGTGACCGGAGCGGCGGTGTCCAAATAGGCGGAAAGAAGAAAACTATTGCCGCGGTCCTGTCAGGAGGAAGGAGTTTCCCCTTCCGAGCGCAAAAACGCCAATCGCTTCCATTGCTGTTTGCAGCCGAAACGACGACATTTCCGTCAGAAATTGGTGGATCGGCAGCCATGGAACGCACTGGATTTGAGCCCTTCGGCGAGCAACTGGTGTCCGCAACGGACACACAGCCGAAGTCGCGCGCCTCGAAGCTCCTGCTGCGGGCCGGCACCACCCTGTTCTGGTCGCTGGTCGCGGGCATCGTGCTGGCCCGTGCAGCCTTCTTCGAGCCCGGCATCTATGACGGTTTCAGCCGCGTCGCCTCGCTGGCCAAGAACCTGATCTTCTGAGGCCGTTTATTCCGGTCCGAGGACAGAACTTCTCTCGGCCCTGATATGTCGAAAACATATTTCCCAATCGGGTCGTGGTGCGTATAAATCTTTCTCCTTCGGGAGAGATTTGTGTCGCAGAATCAAGCATCCAGCCCGGCCGATTCCAAGCCGGTCACCGCCGCGGGCCGTATTGCGGCGCTGATTCCGGGCATCCTCCTCTGCGTTCTCGTGGCCGGTGTGTCGGCCCTGCTCGAGCGGGCCGAACTGGGCATGTTCGAGCACCCCTATGTCGAGGCGCTGGTCATGGCGATCCTGCTCGGCATGGCGGTGCGCAGCTTCTGGAAGCCGGCCCCGCGGTGGCAGGCCGGCATCGCCTTCAGCGCCAAGCAACTGCTGGAAGTCGCGGTGATGCTGCTCGGGGCCTCCATCAGCTTTGCCGCGATCGCGGCTTCCGGCATTGCGCTGCTCGCCTCCATCGCCGCGGTCGTCGTGGTCGCGCTCTGCGTCTCCTTCGGCCTCAGCCGGCTACTCGGCCTGTCGACGCGGCTGTCGATCCTGATCGCCTGCGGCAACTCGATCTGCGGCAATTCCGCCATCGCCGCAGTGGCGCCCATCATCGGCGCCAGCAACGACGAGATTGCATCCTCGATCTCCTTTACGGCGATCCTTGGCGTGATGATGGTGCTGGGCCTGCCGCTGCTGATCCCGCTGCTGCAATTGTCCGCAACGCAGTACGGCATTCTCGCCGGGCTCACCGTTTACGCAGTGCCGCAGGTGCTCGCCGCGACGGTGCCGGCAGGTCTCGTCTCAACCCAGATCGGCACGCTGGTGAAGCTGATGCGTGTCCTGATGCTCGGCCCGGTCGTCGTCGGCCTGTCGCTGGTCGCTTCGCGCTGGCAGAGCGATGCCAAGAAAACCAGCGTCGGCTTCTTCCGCCTGGTCCCCTGGTTCATCCTCGGCTTCCTTGCGCTTGCGACCCTGCGCTCGCTGGAGATCGTGCCGGCGACGGTGGTTGGCCCCGTGACGACGATCACGAGCTTTCTCACGGTGGTCTCGATGGCCGCCCTCGGCCTTGGCGTCGACGTGCGCGTGCTCGCCAATGTCGGCGGCCGGGTGACGGCCGCCGTGACGCTGTCGCTGATGCTGCTGCTGGGGATCAGCATCGCGCTGGTGCACTGGTTCAAGTGATGGATGCGAAGCTGCCGTAGGGTGGGCAAAGGCGCGCCCTTCGCGCCGTGCCCACCAGTTCTTCGAGATACGGAGAATGGTGGGCACGCTTTCGCTTTGCCCACCCTACGAGACCGTCATTGCTGCGAGCGGTAAGCTAGATCACGTCCGCGAGCGAGTGGCCGTGCAGCTCGATGTTCAGCCCCTGCATGCCCAAGTCGTTGATCTCGCCGCCCATCGCCTTCAGGCTCTCTTCGCGGATCAGCGACATCAGCCCGCGGCGGAGCGCCAAGAATTCCGACGACATCATCATCGATTGCTGCCGCGGCCGCTCCAGCGGGATCGGGATCTCCGCCTTGATCGAGCCCGGCCGCGCGGTCATGCAATAGACGCGGTCGGACAGGAAGATGGCTTCGTCAATGTCGTGGGTGACAAACAGCACCGAGATCTTCAGCCGCTGCCACATATTGGTGAGGATCTGCTGCATGATGACGCGCGTCTGCGCGTCGAGCGCGCCGAAGGGCTCGTCCAGCAACAGCACTTTCGGTCCCGTCGCGAGCGCGCGGACGATGCCGACGCGCTGCTTCATGCCGCCGGAGAGCTTTTCCGGATAATGCTTTTCGAACGCTTCGAGTCCCGCAAGCCCCAACAGCGTGCGCGCGGCGCGTTCGCGCTGCGAGCGCGGCATGCCGCGCATCTTCAGGCCGAACTCGACGTTCTCGCGCACGGTTTTCCACGGAAAAAGAGAATATTGCTGAAACACCATGCCGCGTTCGGCGCTCGGACCGTTTACCCGCTCGCCGTCGACGGTAACTACACCGGTCGTCGGCTTGAGGAAGCCTGCGACCGCATTGAGCAGCGTCGACTTTCCGCAGCCGGACGGGCCGACGATCGACACGAACTCGCCGGGCCGCACATGGATCTGCGTGTCGGTGACAGCCTGCACCGCGCCCTCGATGGTCTCGTAGGCGAGGGAGAAGTTCTTGACTTCGATGTGGCCTTTTGGGCTGTTCGCTAGCACCTCGCTCATGTCGATCTCCACGGCATCACCAATTGCCCCGCGCCCCGGATCAGCAGGCTCGATCCGAGGCCGAGCACCCCGATCGCGATCATGCCGAGCGCGATGTCGGCATATTGGACCAGCGAATAAGCTTCCCAGGTGAAGTAACCGATGCCGTACTGACCGGAGATCATCTCGGCCGCGATCAGCGACACCCAGGCGACGCCCATGCCGACGGTGAGGCCGGTGAAGATGTGCGGCAGCGAGGCTGGGAAATAGACCTCCCGAAAGATCGAGCGTTCGCGCGCGCCGAGACATTGTGCGGCGCGTACCAGCACGGGGTCGACCAGCGACATGCCGTGCAGGGTGTTGACGAGAATCGGGAAGAACGAACCGAGGAAGGTGATGTAGACGATGCTCTGCTCGTTGGTCGGCCACAGCATGATCGCCATCGGCACCCAGGCGATTGCCGGGATCGGCCGCAGCACTTCGGCGACCGGGAAAATCACCTCATGCACCAGCTTGAAGCGCCCCATGATCAGGCCGAGCGGCACGCCGACGATCGCCGCGAGCGAGAATCCGATGAAGATGCGCCGGCAACTGAGCAGGATGTGCATCAGGAATTTGGGATCGTGAATCGCCTTTATGAAGCTGTCATAGACCGCGAGCGGCGAGGGCACGTTGGTGAAGCGCACGAAGAACACGACCCGATAGGTCGTGAGCAGATGCCAGACCAGCAGAAAGGCGAGCAGCGAAATCACGCCGATTGCCGCCGCGCGCAGACCTGCCCGATTGAGCCGGTACCAGCGCAACCCCAGTGTGGCGAAGGAAGGCGGCGTCGAAGGCCGGATGATGGCGGCGGGCGCGGAGCCCGCCTCAGCAAGTGCTGTTGCCGGCATGCTGTCCTCGGGCTGTCTGACGAGGGCGGGGCTGCTCACGTCTTGCCTCCGCCGACGGCGGCCTTCATCGCTTCATCGAAGCCGAGCACCTTGCCGCTGATCTTGGCAGCGTAGGCTTCGGCGTCCTTCTTCAGCAGGAACGGGGCGACCTCGCTATTGCCGACGGCGAAGAAGGCCTGATCGGCGAACAGCTTGATGCCGCGCGTGGTGTCGAAGACGTAGGCGACGTTGATCTTCTTGCCCTTGGCCTTGTAGTCGGCATAGGCGCCGAGCGTGCAGCTGGCGGACGAGAAGGGCATGATGCCGGCACCGTCGACCCAAACTTCGCCCGCCTTGCGCGGATCGGTGATGGGCTTCTTGCAGAAGCTGTCCTCGCCCGAGATCTCATAGTTGTTGGTGCTCGCGAGCTGGGCGTCGTAGTCGAGCTTCATTTCGGCATAGGCCTTGCGGATGTATTTGTCGTCGACCCATTTCTTCGGATCGAACTCCTTCATGCGGCCGAGATTCTGTAGCACCTTGACGTCGGTCGTGGCCGCATCGATCAGCGCTGGCTTGATCGTCGGATCGGTCGTCATATTGCCGCTGGGCCCTAAGAAGATGTAGACGACCTCCTTGTTGATGCCGGTCCATTCCTGGATCTTCTCGGCGGCCAGCTTGGGATCCGCACGCAGCCACTGATTGGCGGCGATTAGCGCCTTGAAATAGGCGACGACGACCTCGGGATATTTTTCGGCGAAGTCGGTGCGAACCACGATGCCGTGGAAGGTCGGCAAGTTCGTTTCGACGCCGTCGAAGATCTTCCGCGCGAAGCCGCGGAACGGCAACAGCTCGGCGAAGGGGACGAAATCGGCGTGCCCGTCGATCTTCTTCTCCTGCAGATTGGTCGAGCCGACCTCCGGGCTCTGGCTGACGAGCTGGAAGAAATCGGACGCATAGCCGCGATCCTGCATCGCTTTCAGCACCATGCCGTGCGCGGCGGAGCCGAAAGGCACGCTGACGAGCTTACCCTTGAGATCGGCGAGGTCGTAATAGGGTGAGTCCTTGTGGACGACGAGGCCGTTGCCCGAGCCGGACAGGCTGTAGGCGGCGATGCCGACGAGGCGGCTCTTGCTCTCCGGATTGCTCTCGAAGGTGAATCCGTTCACGATGAGCGGATAGTCGCCCATCATCCCGATCTGCAGCTTGTTCGCCATCATCGCGTTGGTGACGGGCGGACCGGAGGTGAAGTTCTGCCATTCGAGCTCGAACTTGATGTTGGCGTATTTGCCGTCCTTCGGCAGGTACTTCTCGAGCAGTTGCAATTGGCGGATGACGACGCCTGCGGTGACCGTGTTGGTCGTGGTATCCTGCGTTCCGATGCCGAGCTTGACGGTTTCCGCAGAAGCCGGCTGCGCGACGAGCAGCGCCAGCGACGTCACCGACATCGCGATCGAGAGCGTGGGAAGATGGCGGACCATTCTCATCCTCATTCGGTTGGATGTGCTGTGGGTGCCATGATTGGGGGAGGGCGCAAGCAGGGCAAATCCGGAGTGGCCGCCGCAGTCGATTAGTTGCCGGGAAAAGCTGATTGCATACTCCTTGGGCAGTCCTGCACTATAAAGCCGCTTGCCTGTGCATCGGCCATGGTCGCGGGCCCCCCTCAATCCGTCGCCTGGCCGCGCATCTCCTCGAGAATGTCGGTCCGGCAGACCACGATCTGCGACCGTTTGGTCAGCACGATTCCCTTCTCCTGCATCCGCTTCAGGCTGATCGTGACCCATTGCCTGGTGGCGCCGACCATGTGGGCGATGTCGGCGTGGGTGAAGGCCGCGGCGATCACCGTGCCGTCGGCATCCTCGACGCCGTAGAGCTCGACGAGATGCAGCAAGAGATGGGCGAGACGCTGCGTGATCGAGCGCGTCCCCAGCATCTGGGCCAGCGCCGAATAGCATTTGCCCTTGAACGTCAGGCCTTCGATCAGGCCAATCGCGAGGTTCGGGATCTCTGTAGCAAGGGACCGCAGTTCCTTTCCGGGCAGGTGCACGACGCTGCAATTACTGGAGGCAACGCCGGACCATTGATGCACGGTGCCTTCGAACACTTCGGGACCGCCGACGAAATTGCCAACATGCCAATAGGCCAGCGTGATTTCGCGTCCAAGTGGCGAGGTGTAGAACACGCGGATGCGGCCGCTCTCGATCAGCCAGATGCCGTCATGCTTGCCGCCCTGGCTGAACAGCGTCTGGCCGCGGTTCAGCACCTTGCGGCGGCCCTGCTTCAGCACCAACTCCCGCTCGCGCGGTGAGAGCTTGTCCATCAACGGTGGTGGACCGCCGATCCATTGCTGGTTCTCGGTGAGCAGTAGCGAGGAGCTGCCGGCAGGCCGTATCGCTGCGGGAACAGCCCCGCGCACCGCATTCGCCGCCTGCAACATCGCCTGCCTCCCGAACGTTCAAATCGTTCTAAAGAGGAGCAATGTCCGTGCCAGATGGGGGCAGACGCCTCGCGCGGGGAAACGACACCGAAGACCGGGTCACCGCCCCGCCAAGTTCAGCAGATACGACTTCGGATATATTCCCCGGTTGTGCCCATCCGAGAACGAGATGTTCAGCCCATAGCCGAGATCGCCGATGTCGGTGATCGCAATTCCCGGAAACGCTTTGGGGAAGCGGCCGTCGAAGCGGGCGCGGGTGCAATGGGCGCATTTGCAGGAGAGGCGGAGTGTTTCGGCAGAAACGCTGAGCGCGTCGTCCTGCGCCGTGCGGACCAGGAGCGAAGCGAGATCGGCGCTGGCTTCGTAGCCGGCTACGGTCGGTGCCACCAATGTCATTATCATGACGAACCTCTGACTTCATTCTACGTCGAGACGGGAACGCACGAATAGCAACTAATTGCCGGTGCGGGCGGGATCGCGAGCCTGTTCTTCGAGCAACCCACGCGAAATGTGAAACTAATCCACCGGGAATTTCACTTCAGAATTGCCGGACTCTCCTCTCTCCGAAACCTTGCGCGTCATCGATGACCAAGGAGAGACGATGAGTGCATTTCAGAAGGAAACGGTTCTGTCGGTCAGGCACTGGACCGATTCCCTGTTCAGCTTCACCGCGACGCGCGATCCCGGCTTCCGCTTCCAGAACGGCCAGTTCGCAATGATTGGTCTGGAGGTCGGGGGCAAGCCGTTGATGCGGGCCTACAGCATGGCCAGCGCCAATCACGAGGAGGCGCTCGAATTCTTCTCGATCAAGGTGCAGGACGGCCCGCTCACCTCTCGCCTTCAGAAGATAAGGGAAGGCGACATCATCCTGGTCGGTCGCAAGGCGACGGGCACGCTGATCACCGGCAACCTCATTCCGGGAAGACGCCTGCTGCTGCTTTCAACCGGAACGGGCCTGGCGCCCTTCGCCAGCCTGATCAAGGACCCCGACGTCTATGAGAATTGCGAGACCATCGTGCTCGCCCATGGCTGCCGCCAGGTCTCGGAACTCGCCTATGGCGAGCACCTCGTCGAGGACCTGCGCAATCACGAATTCTTCGGCCCCTTGATCCGCGACAAGCTCGTCTACTACCCGACCGTCACCCGCGAGCCGTTCCGGAATCGCGGCCGCATCACCGACCTGATCGCCTCGAACCAGCTCTTCGAGGATATCGGACAAGCGAGCCTCGACATCGAAACTGACCGCATCATGCTGTGCGGCAGCCCGGCGATGCTCGAGGAACTCCACGCGATGTTCGCGGCGCGCGGCTTTGTCGAGGGCAACCATAGCCAGCCCGGCCATTTCGTCATCGAAAAAGCCTTCGTCGAGCGCTGAGCTACAAATCGCGTCCCAGCGACAACTAATTGCTATCGCGGCGACGCCCCCTGAACAAATCTGACGCAAAGGCGCCGGGATCGGCGAACCAGGAGCAAGCGATGGCACTAGATCAGATCGTCGACGGACTTTCGGAAGTTTCCTGCGATGTGCTGGTGATCGGCGGCGGCACAGCCGGCCCGATGGCGGCACTGAAGGCGAAGCTGAAGAACCCGAAGGCCAATGTCGTCCTGCTCGAGAAGGCGAACGTCAAGCGCTCCGGCGCGATCTCGATGGGTATGGATGGGCTCAACAACGCCGTCATCCCCGGTTACGCGACGCCCGAGCAGTACACCAAGGAAATCACCATCGCCAATGACGGCATCGTCGACCAGAAGGCGGTCTATAAATACGCGCAGAACTGCTACAGCATCATCGAGGAGCTCGACAGTTTCGGCATCCGCTTCCTGAAGAACGAGAACGGCGACTATGCCGTCAAGAAGGTGCACCACATCGGCACTTACGTTCTGCCCATGCCGAACGGCGAGACCGTGAAGAAGGCGCTGTATCGCCAGCTCCGCCGCGCCCGCATCCTCATTTCCAACCGCTACATGGCGACGCGCCTGGTCAAATCGGGCGACGGCCGCATTGCCGGCGCCATCAGCGTCAATACGCGTACCGCCGAGATGCTGGTGATCAAGGCCAAGGCCGTGATCCTCTGCATGGGCGCCGCCGGTCGCCTCGGTCTGCCGACGTCCGGCTACATGTTCGGCACCTACGAGAACGCCGCCAATTCCGGCGACGGCTACGCCATGGCCTATCACGCCGGCGCAGCGCTCGCGAACCTCGAATGCTTCCAGATCAACCCGCTGATCAAGGACTATAACGGCCCGGCCTGCGCCTATGTCGCCGGCCCGTTCGGCGCATATACGGCAAACAACGAAGGCTCGCGCTTCATCGAATGCGACTACTGGTCCGGCCAGATGATGCTGGAGTTCTACAACGAGCTCCTCTCCGGCAAGGGTCCGGTGTTCCTCCAGCTCAAGCATCTCCACCCCGACACCATTTCCGAGATCGAATCCACGCTGCACAAGGTCGAGCGTCCGACGCGCGGCCTGTTCCAGCAGGGGCGCGGGGTCGACTACCGCAGTGAGTCCATCGAGATGCATATCTCCGAGATCGGCTTCTGCTCCGGCCACAGCGCGTCAGGCGTGTTCGTCGACGACAATGCCCGCACCACCGTACCCGGCCTCTATGCCGCCGGCGACATGGCGAGCGTCCCGCACAATTACATGCTCGGCGCCTTCACCAACGGCTCGGTCGCAGGCATCGACGCGATGGAGTTCGCCGACAACCATGATTTCGCGGAATTCGACGCGGCCGACGTCGCCATGGAACGCGAGCGCGTGATGGCGCCGACCAAGCGCGAGGACGGCATTCCGCCGAACCAGATCGAGTACAAGACCCGCCGTCTGGTCAACGACTATCTCCAGCCGCCGAAGGTCACGCGCAAATATGAGCTCGGCATGCGGCGGCTCGCCGAGGCGCGTGAGGATATGCAGGAGCGCATGATCGCGCGCAACGCGCACGAATTGCTGCGCGCGCTCGAAGTGCAGTCGATCATGGACTGTGCCGACATGGCCGCACACGCTTCGCTCTACCGCGAAGAGAGCCGCTGGGGTCTCTATCACTGGCGGACGGACTTCCCGGAGAAGGACAACGAGAACTGGTTCTGCCACACGCTGCTGTCCAAGCAGGACGGCAGGATGACCAGCGAGAAGCGCGCGGTCGAGCCCTATGTCGTGCCGATCGCGGACGACGAGAAGGACCTCTACGACAAGCAGCGCATTCGCGCCTCGGCCTGATCCACCAGAACATAGCCAACAGGAGACATCACATGCCTCTCGCGTCCTATCAGACATCGGTTCCGGTGGTGGTCGACGACACCAAATGCATCGCGGACAAGGGCTGCACGGTGTGCGTCGATGTCTGCCCGCTCGACGTGCTGCGCATCAGCGACATGACCAACAAGGCCTACATGGCCTATGACGAGTGCTGGTATTGCATGCCCTGCGAAGCGGATTGTCCGACCGGCGCCGTCACCGTCAACATTCCCTATCTGTTGAGGTGATCATGTCGAGCCCGTTCGAATCCTATGACGATCTCGAAGACGCCGACGAGCGGCTGCAGGCGGCCGATCCCGCCGAACGCCGCGTCGCCATCATTGCACTCGGTCATTCCGGCGATCCCGCCGCGGTCGCACATCTCGCCAAAATGGTCACCGATCCCGATGCCGGTGTGCGCCAGCAGGTCGCGATGGCGCTCGGCGAGTTCGACGGACCGGAGGCAGCAAGCGCGCTGGTGAAGCTGCTCGTCGATCCCGAGAGGATCGTCGCGGCGGCTGCGGCCGACAGCATGGCTGAATTCAAGGATCCCGCCTGCGCCGACGCGATTCTGCCGCTGGTCAGGCATACCCACGCTTTCGTCCGCATGGGCGCTCTGCGCGCGCTGAAGGAACTGCGCCGCAGGGATGCACTCAAGCCCGCGCTGGAAGCGCTCCAGGACCCTGACGCCGCCGTGCGTGTGCAGGCGATCGGCGTGATCGGCTTCCTCAAGCTGGAGGAATCCATTCCGGCGCTAACCGCGCTGATCAACGATCCCGATGCCCATGTGCGCCGCGCCGCCGTGAGCGCATTGGCCTTTTCGCAGATGAAGCCGGCGGCGGAGACCATCACCCGCGCGCTGAAGGATGCCGACTGGATGGTCCGCGAGATGGCAGCGGAGACGCTGGGTCTCAACGTGAATGGTGCAATCGCGGCTGATCAGCTCGTCGGCTGCCTCGCGGACGAGTTCTGGCAGGTGCGGCTGAAGGCGATCCGCAGCCTTGGCAAGATGAAGATCGAACGCGCGGTGCGGCCGATCGGCAATTGCGTCAATCACGACCAGGCGAATTTGCGCAAAGAGGCCGCCGCCGCGCTAGGTGAGATCGGCCACCCTGACGGCGAGGCATTCCTGGCCGTGATCGCCGACGATCCTGATCCTGATGTCCGCAAGAATGCGCGCTGGGCACTGCACCAGATTGCAGCGCGAAAGGCGCGGGCAGGGGCTTAATTGCACGACGCGTCGCCGCTCTGGACTTCCGGCGCCAGACGTTTATTGGTCTTCGCTAACGGGAACGGCCGCTGCGAATGCGGCCATTCCTTAGAACAGCGAGGACGCGGCCATGACGACATTGACTGTAAAGGACCTTCTCCCCGAGGACGGCACGAAGGGAACGCTGGTCGGCCGCGTCTGGCTGCCGCAGGTCAACGGTCCGGCCATCGTCGCCGTGCGCGGTGACGGCGTGTATGACGTCACAGCAAAATTTCCGACCATCAGCGCGCTCTGCGAGACGGACGATCCCGCCAAGGCGCTTGCCGCCACCAAGGGCGAGCGCATCGGTGATCTCGAGGCGATCGTCGCCAACACCCCGCCGGACGGGCGCGATCCCCAAAAGGCCTGGCTGCTCGCGCCCGTCGATCTCCAGACGCTGAAAGCCGCCGGCGTCACGTTCGCGATCTCGATGCTGGAACGCGTTATCGAAGAGCGCGCCAAGGGCAATCCGGCCTCGGCCGAAGCGATCCGGAAAGAAGTGACGCGCCTGATCGGCGACGATCTGTCAAAGCTCAAGCCGGGCTCGGATCAGGCGATGCACCTGAAGCAAGTGCTGATCGATCAGAATGCCTGGAGCCAATATCTTGAGGTCGGCATCGGTCCGGATGCCGAGGTTTTCACCAAGGCGCCCACCTTGTCGTCGGTCGGCACCGGCATGGATGCCGGCCTGCACCCGAAATCGACCTGGAACAATCCCGAGCCCGAGCTCGTGCTGTTCGTGTCGAGCCGCGGCAAGATCGTCGGGGGCGCGCTCGGCAACGACGTGAACCTGCGCGACTTCGAGGGCCGCTCGGCGCTGCTGTTGTCGAAGGCCAAGGACAACAACGCGTCCTGCTCGATCGGCCCGCTGCTGCGCCTGTTCGACGACACCTTCACGCTCGACGACGCGCGCAGGCTGGACATCAGCCTGAATGTCACGGGCGCGGACGGCTTCGTTCTCGACGGCCATTCCTCGATCAGCAAGATCAGCCGCGATCCGACCGATCTCGTCGCGCAGACCATCGGCAAGGTGCATCAATATCCTGACGGCTTCGTGCTGTTCCTCGGCACCATGTTCGCACCCGTGAAGGATCGCGATGCGCCGGGGCAGGGATTCACCCACAAGCGCGACGACATTGTCACTATCGCAGCGCCTCAGCTCGGCAAGCTCGTCAACCGCATGCGCACCAGCGACGAGTGCGAGCCCTGGACGTTCGGCATCGGCGCACTGATGAAGAACTTGGCGCAGCGGAAGCTGATCTAGCGCTGCTGCCCTTCGCCTCCCGCAAGCGGGGGCGCACCTTCGCCCCGCTGACAGCTGAGGCTCCATCGCGCCGCCTAATTTTTTCATCCCTCCGTTGCATGAAGGGAGCAAAATCGCGCTGAACGTGTCATAACTCAGCTCGCTCCACCTCGGCTGCGTTTGCTCCAAATAGTCAAATAATATGACTAGTCGGAACTCAACTTCCGTGAAATAGTGCCCGCCGCTGGCGCGAAGGCCGGCCTGTGGGTGCCATGCTACCAATCGGCGCCCCCGGATAAAACATCTTGGGAGACGCGCCTGATGCCCCCTAAAGCTCTCTGTGCGGCCAGCGCCATGGCCGCCTTGTTGCTCGCGACGCCGGCCAGCGCCCAGCTCACGATCGGCTTCTCGCAGATTGGATCGGAATCCGGCTGGCGCGCGGCCGAAACGTCCGTCTCAGCATGAAGTCGACCTCCTGCACCGCGCCAAAGCTCTTGCTGATCCCCCGCACCTCGGGCGTGCTTCTATTCGCCTTCATCGCCCTGCTGCAGGGGCTGGTCGCGCTTGCGCGCCGGCCGGCGGCGAAGCATGCGGGAGCGGCGTCATGACCTCGCGGATCGTCGTCATCCCGACCCGGCGGGCCCATTCCAACCATGCGGAGGTGGCGCGTTCGATCGGCGTCGACATCATCGCCGGCCGCTATGCGGAAGGCACGCGCCTGCCGGGGGATGCCGAGATGATCGCAATGTTCGGCGTGTCGCGGCCGGTGCTGCGCGAGAGCGTCAAGACGCTGGTCGCCAAGGGCCTGCTCACCACCAAGGCGCGGGTCGGCACCGTCGTGCGCGAGCGAGGTGCCTGGAACATGTTCGACGCAGACGTGCTGGCCTGGCACCTCGATGCCGGCATCGACAAGCGCTTCCTTGACGACCTCGCCGAGATCCGTCTCGCCGTGGAGCCGCGCGCGGCGATGCTGGCGGCAACACAGCGATCCGAGCAAGACATCAGCGAGCTGCGCCGCAGCATGGATCGGATGCGGCATGAAGCGTCCGACTCGGTCGGTTTTGCAGATGCAGATCTCGCGCTTCATGTTGCCGTGGCGCGTGCCTCGGGCAATCTGTTCATGCGCTCGATTGGGCATGTCATTGAAGCAGCGCTGCGCGCCTCTTTCCTGCTCAGCGCTCCGGTCGAGCCGGAGGATCGCGATACCGTGCTGCTCTGGCATCAGAAGATCGTCGATGCCATCGTCGCGGGCGATGCCCATGCCGCATCCGAGGCCATGGTCTATGTCATTCACAACGGCATGCGCCGCCATGACAGTACGGCGATCGAAACCGCCCCGGCCGAGCCGCCACCGTCGGCCGACACTGGAGAACAAGCGTGACAGACCTTCGCATCGCCATCGTCGGCTTCGGCAAGATCGCGCGGGACCAGCATGTGGCGGCGATCGCCGCCACACCGGGCGCAACGCTTGCCGCCGTGGCGAGCCGCAACGCCTCGCTGCAGGGGGTGCCGCATTTTGCGACCATCGAGGAATTGCTTCAGAGGGGGCCGCCGATCGACGCGGTCTCGCTCTGCACGCCGCCGCAGGTGCGACGGGCCCAGGCCGCGGCGGCGCTCGCCGCCGGCAAGCACGTCATGCTGGAGAAGCCGCCGGGCAACGGCGTTGCCGAGCTTGATCCGTTGATCGCGATGGCGGCGGGTGCGAAGCGGACATTGTTTGCGACCTGGCATTCGCGCTATGCGCCGGCGGTGGAGCCGGCCCGGCAATGGCTCACTGATCGGCACATCAAATCCGTTCACATCAGCTGGAAGGAAGACGTGCGTGTCTGGCATCCCGGGCAGGGCTGGATCTGGGAGCCCGGCGGCCTCGGCGTGTTCGATCCGGGCATCAATGCGCTGTCGATCCTGACCAGGATTCTGCCGAAGCCCGTGTTCGTCACCGCGGCCGAGCTGGCCTTTCCAGCCAATTGCCAGGCGCCGATCGCGGCGAACGTGAACCTGACGGATATCAGCGGCCTGCCCGTGACCGCCGAGTTCGACTTCCGCCAGACCGGACCGCAGAGCTGGGATATCCTCGTCGAAACCGATCAGGGCCGGCTGACGCTGTCCAGCGGTGGCGCGCGCATGGCCGTCGACGGCAAGGTGCTTGCCGAAGGGCCCGATGAGGAATATCGCGGGCTCTACCGACGCTTCGTCGCGCTCGCAGCAACCGGCGCAAGTGACGTCGATCTGACGCCGCTCCGTCTCGTCGCCGACGCCTTCCTGCTCGGCAAGCGCACGATCGCCGAACCGTTTGTGGATTGAGCATGGCCGCATCAACAATCACAAGAGACGTGTTCGGGACGCTGCCCGACGGCCACGAGGTCGAGCGCGTCGTGCTGCGCGGGGAGGGCGGCTTCGAGGCGCGCATCATCAGCTACGGCGCGGTGCTGCAGGCGTTGATCGCGCCGGATGCCAACGGCGGATATGACGACGTCGTGCTTGGCCATGATGCCTTCGCCGGCTATCTCGCCGAACGGAAGTTTCTGGGCGCCACCGTCGGCCGCTATGCCAACCGCATCGCCAAGGGACAGTTTTCGCTTCAAGGCGAGACGGTGCAGCTAGCGGTCAACAACGGTCCGAATGCGTTGCACGGCGGGCTCGAGGGTTTTGATCGCAAGCTCTGGGAGATCGCGGAGATCGACGAAGGCGCCGAGCCCGCGGTGACGCTCACCTATGTCAGCCCGCATGGCGAGGAGAGTTATCCCGGTAGGCTCGACGTTCGCGTGACCTATCGCATCACCGGGCCGACCGAGCTGTCGCTGCTGATGGAAGCGCGGACCGACCGGCCGACCGTCGTCAATTTGACCAACCACAGCTTCTTCAATCTCGAGGGTGCGACGTCGGAGACGTCCATTCTCGACCACCGCCTGATGGTCGCCGCCGAGCAGTTCCTCGCCATCGATGCCACCGCCATTCCGCTGCCGGAGCCGCCGCGCAGCGTGGCCGGCACGCCGTTCGATTTCCGCAAACCGTGGCCGGTGGGTGAGCGCATCCGCGAAGGTGACCCGCAATTGCGCAACGGCAGGGGCTACGACCACACCTACTGCCTCGGGCGCGACGGCAAGCTTGCGCTCGCGGCGCGGCTGGAGGCGCCGCGCTCCGGGCGCATCATGGAGCTGTTCACCGATCAGCCCGGACTTCAGGTCTATTCGGGCAATTATCTCGACGGTACGATGTCGGGCAAGGGCGGCAAGCTGATCCGGCAATCGGACGCCATCTGCCTGGAGCCGCACATCTGGCCCGACGCTCCGAACCGGCCGGACTTTCCGAGCCCGCGCCTCGATTCCGGCGAGGTCTATCGCCATCACACGGTCTATCGCTTCTCAGTGAGGTCGCCATGATGGAGCAGGTGCCGACGGCTGTCCTCTCGAACCATCCTTGCCATCTCGGCGAAGGTCCGACCTATGACGTGACCACGAATACGGCCTGGTGGTTCGACATCCGCGAAGGCAAGCTGTTCGAGGCGCAACTCGGCAGCGGCTCTGTCCGCACCCACGCGCTCGGTCGGATGGCGAGCGCGCTGGGGCGCATCGACGCCGAGCGGCAGCTGATCGTCGCCGAGGACGGCCTCTATATCCGCAAGCTCGCTGATGGTGCGATGACGCTGTTCTGTCCCCTCGAAGCGGACAATCCGGCGACGCGCTCGAACGATTGCCGCGTGCATCAATCCGGTACGTTCTGGATCGGCACCATGGGCAAGAAAGCCGAGCCGAAGGCGGGCGCGATCTACGCCCTTCATCGCGGCAAGATCTCGACGCTGTTTCCCGGCATCAGCATTCCCAATTCGATCTGCTTCTCGCCCGACGGCGCCACCGGCTACTTCACCGACACGCCGCGTGCGGTGCTCTATGCCGTGCCGCTCAACCCCGCGACCGGCCTGCCGCGCGGCGAGCCGGAGGTGCTGTTGCGCCACAGCGGCATCGGCGGTCTCGACGGTTCGGTATGCGACGCCGACGGGCAGATCTGGAATGCGTGCTGGGGCGCGAGCCGGATCGACGTCTACTCGCCGCAAGGCGAGCGCCTGCGTTCGCTTAGCGTGCCGGCGAAGCAGGCGAGCTGCCCCGCCTTCGTCGGCCCCGACCTGTCGCGCCTGCTCGTCACGTCGGCCTGGCAGGATATGGACACGGCGGCACGCGCTGCCGATCCGCAAGCCGGCTGCACCTTTCTGCTCGAAGCAGCCGCGCGCGGACGCGCGGAACCCGACGTCAAGCTCGCATAGGAGGCCCAAGCCGTACACGACCGTCGTTCTCGACACCACGAAGAAAGTCTGACACCCAAAGGGAGTGAAACATGCTGAAACTGAAGACAACATTTCTCGCGCTGGCGTTGGCCAGTGCCGCCACGATGGCCACAGGCGTCGCTGCCTTCGCCCAGAAGGCGACGGTCGGCATCGCCATGCCGACGAAGTCCTCGGCGCGCTGGATCGACGACGGCAACAACATGGTCAAGGTGCTGAAGGAGCGCGGCTACAACACCGACCTGCAATATGCCGAGGACGACATCCCGAACCAGCTCTCCCAGGTCGAGAACATGGTGACCAAGGGCGCCAAGGCGCTGGTGATCGCCGCGATCGACGGTACCACCTTGTCCGACGTGCTCAAGCAGGCGAAAGCAAAAGGCATCACCGTGATCGCCTATGACCGCCTGATCCGCGGCACGCCGAACGTCGACTATTACGCGACCTTCGACAACTTCCAGGTCGGCGTGCTCCAGGCGGAGTCGATCGTGCAAGGTCTCGGCCTGAAGGACGGCAAGGGCCCCTTCAACATCGAGCTGTTCGGCGGCTCGCCCGACGACAACAATGCCTACTTCTTCTACAACGGCGCCATGAGCGTGCTGAAGCCATATATCGACAGCGGCAAGCTCGTCGTCGTGTCCGGCCAGATGGGCATGGATAAGGTCGCGACCCTGCGCTGGGACGGCGCCACTGCGCAGGCCCGCATGGACAACCTGCTCAGCGCCTACTACGGCAACAAGAAGGTCAACGCCGTGCTGTCGCCCTATGACGGCCTCTCGATCGGCATCATCTCCTCGCTGAAGGGCGTCGGCTACGGGAGTGCCGGCCAGCCGATGCCCATCATCTCGGGCCAGGATGCCGAAGTGCCCTCGATCAAGGCCATGCTGCGCGGCGACCAGTACTCGACCATCTTCAAGGACACCCGCGACCTCGCCAAGGTGACCGCTGACATGGTCGACGCCGCGCTCGCCGGCAAGCAGGTCACCGTCAACGACACCAAGACCTACGAGAACGGTGTCAAGACCGTGCCGTCCTATCTGCTGAAGCCGGTTGTGGTCTACAAGGACAATTGGGAGAAGACCCTGGTCGACAGCGGCTACTATAAGAAGTCGCAGTTCCAGTAAGACTCTCTCTTTTTCCCCTCTCCCCGCTTGCGGGGAGAGGGTTAGGGTGAGGGGCCTCTTTCCATGCGGGCAGTGGTTGGTATGCACTCCGTCATTGCGAGCGCAGCGAAGCAATCCAGTCTGCCACGGCGGAAATTGTCTGGATTGCTTCGCTGCGCTCGCAATGACGATGTGGATGCAGCGATATCAGTCAACCTCTCCCCGCACGCGGGGAGAGACGAAGTAACGCAAGGGACACCAAAGCCATGACCGCCATGCTGGAGATGCGCAACGTCAGCAAGAGCTTTGCCGGCGTGCAGGCATTGCGCGACGTCAACTTCTCGGTTCGCGCCGGGCAGATCCATGCGCTCGTCGGCGAGAACGGCGCCGGCAAGTCGACAACGCAAGGGACACCAAAGCCATGACCGCCATGCTGGAGATGCGCAACGTCAGCAAGAGCTTTGCCGGCGTACAGGCATTGCGCGACGTCAACTTCTCGGTTCGCGCCGGGCAGATCCATGCGCTCGTCGGCGAGAACGGCGCCGGCAAGTCGACGCTGATGAAGGTGCTGAGCGGGGTCTATCCGCACGGCAGCTACGAGGGCACCATCGTCTTCGAGGGCGAGGAGCGCCGCTTCCGCGACATCAATGATTCCGAGGCGCTGGGCATCATCATCATCCATCAGGAGCTGGCGCTGATCCCGCTGATGTCGATTGCGGAGAACATCTTCCTGTCGCATCCGCCGTCGAAGTTGGGGGTGATCGACCGCGACGAGGTCTACCGGCGCACGCGCGAGCTGCTGGCGCAGGTCGGCCTGAAGGAATCGCCGGATACGCTGATCACCGATCTCGGCGTCGGCAAGCAGCAGCTGGTCGAGATCGCGAAGGCGCTGTCCAAGCGGGTGCGGATGCTGATCCTGGACGAGCCGACCGCGAGTCTCAACGAGGCCGACAGCGCCGCGCTGCTCGAACGGCTGATGACGTTCCGCGAGCAGGGCATCGGCTCGATCCTGATCTCGCACAAGCTGAACGAGGTTGCCAAGGTCGCCGACCACATCACCGTGCTGCGCGACGGCCGCACGGTGGACAGCATCGACTGCCACGCCGAGCAGATCCAGGAAGATCGCATCATCCGCAGCATGGTCAACCGCGACATGGCGCACCGCTTCCCGGAGCGCAACGTGAAGATCGGCGAGCCGGTGCTCGACGTCGAGAACTGGTCGGTCTATCACCCCATTCATCCCGAGCGGCAGGTGATCAAGAACGTCAGTTTCGGTGTCAAGCGCGGCGAGGTCGTGGGCATTGCCGGGCTGATGGGGGCTGGGCGCACCGAGTTCGCCATGAGCCTGTTCGGCCGCTCCTGGGGCACCAATATCAGCGGCACTATCCGGCTCGAAGGCCGGGAGATCGCGCTGCCGAGCGTCGCCGCCGCGATCGACGCCGGCCTTGCCTACGTCACCGAGGACCGCAAGCAGCTCGGCCTGATCCTCGCCGACGACGTCCGCAAGAACATCACGCTGGCGAGCCTCGACCAGGTCGCACCGGGCAGGGTGATCGACGATATCGCCGAGCTCAAGGTCGCCAGCGACTACCGCAACCGGATGCGCATCCGCTGCTCCGACGTCTACCAGGAGACCAGCCAGCTCTCCGGCGGCAACCAGCAAAAGGTCGTGCTGTCGAAATGGCTGATGACCGACCCCAAGGTCCTGATCCTGGACGAGCCGACCAGGGGTATCGACGTCGGTGCCAAATATGAGATTTACTGTATCATCAACGAGCTTGCGGAAGCCGGCCGCGGCGTCGTGGTGATCTCCTCGGAGATGCCCGAGCTGCTCGGCATCTGCGATCGCATCTGCGTCATGAACGACGGCGCCTTCGTCGGCGAGTTCAAGGGCTCAGAGGCGACACAGGAAAAGATCATGCGCGCCATCATGCGCAACGAACGAAGCATTGGGAACGCCGCGCCCGCGGCCGCGGAGATGGGAGGATTGCAGCCATGACCGACAAGACGGTTTCGCTGCCCGAGGAGCGCCGGCACGGCAGCTTCATCAAGAACAATTTGCGCAATTACGGCATGTTGATGTCGCTGGTTGCGATCATGCTGTTCTTCCAGGTCGTGACCGGCGGCACGTTGCTGCAGCCGCTCAACCTCACCAACCTGGTGCTGCAGAACAGCTACATCGTCATCATGGCGCTGGGCATGCTGCTGGTCATCGTCACTGGCCATATCGACCTTTCGGTCGGCTCGGTCGCAGGCTTCATCGGCGCCGTGGCGGCCTTGCTGATGGTGACCTACAAGGTCGATTATACGCTCGCCTTCATCGCTTGCCTCGCGCTCGGTGGCGCGATCGGTGCGGCGCAGGGCTATTGGGTGGCCTATTTCAAGATCCCCTCCTTCATCGTGACATTGGCGGGCATGCTGGTGTTCAAGGGCCTGGCGCTCGCGGTGTTGCAGGGCCAGTCGCTCGGGCCGTTCCCGGCCACCTTCCAGAAACTGTCCTCGGGTTTCATTCCGGAGCTGCTGCCTGAGGCCGGCACGCTGCATCCGACCTCGATGCTGATCGGCGCCGTTCTCGCGCTCGGGCTCGTCTATGCCAGTGCCAAGGGAAGGTCGCGCGAGCAGTCGCACGGCATCGAGGTCGAGCCCTATGCGTTCTTCCTCGGCAAAAGCATCTTGCTCGCCTGCGCCGTGCTCTATTTCACCTATCTGATCGCCTCGCATCGCGGCTTGCCGAACGTGCTGGTGATCATGACCGCGCTGATCGCGCTCTACGGCTTCGTCACCCGCCGCACCGTGATCGGCCGGCAGATCTACGCGGTCGGCGGCAACGCCAAGGCGGCGAGCCTGTCGGGCATCAAGACCGAGCGGCTGACCTTCCTCACCTTCGTCAACATGGGCGTGCTGGCCGCGCTCGCCGGCCTCGTCTTCGCCGCGCGGCTCAACACGGCGACTCCGAAGGCCGGCCTCGGCTTCGAGCTCGACGTCATTGCCGCCTGCTTCATCGGCGGCGCCTCGGCCTATGGCGGTGTCGGGCGAGTCGGCGGTGCCGTGGTCGGCGCCATGATCATGGGCGTGATGAACAACGGCATGTCCATCCTCGGCATCGGCATCGACTATCAGCAGGTCATCAAGGGCCTGGTGCTGCTGGGCGCGGTGTGCATCGACGTGTACAATCAGCGGCGGTAGCGCTTCGTAGCCCGGATGCAGCGCAGCGTAATCCGGGTCTCTGCGCTTGGTGAGATTTCCCGGATTGCGCTGCGCTGCATCCGGGCTACGGTCCTAAGCACTACGGCAGCGGTGATTGCGTCGTGAACAGCACGGTCGCGATCCCGATCGAGAGCCCCACCGCCGATACGGTTCCCACCGTCGACAGCACGCCCATGCGCCTGAGCGCGATGGCGAAGGCAATGATGATGGGTGTTGCGGTCATCAGCCCGATCTGTGCATCGCTCATGGGATCGTCCGGCGCTCCGTGAAGCTCTGAGCCGGTTCGTACCGCGAAACGGCTGGCTGAACGTTGTGTCGGCGCAAACAGGAGCCCTGCAGTCCTCCAGTTTGTCCGGCAACAAATTCGGAACCGGGTGGCCGAGCTAAGTCTGACCGGTGTCCTGATCCGGAAAGACGATGTCGACGGCCGAGTGCGAACAGCAGGAAACAGGCTGGGGAATCCTGCAGGATCTCCCCGGCGATCCCATGATCTGGGTGCTGATCTTCAGCGAACTCGTCGCCTTCGGCCTGCTCCTCGGCGCCTTCTCTGTCGCCCGCGCGATTCACCCCGCGATGTTCGCGGCCGGGCAGGCCACGCTCGATTCGCATCTCGCCGGCCTCAATACCGTCGTGCTGGTGACCAGCGGCTGGGCGGCGGCCCGGGCGACCAAGGCCGTGCGGAATGGACAACGGGCAACGACACGATACTGGCTTCTCGGCGCCATGGCGCTCGGCTGCCTTTTCATCGCGATCAAGCTCGCAGAGTACGCCGAAGAAACCGGGCGCGGGGTCGGGCTTGAGACCAATCCCTTCTTCACGCTCTACTTCCTGCTGACCGGCTTTCATCTCCTGCACGTTGGTCTCGGCATCATCATTCTCGCCGTGGTCTGCCGCCGAGCCGGGATATCAGGCGTCGAGACGGGAACGGCCTTCTGGCACATGGTCGATCTGGTCTGGATCGTGATGTTCCCGATCCTGTATCTGGTGAAATGACGATGCCAGATCGTGTCGACGTCACCTGGATCGCCTTGATCGGCCTTGCGCTTGCGACCGTCCTGCTGCCGCCGCTGATACCACGGGCGCTGCTCGGCAACGCTCTGCTGCTTGCCTTCGCCGCGCTCAAGGGGCATCGCATCGCGCTCGACTTCATGGATCTTCGCGCCGTCCCCGCACTCTGGCGCGGTCTCGTCGCGAGCTGGATCCTCATCGTGCTGCTGCTTGCCTGGCTCGCCTCCGCGCTCGTCGCCCTGATCTGACGCGCTCATTGCGCCCTGACAAAGAACGGGCCGGGCAAAGCGGCAATAAATCACACCATCGCAATTTCGCAGGAATCAACCGGAAAGGATTGGCAATGGCTGAACGCCTGACCAAGTCGGCCGCTCGAAACGTCTTCTACGGCGGCTCGGCCTTTTTCTTCGCCATCTTCATAGGGCTAACGGCGCACAGCCATTACTACATGGCCACGACATCGACCGACGCAGCCACGCTGACGTCTTCGGTTGCCCGCGGCAAGCACGTCTGGGAGAAGAATTCTTGCATCAACTGTCATACCCTGCTGGGCGAGGGCGCCTACTTTGCGCCTGAAGTCGGCAATGTCTGGGATCGCTGGGGTGGCAACGAGGATCCGGCCGCCGCGCGCGAGACATTGAAGGCCTGGATGCAGTCGCAGCCTTCGGGCGCACCGGGCCGCCGGCAGATGCCTCAATTCAACCTCACCGACCAGGAGCTCGATGATCTCGCCGACTTCCTGCAATGGACCAGCAAGATCAAGCGCCAAGAGTGGCCGCCGAACAAGGCGGGCTGAGCGCATCGCTTCCTGAAATCCCTCAAGACAGAGAGCCTGAGATGAAATATCAGACCCAGAAAGTCGCGATGCTGTATTTCTACGGCGCGCTGACCCTGTTCGTGGCGCAGGTCCTATTCGGTCTCGTCGCTGGAACGATCTACGTCCTGCCCAACACGCTGTCGACCCTGCTGCCGTTCAACGTCGTCAGGATGATCCACACCAACGCGCTGATCGTGTGGTCGTTGATCGGCTTCATGGGCGCGACCTACTTCCTGCTGCCCGAGGAAACCGAGACAGAGCTCTACAGCCCGCTGCTGGCCAAGATCCAGTTCTGGATGTTTTTCGGTGCTGCGGGTGTGGCTGTGGTCGGTTATCTCTTCCAATACCACGAGGGCCGCGAATTCCTCGAACAGCCCTTCATCATCAAGGTCGGCATCGTCGTCGTCTGCCTGATGTTCCTGTTCAACGTCACCATGACGGCGCTGAAGGGCCGTAAGACCACGATCACCAACATCCTGCTATTCGGGCTGTGGGGCGTTGCGATCTTCTTCCTGTTCGCCTTTTACAACCCGGTAAATCTCGCGGTCGACAAGATGTACTGGTGGTATGTTGTTCATCTCTGGGTCGAGGGCGTCTGGGAGCTGATCATGGCCTCCGTGCTCGCTTATCTCATGATCAAGCTCAACGGCATCGACCGCGAAGTGGTCGAGAAGTGGCTCTACGTCATCATCGGGCTGGCGCTGTTCTCCGGCATCCTCGGCACCGGCCATCATTTCTACTGGATCGGCGCGCCCGGTTACTGGCAGTGGATCGGCTCGCTGTTCTCCACGCTCGAGGTCGCGCCGTTCTTCACCATGGTGATCTTCACGGTGCAAATGACCTGGAAGGCCGGCCGCAAGCACCCGAACCGCGCTGCATTGTTGTGGTCGGTCGGCTGCTCGGTCATGGCGTTCCTCGGCGCCGGTGTCTGGGGTTTCCTGCACACCCTGTCCTCGGTCAACTACTACACCCACGGCACCCAGGTTACCGCCGCGCACGGCCATCTCGCCTTCTTCGGCGCCTATGTGATGCTGAACCTGTCCGTGATGGCCTATGCAATCCCACAGATCAGAGGGCGTGCGCCCTACAATCAATGGCTCTCCATGGCGAGCTTCTGGATCATGTGCACCGCCATGATGGTGATGACCTTCGCGCTGACCTTCGCCGGCGTGGTCCAGGTCCATCTCCAGCGCGTGCTCGGCCAGGGCTACATGGACGTGCAGGACCAGCTCGCGATGTTTTACTGGGTCCGGCTGGGGTCCGGCGTGTTCGTCGCGATCTCCGCGCTGATGTTCGTGTGGGCCGTGCTTGTGCCCGGTCGCGCCCGTCAGCCGGTCATCCCCGGCGCGTTGCAGCCGGCCGAGTGAGCGCGCAAAGGCGGCCGTGGCTCGCTGCGGCCGCCGTCACTATGTGAATTCCGGAGAAAGACCATGAATGCAGCACTTCTCGCCGTGGCGAAGCCCGAACCTCAGCCGCCCGCCTATATTGCCAGTGGCAACGAATGCGCGCTGTTCGAGCACGCTTGGCGCAATCAGCTGCCGGTGCTGCTGAAGGGGCCGACCGGCTGCGGCAAGACGCGCTTCGTCACGCATATGGCGGCGCGGCTGGGATTGCCGCTGCATACCGTCGCCTGCCACGACGATCTCACCGCGGCCGATCTCACCGGCCGCTATCTGCTCAGGGGCGGCGATACCGTGTGGAGCGACGGCCCGTTGACGCGGGCGTTGCGCGAGGGCGGCATCTGCTATCTCGACGAGGTCGTGGAGGCGCGCAAGGACGTAACGGTGGTGCTGCATCCCCTGACCGACGATCGCCGCATCCTGCCTCTGGAGCGTACCGGCGAGCAGCTTGCCGCGCCGAACAGCTTCATGCTCGTCGTCTCCTACAATCCAGGCTATCAGACGCTGCTCAAGGCGCTCAAGCCGTCGACGCGGCAGCGCTTTGTCGCGATCGAGTTCGGCTTCCTGCCGCCGGAGCAGGAGATTGCGGTGGTCGCCGCCGAGAGCGGACTATCGCCGGAGCGCGTGCGGCCGCTGGTCGGGCTGGCTGGCCGGCTGCGCGCGCTGAAGGGCCACGACCTGGAGGAGGGTGTCTCGACCCGGCTCGTCGTCTATTGCGCGACCCTGATTGCGGCCGGCATGCCGACGGCCGATGCCGTGCTCGCTGGCATGATCGAGCCGCTGACCGACGATGCCGATGTCAAGGCGGCGCTGCTGGACGTCGCGCGTGCCGTGATCGGCTGAGGCGGCTCCGATGCTCGATTTCCCCGAACTGGAAGAGACCGTCGGCCGCGCCTGGCACCGCATGGTCGGTGGCACCGCCAGCTATCCGGTTCATGACGAGCATGCGGTCTCGCTTGCGGAAATGAGAAACAGGCTCGCGGTGATGTTCCGCGCGCTGGGCGGTGAGGCGGGTGTGCAGATCGCCGGTGCCGGCGCGCGCAAGTCCGGGCATCGGCTCGGCTGGCGGCAACGCATCGGTCTCGGTGACGAGCGCCTGGAGCAGCCGGGCCGCGATGCCACCTCCATCTTCCTTCCTGAAAGCATCGCGATCTTTCCCGACAACGCGCTGAATGCAGCGCTCTATCGCTGGCTCGCGGCATGGTTCGCAGCCGCGCCGATCGAAACCATCACCGAATCCGATCCGCTGCGGCGGGATCTTCTGGTGTTGCGCCGGGCCAGCGAGACGGCGGTCTTCGTGCTCACGCAATTTCCCGGCCTCGTCGACGACTATGCGCAACTCGCCGCAGCAACTGCCGAAGCCAGGCCGCGTCGCCCCTTGCCGCGCATCGAGCAGGAGGTCGAGCAGATCGTGCTGGCGCTACTAGGAACCGGAAAGGCGCCTGCGGGCAAGCTGTGGCCGGCGATGATGGGAACGGAGCCGCTGCCGGTCAAGGCGCCGCCTGGCTATCGCTCGATGCTTCCGTGCCCGCTGTGGGGCGATTGCTGGACCCGCGAGCTGTCGCCTGCGCATGCGGGCGTGGATGAATGCGCCGATGGTGCGGAGGCCGCGAGCGAGGACAATCGCAAGCACTTTGCCGTGCGCGAGCGCGAGGACGGCGCCAATCGCCGCGATCCCTTCGTACTCAACCGCTTCGAGAAAATTCTCGCGATGGCCGAGATGGTCAATGTCGACCGCCCCACCGATGACAGTGAGGAGGAGGATGCGCAGAAGGCGGCGGACGATCTCGAGGAGATAACGCTCAGCCGCCGCAGCGGCAAGCCGGCGGGCCGGTTCAAGTTTGATCTCGACCTCCCGCCGGAGGCCCTCGATGCCTCGCGCTTGACTGCGGACCTGACCTATCCGGAATGGGATTATCGCAGCGGCTCCTATCTGCCGGCTCATTGCCGCGTACTGGCATCTGCCGCCCCCGAGAATGGGGAAAGCTGGACGCCCGACGAGACCATGCGCCGGCACATCCGCCAGGTGCGCCGCCGCTTCGAGGTCCTG
Organism: Bradyrhizobium sp. IC4060; assembly: GCF_020193715.1. Taxonomy (NCBI): domain Bacteria; kingdom Pseudomonadati; phylum Pseudomonadota; class Alphaproteobacteria; order Hyphomicrobiales; family Nitrobacteraceae; genus Bradyrhizobium; species Bradyrhizobium sp. IC4060. Next base: position 1,136,971 of record NZ_JADYVJ010000001.1, on the reverse strand, counting down.
CGGCCGCGCCATGAGTTGATGCGTGCCCAGGCCGACGGGCATGATCTGGATCTAGACGCGCTGGTGCGTGCGCGGTGCGATCTCCGCGCCGGCAGCAGCAGCGGTCTTGATCGCGTCCATTTGGCGATGCGCCCGCAAGGTCACGATCTCGCTGTCACGCTGCTGGTCGACGTCTCGCTCTCCACGGACGCCTGGGCCAATGGCTACCGCGTGCTCGACGTCGAGAAGGAGGCGCTGCTCGTGCTTGCCCACGGCCTATCAGCCTGCGGCGATCACCACAGCATCCTGACCTTCACCTCGCGCCGGCGCTCCTGGGTGCGGCTCGAGACGGTTAAGGCGTTCGGCGAGCCGATGAGTGACGTGGTCGAGCGCTGCATTGGCGCGCTCAAGCCCGGCTATTACACGCGGATCGGTGCGGCGGTACGGCATGCCGGCGCCGAGCTTGCACGCCAGCCGCAGCGCAAGAAGCTGCTGCTCGTCCTCACCGACGGCAAACCGAACGACGTCGACCACTATGAAGGGCGCTTTGCGGTCGAAGACACCAGAAAGTCCGTGCAGGAAGCGCGCCGGCTCGGGATCACGGTGTTCGGCGTAACGATCGACGCGGCGGCGCAATCCTATTTTCCGGCCCTGTTCGGGCGCAGCGGCTATGCGATCGTCGGCAACATCAAACGATTGCCCGCGGCACTGCCGGCGATCTACCGGCAGGTGGCACACTGATGCGGTTCATGCAACTGGGCGTTGGGCTATTGCTCAAGGCTTGGGTATATGATCGAATGGCCGGATGGAGCAGGGCCGGCCAAATCCCGATCTGATCATCTTCGACTGCGACGGCGTGCTCGTCGACAGCGAGCTCTTGAGCTGCCGCTGCCTGTCCGAGGTCCTGGCGGAATTCGGTCTCGTGCTCAGCGAGGAGCAGGCGCTCGAGCTGTTTCTCGGACGCAGCACCAAGGCCGTCGAGCAGCATTATCGCGATCTCGGGCACTCGCTGACGGACGCCTTCCCGCCCCGACTGAAGTCGCGTGTGCTGGAGAATTTTGCCGCCTCGCTCGCGCCGATTCCCGGGGTGGAGGCGGCGATCTCCGGACTGACCGTGCCATTCTGCGTTGCCTCGTCGAGCGATCTCGACCGCGTCTCGCTCTCGCTCGACGTCACCAGTCTTCGGGCATATTTCGGCGATCGGATCTACACCGCGCAGATGGTCAGGCACGGCAAGCCGGCGCCTGATCTCTTTCTTCATGCGGCCGAGAGCATGCGCACGCCGCCATCGCGCACGCTGGTGATCGAGGATAGCGTCAGCGGCGTGCAGGCGGGTAAGGCGGCCGGCATGACCGTCTGGGGATTTGTCGGCGGCGGCCATTATCGCAGCCGCGATGGCCGGGCTATATTATCGGCCGCCGGGGCCGATCGGGTCTTTACACATATGAGCGATCTCTGGGAGGTGTGAGCGCGCATGGCCGCCGAGAACGACAAGTCGAGACTCGACGACGCCGCGCGCGCCGGCTGGCTCTATTTCATTGCCGGTCACACACAGGACGAGATCGCAAAGATGCTTCAGGTGTCGCGGGCTTCGGCGCAGCGGCTGGTCTCGTTGTGCCTCGCCGAGCGGCTCATCACCTTCCGGCTCGAGCACCCCATCGCAGCCTGCATGGAGCTGGCGGCGCGCTTGAAGCAACGCTTCGACCTCGTTCATTGCGAGGTGGTGCCGGCCGATCCGGCCGCGCCGCAGGCGGTGGCTGGAATCGCCGAGCGCTGCGCCAATTTGCTCGATTCCACGCTGCGTTCGGAGACGCCCGTGATCGTCGCGCTCGGCACGGGCCGGGCGGTGCGTGCCGCCGTCGAGCGCGTCACGCCGATCGAGCGGCCCAATCACCAGATCGTCTCGCTGGTCGGCAACATCTCCGCCGACGGCTCGGCGAGCTTCTACGACACCGTCGGCCGGCTCGCCGACCGCACCGGCGCGCGGCACTATCCGATGCCGCTGCCGTTCCTGATGTCGTCGGAGGACGAGCGCAACAGGATGGTGCGCATCGAGCCGATCGCGAAGGTGAAGGCGGTCGCGGCAAGGGCTGACTTGCGCCTCGTCGGCATCGGCCAGATGGATCAGAAGGCGCAGGTGCACGTCGACGGCTTCGTCACCCGCGACGAATTGTTCGAGATGATGCGGCTGGGCGCCATCGGCGAGATCACCGGCTGGGCCTATGACGCCAAGGGCCGCCTGCTCAAGGCCGGCACCAACAAGCGCCTCACCAGCATTCCGCCGGAAGTGCCGGCGAAGACCACGACCATCGGTGCGGCGGTGGGCGCAGCCAAGGTGGCGGCGATTGCAGCCGCGCTGAGCGGCGGGCTGATCAACGGATTGATCACGGACGAGGCGACGGCAAGAGCGATTCTGGAGCGGTAAAGCGCTCACGCTTCGCGTGCCTACCACACTGGATGCTTCGCGTTCGCGGAGCACGACAGCCGTGGGTGAAGCAAAACCTCCCCATCCTTCCCGCACCGCAGCACTCACGAGTTGCTGGAATGCCCACGCGGCTGCTTGACAACGTGCCGCCCTTGCGCTGAACATACGCCCAACGCGTGGGCATATGCCCAAAACGCAGATTGAGGGGAGGTCACCGTGAAACATGTCCTGGGCGCCGTCTGCGGCGCGTCTTGCCTGCTGCTGGCCGTCCCGGCGACGGCCGAAACGACCCTGACGATCGCCACCGTCAACAATGGCGACATGATCCGCATGCAGGGGCTGACGGGTGAGTTCACCAAGAAGAACCCTGACATCACCGTGAAATGGGTGACGCTGGAGGAGAACGTGCTGCGCCAGCGCGTCACCACCGATATCGCCACCAAGGGTGGCCAGTTCGATGTCCTCACCATCGGCACGTACGAGGTGCCGATCTGGGCCAAGAAGGGCTGGCTGGTACCGCTCGCCAACCTCGGCGCCGATTACGACGTCGCCGACCTCCTGCCCAAGATCAAGGACGCGGTCTCCGCCGACGGCAAGCTCTACGCCGCGCCGTTCTACGGCGAGAGCTCGATGGTGATGTACCGCACTGATCTGTTCGAGAAGGCCGGCCTGAAGATGCCGGAAAAGCCGAGCTGGGATTTCGTGATCGATGCGGCCAAGAAGCTGACCGACAAGAGCGCCGGCACCTACGGCATCTGCCTGCGCGGCAAGGCAGGCTGGGGCGAGAACATGGCGTTCCTCTCGGCGATGGCCAATTCCTATGGCGCGCGCTGGTTCGACGAAAAGTGGCAGCCGCAGTTCAACACGCCGGAATGGAAGACGACACTCACGACCTACGTCAACCTGATGAAGGAAGCCGGGCCTCCCGGCGCCAGCTCCAACGGCTTCAACGAGAATCTGGCGCTGTTCAACGCCGGCAAATGCGCGATGTGGATCGACGCCACGGTCGCGGCGTCCTTCGTCACCAACCCTAAGGAGTCTAAGGTCGCCGACAAGGTCGGCTTCGCGCTCGCGCCCAACTCCGGGCTCGGCAAGAACGCCAACTGGCTGTGGGCCTGGAATCTCGCAATCCCTGCCGGCTCCAAGAAGACGGAAGCCGCCGAGAAGTTCATCGCCTGGGCCACCAGCAAGGACTACACCAAGCTGGTGGCCTCGAAGGAGGGCTGGGCCAACGTGCCGCCGGGCACGCGTACCTCGCTCTACCAGAACGATGAGTACCTGAAGGTCGCGCCGTTTGCGAAACTGACGCTGGCCTCGATCGACGCCGCCGATCCCAACAAGCCGACGGTGAAGCCCGTTCCCTACGTCGGCGTGCAATACGCCGCCATCCCTGAATTCCAGGGCATCGGCACGCAGGTGGGCCAGCAGTTCTCGGCGGCGCTTGCGGGATCGATGACGGTCGATGCGGCGCTCACGGCTGCGCAGTCCGCTACCGAGCGCGAGATGAAGCGCGCCGGCTACATCAAGTGAACCCGGGCTCTCCCTGAGCTCAAACTTGCGGCCATCCATCCTTGCTGGATGGCCGCCCTTCTTCCTCCGAGCGGAGCGCCAAGAATGGCAACCCGGCAGACGCAGCTTCTTGCGCGGTCGCTCCTGACCCCGGCCGTCGGACTGCTGTTCATCTGGATGATCGTCCCGCTGGCGCTGACGATCTACTTCTCGACGCTGCATTACAGCCTGCTCGATCCCGGCTCGGAATCGTTCGTCGGCCTTGAAAACTTCCGCTACTTCCTCACCGATCCTGCCTTCCTCGCCTCGCTTCAGAACACGCTGGTGCTGGTCGGCTCGGTGCTGGCGCTGACCATCCTGCTCGGCATTCCCCTGGCGCTGCTGATGGACCAACCCGTGATCGGCCGCAATATCGTGCGGTTGATGGTGATCGCCCCGTTCTTCGTGATGCCGACGGTGAGCGCGCTGGTCTGGAAGAACCTGTTGATGCATCCGGTGTCGGGATTGTTCGCCTGGCTCGCCTCGCTGTTCGGCCTGACGCCGATCGATTGGTTCAACGACGTGCCGCTGTTTGCGGTGATTTTGATCGTGACCTGGCAATGGCTGCCGTTCGCGACCCTGATCCTGCTCACCGCGCTGCAATCGCTCGACGAAGAGCAGAAGGAAGCCGCCGAGATGGACGGCGCCAGCGCCGTCTCGACCTTCATCTACATCACGCTGCCGCACCTCGCGCGTCCCATCACGGTGGTGATCCTGATCGAGACCATTTTCCTGCTGACGGTGTTCGCCGAGATCTTCGTCACCACCGGCGGCGGGCCGGGCCTGCAAACCACCAACATCGCCTTCCTGATCTATTCGCAGGCGCTGATCCAGTTCGATGTCGGCAGCGCCTCGGCGGGCGGGCTCGTCGCGGTGGTCATCGCCAACATCGTCGCCTTCTTCCTGGTCCGCATCGTCGGCCGCAACCTGGAGGCCTGACATGGCACGGATGGCGACGACGCGGCGGGTGATGATATCGACGGCGGCGGCCTGGCTGTTCGGCTTCCTGATCTTCTTTCCCATCCTGTGGATGGGGCTGGCGAGCTTCAAGACCGAGCTCGAGGCCTTCGCAATCCCGCCATCCTTCCTGTTCTTCCACTGGACCACGGAAAACTACGCCACCGTGCAGGAACGCAGCGATTATCTGCACCACGCGATGAACTCGATCATCATCGCCGGCGGCTCGACGCTCATTGCGCTGCTGATCGCCATTCCGGCGGCCTGGTCGATGGCGTTCTCGCCGACCAAGCGCACCAAGGACATCCTGCTCTGGATGCTCTCGACCAAGATGATGCCGCCGGTCGGCGTGTTGGTGCCGATCTACCTGATCTACAAGAGCCTCGGGCTGCTCGATTCCCGCATCGGCCTCGTCTTCATCCTCTGCCTCGGGAATCTGCCGATCGTCATCTGGATGCTCTTCACATATTTCAAGGAGATCCCGCGCGACATCTTAGAGGCCGCGCGCATGGACGGCGCCACGATCGGCCGCGAGCTCGTGTATGTGCTGACGCCGATGGCGATCCCGGGACTGGCGTCCACGCTGCTGCTCAATCTGATCCTGGCCTGGAACGAGGCGTTCTGGACGCTGAACCTGTCCACCTCGAGCGCTGCGCCGCTCACCACGTTCATCGCCTCCTATTCGAGCCCCGAAGGGCTGTTCTGGGCAAAACTGTCGGCGGCGTCCACGCTGGCGATCGCGCCCATTCTCGTCCTGGGTTGGTTCAGCCAGAAGCAGCTCGTGCGCGGGCTCACCTTTGGCGCGGTGAAATAGGGGGCTGCCGGATCATGGGTCAGATCACACTTCAGGGCGTGCAGAAATCCTTCGGCCCCGTGCACATCATCAAGGGCGCCGACCTCGAGATCGCCGATGGCTCCTTCGTGGTGTTCGTCGGTCCCTCCGGCTGCGGCAAGACCACGCTGCTGCGGCTGATCGCGGGGCTCGAGGACGTCAGCGGCGGCAAGATCCTGATCGACGGCAAGAACGTCGTCGATACGCCGCCCGCCAAGCGCGGGCTGTCGATGGTGTTCCAGTCCTACGCGCTCTATCCACATATGAGCGTGCGCGGCAATATCGGCTTCGGCCTCAAGATGGCGGGCTTGCCGAAGGACGAGATCAACCGCAAGGTCGAGGCGGCCGCCGCGACGCTGAATCTCACGCCCTACCTCGACCGCAAGCCGCGCGAGCTCTCCGGCGGCCAGCGCCAGCGCGTCGCGATCGGCCGCGCCATCGTCCGCGAGCCCAAGGCATTCCTGTTCGACGAGCCGCTCTCCAACCTCGACGCCGCGCTGCGCGTGCAGATGCGCATCGAGGTGACGCGACTTCAGAAGCAGCTCGGCACCACCGCGATCTACGTCACCCACGACCAGGTCGAGGCCATGACCATGGCCGACAAGATCGTCGTGCTCAACGGCGGCAAGATCGAGCAATATGGCTCGCCGCTGGAACTTTACGAGCGACCCGCCAATCTCTTCGTCGCCGGCTTCATCGGCTCGCCCAAGATGAATTTCGTCACCGGCGAGCCCGCTTTGCAGAAGGGGGCAGCGACGATCGGCGTCCGGCCGGAGCATCTGAAGATCGAGCGTGACGGCGGTGGCGGCTGGCAGGGCACCATTGCGGTGGCCGAGCATCTCGGCAGTGACACCTTCCTCTACGTCGACGCCGGTGCGCTCGGCATGCTGACGGCGCGCTACATCGGCGAATTGAGCCTGCATGCCGGCGACCGGGTCTCGCTGATGCCCGACCCTGCGCGCATTCACCGCTTCGACGAGAGCGGCAACGCTCTTCGGGGCTGACAAGAAACGGCAAGAAGACGGAAAGACGACCATGTATCTGGAAAAATTCAGGCTGAGCGGCAAGACCGCGTTCATCACCGGCGGCGCCCAGGGCATCGGCCTCGCCTGCGCGGAGGCACTGGCCGAGGCCGGCGCGAAGGTCATCATTGGCGACCGCGACGGCAAGGTCGCCGACGGCGCCAAAGCCAGCCTGAGGGCGAAGGGCTACGACATCGAGACCGCAATTATGGACGTCACCAACACCACACGCGTGGCGGAGGTGGCAAATGATCTCGTCGCCCGCCATGGCAAGGTCGACATCCTCGTCAACAATGCCGGCATCGCGCGGAGCGAGACGCCGGCCGAGACCGTTACCGACGAGCACTGGCTCAACGTCATCGACGTCAATCTCAACGGCACCTTCTGGTGCTGCCGCGAGTTCGGCAAGCACATGTTGAAGGCTGGAAGCGGCGCCATCGTCAATGTCGGCTCGATGAGCGGCTTCATCGTCAACAAGCCGCAGGAGCAGTGCTTCTATAACGCCTCCAAGGCCGCCGTGCACCATCTGACCAAGTCGCTGGCCGCCGAATGGGGCGCGCGCGGCATCCGCGTCAACGCGGTGGCGCCGACCTATATCGAGACGCCGCTCAACGCCTTTGTGAAGAGCAATCCGAAAATGTATGACGCCTGGATCGGTGGAACTCCGATGGCGCGCATGGGGCAGGTCGAGGAGATCGCCTCCGTCGTGCTGTTCCTCTCGTCCGAGGCCGCGAGCCTGATGACTGGCAGCATCGTGCTGGTGGATGGCGGCTACACTTGCTGGTAGGCTCACCGTCAAAACGGACGGACCGGGAGAGACCATGCCGCGAGCGTATATCGGCGTCGACGTGGGGACCACGAGCACGCGGGCAGGGGTGTTTGACGAGGCCGGCACGCTGCTCGCGACGGCCCGGCATCCGATCAGGATCTGGCACGAGGCCGGCGACATCGTCGAGCAGTCGTCGGAGGACATCTGGCAGGCCTGCGCCAAATCGGTGCGCGCGGCGATGGCGGAAGCAGCGATTACGCCGGGCAGCATCGGCGGCATCGGTTTCGACGCCACCTGTTCCCTCGTGGTGCTCGATCCGCAAGGCGAGCCGCTCACCGTCAGCACCTCCGGCGAGGCGCAGCGCAACGTCATCGTCTGGATGGACCATCGCGCCACGGCCGAAGCGCGGCTGATCAACGAGACCGAGGATGCCGTGCTGCGCTATGTCGGCGGCTCGATCTCGCCGGAGATGGAGATGCCGAAGCTGCTATGGCTGAAGCGGCATCTGCGCGCGAGTTTCGATGCCGCCGGTCACTTCTTCGACCTGGCCGATTATCTGACCTGGCGGGCGACCGGCGCGCTGCAGCGCTCGACCTGCACCGTCACCTGCAAGTGGAACTATCTCGCCCATGACGGCGGCGGCTGGAGCGCGCCGTTCTTCAAGCGCATCGGCCTGTCCGACTTCGTCGCCGAAAAATACGCGCGCATCGGCACCGAAATCGTTGCGCCCGGTACGCGCCTCGGCGTCGGGCTCACGCCGGCAGCAGCAGTCGAGCTCGGCCTTCCTCCGGGCACCCCGGTCGGCGCCTCCCTGATCGATGCCCATGCCGGCGGTATCGGTGCGATTGGCGGCCGTGACGGGGCAGCCGGCCCGAGCGATGTCGGCGATCGTCTCGCCTACATCATGGGAACGTCGGCCTGCATCATGGCGACGACGAAGGAGCCGTGCTTCGTGCCGGGCGTTTGGGGTCCCTATTATTCCGGCATGGTGCCGGATTTCTGGCTCAATGAAGGCGGGCAGTCCGCCGCGGGCGCTGCGATCGATCATCTCCTCAAGTCGCATCCCGGCCATGGCGAGGCGAGCGCGGCGGCACGCAGCGAAGGCCTCGATCTCATCGATTTCCTCGAGCGCCGCATCATCGCGCGCTCCGGCGGTGCCAGCCGCGCCGCGCTGCTGGCGCGCGACGTCCACGTGCTGCCGGAATTCATTGGCAACCGCTCGCCCTATGCCGATCCCGACACGCGCGCGGTGATCGCGGGCCTTGATCTCGACACCGACATCGCCGCGATGGAACGGCTGTTCGTCGCCGGCCTCTGCGGTCTTGCCTACGGGCTTGCGGAGGTCATCGAGGCTTTTGCCGCGCATGGGGTCCGCTCCAGCATCATGATCATGGGTGGCGGTGCCAGCCGCAGTCCTTTGGTGCGGCAGATCATGGCGGATACCACCGGTCTCACGGTCGCGTTGCCGCAGACGAAGGAGCCGGTGCTGCTGGGCGCCGCGATGTTAGGGGCGGTCGCCGGTGGCGCCTATGCCTCGATCGGTGAGACCATGGCCAAGATGTCGGCGCTGGGACGCAAGAGCGAGCCGACCGCGCCTGATATGGCCGCGTTTCACGCCCGCAAGCGCGAGGTCTACAAGCTGCTGCGCGAGCTCGATCGCGGCAGCCGTGCCGCGATGCGCAGCGTCGCGAGAGGTTGAAGGACATGCTGATTGCCTGCGGCGACGCGCTGATCGATTTCGTGCCGACGCGAAACGTCGAAGGGCGCGAAGCGGTGATGCCCGCGGTCGGCGGCTCCTGCCTCAACGTCGCGATCGGCATGGCGCGGCTGGGCGCGCCGACTGGTTTCGTCGGCGGCATCTCGACCGACCTGTTCGGGCGCATGATCGCCGATCATGCCTCCGCATCGAAGGTTGCACTCGATCTCGCCACCCGCAGCGACCACCAGACCACGCTCGCCTTTGTCCGCATTGTCGAGGGCGAGTCGCACTACGCCTTCTACGATGCCGAGACCGCGACGCGGAACTGGACTTACCGGCATGGGTCCATTCCGTTCGATACTGTCGAGGCCGTCCATGTCGGCTCGACCACGCTGGTCAACGACCAGGGTGCGGCCGAGATCAAGGCGCTGATCGCAGACGCGCGGGCGTCGTCCACGATCTCCTTCGATCCGAACTGCCGACCGAACCTCGTCAAGGACAAGCCAACCTATCTCGGCCGAATGGCCGAGTTCGCCGGAAGCGCCGATCTCATCAAGATGTCGGACGTCGATTTCGCCTATCTCTTCGGCGAGGAGCCGTATCAGCAGCGCGCGAGCACATTGCTGGGGCAGGGGACGAGCCTCGTCGTCATCACCCGCGGCAACAACGGTGCCATAGCCTGGCATGCGCAAGCAGGGCAGATCGAAGTGCAAGCACCGAAGGTCGAGGTGGCGGACACTATTGGCGCCGGCGACAGCTTTCAGGCGGCGCTGCTGTTGGCACTTTACAAGCAGGATCGCATCGCCCGGCCGAGATTGAAGGACATCGGCGCGGACGAGCTCCGCCGTGCGCTTTCCTTCGCCGCCAATTGTGCCGGCCTGACCTGCACCCGTCCGGGCGCCGATCCGCCTTGGAGCCACGAGATCAATTGGGACTGGTAGCCCACGTCACATCCGCGCGACGGCCTTCTCGGCACATTTGAGGAAGGTTCCGATCAACGGACTGTGGGAGTCCCGCCGCCAACAGACTGCGATGTCGAGGGAGTCAGTGACGTCACGCAGGGGTCTGAACACGACTCCGCGTGGCGCGCCGAGCTGTGCGCAGGCCGGCAGGATGGCGAGACCTTCGCCGGCCAGGACCAGGCTCATCGCCGAATGCACCGTCTCCACCCGGCTGGCGATCGGCATCACCACCTGGTGCCGACGCAATAAAGGGACGACCGCGGAGGAGGCGGGCCCATGGTCCGGATGCGGGAGTGCGATCAGCGGGCGGCCCTGCAGCCGGGCCATCGGCACCGAGCTCAAGCGGGCGAGTGGCGAGCGGATCGGCATGGCCAGCATGAAAGGCTGTGCACCGATCTTTGCCACCTGTATCTCGGGATGATTGATTGCGGGCATACACAGCGCGACTGTGACGCTGCGGTCGAGCACGCGGGCCTCGCGCGTCGAGGCGCTCAGCTCAACGAAGCTGAGATCGACGCCGGGAACGGCGCGGCGCAGTTCGGGGATGAGTCGCGGCAACATCGCATTCGCCAGCACGAACATGTAACCGACTGACAGCCGGCCGCGCCGTCCCGAAGCAACCGCGCGTGCGGCTTCGGCGCCGTCGGCTGCCAACGCCAGCGCTTCGCTGGCGCGCGCCAGCAATGCCTGGCCGGCCTCGGTCAGATCCATGCCACGGGTGCCGCGGCGGAACAGCGGCGCGCCGATCTCGGCCTCGAGCTTGCGGATCTGGACCGAGAGCGGCGGCTGCGCCATCCGGAGCTGCTCGGCCGCCTTGCCGATGCTGCGCGCCTCGGCGACGGCGACAAAATAGCGGAGCCGGCGAAGATCCATTGGCATACCGAGAGCGTATGGGTTGGCGATGAAAATGGTATTGGACGGCGAGTTAACAAAACTGTCATTCTCGCTGTCAATGTCTTCGGGCCAATGGCGGCCCGCTTCGGAGCGTGATGTGACGATGAACGGCGATCCCTGTCTGTTGTCCGCGACCGAGCTGCGCGGTCTCGTCGCGGCAAAGCGGATTTCGCCAGTCGAGCTCACCCGCGCTGTGCTTGCCCGCGCCGAGGCCCTCCAGCCCGAATTGAACTGCTTCGTCACGTTGTGCGGCGACGAGGCGATCGCAGCGGCGCGCGAAGCCGAGCGCAAGGTGATGGCGGGCGAACCGCTCGGCCTGCTGCACGGCATCCCCGTAACCGTCAAGGACATCGTCAATACCAAGGGGGTCAAGACCACCTTCGGCGCCGTTCCCTACAAGGATAATGTGCCGGCCGAGGATGCCGTCGCCGTCGCGCGGTTGCGCAGCGAAGGCGCGATCCTGATCGGCAAGACCACGACGCCGGAGTTCGGCAGCAAGTGCCTCACCGATTCACCTTTGTTCGGTCGGACCCGCAATGCGTGGGACGCCTGCCGATCCTCCGGCGGCTCTAGCGGCGGCGCGGCGGTCGCTGTGGCGAGCGGCATCGCGCCGCTCGCTATTGCGACCGACGGCGGCGGCTCGACACGAATTCCGGCCGCCTGCAACGGCGTGGTGGGCCTGAAGCAGAGCAACGGCGTGATCCCGCACAGCCAGGCGCTCGACGTGTTCGGCAACCAGACCTATGTCACGCCGACTACCCGCACCGTCGCGGACACCGCGCTGATGATGCAGGCGATGGCGGGCGAAGATCCTATCGATCCCTGGTCGATCGCCGTGCCCGTGCCCGACTTCATCGGCACCGCCGCCCCGCATGGTGATTTGCGCGGGCTGAGGATCCTATACTGCCTGACGCCGCCGGGCCGTCCGGTATCGGCCGAAGTCGCCGCCAATTTCAAGGTGAGCCTCGACCGGCTGGCCGGGTTAGGGGCCGAGCTCGAGGAATTCTCCGCCGAGGGGTTCGACATCGAGCCGATCTGGCGCGCCATCAACCACACCGTCTGGCGCACGCGCTTTGCCAAGCTTGCGGCCGAGCATCGGGACGAACTGAGCGAGGCCTTCCTCAAGCAGCTCGCGCTCGCCAGCGAAGTCAGCGGCATCGACTATCAGGAGGCGATGTTCGCGCGCACCGCGTTGTTCCGCCGCGTGCAATCGCTGCTTGCGCGCGGTCACCTGCTGGCGATGCCGACGCTGACGCGCACCGCGCTGCCGATCAAGCAGGACCTGTTCGGCAATATCGAGATCGACGGCAGGCATTACGACAGCGTCCGGCCGCATTGGTTCCCCTGGACAATGCCGTTCAACATGACCGGTCACCCCGCGATCAGCCTTCCCTCGGGCTTTGCCCGCGACGGGCTGCCGATCGGGCTCCAACTGGTCGGCCGTTTCCGGGCCGATGCGGAATTGCTGCGCGTGAGCGCTCTGTTCGAGGCGTCAAGCGACCTTCTGTCCCGCTGGCCGTCTTGAGGAGATGGAGATGCAGCAAAGAGCTTGCTTAAGGCGTCCGGACATGTTGATCGTGGCCTGGGTGAGCCCTAAAGCCGAGCGCGCATGAGCGTCTTTGTCCTCCGACGTCTGTTGACTCTGCTGGCGACGCTGGTCGGCGCATCGCTGATCATCTTCCTGGTGCTGGACGCGCTGCCCGGCAACGCAGCGCAGATGCTGATGGGCGCTGATGCTTCGCCCGACGCGGTGCGCGCGCTCACCGTCAAGCTCGGGCTCGACCAGCCGCTGGCGGTTCGCTATTTGCAGTGGATCAAGGGCCTCCTCGTCGGCGATCTCGGCAATTCCTACGTCTACGGCACCCCGGTCGGCAGCCTGATCGCCGAGCGGCTGGTGCTGACCATTCCGCTCGCGATCATGGCCATGACGATCACGGTGACGCTGGCGCTCTCGGCCGGTATCTACACCGCCGCCAACCACAACAAGCTCGGCGATGTCGGCGTGATGTCGTTGACCCAAGTGGGCATCGCGCTGCCGAATTTCTGGTTCGCGATTCTCCTGGTGCTGCTGTTCTCGGTGCGGCTGCAATGGCTTTCGGCCGGTGGCTTTGCCGGCTGGGAGGACGGCATCTGGCCGGGGATCAGGTCGCTGCTGTTGCCCGCGATCTCGCTCGCGGTGGTGCAGGCCGCGATCCTCGCGCGCGTCACGCGTTCGGCCGTGCTCGAAGTGCTGCGCGAGGATTTCGTCCGCACCGCCCGCGCAAAGGGCCTCGGCAAGCGCGAGGTGCTGTGGAGCCACGTGCTGCGGAATGCCATGATCCCCGTGATGACCGTGATGGGCCTGCAATTCGCCAATCTGCTCGCCGGCACCATCGTGATCGAGAACGTGTTCTACCTGCCGGGCCTCGGCCGCCTGATCTTCCAGTCGATCGCCAACCGCGACCTGATCGTGGTGCGCAATTGCGTGATGTTGCTCGCCGCGATGGTGGTGATCGTCAATTTCGTGGTCGATGTGCTCTATGCCTTCATCGATCCCCGCATCAAGGTGCACGACCTGTGAGCGCCCCCATCACCATCGACGCGCCCGTCGCAACGCGTCCGCTGCCGGCGCGCACGTTCTGGCGCCGCGCGCTGCGCCACCGCAGCTTCGTCCTCGGTGGCACGCTGAGCCTTCTGGTGCTGGCTTCGGCACTGTTGTCGCTGGTATGGACGCCGTGGTCGCCTTACGAAATCGACATCGCCGCAAAGCTCCGCCCGCCCTCGGCGGCGCATTGGCTCGGCACCGATTCCTTCGGCCGCGACATCGTCTCGCTGCTGCTTGCGGGCGCCCGATCCACCATCATGGTCGGTGTCATCGCCGTCAGCATCGGTCTCACCTTCGGCGTCACTCTGGGTCTGATCGCCTCGGCCCGGCGCGGCTGGACGGAGGAGATCATCATGCGCTTTTCCGATTTCACCTTCGCCTTTCCGGCCGTGCTGTCCGCGATCATGCTCGCCGCCGTCGTGGGGCCGGGCATGGTGACCTCGATCGTCGCGATCGGCATCTTCCAGATCCCGACCTTGACCCGGCTGACGCGCGGCTCGGCCAATGCGATCTGGGCGCGTGAATTCGTGCTGGCGGCACGGGCGGCGGGCAAGGGGCGCTTCCGCATCACCATCGAGCATGTGCTGCCGAACATCCTGTCGATCCTGATCGTGCAGGTCACCATCCAGTTCGCGCTCGCCATTCTCGCCGAGGCCGCGCTGTCCTATCTCGGCCTCGGCACGCAGCCGCCGCAGCCATCCTGGGGACGGATGCTGAACGATGCGCAGACGTTGCTGTTCCAGTCGCCGATGCTCGCGGTCTATCCGGGCGTTGCGATCGCAATCTCGGTGCTCGGCCTCAACCTGCTCGGTGACGGATTGCGCGACCTGCTCGATCCCCGGCTGGCGCGGGAGCGATGACGATGGCCGAGTGCTCCAACATGCCGCTAATCGTGGTCGACAATCTCGGCGTTCGCCTCAACACCAGCCGCGGGCCAGCGCAGGCCGTGCGCGGTGTTAGCTTTGCGCTGACGCGCGGCGAGACGCTCGGGCTCGTCGGCGAGTCCGGCTGCGGCAAGTCGGTCACGGCGTTGTCGTTGATGGGGTTGCTGCCGGACAGTGCCGTCGTGACCGGCAGCGTCAAGCTGGACGGCGACGAACTCGTCGGACTTCCGGATTCCGACTATTGCCGCCTGCGCGGCAACCGAATCAGCATGATCTTCCAGGAGCCGATGACAGCGCTCAATCCGATGCATACGATCGGCAACCAGGTCGCCGAGCCGCTGCGCCGTCACAAGAATTATTCGGCGGCGCAGGCTCGTCGGGAAGCAATCGCCTTGCTCGACCGCGTCGGGCTGCCCGACCCCGCGCGTCGTGTCGATGCCTATCCGCATCAGTTCTCCGGCGGCCAGCGCCAGCGCGTCACCATCGCGATGGCGCTCGCGTGCGAGCCGGACCTGTTGATCGCGGACGAGCCGACCACCGCGCTCGACGTCACCATCCAGGGCCAGATCCTCGACCTCATCGCCGATCTCGTCGAGGAGCGCGGCATGTCCATGATCCTGATCTCGCACGATCTCGGCGTCATTGCAGAGAACGTCCAGCGCATGATGGTGATGTATGGCGGCACCGTCGTCGAGAGCGGCCCGACCGACGAGGTGTTCCGTCGCATGGGCCATCCCTACACGCAGGGCCTGTTCCGTGCCCGGCCCAAGCTCGGCGCGCGTAAGGGGACGCGGCTGAGGACGATCTCCGGCACGGTGCCGGAGCTCGCCGATCTGCCGTCCGGCTGCACCTTCTCCGATCGCTGCCCGCTCGTGATCGACCAATGCCGCGTCGCGCTGCCGCCGATGGTGGACGTCGGGCCCGGCCATTTTGCGCGCTGCATAAGAACGGACGTGTCGATGGCCGAACGCGTCGGAGCGCTGACCGCATGAGCACCGCGCCGCTTCTCGACGTCAGGGATCTCGAACAGCGCTACACGCTGCCGCGCGAGAGCCTGTTCCGTCCGCCGGGGCAGGTGCGCGCGCTCAACGGCGTCAGTGTGCAGGTCCGGGCCGGCAAGAGCCTCGGCATCGTCGGCGAGTCCGGCTCCGGCAAGTCCACCTTCGCGCGCGTCGTGATGGCGCTGGAGCGGCCGACGGCAGGACAGGTCGCGCTGCTCGGGCGCGATCTCAACCGCTTGCCGGCCGACGAGCTGCGCCGCGCCCGGCGCGATTTCCAGATGGTGTTCCAGGATCCCTATGGATCGCTCGATCCGCGGCAGACCATCGCGCGGATCGTCGCCGAGCCGCTGACCGTGCTGGAAGGTGCCGACCGCACCACGTTCCGCGACCGCGTCGCCGCGGTGCTGCGCCAGGTCGGCTTGCGCGATGCGGACATGGAAAAATATCCGCACGAATTCTCCGGCGGCCAGCGCCAGCGCATCGCGATTGCGCGTGCGCTGATCACCCAGCCGAAGCTGATCGTTGCCGACGAGCCGGTCTCGGCGCTCGACGTCTCCGTGCAGGCCCAGGTGCTGAACCTGATGCAGGACCTCCAGGAGCAGTTCGGCCTGAGCTACATCCTGATCAGCCATGACCTCGCCGTGGTCGACTATCTCTGCGACGAGGTCGCGGTGATGTATCTCGGCCGCATCGTCGAGCAGGGGCGGCCAGAGGATTTGTTCGAGCGCTGCGCCCATCCCTATACGCGGGCGCTGCTGGAGGCGGTGCCGCGGGCTCGCGCCGGGGGTGGCCGCCGCCGGCGCGGGGCCCAGGCGATCGCCTCGCAATCGGCGGCGACGGCCGGATGCCCCTATGCATCGCGCTGCCCGCTTGCCGACCAGCATTGCCGCGAGGTTCCGCCTGCGTTACGCAAGGTGGGCGAGGGGCACCTTGCCGCCTGCCACAAGGCCGAGGCCGTGATGGCGTTGCCGCAGGCGGCCATGGAAGGTTAGTGTCCGGGGCAGGATTGGCGTTAAGCTGGAAACAGGATTGGCCGGGGAGTTTGCGCATGTTCAGGAAATTATCGATCGTCGCCTTTGCCGCTGCGCTCGTCGCGGCGCCTTTGCCGGTGCTGGCGCAGAGCAAGAAGGACAGCGTCGTCATGGGGATGACGCTTGAGCCGCCGGGGCTCGACCCCACCAACGCCGCCGCGGCCGCGATCGCCGAGGTCACGCTCTACAATATCTATGAGACGCTGACCAAGATCAACGAGGACGGCTCCACCTCACCGCTGCTCGCCGAGAGCTGGACCGCTTCGCCCGATCTGAAGACCTATACGTTCAAACTGCGCAAGGGCGTCAAATTTCACAATGGCGAAGCGTTCGATTCCGCGGCGGTGAAGTTCTCGTTCGAGCGCAACGCGGCGCCCACCAGCACCAACAAGGACAAGAGCCTGTACCAGGCCTTCGAGAAGGTCGAGACGCCCGACGCCGACACCGTCGTGATCACGGTGAAATATTCCGAGCCGAACCTGCCGTTCCTGCTCGGCCAGGCGGGCGGCTCGATCGTCGAGCCGAAGAGCGCTGGCACCAATGTCACGCAGCCGGTCGGCACCGGACCGTACCAGCTTGGCGCCTGGGCCAAGGGCTCTTCGATCACGCTGAACAAATGGGCCGACTACCGCAACGCCTCTGCGATCAAGCTGTCGAAGGTGACGATCCGCTTCATCTCCGATCCGGCGGCGCAGGCCGCGGCGTTGCTCTCGAACGACGTCGACGCATTCCCGCGCATCGCGACCCGCGTGGTTGCTCAGTTCAAGTCTGATCCGCGCTTCACGGTGCTGATCGGCGGCTCCAGGGCCAAGACCATCGTGGCCATCAACCATCGCAAGAAGCCGCTCGACGACGTCCGCGTTCGCCGCGCCATCCTCGCCGCGATCGACCGCAAGGCCTTGATCGACGGCGCGGTCGAGGGTTACGGCACGCCGATCGGCAGCTTCTACACGCCGGGATCGCTCGGCTATGTCGACACCACCGGCATCAACCCGTACGATCCCGAGAAGGCCAAGAAGCTGCTGACTGAAGCCGGCGTCACCACGCCGCTCGAACTGTCATTGAAGCTGCCGCCGCCACCCTATGCGCGGCAAGGCGGCGAGATCGTCGCCGCCCAGCTCGCCAAGGTCGGCATCATCGCCAAGATCGAGAACGTCGAATGGGCGCAATGGCTGTCGCAGGTGTTCGCCGGCAATGGCCCGCACAATTTCGATCTCACCATCGTCAGCCATGTCGAGCCGTTCGACCTCGTCAAGATCACGGAGCCGGACTACTACCTCGGTTACAACAACGAGAAGTTCAACGCGCTCTACAAGCAGATCGTCTCGACGCCGGACGAAGCCGGCCGCGCCAAGCTGCTTGGCGATGCCCAGCGCATGCTGGCGACCGATGCAGTCTCGGCTTACCTGTTCCAGCCGCAATGGCCCACCGTCATCAACAAGAAGCTGAAGGGCGTCTGGAAGGAAGTCCCGCAGTTCGAGAACGACTTCTCCGCTTGGTATTGGGAATAGGCGGCGTCCATTGCTGTGCCCTCTCCACGCGTTGGAGAGGGCAGCTCCAAACAAAACCTGAAAAACAACCCCATGCACAGTAGCCGGGGTCAGTCATTTCAATGGCTTGCACGTTGCGCCTGTGTGATCGACGCGATGCGCCCGAAAGTTGACCCGTCGGGCAAAACACTGGCATGATGGCATGCTCGAGTCTCGTGGTGGAGACGCGCGCCGTCGGTCGAGGCAGCCGTGCAGAAATCATCCCGCCGCAATGCCGGCATTGCCGCGGCGGCCGTCAGCGCCGAGGCGCCGATCTCCCCAAAGCTTGATCATGCAAGGCTCGATCATGCGTCGATGAGCGATATCGCTCATGCTTTGGCCGATGGGCATGTCACTGCCACGGCGCTGGTCAAAGGCTTTCTCGCGCGCATCGAAGCCTACGACCGTAATGGACCGCAGCTCAACGCGGTCCGCGCGCTCAATCCCAACGCGCTCACGATCGCGGGCAGGCTCGACGGCGTCAAGCCGTCGGCCAAGCGGCCGCTGGCCGGCATCCCGATCCTTGTGAAGGACAACATCGCGACCGGCGACGCTCAGCCGACCACGGCGGGCTCGCTGGCGCTGGAAGGCGCCCGCGCCCGGGACGATGCAACGCTCGTCAAGCTGCTGCGCGAGGCCGGCGCGGTGATCCTCGGCAAGGCGAATCTGACCGAGTTCTCCAACATGCTCGCGGTCGACATGCCTTCCGGCTATTCGTCGCTGGGCGGTCAGGTCAAGAATCCCTATGCGCCGGCGCTGGCCGACGATCACGGCATCCCCGTCGTGTCCCCGGGCGGCTCGAGCGCGGGTTCGGCGGTCGCGGTGGCGGCGGGCTTGTGTGCGGCCTCGATCGGCACGGAGACCTCGGGCTCGCTGCTCTTTCCCGCCAGCCAGAATGGCCTCGTCACCGTGAAGCCGACGGTCGGGCTCATCAGCCGTGCCGGCATCGTGCCGATCTCGCATAGTCAGGACACCGCGGGGCCGATGACGCGGACCGTGCGCGACGCGGCGCTGCTGCTCAATGTGCTCGCGGCCAAGGACCCGCTCGATCCGGCGACGCAAAAGCAGCGGCGGCCGGCCGATTACACCGCCGGTCTGACGCGCGATGCGATGAAAGGTGCGCGCATCGGCGTGCCGAGCGATCCCGCCGATCCGCTGAATGATCCCTTCTTCCGCAAGCTGCCCCTCAAAGGAGCGAAGGTGGTAGGGGAAGCGATCAAGGTGCTGGAGGATCTCGGCGCCGTGATCGTGCGCGCCAGCATTCCGACAGCCGGCTGGATGAGCGGACCGGGTACGATCATGGCCGTGCTCAACCGCAATCCGCTGAGCGCCAACAGGGGCAATGCGGTCCCGCAGCGGATCGTCTTCATCTACGAGCTGAAACGAGATCTCAACCTCTACCTGAGGGATTGGGCGACCAACACCACCATCAAGACCATGACCGACATCGTGACCTTCAACGAGGCCAATGCGGGCAAGGCGCTCCGCTTCGGCCAGGACAACTTCCTCGCAGCCGACCTCACCCGGGGCGACCTAAGCGAACGCGAGTACAAGGCGGCACTCGCCATGGACCTGCTCAGCGCCAGGACCCGCGGCATGGATGCCTACATGAACCAGCACAAGCTCGACGCCGTGCTGTTCCCGGGCAGCGAAGGCGCCGCAATCGCCGCCAGGGCGGGCTATCCCAGTGTCCTCGTGCCGTGCGGCTTCGTCGCCGGCGTCGACGGCAAGGACACGCCCGATTATCCGTTCGGCGTTACCTTCGCAGGCCGCGCCTGGAGCGAACACAAGCTGCTGCGTCTGGCCTACGCGTATGAGCAGGCCTCCGCCAAGCGCAAGCCGCCACCCGGCTTGCCGGCGCTTTAGAGTGCACTGTGCATGTGCCGGTTGGTGGTGGTGGCATGCGCTGACAAATCCGTTGTCTGTTCTCACCGATATGGCGGACGTGCCGTCCTGCCCTGGGGAGGGCGCTTTGTGACCCCGAAGGCGCCATCGACCAGACGTCTAATCGGCCCTTCAACTCACCTGTGTGCCCTTGTGTTATTGTATCCCTTCCGGGAACTCGATGGAGGGAAGGATGGACATTCGATCGAAATTGACGGCGCTGTGTGAAGCGTTCAACGCGCACGACTTGGATTCCATCATGGAGTTCTTTGCTGACGATTGTGTCTTGGAGATGCCGAGGGGAAGCAAGCCTTGGGGATCTCGCTTCGAGGGCAAACGCAACGTACGAGACGGGCTCGCGACGCGCTTTGAAGGCTTACCGGATGTTCACTACGGCGACGCCGAGCATTTTGTGGATACGATGGCAAACACGGGCATTTCAAAATGGACGCTAACGGGCACTACAGGTGAAGGAAAAAAGATCGAGGTCCGAGGATGTGACTTTTACACTTTTCGCGCGGACGAGGTGATCCGCAAGGACTCGTATTGGAAGATTGTTGAAGGATCTTCGTCAGCCTAACGACGCACATGTCCGAATGTGGCCCAGAGGTGCAGGTCCAGGCAGCGTCTCTGTTCTCGGCTCATCGCGGAAATCGGAAGTAACCTGCGTGCCGACAATTGGCGCTCGGACGGCAGAGCGCGCAGGCAGAACGCTTTCATACATTTCCTTTCCAGATCAGCCACCGGTAGACGCCGAACACGTTGATAAGTGTCACCACCACGTTTTGCACCATCAGCGCATATTCCGCTGTTAGATAGCCGACGACGATCCAGATCACCGATGCACCGCTCAGTACGACGAAGGCCCAGCCGGTAATGAGTGGCCGCGCCCGGGCAGCTAGGATCAGCCCGGCGCCGATCGTGCCGACTGTCGCCACCCAACGCAGGATTTCATCCATGACGCGTGTGCTCCCCGAAAGCCGACGTCGGAGCGTCGCTCCGCGATTTGCCTATACGGACGCAGTCACAGGCAGGCCGCCGGAGTGGAACTTTTCGTCTCGTGCGCCGACCACCATGCGACCCCCGCCCGAGCGACTTGGCCCCACAGTGGCGGCGGAAGGTCAGGCGCCAGTGTGGTGATCCCGTGCGGTATCAACTCCGCTACGCCGAAATCGGAAGCTCCTTTTTTCTCATCCCCGAACCGCGTTTCCATCAACCGGCGTGCGGCACATTGCCCCGGGCTGCCGAAATTAAATCTGAGCCAAGGACTTATCTGCGCAACGAGGTGATCGAATGAGCGCGACTTCCGCTGTTGGCCCATCGCTTCCATTAGGGCGTAGCGACGAGTTGTCCGGAAGCGGGGTAAACCGGAAGCGCCCCGGCTGCTGGGCAAATCGGCGGCTTTTGACCCGAAGCGGACCTCGCTAGATTTCTCTCAACTGCGAGCAAAGCTGCTAACTCAACGGAAGGTTTGCCGGGTGAATGATCCACCGGCCGGATCGGAGCAGCAGGATGATAGATCGCGTAGCACGCGACCAGCTTTCAGGAAACCTTAGACACCTGATTGCCGGCTCGATTACCAACGATCAGTTTGAACGAACTATGCCGGTGAACGACGGGGACCCAGCGATCTGGGCGATTACAGACATGTCGTGGCTCCTCTACAGCGATATGAAGGAGCATCGCTTGGTCCGACGTCACAGCCTCGATCCGGTCTGGAAACGCGAAGTGCTGCGCTGGATATTGTTTCTCGACGGCGACTTTGAGTACCGTTGGCCGAAGATTTCATTGCCCGGCCTCCACCCGATGCGACGTGCCCGCCCGATGTGGTTGAGTTGGCACAATACGATTTCTCACGATCGTGCCTCCGGCTTTCTTGCGGCTGGAGATTACAATGCTTGGCCGTTCATTTCCCGTTTTGAGTACAAGCATGCCTTGAGGCATCCGAGACGTCTGGCCGGAAGGCCAAGGTAAGGGCCTAGTTGTAGCGTAGAGACAGCATTCATGAGCGAGAATCTCGACACGGCCGAGCGATGTGCTCAGATTTCGAAGGCCGCGAATGATGAAACTATCCGGTCGATATTTGCCCGGATGTCTGAGCTGTATCGTGAGTTGCACGAGCAAGAGGAGAGGCTTGCGGACTGGAAGAGGCAGCAGGGTCCTACTTCAACATTTGATTTCATATTCAAGAAACCTCGCGATTAGCGCAAGCTTTTGACCCGAAGCGACTTCAACCGCCGATTAGCTGCTCTCACGAGGTCTGCTCTTTAAGCGATACAGAAGCACCTCGTGGAGTTCGATCTTCTGCTCTTGACGAAAAATTTGCAGGAAGAACGAAAACGCTTCAATGACGAGCCTGACGGCAAGTACAGTTCTGAAGGGTTGATGCGCGGTTCTTCTCAGTTGCGCCAGCTTGGCGAGCTTACCGCCGAGGCAGCCGTTTTTGTAGGATCGGTCGTACCACACGGCGGCTCTCAACTGGTTCAAGCGCCCGTCTTGGGACTGATAGTGCGTCGCGAGCCAAAACTGTGCGTTCCAATTACCCTTGACGGCGAGCTTGCGAAGTTCTCGTACCCCCTCCGGGACACCGCGAAGCTGAAGGAAGCGGGCTCGATGTAAGACACCGTTCTCCTGACCAGATGAGGCGGCACGATCAAACCAGTTCCATGCTGTCACGAGATCGGGGGCAACGGCATCGCCTCGGGCATACTCCCAGGCGAGGGCCAACTGAGCGTCCACGTCGCCGGACGATGCAGCAGCGATCCATTCAGGAATCTTGCTACGACGCTTGGCGAGATTGTCAGCGCGGGCCGTTAGTGAAAGTCGCATTCGTTCAAGGCAATATCCCTGCGATCCTCGGATTTTGTCACAAAGGAAATTAAGGAAACACCACTCTGCGGCAAACAATTGGAAGCGACGTTTGTCCGCTTCTGGCCCCTGAGCCGAACAATGCTGAGGCCATCAATGTTGGCTCTCAGAGCGGCGGCGGAGCCGTGCGTACCTCGACTGCTGCTTGTGGCCCCTTTCCAGACGCCGAACACTCAACGGAACGAGCCAGTTTCCGTGGTTGCCGAAGGGGCGAGATCGGCGTTTCGAAAGCGATCAGCGAGCGCAAAGACGTCCGCACGCTCGATGATCAGATCGCGGAACAGTCGCGCCCGGTGTGACATCCATTGCGGGTCGGGATAGACGATGTGCATGGGCAGCGGCGGCACGACGAAGTCGGGCAGCACATGGACGAGACGGCCGGCCGCGATGTGCTCGGCGGTGCACCAGTTCGGCAGCACGGCGACGCCTATCCCCTCCAATGCAGCCAGCGTCATCACGTCCGCATCGTCGCAGGTCATCGCCGGCGCGATGTCGACGACGTAACGGCCGGTTTCGGATTCGAACGTCCACTGGTTCTTCTGCGACAGGCGTGAGTAGGTGACGCAGGGCATGCGGCGCAGATGATCCGGCAACGAGGGTACCTGATGACGCGCAAGCAGCGCGGGCGCCGCCACCAGCAGGCGTTTAATGGTGCCCACCCGCCGCGCCATCAGCGAGCTCGAATTGAGGCTGCCGATCCGTATCGCAAGCTCGGTCCCGGTTTCGATGAGGTCGACGAACTGTTCCGTAAAACTGACGTCCAGCCGGACATCAGGATAGCGGCGGGTATATTCGGCGAAGATCTCACGGAAGAAGAAGCGGCCGAACGAGGTCGGCACCGTCATGCGCAACGTCCCTGACGGATTGCCGATCCGGCTTTGCGTCGGCGCGCCGGCGCTCTCGAGCAGCGCGACGATGTCCTTGGCGTATTTCAACACGCGGTCGGCTTCCGGGGTCGGCCGCAGCTTGCGCGTGGTGCGCACGAACAGTCGGCAGCGAAACTCGGCTTCCAGCAGCGCGATGCGCTTGCTGATCGCCGGTTGCCCCAAACCGAGGTCGTCGGCGGCCTGGGTGAAACTCCCTGCCTCCATCACCCGGATGAAGGTCTGCAGCGCCTCGATCCGGTCCATTCATTCCTCGCCGGAATTTATATTATTCTGACCATTCCATATACGGCATGGCTGGTCCGGTCTAGCCTTCCTGCGTTCAGGGGAGGACACGAATGAGCAAATCGATCGGCATTCTCGGGGCCGGCATCGGCGGCCTGCATCTGGCACTCTACCTGCAGAAGCAGGGCATCATGGCAACCGTGCTGACGGATCGCGCCCCGGAGCAGTATGCGGCGACACGGCTGATGAACACCGTCGCGCATCACAGCGTCACCATCGCGCGCGAGAACGAGCTCGGCGTGAACCACTGGGACGATCCCCGAGTGATCTATCACCACCACGATCATTTCTTCAATTTCCCGGATGGCGGGCTGCTGTTCCGCGGTGCATTTCAGCGGCCGAGCCGCGCGGTGGATTATCGGATCTACCTGCCGGCTCTGATGAAGGACTTCGAGGATCGTGGCGGCCTGATCGAGTATGCCAGCATTCAGGATGACGACATCCCCGCGCTGGTCTCGCGCTTCGACCTTCTCGTCGTCTCCACCGGCAAGGGCGCCCTCGGGCGCATGTTCGCTCACCGGCCCGAACTCTCTCCGTACACGCGGCCGCAGCGCCTGCTTTGCGTCGGCCTGTACGATGGCGTCGATCACGGCAGCCCCGATGGTGACGATCCACGCGGTGTCACCCTGTCCGTCTCGCCCGGCCATGGCGAGATGATCGTCATTCCCACGCTGAGCTTCGGCGGGATGAAAACGGCGCTGTTGATGGAAAACATTCCAGGCGGCGACATGGCCGACCTGGTCTCGCTCAGCTACGATGCCAACCCGGCAGCATTCCGCCAGACCCTTCTGGATAAGCTGGAAAAGCATCATCCGCACACCTACAACCGGATCGACACGCACCGCTTCGGGCTGGCCCAGCCTCTCGACCTGCTGCAAGGCGCGGTGGTGCCAACGGTGCGGCAGTCCTGGGTGGCTTTCGACGGCGACAGCTCGCCATTGCCTTGGGCGACGTTCACTCCGTCGTCGATCCCTTGATGGGCCAGGGCGCCAACATGGCCTCATATGCGGCCTTCGAGCTCGGCAAGGCGATCGTCGATGCGGTGGCATTCGATGCGCGCTTCGTCGAGGACGTCGACCGTGCGCGCGAGAACCGCGTGCTTGCCGCTGCCCGCTGGACCAACATGATGCTGCAGCCGCCATCGGAAGCCATGGGCCGGCTGATCTTCGCCATGTCGCAGGACCGGGAGCTTTGCGACGAGTTCACCGAGAACTTCAATTATCCGGAGCGCCAGTGGGATCGTCTGGCGAGCGACAAACGCATCCACGCCTGGATCGATAGAAGCGGCAGGATCGCCGCCTGACGACGAACCGCCGTACGGACTCAGTTCCGCTCCTGGGCGGATGCTGAACCATGTCTCAAAGGAACACCAATGCACTGCCTGACAGTTCTCTACCCGACGCCCGACGATCCATCGGCCTGCAGGGCCTATTACGTAGACAAGCACGTCCCCCTGGCCGCGACGCTCCCTGGTCTGGTGCGTCATCATTACGCTTTCCCCCAACGACTCGGACCGGGGGAGGCGCCTTTCTGCATCTTCCAGGCCTTCTTCCCCGATGCGGCTGCGATGGACGCGGCGCTCGGTTCGGAGATCGGCCGGAAGGTCGCAGCCGACGTGCCAAACTATTCGCCCAAGGGGGCGACACTCTGCCATTTCAAGATCGAAGGCGCGTAATGGGTCACGTTGCCGAACCGGCCGGTTTTCGGGCAGCCGCATCGCGGTTCGCGACGGGCATTACCGTCGTCGCGACCGTCGATGAGGATGGCGCGCCGCTCGGCATGACCGCCAACAGCTTCACGACCGTTTCGGCAAACCCGCCGACGGTGCTTGTCTCTCTCATGCACGGGCGGACGTGGCAGGCTGTGGCCAGGTCCGGCGTCTATTCGGTCAATGTCCTGCATGCGGAAGACGCCGCGATCTGCGCGCACTTTGCCGGAAGGCCCTTGCTGCGCGACGCTCCGCCGCTCGTCGCTCGCCAAGGATTTTTCGTGCTCCCGCAGGCGATCGCGCAGTTCGCCTGCGAGGTGGTCCAATCGATCGAAATCGCGGACCACACGCTCTTCATCGGCGAGGTGCGCTGGTGCCGGCACAATGAGGGAACGCCTCTCGCATTCTACGCCAGCCGTCTTCGAAGGGGCGTCGGGATGGAAATCTCTTCCGCGGATAACGTTGCCTATCCCGGTGACGGATGGTGGACTTGAGACCTCTGTTGTTGCGCCAGGAGCCAAAGCGTCAGTCTTCTTCAATCCGAATTCCAGCCTCGCTCACAGCGCTCAGAATGCGGTCGATGTCTTCGGGGCTCAGTACACGGCCTTCACAAATCTGATTCAACTGATCGAATGTGATCTTGCCGCTCCGTTCGCCAATTTCGATGGCTCGTCGTATGATGTCCGGCACTAGCATGTTCTCACCTTTTCGGTCGCCCTACTGGGTTATCGCATTTGAGGGCTTTCGCTGCGGCCATCCTTCGAGACGCCCGCTTTGGGCGGGCTCCTCAGGATGAGGATCGAATGCGTGGCGGCAGTTTCAACGGGCACTGATGCTGATGAGCCTCATCCTGAGGAGGCGCGTTAGCGCCGCCTCGAAGGACGAGGCGTGCGCACCGGTCGCCGCCACGATTCATATGCGGTAGCAGCTATACGTTCCGCCGACCAATGCAACCCAGCGCATTGCAGATGATCCGCGCGACCGCAATCGCTCCAAGATTCTGCACATCGCGCTCGGGAACGAATTCGACGATGTCCAGGCCCACTATTCTGGACTTTGCCGCGACACCCCGTATGAGGTCGATAACGTCGAAATAAGACAGTCCGCCCGGCTGTGGGACGAGCACGCCGGGGATGACCGATGGATCAAGACCGTCGCAATCGATGGTCATCAGGCACTCGCCGTCATCCTCGATCGCGTCGAGCACGCTTGCGATCCCGTGATGCTGGACATGTCTTGCCGTGAAGATCTTCGCGCCCCACGCCTTTGCATCGTCGAATTCGGCGCGACCGGAGCCGCCGATGCCGCGCAAGCCGACCTGCACGATGCGCTTGACCCAGGGCAATTCGCTGGCGCGCCGCATCGTGCTGGAGAAGGTATAGCCCGATCCGTTTCGCTGATCCCGCCAATCAAGGTGGGCGTCGATCTGCACGACTGTCAGTCCCTTGCAGTCCTGGAACGCCTCGAAGAAAGGAATGGGGACGGAATCATCACCGCCCAGGAGAATCGGAACGGCGCCGACCGAAAGGACGGCCTGCGTGGCTGCTCTGATGGCATCACGGTTGCTCTCCGGCGTCATTGGGTCGGTCGGGACGTTTCCACCGTCCAAGACCCTCATTTTGCTCGGATCGAGCAGCTCGGCGTCCTGATCGAAATCCCAGCGGGTGAGATCGCTCTCATAGTGACGCAGCGCGCGACGGATGACGTCGGGCGCTCTTGCGGCATGGCTGGTCTGACCTGCGAGGTACGGGGTGGCATCCGACGCGCCGAACAGGATCGCGTCAGCCGCCGGCGGTGGGGCGGTCAGGTCGCAGGCCTCAACACCCAGGAATGTCGTCATGTCGGGATGCACTACGCGTATCCATGGATCACCCGCGCGTCCGTCAACGTGCACCGCTCGACCGTGTTCCGGTCGGTATCTCGATGTCCCCTGGAATGCCGCTGTCACTTGGAGGGGGTCTTGAACGTCTGGAACTCTCATGCGTTAGTCGGCGGCGCCATCCGGCATGACGATGCGGCCACGGAGTTCGGTTCTTGCTCAGACTTTACAGGTGGCCGTCCGACGACTGGCACGGCATCGGCGCGGAAATGCCCACGGAGGTCATCTGGGCCGATCTTCTAAACGGTACCGACGAGGAAAAGCAGTTCGTCGAGCGGCTGCTCGGCATCCGCATTCCCTCGGAAGACTCGCTCAGCGAGATCGAGGCGTCGAGCCGCCTGATCTTCGACCACGGCACGCTCTATCTCAGTTCGCCCGCGGTCCGGGTCACCGAGGCCGACGAGGCCGAGATCACGCCGGTGGGCTTCGTCATCGGCCCGCATGTGCTGGTGACGGTGCGCTTTGCAGAGCTGCCGATCTTCGACGACATCGGCAAGCGCATCGGCTCCGATGACAGCCTGGAGAACGGCATGTGCGTGTTCGTCAGCCTGCTCGAGGCCATGATCGATCGCGGCGCCGATGTCCTGGAGCATCTCGGCGGCAAGGTCGATCAGCTTTCGCGGGGTGTCTTTAGGGGCGGGCTGGTGCGCACCCAGCGCCCGGTGCGCTCCAGCCGCAGGATGCGGGAGGCCCTGGAGACTGTCGGCGAGCTGGCCGACCGGCTCGCCAAGGCGCGCGATGTCCTGCTCGGGGTGGGCCGCGTTGCCGCGTTTGCCGGCGACGTCGGCAGCGAGTGGATCACGGCATCCTCGAAGAAGCGTCTGGAAGCCGTGTCCAAGGACGTCGTCTCGCTCAGCGATTACGAGACGCGATTGTCGGACAAGATCCAGCTGCTGCTCGATGCCGTGCTCGGCTTCATCAACATCCAGCAGAACGAGCTGTTCAAGATCCTGACGATCGTCTCAGTCGTCGGCGTGCCGCCAACCATCATGGTCGGCGTCTGGGGCATGAACTTCAAGCACATGCCCGAATTGGACTGGAGCTTCGGCTATCCGCTGGCCTGGCTCGCAATCATCGCCAGCGGCCTGTTGCCGCTGATCTGGTTCAAGCGGCGCGGCTGGTTCGAGTGATGGCAGCGGCGCATCGTTCAAACGATGCGCCGCTGCTCGATCATGCGGCCTTGGCGTCCGCCTTGCTGATCCAGTCGCGGGCGAGCGTCACGTCAGCTTGCGACAATTGATGGCCTGCCGGCAGCACCTTGTGGGTGACGCTCGCACCTGCCTGCGACAGCAGTGCGGCGAGCCGTGCCGAATTGCTCGCCGGCACGATTGGATCAGCCTGCCCGGAGAGCAGCAGCACCGGCTTGCCGCCGAGCGCAGCCTTGGGCGGATCCGACAACGGCACCATCGCGCGCAGCAGGATCGCGCCGGCCAGCACGTCCGGCTGCAGCAGCAACAGCGCGGCCGCGATGTTGGCGCCGTTGGAGAATCCGACTGCGATCGGCGCGGCGAGGCCGTAGCGTTGCCGCGCCTCTGTGACGAACTCGCCCAGCTCGTGCGCGCGACGGCGCACGTCCTCCTCGTCGAACACGCCTTCGGCGAGACGGCGGAAGAAGCGCGGCATGCCGTGCTCGAGCACGCGGCCGCGCGGCGAAAGCAGGGCAGAGCCGGGCGAGATCATCTGGCCGAGGCCGAGCAGGTCGTTCTCGTCGCCGCCGGTGCCGTGCAGCAGCAGCAGAGGTGGAGAGCCCGCGTCGCCTGCGGGCTCGAAACGATGGATGAATGCAGTCTCCGTCATGACGCGGTCTCTTCCAGATTCGGCAGAACGCCCTCGATCTGCTTGCGGTGCGGTTCGAGGAAAGCAGGCAGCTTCAGCTCGCGCCCGAGGCTCGCCACGGGCTCGTCGACCGCGAAGCCGGGGATGTCGGTCGCGATCTCGAACAGCACGCCGCCGGGCTCGCGGAAGTAGATCGAGCGGAAGTAGTTGCGGTCGCGCTGCTCGGTCGGGTGCAGGCCGTGATTGCTCACGAGCTTCGCGGCCATCTGGCCCTGCTCGGCATCGTCAGCCGCGCGGAAGGCGATGTGGTGCACCGACCCGCCGCCCTGATGCCCGCGCAGAAAGCCCTTCGCCTCGTAGACGTCGACGACGCTGCCTTCGACATCGCCTGGCGCCTTGAAACGGATCACCGAGCCCTCGCGTCCGGTCTCCTTGAAGCCGAAAACGTCGGTGAGGATGGCCGCCGTCTTCGCCGCGCTGTCGAGCAGCAGGGTGACGCCGTGGAAGCCGCGGATCGCATGCTCGGCCGGCACGTCGCCATTGCTCCAGCCCGGCTCGTTTTCGGCACCGGGAATGCCGACCAGCGCGAGCGCCATGCCATCAGGATCGGTGAACGGCAGGACGGACTCGCCGAAGCGCTTCTCCAGCGCCTCGTACCGAATGCCCTTCTCGATGAAGCGCTGCGTCCAGTAGCCGAGCGAGCGCTGCGGAACGCGGAAGGCGGTCTGATGGGTCTCGCCGACGCCGCGGCGGCCGGCCGAGACGCCGGCCCACGGAAAGAAGGTCAGGATGGTGCCGGGGCGGCCGGTCTCGTCGCCGTAATAGAAGTGGTAGGTGCCGGGATCGTCGAAATTGACCGTCTTCTTGACGAAGCGCAGGCCGAGATCCCGCGTGTAGAAGACGAAATTGCGGATGGGATCGCCGGCGATCGCGGTGACATGGTGCAGTCCAGACATTGTCGTCCTCCAGATTCGGGGAGCGGTCTTGCTCTGGCCGGAAATATCGTTCCGCTTTGGATTGGAGACAATCCATGCAAATATGACGGCTATGTCTACGATTTGGAAACAGTTGACGGGGCGATCCCTTGGATAAGCTCGGCAGCCTCCGGGCCTTCGTGAAGGTGGTGGAAAGCGGCAGCTTTGCCGAGGCCGGCCGGCAGCTGCGGCTGTCGCGCTCGGCGATCAGCAAATACATCGCCGACCTCGAGGAGAGCCTCGGGGTCCAGCTTCTGAACCGCACCACAAGGCACGCCAGCCCGACCGAGAACGGCCAGCGCTATTTCGAGCGCGCGGTCGTGATCCTCTCGGAGATCGAGGCGGCGGACCAGGCGGTGACGCAGGCGCAATCGGCGCCGCGGGGACTGCTCCGCGTCAACGCGCCGATGTCGTTCGGCACGATGCGCCTCGGGCCCGTGCTCGCCGATTTCATGGCGCGCTTCCCGGAGCTGCAGCTCCAGATCGTGCTCAGCGACGATCTGCTCGATCCCGTGCAGGACGGCTTTGACGTGACCTTGCGGATTGCGGAGCTGGAATCGTCCAGCCTGATCGCGCGCAAGATCATGCCGGTGGCGCGCATGATCTGTGCGTCGCCGGATTATCTCGCCCGGCACGGCACGCCAAAACATCCGCAGGATTTGCGCGAGCATGCTTCGCTGACCTACGGCTTCCTGCTGACGGGCAATCAATGGAAGCTCACCGGCCGCGACGGCGATCACTGGATCCAGCCGGCATGGTCGCTCTGCGTCAACAATGCCGAGGTGCTGCGCGACGTCGCAGTCAAGGGCAGGGGGCTCGCGCTGCTGCCGGAGTTCATTGCGGCCGATGCGTTGCGGAAAGGCGAGTTGCGGACAGTGCTGGATGATTATTCCGCGCCGCCGCTAGCGCTCTATGCGGTCTATCCGCCGACGCGGCATCTGTCGGTGAAGGTGCGGCTGTTCATCGATTTTCTGGTGGAGCGGTTCGGGCGGGAGGATGAGGAAGTTGGCGGGCGCAGACGTGCGGAGGCTGGGTCGTGAAGCCACGAATCTGCCGGGGCAACGGCTCGCAGCGCCAGTCTAGGGACTCTGCCGCTGAAATTGTGAGTGGCATGGGTTCTCCCATTGTCAGCGTTGTTGACAGTGATTCCTCGGAGTTACTCTTGCGCGAATGATAAGATGAAGTCCGGCAACCAGCAGAGGCCATGATGATTGTGCCTCTGCTGAGAGTCCCGCGCAGTGGCTGGATAAGATTATATCGCAACGGAGACTTGAACTTTCTTCCCGTGGCTTGAGACTCATATTCGCGTCCCGACTTCGCCTCAGGACAGAGAGAGTTCAGCCGCTGTCGGGCGTTGCCGAGGGCTCTCTTCCGTGCCACCGCGAAGAGCCTGGCTCGATGAGTCGCCCGCACTTCTCGACTTGGTTTCAACAAGCGCAGGAGGAAGCTATGCGGAAGTCTCTCACCTTTTTCCTTTCTGGTGTGGCATTGGCCGTCGCGGCGTCAACCGCCGTAGCCGGTGAGCGGGTGCTCGAGTTCAAGCTCGTCACCAAGCCGCTCGACCTCAAGGTCATAGAGGCCGCAAACGTTGAAGGACAGACGGTCGTGTCCGGGAAATTCTTCGGAGTGGCCGTCTTCAGCGATGGCCGTATCGGCGTGAAAGAGTTCATCAATAGTTCGGACCAGCTCAAAGGGTCTGGCCCCTTCTTCGGCTATAGCACTTACACGTTCGAGGAAGGCTCGATTACGGCGCGCTACACCGGATCGGCCAAAGACGGCAAATCGACGGGCGAATACACGATTCTGTCGGGCACTGGTGCCTACGCGAATGCAACGGGTACGGGAACCATCGAAAGCGCGCCGAACCCATTCAAGGGTGTCAACCTGCTCAACATAAAGCTGGTCGTTAAAACTTCGGGCTCGTGATAGCGAATGCTAACAGGTCCCGCACGAAGGTGGTTGATCTCTTGGGGGGCGCGCTGCCCCGGCCGGAAACACAGCGCCGGCCGGGCGACCTGCTGAAGAACCGGCTGGAGTCGTGGGATTGATCTTTCCGCTTGGCCAGCCGCTGGTGCCGCAGGAGAGAACGCTTGGGAGCTCCGACCTGCGCAAATCTAGCTGACAGATTGCTGTCCGGCAGGTTCAAGCAGATCATTCAGCGCTTGCATCGACGCCTGTCGAATCTCGGCGAGTTCGCGTGCGGCACTGTCGAGTTCGGCAGGTGACATCGCGGGTGCCGCCAGCTCGACGTCGCGGCTGCGCTCGAACAGGCGGACGAGGCCGAGCGCACTTGCCGCGCTGCCAAGTTGATGCGCGGATCGTGCGAGGTGCTTGTGATCGCCCGCCGCCGCGGCGTCGGCGATGTCGTGGATCAATCGTTCTCCCGTCTGCTGGAGCAGATGGTGGAGCTTGTCGATTTGCGCGGCGCCCAGCAGCTCCCGCTGGTCGTCGAGGAAAGGCCGATCGATCAGTTCGGTCGCCGGGCGTTGCGCGGCTGCCGGCTCGGCCACCAGATCATCCTCGATCGCCTCGCGCAGCGCGTTGACCAGGATCGGCTTGCTGACGACCTTGGCGATGCCGGCGCCGGCAAGCCGATCGCGGGCGCGGCCGGAGACGTCGGCGGTCACGGCGATGAGGCGCGGCATCTTGGCAAGTCCGAGCTCGCCGATCCGGAAGGCCGCCTCCACGCCGTCCATGTCGGGCATGTGCAGATCCATCAGGATGACGTCGAAGGCCTGATCGCGGGCGAGCTCGACGGCTGCGGCGCCGTTCCTGGCGATCGTCGTGTGGTGGCCGAGCCGGTGCAGGATCGCTGCGCCGACCTCGCAATTGACGGGGTCATCGTCGACCAGAAGCACGCGGAGCTGCCGCGACGGCGGCGCAAGCGCGCCTTGCGCCACGCTGCTTCCGGCAAGCCCGAGCGGCACTTCGAGCGTGAACGTGCTGCCCGCGCCGGGCGCGCTCTCGACCTTGAGCTCGCCGCGCATCAGGCGGGTGAGACGGCGCGCGATCGCAAGGCCGAGGCCGGTGCCGCCGAAGCGACGCGCGATGCTGTCGTCGGCCTGGACGAAATCCTCGAAAATCCGCTCGTGCAGCCCGGGCGCGATGCCGATGCCGGTGTCGCGCACGATGATGCACAGCAGGAGGTGATCGCCGCGCCGCTCGGTTGCCGCGCTCACGCCGATGCCGCCGCTCGGGGTGAACTTGATCGCGTTGCCGATCAGGTTGAGCAGGATGCGGTTGAGCCTGACGGGATCGCCATGCGCGGCGGTGTCGACCGTGTCATCGCAGGCGAGATCGAAGCTCAGGCCCTTGTCGAGGGCTTGCGGACGCATCAGGTCGCCGGCGGCTTCGATCAACTGGTCGAGACGGAAGTCGCGCGTCTCCAGCATTTCCGTGCTGGCCTCGAGACGCGCATATTCCAGCACCGCATCGACCAGCGCGATCAGCGTTTCGCCCGACGCCGCCGCGGTGGCAAGATGGCGGCGCTGGGCCTCGCTGAGGCTGCCGTCGTCCAAGAGTTGCAGCACGCCCATGACGCCGTTGAGCGGCGTGCGCAACTCATGGCTGACGACGGCGAGGAAGCGCGACTTGGTCTCATTGGCCGCGACCGCCGCGCGGCGCGCGCGCTCGGCGGCGTCGTGCTCGGCGAGCGCGTGGTCGCGGGCCTTCTCCAGCTCGGAGGTGCGCTCGATCACCTTGCGCTCGAGCGTGGCGTAGGATTCGCGCAAATGCGCCGCCATGCGGTTGAACTGCTCGCCGAGCGCCTCCAGCTCGTCGCCGGTCTTGATCGCGAGCCGCGAGTTGAGGTCGCCGCTGCCGATCCGCCTGGCTCCTTGGGTCAGCAGCTGGATCGGCACGGTCATGCGCCGGCTGAGAATGAGCGAGACCAGCACCGCGCAGGCGAGCAGGATCACGAGCAGGAAGGTCGAGCGGCCGATCGAGGCATAGATCGGCGCGTAGGCTTCGGTAAGCGGCAGCTCGACGAACACCAGCCAGCCGAGCGAGGGCACGGTCGCATAGGTCGACAGCACGCGCTGGCCGGAGAGATCCTCCTTGACGAGGCCGCCCGAAGGCGGCCCGATGCCGTCGAGCGCGGCGCGGACGTCGGCATGGCCGGAGAGATCGCTGCGCTGGAGCGCCCGCCATAAATCGGGATGCGCGATCAACACGCCCATGCGGTCGACGACATAGGCCTTGCCGGTGTTGCCGACCCTGATTCCCGTGACGAGGTCCCAGATGAAGCGCAGATTGACCTCGGCGACGATCACATCGGGAGCGCGCCCGGTGCCGCGCGTGGCGAGCGTCATGAAGGGCTCGGTGTCGCCGAAGAAATAGACGGGACCGTAATAGGCCCGGCTGTCATTGGCACCGCGGAAGGCGGCTGAAGCGGAGAGATCGGCGTTGCTGCCGACCTTGTCGGCGATCCGGCGCGATACGCGCAGCTGCTCGCGGCCTTCCGAATTGAGCTGGGCGATCTCCGCGATCGCAGGCGAGAGGCGCAGGAGGCGGATGGCGTTCAGCCGCTCGTCCTCGTGGGTCGACAGCTCCGGCGGCAGGCGCGCGAGCCACCTGATCTGGTTCTCGATCTGGCCGATGAACTGGCCGATCTGAATCGCTGCGGAGGCGGCCTGTTCGCGCTGGGTCGCCGCCAGCAGCTGCTTCTGCTCGCGATAGGAGAACCAGACGTCGAAGCTGGTGTTGATGGCGAGCGCGGCGAAGGCGAGGGCGACGATCGAGTAGAGATATTTCCTGAACAGCCGGCCGGAAGGCGTGCGCGAAGGTTCCTGGTCGCCGGGATCGTTCACTCGCGGATCTCGTCGGCGCGCGCGAGCAGCGTGAACGGGATCGTCAAGCCGAACGAGCGGGCGACCGTGCGGTTGATCAACAGCTCGTATTTGCGCGGCGATTGCACTGGAAGGTCGCCGGGCTTGGTGCCGCGCAGGATCAGGTCGACGTAATCGGCCGAGCGCACCTCGAGCGTTGGGCCGTAGCTCATCAGCCCGCCGGCATCGATGAAGTAATGGAACGGATAGATCGTGGGCACGCGGTATTTGGCGGCGGCCGCGACCACCGCCTTGCGGTTGACCACGAGGAAGCTGTCGACCAGCGCCACCATCGCCGCCTTGGGCAGTTCGGAAAAGCGCTTGACGGCGTCGTCGATCTCCGCGGGCGCGTTGACGGGCGCGGGGATCACGGAGACGCCGGATGCGGCAGCCTCCTGCTCGATCGATTCGAGGAAGAAGCGTCCGCCGCGCGGGGTGGTCGCGGGGTTGAACAGGATGCCGACCCGCGCGACGTCGGGCACGGCCTCGCGGATCAGCTGGAGCCACTTGCCGCCCATCTCGGCGCTGCTGTTGGTGAAGCCGGTGGCGTTGCCGCGGGGATGCGCGAGGCTTTCGACGAAGCCGTTGCCGACCGGATCGTTCGCGGTCGCAAACACGACCGGGATGGCCTTGGTGGCGGCAAGGACGGCGGCGGTCTCGATCGTCGACCCCGTCAGGATCACGTCCGGTTGGAGGTCGAGCAATTCCTGGACGGCCATCTTCAACCTGTCCGGCGCGCCGAAGGTGGAACGGAGCTCGAGGCGGAAGTTGACGCCTTCGACCCAGCCGCGCTGCCGCAAGCCGGCGACGAGGTTGCCCAGGCGAGAGCTTGCGCTGTCGATCATGCCGCGTCTGGTCAGCTCGTCGTCGAGCGGCAATGCGGTGAGTGAGGCGACGATCCGCATGCGATTGTCGGTTGCGCCGAGCGCGATCCATCCCGCGACCGACGCAGTCGCGAGGCGAATGAAGCCGCGGCGATTGACCGCCGAGGAAACGAAAGATCGCCCCGTCATGGACTAAGTTGCACGATCGCCTTGCTTTGCTCGATGCTTAGCGCGAAAGCGGGGGGCCCACAATCGGCGAAAGGCGCATGTGAATGTTCGTTCGCAGGCTTTCGATCCGGCGCCCGGCGCCCGGCGGCCTAGCGCCGCAGCGTGAACGCGTCCGCGCTGCGCCGTTGCTCCCATTTCGCCTGCTCCAGCTCGGGCCGGTCGCACTCGATCTCGGGATAGCCGATGCAGAGATAGGCGATGAACTTCCAGCTGTCAGGCACGTCGAGAACAGCGTGCATGCGCGCAGGGTTCAGTATCGACACCCAGCCGAGGCCGATGCCCTCGGCGCGGGCGGCGAGCCACATCGCGGTGATGGCGGCGACCACGGAATATTCCGTCGTTTCAGGCATGGTCGCGCGGCCGAGGCCGTGGCCGATGTCGCTGCCCTTGTCGGCGAACACGGCAAGATGGCCGGGCGCCTGCTCGAGGCCGGACAGTTTCAAGGTGGCATAGCGTGCGGCGCGGTCGCCGGAGTAGCAGCTCAGCGCGTCGGCATTGCACGTCCTGAAATCTTCGACCACGGCGCGGCGCGTTGCAGTATCATTGACGATCACGAAGCGCCAGGGCTGGCTGAGGCCGACCGAAGGCGAGAGGCAGGCGGTCTCGATCAGGCGATCGATCGCCCCCTCCGGCAGCGGATCGCTGCGGAAGCGGCGCACGTCGCGGCGCCACACGAACAGCTCGCGTAAGTGCTGGCGGAAGCTATCGTCGAACTCGACCATGAGGTCATCGCCCCATTTGGAAGGACGCCGCCACCAGCAGGATCAGGATCTCGCCCGTCTGCTCGAACGCGCCGAGGATGTCGCCGGTCTGCCCCCCGATTTGGCGGATGGCAAGCCGCGCCAGCAGCAGGCCGGCCAGTGACAGCAGGATCAGGCCGACCAGCGCCTTGCCCGGCCCCAACGTCAGGGCAAGCGCAAGCGTTCCAAGCGCGAAGGCTATGGCCACGCTGCGCCCGGGCGGCGCCCCGGCGCCGGCAGAGAGGCCATCAGGCCGCGCCGACGGGACTAGCGACATGAAGGCCGGCAGGCCGGCACGGGCAGCAACGTGCGCCGCGCACAGCGCGAGCATGACGGCCCATGGATTTGCGATCGTCGCAAGCGCGCTCCAGCGTAGGCCGAACGATAGGATCAGGGCGCAGACGCCATAGGTCCCGATCCGGCTGTCGCGCATGATCTCGAGCTTGCGCTCGCGCGTGCGGCCGCCGCCGAGGCCGTCCGCGGTGTCGGCAAGTCCGTCCTCGTGCAGCGCGCCGGTGATGAGGGCGGTCGTGGCTAGCACGAGGAGGGCGGCAAGGCTCGGCGTCAGTCCGAAGCGAATGGCGATCTTGTAAGTGAGGGCGCCGGCGAGGCCGACCAGCAGTCCCGCGACCGGCAGCGCCCACATTGCCCGCGCAACGGCGCCGTCGCCCGCAGGCTTCGAGAATGCCACCGGCAGGATCGTCACGAACGATGTCGCCATCTTAAGATCGGCGAGGATGTCCTTGAGGTGCTCGGCGCGCGGGATCATTTCAGCTTCAACGGCAGGCCGGCGACGACGAACTCGACCTCGTCGGCGACACCGGCAATGATCTGGTTCATGATTCCGGCGGCATCGCGGAAGCTGCGCGCCAGCGCGTTGTCGGGCACTATGCCGAGGCCGACCTCGTTGGTGACGAGCACGACGGGGCTGTTGAGGCGGGGCAGCGTGTCGGCGAGCTCTCTCACCTCTCGCTCCCAATCGCGCGCCGCATGCATCAGGTTGGAGAGCCACAGCGTCAGGCAGTCCACCAGCCTCGCGCCGCCACCTTCGGTCGAGAGCAGCGCGGGCACGAGATCGAGCGGCACCTCGCGCTCGATCCAATCGGCTCCGCGCCGCGCGCGATGTCTTGCGATGCGTTCCTGCATTTCGCCGTCGAGCGCCTCGGCCGTCGCGACGTAGACGGGCTGGCCGGCAAAGCTGCGCGCGCGCGCCTCCGCCCGGGTGCTCTTGCCCGATCGCGCCCCGCCGGTGATCAAGATGATGGCCATAAAGGTCTCCTGCCGCAGCACTAATCATCAAACGCGGCCAAAGACAAAGCCGAAATCAGGCAGCGAGGGGCTTGCGCTCGGCCGCCGTCTTGCGCAACAGGGGCGGGACAGGAGCTGGATGTGGACTTTGCGGGCGCGATGGTGGTGGCGATGGCGGTGGATGCCCTTCTGGGCTGGCCGGCGTGGCTGTTCGCGCGGATCGGGCATCCCGTCACCTGGCTGGGCGGGCTGATTGCCGGCATCGACACCGCCTTGAATCGCGCGTCCGATCCGCCGGCGTTGCGCCGAGCCGCGGGCGTCGCCGGCGCGCTTGCGGTGATCGCGCTCTCCGCGGCGCTCGGCTGGGCGCTGCAATCACTGCTTCCTTCGGGCTGGATCCAGATCGTGCTGATTGGCATCCTGGCCTGGCCATTGGTCGCGCTGCGCTCGCTGCACGATCATGTCGCTGCCGTGGCCACGCCCTTGCTGGCCGGCGACGTCGCCGCCGCGCGCGAAGCGGTCTCGCGCATCGTCGGCCGCGATCCCGCAAGCCTCGATCAAGCCGGCATCGCGCGCGCGGCGATCGAGAGCCTTGCCGAAAACGCCTCCGACGGCATCGTCGCGCCGGTGTTCTGGGGCGCACTGTTGGGCTTGCCCGGCATCCTCGGCTACAAGGCGATCAACACGCTGGACTCCATGATCGGCCATCGCAGCGAACGCCACGAAGCCTTCGGCTGGGCGGCAGCGCGCATCGACGACGTCGCCAATTTCGTCCCGGCGCGGCTGACCGGATTCCTGTTCGTGCTGCTGGCACCGCAGCGGTCGGAATCATTGGCCTGCATGACGCGCGATGCGCGCCGGCATCGCTCGCCCAATGCCGGTTGGCCGGAAGCGGCCATGGCCGGCGGACTCGGTGTGCGGCTCAGCGGTCCCCGCATCTATCACGGCAGCGCGACCGAAGAGCCCTGGCTGAACGAAGGCGCGCGCGATCCGCGCGCCGCCGACATCGTCGAGGCGCTGACGGTCTATCGCCGCGCCATGCTGCTGGTCGCAGGCCTGCTTGCGATCCTGGCTTTCGCGTGAAACAACGGGGCATGCGCGAGCACGGTGGAAATCTGGACCAGGCCCAGCGGCGTTTCGGCGGACGCGCAGAGGATTGGATCGATCTGTCGACCGGGATCAACCGGCTGCCGTATCCCGTGGGCGAGGTGAGCGCGCGCGCGTGGAGCGCGCTGCCATCACGCGCCGAGATCGAGGCATTGCATCAGGCGGCGCGGCACGGCTACCGCACGAGCGCACCGATCGTTGCGATGGGCGGTGCTCAGGCCGCCATTCAATTGCTGCCGCAACTCGCGGCGCCCGGGCGCGCGCGTATCCTCGCGCCGACCTACAATGAATATGCCGGCGTCCTGTCGGCCGCCGGCCGGGACGTCCAGGAGGTTGCCGAGCTCGATGCGCTGGCGGGTGCGGACCTCGCCATCGTCGTCAATCCCAACAATCCCGACGGGCGGTGCCATTCGCGCAAGGATCTGCTCGCGCTGTTGCCGCGCGTCGGCCGTCTCGTCGTAGACGAGAGCTTTGCGGACCCGATTCCGCAATTGTCGCTTGCACCCGACGCGGATCGACCGGGACTGTTGATCCTGCGGTCGTTCGGAAAGTTTTATGGCTTGGCCGGCCTGCGGCTCGGCTTCGCCATCGGTCATGCCGCCGACATCGACAAGCTTGCCGCCGTGTCGGGTCCATGGCCTGTTTCGGGCGCGGCGATCGAAATCGGCTGTCGTGCCTTGCGCGATCAGACTTGGGCCGAGGCGACGTCGGCGCGGCTCGCGCGCGACTGTGTTCGCCTCGATGCAATGGCGCATTCGCGAAGCTGGCGGCTCATCGGCGGCACACCGCTGTTTCGCTTGTACGAAACGGCCGACGCGGTGGCTGCGCAGGAGAGGCTCGCGCGCAGCCACATCTGGTCCCGCGTGTTCGCGCAACAGCCGACATGGCTGCGCCTCGGGCTCCCCGGCAGCGAAGCCGAATGGACGCGCCTTGCCGAGGCCCTAGCGCGCTAGCGCGAGCAGGCCTTCGACGTCGAGATGCTTTTCGATGTGATCGGCCAGCGCCTCGAGCGCGCTTTCGACGCTGGCGTGATAGGGCTCGTCGCCTGCGGGAATGTCGAGTTTGGCGAGGTAGGCCTTGCGGAAATCATCCGACGTGAACAGGCCGTGCAGATAGCTGCCCTGCACACGACCATCCCTTGAGATCGCGCCTTCCGGCTCGCCGTCGAGCTTTGCGAAGGGGCGGGCGCGATCCGGGCCGTCGGTGCGGCCGATGTGGATCTCGTAAGCCTGGATCGGCTGATCCGTCGCCGCGTGCACGGCCGCAACGCGCGTGAGGGTCTTTTGCGGGCTCATCACCGTCTCGATATCGAGAAGCCCGAGGCCCGGCGTGTCGCCCGCAGGCCCCTCGATGCCTTCGGGGTCGGCGACGCTGCGTCCCAGCATCTGATAGCCGCCGCAGAGGCCGAGCACATGGCCGCCCCTGCGGTAATGCGCGAACAGGTCGACGTCCCAGCCCTGCGCGCGCAGGAAGGCGAGGTCGCCGCGGGTGGATTTTGAGCCAGGGATGATCACGAGCCTGGCATCGCCGGGAATGGCTTCGCCCGGACGCACCATCACGAGATCGACACCCGGCTCGAGCTTGAGCGGATCGAGATCGTCGAAATTGGCGATGCGCGATAGCGCCAGGCAGGCGATCTTGCATTGGCCCGGCTTGCGCGCATCGCGCAGGCCGAGCGCGTCTTCGGCCGGCAGCTCGCCGGCGCGCGGAAACCAGGGCAGCACGCCGAGGCCGCGCCATGCGGTCTTTTGCTCGATCAGCCTGTAGCCGTCGTCGAACAGCGTGGGATCGCCGCGGAACTTGTTGATGACGAAGCCAGAGATCATCGCGGCATCGTCGGGGTCGATCACCGTCCTGATGCCGACCAGCTGGGCGATGACACCGCCACGGTCGATGTCGCCGACCAGCACGACCGGCACATTCGCCTTGCGGGCAAAGCCCATATTGGCGATGTCGGACTTGCGCAAATTCACCTCGGCCGGGCTGCCGGCGCCTTCGACCAGCACCAGATCGGCGCGCTCCTTCAGCCGTTCGAAACTCTCCAGCACCGCGCCCATCAGCGACGGTTTCATCGCCGCGTAGTCGCGCGCGCGTGCGGTCGCGATGCGCTTGCCGTGGACCACGACCTGCGCCCCGACATCGGTCTCGGGCTTGAGCAGCACCGGGTTCATGTCGGTGTGCGGCTCGACGCCGGCGGCGAGCGCCTGCAGCGCCTGGGCGCGGCCGATCTCGCCGCCGTCGACCGTGACCGCGGCATTGTTCGACATGTTCTGCGGCTTGAACGGCAGCACCCGCAGACCGTGGCGCGCGAAGGCGCGCGCGAGGCCGGCGACGATGAGCGACTTGCCCACGTCCGAGCCGGCTCCCTGGATCATCAGCGCGCGTGCCATGATGACTTCAGAACTCGACGCCGGCCTGCGCCTTGATGCCGGAGCGGAACGGATGCTTCACGAGCGTCATCTCGGTGACGAGATCGGCGATCTCGACCAACTCGTCCTTGGCGTTGCGACCGGTGAGCACGACATGCGTCATCGCAGGCTTTTGCGTCGTCAGGAATTCGACGACTTCGGCGATGTCGAGATAGTCGTAGCGCAGCGCGATGTTGATCTCGTCGAGCACGACCATGCGCAGCCGCTCGTCGAGGATCAGCTCCTTGGCTTTCTCCCAGCCGGCGCGCGCGGCAGCGATGTCGCGGGTGCGGTCTTGGGTCTCCCAGGTGAAGCCTTCGCCCATCGCATGGAACTGACAGAGTTCGCCGAAATGGTCGGTGAGCAGGCGCCGTTCGCCCGTATCCCAGGCACCCTTGATGAATTGCACCACCGCACAAGGGAAGCCATGCGCGACGCAGCGGACGATCATGCCGAAAGCCGAGGAGGATTTGCCCTTGCCGGCGCCGGTATGGACGATGATCAGGCCCTTTTCGCCGCTCTTGGTCGCCATGATCTTGTCGCGAGCGGCCTTCTTCTTCGCCATTTTGGCGGCGTGGCGGGCGTCGGTTTCCTCGGTCGTGTGGGTTTCCGGTTCAGGCGTCATCGGTCCCGGTCCTTCGGCTTGACAAGTGGCGGCCACCGGCAAATGGTGGCCTGGCGTTGGTTCCTGTCCTATGACAGGCGAAGAGGGAATGCGATAGGGTCCGAATCCGCAAAGATTTGGGTCCAAACTGCAGCCGCCCCCGCGACCGTGACCGGAGAGATGCCCGAAGCCACTGATTCCTTTTGGGATCGGGAAGGCGGGGATCGAAGGGCCAAAACCCTGCTCCGCAAGCCGGGAGACCTGCCAGCGCGGACGAGTTTTGGACCGGCGGACGGGGTGTTCCGCGACGGGGAAGCGGGCCTTCAGGAGAATGGTCCGTGCGCCTCATCGCCTCCCGCTGTTATCTGGAAGAGGCGATGACCGTCACACTTCATGTCTGCATCACCTGCCGCGCCGGCCAGACGCTTGGCGAGGGCGAGACGACGCCCGGCAAGCGCCTGCATGGCGCGATTCTCGAGGCCGGCGTGCCCGAGGGCGTCAGCGTGGTTCCCGTCGAATGCCTGTCGGCGTGCAGCCAGGGCTGCTCGGTCGCGCTCAGCGCGCCCGGCCGCTGGTCCTATGTCTATGGCCGCCTGTCCGATGCGAATGCGCAGGACGTGGTCGCAGGTGCTGCGGCCTACGCGGCGGCGCCCGACGGCATCGTGCCATGGCGCAGCCGTCCCGAAATCTTCCGCAAGCAGTCGCTTGCCCGTATTCCCCCTGTTACCGTCGTGCCGGAGGCCGCTGAATGAACTCGCTCGCAAAAGTCCCGGTTACGGTGGTCACGGGTTTCCTGGGCTCCGGCAAGACGACGCTGATCCAGCATCTGCTCAGCAATGCCGGCGGCAAGAAGCTCGCGGTGCTCGTCAACGAGTTCGGCAGCGAGGGCGTCGACGGCGAGATCCTGAAGTCCTGCGCCGATGCGAATTGCCCGGAGGAGAACATCGTCGAGCTCGCCAATGGCTGCATCTGCTGCACCGTCGCCGACGATTTCATTCCGACCATGGAGCGGTTGCTGGCGCGGCCGGTGCGGCCCGATCACATCCTGATCGAGACCTCGGGCCTGGCGCTGCCGAAGCCGCTGCTGAAGGCGTTCGACTGGCCGGAGATCCGCTCGCGCATCACGGTCGACGGCGTGATCGCGCTGGCCGATGCCGAGGCTGTCGCCGCCGGCCGCTTCGCGCCGGATCCGGCTGCGGTGGAAGCGCAGCGCGCGGCGGACGACAATCTCGATCACGAAACGCCGCTGTCGGAAGTGTTCGAGGACCAGATCGCCTGCGCCGACATCGTGCTGCTGACCAAGGCCGATCTTGCGGGCGCAGCCGGAATCGAAGCCGCAAAAGCGGCGATCACCGCCGAGATGCCGCGCCGCGTGCCGATGCTGCCGGTCACCGACGGTGCGATCGATGCGCGCGTCATTCTCGGCCTCGGCGCTGCCGCCGAGAATGATCTCGCCGCGCGGCCATCGCATCATGACGGCGAGGAGGAGCACGAGCACGATGATTTTGCCTCGGTCGTGATTGACCTTCCGGAGGTCGCCGACATCGACGCGCTGGTCGCATCGGTCCAGAAACTGGCGCGCGAGCAGAACGTGCTGCGGGCGAAGGGGTACATCGCGGTCGCTGGCAAGCCGATGCGCCTGTTGTTGCAGGCGGTCGGCGAGCGGGTGCGCCATCAGTTCGACAAGCCATGGGGCGCGGGTCTCAGACAGTCGAAGCTCGTCGTGATCGGCGAGCATGGCGATATCGACGAGGCCGCCATCAAGGCAGGACTTGGTCTTTCAGGATCTGGCATCTGATGCACGTCGTCTTCCGCGAGAGCCGCGGTCTCGAGGAGACCGCGACGCCAAGAGACATCGGCCAGGACCCGGCCGATCTCGTGGTGCTCTCGTATTCGGATTCCGATTTGGCCGCGTTTGCGGCCGGCTGGCGCCGCGGTCGGGGCAGCCTGCCGTCGCTGCGGCTGGCCAATCTCGCGGAGCTGCGTCATCCGCTGTCGGTCGACACCTATATCGAACGGACGCTGTCGCAGGCGCGGGGCATATTGGTGCGCCTGATCGGCGGGGAGTCCTATTGGGCATACGGGCTCGCGGCGCTCCAGCAACTCGCGCAAGAGCGCAACATCGTGCTCGCCGTGCTGCCGGCGGACGGCCG
Source organism: Bradyrhizobium sp. IC4060 (assembly GCF_020193715.1). Lineage (NCBI taxonomy): Bacteria > Pseudomonadati > Pseudomonadota > Alphaproteobacteria > Hyphomicrobiales > Nitrobacteraceae > Bradyrhizobium > Bradyrhizobium sp. IC4060. The sequence continues at coordinate 1,092,459 of NZ_JADYVJ010000001.1, read as the reverse complement.
CGACGACGCGCGGCTGGATGCGTACTCGACCCTGCCGGTCTCGACGCTGCGGCGGCTCAAGGTGCTCTGCGACTCCGGTGGCCCGGTCGCCGCGCAAGCCGCGATCGCGCAGCTCGCGCTGGCCTCGGGCCTCTATGCCGGCCCGGTCATCGGCGAGATGACCGTGCCCGAGATGGGATTCTACGATCCCGCGCGCGGCGTCATTGCCGCGCCGGCGGGCGGCGAGGGCAAGCCGCGCGCACTCGTGACGTTCTATCGCTCCTATCTCACGGCCGCCGATACCGGGCCGGTCGACGCCTTGATTGCCGCGTTGCGCGAGAAGGGATTTGACGCCTACGGCGTGTTCGTCACCTCGCTGAAGGCGCCGGGCGTTGCCGACTGGCTGCGCGCGCATCTGGCGCAACATCCTGCGGCGGCGATCGTCAATGCGACGGCGTTCTCGGCCCTTGGCGATGACGGCACGACGCCGTTCGATGCCGCGTCCTGTCCGGTGTTCCAGGTCGCGCTCTCGACGGCGCGGCGCGAGGATTGGGCGGAATCACTGCGTGGCCTGTCGCCCGGCGATCTCGCGATGCATGTCGTGCTGCCGGAGGTCGACGGCCGCCTGTTCGCAGGCGTGGTGAGTTTCAAATCGGCCGGTCAGCGCGATCCCGATCTGCAATTCGCGCATCTAGCGCACAGGCCCGACGAAGAGCGCGTCAACGCCGTTGCCACGCGCGTCGCGGCTTGGCGTCGCCTCGCGGAGAAGCCCGCCGGCGAGAAGCGGCTGGCGATCGTGCTCTCGAATTATCCGGGCCGTCCGCATCAGATCGCGCACGCCGTTGGTCTCGACGCGTTGGCGTCGGTCGAGGCTTTGATTTCCGATGTCGCTGAGGTCGGCTTCGACGTTGCGCCGGTTGATGCGCTCGGCGAGACACTGTTGAAGCAGAGTTTGACTTGGGGCGTCGCCGATTATCGAGCGGGGCTGTCGCGCCTGCCGCAATCCTTGCAGGACGATCTCGCGCGCGCCTGGGGCGCGGTGGAAAACGACCCGAGCTGCCGCGATGGTGCGTTCCACTTCGCCGCCATCGCGTGCGGCCGGTCGGTCATCGCAGTCCAGCCCGAGCGCGGCGACGCGGCCTCGCGCGATGCCGATTATCACGATCTCGCCTGCACGCCGCGCCACGCCTATGTCGCATTCTATCTCTGGCTCAGGCAGCAAGGCTGCGATGCTGTCGTGCATATGGGCGCACATGGCACGCTGGAATGGCTGCCCGGCAAATCCGTGGCGCTGTCGCAAGCGTGCTGGCCGGAAGCGCTGATCGGCGATCTCCCCGTCATCTATCCCTTCATCGTCAACGATCCCGGCGAGGCCGCGCAGGCCAAGCGGCGCATCGGCGCGGTCACGATCGGCCATCTGCCGCCGCCGCTTGAGACATCCGCGGTGCCGGAGGGGCTTCGTCGGCTCGAACGGCTGCTCGACGAATATTCGACCGCTGACGGTCTCGATCCCGCCCGTCGCCAGCGCCTGATCGCGTCGATCCGCGACGAGGCGCGCGCGGCGGGCCTCGAAGACGATCTCGGCCTCGATGCAATGGCCGCACCGGCCGAAGCCATCCCGCGGATCGACCGCTTCGTCTGCGACCTCAAGGAGAGCCAGTTCGGCGATGGCCTGCACGTGTTCGGCCGCGGTGCCTGCGGCGAAGCGGAGCGCGATGCATTGCGTTCCGTGCTCGCCGGAAAACGCGTTGCCCCCGGGCCGTCGGGCTCCCCGTATCGCGGGCGTCAGGATGTGCTGCCGACCGGGCGCAATCTCTTCGCCGTCGACCCGCGTGCGGTGCCGACACCGTCGGCGCATGCGCAGGGGATAAAACTCGCCGAAGAGCTGCTGCGCCGTCACTTGCAGGATCACGGCGACTGGCCGAAGGGCCTCGTGGTGGATCTCTGGGGCTCGGCGACCATGCGCACCGCAGGCGAAGAGTTTGCGATGGCGCTGCATCTGGCGGGCCTTGCGCCGCGCTGGGATCACGCTTCCGGCCGCGTCACCGGTTACGACATCATCGCCCCGGCCGAGCTCGGCCGTCCGCGCATCGACGTCACCCTGCGGGTATCCGGCCTGTTCCGCGACGTCTTCGCGGGTCTCGGGCAATTGTTCGAAGCCGCCGCCGAGGCGCTCGCCGCGCGCGAGGACGAGGGCGATGAGAATCCCTATCGCCAGCGTGCGTCCCGCGTGTTCGCGCCGCGGCCCGGACAATACGGCGTCGGCCTCTCGGCTATCCCGGATGCCTTCACGCCGGACACGCGCGAGGCCGCAGGCGAAGCGTGGCTGTCGGCATCGTCCTGGGCGTTCTCTGCCGATGGCACGATGCAGCCGGATCGCGCAGGTATCGAACAGCGTCTCGCGTCCGCCGACGCTTTTGTCCACGTCCAGGACTTGCCCGAAACCGATCTGCTGCTCGCCGCCGATTATGCCGCGCATGAGGCAGGCATCGCCGCGGCTGCCGTGCACCTCGGGGCAGGCGTGCCGTCGCTCTATCACCTCGATGCGACGCGGCCCGGCGAGCCGCATGCGCGCACGCTGACGGAAGAGATCTCGCGCGTCGTTCGTGCCCGCGCGGCCAATCCGGCCTGGATCGCCGGCATGATGCGCCACGGTTTCCGCGGCGCCGCCGAGATCACCGCGACGCTGGAGCACATGGCCGCCTTTGCGTATCTCGCCGGCCCCGTGCCGCCGCATCTGTTCGACCTCTATTACGACGCGACACTCGGCAACGACGACGTCCGCGCCTTCATGGCGCGCGAAAATCCGTCCGCACTCGCCGCAATGGAAACCTGCTTCACGCGCCTGCACGAGGCCTCGCTCTGGCGAACACGTCGCAATTCGATTGCGGCAGCGCTGCGGGAGGCCTCATGAGCGCGACCACGGTCAAGGGTTGGTGTCCCGGCGCGCTGCGCCCGATGCAATCGGGCGACGGGCTCGTGGTGCGCGTGCGTCCGTTCGGGGGACGCCTTGAAGCACCACAAATCTCCGGGCTTGCGGAACTCGCCGAGCGCTTCGGCAATGGTCTGATCGACGTCACGAGCCGGGCCAATCTGCAGATCAGGGGCGTGAATGAGGACGGCCATCGGCCGTTGCTCGATGGTCTTGCGCGATTGGCACTGCTCGATCCCGACGCCGACATCGAAGCCAGGCGCAACATCCTGGTGACGCCGTTCTGGAGCAACGGCGACGAAACGCAGTCGCTCGCCGCGGAGCTCGAGGAGGCGCTTGCCGATTCTGGCCTGGCGCTTCCCACCAAGTTCGGCTTCGCCATCGATGACGGGCGGTCGCGTGTTCTCGCTGGCGATTCCGCCGACATCCGCATCGAGCGCGACCGCTCGGGCGGTCTCCTGGTGCGGGCCGATGGCGCCAAGCTCGGTCGTTCCGTTGAACGCGGACAGGCCGTGAGCGCGGCGCTGGCGCTCGCAAGCTGGTTCATCATCTCCGGCGGTGCAAACGGCGGGCGAGGGCGCATGGCAGCCCACATCGCATCCGGCGCCGTGTTGCCTCAATCCTTGCGCGGCGAGACCGAGCCTGCGCCGGTGATGGCCGCGGTGCGTCCCGGGCACTATCCGCAAGGCGCGATGGTTGGCGTTGCGTTCGGGCAGATGCTGCACGCGACGCTGCATCAATTCTCTGCTTGCGGCCATGCGCTGCGCATGACCCCGTGGCGGATGGTGCTGAGCGAAGGCAAGCGCGAGATGCCGAACGGGACGGGGCTCATCACCGAGCCGTTCGATCCGGCCCTACGCGTCATCGCCTGCAGCGGCGCGCCGCGCTGCCGCGAGGCCCATGCCGATACGCGCGCGCTGGCCGCGGCGCTGGCGCCGCGCATCCCCGCCGACGCGCGACTCCACGTCTCCGGCTGCGGCAAGGGCTGCGCCCATTCCGGCGCGGCTGCGGTTACCCTGATTGCGACGCGCGCCGGGTTCGATCTCGTCCGCGACGGCTCGACCCGCGACGCGCCGGTCCTGCGCGGGCTGAACGGCGCCGACATCGTCAGCGATCCCTCCATCCTGGTCGGAGGGAACTGATGCCGCACACCTACGAGACCGACGGCGCTGTGATCTACCGGCAATCCTTTGCCACCATCCGGGCCGAGGCCGATCTCGCGCGCTTCACGTCGGACGAGGAGCAGGTGGTGGTGCGGATGATCCATGCCGCCGGGATGGTTGGCCTCGAGGCGCATATCCGCTTCACCCCTGATATGGCGATTGCCGCGCGCGCGGCCTTGCAGAAGGGGGCGCCGATCCTGTGCGACGCGCGCATGGTGTCCGAAGGCATTACGCGGGCAAGACTGCCCGCGGCCAATGCCGTGATCTGCACGCTCGGCGATCCCGCCGTGCCCGCGCTGGCGCAGTCCATGCGCAACACGCGCTCGGCCGCGGCCCTGGAGCTGTGGCGGCCGCATCTTGATGGCGCGATCATCGCGATCGGCAATGCACCGACCGCGCTGTTTCATCTGCTCAACATGCTGGAGGATCGCGACTGCCCGCGGCCGGCTGCGATCATCGGCTGTCCGGTCGGCTTCGTCGGCGCGGCCGAATCCAAGGCCGCGCTGATGGCCGATCCGCCGGCACCGGCGCTCACCGTCGAAGGCCGCCTCGGCGGCTCCGCCATCACGGTTGCTGCCGTGAACGCGCTGGCAAGCCGGAGCGAATAGCCATGGGACGCATCATCTGCTGCGGTCTCGGCCCCGGCGATCCTGATCTGATGAGCGTGCGTGCCGATCGTACGGTGCGGGGCGCTAGCCACGTCGCCTATTTTCGCAAGAAGGGCAGGCCCGGTCAGGCGCGCCGCATCGTCGATGGCATGCTGGCTGCGGGCGTTACCGAATATCCCATGGAATATCCTGTTACGACGGAGATCGCTTTCGACAGCCCCGAATATGTCCAGCTGCTCGCCGGCTTCTACGACGAATGGGCCGAGCGCCTGGCGCGGCTTTCGCGCGCCGTCGACGTCGTCGTGCTCTGCGAGGGCGATCCTTACTTTTACGGATCGTTCATGCATCTGCACACGCGCCTGCAAAGCCGCGTCGAGATCGAGGTGATCGCCGGCATTCCCGGCATGGTCGGTTGCTGGAACGGCGTCGGCCGGCCGATCGCGCTCGGCGACGACGTGACGACGGTGCTGATGGGCACGCTGCCCGAGGCCGAGCTCGAACGCCGCATGCGCGATTCCGATGCACTGGTCGTCATGAAGACCGGCCGCAATCTCGCAAAAGTGCGCCGCGCGCTCAGCTCCGCCGGGCGGCTCGCCGATGCCTGGCTGGTTGAGCGTGGCACCATGCCAGGCGAGCGCGTGGTGCGGCTCGCCGAGATCGATGCGGCCGATTGTCCCTATTTCGCGATCGTGCTCGTGCACGGCAAGGGCCGGCATCTGGATGCCGCCGAATGACAGGCACACTGACCATCGCGGGCCTCGGGCCGGGCAGCGACGCGCTGGTGACGCCGGAAGTTTCCGCCGCGCTTGCGACGGCGACCGACATTCTGGGCTATGCGCCCTATGTCGCGCGCGTGCCGCCGCGGCCTGGGCTCACTCTGCATCCATCCGACAATCGCGAAGAGCTGCAACGCGCGAGCGAAGCCCTGCGGCTTGCCGCCGAAGGCGGTCAGGTCGTCGTCGTCTCTTCTGGCGATCCCGGCGTGTTCGCGATGGCATCCGCCGTGTTCGAGGCGCTCGAGCAGGCGCCGGAATTTCGTGAACTTTCGATCCGTGTGCTGCCCGGCGTCACCGCGATGCTGGCGGCCGCCGCGCGTGCCGGCGCGCCGCTCGGCCATGATTTCTGTGCGATCAATCTCTCCGACAATCTCAAGCCGTGGGCGGTGATCGAGAAGCGCCTGCGCCTCGCGGCGGAAGGCGATTTTGCCATCGCGATGTACAACCCGCGCTCGGCCAGCCGCCCGGAAGGATTCGGCCGTGCGCTGGCGCTGCTTCGCGAGGCCGGCTGCGGCGAGCGTCTCATGATCTTCGCGCGCGCGATCAGCGCGGCCGATGAAAAGATCGAGATCGTGACGCTGAACCAGGCGACGCCCGAGATGGCCGACATGCGCACGCTGGTGATCCTCGGCAACTCGCAGACGCGCCGCGTCGGCCGCTGGGTCTATGCGCCGAGGCGCGCAGAATGACCGAGCCATTGCATCACGTCAGTGACACTCTCGACCCTGTGGCGCTCGGGCAGCTCTGGTCGCGAGATCATGATTACGGGAAGGCCGAGCATGCGCGCCGCGTCGATCTTGGCGCGCGCGCCGTCGCCGCCGGAATTGCGGGCGACGATCCAGGCGATGCCGCGCGTGTGCAGCATCTCCAACTCGCCGTCGAGGGTGAAGGGGCCACGCGATACGATCACATCGGCCGCGAAGGGCAGCGACGCTTCGGGCGGATCGACGAAACGCAGCGTGTAGGCATGTTGCGGCTTGGCCGCGAACGGCGCGATGTGCTGACGGCCGATGGCGAGGAACACGTTTGTCGGCACCTCGGGCAGGGCCGCAACGGCGGCGTTGACGTCGGCGACCTCGATCCAGTTGTCGCCGGACACCCTGGTCCAGGGCGCGCGCTCCAGCGCGATCAGCGGCGCATTGGTGTCCGCGCAGGCCTCGACCGCATGACGGCTCATTTCGGCAGCGAACGGATGCGTCGCGTCGATGACATGCGTGATGCCTTCGCGGCGGATGTAGTCGGCCAGCCCGCTCACGCCGCCAAACCCGCCGATGCGCGTCGGCAGCGGCTGATCGGCGGGCGCGCGGGTGCGGCCGCCATAGGAATAGACGGCATCGATGCCGGCGCGCGCGATCTCCGCGGCGAGCAGGCTCGCATCGGCCGTTCCGCCCAGAATGAGGGCGCGAATCATGTCTGATCCCTGGCTGACCATCATCGGTATCGGCGAAGATGGCCTTGCCGGGCTGTCGGAGGCAAGCCGAAAGGCGCTTGCCAAGGCCGAAACCGTGTTCGGCGGCGAGCGCCATCTTGCGCTTGCCGAAATTGGCAGCCGCGGTCGTCCATGGCCGGTGCCGTTCGATGCGGATGTCGTGCTGAGCTGCCGCGATCGGCCGACGGTGGTGCTCGCCTCCGGCGACCCGTTCTGGCATGGCGCCGGCGCAAGCCTCGCCGAGAAGCTCGATAGCGGCGAATGGATCGCGCATCCCGCACCTTCGACCTTCTCGCTTGCGGCCGCGCAGCTGGGGTGGCGACTCGAGTCCACCGTCTGCCTCGGGCTTCACGCCGCACCGTTCGAACGTCTCGTTCCGTATCTGACGCGCGGTGCGCGCATCATTTGCCTGGTACGCGATGGCAAGGCCGGCAGCGATCTTGCGAAATGGCTGACGGAACGCGGCTGGGGCTCCTCGACATTCTGGATTCTCGCCGCGCTCGGCGGGCCGCGCGAAAGTGTCCAGGAGTATCGCGCCAAGGATTTTTCTGATGATCTCACTGGAAACCCAGTGGCAGTAGCCGTGGAGGCGAGGGGCGCACATGGCATTGCTCGCAGCTCGGGCCTGCCGGACGACGTCTTCGTTCACGACGGCCAGATCACCAAGCGGCCGGTGCGCGCGCTTGCGCTCTCGGCGCTGGCGCCGCGTGCCGGCGAGCGGCTGTGGGATATCGGCGCAGGTTCAGGCTCGATCTCCGTGGAGTGGGCGCTGTGTGGTGGGACGGCGAGTGCAGTCGAAGCGCGCGAGGATCGCGCCGCGAACATCCGCAAGAATGCAGCCGCCTTCGGTCTGGCACATCGGATCACAGTCGTCACGGGCAGGGCACCGGAAGCTCTTGCCGGGTTGGAAGCGGCGGATGCCGTCTTCATTGGCGGTGGTCTCGACGAAGTGTTATTTGATGCGATCTGGCCGCGGTTCTCGCCGGGTGCGCGGCTCGTGGCGCATGCTGTGACGCTGGAGACGGAAGCTCTGCTCGGCGAGCTGCATCGGCGTCACGGCGGCGAACTGATGCGGGCCGAAATTTCTCATGCCGCCCCGCTCGGCCGCTATCGGTCGTGGGAGGCAGCACGCCCCGTGGTGCAGTGGAGTGTGGTGCGATGAAGGTCGCCGGACTCGGCTTCAAGCGCGATGTGACGCTGGCTTCGCTGCGTGAAGCGCTGCTCGCTGCGGGCGGTGCGGAAGGGCTTGCGGCGATGGCAACCGTCAGCGATAAGGCCGACATCGAGGCGCTGAAGCAGCTCGCACGCGAATGCGGCGTGCCGATCAGGGCCGTTCCGGTCGCGACACTGGCCGGCATCGACACGCCCACGCAATCGAATCTCATCGCGGAGAAATTTGGCACCGGATCTGTAGCCGAGGCTGCTGCGCTCGCGGTCGCCGGTCCGCGCGCGCGGTTGATTGCAGCACGGGTTGTCTCGCAGGATCGCACCGCGACCGCGGCGATTGCCGAAGGAGACGGCCCATGACCGTGCATTTCATCGGCGCCGGGCCGGGCGCGCCCGATCTGCTGACGTTGCGCGGCCGCGACCTGATCGCGGCCAGTCCGGTTTGTCTCTATGCCGGCTCGCTGGTGCCGGAGGGCGTGTTGGCGCATTGCCCGCCCGGCGCACGTATCGTCAACACCGCGCCAATGTCGCTCGACGAGATCATCGCCGAGATCGCAGCCGCGCATGCGGCAGGCCTGGATGTCGCGCGGCTGCATTCCGGCGATCTCTCAATCTGGTCGGCGATGGGCGAGCAGCTCCGCCGTTTGCGTGCGCTCGGGATTCCCTACTCGGTGACACCCGGCGTTCCCTCGTTCTCGGCTGCCGCGGCCGCGCTGGAGGCTGAGCTGACGCTGCCCGGTCTTGCTCAGACGGTCGTGCTGACGCGCACGCCGGGCCGTGCCAGCGCGATGCCCGAGGGCGAGAAGCTCGCCGCGTTCGCTGCGACCGGCGCGGTGCTCGCGATCCACCTGTCGATCCATCTGCTCGACCAGGTCGTCGCCGAGCTGACGCCGCATTACGGCGCGGATTGCCCGGTCGCGATCGTCTGGCGCGCGAGCTGGCCGGAGCAGCGCATCGTGCGTGCGACGCTCGCAACGCTCGATGCGTTCGTGGGTGGCGAGATGAAGCGCACGGCGCTGATCCTGGTCGGCAAGACGCTTGGCGCTGCCGATTTTGACGAGAGCCGTCTCTATGCCGCCGATTACGACCGCCGCTACCGGCCCGTCGGTGCCGAGCCGCGCTTTCCGGAGGCGTCGTGATGCCGGCGAGCCTCGTCATCTCCGCGCCGGCCTCCGGCGTCGGCAAGACCACGCTGACGCTGGCGCTCGCCCGCGCCTGGCGCAATCGCGGCTTGAACGTGCAGTGCTTCAAGAGCGGCCCCGACTATATCGATCCCGCCTTCCACGCCGCAGCCACGGGACGCGCCTCGGTCAACGTTGACAGCTGGGCGATGGATCGCAGCACCATCGCGCATCTCGTCAGCCGTGGCGGCAATTCAGATGTCGTGCTCGCCGAGGGATCGATGGGCCTGTTCGACGGTGTCGCCGCGCGCGGCGTCTCCGGCACGGGAGCGACCGCTGATATCGCGGAGATGCTGGGCTGGCCGGTGGTTTTGGTGATCGATCCCTCCGGCCAGGCGCAGACTGCGGCAGCGATCGCCGCCGGCCTTCGCGATTACCGCGCCGGCGTGCGCCTTGCGGGCGTCGTGCTCAATCGCGTCGCCAGCCCGCGCCATGAGGATCTGGTGCGGCGCGCGCTGAAGGAGGCCGGCATCAAAGTGTTTGGCGCGCTGCCGCGCCATGCCGAGATCAGCCTGCCGAAGCGGCATCTCGGCCTCGTGCAGGCCGAGGAGCAGGCCGAGATCGGCGAGCTGATCGACGAGGCCGCGCGCTTTGTCGCCGAGCACGTCGATCTCGATGCGGTGCTCCACGCGGCAGGCAAATGGTCGCCGCAAGCTGTGGCGAACGGATTGAACGTGACGCCGCCCGGCCAGCGCATCGCGCTGGCGCGCGATGCGGCGTTCTCCTTCGTCTATCCGCATATGCTGGAAGCTTGGCGCGCCGCGGGCGCCGAGATCGTGCCGTTCTCGCCGCTGGCCGACGAAGCACCCGATGCGAGCGCCGACGTGTGCTGGCTGCCGGGCGGCTATCCCGAGCTGCATGCGGGAAAGATCGCGGGCAATGCGCGCTTTCGCAGCGGCTTGCGCGCTTTCGCCGAGACGCGGCCGGTGCATGGCGAATGCGGAGGCTATATGGTGCTGGGCGCAGGCCTGACCGACGCCGACGGTATCAGCCATGAGATGGCGGGGCTGCTTGGCCTCGAGACCAGCTTTGCCAAGCGCCGCATGCATCTCGGCTATCGTCTTGCTGAACTGGCTGCGCCGATGCCGGGGCATCAGCCTGGCGCGCGCCTGCGCGGCCACGAGTTCCACTATTCGACCATCCTCGCCCAGCCCGATACGCCGCTCGCGGTCGTGCACGATGCCACCGGCGCGGTCATTGCCGAAACCGGCTCGCGCCGTGGCCATGCCACCGGCACGTTCTTCCATCTGATCGCGGAGGACCGGTGAGCGGTTTTGTCTCTTTCGTTTCCGCCGGTCCGGGCGATCCCGAGCTCCTCACGGTGAAGGGCGCCACGCGGCTGCGCGAGGCCGACGTCGTGCTTTATGACGATCTTGCCTCCGGCGCGATCCTCGATCTCGCACGGCCCGGCGCCAATCTCGTCGCGGTGGGAAAGCGGGCCGGGCGTCCTTCGACCAAGCAGCACCACGTCAACCGTCTCCTGGTCGACTATGCCGCAACCGGCGCGCGCGTGGTGCGGCTCAAGTCAGGCGATGCCGGCATTTTCGGCCGGCTGGAGGAGGAGATCGAGACGCTGCGCGAGGCCGGCATCGGCTACGAGATCGTTCCCGGCGTCACCTCCGCCTGTGTCGCCGCCGCCCAGGCCGGCATTCCCCTGACCCGCCGGTATACCTCCCGCCGGGTGCAGTTCATCACCGGCGCTGACGTCACCGGCGAGCTGCCGCCCAATCTGAATTGGGCGGCACTGGCCGACCCCGAGGCCACGACCGTGGTCTATATGGGCCGGCGCACCTTTCCGGCGCTTGCCGCAAAATTGATCGCGCACGGCCTTGCGCCCAGCACCCCGGCGCTGTTCGCCGAATCTCTCGGGCGTCCCGACGAACGGCTGGTCCGCACCACGATTGCCGAGCTCGCCGAGCAGCTTGGGCGCGGCGGCGCCGCTTCCACCGCCGCCGTCATCCTGTTCGGCGCGCTGGCGGGAGAATATCCGGCATGACGGCTCCGGCATCGGTTCGCCCCTTGACGCCCGCGATGCGAAAGGGGCACACAAGAGCGGCATGGTGCTCGACGCGGCGCAAAGCGCCGGAGCATAATCGGGAATGGGGATGGGCGGACCCAGTTGCGGCGCCCAAAACCCCAGCCGCCCCCGCGACTGTAAGCGGTGAGGGCCTCCGAACCGCCACTGGACCGCAAGGTCCGGGAAGGCCGGAGAACCCAGTGAACCGCGAGCCAGGAGACCGGCCGTGCACGTATTGAGGCCAAGGCCGTCGGGTGTGACGGCGGAAAGGAATTGAGCCATGCATATCGAACCCGGGATCGTGACGGGCGCCAAGCTCGTGTTGAGTTACGCAACCGGCATCGCCGCAGGCGGCGTTGCCTTGAAGCTCGCGGTCGAAACCGTGCGCGAGCAGGGCGCCGGCTCGTTCGCGGCGCGGACACTGGCCACCACCGCTCTCGTCTTCGTCTTCTTCGAGATCCTGCCGCACTTTCCGGTTGGGGTATCAGAGGTGCACTTCATCCTCGGCTCGACCTTGTTCCTGCTCTTTGGTGCTGCGCCCGCCGCCTTCGGCCTTGCATTTGGCCTGCTGCTTCAGGGCATGCTGCTGGAGCCAGTCGATCTGCCGCAATACGGCATGAACGTCACCACGCTGCTGGTGCCGCTGTTCGCGATCCAGGCGATCGCCACGCGGATCATCCCTCGCAACACCGCCTATGTCGATTTGAAATACGGTCAGGCGCTGGCGCTTTCGACGACCTACCAGGCCGGCGTGATCGCATGGGTGGCGTTCTGGGCGCTCTATGGCTCCGGCTTTGCGATGAGCAATCTCGCCAGCGTCGGGACGTTCGCTGCCGCTTATGCGCTGGTGATCGTGATCGAACCGCTCGCCGATCTCGCGGTGCTGGCGCTGGCGAAGTCGCTGCGCGGCGTCACCGCGCCCGGCCTCGTCACCCCGCGCCTGCACAACGCGGCGTAAGAGATCAGCGATGGGCGGCCGGTGTGGCCGCCCATCGCGCTCGCGATGCTCACGCTCTCCCTGATCGGCATCGGTTGCGGCGATCCCGCGCAGCTTACGCGCGCCGCGACCCGCGCCATCAACGCCGCCGATCTCATCCTGATCCCGCGCAAGGGGACTGCGAAATCCGATCTCGCCGATCTCAGGCGAACGATCTGCGCCGGTGTGCTCACCAACAAAGCGACGCGCATTGCCGAGTTTGACCTTCCCGTGCGCGATGCGACCGAGTCGGACTACCGCAAGGGCGTCGACGATTGGCACGATGCGGTGGCCGCGACCTGGTCGCAGACGATCGCTGGGCATCTCGAAGATGACGGCAAGGTCGCGTTGCTGATCTGGGGCGATCCTTCGCTCTATGATTCTTCGCTGCGCATTGCGCGGCGGCTCGATCCATTGCCGACAATCGAAGTCGTGCCTGGGATCACCTCGATCCAGGCGCTGTGCGCGGCGCATGCGCTGCCGCTCAACGACATCGGCGAGCCGTTCCTGGTCACGACGGGGCGGCGCTTGCGCGAAGGCGGCTGGCCGCAGGGCGTCGATACCGTCGTCGTGATGCTCGATGGCGGCACGGCGTTCCAATCGCTGGATCCAGAAGGCCTGCAGATCTGGTGGGGTGCCTATCTCGGCATGCCCGATCAGATCATCATGTCCGGCGCGCTGGCCGAGGTCGGCCCGCGCATCGTCGCGTTGCGGCAAGAGGCGCGCGAGCGGCACGGCTGGATCATGGATAGCTACACCATCAAGCGCAGGCGTTGAGCAGCATGCTTCCCGAATGGGTTACCCAGAACTGCCCCGAGGTCTCCGCTGTTCATCGCGAGGCGGCCATTGCGCGGCAGGGGCAACTGACGAAGCCGACCGGCGCGCTCGGCCGGCTCGAGCAGCTCGCAATCGAGCTTGCGGGCCTGCAGGCCACCGAGCAGCCGCGCGCCGCGCGGGTGCCGATCATCATCTTCGCCGGCGACCACGGCATCGTCGCGCAGGGCGTGTCGGCCTATCCGCAAGCCGTCACCATCGCGATGATGGCGAATTTTGCTGCCGGTGGCGCCGCGATCTCGGTGCTGGCGCGCGAGCTGGGTTCGAGCCTCGAGGTGGTCGACGCCGGCACGCTGGCCGAGGCGCAGATCGCGGGAATCGTCACCGACAAGCCGCGCAGCGGCACCCGCGATTTCAGTGTCGAGGCCGCGCTCACGCCGGCGGAATTGGCCTTCGCCTTCGAGGCCGGGCAGCGCGCGGTGGTGCGCGCCGAGGCCGGCCGGCCTGATCTCTTGATCTTCGGCGAGATGGGGATCGGCAACACCACGACCTCAGCAGCGATTGCTGCGAGCCTGCTCGGTGTGAGTGCCGACGAGATCGCGGGCAGCGGCACCGGCGTCGATGCGTTGGGCCGCGCGCACAAGGTGCGGGTGATCGATGCGGCGATCGCGCATCACGGCGTTGCGGGGGCGTCACCCGAAAAAATCCTGTGCGCCGTAGGCGGCCTCGAGATTGCGGCGATCTCGGGCGCGATCATCGCGGCTGCGCAACGCCGCATCCCCGTGTTGATCGACGGCTTTATCGTCTCGGTGGCGGCGCTGGCAGCAGTGCGTCTCAACCCGTCCTGCCAGCCGTTCCTGTTGCCCTCGCATCAATCGGCGGAGCAGGGACATCGGCTGGTGTTGCGCGCGCTGAATGTGCAGCCGCTGATCAGCCTCGATCTCAGGCTCGGCGAGGGGTCGGGGGCGGCGATCGCGCTGCCGCTGGTCCGCTCGGCCTGCGCACTTCACAACGGCATGGCGACGTTCGCGCAGGCCAACGTGCCGGATCGACCGTCTTGATGCGGCTCAAGCCACGCGCTGGTTGACCGACACGACGCGCCAACCGCCCGCCAGCCGGTCGATCCGGGTCAGCGACAGCGGATCGACGACGAAGCGCAGCGCGGCTTCCGGTGTGAGATCGAGCGCGATGCAGAGCGCAGCGCGTATGGTGCCGGAATGGACGACCAGTGCTGCGGAGCCTGCGCCAATCTGGGCCAGGCCCAGGCGGACGCGGGCGACCTGATCCGCAAAGCTCTCGCCATTCGGCGGCCGTCCGTGCGCGGGATCGCGCCAGACCTGCGCGTAGGCCTCGCCACCGGTCGCGGCGAGCTCGTCATGCCGATGGCCGGTCCAGTCGCCGAAATCCTGCTCGCGAAACTCGCTGATCAGCTCCGGTTCGAGCCCCAGCGCGCGCGCCGTCTCGACCGTGCGCCGCGACGGGCTGGCATAGCCGGCGAGATCCGCGGGCAACAGCTGCCTTAGGGCCGCCAATGCAGCGTGATCGCCGAGGTCGGCCCGCGCATCGGCCGCATGGATCGTCCCGGGCACGCCCGCGACGGCCGCATGCCTGATCAACCAGAGGAAGGTCTCGCCTTCCATGCTCATCTCCAGGGAAAGTTGGTTGCTGTGGCCCCAACGCCGCAACTGGCACATTGACTCTGTCTTGGTGGTAATCCTAGATGCTCGCGACGGTTTTCCCGAGAGGGAATGAAAAGGGAATGCGGTGCGGGGAAAATTGTCCCCAATGCCGCGGCTGCCCCCGCAACTGTAAGCGGTGAATCCTTCGTCACGAGCCACTGGGTCCTCGGTCCCGGGAAGGCGACGAAGCGGTCACGACCCGCGAGCCAGGAGACCTGCCGTCAGCCGTGGTCACACGCGAAGATGTCGGTCGGGGAGTACAGACATTCGGCTTCATCGGACGGCTGCAAGGCCAAAGGTGAGACCTCGTTCGCTGTGACGTGCCACTGACGTCATACCGAGGTTTTGACCTGTGTCTTCCATCCGTATCGCACGACCGCGCCGCGTCCTGCTTGCCTCCGCCGCGTTCACGTCCTTTGCCGCTCTTGGTCTGCCGGCCGCTCTGGCGCAGCAGGCCCGAGAGTCGCTGCCACCCGTCGAGGTGTCGCCCGCCCAGGTACGCAAGCCGGCCAAACCGGCAGCAGGAACGGCGCAGGGCGCGCGCCGCGCGGCAGCGCGCAGGCCGGCGGCTGTATCCGCAGCGCCAAGACCCGTCACGCCGGATTCAACGCCGCAAACGCCGCTCAACTCCAACGCCGTTGCCGAAAGCGCCTCGCGGCTCGGCTTGACGGTGCGGCAGACGCCCGCGACCGTCGAGGTTGTCTCCGCCGAAACCATGCGCGAGCAGGGCTATCGCACCGTATCCGAGGTGGCGCAGGGCGCCGTCGGCGTCACCTCCGGCGACAACCCCGCCGAACCTTCGGCCTTCTCGATGCGCGGCTTCACCAACAGCCAGATCAACACGCTCTACAACGGCATCAAGATCGGTCCGCAGAACATGACCTCGCGGATCGTGGATACCGCCAATCTGGAGGCGGTGGAATTTCTCAAGGGCCCGGCCTCGCTGATTTCGGGCGAGGGCGCCGCGGGCGGTGCCATCAACTTCGTCACCAAGCAGCCCCACACCGGAGCTGTCCGTAACGAGGCCGATTTCTCCTGGGACTCGCTGAATTCGTTCCGTGCCCATTACGGCTCCGGCGGCAGCACCAATGTGCAAGGCCTGGACTATCGCTTCGACATCAGCCGTTCCGCCCTCAACGGCTTTGCCGATGACACCAATGTCAAGACGTTCGGCACGTCCGGCCAGCTCAACTACCGTGTTTCCGACAGCCTCAGGATCTGGGGTGCGGTCGAATATCGTGAAGACCGCTCGAAGGCCTATTGGGGCGCGCCGCTGGTGCCGGTCGCCTTCAGCGGCTCGCACGCGACGACGGGGATCGTCTCCGGCAATTACGTCTCGAATTACAACGGAACGAATCTCGGTGCCGTCACCATCGACGACCGCACCTTCAACACCAATTACAACGTTCTCGATAACCGCAACGTGGCGCAGGAAGTGTGGCTGCGTGGCGGCTTCGAGCTGAAGCTCGCGCCTGACCTCACGCTGAAAAGTCAGGCCTATGGCTATGGCGCGGAACGGACCTGGTTCAACAACGAGATCGAGGCGTTCAATTCCACCACGAACCTGGTCGATCGCGAGCGTTTCTATGTCGCCCACAGCCAGCGGCTGGTCGGCAACATCACCGACCTGATCTGGGATACAAATATTGCGGGCTTCGACAATCGGCTCGTGACGACGCTGTCGTCGAGCTATCTCGATTTCGTCAGGCCCGGTGCGGCAAACTTTCCCGGCGATTCCGTTTCGCTGGTCGACCCCAACCGCGGTTTCTACGGCCTGCTCACGACGCAGCAGCAGACCGCGCGCATCGACAACGAGGCGCTGTCATTCGAGGACAGGCTCAAGCTGACGCGCAGCTTCGCGCTGATCGGCGGTCTTCGTGTCGAGCACATCGGGCTCGACCGCAATTCAACCGACAAGAACGGGATCGTGAAGGCGGGCTTTCCATTCACGAAAGACTGGGCGCCGGTCACGGGGCGCATCGGCTACACCTGGGAGGCCGTTCCCGGCCTGACCTTCTTCAGCCAATACGCCACCGGCGCCGACGTCGCAGCCAACAACATCTTCCTGCTCTCGCCCACCCAGCCGCTCGATCTGACCACCGCGCGCACCTATGAGACCGGTGTCAAGCACGTGTTATGGGACAACCGGGCGGAATGGTCGTTCTCGGCCTACGACATCCTGCGCAAGAACGTCTATGCGGCCGCCGGCGGCATGCAGCTGAATATCGCTGGGCGGCAGGAGTCGAAGGGCGTCGAGCTTGCCGCCTCAATACGCCCGATCGAGCCGCTGCGGCTG
This sequence comes from Bradyrhizobium sp. IC4060, assembly GCF_020193715.1. Taxonomy (NCBI): domain Bacteria; kingdom Pseudomonadati; phylum Pseudomonadota; class Alphaproteobacteria; order Hyphomicrobiales; family Nitrobacteraceae; genus Bradyrhizobium; species Bradyrhizobium sp. IC4060. The sequence continues at coordinate 1,075,482 of NZ_JADYVJ010000001.1, read as the reverse complement.
TGGGGCAACATCGCCTATGTCGATGCGCGCTATGCCGACTACAATTTTGCCGGCGGCTCGTTCTCGGGCAACACGCCGCCAAACGTGCCGCGTATCGTCGCAAACGCCGGCGCGTCGTATCGCTTCTTCACACCGTGGCCGGTGGAGCTCGGCATCACCGGTCGTCATGTCGGCGACCGCTACAACACCGACGCCAACGTCGTGACGATGAAGGCTTACACCGTGGCCGACGTCTACGCCTTCGTCGACATCCCCAAGACGGCGTTCAATGCGGTCGACCAGGCCCGCCTGACCTTCCGTATCCGCAACATCACCGACAAGCGCTATGCGATCTGGGGCGATCCGTTCTATCCGGACCAGATCCTCCTGGGCGCGCCGCGCACCTACGAGATCTCGGCCGCGTTCAAATGGTGAGGCCCTGAGCGCATGATGGGCGCGATCGTCCTCACGCATCGCTGGCTCGGCATCGCGTTCTGCCTGCTGTTCGCGATGTGGTTCGCGACGGGAATCGTGATGCACTTCGTCCCGTTTCCGTCGCTGACGGAAGCGGAGCGATTTGCCGGACTTGTGCCGGTCGATCGCGACGGGACGAGGATCTCGGTCGCGGACGCCGTTGCGGCGAGCGGGATTGCCGATGCCACGCGTGTTCGGCTGATCCAGCGGAGCGATGGACCGGTCTACGTCGTCTCGGGCTCCGCAGGTTCGCGAGCGGTTCGCGCCTCCGATGGAGGAGACGCGTCGGTGACATCAGCCGATGTCGCGCTCACCATCGTGCAAGCTTATTCACGTCAGCGCGGGCTTGAGGCGGTGCGCGCTGCGATCGTCGCGCGGTCGGATTACGATCAATGGAGCGTGCCGAACGGTTTTGATCGCCATCGCCCCTTGTTTCGCGCCGCTCTCGGCGATGCCCCTGGAACGGAGGTCTACGTTTCGTCGCTGACCGGCGAAGTCGTCCTGGATACGACGCGCAGCGAGCGCGCGTGGAACTGGGCCGGCAGCGTGCTGCACTGGATCTATCCGACAATTCTGCGCAGCAGCTGGGCGCTGTGGGATGGCGTGGTCTGGACGCTGTCGCTGCTGGCCCTGATCGCGGCATTGCTTGGTGCGGTGCTCGGTATCGTGCGTGTGAAAATGCGGGGACGCCAGCTCTCGTCGCCCTATCGGGGCTGGCACGCCCTGCATCACATCATCGGTCTCGTCGCGACCGTGTTCGTGCTGAGCTGGATCTTCAGCGGCTGGCTGTCGATGGATCACGGCCGCCTGTTCTCGCGCGGGCAACTGACTCCGACAGAGGCCGGCGTGGTCGATGCCGCCCCGGATTGGCGAGACGCGTCGTCGCTCGATCCGCAGCCAATATCGCCGTTGGCCCGCGAGGTCGAATGGTTCGCCTTCAACGGCCATGTCTATCGGCGCGACCGGGTTGGTCTCGGCCGTCAGGCGTTGATCAGGGCAGGGGACGCGCCGCGCGATGGACCGGCGTCATACCTGGATAGGCAGGAGATCGGCGACCTGACGGCGCGCCTTGGCACCGGCTGTGCCGCACCGTTCCTGCTCGCCGGCAACGACGACTATCCGGCGCAATCCGCACTTCCGGGGGCCCTCGTCTACCGGACGACCTGCGGCGATCTCTGGTTCGATGTCGATGCCGCCGATGGCAAGGTGCTGCAAAGGCTGGACCCGTCGCGCCGCGCCTATCGCTGGCTTTACAGTGCGCTGCACACGCTTGATTTCCCGATTCTGCTGGCTCATGCGCGGCTGCGTGACGCTCTCATTGTCGGGCTCTGTACGCTCGGGCTGATGTTCTCCATCACAGGCATCGTCATCGGCTGGCGGCGCTTGCGAGCACGGCTGGCGAGCGCATAGCCAGTCGCGAAATCTCCGTACCCGGCGCGACCCGTTCGGCGCGCCGGGTTATCCACCAGCGGCCGGTGATGTCCTCGCTTACCGACCGTACAATAAAGAGAGGCTGAGCCGACCTGCGTGCATAGCTCTTGGTCAGTGCTGTCTCCCGCACCGCCGACCGATCGCCTGCAAATTAGACAAACGGCCTTGTGCGATCCGATTGCAGTGCAACGGGCGCTTCTATTTGCCTCGAAGAATCCAAGGGTGCGCTGCACATTTTGACTTCGCGGCCTTCTGCTCTCTGCGCGAGCAGCGCTGCACGGAAACGTGCAGCCGATGCTGCGCCGCGCAAGGCCGGTGGCTTGCTAGCGCTTTGGTTTGCGACAACTCTGACCCTATCCCGCGGCCATCGCTCTGTCGCACGCTCGCACGTGATGGCATGACAGGGAATGATGATGAACGTCACGCGTAGCTGATTGTGCAGATGAGCGATCCCGGCAATCATTGGGAGGTCGGCACCGATATCGGTGGCACCTTCACCGACATCATCGCGATCCGGCGCGATTCCGCGGAAGCGCGGATTGCGAAGGTGCCGTCGCGCCCCGACGCACCGGTGCAAGCGATGCTGGAGGCGATCGAGGCGGTCGGCCTGCGCAAGAGCGAGGTGAAGCGCTTCGTCCACGGCACCACGCGCGTGACCAACGCGATCGTCGAGAACCGGCTGCCGAAGGTGGCGCTGGTCGCGACCGAAGGCTTTGCCGACGTGCTCGAGATCGCGCGCTATCGCCGCCGAGACCTCTACCGGCTCGACATTCCGCCGAAATCGCCGCCTCTGGTGCCGCCTGAACGCTGCTTTGGGCTCGCCGAGCGCCTCGATCATGAGGGGCGGGTGCTGAAGGCGCTCGAGGAAGCGGAGGTCGAACGCCTGGTGGCGTGGCTGAAGGGGACCGGCGTGCAGAGCGTCGCAGTCGCGCTCCTTCACGCTTATGCCAATCCGGTGCATGAAAAGATGCTGGGCGAGCGGCTCAGGGGCGTCGTCGCCCACGTCTCGCTCTCGCACGAGGTCAATCCCGAGGCGCGCGAATATGAGCGAACCTCGGCAACCGTGTTCAACGCGGCCGCGATGCCGATCGCGGTGGAATATCTCAGCGAGCTGGAGCAGCGGCTGCCGATCGGGCCCGGCCTGCAGGTGTTTCACTCCGCCGGCGCCATGGTGCCGATTTCGGCGGTGAAGCAGCGTCCGCTGGTGATGGCGATGTCGGGCCCGGCGGCCGGCGTCTCGGCGTCGGTCAGCATTGCGCGCCAGCTCGGCTGCGCGCGGATGCTGACCTTCGACATGGGCGGCACCACGACGGATGTGTGCCTGATCGTCGACGGCCAGGCCGAGATGACCGACGGCCGCATGCTCGGCGACAAGCCGCTGCGCCAGCCGATGCTCGCGGTACATTCGATCGGCGCCGGCGGTGGATCGATCGTGCGCAACGGTCCCGGCGGGCTGACGGTCGGGCCGGAGAGCGCCGGCTCCGAGCCGGGCCCGGCCTGCTATGGCCGTGGCGGCACAGAGCCGACCATCACCGATGCCAATGCGGTGCTCGGCTATCTCAATCCTGAGACCAAGCTTGGCGACCGCATCGGCATCGACATCGCGGCCGCAAAGCGCGTCATCGCGCCGATTGCCCGCGCGCTCGGGTTGAGCCCGACGGAGACGGCGCTCGGCATCATCAAGATCGCGAACGCGACCATGGCCCGCGCGCTCCGCCGCGTCACGGTCGAGCGCGGCATCGACGGGCGCGATTGCACGCTGCTGGCCTTCGGCGGCGGCGGCCCGATGCATGCCGCGGGCCTTGCCGATCTCTACGGCATTGCGGAGGTGGTCGTGCCCAGTGCCTCGAGCGCATTCTCGGCGCTGGGCTGCCTCACCGCCGATTTCAGCTTCCTGCAGCAGCAGACCCTTCGCGCCGCCCTTGACGGCATCGATCTCGCGCGCGTCTCGGAACGGATCGAGGCCCTGATTACCGATGCCTCGGCGCCGCTTCTCGCCAACAATGTTGCGAAGGCCGAGATCCAGGTCGAGCTGGTGGCCTTGATGCGCTACGCGGCGCAGAACGACGCCATTCCCGTGCCGTTCACGCTGCCGCTCGACGTCGCCAGGCTGAAGCAGGACTTCCTGACGCGGCATCATGAGCTGTTCGGCTATGCGACCGGCGAGCCCTGCGTCATCGAATCGGTGCGGGTGCAGGCGCGTCGCCCGTCGACGACAATTGTCAGCCGGCCGGCGACTGCGGCGAGGGCAGTGTCTATGACCACGCGCAACTGCTCGTTCGATGGTTTCCCTGACATCGCAACCGCAATCGTCGATCGCGCCTCGCTCACCGAGACCATCAATGGTCCCGCCATCATCGAAGACGCCTGGTCGACCGTGGTGGTGCCGCCGGGCTGGCAGGCGAGGCCCGATACATCAGGCAATCTGTTCCTGACGCGGAGGGCGGCATGAAGCTCGATCCGTTCGTCGTCGAGGTCATCAGGCACGGGCTCTCCGCCGCGGCCGAGGAGATGAGCCTCGTCATGACGCGCTCGGCGCGCTCGCCGCTCTTGCGCGAGGCCGGCGACCTCTCCTCCGCGATCACCGACGGTCACGGCGGCCTGGTCGGGCAGGGCCGCGACATTCCGATTCATCTCGGCGCGATGGCCTACACCATCCCCGAACTGTTGAAGGTGATGCCGCGCGATGGCCTGAACGACGGCGACGTCGTGATCTACAATGTCGGCGCGCTCGGCGGCAATCATCTCAACGACGTCAAGGTCGTGCGTCCCGTCTTCTTCGACGGCGAGATCGTCGCCTTTGCAGTCAGCCTCGCGCATTGGCCCGACATCGGCGGCACCTGGCCCGGCAGCTATTTCGCCAAGGCGGTCGATACCTTCCAGGAGGCGATGCGGATTCCGCCGGTGCTGATCGCAACGGCAGCCGGCCTCAACACGCCGATCGTGCAGCTGCTCAAGGCCAATGTCCGCGATGCCGAATCCTGCGAGGGCGACCTTCTTGCCCAGATCGCGGCGACCAAGGCCGGCGAGAAGCGCATCGTCGAGCTCTGCCGCGAGCATGGCAAGGCGGTCTTCATGGCGGCGCAGTCGCGCCTGCACGACCTCTCCGAAATCGAGATGCGGGAAGCGCTGCGCGATCTGCCGGATGGCATCTATGAGGGCGAGGATTATCTCGACGACGGCAGCGCGAACAACGCGCCGGCGCGCATCCATGTCAAGATCACCATCCGCGGCGACGAAGCGACCTTCGACCTTTCCGGAAGTTGCGACCGCGTCTCCAATTTCTGCAACACGACGCCATTCATGGCGCGCTCGGCGGTCGCCTATGCCGCGCGCATCATGAGTGGGCGCGACATGCAGCAGAATGCCGGCGCGCTGCGGCCGCTGACCATCATCACGCGCCCGGGCTCGATCCTCGAGCCCGGCTGGACCGCCTCCGTTGCCGCCGGCAATCACGAGACCTCCATGCGCATCGTCGATGCGATTTTCCGTGCCATGCAGGACACCATTCCCGAGCGCCTGTCCGCGGGCGGTGCGACCACCGCGGGTGTGCTGTTCTTCGCCGAGCCGCGGCCGAACGGGTCGTGGAAGATGCTCTATGAAGTCCATGGCGGTGGCGAAGGCGCGCGGCACGATCGGGCCGGCACGTCCGCGACCCGCGTGCATCTGTCCAACACCTCGAACACGCCGGTCGAGGTGATCGAGGCGAATTACGCGATCCGGCTCGAGCAGCAGGCCATCCGCCGGAATTCCGGCGGCGCGGGCGCGCATCGCGGCGGTGACGGCTCGGTCCGCACCTACCGCATCCTCGCGCTCTCGATGCACCTGACCACCTGCGTCGAACGCATGGTGATGGCGCCGTGGGGCATGCAGGGCGGCTCTCCCGGCAAGGCCTGCCGCATCTCGCTGGTCCGGCAGGGCGCCAACGTCGCCATCGACGGCAAGTCGAACCTGGTGTTGCAGCAAGGCGATCTCGTCACGATCGAGATGTGCGGTGGCGGTGGCTACGGCGCCGTTCCGGCGGAGTGAGGCAGTGGCGATGAGCAGATTGTTGCGAACCGGGCTGAATGCGGGCGAGGCTGCGCCGATGGCCGTGGTCGGCGGCGAGGGCGTCTACTTTCACCTTGCGGACGGCCGCAAGCTGATCGACGGCAGCAACACCGGCGGCGGTCTCGGCCATCGCCATCCTGCAATGGTGGAGGCGATCCGCCGCGCGGCCGATACGCCCGTCGTCAACGAAGGCTGGACCTGGGTCGGCCGCGAGCAGGCCGCCGACGATCTGATGACCACCGCCTTCAAGGGCGAAGAGGACTGGGTCGGCGCGGTGCGCTTCTGCATCAGTGGTAGCGAGGCCAACGACATGGCGCTGTCGCTCTGCCAGGCGCTGACGCAGCGCTCGGCGCTGGCAACGCGCGAGCGCGCCTATCACGGCATCACTGGGCTGTCGCGCAGCATGACGGTGCAGCCGCAATGGCACGGTGGCCTTGCGGTGCACGCCGGCGGCTCGAAACTACCGGCACCCATGGCGCCGGTGCGGATCCTGCCGGCGCCGGATGGGGCGATCTATGGCGCGCCGGCCAACAACACCCCGCCCAGCGAATATCTCGCGGACGCCCCGCGCCTGCTCTCGGATACGGCCGCGACGATCATCGACTACACCCAAGGCGGCATCTATTACGACGGGGCCTATCAGGACGAGGTCGCGCGCTGCGCGCGGCAGGCCGGCTCTTACTGGATCGCGGACGAGGTCGTCACCGGCGCGGGCCGCGCGGGGCGCTGGTTCGTGTTCCAGGGCGCGCAGAGCCGGCCCGATATCGTGACGCTCGGAAAGTCGCTCGGCGGCGGCGCGGCGGCCGTGGCCGCTGTCGTGGTGTCCAAAGACATCGTCGAGCGGCTGAAGGGCACGAGCTGGCAGAACTACGGCACGCTGCGTGGCCATCCGATCAGCATGGCGGCCGTCAGCGCCTATCTGAAGGTCGTCAGTGAGGACAAGATTCTGGACCACGTGCAAAGTCTGGAGAAGCTGTTCACCCGCCGCCTCCTCGCAATCGCGCAAAAGCATCCGAGCGTGCAGCGCGTGGCTGGGCAGGGGCTGCACTGGACGGTGGAGCTGCACGGCCCGGACTGGCGGGCCTGGCACGCCGACACCACCGAGGTGCCGATCGCCTCGCGGGTCGCGGAGCGCGCGCTGGAAGCCGGCGCCGTGATCGGGACCAGCGGCGAGCAGACCTCGCTGTTCCTGGCACCACCGCTGGTGATTTCCGAGTGGGAGGCTAACCAGCTTCTGGACGCGCTCGACCACGGCCTCGAAATTGCCGATAAGGAGCACGGGTGATCGCGGACCACGCAGCACCTCGTCGTTCGCCGGCCTGGCCGGCGGATGGGCCGTGGCATCTCGCGATGCCGGAGGGGACGCTCTACGACGCGCTCGCGCGTGCTGCACGTGAACGACCAACGCATCCGGCGACAATGTTCTACGGGGCGAGCCTGAGCTACGCCGAGCTGCGCGACCGGGTCGATGCCATGGCCGGCTTTCTGCAAGGCGTTTGCGGAGTGAAGCGCGCCGACCGCGTCATGATCGCGCTGCAGAATTCGCCGCAATACGTCATCGCTTACTATGCTACGATGCGGGCGGATGCCGTGATCGTGCCGGTCAATCCCATGAACAAGACCGCCGAGATCGCGTATCTCGCCGCGGATAGCGGCGCCAGAGTTGCGATCATCGGCAGCGAGCTAAGCGATGTGTTTGCACCGCTGGTGGGGAAGGCGATTACGCATGCGATTGTCGCGCAGTACCGCGACGAAGTTCCAGCGACGCCCTACACGCTGCCATCATGCGTGACCGAGGCACCGTTGGAGCCGCCGTCATCGCCGGGCTGGTATTCGTGGTCGCCCGCGATAGTGCAGGGCCTGCAGCCGGGTGCGATGGAGGCGGGGCCGGACGATCTCATGATCCTGCCCTACACGTCCGGCACGACGGGTAAGCCGAAGGCGTGCATGCACACCCATCGCAGCGCGCTGTTCACCGCCGTGTTGCAAGCGCGCTGGTATGGGCTCAATGGCAGCGACGTGATGACCGGCTTCATGCCGCTGTTCCATGTCGCGGGCATGCAGGGCTCAATGAATGCCGCCATCGTCGCCGGCGCCACGCTGCTGCTGATGGCGCGTTGGGACAAGGATCTGCTGCCGGATTTGTTCGAGACCTATGGCGTCACGTTCTGGAACGCTGCGCCGACCATGATCGTGGATGTGCTCGCCAGCGCCAGCTTCCGCGACAAATGTTTTGCGAAGCTCAAGGTGCTGACCGGCGGCGGCGCGGCGATGCCGACCGCCGTCGCGGAACGGCTGAAGGGGCGGTTTGGGCTCGATTTCGTCGAGGGCTACGGCATGACCGAGACGATGTCTCCGACGCACCTCAATCCGATGGCGGCGCCGAAGCGGCAGTGCCTCGGCATCGCCGTGCACGAGACCGACGCCAGGGTGATCGATCCCGAGAGCCTGATCGAGCTCGACGACAATGTCGTCGGCGAGATCATCGTGCACGGGCCGCAGGTGCTGCAGGGTTACTGGAACAGGCCGGAGGCGGATGCCGAAGCCTTCATCGAACGCGACGGCAAGCGGTTCCTGCGCACGGGCGATCTCGGCTATCGCGATGCCGACGGCTATTTCTTCGCCGTCGACCGCCTCAAGCGCATGATCAATGTCAGCGGCTTCAAGGTGTGGCCGGCCGAGGTCGAGGCGGCGATGTACCAGAACCGCGCCATCCGGGAATGCTGCATCGTTTCAGCGCCGGACGGCTATCGCGGTGAGACCGTCAAGGCGCTAGTGGTGCTCGATGACGCCGCGCGCGCGACGACGTCGGAGGGCGACATCGTCGGCTGGGCGCGCAGCGCGATGGCGAGCTACAAGGCGCCGCGCGCCGTCGTCTTCGTCGAGTCCCTGCCGCGCACCGCCAGCAACAAGATCAACTGGCGGCTGTTGCAGGATGCCGAATGGGGGCGGACGGCATGAAAGCTGCTTGGCTGGAATATCGGCACGGAGCCGCGTTATGCTCGGCGCCGCGGAAGATCCTGCAAGCCGACGCTTCCCCCCAGACACCACCAGGAACTCGCTGATGCGCATCGTCAATGTCGCCGCCGCCCAGATGGGCCCGATTCAGAAAGCCGACAGCCGCGAGGCCGTGGTCAAGCGCATGATCGCGCTGATGGACGAAGCCAAGAGCAAGGGTGCCGACCTGATCGTCTATCCCGAGCTGGCGCTGACGACGTTCTTCCCGCGCTGGTACGTCGAGGACCGCGCCGAGTTCGACATCTGGTTCGAGCGCGAAATGCCGAACGCAGCGACCAGGCCGCTGTTCGAGCGCGCGGCGCAGCACGGAATGGCGATGAATTTCGGCTATGCCGAGCTGACGCCCGATGGCCACCACTTCAACACCGCGATCCTGACCGACAAAACCGGCAGGATCGTCGGCAAATACCGCAAGGTGCATCTGCCTGGCCATGTGGAATACGACAGCAAGCGCTCGCATCAGCACCTGGAGAAGCGTTACTTCGAGCCGGGCGATCTCGGCTTCAAGGTCTGGCGCGAACTTGGCGGCATCATCGGCATGGCGATCTGCAACGACCGCCGCTGGCCCGAGACCTATCGCGTCATGGGCCTGCAGGGCGTCGAGATGGTGCTGATCGGCTACAACACGCCGTCCGTAAATGCCGAGAAGAGTGAGGAGGGCGTCGAGAAGCGCCTGTTCCACAACCGCCTCTCGGTGCAGGCCGGCGCCTATCAGAACGCGACCTGGGTGGTCGCGGTCGCCAAGGCCGGAAATGAGGATGGCCACCCGCTGTTCGGCGGCAGCTTGATCGTCGATCCCAATGGCGAGATCGTCGCCGAGGCCAAGAGCGAGGACGACGAGGTTCTGGTCCACGCCTGCGACCTCGATGCGACGGTCTTCGGCAAGACCACCATCTTCGATTTCGCCCGGCATCGCCGCATCGAGCATTACGGCCTGATCACCAGCCAGACCGGCGCGGTGCCGCCGCCGGAGACGTGACGCCGATGGCTGACAAGGGCATATCCTTGCGTGAACTCGATCCGCGCGATCGCTACAAGCTGCTTTGCGGCGTGGTGGTGCCGCGGCCGATCGCGCTGGTGACGACGTTGGATGAGAACGGGGCGGTGAATGCCGCGCCGTTCAGCTTCTTCAACGTGTTCTCCGAAAGTCCCGCGCTGATCGTGCTCGGCCTGCAGCACAAGCCGGATCACTCGCCGAAGGACACCACCCGCAACATCCATCGCGACGGCGAGTTCGTGGTGCACATGGTGGACGAGGCGCTATCGGTCGCGATGAACGACTGCGCGGTCGATTTCCCCTCCGGAGACAGCGAGGTCGCCGCGACCGGCCTGGCGACGCTACCTTCGGTCGACGTGAAGGTGCCGCGTCTCGCCGCGGCGCCCTTCGCGCTGGAATGCCGGCGCCATGTCGTGCTGACCTTCTCGCCGGATCGCGAGCTCCTGGTCGGCGAGCTCTTGCGGGTTCACGCCCGCGAGGGGCTTGTCGACACCGCCAACATGTATGTCGATCTCGACGCCTATCGGCCGATCGGCCGCATGTTCGGCAATCTCTACACCACCCAGCGGGACACGTTTGCCCTTGTCCGCGAGAGCCATGCGCAATGGCTCGCGCGCCAGGGTGCCAAAGAGCTGAAGGACGCCTAGTGAGCCGAGAACTGCACCGTACCCAGCGCCATGGTAACGGCCGCCTGCGTCGGGTCGATGACGGGAATCCGCAGCGCGTCTTCCAGCGCGCGGCGATGGCGCGCCATGCCGGCGCAGCCCATCACGACGGCGCGGGCACCGTCCTCGTCGCGCAGCGCGCGGCCGACCTCGATCATCTTGGCGAGCGTACCTTCGCCCGAAGCGGTTTCGGCGACGCTCATGTTCAGCGGCCGCTCGCCGGAGAAGCGGTCGGTCAGGCCCATCTGCCTGAGATAGCGCATGTGACGCGGGATCGAACGCTGGGCGATCGCGATGACGCCAAAAGTCTCCGCGCGGGAAAGCGCCGTCAGCACGCCGCACTCGGCGATGCCGAACACGGGGCGGTCGGTGCCTTCCCGGCAAACTTGCAGCCCGGGATCGCTGTAGCAGGCGATGACGAAGGCGGCCGAGCTGTTGTCGCTTTCGACCAGCTTTCGCAGCGGGATCGCAACGCTGTCTGCGTCCGCCTGGCTTTCAATGCCGAACGGACCTTCGGCCAGCGTCTGGCAGACCACTTCCGGCCCGCCCTCGAAATCGAGCGGCTTCAACGCATCCTCCAGCCCCTGCGTGACCTTGTGGTTGGAGTTCGGGTTGATGACGAGAATGCGCGGCCGGGACATGATGATCTTCCTGCGAGATTTAGCGAACGTGCCTTGAGCCTATCACGGAGTGCCTCATGACTGAACCCGCTTACGACCTGATCATCCGCGGCGGCCACGTCGCCACCACCACAGACGTCTTCGAGGCCGACGTCGCCATCTCCGGCGAGACCATTGCGGCCATCGGCCGCGGGCTTCCGCCCGCAAAGCGCGAGATCGACGCGCGCGGCAAGCTGGTGCTGCCCGGCGGCGTCGACAGCCACGCGCATATCGAGCAGCTGTCGGCCGCCGGCATCATGAACGCCGATACGTTCGAGAGCGCCACCGTCTCCGCCGCCTTCGGCGGCACCACCACGGTGATTCCGTTCGCGGCTCAACATGTCGGCATGAAGCTGCCTGAGGTCGTCGAGGATTATCACGCACTGGCGAAGAAGGGTGCGGTGATCGACTACGCCTTTCACATGATCATTGCGGACGCGACCAAGGATACGGTCGAGGAACACATTCCCGCACTGGTGAAGCAGGGCCATGCCTCGATCAAGATCTTCATGACCTATGACCGCCTCAAGGTCGATGACGAGCCGCTGCTCGACATCCTGCTCGCGGCGCGCCAGTCCGGCGCGATGTTATGCGCCCATGCCGAGAACCACGGCATCATCGCCTGGATGGTGAAGCGGCTGCTGTGGCGCGGCTACACCATGCCGAAATACCACGCCGTCAGCCACGCCCGCGTGTCGGAAGCCGAGGCCTTCACCCGGCTGATCGGCATGGCGGCGTTGATCGACCAGCCGATCATGATCTTCCATGTCTCGACAGCCGAAGGCGCCAAGGTAATCCGCGACTCGCGCGGGCAGGGGCTCAAGGTCTTTGCCGAGACCTGTCCGCAATACCTGTTCCTGACCGCCGCTGATCTCGACAAGCCCGGCGCGGAAGGCGCCAAATGGATGTGCAGCCCGCCGCCGCGCTCGCATGCCGACCAGGAGGCGCTGTGGCAGGCGCTCTCGCTCGGCGATCTCCAGACCATCTCGTCGGACCACGCGCCGTATCGCTATGACGAGACCGGCAAGCTGCGCGCCGGCCCCAATCCCAACTTCAAGCAGGTCGCCAACGGCCTGCCGGGCCTGGAGCTGCGGCTGCCGCTGTTGTTCGACGCGATGGTGTCGAAGGGCCGGCTGGGCCTGGAGAAATTCGTCGAGCTGACCGCGACCGCGCCCGCAAAGATCTACAACCTGCATCCGCGCAAGGGCTCGATCGCCGTCGGCGCCGACGCCGATATCGCGATCTGGGATCCCAACCGCGAGGTCACCATCGCCGACGAGATGATGCACGACCTCGCCGGCTACACGCCGTTTGCGGGGCGCAAGCTGAAGGGCTGGCCGGTGTCGGTGCTGTCGCGCGGCCGCGTGATCATCGAGGGCGACAAGTGCCTCGCAAGCGCCGGCAGCGGAAAATTCCTGGCGCGCAGCGGCGGCGAGGCGGCCAGGCCGACCGGCCGGCTCGTCGCCGACATGGATCCCGAACGGAATTTTGGGGCAGAGCTGCTGTGATGGTGGATCGCGCGCGATGAAGATCGTCATCTTCGGCGGCACCGGCTTTGTCGGCCTCAATCTCGCCGAGGTGCTGCTCGCGCGCGGGCATGAGGTGACGCTGTATGATCGTGCGGCGTTGCCGGCGAGTGCACAAAGATCTCTGGCTGACTACGGCGCGCGGATAAATGCCGTGCAGGGCGATATTAGCGACACAGACACCATCGACGCCCTGATTGCAAAGGGCTGCGATGCGATCGTACTGGGTGCCGCGGTCACCGCCGGCGATGACCTCGAACGGGCATCGCCCGCGCGCGTTCTCGAGATCAACGTCATGGCCCAGATCCCGATCCTGCAAGCCGCGATCCACCATGGTGTTCGCCGCGTTGTCAATCTCTCGTCGGCCTCAGCCTATGGCGCTGCGGGTAAGCGTCATCAGATCCTCGACGAGGAAACGCCCTGCGATCCCGTCTCGTTCTACGCCATCAGCAAGTTCACTTCCGAGCGGTCGGCGGCGCGGCATGCCGAGCTGTTTGGCGGCGATTTTCTGAGTGTGCGCTTAAGTGCCGTATTTGGTCCGTGGGAGCGGCCAGGTTCGGTGCGCGATACGCCCAGCCTCCAGTTCCAGATCCTTGCTGCATTCGCTCGCGGCGAACCGGCGCTGCTGCCGGCGCCAGGCATCAAGGATTGGACCTACGCGCTGGACGCTGCCGAGGCCGTGGCTGTGCTGATCGAAGCCGAGCGGCCGCGCCATCGGCTCTACAATATCTCCAGCGGCGCGGCCTGGTCGGCGCTGCAATGGGGCGAGGCTTTTGCGGCCCTGCATCCCGGGCTGGAGTGTCGGCTGGCGGAGCCGGGCGAGAAGACCTTCATCAAGCTTCATGGGGGCGATCGCGCGCCGCTCTCAGTGACGCGAATGGCCGACGAATTCGGCTGGCGCGCGCGGTTCGGCTGTGCGGATTCCGCTGCCGCGATGAGCGCCTGGTGGATGCAGCACAGGGAGGGGATCTGACATGCGGCTGCAGGGGCGCACGGCCATCATCACCGGCGCAGGCTCGGGCATCGGCCGCGCCAGCGCAAAACTGTTCGCGGAGGAGGGCGCGCGCCTTGCTTTGGTCGATCGTGACGCCGCGGGCCTCGAGGAAACGCTGAGCCTTATCGGCGAAGCGACGACGCATATCGGCGACGTCGGCGATGGCGCATTCGCCGAAACCGTCGTCGGCGACGTCGTGGCCCGGCATGGTCGGCTCGATATCCTCATGACCGCGGCTGGCTTCTCCTGTGGTGGCACGGTGCTGACCACGAGCCTGGACGACTGGGATGCGGTGTTCCGCGCCAATGTCGGCGGCACCTGGCTGTGGGCGCGGGCTGCGGTGCCGCAGATGCAGCGGCAGAACAGCGGCTCGATCATCACGCTGGCATCGCAGCTCGCCATTGCCGGCGGCAAGGGCAACAGCGCCTATATCGCGGCCAAGGGCGCGATCATCAGCCTGACGCGGACCATGGCGGTGGATTTCGCAACGGATGGCATCCGTGTCAACGCGATCGCGCCCGGCGCAATCGACACGCCGATGCTTCGCCGCAGCTTTGCCCGGCACGCCAATTCCGAGCAAGTGCGCGAGGCCTCGCGCAACCGCCACGCCATGAAGCGCTTCGGCGTGCCTGAGGAGATCGCGCAAACCGCACTGCATCTCGCGAGCGATGCCTCGTCGTTCACGACCGGCACCGTGATGGTGGTCGACGGAGGCTGGCTCGCCGCATGAGTGAGGCGCTGATCCAGCTCGAAGCCGACATTCACGCCGATCTCGCTCGGATCGCGCATCCCGGCGCGGCGTGGCTCGAACCGAAAGCGGGGCCAGACGGCAAGCCGGCGCTGGATGTTCTCATCATCGGCGCCGGCCAGTCCGGCATAGCCATCGGCTTCGGCCTGCTGCGCTCGCGCGTCAGCAACATCCTGCTGATCGACAAGGCCGAGGAGGGCAAGGAGGGCCCGTGGCTCACCTACGCCCGCATGCCGACGCTGCGCAGCCCGAAGGACTACACCGGCCCGGATCTCGATATCCCCGGCCTGACTTACCAGTCCTGGCACGAGGCCCGCTTCGGCAAGGCGAGCTGGCAGGAGCTCGGCCTGATCGCGCGCGAGCATTGGGCGGAGTATCTGCTCTGGCTGCGGCGCACGGTCGGCTTGCCGGTGCGCAACGCTTGCGAGCTCAAGGAGATCGCGCCGGCGGCTAACGGCCTGCTCGCTGCGCGCGTGAAACGGGCAGGAGAGGTCGAAACGCTCTATGCGCGGAAGATCGTGCTTGCGACAGGGCAGGAGGGCATGGGCGGTTGGATGATTCCGGAGCAGCTGGTGCATCTGCCGGCGAGCTCTGTTGCAACCGTCGCCGACGACATCGATTTCGAAAGCCTGCGCGGCAAGCGCGTCGCCGTGATCGGTGCCGGCGCCTCCGCTTTCGACAATGCGGCGACTGCGCTGGAGGCCGGTGCCGCTGAAGTGCACCTGCTGTGCCGCCGTGCGCAGATCCAGGTGATCCAGCCCTATCGCTGGCTGACCTTTCGTGGCTTCCTGCGTCATCTCAGCGATCTCGACGATGCCTGGCGCTGGCGCTTCATGCGCAAGATCCTCGAGATGCGGGAAGGATTTCCGCAGCCGACCTATGACCGCTGTGCGCGTCACGCCAACTTCACACTGCACGAGGCCGCGCCGGTCGAAGCCGCGCGCAAGACCGATAACGGCGTTGAACTCCAGACGCCGCGCGGCGCCATCACCGCCGATTTCGTCATCTGCGGCACCGGCATCGACATGGACTTTGCCGGCCGCGGCGAGCTCGCCCAATGTGCCGCCAACATCGCGACCTGGGCCGACCGCTACCAGCCGCCGGAAGACGAACGCAACGAACGGCTCGGCCGCTTTCCCTATCTCGCCGACGACTATGCCTTCACCGAGCGCGAGCCGGGAATGACGCCGTGGATCGCCGACATCCATCTGTTCGCCATCGCCTCGACCATGAGCTTCGGTCCGTCGGGATCGTCGATCAATGCGATGACGACCGCCGTTCCAAAGCTGGTCCACGGCCTGACGCGCGGCCTGTTTCGCGCCGATGTCGAACGGCACTGGGATTCGCTCAGCGCCTATGACGTGCCGCAGGCCGTGGTGACGCGTCATGCGCGAGAAATGGGGGAATCGCTGTGATCACCCATGCGCCGTCGCGACCTCGCGTCCCTCGAAATGTCCGATCGGACTGGCGCGCAACTTGCTTCCTTCTGAACCTGCCTTGCTGGCGTTCTCGTTCGAAATTCAGGGAAAAACCAATGCGTTTTGTGTCTTTCAGACTGGCGACCTCAGTTCTCGCTACCACTGCGCTGCTGCTCATCGCCACTGCGCCGTCGCAAGCGCAAACCAGGGCAGAGACCTTGCGCTACGTCACCGGCGCCTCCGTCAACACGCTCGATCCCAACATCCCCGGCTCGACCCGCGAATCCTTCGCGTTGAGCATGAGCACCTATGACCGGCTGGTGGCATTCGGCCGCAAGCAGCTCAACGGCAAATGGGTGTTCGACCTCGACACGATCACCGGCGAGCTCGCCGAATCCTATGACGTCAGTCCCGACGGCCTTAAGATCACCTTCCGCCTGCGCAAGGATGCAAAGTTCCAGGACGGCTCGCCGGTCACGGCCGAGGATGTCAAGTGGTCGCTCGACCGCTGCGTCACCGCGCCGATCCTCGGCAAGGCGCAGCTGCTGACGGGCTCGCTGACGTCGGCCGATCAGTTCAAGGTGATCGATCCCCTCACCATCGAGGTGACGCTGCCAAAACCCGACAAGCTTGCGTTGCCCAATCTCGCCACCGTCTACCCGATGATCATCAACTCGAAAGTGGCAAAAGAGCACGCGACGGCTGACGATCCCTGGGCCACGGCCTGGCTGAAGGAGCACACCGCCGGCAGCGGCGCCTATGCGGTCGAGAGCTTCAAGCCGGGCGAGCAGGTGATCATCAAGCGCAACGAGGCCTGGAACCGGGGATCGCCCGGCAAGCCGGCGTACTTCAAGCGCGTCATCGTGCAGTCGGTGCCGGAGCCGGCGACCCGCGCGAACCTCGTGGAGCGCGGCGATGCCGATCTCGTGCTCGACCTGCAGGCCAGCGACGTGCAGTCGCTGGAGGCCAAGGGCAAGCTCAAGGTAATCTCGACGCCGCAATACAATGCGGTCACCTACGTCTCGATGAACAACCAGATCCCGCCCTTCGACAACGTCAATGTCCGCCGCGCCATCGCTTCCGCGCTGCCCTATGAGGACATGTTCAAGGCGGCCCTGTTCGGCCGCGGCGCGCCGCTGTTCGGCGCGACCTGGCCGGACGGCAAGCCGGCGAACGGCATCTATCCGTTCCAGCAGCCGGTGAAGATGGATCTCGACAAGGCCAGGGAATACCTCAAGGCTGCAGGTCTGCCCGAAGGATTCTCGACCACCTTCAGCTTCAATGTCGGCCAGGCCGCGACGGCCGAGCCGATGGCCGCCCTCGTCAAGGAGTCTCTTGGCAAGATCGGCATCAAGGTCGACATCCAGAAGCTGCCGGACGCGCAGATGTCGACGCAGATCAACGAGAAGAAGCTGCCGTTCTTCACCGAAGGCATCGTCGCCTGGCTGCCGTCGACCGACTATTTCTACCGCAACTTCTACACCGGCACTCAGCGCTGGAATTACTCTTCGATCAACAATCCGGACCTTGCCGCGATTGCGCAGGAGGCCCGCTTCGAGCCGGATAAGGCCAAGTACGAGGAAGCCGGCCGCAAGCTCAACGCGATGCATGTCGACCTGATGCCGCAGATCATGCTGTGGCAGCCCAATCAGGACGCGGTGATGGCGCCGTCGATCGAAGGCTACACCTATGAGTTCCACCGCCAGGTGGATTATCGCGATGTCAGCCGCAAGTGACATCCGCGGCCAGCAGGGACGCTGAATGGTGACGACCGGTCTTGGTGCAACGATGGTGCGGGCGGGCAGGCGGCTCTTGTCGTCGCTGCCGGCACTGTTCGGTGTGCTGGTCTTCACCTTCCTGTTGATGCGCGTTCTGCCCGGCGACCCCGCGGTGTTCTTCGCCTCGGGACCCAATGCCGGCAAGGAGGAGATCGAGCAGATCCGCAAGCAGATGGGGCTCGACAAATCCGTGCCGGAGCAGCTCGTGTTCTATCTCTCCGACATCGGCCACGGCAATCTCGGCCGCTCGATGATGACGGGGCAGCCGGTGCTGAAGGACCTGCGCGAGCGATTGCCGGCCTCGCTCGAGCTCACCTTCACCGCACTGTTGATCGCGCTCATCGCGGCCGTGCCGCTTGGGGTGCTGGCGGCGCTGCGGCCGGGATCAATCATCGATCACGGCGTGCGGCTGTTCTGCGCACTCGGCGTCTGCGTGCCGACCTTCGTCTCGGGCCTGCTCTTGATCTATGTCTTCTATTATCTGTTCGGGCTGGCCCCTGATCCGACCGGGCGCATCGACGTCTTCACCTCGCTGCCGCCGCAGCGCACCGGCTTCCTCTCGATCGATTTCCTGCTCGCCGGCGACGTCGAGGGCTGGTGGGCGGCCTGCAGGCAGTTGATCCTGCCGGCGGTGAGCATGGCGCTGTTCGTGATCGCGCCGCTGGCGCGGATCACGCGGGCCTCGATGCTGGTCTCGCTCGGCAGCGATTTCGTGCGCACTGCGCGCTCGGTCGGATTGTCCTGGCGCAAGGTGGTCGTCACCTATGCGCTCCGCAATGCGATCCTGCCCGTCATCACCATCGCCGGCATCGTGTTCTCGACCATGCTGGGCGCCAACGTGCTGGTGGAGAAAGTGTTCTCCTGGCCGGGCGTGGCCTCTTATGCGCTCGACGCGTTGCTGTCCTCCGACTATGCGCCGGTGCAGGGTTTCGTGCTGCTGATGGCCAGCCTGTTCGTGCTGGTCAATCTCGTCGTGGACATCTGCTACGGCATCGCCGATCCCAGGGTGTCGATCGAATGACCAGCGCCACACTTCGCCATTCGGTCTGGATCCTGCGCGGCAATCCGCTCACGGCGGTGGCCGCGGCCGGGGTGACGCTGTTCGTCTTGGTCGCGATCTTCGGACCGTGGATCGTGCCTTACGACCCCGTGGCCTCGAACGTGTCGGAGGCGCTGCTGCCGCCGAGTGCGGCGCACATTGCCGGCACGGACCAGCTCGGCCGCGACGTGTTCAGCCGTCTCATCATCGCTGCACGGCTCGACCTTGCCATCGCAGTCTCCGCGGTCGGAATCTCGTTCGTGATCGGGGCCGTCGTCGGCGCGTTCTGCGGCTATGCCGGCGGACGGCTCGATCGCGCCGTCGGCCGCTTCGTCGACGTGATGATGGCCTTTCCGTTGTTCGTGCTGGCGATGGCGATGGTCGCCGCGCTCGGCAACCGGATCGAGAACATCGTGATCGCGACCGCGATCATCAATCTTCCGTTCTACATCCGCTTCGCACGGGCCGAGGTCAACGTCCGCCGCAATGTCGGCTGGGTCGAGGCTGCGCGCGCCTGCGGCGAGAGCCATTTCTCGGTGGTGCTGCGCTTCCTGCTGCCGAACATCCTGCCGGCGATGGCGGTGCAGATCTCGCTCAATCTCGGCTGGGCCATTCTCAATGCCGCCGGCCTGTCCTTCATCGGTCTCGGCGTCAAGCCGCCGACGCCGGAATGGGGCATCATGGTCGCGGAAGGCGCGCGCTTCATCTCCACCGGACGCTGGTGGCTGGTGGCCTTTCCCGGCCTCGCACTGATGCTGGCCGTGCTGTGCTTCAACCTCCTCGGCGACGGCATGCGGGACATTCTCGATCCCCGGATGCGCACATGAGCGAGGACCTGCTCAGGATCGACGACCTCCACGTCGCGTTCTCGACGCGGCGGGGCATGGTCGAGGCCGTGCGCGGCGTCACGCTCACCGTCAAGGCCGGCGAGATGCTCGGCCTCGTCGGCGAGAGCGGCTCGGGCAAGTCGGTCACCGGCTTTGCGACGACGCGGCTGCTCGATGCAGCCGGCCGCGTCACCGGCGGCAAGATTCTGTTCCGCGGGCAGGACGTCACCAAGCTCCGCGGCGATGATCTGCGACAGCTGCAGGGCGCCGCGATGTCGATGATCTTCCAGAATCCGCGGGCGGCGCTCAACCCGATCCGCGCGATCGGCCTGCAGATCGCGGACGCGATCCTCACCCACAAGCGTATCTCGAAAGAGGCCGCGCGTGCCGAGGCGCTGGACCTGCTGCGCGCCGTTCAGATCCGCGATCCCGAGGCGCGGATGAACGCCTATCCGCACGAGCTCTCCGGCGGCATGTGCCAGCGCGTCATGATCGCGATCGCGATCTCCTGCAATCCTGCACTGCTCATCGCGGACGAGCCGACCACCGGCCTCGACGTCACCACGCAGAAGGTGGTGATGGATCTGCTGGCAGACATTGCCGCCGCGCGAGGCATGGCCACGATCCTGATCACGCACGACCTCGGCCTTGCGGCGCGCTATTGCCGCCGCATCGCCGTGATGGAGCGCGGCCGCATCGTCGAGGAGGCGAGCCCCGGCATTCTCTTCAGTGCGCCGCAGCACGCCTATACGAGGCGCCTGGTTGCGGCGTCGCCGACGGCGACGTCACGGATCGAAGATCTCGTGACGGAGGAGGACAGAGAGCGTTACGCCAACGTCGTCACCAGGCCCAGGCAGGAGCGAGCGCACGGCACGCCGCCGCTCCTGGAAGTGCGCAAGCTCGCCAAGCGTTTCGATCAGGGCGCTGCTGCGGTTGCCGACTTCTCGATGACGATGGCGGGCGGCGAGAGTGTCGGGCTGGTCGGCGAGTCCGGCTCGGGCAAGAGCACGACCTCACGCATGATCTGCCGCCTGATCGATCCGAGCGAGGGCGACATCGTGTTCGACGGGCAGTCGATCGGGCACGTGGCGGCGCGCGATTTCCACCGCTCGCCGTTACGCAAAGACATCCAGATGGTCTTTCAGGACCCCAACGAGAGCCTCAACCCGCGCTTTACGGCGTTCGATTGCATTGCCCATCCCTTGATGCGGCTCGACGGCATGCGCGCGGGCGGAGGCTTGCGCAAACGGGTGGAAGAATGCGCCGAGCGGGTCGGACTGCCGCTCGATCTGTTGCCGCGGTTTCCGCATCAGCTCTCCGGCGGGCAGAAGGCCCGCGTCGGCATTGCCCGCGCCATCGCCTGCCGGCCGCGGCTGCTGGTGCTGGACGAGCCGACCGCCGCGCTCGACGTCTCGGTGCAGGCGGTGGTGCTGCAACTGCTCGATCGCCTCAGGCGTGAAAACGACATTGCGCTGCTGTTCGTCAGCCACGATCTCAACGTCGTGCGCATGCTGTGCGACCGCACCATCGTGCTGCGCAACGGCGGCATCGTGGAGCAGGGCGAGAGCCGTGCGCTGTTCGATAATCCGAAGTCAGACTACACGCGCAAGCTGGTCGAAGCGATTCCGCATTTCGAGGCCGGGCCGGCCCTGGCGGCCGCTCTTTGAGGCCGGGATCAGCCCAAATGGCGGTGAGATCCCGCTGGCGATGGCGCATTTAGTGGCATACCATTTGCTTGCAAATGGGCTCGGTTTCACTTGCCCTTTGCCAATGAACAGCTGGCATCACGGCATTTCTGGGAGGACTTCATGGATCGCAGGACGGTATTGAAGGGACTGGCTGGCGCGGGCAGCCTGGCATTGACGGGTGGCCTGTCGGCCCCGGCGATCGCCCAGGGTGCCTCGGCGCGCACCCTGCGTTTCGTGCCCCAGGCCAATCTTGCCAATTTCGACCCGATCTGGGGCACGCAATATGTCGTGCGCAATGCCGCCGCGATGGTTTGGGACACGCTCTACGGCATCGATTCCTCGTTCCGGCCGCAGCGGCAGATGGTCGAGTCCGAGGAAGTGACCGACGACGGCACCACCTGGACGTTCAAGCTGCGGCCCGGCCTCAAGTTCCACGATGGCGAGCCGGTGCTCAGCAAGGACGTCGTGGCAAGCCTGACGCGCTGGTCGGCGCGCGATCCGATGGGCCTGATGATCAAGGCGCTCCAGCAGGAGCTCACGGCCGTCGACGACCGCACCTTCAAATGGGTGCTGAAGCAGCCTTTCCCGAAATTGCTCTATGCGCTCGGCAAGAACAATTCGCCTTGCAGCTTCATCATGCCGGAGCGCATCGCGCAGACCGATCCGTTCAAGCAGATTTCTGAATATATCGGCTCCGGTCCGCTGAAGTTCGCCAAGAGCGAGTGGGTCCCCGGTGCGAAGGCCGTGTTCGAGAAATTCGCCGACTATTCACCGCGGCAGGAGAAGGCGTCCTGGCTTGCTGGCGGCAAGCAGGTGATGGTCGACCGCGTCGAGTGGGTGATCATGCCGGATCCGGCAACCGCGGCGGCCGCGTTGCAGAACGGTGAGATCGACTGGTGGGAGAACCCGATCGCGGATCTCGTTCCGGTTCTGAAGAAGAACAAGAATATCAGCGTCGATATCGGCGATCCCCTCGGCAATATCGGCTCGTTCCGCATGAACTTCCTGTATCCGCCGTTCAACGACGTCAAGGCGCGGCGTGCGGTGCTGATGGCGCTCAGCCAGGAAGACTACATGCGCGCGATCGTCGGCGACGACAATTCGCTGTGGAAGCCGCTGCCCGGCTACTTCACGCCGGATACGCCGCTCTACACCGAAGTGGGCGGCGAGATCCTGAAGGGCAAGCGCGATCTGGACGCCGCCAAGAAGCTGCTCGCCGAGAGCGGCTATTCCGGCCAGCCGGTGACGTGCCTCGTCGCGCAGGACCAGCCAATCACCAAGGCGATGGGCGACGTCACCGCCGATCTTCTCAAGAAGCTCGGCATGAATGTCGACTTCGTCGCAACCGATTGGGGCACGGTCGGCTCCCGCCGCGCGCAGAAGACACCTCCGGGACAGGGCGGCTGGAACATGTTCCACACCTGGCACGCAGGCGCGGATTGCGTCAATCCGGCTCCCTACACCGCCATCCGTGCCAACGGCGACAAGGCCTGGTTCGGCTGGCCCACCAGCGCGGCCACCGAAAAGGAGGTCGCCTCGTGGTTCGAGGCCAAGAACGTTGACGAGGAGAAGGCCGCCATGGGCCGCCTCAACAAGGCGGCGATCGATGACGTCGTCTACGCGCCCACGGGCTTCTTCCTGAGCTACACCGCGTGGCGCAAGAACGTCTCCGGCGTTGCCAAGGGACCGCTGCCGTTCTTTTGGGGCGTGTCGAAGTCCGCATGATCGTGCGCTGAGGCCAGATGCTCTCCTACATCCTCCGTCGCATCGTCGCGACCTTGCCAGTCATGGCCATCGTCGCGCTGTTCGTGTTCAGCCTGCTCTACATCGCGCCCGGCGATCCGGCCGTGGTGATCGCGGGCGATCAGGCAAGCCCGGAGGATGTGGAGCGCATCCGCCAGAGCCTCGGGCTGGACCGGCCCTTCCTGGTCCAGTTCGGAGGCTGGGTCTGGCGCATCCTGCACGGCGATCTCGGCACCTCGATCTTCACCAACCTGCCGGTCTCGGCGATGATCGGGCAGCGTCTCGGACCGACGCTGTCGCTGATGATCGTCACGCTGCTGCTGACGATCGTGGTGGCGGTGCCGCTCGGCGTGGTGGCGGCATGGAAGGCCGGCAGCCTGATCGATCGCGTCATCATGGGCTTTGCCGTGTTCGGATTCTCGCTGCCGGTCTTCGTGGTCGGCTACATGCTCGCCTACATCTTCGCGCTGGAGCTGGAATGGCTGCCGGTGCAGGGCTACACGCCGCTGGCCCAGGGTTTCTGGCCATGGCTGGAAAACCTGATCCTGCCGGCGATCGCGCTCGGCTGCGTCTACATCGCGCTGGTCGCCCGCATCACGCGGGCAGCCATGCTCGAAGTGCTGCAGCAGGA
Organism: Bradyrhizobium sp. IC4060; assembly: GCF_020193715.1. Classification (NCBI taxonomy): domain Bacteria; kingdom Pseudomonadati; phylum Pseudomonadota; class Alphaproteobacteria; order Hyphomicrobiales; family Nitrobacteraceae; genus Bradyrhizobium; species Bradyrhizobium sp. IC4060. The sequence goes on along the minus strand of NZ_JADYVJ010000001.1, from coordinate 1,051,817 downwards.
CTATATCCGCACCGCCAAGGCCAAGGGCCTCGGGCAGGGCGGCATCCTGTTCATTCACGCCCTGAAGAACGCGGCGGTGCCGATCGTCACCGTGATCGGGATCGGCATCGCGCTCCTGATCGGCGGCGCGGTCGTCACCGAGAGCGTGTTCGCGATCCCCGGCCTCGGCCGCCTCACCATCGATGCCATCCTGCGCCGTGACTATCCGGTGATCCAGGGCATCGTGCTGCTGTTCAGCTTCGTCTACGTCCTCGTCAATCTGATGATCGACGTCGTCTACACGCTCGTTGACCCGAGGATCCGCTATTGACCGACACCACCGTTAATCCGCATTCGCTTCCGGCCGGCCTCGTCCTTGCACCGCAGCTGCCCGAGATCCTGCGGCCGGTCAGGATACGGCGCGGCTTCGTCGGCCTCCTGCGCGGCCATCCGACGGTCGCGATCGGCGGCGCGCTGCTGCTCATGCTGGTGCTGATCGCGGTCTTTGCGCCGTACCTCGGCACGGTCGATCCGACCGCGCTTGCGCCCGCCAAGCGCACCCGCGCGCCGTCGGCCGATTTCTGGTTCGGCACCGACGTGCTCGGCCGCGACATCTATTCGCGCGTGCTGTTCGGCGCGCGCGTCTCGCTCACGGTCGGCCTGTCGGTCGCGATCTGCGCCTCGGCGATCGGCCTTGCCATCGGCATGGTCTCCGGCTTCATCCGCTGGGCCGACGGCATCCTGATGCGGTTCATGGACGGGCTGATGTCGATTCCGCCGATCCTGCTGGCGATCGCGCTCATGGCCCTGACGCGCGGCAGCGTCGGCAACGTCATCCTGGCGATCACCATCGCCGAGATTCCGCGCGTCTCGCGCCTCGTCCGCAGCGTCGTGCTGTCCTTGCGCGAGCAGCCCTATGTGGACGCGGCCGTGGCCTGCGGCACGCGCACGCCGATGATCATCCTGCGCCACATCCTGCCCAACACGGTTGCGCCGATGCTGGTCCAGGCGACCTACATCTGCGCCAGCGCCATGATCACGGAGGCGATCCTGTCCTTTATCGGCGCCGGCACGCCGCCGACCATTCCGTCCTGGGGCAACATCATGGCCGAGGGCCGCGCGCTTTGGCAGGTGAAGCCCTACATCGTGTTCTTCCCGGCGGCGTTCCTGTCCGTCACCGTGCTCGCCGTGAATCTGCTCGGCGACGGCCTTCGCGATGCGCTCGACCCGCGCATGGCCAAAAGCCTGTGATGTTGTCTGTGATGGATCGAGGCTGATTGCGATGGCTTTGCTCGAAGTCGAGAACCTCCAGACCCATTTCCGCACGCCCGGCGGCATCAACCGCGCGGTCGACGGGGTATCCTTCCATGTCAACGAGGGTGAGACGCTCGCCATCGTCGGCGAATCCGGTTGCGGCAAGTCGGTGACGTCGATGTCCTTGATGCGGCTGATTCCGGAGCCGCCGGGCCGGATCGCAGGCAGCATCCGCTTCGCGGGCAGGGATCTGCTGAAACTGTCCGATCGCGAGATGCGCGCGATCCGCGGCAACGACATCTCGATGATCTTTCAGGAACCGATGACGAGCCTGAACCCGGTGCTCACCGTCGGCCGCCAGATCCGCGAGACCTTGATGATCCATCAGGGCCTCGACAAGCAGGCGGCGGAGGCGCACGCGGTCGAGATGCTGACGCTGGTCGGCATTCCCGAGCCGAAACGGCGCGTCGGCGAATATCCGCACCAGCTGTCCGGCGGCATGCGCCAGCGCGTGATGATCGCGGTTGCGCTGGCCTGCAATCCGAAGCTTCTCATTGCAGACGAGCCGACAACCGCCCTCGACGTGACAATCCAGGCGCAGATCCTCAAGCTGATGCTGGACCTGAAGCGCCGGGTCGGTGCGGCCATCATCCTGATCACCCACGATCTCGGCGTCGTCGCCGAGATCGCCGAGCGTGTCATGGTGATGTATGCCGGCCGCAAGGTCGAGGAGGCGCCGGTGGCCGAGCTGTTCCGTTCCCCGCGCCATCCCTATACGCAGGGCCTGTTAGGCGCGGTGCCGAAGCTCGGCTCTTCGCTTGCGGGCACCGCGACGCGGCTCGCCGAGATTCCCGGGCAGGTGCCTGATCTGCGCAAGCCGATCACGGGCTGCGTCTTTGCCGGGCGCTGTGCGCTCGCGACCGATCTGTGCCGCCAGTATGCGCCGGGGCTGGAAGAGAAGGGCCCCCGCCACATCGCTGCGTGCCATTACGCCGCCAAGGGAGCGATCGCGGCATGAGTGTTCCGCTGCTCCAGGTCAACGACCTCAAGAAGCACTTTCCGATCAACAAGGGCCTCTTCGGACGGCAAACCGAATTCGTCTACGCGGTGGACGGCGTCTCCTTCGAGATCGCGCGCGGCGAGACGCTGTCGCTGGTCGGGGAGTCCGGCTGCGGAAAATCGACGGTTGGCCGCGCCATCCTGCGGCTGTTCGAGATCACCTCGGGCCAGGTCATCCTCGACGGCCAGAGGATCGACGACGCCGCACCGGGCACGATGCGCCAGATGCGCCGCCGCGTGCAGGTCGTGTTCCAGGATCCGTTCTCCAGCCTTAATCCGCGCATGCGCGTGCGCGACATTCTCGCCGAGCCGATCCGCAATTTCGGCCTCGCCAAGTCCGCAGAGGATCTCGAGGTCCGTGTCACATCGCTGATGGACACGGTGCGCCTGCCGCGCGAGGCGCTGAACCGCAGGCCGCACGAATTCTCCGGCGGCCAGCGTCAGCGCATCGGCATCGCGCGGGCGCTTGCGGCCGAGCCCGAGCTGATCGTCTGCGACGAGGCGGTCTCCGCGCTCGACGTTTCGGTCAAGGCGCAGATCGTCAATCTACTGCAGGATCTGCAGCGCGAGTTCGGCCTCGCGCTGCTCTTCATCAGCCACGATCTTGCCATCGTCGAGCACATGACCCATCGCGTCGCGGTGATGTATCTCGGTAAGATCGTCGAGGTCGCCCCGCGCCGCGAGATCTTTGCCGCGCCAAGGCATCCCTACACCAAGGCGCTGCTTTCGGCCGTGCCGCTGCCGGAGCCCGGAGCCCAGCGCAATCCCATCATCCTCAAGGGCGACGTGCCGAGCCCGATCAATCCGCCGAAGGGGTGTCGCTTTCACACCCGTTGCCCGTTCGTGTTCGATCGTTGCCGGACCGAGGAGCCGACGCTGCGCGCGGCCGGAGCCGAGCAATGGGTGGCGTGTCACCTGGAAGAGGCCGCGCCGGCAGTCAGCGGTTAGGGACCTGACGCCAGTCCGCGTCGCACACCGCGCCGACGCTGGGCAGGTGCCTGGATGGCGGGCGCAACTGCCATCGGGTGATGATTACATTATGCCCCTGTTTTGCCCGACGAGTCAAAATCCACCGCCGATCCGGGTCGGCATTGGCCTCGGATGCGAGGTCGCGCGGTGCATCGGAAATTCGTAAGCGAAAACAAGCCCCGTTCTACTGTGCATGGGGTTGTTTTCGCACTTTGTCGTGGCGGACCCTCAACCCTGCCGGCGCAGGAAGCCGGTGATCGTCACCTTGTCCCAGATGCCGGCCGCGGCAAACGGATCGGCGCGATTGAAGGCCTCGACCTCGCTACGGCTAGGGGCCTCGATCAGGAACAGGCTGCCGATCATGGTCTGGCCGTCGTCGGAGACGAGCGGACCGGACATCACGATCTTGACGCCGAAGCGCGAGGTGTCGCTGAGGAAAGCCTTGTGGGCATCGTAATTGGCGAGCCGGGTCGGCAACGCGCCGGTGCGGTCGAGGGCGTGAATGGCGAACAGCATGCTGTCTCCGTTTCTTGGCTTCATTCTTGGGACGGCCGCGGGCTGCGGCCGTCCGGGCTTGGTGCGATCGGGTCGTCTACTTCGCGCTGAGCTTGCCGGCGTCCTCGAAGGTGGGGCAGGTCCGCTGTTCCAGCGGCACGTCGAACGGCCCGTAATTGTCCTTGGTGATCACCGTCGGCTTCAGCACGATCTCGCTGATAACAGGCTGGCCCCGCAAGGAGCGGATTGCCATCATGGTGCCGAGGCAGCCTTGCGCAAAGCCGTTGTAGTCGCCGCTCGCCAGCAGTTTGCCGGATTTGATCGCGTCGATCGCCTCCTTGGTGCCGTTGATGCCGATCACCTGCGCCTTGCGGTTGGCACCGTCGAGCGCCTCGATCGCGCCGACCGCCATGGCATCGTTGGCGGCTAACACGCCGTCGATTTGCGAATTCGACTGCATCAAGTTCTCCATCACCTGCAGCGCCTGGAGCCGCTGGTAGTTGCCGGGCTGCGAGGCCAAAAGCTTGGCGCCGGGGGCTTCCTTCAGCGCGTCGTTGAAGCCGCGGACGCGGTCGACATTGGTCAGCGAGCCCTTGACGCCTTCGATGATGACGATGTTGCCCTTGCCGCCGAGCGTCTTGAGCAGGAAGCGCGCGGTCTCCAGCCCAAGGCTGTAATCGTCGGCGCCGACGAAGGACAGGAACTTGCCGCCGGCAGAACGGTCGGTGATGTTGACGACCGGGATCTTGGCTTCGTTGATCTTCTCGACGCCCGGCACCATCGCCTTGTAATCGACCGGCGTGAACACGATCGCGCTCGGCTTCTTCACCACCACGTCCTCGATCTGGCTGAGCTGCTCGGGAATCGAGTCCGGCTTGGTCGGGATGTATTGCAGCGTCTTCGCGTTCAGCACCCTCGCCATGTTGTCGGCGCCGACCCGCACCGTCTGGAAGAACGGATTGGTCTGGTTCTTGGTGAAGACGGCGATGGTCTCGCCGTCGGCACGCGCCGCAGTGGTGAGCGCGGTCGCCATCAGCAACGGCAGCGCCACATAGCCAATTGTCTTTCTCATATTGCCTCCATCCCTCATTTTGCTTGTTGGATTGCTGGAACTCATTGCGCGCGGCGGCGGGTCTTCATGTCGAGCCAGACCGCGAGAATGACGATGACGCCGGTGACGAGCGGCTGCCAATTGGCGCTGACCGCGAGCAGGTTCATGCCGTTCAGCACCAGGGTCAGGATCAGCGCGCCGATGAAGGTGCCGAACACGGTGCCGACGCCGCCGAACAGCGAGGTGCCCCCGATCAGAACGGCCGCGATCGCCGGCAGCGTCAGGCTCTCGCCGATATCGGCCTCGGCCGAATTGAGCCGCGACAGGAAGATGATCGAGGCAAGTCCCGCCATGGTGCCTGAGACCGCGTAGACCAGCAGCAGGCGGCGCGCGACGGGAATGCCTGATAGTCGTGCGGCGACAGGATTGGCGCCGATCGCGTAGATCTCCTGGCCCCAGACCGTGCGCTGCGCGAAGAACGTCCCGATGCCGAGGAACACCAGGAGCAGGTAGACCGGAATGGGCAGGCCGAACAGATAGCCGCTGCCGATCTGGCGGAAGCCGGCCGGGAAGCCGTGCAGGGTCTCGCCCGCCATGTACCAATAGGTGAGGCCGTTCAGCACCCAGAGCATGCCGTAGGTGGCGATGAAGGAGGGGATGCGGAGCGCCGTGACCATGACGCCGTTGATCAGGCCGACGAGCCCGCCGCAGGCAAGTCCGGTGAGGATGCCGAGCGCAGGCGAACCGGTCGTGTGGATCACGGTACCGGCGAGGCAGGCGGACAGCGCGACATTGGCGCCGACGGAGAGATCGAGGCCTGCGGTCAGCACCACCAGCGTCAGGCCGGAGGCGATGAAGAAGGTCAAGCTTGCCTGCCTCAGCACGTTGAGGATGTTGCCGAGGCTCAGGAAGGAATCGCTGAGCACGGCCAGCACCGCGCAGATCAGGAAAGCCGCGAGCAGCCGATAGAATAGCTGGACCGCGTCCTGCGACAGGAAGGAGCGGGGCGGCGCCATGGCGCCCTTGGTGATGTCGGTCATGTGCGGCTCCTGAGGCCGTCGAGGAACAGGGCAACGATGACGAGCACGCCGACGCTGGCGACCTGCACCGAGGAGGGGAGCGAGATCAGATTCAGGCCGTTGCGCAACACGCCGACGGAAAGGACCCCGAGCAGCGTACCGAGTAGCCAGCCATTGCCCCGCTCGAACGAGGTGCCGCCGACGGCGACGGCCGCGATGGCATCGAATTCCAGACCGAGGCCGGCGGTGGGATGGCCGGAGTTCATGCGTGCGGTCATCAACAGGCCTGCGATTCCGGCCATGGCGCCACCGATCGCGTAGACCGCGATCAGCAGCCTGTTGGGCGAGAGCCCGGCATAGCGCAGCGCCTCGCGGTTGCCGCCGAGGGCGAAGATGTAGGTGCCGAAGCGGGTGTGATAGAGCAGGCCGTGAAAGGTCGCATAAGTCACCAGCGCCATCACGATCGGCACGGGAATGCCTGCTAGCGTCGCCGAGTAGATGTCGCGCACGCTGTGGGGAATGCCGACCACGCTCTGGCCGTCGCTCACGATCAGCGACAGGCCTTGCGCCATGCCGAGCGTGCCGAGCGTCGCGACGAAGGGCGGTATGCCCAGAATGGCGACCAGCCAGCCGTTCGCAACACCAAAGGCCGTACCGACCAGAAGGCCGGCGCCAAGGCCCAGCAGCATCGACTTGGTCGCAAGCGACACGATAGCGACGCAGAGCGAGGTCAGCGTCAGCACCGCGCCCATCGACAGGTCCAGCCCCTCCGTCATGATGATCAGCGTCATCGGCAGCGCGAGCATGGTCAGGATGGTCGACTGCACCAGCACGTTGGAGAGGTTGGCGACCGATAGGAAGCCGGGCGCGATCGCGCTGAACAGCGCGATCAGCAGCACCAGCACCATGGCAACGCCGGGAATGCGCTGCAGTGGATTTGGTTGAGCGACGACCGCGGCCTCACGCATGATGCATCCCCAATCGCACGATATTCTCCTCGGTCAATTCGCTGCGTGTCAGATGTCCGGCGATGCGTCCCTCGCGCATCACATAGGCGCGGTCGCAGACATGGCAGATCTCGACCTGCTCGGACGAGATCATCAGGGCCGCCGCGCCGTCCGCCACGAGGCGGTCGATCAGCGCGAAGATCTCCGACTTGGCGCCGATGTCGATGCCCCGCGTCGGCTCGTCGAAGATGAAGAGTTTTGAGCCGGCGGCGAGCCATTTGCCGATCACGACCTTCTGCTGGTTGCCGCCCGAGAGCAGGCCGACGGTCTGGCGTGCGCTTGGTGTCGCGATGCGGAGCTGCCGGATCAGACCGTCAGCGGTACGCTGGGCCGAGCGTTGGTCGAATAGCCCGCTCGGAAACAGCTTTTTCAGCGCCGACACCACCAGATTGTCGCTGACGGATCGCAGCAGCGCGAGGCCTTCGCTCTTGCGGCTCTCCGGGATCAGCGCGATGCCGCGGCGGGCGGCGAGATCCGGCTCGCCGGAAATGCTCTTGCCGTCGAAGATGATCTCGCCCGAGGTCACGGGATCGGCGCCGAAGATGGCGCGGGCGACCTCGCTGCGGCCGGAGCCGACCAGGCCGCACAGCCCGACGATCTCGCCCCGGCGCACCTCGATGTTGATGTCGGAGATGCCGGTGGGCGCGGAGAGGCCCTTGACCTGGAGCAGCACCTCGCCGGGCTTGTCGACGAAATGGCGCGGATAGGTCATGTCGATGTTGCGGCCGACCATCATGCGCACCAGCTGGTCCGGCGTGACGTCGGCGGGCCGGACGCCGTCGATGCGGCGGCCGTCGCGCAGCACGGTGATGCGATCGCCGAGCGTGAACACCTCGGCCATGCGGTGCGAGATATAGACGATGGACACGCCGTCCGCCTTCAGCCGCGCGATTAGCGCGAACAGGAGCTCGGTCTCGCGGTCGGACAGTGCCGCGGTCGGCTCGTCCATGACGAGGATGCGGGCGTTCTGGCTGATCGCCTTGGCGATCTCGACCATCTGCTGCTGGGCGACGCCGAGCTTGTCGACAATGGTGGCGGGATCGATGTCGAAGCCGATCGTGTCGAGCACGCGCCTTGCGTCGGCCAATATCCTGCGGCGGTCGATGGTGCCGGGAATGCGGCCCTTCGGCTCGCGTCCCAAGAAGATGTTCTGGGCGATGTCGAGATGGGGGACCAGCGAGAATTCCTGGAAGATCACGGCGATGCCGAGCTTCTGCGCATCGGCAGTCGAGGAGATCGCGACGCGTTCGCCGTTGTAATAGAATTCGCCGGCGTCAGCGCGATAGGCGCCGCACAGCACTTTCATCAGGCTCGACTTGCCGGCGCCGTTCTCGCCCAGCAGCATATGGACTTCGCCGGGGTAGACGGCAAAGGACACGTCGTCCAGCGCCTTGACGCCCGGAAACTCCTTGCTGATGCCGCGCAGTTCCAGCAGCGGCGTGGGCGAGGTGACCTCGATCGGGAGCGCGTCGCTCATGGCTTGTTGCTCATGTTTTGGCTCTGCCAGCAAAGATCTTTCCGGGGTTCATCAATCCGTCGGGATCGAGCACCGCCTTGATCGATCGCATCACATCCACGGCCTCGCCGAGCTCGTCGGTGAGATAGTCGATCTTGCCGAGTCCGATGCCGTGCTCGCCGGTGCAGGTGCCGTCCATGGCGATGGCACGCGCGACCATGCGGGCCTGCAGCGCCTTGGCGCCTTCGGCCTCCTCGGGTTTTGTCGGGTCGATCAGGATCAGCATGTGGAAATTGCCGTCGCCGACATGGCCGACGATCGGCGCGGTGAAGCCGTGCTCGTCACCGTCGCGACGCGTCTCCGTCAGGCATTCCGCCAGACGCGAGATCGGCACGCAGACGTCGGTGATCACAGCGCGCGCGCCGGGCCGCAAGCCAAGGCCGGCGTACAGGGTGTTGTCGCGGGCATGCCAGAGCCGGCTGCGGTCTTCCGGCGCCTTGGCCCAGGCAAAGCCATGGCCGCCATGCTCGGCCGCGATCGCCTGCGCGGCTTCGGCCTGCTCGGCGACGGAGGTCTCGGAGCCATGGAATTCGAAGAACAGGGTGGGGGCCTCGCGATAGCCGAGCTTGGCGTAGGCGTTGATGCCGCGCATCATGACATCGTCGAGCAGCTCGATGCGGGCCACGGGGATCGCGGACTGGATCACGGAGATCGCGGTGTCCACCGCATCGTGCAGGGTGTCGAAGCTGCAGACTGCCGCCGAGATCGCCTGCGGCACCGGGTGTACCTTCAGCGTGATCTCGGTGATGACGCCGAGGGTGCCTTCCGCACCGACGAACATGCGCGTGAGGTCGTAGCCGGCCGCCGATTTCCGCGCGCGCCGGGCGGTACGGATCACGCGGCCGTCGGCCAACACCACCTCCAGCGCCATGACATTGTCCTTCATGGTGCCGTAGCGCACCGCCATCGTGCCCGAGGCGCGCGTCGAAGTCATGCCGCCGATCGAGGCGTCGGCGCCGGGATCGATCGGGAAGAACAGGCCGGTGTTGCGCAGCTCCGCATTCAGCTGCTTGCGCGTGATGCCGGGCTGCACCACGACGTCCATGTCGCTGTCGTGCAACGTCAGTACCTTGTTCATCCGCGCGAAGTCGAAGCAGACGCCCCCCGCGACCGCGGCCGCATTGCCTTCGAGCGAGGTGCCGGCGCCGAACGGGACGATCGGCATGCCCGCGCCGGCGCAGAGCTTGACGATCTCGGCGACCTCCTGCGTGGTCTCGGGGAAGACCACGATGTCGGGCGGCAGGCTCTGATAGTGCGACTCGCTCTGCCCGTGCTGATCGAGCACGCCGCGCGCAACGCTCGCGCGCGGACCGATCATGCCGGTGAGGCGCTCGGCCAAAACGCCCGTGCTGATCCGCGGTCCCATCCTCAGCTCCCGTCCCTGTTTTACGGACTCTTGTTGGTCCGTTGTTGAGCTTAAGCGGCTCTTGCGTTGCTTGCGACCTGCTTCAGGCCGAAATCATAGTTGAGATGAAAATAATCGCGCTCCACCATGCGACCATCCGGCGCACGGCCGGCGGGATGGCGGACGAAGTCACGGATCAGGCTGTCCTTGACGCCGAACACCACGTCGCTGTCGAGATATTGGTCGCCGTCAACGAACACGTGCGTCACCAGCTGCTCGAAACCGGGCGCTGAGATCATGAAGTGCACGTGCGCCGGGCGCCACGGATGGCGTCCCTGCACCTCCAGCATCTCGCCGACCGGTCCATCATGCGGAATCGGGTAGGCGGCCGGCTTGATCGACCAGAAATGGAAGCGGCCGTTGGCGTCGGTATGGAAGCGGGCGCGCATCGCGAGATCGCCGATCCTGTCGAGCTGCTGCACGTCGTAATAACCGTCGTCGTCGGAGTGCCAGACGTCGACGATGGCGCCGGCGAGCGGCTTTCCGTCCACGGCCGAGACCGAGCCGGTGACCAGCATCGGATCGCCATCCATCGGCCCGGAGATGTCAGCGCCGCTGTCCTTCTCCGGCGCGGCCTGGACGAAGAACGGCCCGAGCACCGTGGTCTCGGTCGCGCCTTCGGGCACCGGATGGTTGATGGCGTCGACCAGCATGGAGACGCCGAGCGTGTCCGACAGCAAGATGAACTCCTGGCGCTTGTCGTTGCACATGTGCCCGGTGCGGGTCAGGAAATCGATGCCGAACTCCCATTCGTTCTGGGTGGGCCGCACCTCGCGGACGAAGGCGTGCAAGTGCCGCACCAGCGCTTCGCTCACCTGCTTGATGCGCGGGTCGGTCGCGCCCGCGATCCGCTCCAGCACCGCATCCGTGATCGTATTTTCGTTGAAGTTACGCATGTGTATCTCCGCGATCAGGGTTTTGGTTCGCCGAGGCCGGACAGCCGTTCGAGATGCTTGACGGTCGCGATGAAGTCGGTATCGCCGTCGCCCTGCGCGACCAGCGCGCCATAGGTCTCGCGCACTTGGGCGGCGAGCTGCAGCGGCACGCCGACGGCATGGCCGGCGCCCAGGATCAGGTCGAGATCCTTGGCCATCTGCTTGCAGGAGAAGGTGGACTCGAAATCGCGGGTCCGCAGCGGCGCGGTCTTGTACTTGACCATGGGCGAAGCGACCGCGCTGTCGTCGAGCACCTTCAAGATGTCCTGCCAGGCGATGCCGCCCTTGCGCGCCAGCGCCAGGCTCTCCGCCATCATTGCCGCCGACACCGCGATCATCAGGTTGACCGAGAGTTTTGCATAGCGCGCTTCCTCGGCGGAGCCGAGATAGGTCTGAGCGCGGGTGAAAGCTGCGAACAGCGGCTTGGCGCTCTCGAAGGCGTGCTTCGGCCCCGAGACGAAGCAGGTCAGCGCCCCCGTGTGCACGATGCTGGCATTGCCGGAAACCGGCGCGCGCAGATAGGCAATGCCACGCACCTGCGCGGCGGCTGCAACCTCAGCCGAGGCGTCGACACTCACGGTGCTGGTTTCGATCAAGACGGCACCGGGCGCCATCGCGGCGATCAGGCCGGCGGAGCCGAGCAATGCGCCGCGCAAAGCAGCGTCGTCGGGCAGGGACGTGATCACGGCGGCCTTGCCGCGCACGGCCTCGGCCGGCGAAGCGGCAATCGCAATGCCCTGCGCGCGTGCCTCGTCGATGCGCGCCGCGCTCTGGTCGAACGCGGTAACGGCAAAGCCCGCCTTGGCGACGAGCACCGACATCGGCAGGCCCATCTTGCCGATCCCGATGAAACCAACTGTTTTCAGAGCGTCAGTCATTGTTCTTGTCCATTGGCGCCTCAGGCGGCGCGTCCCTGTCGTTCAGTATCCTGCACCAGCCGCCGGCCGGATTGCGCCAGCAGCTCCTTCTTCGTCTCGAGTCCCTCGACCAATAGCCGCCCCTTCTGCTTCTTCCAGGCACCGCCGATCATGACGGCCTCGATGTTGGCGAGGCTTGTCTGCATCACGACAGTTGCGATCGGGTCATGCACCGGATGAAGATTGAGATCGGAGGCGTTGATGATGACGAGGTCGGCGAGCTTGCCAGGCGTCAGCGAGCCGATCTGGTGCCCGCGGCCGAGCATGCGGGCGCCTTCCGTCGTGACCCAGCGCAGCGCTTCGCGCACGGGAATCGTGGTCGTCGCCGGAATGGCGCCACTCGCCTTGCGCGATTCCGCATTGTCGAGCGCCCGCTGCATCGAGAGCGCAACGCGCGCGACGGAGAGGAGATCGCCGGCCAGCACGGATTCGAGATCAATCCCGACCGTCGGCCGCACGCCGCGCTTCAGGAGGCGGCCGGTGATCGGAAAGCCATGGCCCTGGATCATCTCGTTCTCGGGCGTCACCGAGAACGATACGCCGAGATCGACGAGACGATCGAGCAGATCATCGGGCAGATCGTTGCCGTGGACGATGTTGATGCCGGGGCCGACGAGGCCGGCCTCGAGCAGCTTCTCCCAGCCGCCTTGCGTCTTGGCCGGACCGCCGCCCTGATGCATCGAGGCGATCAGGTTCAGCTCCCGCGCCAGGCGGAAATCGTGCATGGCGACGTCGAGCGTCGAGTAATGCGGGCCGAGAATGGCGAGCCCGAGCGTGACGAGGCCGTCGCGGTCGGCGAGGGGGCCCGCCAGCAGCCGCTCGACCTCACGGCGCGGATGCGGCACTTCCGAGAAATGCGGCTCGCCTGGCTTCGGCTCGGGCTTCGGCGAGCCGTGGAAGAACGCGGCGCGGACGCCGCTTTCGATCAGGCCGCGCACGGCGGCGTCGGTATGATCCGGCGTCGGGTTGTTGTGGCACCAATCGACCAGCGTGGTGACGCCGTGATTGATCTGGTTCAGCGCGCCGACGAGCGTCGCGATGTAGATATCGTCGGGCCGGAACACGGTGGCGAGGCCCGCATGCATGCGGCGGAAATATTCCAGCAGCGTCCAGTTCGCGGCAAAGCCGCGCAAGCCGGTCTGCCAAGTGTGCATATGTGCGTTGATCAGGCCGGGAATGACGATGCGGCCCGTGCCGTCGACGACCTCCGTGTCGGCCGCAGCGTCGATCGACGGGCGCACGTCGGCGATCCGGCCGCCCTCGACCAGCACATCGCCGGTCGAGAGATCGCCGATCGCGTCATCCATGCTGATGACGGTGGCGGATCTGATCAGGGTGCGCCGCATCGCTTCAAGCTGCCGCTTTGATGGCGCCGGGTGGTTCGCCGGCCCAGGCGCGTGCGATCAAGTCGCGAATGGCGCCACGCTCGAGCGGGCGCGGATTCCAGTAGGCATTCGTGACTGCGAGGTCAGCCGCCTTGTCGATCCCGCCCTCGGGCATGCCGACATCGCGTAGCGCGACCTTCGCACCCAGCCGCTTCGCAAGTTCGAAAAGCCCCCGAGCTGCATCGGCTGCCCCGATCGCGCGCGCGATCCGCACCATCGCGTCGGGCACGGCCGGCGCGTTGTAGGCCAGCGCATGCGGCAGCACGATGGTGTGGGTTTCGGCGTGCGGCAGGTCGAAAGTGCCGCCGAGCGTATGGCAGAGCTTGTGATGCAGCGCCATGCCGACAGTGCCGAGGCAGACACCGCACAGCCAGGCGCCATAGAGCGCCTCAATGCGGGCCTCCCGATCGTCGCTCCTGGCGACAATGGCGGGCAGGGCGCGCGCCAGCGCGCGGATGCCTTCTTCGGCCATCAGCGAGGTGACAGGATTGGCATCGCGCGCGTAAAGCGCCTCGACGGCATGGGCGATCGCGTTGATGCCGGAGGTCGCTGCGAGGCCTGCCGGCAGCGTCAGCGTCAAGTCGACGTCGTAGATCACGGTCTCCGGCAGCACGGCGGCATCGCGCACCGTGGTCTTCAGCCCGTTCTCGGTCTGGCCGACGATCGGCGTCATCTCCGAGCCGGCATAGGTGGTGGGAATGCAGAGCTGGTTGACGCCGGTGCGCAAGGCCAAGGCCTTGCCGAGCCCGGTGGTCGAGCCGCCGCCGAGCGAAACGACGCAATCGGCTTCGCATGCCTTCATTGCCGCGAGCGCGCGGTCCGTGACCTCGACCGGCGTGTGCATGGTGGCGCCGGAAAAGATGCCGGCATAGAGCGGGCCGAGCGCGGCTCCCAAGCTCTTGCCTTGTGCCTCCTGCTGCGGCGTCGTCAGCACCAGCGCACGCTTGCCGCCGAGCCGCTCGACCTCGGCCTTGGCTGAGGCAAGCGTGCCGCTGCCGAACACGACGCGGCAGGGCAGGTTTTCGAAGGTGAACGAACCGATCATGCGCCGGTCTCTTTGATGGGATAATCGACCTGGAAGCGCCCGATCCGCAAGTCGCCCAGCGCCTCGCGCACGCGCAGATGCTCCGGGTGGTTGGCATAGGCGGCGAGCGCCGCCTGGTCGGTGAATTCGGAGAACAGCACCACGTCGCAGGCATAATCGACCGCACTGACGTCCATGCCGACTTCGATATGGGTGAGGCCGTCGATCCGGCCTTTAAGGCCCTCGAACAGGGTCTTGACCTTGAGCCGGGCGGCCGAGCGCTCCTCAGGGCTCTCCCCGCGCAGTCGCCACATCACGATGTGCCTGATCGGGCCCGACATTTCCTGATTTCCTCGCCTGCAATGGTGCTTTGTTGGCGCCATTTTGCCTTGCAGAAATCGGAAATAAAGGTCAAAATTTGTAAGTCTCTTTTCCTTATTTCGCAAAAATGGACCGGCTGCTTCAACTCGAGGTCTTCTCCAAAACCGCTGAGCTCGGCAGCCTGTCCAAGGCCGCCGACATCCTGCGGATGTCGAACGCGGCGGCGAGCCGCCATCTCAGTGCGCTGGAGGAGCGGCTTGCGGTCCGGCTGATCGAGCGCAACACGCGCCGGCAATGGCTGACCGAAGCCGGGCAGGAGCTTTTGCAGCGTTGCAGCACGCTCTTGAACGAGCTCGCCGAGGCTGAGGACGCCGTCTCCGACCGCGCGCTGTCGCCGAAGGGCATGCTGCGCGTGACGTCTTCGCTGTCCTTTGCGATGATCTACCTCGCACCGATGCTGCCCGCCTTCCGTGCGCTCTATCCCGATCTCAGCGTGCAGATCATCAGCGCAAACCGCTATCTCGACTTCATCGAGGCCGGCATCGACGTTGCGATCCGCACCCGCGAGCACGAGCCGGATTCAAACATCGTCGTCCGCCGCATCGGTCAGATGCACCGCGTGCTCGCGGCCGCTCCCTCCTACCTCGAGAAGCACGGCCGGCCCGAGCATCCCGCCGATCTCGCCCGGCACAACATGCTGATCTACAATCTCGCCAATGATCCCTATTCGCTACGGCTGAGCCAGGGCAGCACGACGCAGACGATCCGGATCGCGCCGACGCTCGACAGCAACGACGGCCAGATCATCTGTGGTGCGGCGCGCGCGGGGCTCGGCATCCTGATCCAGCCGCTCTATATCGTGCAGGGCGATATCGCGGCTGGGCGGCTGGTGCCTGTCCTGAGCGATTGGCAGCTGCCGTTGCTCACCATGAACATCGCCTATCAGAACCGCGTCAGGCTGCCCGCCAAGATCAGGGTGTTCTCCGACTTCCTCGTCAGCTACATCCGGGAGCATTCAGAGCCGGGGATCTGGATCGACGCGGCGAAGTGAGCGGAAGCAGCATGTATCTCGGCATCGATCTCGGCACGTCGGCGGTCAAGACGGTTCTCGTCGATGATGCCCAGCGCGTGATCGCAAGCGAGAGCCGGTCGCTCGCGACTGTCTCGCCGCAACCGGGCTATTCCGAGCAGGATCCGGCGCAGTGGATCGATGCGACCTTCGCCACGCTGGATGCCCTCAAGGCGTCGCATGCCGATGCGTTGGCGGCGGTCGCAGGCATCGGGCTGTCCGGCCAGATGCATGGCGCCACGCTGCTCGATGCGAGCTCTAGGCCGCTGCGGCCCTGCATCCTCTGGAACGACGGACGCTCTGCGACTGAGTGCCGTGTCCTGGAGCAACGCTGGCCCGCCTTGCGCGAAGTGACGGGCAACAAGGCGATGCCGGGCTTCACCGCGCCAAAACTGCTCTGGATCGCCACGCACGAGCCCGAGATCTTCGCGGCGACGAAACTCGTTCTTCTGCCAAAGGCCTATCTGCGACTGGTGCTATCGGGCGAGGCCGTCGAGGATGTCTCGGATGCCTCGGGATCCCTGTGGCTCGACGTCGCGCGCCGCGACTGGTCGGACGCAGCGCTGGCAGCGAGCGGCTTGTCGCGCGAGCACATGCCGCGCCTGGTCGAGGGATGCGCGCCCGCAACCACGCTGCGCAGCGAACTCGCGCGGCGCTGGGGGATGATCAGGCAGCCGGTGATCGCGGGTGGGGCCGGCGACAATCCCGCGGGCGCCATCGGCATCGGCGCAATCCGGCCGGGAGCCGCTTTCGTGTCGCTGGGAACCTCGGGTGCGCTCATGGTCCCGACCGACCGGATCGCCGCCAATCCCGACCGTGTCGTGCACACGTTCTGCCACGCCATTCCAGGGATGTGGATTCAGGCCGGCGCGATCCTCTCGGCCGCTTCCTGCCTTGCCTGGCTCGCGCGCCTGTTCGGCGCCGCCGAGGCCGAGCTGCTGGCGCCGCTTGGAGCACGACCGCAGGCGCCGTCGCCCGTGAGCTTCCTGCCTTATCTCGCCGGTGAGCGGACGCCGCACGACGATCCCGTTGTGCGCGGCATGCTGGATGGCCTGAGCCATGGCACCGATCGCGCGGCGATCGTGCGGGCGGTGCTCGAAGGCGTTGCCTTCGCGCTTGCCGATTGCCGCGATGCGCTCGCGGATGCCGGCATCGGGATTGCGGAGGCCGACGTGATTGGCGGCGGTTCACGCTCTACCTTCTGGCTCTCGGTGCTGGCGAACGTGCTGAGCATTCCGATCCATCGCTTTGCCGGAGGTGAAACCGGCGCCGCGTTCGGTGCGGCGAGATTGGGGCGGCTTGCTGTCACGGGTGAGGCAATCGGTGACGTATGCATGCAGCCGCAGCGCATCGAAACATTCGAGCCCGACGCTGCACTGGTCGATGCCTACGCTGAACGGCTTCCCGCCTGGCGCGACCTGTATCGGCCGCGCCACTAGCTGGCCCAATCTGGTTTGCATACTTCGGTATATTCGCCTTCGGTATTGCCCTGCGTCACCCGCTTTTGTTTAATGACCAAACCGCGTTGCCGAGAAACGAGACGCGGGTGGGAAACGCATTGTGCGCCGGGAGGCACGATGAACGATCCGATCCTCGAGATGCGCGGGGTCTCGAAGACCTTCTTCGGCATCAAGGCGCTGCGGGCCGTCGATCTCACCGTCTATCCCGGCGAAATTCACGCCCTGATGGGTGAGAACGGCGCCGGCAAGTCGACGCTGATGAAGATCCTGTCCGGCGCCTACCGGCCCGACCCGGGCGGCGAGATCCGCATCGAGGGCAGGGCGGTGCGGATCGAAGGCCCGCTCGGCGGCCGCGCGGCGGGCATCTCCATCATCTACCAGGAGCTGTCGCTCGCTCCCAATCTCAGCGTTGCCGAGAACATCTATCTGGGACGGGAGATATCGCGGTCAGGCTTGCTGGCGCGCGGCACAATGCGCGAGGGCGTCGGCCCGATCCTGAAGCGCCTGGGCGCGGACTTCCTGCCCTCGACGCTGGTGGCGCATCTGTCCATGGGGCAGCGGCAGCTGGTCGAGATCGCCCGTGCGCTGCACGTCAGATCGAAAATCCTCATCATGGACGAGCCGACCACCTCGTTGTCGGCCGCCGAAAGTGAGCGGCTGTTCGCGTTGATCCGCCAGCTTCGCGCCGAGGGCCTTGCCATCATCTACATCTCGCATCGCATGGACGAGGTCTATGCGCTCGGCGATCGCGTCACCGTGCTGCGCGACGGCCGCCTGGTCGGCTCGCTCGACAAGCCCGAGATCCGCGCCGACACCATCGTGCGCTTGATGGTCGGTCGCGACGTCTCCTCGTTCTACAAGAAGGACCATGATCCGGAGGCGGGGCGGGGGCATCCCGTGCTCGCGGCGATCGACATGGCCGATGGCGGGCGCGTCAAGGGCTGCTCCCTCACCGTGCATGCGGGTGAGGTGGTCGGCCTCGCTGGCCTGATCGGCGCCGGTCGCACCGAGCTTGCGCATCTCATCATCGGCGCGTCGCCAAAAACCTCCGGCCGGCTCGAGCTGGAGGGGCGTCCGGTCGAGATCCGCACGCCGGGCGAGGCGCTCGAGGCCGGCATTGCCTATCTGACCGAAGACAGGAAGGCGCTCGGCCTGTTTCTCGACATGTCGTGCCTGGACAACATCAACCTCGCCGTGCTCGGCCGCGACGCGAAGCTCGGTTGGTTTCTCGACCGCGACAAGGCACGCGAGCGCGCCGACCGCGCCTTTGCAGGCCTCAGCATCCGCGCCGCCAATGCCGGCGTTCCCGCCGGCGGCCTGTCAGGGGGCAACCAGCAGAAGGTGCTGCTGTCGCGACTGCTCGCCATCGCGCCGAAGGTCCTCATTCTCGACGAGCCGACGCGCGGCGTCGATGTCGGTGCCAAGTCGGAAATCTATTCGATCATCGACAATCTCGCCAAGGCCGGCACCGCGATCCTCGTCATCTCGTCCGATCTGCCCGAGATCATCGGCATCTGCGACCGCGTCATCGTGATGCGTGCCGGGCACATTGCCGGCGAGGTCAGCCGCGGTCCGAATTCGCCGCTGGCGCAGGAAGACATCATGGGGCTTGCCACGGGGATGGAGCATCTCGATGCCTGACAATGGTGCTGCGGAGGCAAAGCCGGCATCGACGACGACCAATGGCGCTGCCGCGGAGACAAGACGCCAGCGGATGAGGATGCTGATCAGCGCGCTCGGCATGTTGCCGGTGCTGCTGATCCTCTGCATCGGCTTCAACGTGCTGTCGGAAGGCCGCTTCTTCACCGGACAAAATCTCGGCATCGTATTGCAGCAGGCTGCGGTGAACACCGTGCTCGCCGCCGGCATGACCTTCGTCATCCTCACCGGCGGCATCGACCTGTCGGTCGGCTCGATCCTGGCGGCCTCCGCGATGGCGGGTTTGACGCTCTCCAAGATGCCGGAGCTCGGCTTGCTGTGGCTGCCGGCCGCACTGCTCACCGGCCTCGTCTTCGGCATCGTCAACGGCGCGCTGATTGCGCTGCTGCGCCTGCCGCCCTTCATCGTCACGCTCGGCTCGCTCACCGCAGTGCGCGGCCTGGCGCGGCTGCTCGGGGCTGACACCACCGTGTTCAATCCCTCCATTCCCTATGCCTTCATCGGCAACGGCTCGTTGACGCTCATTCCCGGAGTCGCGTCGATCCCATGGCTCTCGGTAATCGCCTTGCTCGTCATTCTCGTCTCCTGGCTGGTGCTGCGCCGGACCGTGCTCGGCGTGCATATCTATGCCGTGGGCGGAAACGAGAGCGCAGCGCGGCTTGCCGGCATCAAGGTCTGGGCCGTCCTGATCTTCGTCTACGGCATCTCCGGACTTTTCGCCGGGCTCGGCGGCGCCATGCAGGCGGCGCGGCTCTACGCAGCCAACGGACTCCAGCTCGGCCAGTCCTATGAGCTCGATGCAATCACCGCGGTGATCCTCGGCGGTACCTCGTTCGTCGGCGGCATCGGCTCGATCTGGGGCACGCTGGTCGGTGCGCTCATCATCGCCGTGCTCTCGAACGGGCTCATCCTGATCGGTGTCTCCGACATCTGGCAATATGTGATCAAGGGCCTGGTGATCATCGGTGCCGTGGCGCTGGACCGCTACCGGCTGCAAGGCTCCGCGAGAACGTGAAAGGTCTGGCGCGCAACGGCGTGCGCATGGCTTGAGACGAGATTCCGTTGCGGCAACTGGTCTGCCGCGCCGGGGACGAAGACAGACCAGGGAGGAAGTCCATGTTGAAGACGATCATGCTCGCCGGCGCCGCCATGGCGCTTGCCCTCACCACCGCACCATCCTTCGCCAAGGAGCTCAAGTCGATCGGCGTCTCGCTGGGATCGATGGGCAATCCGTTCTTCGTCGCGCTGTCGAAGGGCGCCGAGTTCGAGGCCAAGAAGACCAATCCCAACGTGAAGATCACGACGGTCGGCTTCGAATACGACCTCGGCAAGCAGGTCACCCAGATCGATAATTTCATCGCCGCCGGCGTCGACCTGATCCTGCTCAACCCCGGCGATCCCAAGGCGATCGGGCCGGCCATCAAGAAGGCGCAAGCCGCAGGCATCGTCGTCGTTGCGGTCGACACCGCGGCCGAGGGCGCCGATGCCACCGTGACCACGAACAACGTGCAGGCCGGCGAGATCTCCTGCCAGTACATCGTCGACAAATTGGGCGGCAAGGGTGACGTCATCATCGAGAACGGGCCGCAGGTCTCCGCCGTGATCGACCGTGTGGTCGGCTGCAAGAACGTGTTCGCGAAGAATCCCGGCATCAAGGTGTTGTCGAGCGACCAGGACGGCAAGGGCTCGCGCGAGGGCGGCCTCACCGTCGCGCAGGGCTATCTGACCCGCTTCCCCAAGATCGACGCCATCTTCGCCATCAACGATCCGCAGGCGATCGGTACCGACCTTGCGGCACGCCAGCAGAACCGAACCGGCATGATCATCACCGCCGTCGACGGCGCGCCCGATATCGAGGCCGCGCTGAAAGATCCGCAGTCGCCGCAGATTCAGGCGTCCGCGTCGCAGGATCCGTTCTTCATGGCGCGGCGGGCCGTGCAGGTCGGCGTCGGCATTCTCAACGGCCAGAAGCCGGCTTCGACCGTCGAGCTGCTGCCGTCCAAGCTGGTGACACGGGATAACGTCGCCGCGTACAAGGGCTGGACCTCGGATCGCTCGCAGTAAGGCATCGGGGCGTTCGAAGCACGAGAGATGGCGGGTGGCGGTTCGATCGCGCCGCCCGCCCGCCGATACCTCGCGTGCTCACCAGTAGCACGCAGCAATGCCTGTGCTAGCTTTCCACGATCTCGTTCGGTCGATTCGGAAAGCAGATCCGGTGAAATCCACGACGTCAGGCACCGCGTGGCGGCATGCCAATATCGGCCGCCTGCTCAATAACGCGGTGCGGCGCTTCGAAGGCCGTGTGCTCGAATTGATGACCGAGCGGGGCCACGACGAGACGCGCATCGCCCATGTCAGCCTCACGCGCAATCTGGACGTGGAGGGGACGCGGCTCACCGAGCTCGCCCGCCGCGCCTCCATGAGCAAGCAGGCGATGGGCGAGCTGGTCGACCAATGCGCCGCGCTCGGCCTCGTCGATCGCATCGCCGATCCGACCGACCGGCGCGCGCGCATCGTCGTGTTCACGCGCACGGGGCGCAAATGGCTCGATGCGTTCCGTGATGCCGTCGACATCGCCGAGCGGGAGATGCGCGTCGAGCTCGGCAAGGCCACGATGGATGCAATCCTGAAGGGGCTCGCGGTGTATGGCACGGAATTTGACACGCTCGATGACCCGGATTAGTCAGGCAGCTTGACGAAATAGTCAGGTGTCCTTACCATGCAGGTTGGTGTTGGTAGGAAGAAGCATCTTGGAAATTCGTCTGACGGCCGCGGTGCTCATCGTTGGCGGGGGCCCTTGCGCGCTGATGCTGGCCAACGAGCTCGGCCGCCGCGGCGTGTCCGCGATCCTGGTCGACGAAAAGCCGGGCACGACCTTCAACCCGCAAGCCAATGCGACGCAGGCGCGCTCGATGGAGCATTATCGGCGGCTGGGCTTTTCCGACGAGATCAGGCGCGAAGGTCTGCCCGCGGACTACCCGACCGATGTCGCATATTTCACGCGCTATACCGGATACGAGCTGGCGCGGTTCGCGCTGCCGTCAGCGTCGCGGGCGGGTGAGCTGATCAAGGGCATGTCAGGCTCCTGGAGCGCGGCGGAGCTGCCGCATCGGGTCTCGCAGAAATATGTCGAGGCGGTGCTGCGCCGCCACGCCGAACGGCTGCCCGGAATCCAGCTCAACTACGGTCACCGGCTGATCGGCTACACGGAAAGTGATGACGGTATCGTCGGCGAAATCGAACGTCTCGACGATGGCAGCCGCTCCCGGGTCCGGGCCGGCTTCCTGGTCGGGGCGGACGGGCCGCGCTCGATGGTCCGACAATCGCTCGGGATCGTCTATGGCGGCGAGAGCGGGACGCAGCGCGACTTCATGGGCGGCCGCATGCTGGCGGTCTATCTCCGCTCGCCCGATTTCTACGCGCGCGTTCCCCACGCGAAAGCGTGGATGTACAATTGCTTCAACGGCGACCGCCGCGCCTTCATGGCCTCGGTGAACGGTCGTGATGAGTTTGCATTCCACACCCAGTTGCGACCGGGCGAGGACGAAACTGCGATCACGATCAACCAGGCCAAAGCCGCGTTCCAGCGCGCCTGCGGTGCGCCGATCGATTGCGAAGTTCTGTCCTTCCTGACCTGGACCGCCGGTCACGCATTGGTGGCAAGCGGGATGCAGCGGGGCAGGGTCTTCCTCGGCGGCGACGCGGCGCATCTGTTCACGCCGACCGGCGGGCTCGGCTACAACACCGCCATCGAGGATGCGGTCAATCTCGGCTGGAAGCTCGCAAGCGTCGTCAAGAGCGTGAGCCCGGCGGCACTGCTCAATAGTTACGAGGTCGAGCGGCGTCCGGTGGCGCTCCGCAACACCGATCATGCGCGCCGCTTCGCCGATTCGCTTGGCCTCTTCGCGCCGGCGCCGGAGATCGAGGATGCCACGGAGGCCGGCCACAAGGCGCGGCGAATCGCGGGTGCCTATCTCAATCAGCACGCCCGTGCCGAGTTCAACATCCCCGGCGTCACCTTCGGCGGACGCTACGACGGCTCCCCAATCATCGTCCCCGATGGTAGCGAGCCGCCGCCGGATGCTGCCAACGTCTACGTTCCCACCGCCTCTCCCGGTGGCCGCCCACCGCATGCGTGGCTGGAGGACGGCATGTCGCTATACGACCTGTTCGGATTCGAATGGACCTTGCTTCAGTTTGGGGACGTCATGTCGGCCCATGCGTCATTCGCTGACACCATTCGCGCGATCGGGGCCGACGTAAAGCTCGTCACGCTACCCAGATCGTTGCGCGATCTCTATGAGGCGGATCTCGCCCTGATACGTCCCGACCAGATCGTGGCTTGGCGCGGCAACGCATCGCAGGCCGGAACGATCGCACGCGTTCTTAGCCGCGTACTCGGGCGCGAAGACGCGCGGCTGCTAGCCGGCGGTGGAGGGATTGGTTCGCGCAGGTGACACGGCCGATGGAATTGCGCTCGTAAAGAGACTGGTCTTGGGCTGGACGCGCGATCCGTCGATCAGCTCGAGCCGCCCGCAGCGATTCAAGGTGTGCAGCTTCCTGCCCGGCCATGCCGGTCCGGGTTTCAGAGTGTGGCGGACGACCTGCTTGAATACCGTCGGCGACAGCTCGACCACTTCCGCCAGGGCAAGCGCTGCGCCGTATCCGTCGGTGCAATCCTGGACCGGTCGCCACAGTCTGTCATCGAGCGTGACGAAGTTTCCTGCCGGCCGCGTGCTGGCGCGGTCGATCAAGACGGGATTGCTGGCGTGGGGAAGCCAAGGCCCCAAGAGCCGATCGGCGTAATAGATCGCCAGCGAATCCGAATAGCCACCCGTTCCGTCGCGCCAGGCGCCAAACAGATAATACAGGCCGTTGTGGCGCGTGATCGTGACGTCGGCCAGCTCGAGGCCGGAAAGGAGCGTTGCGTATCGCTCCCATTTGTCCGGAAACCGAGTGCATTTGTAGAGGGCGACGTCCCCGCGGGTCGAGCTCTCCGGGATCATCCACAGCTCGCCATCGTCCTCGATCAGGAACGGATAGGAGAGGTGACAGGGCTCCTCCAGCACCGGCATCACCTCGCCGATCGGCCCCGCGTCGTTGAACGCGATCGCGGAAATGATACCTTTTCCGACACGGTGATCGAGATCCTCGAAGAAGGCGAAGGTCCGTCCCTGCCACGTGACGGGAAAGGGATCGGCGTAGAAGTGGTTTCCAGGATCTCCCAGAACGTTCCAGCTTGGACCTGACAGGTCTCCGGTCTGCCAGACGCCCGGGCCGTCGTTGAAGCGCCATCCGATATGCCAATGCGGGGCATAGCAGCAGAGGCGATAGATCTCCTTGGCGATCGATACGGCAAGGCCGCGCGCCACGTAGCCAACGGGTCCGCGGTGCGGGACAGTTGAAGCGGGGCGCGGCAGGTGCGGCACGATGCGCGGCCTTCCCGACAGGATCGCCGCCAGCATGGTGAGGGTCCGCGCCATGATCGTTTCGAGCGCACCACTGAGGCCCGCAGCAATCTCACCGGACGGATGGCCGCGGTCGAGGACCGAACCGTCGATCTCGTTGACGATCTCGATCACGGGCAGGTCGCCGGCGAGGATGGCGGCGAGCGCGGCATTTTCGCCTGCGACGCCGTTGAACAGCGGCCGCAGATACAGCCGGGCCGGGCTCGCCGGATCGCGCGGGGCATTCGTGAAATCGACGATTACGTCGGCGGTGCCGATGCTGACCCGTGCTGGTTCGGAGCTGATCGTCAGCCTGTCGGCGGCGCTGTGCTTGCCCTTGTGCAACACGATGCGTTCGAGCTCGAACAGCGCATCGAGACCTGCCGGCCGCGGCTCCGCCGTTGCCGTCCATGCAACTTGCACCGGCATGTCCCGGCCGTCGACCGACAGCGTCCTGCGGTCCATCCAGCGCCGCGCATAGTCACGTTCACAGCGAAACTCGATGATCATGTCGAGCCAATCTGTTCCGACGTATCAGGTCAAACGACCCGGTCGAGAATCCGGACGTATTCCTCGACCATGGCATCTACCGAATAGCGCAGCCGCAGGCCTTTGGCGTTTTGTCGCAGCTCGTCACGTAATTGCTTGTCGGTTACCAGCCTGGAGACCGCCGCGGAGAGCTTCGCATGATCGGAGGCATCGACGAAGAGCGCCGTCGGTCTGCCCTCGTAGGACAATACCTCGCGCAGGACGGGAAGATCGGTCACGACGGAGGGAACACCGGCGTTGGCAGCCTCGACCGCGGCCAGACCGAAGGTCTCGGCCTGGGTCGGAAAGACGAACACGTCGAGACAAGCAAGGAAGTCCGCCATTCGGCCAGGAGGAATCTCTCCCAGCAAATGCAGACGGTCCGCGACGTTCAAGTCGTTCGCGAGCTGCCTCAGCCGGGCCTCGTCGGCTCCCTGGCCGGCCAGCGCAAGATGCCAGGACGGTTGATCCGGCAGCAGACCGATCGCCAGATCGAGCCGCTTATGCGGATGCAGCCGTGCCGCGCAACCGAGCAGGACGCGGTCCGGTGGCAGGTTGAATTGACCTCGTGCCGCCTCCTTCGACAGGGTAAGGGCCTTGTCGTCGAAGCCGTGCGGCACATGCACCATGCGCGACCGGTAGGCCGCGGGGTAGCGCGAATATTCGCGCTCCATGTCCTGCGAATTGAGCGTGATGCAGTCGAAGAAGCCGAGGCTGCCCATGGCGATGTCGGCGGTGCGGACCGGCCAGCTCATCGCCAGCGCGGATGAAACCTGATTGGCGACGACGGGTGCACGGCTGACGAGGCGCGTGACGCCGGCGCCGATGACGTTGCCGAAATGCTGGAAGGTCAGGACGGCGTCGGGCCTGGTGGTTCTGATGTGGCGGCCGAGCGTCCACAGCATCCGCAGCAGCGCCAGCGGATTGCCCGGCCGGCTCGGCGCGCAGTAGAGCGTGGCGGGCGGTTCGTCAAAGGAGTCCGATTTGCGGAAGAAGAACAGATTGGTGACCCGGTGACCGCGCGCGGTCAGCCCGGCGCCGAGCAGCCGCGAGATCTCCTGTGCACCGGCGTTCTCGGCCTGGGTTTGCGCAAGAAGCACGTGGAGTTTTCGCCCACTGCCGTTCGGCCGCGCAGGTGCCGTCGCGCTCGTCTCGTCCAGGTCCTTGTTCGGCTGATAATGGAGCACGGATCCCGACCCGCTAAAGCAACGAAATCTTCACCTTCTTAACTCCGTACCTATCATGCGGGCATCCCGCGGACACCGGCTAGCAACAAACGGAGTTAATGCGGCGCGATGGCCACGGTGTCGTTGGCGCAGCATTTCCGCTGGTTCCCGGCTGGCGCGTTAACCAATCGGTCCTGCGCGTTCACCCCGGCGGCGCGTGCTGACACCTAGTCACGCGAGTCCGCGCTACGAACGGCATAATTGCCGCGCCTCGATGCTGGGAAGCG
Source organism: Bradyrhizobium sp. IC4060 (assembly GCF_020193715.1). Classification (NCBI taxonomy): domain Bacteria; kingdom Pseudomonadati; phylum Pseudomonadota; class Alphaproteobacteria; order Hyphomicrobiales; family Nitrobacteraceae; genus Bradyrhizobium; species Bradyrhizobium sp. IC4060. The sequence continues at coordinate 1,025,865 of NZ_JADYVJ010000001.1, read as the reverse complement.
CAAGAGCACCAGAACGGAAGGATCCACCCCGCTGCGCCGGCGGCAGAGGACGTTCAGGGCGATGGTCGCGAGCGCGAGCGACACGGTCGTCGAAATCGCCGCGCCAAGCACGCCGAGGAAGGGGACCAGGACGAGAAATCCGACGAGCCGCAGCCCGACGTTGGCAGCGACCACCGGCACATAGATTCGTTCATGACCGGTCAGCTGCAGGATCGCAGCAGCCGGGCCGCCCGCCGCCTGGATGGCGGTTCCGATTGCAAGCACGATCAGGACCGAATGCTGCTCGGCGAAATGAGGTCCGAACAGGTTGAGGAGATAGGGGCCGCCGATCCAGATCGTGGCGAGACCGGCGACGACGCAGAGCCCAGTCACTTCCGCCATCAAGCGCGAGGTCCGCTCGAACTCCCCGTGGTTCTTGCTGAAATAGAGCGACGGGAGCCGGCGCGCACCGAACGTGTAAAGCGCCGCGGACACCATGGCGAAAATGTTGGCGAGGCGCGAGGCGGCAAAGTAGATTCCCGCGGTCGTCGGATCCAGCATCCAGTAGACCAGAATGACGTCGAGATACTGATTGGCGACTTCGAGGATCGATGCGAGCCAGAAGTGCAGGGCACTTGATCGCCAGCGTGACGTCTCCGAGCGCGCCGGCGTACTGCGCAGATCCGGCAGCACGCGCGCGACGGATACGATCTGCGCAACAAGGCCAACCGACATGGCGACCGTCATCGCCGCGAACAGCTCGGCCGGATCGAGTTGGCGATGGGCGAGCAGCATGACGAGCAGGAACACGACGACGAGGGCCCGCCAAAGGAACTCGCGGTTTCCTTCGCCCATGATAATGCTGACCAGCGAGCGCGCGATCTGGCTGCCGAGCATCAATCCGGCATTGACGGCCGTGTAGGCCGACACCGCAAGGATCAGCAGCCACCAGTCGCCTCTCATGCTCGCGACGATCGCGATCCCGCCGATCACGATCAGCATTGCGACCGAGGCGATCTTCAAGCTCGATTGCAGCACGCCTTTGGTAAGGTCCGGCCTTTCGCCGACCTGATATTCGTTCAGGAATCGCACCAGCAGGGATTCCTGGCCGACCAGTCCCACCACGGCTGCGATCTGCGCGACCGACAGCCAGGTCGCAAAGATGCCGAAGCCGTCAGGCGACATCGTCCGCGCCGCCAGCGAGAACAACGCGAACGCGAGCACGCCGCTGCCGACCTTGAGCAGGATGGTCCCGGCGACACCGCGCGTGACGTCGCGCCGCATGAACTGGAGAATGGATGCGATCATGGAAGGGTTAAGGGAGCCGCGCTCCCCTGACGAGACATGTTCCGATACCGGCGAGAACCTAGCATGTCGAGCAATCGCGAGTGTTAATGGACGAGTTGGAGGATTTCGGCGATCGCGGTGATACGGGTTGCTTCGTTCTGGAACATCGCTGTCTCCATTGTCCAACATCTGCGAGTTTCAACTCGCGCGACGGACGGCATAACGCCGCATCGACGACTCAGAAGGCGAGATCCGGGGCTCGCGTGCAGAATGGTTTCGGGACAGCAAGACGCGTGCCGCGGCGAGTCGGCGAACTGGGCACCTGCGGTCATTAACCTCAATCTCAGGAAATGTTCGCACCCGGCCCTGCGATGCGACATCAGGCGAGAGAATTGCACTGCAGACGCTGTTAACCGTGGGAGCCGGAGCCATGACGAGAACCGTGACCGAGCCGGTCGACGGGGACGAGACCGCAACCATCGACTCGGACGTCGCCATCGTCGGTGGCGGTCTTGCGGGATCGCTTGCGGCGGCCGTGCTGGCGCGGGCAGGGCGTCGCGTCGCTCTGATCGACAAGCGGGCAGTCCATCCGGATGAGTTTCGGGTCGAGAAGATCGGCGGCCATCAGCTGGAGCTGTTCGGTAAGCTCGGCTTTCTCGATGCGCTCGAAGATGTCGCGTGCCGATATGATCAAGTGCTCAACATCCGTGAGGGCAAGGTGGTCGATGTCAGCGTCGGCAGGGCTTACGGATTTGCCTATGCCGATCTCGTCGCAATGGCGCGTCGCCAGCTTCCGGATCCTTCCAACCTGATCGTCGACGAGGTCACAGCGATTGGCAGCAGCGGCGATGTCCAGCATCTCGAGCTCGCCTCCGGACCGCGCGTGGCGGCGCGCCTCGTCGTTCTGGCCACCGGCATGGCGGGAGCCCTGGGCTACAAGCTCGGCATCAGGCGGCGCGTGCTTGCCGAGCGCCATTCGGTGTCGTTCGGTTTCACGATCGCGCGCAAGGATGGCACCCCGTTCGATTTCGAGGCGTTGACCTGTTACGGCGAACGCACCGCCGATGGCATCGACTATCTCAGCCTGTTTCCCGTCCACGCCGGAATGCGTGCCAATCTCTTCATGTTCCGCGATCCGACCGATCCTGTTATGCGCGAGTTGCGCCGCGAGCCGGAGGCGACAGTCTTGCGCCTGCTGCCGGGATTGCGGAGCTACCTCGGCGATTTCCGTGTGACCGATCGCGTCCAGAACTGGGTGATGGATCTGACCGTCGTCGAGGGGCACCTCCGGCCCGGAATCGTGCTCATCGGCGATGCGTTCCAGACCAATTGTCCTGCGGCCGGAACGGGCGTCGCCCGCCTGCTCGTGGACGTCGACCGTCTCTGCACCGAATATGTGCCGCAATGGCTCGTGACCGCAGGCATGGGCCTGGAGAAGATCTCGCGATTCTATGCCGATCGCGACAAGATCGCGGCGGATCAGCAATCGCTGAAGATGGCACGCTTCCGCCAGGCGCTGACCTCGCGCAACGATATCGGCTGGGACGTGCGGCGACGGTTGCACTTCCTGCGGCGCAGTCTTGCACACCGCGTCGATCAGATGCATCCGGGCTGGCTTGGCCGCGTCCGCGGCGTATTGCGCGCCTGATCTCTGCGACCCCCCGCCGGTCAGCGCGTGGGCCTCGCGGTGTGGGCGGGCTGAACCTTCAAATCGGAGAGCCGCTTGGCCGCCAGCTTGAGCCAGGGCGCCTGCTTCAGCGCGAAGAGGGCGATTGCGCCTACGGCGCTGCCGACCTGCGTGACCTCCCACATCGGTGAAGCCTGTGCGCCGAACGATTTCTTGTATGGCTCGTCGCCGATGGTGAAGTCGAGCATCTGATCTCCGCGCTCGATACAATCCCGCGCCACTTGTTCGAACATCAGCGCGCCGATGGACTGGCTCTTGTAGCCGGCGATGTCGAAGGCGCTCATGATGACGAGGAAGCTGTCGCGGTGGCACAATCCGAGCACGGCGGCGATCACTTCGCCGTCCATCTTCATGGCATAGAGGCGAACGAAGGAGCCGAGGCCCCGAAGGGCGACGTCGGAATAGAAGCCGTAATATTCGGGCCGCTGCAGCAGGTCTCCGTCGCCTTGTGCGTGAAAGCGCGGGCCGCGAAACTTCCTCATCACCTCCATCGTCTCGAGCACGGCGGCGCTGTCGCTGCAGCATGAGAAGCTCAGCGCGCCCTTCTTCTGCAGCTGGCGATATTTCTTGGCGAGCTCCTTCTGGTAGGAGCGATCCATCGCACTGGCCCGCCATTGCTCGTACGGCGCGACCAGAACCGTGGCATAAGCATTGGTGTTCATCGAGACACGGCGGGACGTGGCGAGGAGGTCCTCGATCGGAAGCCGTCCGTCAGGCAGCTTGGCCATTCGCAGCAGATCGAAGGGGCGGACAAGGCGCCGAATCTGCGCGCATGCAGCCGCATCATGGAGCAATTGCGAGAACACGTCCGGGCTGCAAACCGGTGCCAGATAGTCGGAAACGCGCAAGTCGGCGAACTCGACGGTCCGTATCGGACCGCGCCGGATCCGGAGCAGCGGCAGCACCATGGCAAGGGCGCCGGTGTCGCGGTAGCGCACCACGACGACCAGAGCCGTTGCATCCGTTTCCGGCGCGAGCCTGGTGTAGAGGCTATGCAACCAGACCGGATGCTGGAAGGCAGTGGCAGCCGAACGATCGAACAGCTCTGCATATTCCGGAGACAGAAAGTCGAACGACGGCTCGATGGCGATGTCGAACGTGTTGCTGGGCTTATTCATGCGCACAAGGAAACCGGATCATCCGCGAACGTCGTTCGAACCGTAGCTGCGCTTATACCAAGGCCGTTACAGGTCAGACACTGCCGCCGCGCGATTTGCGCCAATGCGTTCAACCATGCTCGTATGGTTACCAAATTCTGAAGCCGGAGGCGGAAATGGCGCATGGAGCGCACCTTGCGCGGCGCCATCGTCTGCATGGCGCAGGCAATGATCTACGATCCTCGGCTGCAGGAAAGCTATGGTTCGCAAGGTCGAGCTCGTTCCCTCCGCTCCGATCCTCGGGCCGATCGGGCTCAAGCGCGAGTGAGACTTCTTAGAGACGCACCCCGGTGGTGGCAAACGCGTGCGCGGCGGGCTCCTGCACGCGATCGAGGATCACCATCCCACCAACCGCGATCACCACGGCCGCGACGCAGCCAAGCAAAAAAGCCTTCATCCTCCGCCTCCCTCGATTGGACCACGCCATCTATACGACAGGGCCTGCGGCGAGCAAGCTCGTCGATCGCATCAGCCATCCGCCCGCTATGGGCTTTTGAACACGGGATCGGCGGAAAGACGCATCGCCCATCGAGCCAAGGGACCGGAGCTCGGCGCTGCTGCGCTGCACGATCCGGAACGGATGCGGGTCTTGCAAGTTTTCTGCAGGCCTGGTGAGCGCATCGGAGGCTTGGCGTGAAATTACCGAGAACGATCCTGTGCTTCGCAGCACTTTGCTTTGTCGAGGGCGCCCTGGCCCAGCCGGCGCAAACCAACTCGCCGACGGGGCAAACGCCTCCCGAGGACAAGGGCCAGCTCCAGCCGCAAGGTTGGACGGGTCCGATCAATACCGGCTCGGGTGGTGCGCCGCCCGAAAGCCCCCAGGGCCAGAGTCCGCCCGGAATGCAGCCCGCGCCGGAGGGGTCGTCCAAGACCACGACGGCACCGGCCAAGTAGACTGTTTCAAGTAGACCGTTCCAGGATATTCATTTCCGTTGCCTCTTCTGGCAATCTCGAGCGGGTGAATGTCAGCAGGCGGCCAGGAATGAACAGATCGGCTCTGTGCACGAAGGTGGCCGCATTGCTGTGGACCATCTTTGCCGCATCGACGGTGCATGCCGACATGGTCGGACACGGCGGCCCGATACGGGCTCTCGCCATTTCGCCCGATGACGACAGCCTTCTCTCCGGCAGCTTCGACACCGCCGTCATCCGCTGGTCGCTCAGGACAGATACGGCAGAGCACGTGCTGCGGTATCATGCCGATGGCGTCAACGCCGTCGCCTTTCTCAAAGACGGCCGCATGATCACGGCCGGAGCCGATGCGCGCATTGCGGTGTGGACGGCGGGCCGGCCGGAGCCGGACCGGGTGCTGGAGGGACATGTCGCTCCGATCGCGGCGCTTGCTGTGTCGTCCGATGGGACGCTTCTCGCATCGGCGTCATGGGACCAGACAGTGCGGCTCTGGTCGCTGTCGGACGGCACATCCCGCGTGCTCGAAGGGCATACGCAGAACGTCAATGGGGTCGCTTTCCTGCCGGACGGCAGGCTCGTCAGTGTCGGCTACGATCTTGCGCTGCGCATCTGGCGTTTGCCGGATGGCCAACCTGATATCGTGACTTTGCCGGCGCCGCTGAACGCGGTGGCTGTCGCGCCGGATGGTGAAATCGTCACGGGCGCGGTCGATGGCAGGCTGCGCATGCTGACAACGGACGGCAAGGTCAGCGGCGAGGTCGCGGCCAGTCCGACGCCGGTGGTGGCCTTGGCCATGTCGGCGGACGGTGCGCTGGTCGCTGCGGCCGGGATCGGCGGCACGGTGGCGATCATCGATCGCAAGTCGCGCAACCTGCTGCGCACCCTGGTTGGGCCCGGGCTGCCGGTGTGGGCGGTCGCCTTCCTTGCCGATCGCGAGACACTGATGACGGGGGGTGCGGACGGCAGCATCAGGCGCTGGAATGCCCGCACCGGCAATCCCATCGGTTCAAGCCTGATCGGCACACCGGCCGACCCGCTTGCGGCCTATGCCGGCGATCACGGCGCCGATGTGTTTCGGGCCTGTGTTGCCTGTCACACGCTCTCGGACAAGGAGGTGCAGCGTGCGGGTCCCACACTTGCGGGACTCTACGGCCGCAAGATCGCTTCGGTGCCGGGATATCGCTTCTCTGATGCACTGAAGACGATGGACATCGTCTGGACGCCGGAAACCGTCGCACGATTGTTCGAAATCGGGCCGAATGCCTACACCCCCGGCACCAAGATGCCGGAGCAGCGCATCGGCTCGGCCGAGGACCGACGCGCGCTGACCGAATTTCTGGCCCGCGCGACGTCGAGATGATTGCCTTGCGCCGATTCGACGGCGTCCGCTTTAGTCCTTGCCATTGCGTTCGCGGAGATAATCATCCGTTGTTCGCGGCGGCGTTCGTTCCGGAACGCCCTTGAACGGATCGAATTGCTGTTCGCTCATGACCACGACGCGGCAGTCCGCGCACATCCTGAGCGCCTCGATTCGCTTGTCGCCGGCCGGATACATCCAGTGCCGGCCTTCGAGCTTGGCGGCGATGCGGTCGATCGTGCTCTTGACGCCGAAGGGCGTGCCGCAGCGGACGCAGAGCGCGGGCTCCTCTTCCTTAATGACAAGGGCGGGCGCTCGCGCAGCGCGGAAATCGATCTGCGGCTTGAGGCTGATCACCTTCTCCGGACAGGTGCTCTGGCACAGGCCGCACTGGACGCAGGCATCCTCGATGAATTTCAGCACCGGCCGCTCGGGATCGTCGCGCAGCGCGCCGGTCGGGCAGGCCGAGACGCAGGATAGGCACAGCGTGCAGCCATCGGTCTCGACGCTGATTGCGCCGACGGGCGCACCTTGCGGCAGCGCGATGACGTCGACGGGCTGCGGCGCCAGCCGGTGCAACTCGCTGAGGGCGAACCGCAAGAGATCGCGCCGCTTGCCGACGGTCTTGAAAGTTGCCGGCGTCGGTACCGCGGCGAGCGTGCCGATATCAGTCAAATGCGCGCCGAGCGCGTCGGGATCGTCGGTTTCCATCGTAGCGAGGCGACGGCCCGCAAATCCAAGGCCGCCGAGGATCGCCTCAGCCATCGCGATCGTCTGCGTCAATCCGGTCACGTCGTGGCGCGGCTTGCCACGGAGCAGGAAGCGCACGGCAGAGACGCCATAGGCGAAGGCGCCGACGATCGCCTCCAGCCCGACCTGCGTGAGCTCGTTGACGGCAAAGGGAAGCACGTTCGCCGGCAGGCCGTCGCCATGCCGCGCGAGGGCGTCGATCAACGGCGTGCCGTGCGGGCTGTCGTGAAAGAGCAGCACCGCATTCGCGCCGCCGGCCTCGCGATAGGCGAGCAGCATGGCGCGAAGTTTATGGAGCAGCGTATCGGCGGGCGGCAGCGCGTAGGAGACCGCGCTGGTAGGGCAGGCCGCCGCGCATTGGCCGCAGCCCGCGCAGATATTCGGATCGATTGCGATATGATCGCCGACGGGCGTGATCGCCCCGGTCGGGCAAAGATCGAGACAGCGATGGCAGCCCGTGCGCTTCGAGCGCGAATGGGCGCAAAGCGCCGGCGCAACCTCGACATATCTGGGCTTGTCGAAGCTGCCGACGAGATCGCGCGCGGTCAGCACCGCGCGCAGCACCGCGGCGGGATCTTTCGTGTCGGCGCGGAGATAGCCGTCGCGCAGGTCGTGGGCGGGAAACATTGGCAGACCGCCGGAAAGATCGAGCACGATATCGCAGCGCGAGGTGACCCCGCTTCGCGGCGAGTCGAGCACGAAGCGATCGCGCGAGGAGGGGCGGGGACGCGCATAATCGTCGATGACAAGCTCGAACGCGCCGAAATGTCCCTTCGCGGAGCGGATCGTGCCCTTCACGATCGGGAACACCGTGGCAACCGGCGGCACCGTGTCATCGAGCTGCTTCAGCATCACGGTGACGTCGAGGTGATCGGCAAGCAGGCGGCCGGCCTCGATCGCGGCCTCATCGCGCCCGTAGATCAGGATGACGCCCTCGCTCGACAAGGTGACGAGCGGATAGTCCGGGGCGGGGATGGAGGCGGATGCGAGCAGGGCGGCCATTTTTGCGCCGGCGTGCGCGCCGTCGCGGGACCAGCCAGCCGTCTCGCGGATATTGACGAAGCCGATCGCGTCAGGCCGCTCGCCGGCCTCGTCCGAAAACTGCGCCGCCTGCTGCGTGCAGGCGACCGTCAACACGCCTTCTGTCGCGGCCATGTTGCGGAAATGATCGAGCTCCGCCCCGCAGAGGTGGCGGAAGCTCTTGACCTCGCTGTTCGGACATGCGCGCCGGATTGCAGCCACGTCGAGGCGCATCGTGTCTTCGCACGAGCAGATCAGGATGGTCTTCGACGGCTGCTCCAGGTTAACTCCTCCGCCTTTCGGACGACGACGACGGACTCGCGCCGGCCCTTCGCCTCGTATAGACATTATCCATCGGGAAGAAAAGGAAAGCGGAGGACGGTCTGCCGTCGATCCCAGTGAGCCATGTTTCCGCGGCGGAACCGATCCACCTGCCGCCGCCGTTCACATTGGTGCGATTGCGCGAGAGCGGCGACGCTTTTGCCCATGCATGCCGCATCGCACCGGAGAGCGGCGCCGGAACGCTCGTCTATGTCGGCCGCTTCGACCTCGCCGAGTTCGCCGTGGTGCTCGAGCCGGCCGAGCCGTTGCGCAGCGCGCGGCGTGCGTTCTACGCAGGCATGGTCGCGCTCACCGACGCGCTTCGCGCCTATGCACCGCCGAGCAAGCCGATCACGATCGGCTGGCCGGATGCGGTCAGGATCGACGGGGGGCTGGTCGGCGGCGGACGGATGGGTTGGTGTTCCGGAGCTGACGAGGACGCGCCGCCGCCCTGGCTGGTCTTCGGCGCGATGATACGGACGGTTGCCATGAATGATGACGATCCAGGCGTCCACCCGCTGGCCTCGGCGCTTGACCAGGAAGGCTTTGGCGAGGCGGGCGCGGCGCAGATCACGGAAAGCTTCGCCCGGCATCTGATGCTGGCGCTGGACGGCTGGCGGGTCGACGGCTTCGACAGCGTCGCGCGCGACTATCTCACGCGGATGCCGCGTGAAAGGCAGACGATACAGCGCATAGATGATTGCGGCGACCTCCTGACGCGCCGCATCGGGACGGAGACGATCGAACGAAGCGACCTGGTCCGGGCGCTCGCGGTGCCGTCCTGGCTCGATCCGGCCCTCGGAGGACCGCGCCTGTGAAACTCCTGCGCACGATCGCGCTCGATCCCTCGGACACTTTCGTGTTCGACGTGGCGGCAGAGCCGGGCGAATGGGCCGTTTCCGGCGCCTTCCGCTTCTGGGATTGCGATGGCGCGAAGCTCGAGGGCAAGGCCCGCGCGGCGTTTCGCGGTGGGTTCCTCGGGGTGCAATCCTGGGGCTGGTCGACGCTGGCGCAGATCGTTCCGGCGACCGCGGACGATTACCACGGCCTGGTCGATCTGCTGGCGAGGCAATTGGTCGATCGTTTCGGCGCGCCGGATATGGCGGCGGCGAAAACGGCGGCCGAAGAGGAGGTCGCTTTTGCCCAGTCGCTCTGCAGCCATCCCATCAGCTCGCTTATTGCAGTGCACCGCACCTCGAGCGACGGGGAGGTCCGCGAGTCGTTCCGCCGGCTGCAGCTTCGGGAAGGCCAGGGGCATGGCAAGGCGTTCTCGTTCATCGAGATGGAGGACGACGTCGAGCCGGACGGCGATCTCAGGCTTGCGGATCTCGGCCGGGAGCCGACCGTCCGATGAACGATTTCTGGATCTCCTGTGGTCACCACCTGCTCGATCGCGACGAGGGCGGCGGCCTGCGTGTCACGGACGAATTTCTCAAAGCCTATTTTGCCCGTCCCGAGCTGATGCCGCCGGACGACGCGTGCCCGGTCGAACGCCGGCTGCATCGCGATCTGCTCGCCGACCCGCGCCAGGCCGTCGGCGCCGGCGAGATCGCCGCGATTGCCGATGCTGATGCCAGGGAGAATTGGCAGTTCGTACTGGCGTTCCGCGATCTTCTGCTGCGGCATCCGACGCTTGAAGCCGCTTATCTTGCCTGGGTGCGATCAGGGGCGAACGATCTGCCGCCGCTGTTCGTCAACCAGCTTGTGCACGTCATCCTGCGCAACGCGCTCGACGGCTGCGACGACCCGTTCGTGCTGCGCGCGGCCGAATTGTTCTTCCGGATCCAGCGCGTTCTCCCACATGAGCACGCTTTGTTGCTGGGAGACGAGGAGGTCGTCGGCGGCCGGAGCCCGACCCCGGTGCTCTCGCTGATGTCGATGCTCGGCGCCACCACCGATGCGGTCGTCGAGGTGTTGGGCGAGGAGAATGCCGAGGCCTATTGGCACCGGAGCGACCAGTTCGACATGGCCCTCGACCTGACCGCCGACGGCCGCGGACCTGTAGCGCTGGCGCAGGCGATGACGCGTTGGGTCTCCCATCTGCTCGGCATCGATGTCGTGATCGAGCCGCTACGGGCGCTGCACGAGGCGAAGCTGAGCTGGTATGTCGGGCTCGATGCCGATGCCACGAGGCTCGGCGACCGTCTGTGGCACGGCGAAGAGCTCGGCGAGCGCGACGCCGATCGCGTGCTGGCGCTGTTCCGGCTGACGTTTGCGGATTCCAGCCGTGCCCTCGACGATGTCGGGGATGAGCCGGTCTACCTGATCCTGTCGATGACGGCGGATCAGAAGCTGCGGATGAAGCCACAGAATCTGCTGACCGGGTTGCCGGTGAAGCGGCTGGAGATGGCGACATGAGCCCCGCGGCATTGCCGTCCCTCTCGATTGCCGTCGGCGTCGTAGTCGAGCGGCGCAAGGCCGACTCGCCTTGGGTCGATTTCATCTGGCGCGGAATTGCTGTCCTGCCGGACGAGCCGTCGACCGAGCCATGGACCGTGCTTCGCGAGCAGGACGGCACAACCCTGTTCTATGCCGGAAGTGCGACCATCGATCTCTATCCGTCGGAGACGGCGCGCTATCGCGACAATCTCGCCTCCGGCAGTCCGAGCATCTGGGTCGTGTTGTCGCCTGCGGAAGGCGTCTGGCCCTATGCAGTCACCGCAGTGACCGCCGACCCCGCCGAGGGCGAAGGCTTTACCGAAGCCGCCGACAATCTCGTCGAGGCCGTGCCGATGCCGGAAGTGCTGCGCGAGGCGATTGAAAGCTTCGTGGCCGAGCACCATGTCGAGCGCGAATTCGTCAAACGCAAGCGGCGCCGTGCCGATCCGGAGGCGCTGGCGCGGCGCGAACATGAAGGCGGAAAGGAATGAGTGAGGAGGACTTCCTTGCGCGTTGGTCCCGCCGCAAACAGCAGTCGCGAGCGGAGCCGGCGAAACCTGCCCCGGCGCAGCCGACGCCGCCGTCCGAGGACAAAGAGGACGAGACGGAGTTCGATCTGTCGAGCCTGCCGTCGATCGACGAGATCAATGCTGCCACCGACATCACGGCCTTCCTCGGCAAGGGGATTCCTCGCGAGTTGAGCCTTGCGGCTCTTCGCCGCGCTTGGGCGACCGATCCCGCGATTCGCGACTTCGTCGGGCTCGCGGAGAATGCATGGGACTTCAACGACCCGACGGCGATGCCGGGATTTGGCCCGCTGGATTGTTCCTCGGAGGAGCTGGCCGCACTGGTCGATCGCATTGTCGGCGGCGTGCGCGAGGCGGCCAAGTCTGCGGCCCAGTCTCTTGCTGAGGCGTCGATCGAAACGGCGGATTCTCCGGCGGAATCGCATCAAGCCGATGTGGCACTTGTTTCCAATGTCGTCGAGCCGCCCGATGAGACGCAGCACCTGGCAATCCCTGCTGCAGTGCAACCGACAGTGGGTGAAAGACCTGCGGATTCTGCAGAGCCTGTGAGGTCCCGCACGCATGGTGGTGCACTGCCGCGCTGAACCACGACCAAAGACTATAGGTACAGGCTATGGCAGGCGATTGACCGTTGCTGGAACCCGGATTACGCTACCTACTGCTTTGTAACAAAAGCGATAATCAAGCAGACGGGACTGGGATGGGAGGTCCACGTGCGCGATGACGGACTTGATCGAGCGATCGATGCCGCAGGCGGCATCGCTCAGCTTGCACGCAAAATAGGCATCAGCCAGCCCTCCGTCTCGAATTGGACCCGTGTGCCCGCACAACGGGTGGTTGCAGTCGAAACGGCGACCGGCGTCTCCCGAAACGATCTGCGGCCCGATCTTTACGGTGAGCAAGCCGGCTCCGCCGAGCTCGTCGATCCCATCGATGCGGCGCGCGCGCAGGAATACGTCTTGCTCGCGGCGCTGCTGTCTGCGCCTCCGTCGAAGCGCCTGCTCGATCAGCTCGCCGCGCTCAGCGGAGACGCGACGCCGCTCGGTCGCGCGCATGCGGCGCTTGCCGAGGCCGCCTCGAACGCCGTCCCAGCGAAGGTCGAGCGGGAGTATTTCGATTTGTTTGTCGGGCTCGGCCGCGGTGAATTGCTGCCCTATGCTTCCTATTATCTCACGGGCTTTCTCAACGAACGGCCTTTGTCGCGCCTGCGCGGCGACCTGATGACGCTCGGCATCGAGCGTATCGCCAACGATTCCGAACCCGAAGATCACGCTGCCATCCTGTGCGAGATCATGTCGGGCCTTGCCGATGGCCGCTTCGATGCCTCACACGAGGCGCAGCGCGCCTTCTTCGAAAAGCACGTGTCGCCATGGATGGGGCGGTTGTTCGCCGACATCGAGAACGCGGGGACTGCCCGTTTCTATCGCGCAGTCGGCGCGCTCGGCCGCACTTTCATCGAAATCGAGACGGAAGCATTTACATTCGCCAGCTGACCGAGGCGCTTCGGTCCGGGAGAGATGCGATGAGTGACGAGACGAAAGCAAAGGTCGGACGCCGCGATTTCCTACGCAAGGTCGGCTTGGGTACCGCCGGTGCCGGCGCGGCGCTTGCAACACCGTTGGTCGGGTCCGCCCAGGCCGACAGTGAAACCAACGATGAGAAGCGCAAGGCGCGCTACAAGGAATCCGATCACGTGAAGACGTTCTACCGCGTCAATCGTTATCCGGCCTGAGAGGGAGGCTGCCCGTGCTTATCAAGCGAACACACCAGCGTTCCGATCGCCGCGGTTCCGTCGCCGAATCCCTTGCGGGGCAGGGCGGGGGACTTGATCGCCGCACATTCCTGCGCAAATCCGGTCTGGCCGGCGGCGCGCTCGCTGCGCTCGGGGCCATGCCGGTGGGCAACGTGCGAAAGGCGGAGGCGGCCGCCGCCGGCCCGCTCGCGGCCGGCGCCACCGTCAAGAAGAGCATCTGCACGCATTGTGCCGTGGGCTGCACGGTGACGGCGGAAGTCCTCAACGGAGTCTGGATCGGGCAGGAACCGAGCTGGGATTCGCCGATCAACCGTGGCTCGCATTGCGCCAAGGGCGCCTCGGTGCGCGAGCTCGTGCACAGCGATCGCCGCCTGCGCTATCCGATGAAGCTGGTGAACGGGCAGTGGACGCGCGTGTCGTGGGACACGGCGGTGAACGAGATCGGCGACAAGCTGCTGCAGGTTCGCGAGAAGTCGGGCAGCGATTCGGTCTATTGGCTCGGCTCGGCCAAGATGACCAACGAAGGAGCCTACCTGTTCCGCAAGTTGGGCGCGTTCTGGGGCACCAACAACACCGATCACCAGGCGCGGATCTGCCACTCCACCACCGTCACCGGCGTCGCCAATACCTGGGGCTACGGCGCGATGACGAACAGCATCAACGACATGCGCAACTCCAAGACGATGCTGTTTATCGGCAGCAACGCGGCGGAAGCGCATCCGGTCAGCATGCAGCACCTGCTCGAATCCAAGGAGCTCAACAAGGCGAATTTCATCGTCTTCGATCCGCGCCTGACTCGCACCGCGGCACATGCCACCGAATATGTCCGCATCCGTCCCGGCACCGACATTCCCGTGCTCTACGGCATGATGTGGCACATCCTGAAGAACGGCTGGGAGGACAAGGAATTCGTCGCCCAGCGCGTCTACGGCTTCGACGACCTGCGCAAGGAGGTCGAGAAATGGAATCCGCAGGAGGTCGAGCGCGTCACCGGTGTGCCCGCCGCGCAGCTCGAGCGCGTCGCCAAGACGTTCGCGACGGTCAAGCCCGCGACCATCATCTGGTGCATGGGCCAGACCCAGCACACGGTCGGCACCGCCAACGTGCGGGCGAGCTGCATCGCGCTGCTGATGACGGGCAACGTCGGCAAGGCCGGGGCCGGCGCCAACATCCTGCGCGGCCATGACAACGTGCAAGGCGCGACCGATGTCGGCCTCGATATCGTGACGTTGCCGTTCTATTACGGCCTCGCGGAGGGCGCCTGGAAGCACTGGTCCCGGGTCTGGGAGGTCGACTACGACTATCTCGTCTCGCGCTTCGACGAGAAGAAGCAGATGGAGACGCCAGGCATCCCGCTGACGCGCTGGTTCGATGCCGCGCTGTTGCCGAAGGCCGACGTCGCACAGAAGGACAACGTCAAGGCCGTGTTCGTGCAAGGCCACGCCAGCAACAGCATCACGCGCATTCCCGAATCGCTGAAGGGCCTGAAGGCGCTGGAGCTGCTGGTGATCGCCGATCCGCACCCGACCACCTGGGCGTCTCTGGCGGTCGAGGCCGGACGCAAGGACGGCGTCTATATCCTGCCCGTGGCGACGCAGTTCGAATGCGCGGGATCGCGCGTCGCCTCCAACCGCTCGATGCAATGGGGCGAGCAGATCGTCAAGCCGATCTTCGAATCCAAGGACGACCTCGAGATCATCTATCTGCTGGCGAAGAAGTTCGGCTTCGCCGACAAGATGTTCAAGAACATCAAGGTCGAGAACAACCTTCCGGTCCCCGAGGACGTGCTGCGCGAGATCAACCGTGGAAGCTGGTCGACCGGTTATTGCGGCCAGTCGCCGGAGCGCATCAAGGCGCACATGAAGAACCAGCACAAGTTCGACCTGGTGACGATGCGCGCCCCCAAGGACGATCCGGAAGTCGGCGGCGATTATTATGGCCTGCCTTGGCCGTGCTGGGGCTCGCCCGAGGTGAAGCATCCCGGCTCGCCGCTGCTCTACAACAACAATCTGCACGTCATGGACGGCGGCGGCGCATTCCGTCCGCGCTTCGGCATCGAGCGCGAGGAGAAGCTGCCCGACGGCACGACGCGCAAGGTCAGCCTGCTCGCCGACAAGTCCTTCTCCAAGGGCTCGGAGATCGAGGACGGCTATCCCGAGTTCACGCTGGCGAGCCTGAAGAAGCTCGGTTGGGACAAGGATCTCACCGAGGCCGAGATGGCGACGATCCAGCGGGTCAACCCGGCCAATCCGGATGCGGTGTCCTGGGCGCTCGACCTCTCCGGCGGCATCCAGCGCGTCGCGCTGAAGCATGGCTGCGTGCCCTTCGGCAACGGCAAGGCGCGCATGAATGCGTTCGGTCTGCCGGATCCAATCCCGGTGCACCGCGAGCCGATCTACACGCCGCGCGTCGACCTCGTCGAGAAGTATCCGACCTTGCCCGATGCCAAGCAGTTCCGTCTGCCCAACATCGGCTTCTCGGTGCAGAAGGCGGCGGTGGAGAAGGGAATCGCCAAGCAGTTCCCGCTGATCCTCTCCTCCGGGCGTCTTGTCGAATACGAAGGCGGCGGCGAGGAAACCCGCACCAATCCGTGGCTCGCCGAATTGCAACAGGACATGTTCATCGAGATCAGCCCGGCTGATGCCGCCGATCGCGGCATCAAGGACGGCGGCTGGGTCTGGGTGAGCGGCGCTGAGAACAACTCGCGGGCCAAGATGAAGGCGATGGTGACCGAACGCGTCGGCAAGGGCGTCGCCTGGATGCCGTTCCATTTCGGCGGCTGGCTCGGCGGTAACGACCTGCGCAAGAACTATCCTGCCGGCACCGATCCGATCGTGCTGGGCGAGAGCGCCAACACGATCACGAGCTACGGCTACGATCCTGCAACCGGCATGCAGGAGCCGAAGGTCACGCTTTGTCAGATCGTCGCAGCCTGAGAGGAGCACGCACATGGCTCGGATGAAATTTCTCTGCGACGCTGATCGCTGCATCGAGTGCAACGCCTGCGTCACCGCCTGCAAGAACGAGCACGAGGTGCCCTGGGGCATCAACCGGCGGCGTGTCGTCACCATCAACGACGGCAAGCCGGGCGAGCGCTCGATCTCGATGGCCTGCATGCACTGCACGGACGCGCCCTGCGCGGCGGTCTGTCCGGTGAACTGCTTCTACACCACGGCCGATGCCGTGGTGCTGCACTCCAAGGACCTCTGCATCGGCTGCGGCTATTGCTTCTACGCCTGTCCGTTCGGCGCGCCGCAATATCCAAAGGTCGGAAACTTCGGCTCCCGCGGCAAGATGGACAAATGCACCTATTGCGCCGGCGGCCCGGAGGCCGACGGCAGCAAGGAGGAATACGCGAAATACGGTGCGAACCGGCTGGCCGAAGGCAAGCTGCCGCTCTGCGCGGAAATGTGCTCGACCAAATCCTTGCTTGCGGGCGACGGCGAGATCATCGCGCAGATCTACAAGGAGCGCGTCATGAAGCGCGGCTATGGCTCGGGTGCATGGGGCTGGAAGACCGCTTATCGCGAGGCGATCGAGTCCTGAAGTGGCAACAGAAGGGCGCGCAAATACCGGGGAGGACGTGATGGCGTCATTTGGAAGGTTCATTCGCCTGGCGTTCGGCGTTTGCACGCTGCTTCTCTTGGCGATGGCGGCGCCTGCGAGTGCTCAGCAGGTCAATCCGACTGCAAGCTCGGTCAAGGAGCAGCAGCTTCTGCAGGAGCTGAACCGGATTCAAGGGCGTGTCAGCATTCCGGATCAGCGGTCCGGCGTTCTCGAGCAGCCGCAGGGGCGGGAATGGCGGGAATTCCGCATGGTGACGCTGCCCTGGATCGGCGGCGTTGCCAT
This sequence comes from Bradyrhizobium sp. IC4060, assembly GCF_020193715.1. NCBI lineage: Bacteria > Pseudomonadati > Pseudomonadota > Alphaproteobacteria > Hyphomicrobiales > Nitrobacteraceae > Bradyrhizobium > Bradyrhizobium sp. IC4060. The sequence continues at coordinate 1,008,887 of NZ_JADYVJ010000001.1, read as the reverse complement.
CATCGGCATGATCGCCCTGATCATGATCTTCTATCTCACCCGCGGCATGGTTCGGCTGGAAAGCGGCCACTCGGGCCGCACCATCGTGCGCTTCAACGGTTTCGAACGTTTCGTGCACTGGATGACGGCAACCTGCTTCATCATCCTGGCGATCTCCGGCCTCAACGTCACCTTTGGCCGGCAACTGCTTTTGCCGCTGATCGGTTTCGAGGCCTTTTCCGAATGGTCGCAATGGGCCAAATACGCCCACAATTATCTGAGTTTCCCGTTCACGCTGGGGGTCGTGCTGATCTTCCTGATGTGGATCGGCGGCAACATTCCCAGCAAGGTGGATATCGAATGGGCCAAGCGGGGTGGCGGCCTGATCGGGCATGACCATCCGCCGGCCAATCGCTTCAATGGCGGCCAGAAGATGATCTACTGGATCGTCGTGATCGGTGGTGGGCTCGTCGCGGCGAGCGGCTATGCGCTGATGTTCCCGTTCTACGGCACGGGTATCGAAAGCATGCAGATGGCCCAGATCGTCCACTCCATTGTGGCGGTCCTGTTCGTCGCGGCGATGATCGGGCACATCTATATCGGCACTATCGGCATGGAAGGTGCGTTCGCCGCCATGGGCTCGGGCGAAGTCGACGTCAACTGGGCGCGCGAGCACCACAGCCTCTGGCTCGACGAGCAGATGGCGCGAACGGGACCGAACGATGGGCAGCGGCAACCTGCGACCGCAGCGGCCGAATAAAGCGAGCCTGCCGCCTACCGCAGCTCTTTCGCAAACAAGACGGAGCGGTCCTGCAGCTCCTGCTCGGGAAGCTTGTCGGCTTGGCCCGTCTGCATGTCTTGAATGGACGCCATGCCGGGCTGACCGAAGTGAGGTACTGCATGCGGTCTGAACACGCTATTGGCCGCACCGGCGAGAAGCATGGCTGCGATTAGCGAGAGCATGAGGAATTTCATGCGCGTCTCCGTCTGCCATCTCCACCCGGCACGATGAATACATCGGGATCGTCGAATCGGATGTGAGCGGTTTCACAGCAACGGGTTCCAGTTGCGTGGGTCGAGCTCCCCCTGACGACCGTCAACTTCGGCGTCAAATTGGATATCTGCTTGCCAATGCGAGCGCCCATCCCGCATCGGCGCGGTGATCCCGCTGACGCGGAATTCCTCCATCAGGCACGCCATTTGGCTCGCATTCCGTCGGCTCGTCAGGGGGCAGACCGAAACTGGTCCGGCTCTTGCTCTTGCCAGTATGAGAAATTTTGATAAACGTCATACTGTAAGGGCGAGCGAATGGAACGAGCAGCGATGCGGACTTTGCGGGCGGTCGAGCCCGGAACGGTGGCGCTGCTTGGCGGGCTCGTCGCCGCCAACATCGCCGCATGGGCCTGGGCCTTCACGCTGTTCGGCGACCGGCCGACGGTGATGGCGACGGCCTTGCTGGCCTGGGTGTTCGGCCTGCGTCATGCCGTCGATGCCGATCACATTGCCGCGATCGACAACGTCGTGCGCAAGCTGATGCACGGCGCCGAGACGCCGCGCAGCGTCGGCCTCTATTTCGCGCTCGGCCATTCCACCGTCGTCGTGGTGGCGACCATGCTGCTGGCACTGGGCGTCGTGAGCCTCGGCGGCGACAGCCTGCTCAAGGAGATCGGCGGTCTCATCGGCACCTCAGTCTCGGCGCTGTTCCTGCTTGCGGTTGCCGCGATCAACCTCGTCATTTTCGTCGGCCTGTGGCGGACGTTTCGCGCGGCGCGGGACCAGGGCGTTCACGATGCTGCGCAGCTCGATGCGCTGCTTGCCAGCCGCGGTATTCTGGCCCGGCTGCTCGGCCCGATGTTCCGCCTGGTGACGAAGCCCTGGCACATGTACCCGCTCGGCTTCCTGTTCGGCCTCGGCTTCGACACCGCGACGGAGATCAGCCTGCTCAGCATCTCCGCCAGCGAAGCCGCGCGCGGCGCCTCGCTCGCCGATGTGCTGGTTTTCCCCGCGCTGTTCGCTGCAGGCATGGCGCTGGTCGACACTGCCGATTCCGCGCTGATGGTGAGTGCCTATCGCTGGGCCTTCGTCGATCCCTTGCGCAAGCTCTGGTACAATCTCACGATCACCGGCGCCTCCGTCGCGGTTGCACTGTTCATCGGCGGGATCGAAGCGCTCGGCCTGATCGGCGAGCGGCTCGGTCTCTCCGGCGGCGCATGGGCGCTGATCGAGGCCCTCAACGAGTCGCTTGCCAATGTCGGCTTTGTCGTGATCGCGCTGTTTGCGGTCGCATGGCTCGTCTCGGTCGTGCTCTATCGCCGCATGTTCGCAAACGAGCCTCGCCGCGCCGGCACGAAAGTTTTGGAATGCACCGATGCGACCGAGGCGGCCTGAGCACGGTCGTCACGGCGGCGCTTTGACGGCACTCTCGGTCCTGGCGCTGCTCGCGGATGACGGCCGCGCCTTTGCACAGAGCAATGACACCTCACGCGAACTGCCGCCGGTTGAGGTCAGTGGCGGCGCCGCGCCCGGGCGCAAGATGACGGCCGCATCGCGCCGTGCCGCCAGATCGCCCGCGGCCGGCCGCCGGATCTTCGTGTCTTCCGCGACGGCGCAGGCGTCGGATCCGCGCAGTGCCGGCTCGGGTGCAAGGGCCGCAGCCGGCATGGCCAGCGAGATCACTGTCTCCGGCGACGAGATCAACGCGCGCCCTTTCACACGGCGGGGCGAGGCGCTCGAAGCCGTGCCCGGTCTGATCGTGACGCAGCATTCCGGCGAGGGCAAAGCCAACCAGTATTTCCTGCGCGGGTACAATCTCGACCACGGCACCGATCTGGCGATCATCGTCGACGGCGTCCCCGTCAACATGCGCACCCACGCGCATGGCCAGGGGTATGCCGATCTCAACTGGCTGATCCCGGAAACCATCGCCGCAATGGACGTGCGCAAGGGACCTTACTTCGCCGACGAAGGCGACTTCGCCTCGGTCGGAAGCGTTCACATCGGCCTGATCGACAGCACAAGGCGGCTGGCGCAGGTGAGCGCCGGCAGCTTCGGTTACCGCCGTCTGCTCGGCATGGATTCCGCGAAAGTCGGCGACGGTTCGCTGCTGGTGGCCGGCGAGATCGGTACCTACGACGGCCCGTGGGACAATGCGGACAAATTGCGAAAGCTCAACGGCCTCGTGCGCTACAGCCAGGGCACCGCGACCGACGGTATGTCGATCACCGGCATGGCCTACGTCAACAAATGGAATTCGACCGACCAGGTGCCGCAGCGCGCCATCACCAGCGGCTTGCTCGGCCGTTATGGTTCGGAAGATCCGAGCGACGGTGGTCATGCCAACCGCTTTGCGCTGTCCGGGCGCATCGCGCAGACCGACGACATCGGTTCATGGAAGGCCAACGCCTATCTGGTGAAGAGCCAACTCGACCTCTTCAATAATTTCACTTACTTCCTTGACGATCCCGTGCTCGGCGACCAGTTCCACCAGCACGACGACCGCTTGATGGCGGGCGCCAATGTCTCGCGCACGCTGGACGGCTCCTTGGCCGGCCTGCCGATGCAGACCACCTTCGGTCTGCAATCGCGTTATGATGCGATCGACCTCGCGCTCACCAATACGTTCCGTCGCGGCTTCATCGGCAATATCCGCAGCGACAAGGTCGGCGAGGGCAGCGTCGGGGTCTTTGCCGAAAACACGGTGCGCTGGACCGACTGGCTCAGGACGACGTTGGGCTGGCGGGGCGATTATTACGCCGCCGACGTCACCTCTCTGTTCAACGCCGCAAATTCCGGTCGCGCCGATGCCGCGCTCGGCAGCCCGAAATTCAGGATGGTGCTTGGTCCGTTCAATCATACGGAATTCTTCCTCGGCGCCGGCTACGGCATGCACTCGAACGATGCCCGCGGTGCGACCACGACGGAGGATCCCACCGATCCCGCGACAAGGCTCACGCCGTCGCCGCTCCTGGTGCGCACCAAAGGCGCGGAGGTCGGGGTTCGTAGCAGGATCGTTCCCGGCCTCGAGAGCTCTCTCAGCCTCTTCATCCTGGACCAGGATTCCGAGATCCTGTTCTCCGGCGATGCCGGCGATACCTCGGCAACCCGCGCCAGCCGCCGCTACGGCTTCGAGTGGACCAACCATTACCGGCCGCGGTCCTGGATCGACATCGATGTGGATCTTGCAATGACGCATGCGCGCTTCCGCGGCCATGACGGCGAGCAGGCCGCGGTCTATGCCTCGCTCGCCGGCTATCCCGAGGCGCAAATCGGCAATGCGCCCGGCAACTACATTCCCAATGCCCCGGCGATGGTGGCATCGGCCGGAATAACGCTCGGCGAGAAGACCGGCTGGTTCGGCAGCGCCCGCTGGCGCTATATCGGCGCGAGCCCGTTGACCGAGAACAATGCGTTCCGCTCGCGGCCGACCGGCCTCGCCAACGCGCGGCTCGGCTACCGCAGCGAGAACGGCTGGCGCATCCAGTTCGACGTGCTCAACCTGTTCAACAGCAAGGCGAACCAGATCACCTATGCCTATGGCTCGCTGTTGAAGACCGATAGGCTCTACAATCTCTGCGCCGCCAATGCCGCACCGGCCGCAGTCTGCGGGAACGGCGTGATGGACTATGTGCTGCACCCGGTCGAGCCGATGGCGTTCCGGGTCACTTTGGCCGGGACGTTTTAGGTTTATCGCGCTGGCGCATTGGGCGACCCGCCAAGGCCTTCACGGTTGCTCGGACATCGTCAGGCGGCCGCGTGCTGAATGGCGCGTCCTGCGCGCGGCGATGGCCGGCACGAGCGTCGGCGCCTCCCCGGCGAGGCGGAGCGCAAAATAGGCAATGGTCGCTTGAAGCCCGTCCTTCAATGCCACCCTCGGACGCCATCCCAGGATCTTCTCGGCGGCATCGATCACGGGCTTGCGCCGCCTGGGATCGTCCTTCGGCAGGGGCTCGAAGCGCAGCGGGGAAGCCGATTCGGTGCACGCCAGCACTTCCCGGGCGATGGCCTCGATCGTGACCTCGTGCGGATTACCGAGATTGCACGGACCGCTGACCGAGGCGGGGCTCTCCATCAGGAGCTGAAGCCCCCGCACGAGATCGTCGACGAAGCAGAAGCTGCGCGTCTGCGTACCCTTGCCGTAGATCGTGATCGGCTCGCCACGCAGCGCCTGCACGATGAAGTTGGACACGACGCGGCCGTCATTCTCGAGCATGCGCGGGCCGTAGGTGTTGAAGATGCGCGCGACCTTGATCTCCGTGCCGTGCATCCGCCGATAGTCGAACATCAGCGTCTCCGCGGCCCGCTTGCCTTCGTCGTAACAGGCCCGCGGCCCGACGGGATTGACGTTGCCGAGATAGGATTCCGGCTGCGGATGCACCTCCGGGTCGCCGTAGACCTCGCTGGTGGAGGCCTGAAGAATCCGGGAACCCTTCTGCCGCGCCAGCTCGAGCAGGTTGATCGAGCCGAGCACGCAGGTTTTCATCGTCCCGACCGGATCGACCTGATAGTGGCGGGGCGATGCCGGGCAGGCGAGGCTGTAGATCCGGTCGATCCCGCCCTCGATCTCGATGGGATCGCGCACGTCATGCTCGATGAAGCGGAAGTTCGGATGGTTGAGCAGGGGCCGGATGTTGTCGGTGGTTCCCGTGAACAAATTGTCCAGGCAGATCACCATGCTGCCGCGTTGCAGGAGCGCGTCGCAGAGATGCGATCCGATGAAGCCGGCGCCGCCGGCGACCAGGACCGTCGGCGAGCGGCGGGATGCGTGGATGCGGGTCTGGAGCGTCATGACGTGGCCTTTCAGAGTTGGGCGACCTGCATGGGACGAACGACAGGGAGCGACGCCGTCTTGCGGCGGCGCCGCGCGGCTGCCTCGGCGTAATAGGTCTCCAGCTGCCGTGCGCGATGGTCGGGCGTGTGATCGGCGAGAACCCGCCGCCGCGCGTTGTGTGCGATCGTGCGCCGTTGCTCTTCCGGCATGTCGCGCAGGATCTCGACAACCTCGCGCGGGCTGGTTGCCAGCAGGATTTCCTTCGAGGGCGCGAAGATCGTCTCGATCCCGGGCCACCGGTCCGAGATCACGGGCGTGCCGCAGGCGGCGGCCTCGAACAGCCGGACGCTCGGGGAGAAGCCCAGCGCCTTCATGTCGGCGCGGGTGGCGTTCAGCGTGAAACGCTGCGCCGCGTAGAACTCCGGGTGCTGCTTCGGCGAGAGGTGCTCGATCCGCGTAACGTTGGCGGGCCAGGCGATATTGTCCGGATATTGCGCGCCGGCGACGACGAATTGATCGCTCGGCAGCGTGCGCGCCGGTGCCAGCAGCAGCTCCTCGAGAACGGGCTGCCGGTCCTCGCTGTAGGTCCCGAGATAGCCGAGCGCCCATTTCGGCGGCGCCTGCTTCGGCGCGTAGATCTCCGCGTCTGCGCTGCAGTAAAGCACACGCGCGAGCGGACTGCCGTAGCTCTGCTCGATCATGCCGGGCACCGGTCCGCCGGTGAACGACAGATAGAGATCGAAGCGCGGGATCATTGCCGCCGAGAGATAGTCGAGGCCTTGCTCGAGCCGCGCCAGAGTGACTGGCGTGTCGATGTCGTAGAACGCGGTGATGCCCCTCGCGTGCGTCGTGGTCCATTCGGCGAGCGCGATCCCGTCAGGAACATAAGAGCCGATGATCACCAGATCGGCATCGCGGATCAGCTTGCCGAATTGGCGCGGAACATCTTTCGAAGAATGGTACAATTCGACAGTCCAGGCAGAGGGCTTGGTCAGGTCGCGGTGATCCCGATACCAGGGCACGTCCCGCTCCAGGAACGTGACGCGGTGACCTCGTCGCGCCAGCGCTTCGATCAGGGCGCGGTAGGTCGTGGCATGACCGTTGCCCCAGGACGAAGTGACCGAAAGACCGATGACGACGATGGAGAGGTTCATTCTGCTGCCTCGATTCGGGAGCTGTGGGCGACGAAGAGATCGTTGAACTGGCGGGCGCGCTGCCGGTAAGTGTGCTGGCTGAGGATGCGTGCGCGGGCGCGGCGGGCGATAGACCGGGCCCGCTCGGGATCGAGCGCGGTGAGGTGCTCGGCCACCTCGGCTCCGTCGGCGGCCACCAGCACCTCGCGGCCGGGTTCGAGGAAATGATCGATGCCGGCCCACTCGTCGGTGATCAGGCAGGCGCCGGCGCCGATCGCTTCGAACACCCGCGTCGGCGGTGAGAAGCCATAGCGCGCCATGCTGTCGCGATTGACGTTGAGCGTGGCGAGCGCGGAGCCGAAGAACGCGTTGTGATCGGCGGTGCCGACATGGCCGACCTTGCGCAGATTGGCGGAGGCGTCCTTGTCGTCCCAGCCGGAGCCGCCGAGCACGAAGGACTTTTCGGGCAGATGGCGTGCAACGTCGAGGAAGAAATGCTCGACGCGCCTCTCACGGTCGGGCAGGCGGTTCGCCAGCAGGCTGAGATCGCAGGCAAAGCGCGGATTGGGCGGCGACGGAAAATGCGTGGCCGGATCGAGCGCGTTGTAGATAGGCACGCAGTCCCGCGCGCCCACCGATCGATACGCGGAGACGACGGGCTCGCCGCCGCCATAGGTCAGGACCATGTCGTAGTATGGGATCGCGCGACGCAGATGATGCTGCGGATCGCTTTCCATCGCCTCGAGCGTGGCGGGAGCATCGACGTCCCAATAGATCCGCGTCAGCCGCGAGGGCAGCGCGGCGACGGCGTTCTCCAGCTCGAGATCAAAGACGCCGACGCCGCTGGCCTTGACCAGCATGTCGGCCGATTGTGCGGCTGTGTCGAGCGAGCTGCGCCAGCCGTCGGCGGTCGCGGGATAGACCACCACCCTGGCCCAATCCGGCTCGTCGATGTCGCGATGCGACTGGCGGTCGAAGGCGTCGGGTTCGTAGAAGGTGACCTCGTGGCCGAGCGCCGCGATCTCCTTCAGCATGCCACGGTAGTAGGTGGCAGCGCCGTTCCAGTAGGACGAGACGAGGCTGGATCCGAAGAAGCAGATCTTCATGCGACGGCTCCGATGTCGTGCTGAGGCCGTGCCGAGCGGCTGGAATCCCTGAGGTCGGTGACGATGTCGATGAGCTGCTCGGCGCGGTGGCGGCAGGTATGACGATCCCTGATGACCTTCAGGCCGGTCTCCACCATCGCGGCAGAGAATTCCGGATCGTCGATGACGGACCGAAGCGCATGCTTCATCTGCGCGCCGTCGGCAACGCTGAGATAAGCGCCCTCGGGGAACAGGCCTTCCTCATCCGACCAGGGTGCCGAGACCAGGGGAATGCCGCAGGCCAGCGCCTCGAAGACGCGGATGGTCGGGATGCCCGGCAGCAGGGCGACGTAAGGCCCGCGCGGCACATGGATTGTCGCGCGCGCGCCGGCGAAGGCGACGGGGGCCCAATGCGCGGGCAGCCAGCCGCCATAGCGGATGCCTGCGCTCCTGATGGTGTTGAGTGCGTCATCCGAGTAACGGACGCCATGGACGCTGGCGCGGAGCTTCAGCTCCGCCACGGGCTTGACCAGGAACTCGTTCAGCTCGGCGCTGCGCTCGCCGTCGCCCCAATTGCCGATCCAGACCAGATCATCGGTCCGCTCGACCTGCGGCAGCGGATGATACAATGCGACATCGGCGGCCTCGTGCCAGGTGAAGACCCGGTCGGCCCAGCCCAGCTTCAGATAGATCTGCCGCAGCACCTCGCCGAAGGCGAGCACGCCGTCGAATCCGTCGAGATCGAATTGCGCAAGCTCGTCGGGCGCGCTGACCGCACGGTGATGGGTGTCGTGGAACAGCAGGGTGAAGGACCCGCCTTGCACCCGCCTGCGCCCGATCTGCGCGATCAGATCCGGCGAATTCCATTCATGCACGATGACGAGATCGGCGCCATCAAGCGCCCGCGCCAGATCGAGGCTGGTATCGTAGCGGCGGATGTCGATACCGGAAAAGAGCGCGGGAATGTCGTCCATGGCATGACTGCCGCCTTCCCGGATCGCGTTCAGCCGGCTCCAGCCGTCGATGGGTTCGAACACGACGACCTCGTGCCCGAGCGCATGGAGCTCGCGCGCGTAGCCACGCAGGAAATGCGCGTTGCCGTTGTTCCAGCAGGAGGTGAAGGCATGATAGAACAGGACGCATTTCATGCGCGCACCTCGATTTGGCTGGCCGCCGCGCTCGTGCGGCGCGATGCGATCAGGTCCTGGTAGAGACCGAGATAGGCGCTCGTCATGCGCGTCAACGAATAGGTCAGGGATTGCTCATAGGCGGCGCGCTGCAGCTTTGCCCGGCCGATATCGTCAGCGCAAAGCTCTGCCAGAGCCCGATGCAGCGCGTCGCTGTCGGCGGGATCGACGAACAAGGCGGCGCCGCGCCACAATTCCCTGAAGGTCGGCATGTCAGAGAGGACCAGCGCGCAGCCGGCGGCGGCGGCTTCCAGCACCGAGAGACCGAACGGTTCATAGAGTGCGGGGCTGACGAAGATCGCTGCATGCTGCAAACGCGTCTCCAGCGCCGCGTGCGGCAGCTCTCCGAGCCAACTGACACCCGCGGGCTGACGTGCGTTGATAGGACCGGCCACCTCGACCGGCCAATCCAGCCCGGGCGCGGCGGCGGCGAGTGCTTCGATGTTCTTGGCACGGTCCCACAGCCGTCCTGCCGCGAAAATCACATCCTGCTTTCGCCCAGACGGGGCGCGCGGCGAAATTCCGTTCCAGATCACCGCGCCGCGCGATCGCGGCTGGTAGATCGCCGTGATGTCGTCGTGGAAGGCCCGGCTCGGACAGACCCAGGCCTGCGCCGCGTCGAGCGCGGCGGCGACCCGCTCGCTGTAGCGGCGCCATTTGGGCTCGCCAAGCCAGGCCGTATCGTGGCAGGCGAGTGCCCACGAATTTACGCAGGAATGCGCCACCAGCACTGTCGGGGCCTGCCAGGCAAAGGTCGCCTCGCGGAAGCTGTTGAGATGCACAACGTCGGGCATCAATCTGGCTTCCAGGTTTGCAAGCACGCGCCTTGCGTCGGAAACGTTTTGGCCCTCCGGGTCCTGCCATTCGAGTGCGAGGTCCGTCTCGATCAGGTGAACGCTGGTCTCGTGCAGCATCTGACGCTGATCGACGCGCGCCCGCGGGCCCAGCGTCACCAGCGTGACGTCGGCACCGGACGCAGCGAGACTCGTGGCAAGCGCGCAGGAATAGGTCCACACGCCGCCAACCGTGTCAGTCGTCATCATGATCCTGATGTCGGCGCCACGGTTCATGAGGCCACCTGGAGTTCGAGGCTGTCGAGCGGGACCGGGCGATCGTTCTGCACGTCGCTGAACTGGTCGAACATCGCGAGATAGTGCCGGTGTGCGCGCTCCCAGGCGACGTCGTCGGGCTCGCCCCAGAGCCTGCGGTAGTCGGGAGAGCCGGGATAGGGATAGAGCGGCACCGGATCGTTGGCCCAGACGCCGGCATCCTGCATGGTGCGGCGCCAGCGCTGCACCACGGGATCGTCGTCCTCGGGCACCTCGATCAGGTTGGCCTGCACGAAGGGGACGTGGCGGCGGGCTTCGACCAGCCGGTCGGCGAGCTGATCCGTCGTCATCTTGCAATTCTTGGCGAGGGCCGCGCGCCCTTCCACGGTGAGGCTCTCGATGCCGGCTTCGATCGAGACGCAGCCGGCGCGCCCGAGCAGGGCGAGCATGTCGGGCTTCCAGAGGTCGATCCGCGTCTGCACGCCGAACTTCAGCCCGCGCGTCGTCAAGCCTTCCAAAAGTTCGCGATTGGGAAGAAAGATCTCGTCGATGAAGTAGACGTACTCGATGCCATGGCGGCGCAGACGATCGATCTCTCCGAGAATGACGGCGGGCGGCCGCTTGCGATAGGCGTTGCGGAAATTCTCCTTGGCGCAGAACGTGCAGTTGTAGGGGCAGCCGCGCGAGGCCTCCACCTCGGCTCCCGGTGCGGTCGGCGCGGCCTCGAAGCGGTGATGATGGTGATGGTGACGCCGGATCATATCCTCCGGCCAGTCGAGCGCGGGCTGGTCGCTGAACGCGACCGCCTGGGGTCCGCCATTGACCCGGAGCGAAGCACCGTCGGCGAAGCACAGGCCGGGAATGTCTCGCTCGCCATTGGCGAGACGCAGCAGGGACGCCTCGCACTCGCCCATCACGACGATATCGACGCCAAGCTTCCTCAGGGCGGTCTTCGGCGTACTCGAACCATGCGGGCCGACCGCGATCAGGGTCGGCGCAAGGTCCCGCACCGCGATGGCGAGTTGCTGCGGCACGCGCAGCTCGGGCGGCGCGCAGCGCCAGAACAGATAGGTCGGTGCGGTGGTGAAGACGATCTGGTCGGGATCAAAGGCGCGCAGCTCGGCCTCGATCTCAGCGAGGGAGAGATCGAACATATGCGCATCGAGCAGCAACGTGTCGTGGCCGGCCGCCTTCAGATAGTGCTCGGAGATGCCGAGCTCGAGCGGCAGGTGAGGCGAGCGGCAGCCGAAATAGATGCTGCCCGAAAAATCCCAGTTCGGATTGATGAGGGCGACCCGCGTCATGCCAGGGCCTCGCTTCTATTCTGTGATCCGAAGCGGCTGTCGAGCCAGGTGTGGAGCGAGCGCAGGCCATCGGCGAGAGGCATTTGCGGCGTCCAGCCGAGCGCGGTGGCGAGCGCCCGCGTGTCGGTCACGTACCAGGGCTGATCGCCCGGTCGCCAGTCCGCAAAGCGATAGCTGACCTTGCGGCCCGTCAGCTCGGTGATGCGGTCGATCAACTCGAGCAGGCTGATCGCATTCGCCGGACCGCCGCCGAGATTGAAGACGCGCCCGCGCGCCAGCGCGATGTGGTCGAGCGCCGCGAGCCAGGCGCTCACCGCGTCCGACACGTGCAGCGCGTCGCGGACCTGCTTGCCGTCGCCATAGATCGTCAGCGGATTGCCGCTTATGGCGCTGAGCAGGAAGTGTGCGATCCAGCCCTGGTCCTCGGTGCCGAACTGCCGCGGCCCGTAGATGCAGCTCATGCGCATCACCACGGTCTGCAGCCCGAACACCCGGGCATAATCGTGGACGTATTGATCGGCGGTGCCCTTGGAGCAACCATAGGGGCTGTAGAAATCGAGCGGGGCGTTCTCCGAAATGCCGCCGGCGAGCAGATCGTTGACCGGCGTGTAGCGACGGCCGGTGAGCGCGATCTCGCTGTCCTCGATCAGGCGCCCGTAGACCTTGTTGGTCGAGGCGAAGATCACTGGCGCTGAGGCGTTGTGCAGGCGGACGGCTTCGAGCACGTTCAGCGTGCCACGGGCGTTGATCTCGAAATCGGCCGAGGGATCGCTGACGCTGTCGGTCACGGCGACCTGGGCCGCGAGGTGCAGCACGGCGCGTGCCTCGCGCACGGCGTCGATCACCGGAATGGGGTCGCGGATATCCGCCACCGTGATCGCGACGCGCTCGCCATGCCGGGATTTCAGCCATTGCGCGTTCTCGCGCACGCCGGCGCGGGCGAGATTGTCCAGCACCAGCACACGGTCGCCGCGCTCGGCCAGACGGTCGGCGAGATTGCAGCCGATGAAGCCGCAGCCGCCGGTGACCAGGACAGGTCTGTTGTCTTGTTCACTCATCACGCGACCAACCCTCGTTGCAGCAGCTCACGGGTCGCCCGCTCCGCCTGATCGTCGGCGATCTGGTCGGCGAGGTACCCGGCGAGCTCTTCGAGCCCGTCCTTGAACGCGACATGCGGCTCGAAGCCGAGCAGGTCGCGTGATTTGCCGATGTCGGCGAAGCAGTGCCGGATGTCGCCAGCACGGTATTTCCGTGTGATCTCGGCAGCGATCTCACACCGTCCCATCACCTGGGCAAGATCCTCGGCTACCGACAGAATGGTGCGGCTCTGGCCCGAGCCGACGTTGAAGACGTCCTGGGCGTGGTCGGATTCGAGCGCCATGCGGCAGGCGCGGGCGACATCGTGCACGTGGACGAAGTCGCGCCGCTGCAGGCCGTCTTCGAAGACGAGCGGCGGCCGGCCATTGAGCAGCCGCGCGGCGAAGATGGCCAGCACCCCGGTATAGGGATTCGACAGCGCTTGCCGCGGACCGAACACGTTGAAGAAGCGCAAGCCGACCGTCGGAATGCCGTAGGCCTTGCCCGTGATCAGGCACATCCGCTCCTGCGCATATTTGTTCAGCGCGTAGATCGAGCTCAAAGACGGCTGCTTGGTCTCAGGCGTAGGCACGGGATCGAGCGCATGGCCTGCATGATCCCGCAGTTCCCACTCTCCTTGGCGAAGCTGCCCGATCGGTCGTTCGTCGCAAGCCACGACGTTGCCGACGGCATCACGATACAGGCCCTCGCCGTAGATGCTCATCGAGGACGCCACCACCAGCCGTGCGACCGGTCGCTTCGCCAGCGCCTGCAGCAGCACGGCGGTGCCGAGCTCGTTCGTCCTGACATAGGGCTCGATGTCGTACATGCTCTGACCGACGCCGACGGCGGAGGCGAGATGCAGGACCATGTCGGCGCCGCGCAAGGCCTGTTCGACGGCGACGCTGTCCGTGACGTCGCCGACCACGAGCTCGGCATCGTCCGCGAGATAAGCGGGCCGCTGACGGTTGCCGCCATGGACCTGCGGAGAGAGATTGTCGAGAAGGCGGACCTCATAGCCAGCCGCAAGCAGCACGTCGGCCGTATGCGAACCGATGAATCCCGCGCCTCCGGTAATCAATACTCGCGTCATTCACCGCTCCGTGCCGCATGGGACCGATCCGTTCGGGACCAGCCGATGATGAGAGTTGAAGCGCGCCTTTGCTTGGTCGGGCGACCTGCGCGCCAGTCACGTCTGGGAGTTAGAAGCGGTGCAAGGAATGTTCGTTCCTGCGAAACCTACAAACGAAAATTTCTCTAACCTGGATCAATAACCCAAGTGAATCCCAGCTAGAATCCCGGCTAGAAATGCGCGCCATGAAGTGGCGCCGGCAGGTCGAGATGTCTTGCAACCGTCGCGCCGATGTCGGCAAAGCCGGCGCGTCGGCCGATCGGAGCCGTTGACTGCGCGGTCCACGCCAGGATCGGGACCTGCTCGCGCGTATGATCGGTGCCGCTCCAGGTCGGATCGCAGCCATGATCGGCGGTGATGATGAGGAGATCGTCGCTTCGCAGCCGGCTCAGCAGCTCGGGGAGGCGGGCGTCGAAAGCTTCGAGCGCCGCTGCGTAGCCGGCGACGTCGCGGCGGTGGCCGTAGAGCGTGTCGAAATCGATGAAGTTGGCGAACAAAAGCCCGCCTTCTGCAAGGCCTCCAAGCCCATCGAGCGTGGCATCGAACAGCGCTGCATTGCCGTCGCCGCGCAGGTTTCTCCCGGTGCCGCGATGAGCGAAGATGTCGTCGATCTTGCCGATCGTGACGATGTCGCGGCCGGCAGTCTCTGCAAGGTCGAGGATGGTTCGCTCGGGCGGCGGAACCGAGAAATCGCGCCGGTGCGAGCTGCGCTTGAAATTGCCTGCGTCCGTTCCGACGAACGGACGCGCGATGACGCGGCCGATGTTCAGGGGATCGACCAGCCGTCTCGCGATCGTGCAAACGTCGTAAAGCCGCTCAAGCCCGAACGTCTCCTCGTGCGCCGCGATCTGGAACACGCTGTCGGCCGAGGTGTAGCAGATCGGCTCGCCGCTGCGCATGTGGCGCTCGCCGAATTCGGCGATGATGTGGGTGCCGGAGGCGTGGCAATTGCCGAGGATGCCGGGCAGTCCGGCTTGTTCGCACAGCTTTGTTACGAGATCGCGCGGGAAGCAGGGCTGGATCTTTGGAAAATAGCCCCAGTCGAACGCGACAGGCACGCCGGCGATCTCCCAATGGCCGGATGGCGTGTCCTTGCCCCTCGATATCTCGCTGGCGCATCCATGGCGCGCACCCTGAACCCGGCCGTCGAGCCCGGGCGGGACGCGCCCCGTCGCAAGGCGGCAGGCCTCGCCGAGGCCGAGCACCACGAGATTTGGCAGGCACAGCGGCCCCTCCCGCTGCGGACTATTGGCACGCCCGGCCATGCATGCATCCGCAATGTGGCCGATGGTGTCGGCACCTTCGTCGCCGTAATTGGCGGCGTCGGGCGCGGCGCCGATTCCGACGGAATCCATCACCAGGATCAGGGCACGCATGTCGGCTCCCTGATCGGCGGGGAGACGCCACTAGAGGAGGCGAGACCGGTCTTCGTGCAATAGCGCTCGACCATCTGCGCGCAGAAATCGGCGAACTCGTTCACGTCGAGCGGCGGGCTGGTGTGATGCGGTTCGAGACCGCGGTGTTCCGGCGTGAAGCAGAACGTCACAGTGATCTCGAACTCGGCCAGCGCATCCATCTGGCGGTCGAACCAGTCCAGTGCGTTGGGGCGGAAGCTGTCGGCCCATGACAGGCCGGTCCGCAAGTGCCGCACGCCGAACCGTCGCATCCAGCGCACGGCGTCATCGAGACGATGGTCCTCGAAATGAAACCACTGGCAGAGGCCCATGTCGGCGGCGTATTGGCCGAACAGCTCCGCCGCGGCTTTCGGCGTTCCATCCTCGCGCAGCAGGCCCATGTGGAAATGCCGGTAATAGGAGGACCCCTCGGCCTCCTTGTGCCGCGTGGTCGCCTCCCAGGCCGAAGGGAGATCATAGAGGCTGTACCAGTGGATGCGCGGCGCGCGGCCGATCAGAAGGTCGGCGGTGCGCGACAGGCCCCAGGCTTGCACCTCCTCGGCGCCGAACGAGGAGACGCCGACCTCGGTCACCCAGACCGGGAGCGAGGTAACAGCCTTGATCTCCTCGATCTTGGCCGGCCATTCTCCGATCTGCCATAAATTCCAGTCGAGCGGAAAGCCGTGCACGGCGACGGCGTCGACGTGATCGAGCACGCCACGCGCCTGCATGCTGCGCATGAAGGACGGGTCGATCGGCGAAATGCCGCCGAGCACGCGCGGCAAGGTCGGATGCGCGCTGCGGATGGCCTTGCCGGCCGCGAGCGCCAGGTTGGCAAACATCGCCCAGTCCGGGTCGATCAGGAGGTCCCAATGCGACTTGTTGTTGGGCTCGTTCCAGATCTTGGCCGCCTCGATCATCGGCTCGCCTCCCGTGACGGATAAACCGGCCCGTCGACCTGCGGCCGCGTCGTGCGCTTGCACAGATAGACCTCCTCTTCCGGATGGGCCGCGATGGCAAAGCCGGCGCTGCGCAGCATGGCCTCGACGCAGGCGCGATTGGGCACCCACCAATTGGTGGGGTCGTCGGCATATTTGTGCTCGATGAAGTGCAGCTTCGGGTAGCCGGAGGAATCGAACTGATCGGTAGTCCAGAAGTCGTAATTCTTCTCGATCGCATCGATCCGGCTGTCGCCGCGCAGCATCGACTGAAACAGGAGGAGATCGCCGGCGACGTGCTCATGGATCAGGTCCAGCGCCAGCAGCGGGTGTCGCAGATGATAGAGCACGCCCATGAAGATCACGAGGTCGAACTTTTCGCGCAGCTGCCCGACATCATAGGCCGACATCTTGCGGAATTCGATCCTGAGCCCGTTCACCTCGGCCGCGAAGCGGGCCTGGGCCAGATATTCTTCGTCGGTGTCGAGGCCGAGCACGCGTTCGGCGCCGCGCCGCTTCATCTCCATGGCGTAGAAGCCGGCATTGCAGCCGATATCGAGCACGGTCTTGCCTTCGAGCCGGTCCGGAATGATGCCGGAGAAGCGCTGCCACTTCACATTGGGGTAGTCGCCGAGAAAGTGCGACGGCGCTGTCGGCACGCCCTTGAGGTCGAGATTGTGAAACCATGGCCCCAGCGCATCGACGCGCTGGCGGATTTCCTCGCGGGAGAGGGCGCCTCTGGTCATGCAATCGCTCCGTTATTCATTGAGACCGGCCGGGCCCCGTCCGATGAGGCGCGGGTCCGCGACTTGGAACGGCCCTCGACGCCCTCGGCGAGCAGGGCCATTGCCGTGCGATAGCCGTCGATGGTGCCGACATCGACGTAGGATTCGCCGGCCTTGACCCCGATGCCGTTGCCGCCGGCCGAAAGGTACGCATTGACCAGCGTCCCGAAATATTCGTCGCGGCGTTCGCGTGCGTGCCACAGCGCCTGGAGCTGGCGGAAGCCGTGGGCCGACATCTTGAAAGCACCCCAGATCCAGCGCGAGGCTGCATTCGGCTGCTTGACCTGGATCTCCGTCACCTGCTCGCCGTCCAGCACCACCGCATCGAAGAATTCGGGGTGCTCGACCGGGAACAGCAGGAACGAGAGGTCTGCCTCGGGCAGGGATTGCAGGGCCGCCTTGGGAAACCACACCGTGTCGGGCAAGCCGACCATGACGTCTTCGTGCCGCCCGACGACGGTGCTTGCCCTGAACACCGCGTCGCACAGGCCGGAGGCTTCAGGCTGCACCACATAGGCGAGCTCGGCGCTGCCGTAGTGGTCGCCGAAATATTCGAGGATGTCGGACTTGCCGGGCGAGATCACGAAGCAGATCTTGTCCGCGCCGCCGAGGATGAGGCGCTCCAGCAGATATTCGGAGACCGCGCAGGGACGGTCGGTACCGTCGTCATGCCGGCTGCCGACCGGCAGCAATTCCTTCGAGAACGCAAGCGGCTGGATACGGCTGCCGCGGCCCGCGGCCGGAACGATGCCCCACATGATCAGGCCTCCTCGATTTGTTGCCGGCTGACCCGGCTCGACGCAATCTGCTCGAGCATCGAGATCAGTTCACGCGCCCGCTTGTCGGATGTGTGCTGGTCCATGGTGCGCTCATAGGCGCGCAGGGCCATGCGCCTGAGCTCGGCATCCGGCATCGCGAGTGCGGCAAGCGCGTCGTGCTCGTCGCGTGCGATCAGGATCTCTTCTCCGGGCGCGAAGAAGTCCGCTATTCCGGGCCAGTCGTCGCTCATCAGCGGGGCACCGCAGGCCGCGGCCTCGAACAGCCGGCCGGACGGGCACCAGCCCATCTCCGCCATGGCCCGGCGGGTGACGTTGAGGGTCAGCCGCGATGAGGCAAAGAACGGCGCGTGCTCGGACGGCGGCAGGTGCCGCACGAAATAGATGTTGGGCGACCATGGGAAATCGTCCGGATATTGCGCGCCGCCGATCAGGAAGCGGAGATCCTTGCGTGCCCGCGCAGGCGCAACGAAAAGCGCCTCGAGCGTGTGCTGGCGGTCTTCGGAATAGGTGCCGAGATAGGACAAATCGGCGCGATAATGCGGCTGCGGCGCGACCGGATGGTGGATGTCTGTGTCGACATGTCCATAAAGCGGCCGGGTGTCGCGCGCGCCGAGCCTGTTGCGGAATTCGTCCGCAACGCGAGGCCCGCCGGTAAAGCTGAGCACCAGCGCAAAGTCCCGCAGGCCGCGCGGGCCGATATAGGGGACAGCCTCGCCGGCGATGAGCCTTGCCAGCGTGACCGGCGTATCGAGGTCGTAGAACACGGGAACAGCACGACCCTCGGCGAGAATCAGCTCGGTCGCGGCGATCGCATCGGGACAATAGGAGGTCACGATCGCGACGTCGGCGTCACGGATTTCGGCGCTTGCCGCCTGCCGCACATCGTCCCAGTTCGCGAACAGCCGAAGCGCGCCGCCCGGCAATTCGTAGAGATCCCGGGCACCGGCATAATAGGGCACGTCGCGCTCGAAGAAGACGACGCCGTGCCCCGAACGCGCGAGATGCTTGCAGAGGCCGCGCCACAGGGTGGCGTGACCGTTGCCCCAGGACGAGGAGATTGTCAGGCCGAAGATGACGATCTTCACGCCGGCACCCGCTGGTTGATCCCGGTGATCTTCATGCCGCTTCTGTCGGCGCGGAGCGTGCTGATGCTGGCCGGGTCGATCTCGATCGAAAGAAACCGGTCGAGCGGCGTGCGCGAATAGTGCAGCAGCGCGGCGCGGATCGGCTCGGCGTGGCTGACGACGATGACAGCGCCGAGATTGCGATCGCCGCGCAGCTGCTCCAGATGAGCCACAACTCGGTTCTGAAGCGACCGCATGCTCTCGCCGCCGGGCGGGCGGCTGGTGCCGCGCCGCCCATTCCAGCGCGACCATCGCCGATCCGGCGCCAACTCGTCGAACGATCGCCCGGTCCATTCGCCATAATCGAGTTCGTCGAGGGCGGGAACGATCTCGACCGGCAGCCTGAAATGTGCGGCGAGGATGCAGGCCGACTGCATGCAGCGCCGTTGCGGGCTGGACTGAATGAGCGATGGCCGCCGCGCGATGGTGCCGGCACAGCGCGCCATTTCCTCACAGCCGAGATCGTCGAGCTCGACGCCCTTCATCCTGCCGCACAGGATGCGGCCGAGCAGGGCATGATGACCGTGGCGGACGAGATGGATGATCCCGGCCATCACGCAAACGCCTTGTCGTCGATGAAGGCGCGCGTCCGCCGTCCGGCCTCTTCGTCGGTGAACTGCTGCGGCGGCGATTTCATGAAATAGCTCGAAGGGCCGGTCAGCGCTCCGGCCTGGCCGCGGTCCATGGCGAGCTTGGCACAGCGCACCGCGTCGATCACGACGCCCGCCGAATTCGGGGAGTCCCAGACCTCGAGCTTGACCTCGGCGCTCAGGGGAACGCCGCCGAACGTCGTTCCCTCCAGGCGGATGAAGGCGAGCTTGCGATCGGTGAGCCACGGCACGTGGTCGCTCGGTCCGACATGGATGTTGTCGGGGTCCATGGGGACGTCGAACTGGCTGGTCACGGCCTGGGTCTTGGAGATCTTCTTCGAGGCCAGCCGCTCGCGCTCGAGCATGTTCTTGAAATCGGTGTTGCCGCCGACATTGAGCTGGTAAGTGCGGTCGAGCCGCACCCCGCGATCGCGGAACAGATTGGCGAGCACGCGATGCAGGATGGTGGCACCGACCTGGCTCTTGATGTCGTCGCCGACGATCGGCAGGCCGGCCTCCTCGAAGCGGCGCCGCCATTCGGGATTGGAGGCGATGAAGACCGGAATGCAATTGACGTAGCCGCAGCCGGCCTCGATGGCGCGCGCCGCATACCATTCGCTGGCGCGCTGCGAGCCGACCGGAAGATAGGAGACCAGAACGTCGGTGCGGGACATCGCCAGCACTTCGGACACGTCGGCCTCCGGCACGTCCGCAATCGGAACGTCGTCGGTGAGATAATGCCCGATGCCGTCCAGGACCGGTCCGCGCTGCACGATCACGCCTGTCGGCGCGACGTCGGAGAAACGGTGCGTGTTGTTGGGCGAGGCGAAGATCGCATCGGCGACGTCGCGGCCGACCTTGTTGGCGTTGACGTCGAACGCCGAAGCGATCTGGATATCGCTGATATGGTAACCGCCGAGATCCGCGTTCATTAGCCCCGGGACCGGCTCGTTCGACTTGGCGTTCCGGTAGTAGGTGAGGCCCTGGACGAAGGAGCTCGCGCAATTGCCGACGCCGACGAGTCCGACGCGCACGCGGCGCCTGTGTTGGAGACGAGAATGCATGGAATGAAGCCCTCCGGAAAACGCGCGGCGTCGGTGCAAGAGTCGGTGTAAGTACGTCGGCGAACGTGTGGAAGGTATGTTCGTTCCTGGGAAGGAGATGCGAGCGGCACGCCGTGGGCCGATTCATCGCGACAAAATGCGACGCGCTTAACATGGGATAAAGTCCCGTACCGCCAGCTCGGAACGAACGACTTTCATGATGAAGATGAAGAAGATGATGCTCGCCTCACGCGGACCGTTTCGTATCTGCCGCGAAGAACCAATCACTGCGGCCCGCGTTTGTCGGCCAATGGTTCGATGCGGTGCGGCGTTCATCGCCCGCTTAGTGAACGAGGTGTGACATGACATCCAAGGCACAGAACAGCGAAGCCCACGAGACCACCGATCACAACGTCATCCAGAAATGGGCCGAAGAACGCGGCGGGAAGCCGGCGACCGTGAAGGCGACGGAGGAGGGTGGCCACGCCGGAATCCTGCGTATTGATTTCGATCCGCCGGATGAAGCGTTGGATCGCATCAGCTGGGATGCGTTCTTCGAGAAGTTCGATGAAGCCGGCATCGCGTTCCTGCATCAGGATCGAACCAAGGACGGCAAGCTCAGTCGATTCCACAAGTTCGTGCGACATTAGCGACCGCGCGACATGGCGGGCGGCTGGGCGGAAGCGATCAGGGCGGGCGATTTTGGGCGCGCCTGGCGGATCAACGATCGAGATTTGCTGGAGATCGCGCATCCGCCGAAGCACACTGGCCCGCGTCACCTCCAGCGGATCTGGCGCGGCGAGGACCTGCAAGATAAGCACGTGCTGGTGCGCTGCTATCACGGACTCGGCGACACCATCCAGTTCCTGCGCTTCATGAAGCCGCTTCGCGCGATTGCGCGCAGCGTCACCCTGTGGTGTCAACCCGAGCTGCTGCCGATGGTCGAGGGCGCAGCGGGCGTCGATCGCGCCATTCCGCTGCATGATGGTGCGCCCGAGAGCGCTTTCGAGGTCGACATCGAGATCATGGAGGTGCCGCACGCTATCAGAGCGCGCCGCGATCAGGTCGAGATGCGCGTTCCCTACCTGATGCTCCCTCCTGTTGCCGTACAACCGCTTCGGCTGCAAAGTCTGGCCGTCGGCCTGGTCTGGAAAGTCGGTGAGTGGGACAAGCGGCGGGAGGTTCCGGCCGTCTTGCTGCGCAATCTCGCTGGATCCGGCGTGACGCTCCATTCGCTTCAGCGCGGGACGAGCACCGAAGAGCTCGCGACGATCGGGGCACGGGACATCAGCACGCCTGATATCGTCGCTCTCGGCCATCGCCTGCGGCAGCTCGATCTCGTCGTATGTGTCGACACCATGATCGCACACCTTGCGGGCGCGCTTGGATGCGAGGCCTGGGTCTTGCTGCATGCCGATTGCGACTGGCGCTGGCCCCAATCCGGTGCGCGTTCGTTCTGGTATCCGAGCCTGCGGCTGTTTCATCAAACACGGCCGGGCGATTGGGTCGATGTCATCGCCGACGCCCGCAACGCGCTACGGGTGCGGCTCGAAGGAGGTCGAACGACCGCGGCGATGTGATTTCCAGACGTTCTTTCCAAGACATTGATGAGGAACGAGCGCCGCCCACGCGCTTTGGTGCAACGCCCTCGCAATGGAAAGACGCTCATGCAAAGTTCCGACGCCGGTGTGTCGACTGCCAGCCTGTCGCAGGTGACCGACGATATCTGGATCGTGAACGACAAGCCGATCAACGCCGCCGGCCTGCAACTGCCCGTACGGATGACTGTCATCCGCCTGTCGAACGGCGACCTCGTGCTGCATTCGCCGGTGAGATATTCGCCGGCTTTGCGCGAAGAGCTGAAGCGGCTGGGCACGATCAGATACCTGCTGGCGCCGAATATTGCGCATTGGATGTTCCTGCCAGAATGGCAAAGGCAGCTGCCGCAGGCCGCGATCTTTGCTGCGCGCGGCCTTGCGGCGCGCAGGCAGGTGCGGGCGGCCGGCCTCCGCGTCGATCGCGAGCTTGGAGACACGACGCCGGAGGAATGGGCCGCCGACCTCGAAACGGTGTCGGTGAATGCTCCGATGTTCTCGGAGGTCGAGCTGTTCGACAGGCGGAGCCGGACGCTGGTTCTGACGGATATCGTGCAGAACCTCGATCCCCACCACCTCAGCGCCTCGAATACAGCCGCGGCGAGCCTGCTCGGCATTGCCAAGCCGGACGGGAAGGCCCCGGTCTATCTGCGGCTGCTGCTCCGCCTCGGCGGCCGTTCGGCGCGGGCTGCGGGCGAGCGGCTCGTGAAGCTGGCTCCGGAGCGGGTGATCTTTGCGCATGGCGACTGGTTCGAAACACAGGGAACGGCACGCCTGCGGCGATCCCTGCGCTGGCTGCTTCCCGCGGACGTCTCGGGACGCGAGCACGGGCAGATGGTCGGCACGCGCGTCGTCATCACCGGCGCCTCCAGTGGAATCGGCCGCGCCGCGGCGCTGGCCTTTGCCCGCGAGGGCGCAAGCGTGGTCCTCGCCGCACGCCGCGGCGAGGTCTTGATGCGGCTTGCTGCGGATTGTGAGGCGCTCGGAGGCCGGGCCCTGGCCGTGCCGACCGACGTCACTGACGCGGAGGCGGTGCAGCGTCTGGCCGGTGAGGCGGATGAGGCCTTCGGCGGCATCGACGTCTGGATCAACAACGCCGGCACGGGCGTGTTCGGGGCCTATCAGGATGCAGACATCGCGCTTCATCGCCGGACCATCGAGGTCAATCTGCTCGGCACCATGCATGGCGCGTTCGCGGTGCTTCCGATCTTCCTTCGCCAGAACCGCGGTGTCCTGATCAACAACATCTCGCTCGGCGGCTGGGCGCCGACGCCCTTTGCCGCAGCCTACACCGCCAGCAAGTTCGGCCTGCGCGGCTTCACCGCAAGCTTGCGTCAGGAGCTTCGGGCTCATCCCGACATTCACGTCTGTGGCGTCTTTCCGTCCATGGTCGATACGCCGGGCTTCGTCCACGGCGCCAACGTCTCCGGACGAAGGCTCGATCCTGGTCCGCTGCTTTATCAATCCGAAGATGTAGCCCAGACCCTCCTGCGCCTCGTCCGCGCGCCTCGTGACGAGATGGCCGTGGGGTGGCCGGCGCGCGCCGGGCAACTGGCCTATGCGGTTGCTCCTGAGATCACCGAGAATGTCATCGGAGCCGCATTCCGCTGGCTGCTGTCGCGCGCGCGTCCAGCAGCAAGGAACGAAGGGACCTTGCTCGAAGCGGGTCCGCAGGGCACGTCCGTCGACGGCGGCTGGCTGGTGCGGAAGCAGGTTCCGCCGGCCGCTGTGCTCAGCAAGGGGCTCGTGGTGCTCGGGATCGCTGCCGGCCTGGCATTCGCGGCATCGAGGGCGGGCCGTTCCAGACCCCGCGCGAGGACGCGGCGGCGCCGCGCGTGAGTCCGCGGCAATCTCGCGCCGAGGACCGACGGCGATGCCCGCCCGCCGGACCGCAGATGGCTCCGGCGCCGGAACGAAGCCCTGAGACCGCGCGTTCCTGCGGGAACACCCGAGGACCAGACGTTGCCGCGCTATCATTTTGACTTGGTGGATTCTGAAACCGTAGCCGACGAAGGAGGTGCCGATTTGCCGGACGACATCAAGGCTTTGGATGTCGCCGAAGAGATTGCGCGGCGCCTGCTCGAGGAGCGTCCCGAGCTCAAGGGCCGCCACTTCTCGATCCTCGTCACGAACGAGGATGATGAGGAAATTGGCCGGATGCCGCTGGATGTAGTGCACTGAAGCCGTGATCTGACATGACGTTCACGATTGGGGTGATCGCCGACACGCATGGACTGCTGAGACCCGAGGCGGAGCGCTGCCTCGCCGGCGTCTCGCACATCATCCACGCCGGCGACATCGGCGCCCAAGCGGTGATGGACGGGCTTTGCCGCATCGCACCAGTCACCGCGATCAGGGGAAATGTCGACCGGGGCACGTGGGCTGAACGCTTTCCCGAAACACAAACGCTGCGCCTCGGCGGCCGCAGCTTCCACGTCCTGCACGACCTCAACGAGCTGACGATCGATCCTGCCGAGTTCGGGATCGATGTCGTGGTCTCAGGGCATTCCCACCGCGCGCGGATCGAAACCCTCAACGGCGTGCTCTATCTGAATCCAGGCAGCGCAGGGAAGCGCCGCTTCAAGCTGCCGATTACGCTGGCAACGATGGAACTGCACTCCGGCGGGCCGCTGCGGCCGGTCATTCACGATCTCGACACGCCAGCAGGCCTCCGCTGCTAGTGCGTCTTCGATTTCTGCCACCGCTCCAGATCCAGCGGCGGCCGGTCCGGATCGATCTGTTCCTTCTCGGGATTGCCTTGCCAAGGCTTATCCGTCTGCCGGTGCGTCGGCATATCGGTCTTCCGGCGCGGATCGTCGAGCGGTGTCTCTCGCGGATCGGTTTCAGGTTCAGTCGCCTTTGGCATGTGTTTCCCCGTCGAGAGTTTCCCTGTCGAACTCGCAGGATGGGCTGCGGCAGCACCCTCTGATCAACCCGGGACGCAGCGCGGTGTTCCCTGTCGCGCTGCGGCGATCAGCGCAGGAACGACCCCTGCGACAACTCATTGTTCTATTTCGACATTGCGAACCATCGACACAGGAGCAGCACATGTCAAAGATGCCTCCAGTCCCCGAAGAACAGCGGAGCAACAAGGGACCCGGTTCCGATCCGGCCGTCGAGCCGACAGAACGGGAGCCGGGCCGCGAGAATTTCGATACCCAGGGCCGCCACGGCAACATCAAGCAGAACACGACCAACCAGGGCTACCAGCAGGATCGATGATGCTCGACCTCAACAGATGCACCAAGAGACAGTCGATGAGCAGGACAGGTCTGGTGCTGCTCGCCGTGCTGGCGACCGCCTCCGCCGGAGCGGCATTCGGGCAGGGAGGTGGCGGCGGCGCGGGAGGAAGCGCCGGTGGCGGGGCGGCCGGGAGCACGTCGTCGGCGCCCGGGACCAACTCGGCCGGGACAGCGCAATCGAGCGGCGGCTCCGGCCCACGGGGATCGACGACCGTCGGCCGACCCGGCAATCCTGCAGGCGGCACCAATATCGGACGCATCGATGGGACCGTCACGCCCGGACCCTCGCTGCAGGGCGACGACCAGATTCGTTCGGAGACCTCCCGCGATTCCGAGGCGGATCGAAAGATCAAAGGCATCTGCAGGGGATGCTGAGTCCATGATGCTGACCCCTTGATCAGCAGGGCTATCGCATTTGAGATTTTCCCTGCGGCCATCCTTCGAGACGCCCGCTTGAGGCGGGCTCCTCAGGATGAGGTCGGAGTGCGCGGCACAGTTTCAACGGGCACTGACACCGATTAGCCTCATCCTGAGGAGGCGCGTCAGCGCCGTCTCGAAGGACGAGGCGTGCGCGGAGACCGCCGCCACAAGTCATATGCGATTGCCCTGCCCATGATCAGGACGCCGGTTTGACCGGCGTCCAGTCCAGGTCCGCATCATCGCGAGGCTCGGGGTCGGCCGGGCAAGGCCTGATCTTCAACTCGTCCTCGAGCACCGCCTCGCCCTCGGCATGCTCGACCAACCCCGCCTCATCGGCTCTCTCCAGCGCTTCCTCCTTGGTCGGAAACGTGCGGCTCATCTTCTCTCCGTCCTTGAACAGGGCGTATGCCATGATCGCCTCTCTGGCTTCCGTCGCTAAGCGCTATGCGATTTCCCTGAGGTTACTCAGGGTCGACAATCCGAGGCCACCCAAAGCAAGCAAGAACGATCTTCTCGGCATGTGCATCTCCAACATGTGAGCGACAGACGCAGCGTGATATCGAACGTTCCTATCGGGAATGAAGCCGATGACCAATCGCGCACGCGTGCCGACGAACGTCTCGCTCGCCTTAACGCATGTTAGTCTCGATCAATTGGCACGATTGATCGCAAGCTCGATCCCAGTGAGATGCTGATCGCCATAGGAACGTGTCCGTCTAGCATGGCTTAATTCCGCATCGGAAGTGCCGAGCCGCGCACGAGTTCACCACATGCAAGACAGACAAAGCAATTTCCCGACGTCCGCAGGCGTCCTTCTCGGACTTGGCCTCGGCGCATTCTTCGACGGCATCGTCTTTCATCAGCTGCTGCAATGGCATCATATGTTAAGCGGCTGGTATCCGCTCGATTCCATCGAGAACATCACCCTCAATACGACTTGGGACGGCATCTTTCACAGTACCGCCTATGTCCTCGTGCTCGCTGGGCTTTATCTGTTATGGCAGCGGGCACGCCGAGGCGCGCCGCGGTGGTCCCGCTCGCAGTGTCTCGGGACGATCCTGATCGGGTGGGGCATCTTCAATCTCGTCGAAGGCGTGATCGATCACCAGATCCTGAGATTGCATCAGGTGAACGAGACCGTGCCCGACGGCCAGCGCATTTTCTGGGATATCGGCTTCCTGCTGTGGGGAGCTGCGATGATCGTCATGGGCGTTGCCATGGCACGCGCGGGCGCGCAGGAGGGAGTGCATGCGAAAGGCAGCTTACAGGCTCGTTAGAAACACGCCGCCGGCTCTGGTCTACGTGATGTTTCTGCTGCTGCTCGTGCTCGCGACGGCGCCGGCGTTTCGGCCAGTGCTGTTCGGCCTCTCCGTCGACGATCTCTTGCAGTTGCGCTGTTTTTCGCCGGTCTGAGCGCGGAGGTGACCATGGTGGAGTTCAGGCTTCCAAGAAACTCCCGCATCGAGCAGGGGGTGGTCTGGCCAAAGCCGGCCGGCAAGAGCTTGCGGGAATTTCAGGTCTATCGCTGGAATCCGGACGATGGCCGCAATCCCAGGCTCGACACCTATTTCGTCGATCAGACGGATTGCGGGCCGATGGTGCTGGACGGGCTGATCTGGATCAAGAACAACATCGACTCGACCCTGACCTTCAGGCGATCCTGCCGAGAGGGCGTTTGCGGCTCCTGCTCGATGAACATCGCCGGCCAGAACACGCTGGCATGCACGAGGTCGATGAACGAGGATGTTGCGGAAGGCGAGCCGCTCCGCGTGCTTCCCCTGCCGCATCAGCCGGTGGTGAAGGACCTGGTGCCGGATCTGACCAACTTCTACGCGCAGCTCGCACTCATCGAGCCGTGGCTGCAGACCACGTCCCCCACGCCGCAGAAGGAATGGCGGCAAAGCCACGAGGATCGGGCGAAACTCGACGGATTGTACGAGTGTATTCTCTGCGCGTGCTGCTCGACCTCATGCCCGAGCTATTGGTGGAATTCCGAGCGTTTTCTCGGGCCGGCAGCCCTGATCCAGGCGGCGCGCTGGATCAATGACAGCCGGGACGAAGCCACCGGCGAACGCCTCGACATGCTCGAGGATCCCTTCAGGATCTATCGCTGCCACACCATTCTGAATTGCGCGAAAGCATGCCCAAAGGGCCTCAATCCCGGAGAAGCCATTTCGGCTCTGCGGCTCAAGATGGTCGAGCGGAAGTTCTGATCGCGAGCGAGACGCCACTGCGCAAAACAGGAACCATGGCTGCGGCGCTCGCTTATCAGACGCGAGTTGGAGGCGCCTGATGGGAAAGAAGCAATTTGCCGCTCTGCCGTTTCGGCTGGACAAGTCCGAGCTGCGGGTGATGCTGATCACGACCAGGCGCAAGCGCAGGTGGAGCGTCCCAAAGGGATCGCCGATGCGCAACAAGGAGCCGCACCTGACGGCTGCGCTCGAAGCCTATGAGGAGGCGGGCCTGGTCGGTGTCGTGGCCACGCGCGCACTGGGCAGCTTCAAGCATCGCAAGCGAAAAGGTGATCGCAAGCGGACCATGAACGTTGCCGTCTTCCCCATGAAGGTGCACGGGCGCCAGCGCTGGTGGCCCGAGAAGGGCGAGCGGGAGGCGATCTGGGTCTCGCCCAAGACGGCGGCGCGCCTGGTGCACAAGGCGCAGCTCCGGCGCCTGATCGCCCGGTTCGCGGCGCAGACGGCGCGCGAGACATCCTCGCCGCTCGGCCGGTGAGGGGGGCCGGGATTAGGAACACGTCGCGCGCCCAATCATTCAAGCTTGATGGACCAACAAACCACGGGGCTCATATCGGAGGAGCGGCCGCCTCACGACATCCTGGCAGCGGCGATCGAGCGACGCCGCGCCGTCTTGTTCGTGGGCGCCGGTGTCTCGATGGCCGTCGGCCTGCCGTCCTGGCAGTCCCTGATTGATCATCTCTTGGACGATCTGGGCCTCGAACGCAACGTCATCGACGGAATGCATGGCGGCTATCAGATGCTTGCGGAATATTATCGGATCAAGCGCGGCGGGATCGGCCCGCTGCGCAGCTGGCTCGACCGCAATTGGCGTGTCGACCCCGAGAAGATCGCCGCTTCAGAGCTGCACCGGATGATCGTCGAGCTGGATTTTCCGGTCATCTACACCACTAATTACGACCGCAACCTCGAAACCGCGTTCGACGTGCTGAACAAGCCCTTTGCGAAGATCAGCAACGCGAAGGAGATCGCGAGCGCTCGCGCCGGCGTCACCCACATCATCAAATTCCACGGCGACTTCGATGACGATGCTTCGCTGGTTCTGACCGAGACCGATTTTCTCAACCGGCTCGCCTTCAATTCCCCGCCCGATATCCGCTTTCGCGCCGATGCGCTGGGAAGCACGCTGCTCTTCGTCGGATACAGCATGTCCGATCCGAACATCCGGCTGCTGCTGCACCGGATCTGGCAGATCTGGGACGAGTCCGGGCACAGCCAGGACCGGCCGCGATCCTTCGTATTCGTCGCGCAGCGCAATCCGGTGCAGGAGGCGGTGCTCGCCAACTGGGGCATCACCACCATCGCCCCGCCCGAGGGTATGGCTGCCGATGACGGTCTCAGGCGGCTGCTGCACGACATTCGCGAGCGGCTTGACGGCAGGACAGCGCCTAGCTCGGGTCCCGACACCGAGAGACATCGCTAGGGCCGCCGCACGCTGCAGATCTCGTTCGGGGCTAGAGTGAGGCTTGCGGCATATTGCATATCCAGAAAGCCGGCGCGCCAGCGCTGCGCCATGGCCGTCTCCGACAGATCAAAGGATTTTTCCGGCCCGGCCTCCTCGCGGCCCGGCCGGTAGCTCAGGAGATAGACCTCGTCCTTGTAGTGGAGGTCCTGAAGCTCGGCGCGGAGCTGACGGGCCTCCAGAGCGTAGCCGAGGCGCTGGAAGGTCTGGTTGCCGAAGGTCAGGTCGCTCTTGCGCTCGGAGGCGGCCTCGA
Organism: Bradyrhizobium sp. IC4060; assembly: GCF_020193715.1. NCBI lineage: Bacteria > Pseudomonadati > Pseudomonadota > Alphaproteobacteria > Hyphomicrobiales > Nitrobacteraceae > Bradyrhizobium > Bradyrhizobium sp. IC4060. The sequence goes on along the minus strand of NZ_JADYVJ010000001.1, from coordinate 979,297 downwards.
GCCCATCGGGGACTTTGCCGTCGCGCGGAAACAGATCGATCACATAGAGGCGGAGCGGGCCTGCAGTCTCCAGGATCGGATCGAACGGCGCGTTCAGCGAGAACCCGCCGTCGACGAGCCAGCGGCTGGCGATCTGCACCGGAGCGAATTCGGGGAGAAAGCCGCAGCTGGCCAGGATATGGTCCATTTCGATCCGCTCCGATGCGGAGTCGAACAACACGGCATCGCCGCTCTCGACATCGGTGGCGCAGATCGTGATGCGCAGATCGCCGCCATTCAGACGTCCGAAATCAATCAAGCGCTGCAGGCGTTGGCGGGTCGGGCCGAGATCGTAGATGCCGCCGTAGTGAGACGCCGGAATGGGGAGGCGGGGGTGGAAAAAACCGGAATGACCCAGCACGCGCGTACTGATCGAGCTCAGCCACGCGAAAGTATGGCGGCCCGCGTTCGGCACGTCGGCTGGACTGCTTGGGGCATGCCAATAGCTGCGTAAATTGCGCAGCCGATCGTCGCACGGGCTCCCCGCGATCAGCGCGGCCGTGATGGCCCCGGCCGACGAACCGGTCACCCAGTCGATCGGCAGCCGAAGCGAACTGAGGGCTTCAAACACACCGCCATGATAGGCGCCGAGGCCGAGCCCGCCGGAGAACGTGATGGCGGTGAGAGGACGCTCGGCTGTGCCGCCAGGCTCAGCTGCACGGTCGGTCAAGACGGGCGCCAATTGCCGGTCGGGTGGTCGCGCCGATCACCGGTATCTCCCGCAATAGCGAAGATTGATCGCGAGAGCGGCGGCGAGCAATCGACATTCATCTCAAAGCTCCAATGTCGACAATTGAACGCTGCTCTTGATGCCGTGTTCCAAAGGCTCAAACGGCACGCATGGCCGCCCTTTGCGGCGAGCCGTTAACCTGTGTGAAGCCGGTCGCTGCAGATCGCGGCTAAGGTGACGGCTGCGACAGCTCCGACCGGAAGCGGGATGCCAGAACAATCTCCGAGCCTCAGAAATTTCACCATCAACTTCGGTCCTCAACATCCCGCCGCGCACGGGGTGTTGCGGCTGGTGCTCGAGCTGGACGGCGAAGTCGTCGAGCGCGTCGATCCGCATATCGGCCTTCTGCACCGCGGCACCGAAAAGCTGATCGAGGCCAAGACCTATCTCCAGGCCATTCCCTATTTCGACCGGCTCGACTACGTTGCTCCGCTGACCCAGGAACATGCCTTCTGCCTCGCCATCGAACGGCTGATCGGCATTGAGGTGCCGCGCCGCGGCCAGCTCATCAGGGTGCTCTATCACGAGATCAGCCGCATCCTCTCGCACCTTCTGAACGTCACCACCCAGGCCATGGACGTCGGCGCCTTGACCCCGCCGCTGTGGGGCTTCGAAGAGCGCGAGAAGCTCATGGTGTTCTACGAGCGCGCCTCCGGCAGCCGGATGCATGCCAATTATTTCCGGCCGGGCGGCGTGCACCAGGATCTGCCGCCCAAGCTGATCGACGACATCGAGGCCTGGTGTGATCCGTTTCTGAAAGTCGTGGATGATCTCGACCGCTTGCTAACGCTCAACCGGATCTTCAGGGCGCGCAACGTGGATATCGGCAGGGTGACGCTGGAGCAGGCCTGGGCGTGGGGATTTTCGGGCGTGATGGTGCGCGGCTCGGGCGCCGCCTGGGATTTGCGCAAGGCGCAGCCTTACGACTGCTATGCGGAGATGGATTTCGACATCCCCATCGGCAAGAACGGCGACTGCTACGACCGTTATCTCATTCGCATGGAGGAGATGAGGCAGTCCGTCCGCATCATGAAGCAGTGCATCGAGAAGCTGAAGTCGCCGGACGGCGGCGGCCCGGTGATCGTGCAGGACAACAAGGTCGCGCCGCCCCGGCGCGGTGAGATGAAGCGGTCGATGGAGGCGCTGATCCATCACTTCAAGCTCTACACCGAGGGCTTCCATGTTCCCCCCGGCGAAATCTACGTCGCCGTCGAGGCGCCCAAGGGCGAATTCGGCGTGTTTCTCGTCGCGGATGGGACCAACACCGCCTACAAGTGCAAGATTAGGTCGCCCGGCTTCGCCCATCTGCAAGCGATGGATTTCCTCTGCAAAGGGCATTTGCTGGCGGACGTCTCGGCGATCCTGGGCTCGCTGGACATCGTGTTCGGCGAAGTCGATCGCTGATCGTGAACGGCCGGCACGCACCTACTCGGGCAGAGGCGTGTCGGCGATGTCCAGCAGCGCGCCGAGGCCTTGGCGGAGGCGCCGCGTCGCGATGCTGTCGTTGGCAAGGCCGAACACCACGAGCGAGCGCGCGGTCACCGCGTAAGCATGCCCGAACTCGAACTCGGCCATCGGCGCGTCGGGCCGATTGGTGTCGATCAGGCCGAGCCAGCTGCGTCCGTCGGTGACCTCCGGCAGGGTGAAATTCACGACGTCGTGGTGCGCGTTGTAGACCAGCAGCATGGTCGCATCCGAGCCGCGGCGCTTGATCCCGGTCTCCTGCGCGCGGCCGTCGAGCAGCATGCCGAAGCACTTCGCATTGCCGTCCTGCCATTGCTCCGTCGTCATCTCCTCGCCGGACGGCGAGAGCCAGGTGACGTCCTTGACGTCGAGCTCCTCGTTGTGCGAGCCGACCAGGAAGCGGCTGCGGTAGAGGATCGGAAACGCCTTGCGGGTGGCGATCAGCTTGCGCACGAACTCGCGCAGGCTGCGGCCGTTCGCGGTGATGCCCATCCAATTGAGCCAGGTGGTCTCGTTGTCCTGGGCGTAAGCATTGTTATTGCCGTTCTGGGTGTGCCCGAACTCGTCGCCCGCGAGCAGCATCGGCGTACCGTGGGACAGCAGCATCGTTGCCAGCAGATTCCGCTTCTGGCGCTCGCGCAAGGCGGTGATCTCGGCGTCGTTGGTCGGCCCTTCGACGCCGCAATTCCAGGAATGGTTGTTGTCGTGACCGTCGCGATTGTCCTCGCCATTCGCCTCGTTGTGCTTGTCGTTGTACGAGACGAGATCGTTGAGGTTGAAGCCGTCATGCGCGGTGACGAAATTGACGCTGGCCCAGGGCCGGCGTCCGCGCTTGTTGAAGAGGTCGCCGGAGCCCGAAACGCGCTTGGCGACGTCGGCCAGCGTGCCCGGATCGCCCTTCCAGAAGGCGCGCACCGTGTCCCTGAACTTGTCGTTCCACTCGGCCCAGCCCGGCGGAAACTGACCGACCTGATAGCCACCGGGCCCGATATCCCAGGGTTCCGCGATCAGCTTGACGCTGGAGAGCACGGGATCTTGGCGGCAGGCGTCGAGAAAGCCGCCGCCTTCATCGAAGCCATAGGGCTCGCGCGCCAGGATGGTGGCGAGATCGAAACGGAAGCCGTCGACCCGCATCTCTGTCGCCCAGTAGCGCAAGGAATCAGCGACGAGTTGCAGCACACGCTGATGCGAGAGATTGACGGTGTTTCCGGTGCCGGTGTCGTTGATGTAGTAGCGTTTCTTGTCCGGCAGCAGGCGGTAATAGCTGGCATTGTCGATGCCCTTGAACGACAGGGTCGGGCCGAGCTCGTTGCCTTCGGCGGTATGATTGTAGACGACGTCGAGAATGACCTCGATGCCATGGGCGTGAAACTGGTTGACCATGGCCTTGAATTCGTTCGCAGACGTCGCCTTCAGGTAGCGCGGATCAGGAGCGAAGAAGGCGATGGAATTGTAGCCCCAGTAATTGCGCAGGCCTTTCTCGACCAGATAGCTGTCGTCGACGAACGCATGGATCGGCAGCAGCTCGGCGCTGGTGATGCCGAGCGAGCGCAAGTAAGCCGGGATTTCCGAATGTGCCAGGCCCGAGAACGTGCCGCGATCGGCTTCCGGCACCAGCGGATGCAGCTGGGTGAAGCCCTTGACGTGCATCTCGTAGACGATCGTGCGCTCCCACGGCACTTCCGGCTTGCGCGCCACGCCCCAGGTGAAGGCGGGATCGATGACGCGGCATTTTTGCATCAAGGGCGCGCTGTCGCGTTCGTCGAATGACAGGTCCTTGTCGGCGTGATCGAGTTGGTAGCCGAACAGCTCCGGCCCCCAGCGGAGCTGGCCAACCAGCTGCCTGGCGTAGGGATCGAGCACGAGCTTGTTGGGGTTGAAGCGGTGGCCGGCGTCGGGTTCGTAAGGGCCGTGGACGCGATAGCCGTAGACAGTGCCGGGCCGGGCGGAGGGCAGATAGCCGTGCCAGACCTCGTCGGTAAATTCGGGCAGCTCGATGCGCTCGAGTTCCGTTTCGCCGGCATCGTCGAACAGGCAGAGCTCGACCTTGTTGGCGTGGGCGGAGAACAGCGCGAAATTGACGCCGAGGCCATCCCAGGTGGCGCCGAGCGGGAAAGGTCTGCCTTCGGTGATCCGGGTGCGGCGCAGGCGTGAGGCCGTCCGCGTCAGGGCGTCGTCTGAATGTGCTGGCTGGTCCATCTCTGCCCCCGAGTTGCCCGTCAGGATGTCGGCGCAGTCGCGGCGGTGGGCTCCACGTCGGCCGGCTTGGACGGCGCGCTGGCTTTTTGCAGAGCCGCCTCCTTGCTGATGGCCGGAATGGAGTTGCCGATCCGCCCGACGATCGCGATCAGCTCAGCGTCCGAAAGTCCGAGCCGTTTCTTGACGAGGCGCACCTGGGCGCGGTCGGTCAGGTCGAGCTTGTTGCGGATCAGTTGCGGCTTCGGGCGGCGCATGGCCACGGCTCCTGTCTGGGATGGTAACCGTCGCGCTGCTGATTCCGTTCCCGTTGCGCTGCAAATGTCCGGCGTCGGCGCCGTGCAGGAACGAACGCACACCGCTCCGCTTTGTCGCCCCGACGTGCGCAATTGCATGCCGAAGTGGGCATGCGGCGAAAGGGGACGGGCTTGAATCAGAGGCTGGGAATGGCCGAGCAAAATCGGCGCCATGGTCCTCAGATCGTCGATCATGGGGTCTCGTTCAACCTGTGGGCGCCGACGGCGCGATCGGTCGAGCTGCTCGAAATCGGCCAGCCGCCACGCAAGATGCCGCGCGATGCGGACGGCTGGTATCAGCTATTGAGCCAAACTGCGCGCGCCGGCACGCGCTATCAGTTCAGGATCAACCAAGACCTCGTCGTGCCCGATCCCGCCTCGTGCTTCCAGCCGGACGACGTCGGCGCGCCGAGCGAGGTGGTCGACATGGCCGCGTTGAGGGACCCGGTGCTCTATCCGGGCCGTCCCTGGGCGGAAGCCGTGATCTACGAGCTGCATGTCGGCACGTTCAGCGAGGAGGGGACCTATGCCGGCGTCGAGAAGAAGCTGCCTTATCTCCGCGATCTCGGCATCACCGCCATCGAGCTGATGCCGCTCAACGACGTCCCCGGGCGGCACAATTGGGGCTATGACGGCGTGCTCCTGAACGCGCCGAATGCCCGCTATGGCCGGCCGGAGGATCTCAAGCGGCTGCTGCGCGCGGCGCATGCCCTCGACATCATGGTCTATCTCGACGTCGTCTATAACCATTTCGGGCCGCAGCTGAACTATCTGCATCTTTATGCGGAGAATTTCTTCAACCCGCGCCACACCACCGGCTGGGGGCCCGCCGTCAACCTCGAAGGAGCCGACGGCGCGTTCGTGCGCGGGTTTCTGATCGAGAATGCCCTGATGTGGCTGCGCGATTATGGGTTCGACGGCCTGCGCTTCGATGCCGTTCATGCGCTGAAGGACGATTCGAAACGTCATTTCCTGGTCGAGCTCGCCGAGACCCTGCGCAGCCAGCTGGCGGGCCGGCGCATCCATCTGATGCTGGAGAACGAGGCCAATCAGGCGCACCTGCTCGCGCGTTCGCAGGGACGAGCGACGTACTACGATGCGCAATGGGGCGACGACTTCCACAATGCGCTCCACGTCCTGCTCACGGGCGAGGACGAAGGTTATTACCGGGCGTTTGCGGACAAGCCGCTCGAGCATTTGGCGCGATCCCTGACCGAGGGCTTTGCCTATCAGGGCGAGGTGTTTCCCCTGCACGAGGCGCCGCGCGGCGAGCCGAGTGCTCATCTGCCGCCCGAAGCGACCATCTTCTTCGCCCAGAACCACGACCAGGTCGGCAACCGCGCCTTCGGGGAGCGGCTGTCGCGGTTGGTCGGTCCGGACAAGCTGGAGCTGGCCCTCGCACTGGTTCTGCTCAGCCCGCATATTCCAATGCTGTTCATGGGCGAGGAAGCGGCAGCCGAAACGCCCTTCCTGTTCTTCGCCGACTGGACGGGCGAAGCCGCCGAACTGACACGGGAAGGCCGCCGCAAGGAGTTTTCGCACTTCAAAGCGTTCGCGACGCCCGAAACGCGCGCCGGAATCCCGGACCCGTGCGACGAAAGAACCTTCCTCGCCTCCAAGCTGGACTGGTCCAGCATCGAGCAATCGCCTTCCGGCACCAGGTTCCGAGCACTGACGACGCAGTTGTTGACGATCCGGCGCGAGAAGATCGTGCCGCTGATCAAACGCGGGTTCGTTTCGGCGCAGCGACAATTGCTCGGCGCGGATCCCAGCATGGGCGGCGTGGATGTGCGCTGGCAGACCGAGCAGGGCGACGTTCTGCAGATCGTCGCCAATTTCGCCGACCTCGAACTGCCGATGCCCTCGCTGGTCGACGGCGAGAGCCTGTGGCGATTGCACTCTCATGACGCCGGAGCACTTGGGCCCGGCGACATGATCGTGAGGCTTGGCCGCAAGCGCTGACGACAGACGAGGTTCAGCGCTCTCAGGCTAGCTGCCGGCACGGCTCGCGACGGCCGGTGTGGGCGAGGTCGCGAACTTGCCGAGCCCAAGGTAGACGAGGCCCGCCACGCCGATTCCGAACAGCCAGCTCAGATCGGCACCGCCGAGCAGATAGATCGAGATCGGCCCCTGCAGCGCGCTGACGAGGCCGTCCTGCACCAGCCATCCGGCAACGAGGCCGGCGAAGAACGCGATCATGCCGGCCCAGTTGATGTCGCCATAGGCGCTGCTCTCCGGCGAGCGATAGAGCTCGGCCACCTCGATCTTGCCTTTGCGCTTGATGTAGAAGTCGGCGAGCACCACGCCGGCCCACGGGCTCATCCACAACAGCAGGCTGATCATCCAATGGTCGAACGCCTTCGCGAAGGACGGCGCGAAGATGAAGTAGAGGGTGACCAGATAGCCGGCGACGCCGACGATGACGGTGAGCCAGAAGCGCGAGAGTTTCAGCCCCGCGCTCAGGGCCGCCAGCGCCGCCGAATAGACGTTGAGGATGTTGGTAGCGATCGGGCCGTGCAGCACCATCAGGAGGACAAGGATGCTGACGGGACCGCCGAACACCGCGCTGACCATCTTGGCGGGATCCGTGTCCAGCGTCGTCGAGGCAATGGTCGCGCCGAGAATGCCGAGCCAGACCGTCGGCACGAACATGCCGACATAGCTGTACCAGAACACGGCTTTCGACGGCGTGGAGCGCGGCACGAAACGCGAATAGTCGGAGGCCCAGGTGACCCAGGAAATCCCCCAGCCGACGCCGATTGCGGTCATCAGCATCGTCAGCATCGCCAGATGCGCGCCGGGCGGCAGCGAGGTGGTCAGGTTCCAGTTGACGACGCCGGGCCGCGTCCAGGCCAGCACGCTCATCAGCACCATGATGGCGATGGTCGGCGGCACCGTGTACTTCTCGAAGGTGCGGATCGCGTAGAAGCCGTAGACGCCGATCATCACCTGCACCGCCATCACCAGCGTGATGACGATCATCTCGACCAGCCAGGTGTCGGGCACGCCGAACTGGCCGAGGATGCCCATCGAGACCTTGACCGGGAAATAGGTGTTCACGCCGATCCAGCCCAGCGTCATCAGGAACATCAGGATGCTCGGCAGGTAGGCGCCGCGGACGCCGAAGGCGGACCGGCTCAGCACCATCTGGTTGACGCCGGTCTTGTGTCCCATCACCGTGAAGGTCGCGAAGATCGCGCAGCCCACGATGTTGCCGAGCACGATGACCGCGATTGTCTCCATCAGGCCGAGCTTGAGGATGATGCCGAGCGCGCCGAGCGCCCAGTTCACCGGCGCGATGTTGGCGCCGGCCCAGATCCACATCTGCTGCGGCCCGCTGGAGTCCCGGTCCGCGTCGGGAATTGGCTCGATGCTGTGAATATCAGCGCGAAGTTCGGAATCCGTCATGACATCCCCCAATACGAAGCACGCTTCGCATCATCGCAGCATAAATCGTGCCATGGGTCGCGGAGCGGCCGGGCCGGGCGCGTTTCGATATCGGACGCAGCGGGGCTCGCCTCGGATGCGACTGCGTTTTCAAGCGCCGGCCATGCCGACGCGCCGGCCTGCCGCGGCACACCGGACCCGCCGGATAGTGGCGATCGATGCACGGCCGGGCAGCGGTACGATGATAAATTAAGCAGCCCAACTCAAAAGCGCAGCACTCGCCTCTAGTCGAATAGGGCAGCGGCGCTGTCGCGACTGGGATGGCCGGCCACGATGCGCTGCATCATCTCGATGAAGAGCGCCTGTTCCCGCTGGCTCAAATCGCCGAGCGTTGCGCGATGCGCCCGCCGTGCCGCGCCCTCGATTTTAACCAGCAGCGCGGCGCCGGCCGGCGTCAGGCGGCACAATCGCGCGCGCCGATCGTCTTTGTTCACCGCGCGCTCGACAAGGTTGCGCGCCGCGAGACGCTTCAACGCACCGGTCGTCGTAGTGCGATCGAGCGCGATATCGGCCGCCAAAGTGGTCTGATCGGCGGCTTCTCGCACCGCCAGCGCCGAGAGCAGGCTGTATTGCAGCGGCGTGACCTCGAATTCGCCGCAGGCTTCCTGAAACAGCGCGACGTGAATCTGGTGCAGCCGGCGGATCAGATAGCCGGGCCGTTCCGACAAGGGCCAGGGGCGGTGCCGCGTCCCGCCGCGACGTGTCTTCGCTTGCCGCAATGCACACACTCCCAAGCCGAAACCCTGCCGCGCTTAGCTCGATTCGAGTGCGCCTGCCACATCGGGATCATGGCACGATGCTTGCTTTTGTCAAAATGCGAAGCATGCTTCGTAATTCGAGGGACGAAGCCGTCGCCCCTCGCAAGAAGAGGAGAGCGCCATGTCCGTCACTGCCAGCTTCGATCTTCTGCTCCGGGGTGGCCGCGTGATCTGTCCGGCCTCCGGCGTCGATGGCCTCAAGGACGTCGCCATCCGCAATGGCAAGATCGCGGCGGTCGCGTCCGACATTCTGCCGACCAGCGCGAAGGAGGTCGCCGATGTCAGCGGCAAGCTGGTGCTGCCCGGGCTGATCGACACCCACGCGCACGTCTATCAATATGTCTCCGGCCGTTTCGGCATGAACCCCGACATGGTGGGCGTGCAGTCCGGCGTGACGACGCTGGTCGATCAGGGCGGTCCGTCCTGCATGACGCTGCCGGGTTTCCGCCATTTCATCGCGGAAGCCTCGGCCTCGCGCGTCTATGCGTTTATCTCCGCCTATCTCGTCGGCGGCCTCGAGGGCCATTTCTATCCGCAGCTCTACAGCCCCGACGGCGTCGACATCGATGCGACCGTCAAGGCGGCAACCGCCAACCTCGATCTCGTGCGCGGCATCAAGGCCCATGCCGAGATCGGCGGCTTCGCGCGCTGGGGCATTCGCGTGATCGAGATGGCGGCCGAGATCGGCAAGCGCGCCGACCTGCCGGTCTATGTGCATTTCGGCCAGCTCTGGGGCCTGCCCGAGAGCGGCGCCAATGGCGAGGACGCCGACACCATCCTCACCCGCGTCATTCCGCTCTTGCGCGAGGGCGACATCCTCGCTCATCCCTTCACGCGCCATCCCGGCGGCTTCGTCAATCGCGAGGGCGAGGTGCATCCGGTGATCCAGGCCGCGCTCGACCGCGGCCTCAAGGTCGATGTCGGCCACGGCAGCCATTTCTCCTATCGGCTCGCGAAGAAGGCGATCGCCGCCGGAATCATTCCGACCACGCTCGGCGCCGACATCCACGGCTACAACACCCATGTGCCCGCGCCGGCCGGAACGCCCGACCAGCACGAGGACGATGAGAACCATCCCTTCGCGGGACAAGCCAAGTTCAGCCTGGTCCAGGCGATGAGCTCGATGATGGCGCTGGGCCTGTCGCTGGAGCAGGTGGTGCCGATGGTCACCTCCAATCCCGCAAAAATGCTTGGTCGCAACCACGAGATCGGTGCGCTCAAGAGCGGCATGGACGCCGACGTCTCCGTGCTCACGGAGAGAAACGGCCGCTTCGTCCTGAAGGACAACGAGAACAACGAGGTGATTGCCGAGCGCCTGCTGCAGCCAGCCTTCTGCCTGCGCGCCGGCACCCGCTTCGACGCGGTCGCGCCGATCCTGCCGCAGGCCGTCGCGGCATAAGGCCGGGCGGTGAAGGAGAACGCGAAGTTGCGCAGCGAGCGAGAATTTCCGGACGGAAAGACGGGGCAGGGCGTTGGCGCGCGGCTCCCGCGCAAGGAAGACGACCGCCTGATGCGCGGCCGCGGCCAATATGTCGGCGACGTCAGGCTCGCCGGCCTTCAGGACGTCGCCTTCGTGCGCAGCCCGCTGGCGCATGCGCGCATCCGCGGCATCCATGTGCCCGAACGCCATCGCGGCAGCGTGTTCACGGCGACCGATCTCGTCGGCATCAAGCCGATCCGTGCGGTGTCGGGCCTGCCGGGCTTCAAGATCTCGGAGCAGCCGGTGCTCGCCACCGGCAAGGTGCGCCAGGTCGGTGAGCTCGTCGCGATGTGCCTCGCGCCGACCCGCGCCGAGGCCGAGGACATCGCGGCCTCCGTGACGCTCGATCTGGAGGAGCTGCCGGCGATCCATGACATGCTGAAGGCGCGCGAGCCCGGCTCGGCGCTGGTGCACGAGCATTGGGGCGACAACGTCTTCCTGGAGACCAATTACGAGGTCGACATCTCCGCCGCGCTCGATGCGCCGATCAAGGTGACGCGCGAGATCTCGACGGCGCGGCAATGCATGTCGCCGCTGGAAGGCCGCGGCGTGGTCGCGAACTTCGACAAGAGGCTCGACCAGCTCACGCTGCATTCGGCGGCCCAGATGCCGCACATCACGCGCAGCGGCCTCGCCGAATGCCTCGACATGGAGGAGGGCCAGATCCGCGTCATCTCGCCCGACGTCGGCGGTGGTTTCGGTCACAAGGGAATTTTGTTGCCCGAAGAGGTCTGCCTGTCCTGGCTGACGATGCGTTGCGGCCATCCCGTGCGCTGGCTCGAAGACCGGCGCGAGCATCTCGTCGCCAGCTCCAATTGCCGCGAACATCATTACAAAATCACGGTCTATGCTGACCGTGACGGCACGCTGCGCGGCATCGACTGTGAAGCGACGGTCGATTCCGGCGCCTACTCGTCCTATCCGTTCTCGGCCTGCCTGGAGGCCGCGCAGGTCGCCAGCATTCTGCCCGGCCCCTACAAGATGCCGGCCTATCGCTGCCGCACCTTCTCGGTCGCCACCAACAAATGCCCGATCCTGCCCTATCGCGGCGTCGCGCGCACCGGCGTCTGCTTTGCGCTGGAATTGATGCTCGACCTCGTGGCGGCGGAAGCCGGCCTCGAGCCCGGCGAGGTGCGGCTGCGCAATCTGGTGCGCCCCGAACAGATGCCGTTCGACAACATCACCAAGAAGCATTTCGACAGCGGCGATTATCCGGAAGCGATGCGCCGCGCACTCGCGGCCATCGACATCGACGCCATCCGCGCCAGGCAAAAGCAGGGCGAGGCCGACGGCCGCCGCATCGGCGTCGGCATCTCCATCTATTGCGAGCAGGCCGCGCACGGCACCTCGGTCTATTCCGGCTGGGGCATCCCGATGGTGCCGGGCCATGAGCAGGCCTCGGCGCGCCTGACGCCGGACGGCGGCCTAGAACTGCGCGTCGGCGTGCACTCGCACGGGCAGGGCATGGAGACGACACTCGCCCAGGTCGCGCACGAAATCCTCGGCGTGGATGTCGCAAACATCCGCATCGTCCTCGGCGACACCGCGATGACGCCCTATTCGACCGGCACCTGGGGCTCGCGCTCGATGGTGATGGCGGGCGGTGCGGTCGCGACCGCCTGCCGCGAGCTCGGGGAACGTGCGCGCCGCATCGGCGCGAAACTGTTGCAGCACGATCTGGCCTCCGTGGTGTTGCAGAACGGCGAGGTTCGCGGCGTCAACGGCAGCGTCAGCCTGAAGGCGATCGCCCACACCTGGTACCGCCGCCCGCAGGATTTGCCGCCAGACGTCGATCCCGGCGGGCTCGAGGTCACCCAAGGCTACAAGCCCGTGCGCGACAGCGGCACCTTCAGCTATGCCGCGCATGCAGCCGTGGTCGCGGTCGATCCTGATATCGGCGAGGTCGAGATCCTCGACTATGTGATCGTCGAGGACGGCGGCGTGCTGGTCAATCCGCTCGTCGTCGACGGCCAGATCTATGGCGGCCTCGCGCAAGGCATCGGCACCGCGCTCTACGAGGAAATGCCGTTCGACGCCTCCGGCCAGCCGCTGGCGACGACGCTCGCCGACTACCTGCTGCCCGGCCCGACCGAGGTCCCGGCCGCGCGCCTCGATCACATGGAGACGCCGTCGCCCTATACGCAATTCGGGGTGAAAGGCATCGGCGAGGGCGGCGCCATCGCACCGCCCGCCGCAATCGCCAATGCCGTCAACGACGCGCTGCGCCCGCTCGGCGTCGAGCTGATGCAGTCGCCGATCACGCCGCATCGCATCGTCGCGGCGGTGCTGGCCGCGCGTGCGGCTGAGAGGAGCGCGGCATGAAACCGGCGCCCTTTGCTTACGAGCGCCCGCGCGATCTCGATGCGGCCCTGTCGATGCTGGCCGCAAGCGGCGGATCGGCGAAGATCATCGCCGGCGGCCAGTCGCTCGGCCCGATGCTCAATCTGCGGCTGGTGCAGCCGGAGCTGATCATCGACATCTCCGGCCTTGCCGAGCTCAAGCGCGCAGAAGTCTCCGGCAGCGAGCTCGTGCTCGGCGCTCTTATCACCCATGCCGACATCGAGGACGGCCGCACCGCCGACGTGACCCGGGGTGCCATGCGGGCTGTCGCTGCCAACATCGCCTATCGTGCGGTGCGCAATCGCGGCACAATCGGCGGCTCGCTCAGCCATGCCGATCCCGCCGCGGACTGGATCTCGGCGCTGGCGGCCCTGGGTGCGCGCGTGACATTGCGCAGTCTTGCCGGTGTGCGATCGATGGCGGTCGAAGCGTTTGTGGTCGGTGCGCTGGAATCTGCGCTGCATGCCGGCGAGATCGTCGAGGCGGTCCACGTGCCGGCGCGATCGGCGACTGCGCATTGGGGTTATGCCAAGAGCTGCCGCAAGACCGGCGAATTCGCCCATGCCATCGGCGCGATATTGGTCGATCCCGCTGCCGCCTCGGCGCGTATCGTGATCGGTGCCATCGATACGACGCCGATCGTCATCACCGATGCCGCCGAGCTGTTCGGCGGCCGGATTGCCGCCGACTACAAGCAGCGCTTCGATGTCCGTGCCGCCGATGCCCTGCTCGCAAGCGCCGGCATCGACGATGCCGCGCAGCGCCACATCCATGTCAGCGTGCTGAAGCGCGCCGTTCTGGAGGCCGCGGCATGACCACGATCGCGCTTCAGGTCAATCGCCGCGCGGTGGAGCTGCACGCCGAGCCGCGCACCAGCCTTGCCGATTTCGTCCGCGACAGGCTCGATCTCACCGGCACGCATCTCGGCTGCGAGCACGGGGTCTGCGGCGCCTGCACTGTGCTGCTCGACGGCGTGCCGGCGCGCTCCTGCATCACCTATGCGGCGGCCTGCGAGGGCGCCGATGTCACCACGATCGAAGGCCTCGACGAGGACGAGATCACGACCGAGCTGCGCGCTGCCTTCACCCGCGAGCACGCGCTTCAGTGCGGCTATTGCACGCCCGGCATGCTGGTCTCGGCGCGCGACCTGGTGCTGCGTCTGCCCGACGCCGACGAGCGCCAGATCCGCATTGGCCTCAGCGGCAATCTCTGCCGCTGCACAGGCTATGTCGGCATTGTGCGCGCGGTGCAGTCCGTGATCGAGGCAAGGCGCGCGCGCAACGTCGCGCCGGTGGCGGATGGAGGCCGGACCGTCCTTGGTCCTGCCGGCTCGGGGCGAGCGGCAACCGCCCGGAACGAGCTGCGGCCCGCGCGGCACGCGCCAGCTCCGGCACCGGAAAGTGCCACCCCAAGCAGCATCCCCGACTTCACGCCGGCAACCGTGCTCGATCAGCGCTTCACGTTGCCGTATCCGCCGGCAAAGGTGTTCGCGATGTTCGAGGACATCGTAGGCATCGCCGCCTGCCTCCCTGGCGTATCGCTGTCGTCGACGCCAAAGCCGGAGCGCGTCGAAGGATCGATCCGCGTCAGGCTCGGTCCGATCGCAGCAAGCTTCGAGGGGGCCGCGCGTGTCGAGCGGGATCCCGCGACACTCTCGGGGCGCATCGTCGGCATCGGTACCGACCAGCGCAGCCATTCCGCGACGCAGGGCGAGATCCGTTACCGCCTGCTGCCGCTCGAAGGCGGCGCGGCGACCGCGGTCGAACTGTCTATCGGCTACACGCTCACGGGAATGCTGGCTCAGGTCGGTCGTCCCGGCCTGGTGCGAGACCTTGCAAAACGTCTCGTTGCGGAGTTCGCCGCCAATCTCGACCGCCACATGTCCGGCGCCTCGTCGGGGCAGGCAGGTCCGGCGGAGCTCAGCTTCTGGTCGATTGCATCGGACGTCTTGCGAGCCCGGCTCGTGCAAACATTTCGCCGCACCTTCGGAAGAGGTGGCGCGGAATGATCGGCGAACCGGCGCCGCGGAGTGACGAAGCCTGGACTGCCCTGACATCAACAGCGTGGGATTTGGAGAGACAAACATGACACGAACACTCGGACTGGTTCCGGCAATCGCGTTGGCGACGGCCTTGTTCGGCGGCGCCGCGGGGGCGCAGACCATCAAGATCGGCGTCAACGAGCCGCTCACCGGCGCGTTCGCGGCCTCAGGCACTTACGTCGTTAACGGTGCCAAGATCGCCGCCGACGAGATCAACGCCAAGGGCGGCATCCTCGGCAAGAAGATCGAGCTCGTCATCGAGGACAACAAGAGCAACCCGACGGAGGCCGCCGCCGTCGCCGAGAAGCTCATCACAAGCGACAAGGTGCCGGTCCTGATGGGCGCCTGGGGCTCGAGCCTGACGCTCGCGGTGATGCCGAAGCTGATGGAATACGAGACGCCGATGGTGGTGGAGACCTCGTCCTCCGGCAAGATCACGACGACGGGCAATCCCTTCATCTTCCGCATCTCGCCGCCCTCCGCGATCGAGGCGGCCGCGTTCAAGAACATCGTCGACAAGCTCGCGCTGAAAAAGGTCGACTTCCTTGTCATCAACAACGACTGGGGCCGCGGCACCGCCGAGGATTTCAGCAAGATGATGAAGGAGAAGGGCATCGGCATCGGCCTGGTCGAGACCATGGACCAGGGCGCGCAGGACATGAGCGCGCAGCTGTCCAAGATCAAGAGCTCGGACTCCGAGACCGTCATCGTCACCACCGCCGTCGACCAGCTCACGCTGATCTTCAAGCAGGCCGCCGCGCTCGGCCTGAAGAAGCGCATCATCACCACCGGCGGCTCGCAGAACCCGGACCAGATCATCGCCCAGGCGGGAGCGGCCGCCAACGGCACCATGCATCTGACCACCTTCCTGCCCTGGTTCCCGGACAAGACGCCGAACCCGGAAGCCACCAACTATTTCATCGCGGAATGGAAGAAGCGCGGCTTCGACTTCGCCGGCTGCACCGAGAGTTTTCGCGGCTATGACGGCATCCGCACCGTCGCCGCCGCGATCGAGAAGGCCGGCAAGGCCGAGCCTGCCGCGATCAAGGCGGCGCTCTGGAACATCAACATCAAGGGGCTGAACGGCGACATCGTGTTCCGCAAGTCGGGCCCCGAGGGCAAGGAAAGCGGTCAGAGCCAGCCGAATGTCTATCTCATCGAGATCGCCGACGGCAAGATCGAGATGAAGACGCTCTGACGCGCTTGTTCGCAGGCGAGGGCGGTACGTCACCGCTCTCGCCGAATACGGACTAATCGGGAACAATCTTGAGCGAATTCCTTCAGCATCTGATCAACATGCTCGTGCTCGGCGGCACCTATGCGCTGCTGGGTATCGGGCTGACCTTGATCTTCGGCATCATGAACGTCGTGAACTTCACGCATGGCGTGCTCTACACGTTCGGCGCCTACATCATGTTCATCGTGGTGCAGCAGTTCGGGCTGAACTTCTTTCTCGCGCTACCCGTGGCCGTGCTGGCCGGATGGCTGCTGGGTGCGGCCATCGAATTGACCTTGCTGCGTCCCCTGCGCGGCTCCGACATCGACACCACCATGCTGGTGATGATCGGCGCCTGGATCGCGATGCAGTCGGGCACGCTGTGGATCTGGGGCGGCGTCGCGAAATCCGTAGCGACGCCATTCCCGGAGGCGCCGCTGGTGCTCGGCCCGGTCTCCGTCTCATGGCTGCGCCTGTTCGTGCTCGCCGCTGCGGCCATGTTGATCCTTGTGACGTATCTGCTCATCAACAAGACCAGCCTCGGCCGCGCGATGCGGGCGACGTTCCAGGACCATGACACGGCGTCGCTGATGGGCGTGAACGTCGACATGATCTACACCTCGACCTTCGCGATCGGCTCTAGCCTCGCCGCCGCCGCGGGCGCGCTGCTCGGGCCGGTCTACGTGATCTTCCCGCAGATGGGCGATCTCGCCGCGGTCAAGGCTTTCGCCATCGTCATCCTCGGCGGCCTCGGCAACATCACGGGCGCGGTGATCGGCGGCTTCATCCTGGCGCTGGCCGAGGAGCTCGGCGCCGGCTACGTCTCGTCCGGCTACCGCGATGCCATGGGCTTTCTCATCATCATCGCGGTGCTGATCTTCCGGCCGACCGGCCTGTTCGCGCGCGCGGAGCGCGTCGGATGAAGACGATCGTCACCATTCTCGCCGTCGCGGCGCTGGCCTCGGTGCCGCTCTGGCTGCGCGATCCCTATCTGCTCAACGCGCTGATCACGACCGGCATCTTCGTCATCGGCGCGATGAGTCTCAATCTGCTGCTTGGCTTCACCGGCCAGCTCAGCCTCGGCCATATCGCCTTCTTCGGCATCGGCGCCTATGTCAGCGCACTGACATCGCTCGGCTTCGACATCGGCCTGCTAGGGGGTTTTCGTCTTGTCCACACACCATGGCCGCCGATCGTAGGCTTCGTGCTGGCAATTTTGATTGCAGGATTGTGCGGCTATTTCGTCGGTCTGTTGTCGTTCCGCGTTCGCGGAGCCTATTTCGTCATTGTGACGATCTCCTTTGCCGAGGTGGTCCGGCTGGTCGCGCTGAACTGGGTCGAGCTGACGCAGGGTCCATTGGCGCTGACCAACATCCCGTCCATCGCGTTGCCCTTGCCCGGCTTTGGCGAGCTGACGCTGCGCACGAAGTTCCACAACTATTATCTCGTCCTGGTCGTTGCGCTCATCGCCTATCTCCTGATCGCGCGCCTCGTTCATTCCCATTTCGGCCGCTCCATGCGTGGCCTGATGGAGAACGAAACGCTCGCCGTCTCGGTCGGCATCGACGTGACCAGGACGCTGACGATTGCTGCGGTGATCTCCGCCGCGATCGCCGGCGCGGCCGGGAGCCTCTATGCGCACTACATCCGGATCATCGATCCCGAAGTCTTCGCCTTCATCAACACCGTCACCATGGTGATCATGGTCATCAGCGGTGGCAAGGGCTCGCTGGCGGGTCCCGTCGTCGGCGGCCTGATCTTTGGCCTGCTGCCGGTGGCGCTACGGCCTGTGATGGCACCGGAAGCGCAGTGGATCGCCTATGGCGGTGTGCTGATCGCCATCCTGTTCGTGTTGCCGCGCGGCATCGTGCCGTCGCTGGCGCAGCGGTTGACCCGGCGACGGAGCGGGACGACGGCGCTGGCGCCGGTCGCGCTCACTGAAACCGGCGCCAAGGAGCCGGCGTGATGACCGCGCGCAGCATCGCCATGACCATCGATCAGGTCGCGGTCCGCTTCGGCGGGCTGGTCGCGATCTCCGACATGAGCTTTGAGGTCGGCGAGGGCGAGATCGTCAGCCTGATCGGGCCGAACGGCGCCGGCAAGACCACCGCCTTCAACGTCATGACCGGCTTCCTGACGCCGAGCGCCGGCCGCGTCACCTATCGCAACACTGCGCTCGCCGGATTGAAGCCGCACGAGATCGCCGATCTCGGCCTGATCCGCACCTTCCAGCGCACCAGCGTATTCCCGAACGACACCGTCTATGACAACCTCCTGATCGGCCTGCACCGGCAGGGCCGGGTACGGCTGCTCGACGCCATCCTCGGCCTGCCAGGCGCCCGCGCCTCGGAGCGCAAGCTGCGGCAGCGCGCGAGCGAGCTGCTCGAATGGGTCGGGCTCGAACGCCGCGCCCACGATGCGGCGGGCTCGCTCTCCTACGGCGAGCAGCGCTTGGTCGGTGTCGCGCTGGCGCTGGCGGCGGAGCCGTCGATGCTGCTGCTCGACGAGCCCGTCTCCGGTATGAACGCCTCGGAGACGCACCGTTTCGTCGAGCTGATCCGCAGCATCCGCGACCGCGGCATCACGATTTTGCTGGTCGAGCACGACATGCCGATGGTGATGACCGTCTCGGACCGTATCGTGGTGCTCAACTATGGCCGCATCATCGCCGAAGGGACGCCCGATGTGATCCGCAACAATCCTGTTGTCATCGAAGCCTATCTTGGACATGGAGCAGGACGTGCTTGAGATACGCGACATGGTCTGCGGCTACGGTGGCGTCACCGCGCTGCGCGGCATCTCGCTCGACGTGAAGGCCGGCCAGCTGGTCGCCCTGATCGGAGCCAACGGCGCCGGCAAGAGCACGACGCTGCGCGCGATCTCCGGCCTGGTGGCGCCGCGCTCGGGCCAGATGAAGTTCGAGGGCATCGACATCACCGGCGCGAAGCCGCCGCGCGTGCTGGCGAGCGGCATCGCGCATTGCCCGGAAGGGCGGCGCGTGTTTCCGCATATGAGCGTCGAGGAAAATCTCGATATGGGCGCCTACCTCCGGCGTCGTTCGGGCGAGATCGCGGCCGACCGCGACCGTATCTACTCGGAATTCCCGCGGCTCGCCGAGCGGCGCCGGCAGGCGGCGGGCACGCTGTCGGGCGGCGAGCAGCAGATGCTTGCGATCGGCCGCGCGCTGATGTCGCGGCCGCGCCTGATCATGTTCGACGAGCCGTCGCTCGGGCTCGCCCCCAATATCGTCGAGCGCACCTTTGCGATCATCCGCGGCATTCGCGATGCCGGCACCACGGTGCTGCTGGTCGAGCAGAACGCCTTCGCTGCGCTCGAGATGTGCGACCACGCCTATCTGCTCGAGAACGGCCGCATCGTGCTATCGGGCGCCGGCAGCGAGCTGATCGCGAACGAGCATGTGCGCAAGGCCTATCTCGGTGGGTGACGAGGCCGGGTGGATTGCCGTCTGCGATCTCGACCGGTTGAAGGCGGAGACGATCGTCCGCGTCGCCGGGCGCGACCTGCTCGTGATCTGGAACGAGGGCGACGTCGTCGCCTGCGAACGTGCATGCCCGCACGAGCAGGCGGATCTGGCCTTGGGGCAGGTGACGGCCGGGCGCCTCAATTGTCCCCGCCATGCGGCGTCGTTCGATTTGCGCGATGGCGCAATCACCGCGGGATGGCCGAGCCGGCCGCTGCGGCTTTATCCGGTGCGGATCACGGGCGAGCGAATCTGGATTGAGATGCAGGAGTGGCAGCCGGGGCGATGATGACATCATGCCCCTGTTTTGCCCGACGAGTCAAAGCGGCAAAGGCGGTGTCGATCGACCCTCAAACAATTCGCCTTTGCAAACAACGACATCGCTACTGTGCATGGGGTTGTTTTTCGCACTTTTAGTCCAGCAGCCGCCGCGCGGCCTCCACCAGGACTCCGTCCGGCCGGCGCAGAGCCTCGAGAATGGTGAAATGGTCGGCGCCTTCGACCGAAATGAGCTTGCCCGGCGCTCCCGCCGCCACGCGCCTGTCGTAGAGATTGATGGAATCGCAGACGAGTGCCGGCAGCTCGCTGCTGCCATAGGCGATGTCTAGGCGCTTCTGGGTGACGGGCAGGCGCAACGGCGACAGCGTGGCGATCTCCTGGTCCGTCAGCTTCAGCGCATCGTTCAGCCCCGTATCGCGGATCGGCGCGAGATCGTAGACGCCCGAGAGCGCGAGCCCAGCATGGACACGCGGATGATCCAGCGCCATTGCGACGAGATGGGCGCCGGCGGACCAGCCCGACAGCACGACCGGCCCGGCAATTCCATAGGACGCGCCGTGCGCCGCGAGCCAGTCGAGCGCGCGCGGGATCTCGGCGACGATGTCGGTGAGGGACACCTCGGGCGCCAGCGAATAGCCGGGAATCGCAACCGACCAGCCATGCGCGGCGACGCCTTCGACCAGCATCGCGAACAGCTCGCGCGAGTTGCGCTGCCAGTAGCCGCCGTGCAGGAACACCAGGCAGGGCGCATCAGGCTTTGCGGCCGGGTAGAGGTCGATCTTGTTATTCGCCCGCTCGCCGTAGGGCAGGTCGAGATGGGACTTGAGCGAGCCCCGCAGCCGGCTTGAGGCTTCGTTGCGCTCGGCGATCAGGGCCGGGCTGTTCTTGACCGCCGCGTTGTTGTCATAGGCGGCACTGCGTTCCGCCCGAGACAGCTCGGACCAGCGGTCGCGGGGGTCGAGCGGCCGAATTGTCGAATGAGGGTTCTCAACCATGGGAGTCTCCGTTTGCGTCAGGCACTACGTAAGATCGCTTCGATCTCTTGCGCTGCTGCGAGGAGCGAGCGGTCTTGTCCGCGCGCCGCGATGATCTGAAGGCCGAAGGGAAGCCCGCGCCGATCCGTTCCGCACGGAATCGAGATCGCCGGCAGGCGGGCGTGATTGACGAAGGGCGTGAACACCGCGTGGGCCCGCGGGCTTGCAGGCTTTTCGCCGATCATATCAGGGCCGAGCTGCGTCAGCGGCCAGGCGACGCAGGGGACGGTCGGCGCCAGCAGCAGGTCGGCTTCGGTAAAGAACGCTGCGAAGGCATTGGCGATCGCGGTGCTCGCAAGCAGCGCTGCAGCGACCTCCGCACCCGACCAGGAGAGACCTCGCTCGATCTGCTTGGCGATGTCGGGATCGAAGACAGTCGGATCGTTGCGAAAGCGTTCGCCGTGGAGTGCTGCGAGCCCCGCATGCTGCAGCGGCATGATGGCGTCCTCCGTCGCGCCTGCCGGCCAGACGGGATCGCGTCGTGTAATGTGCAAACCCGCTGTGGAAAGCCGTTCGACGGCGGCGGCGAGGCCATTCGCGACGACGTCGTCAATCGCGACGTCGAGACCAAGGCGCGGCGAGAACGCGATGCGCTGACTGCCGATGTCTTTGGCCTGCTGCACCACGACGGCAGACTCCGGATCGCGCGGATCGGCGCCGACCATGGCTTCAAACGCCAGCGCGATATCGGTCACGTCCGATGCGATCGGCGCGATGACGGAGAGGCCAAAGAAGGGCTCGGCGAAACCTGGCCCATAGGGGATCGCGCCATAGGACGGCTTGAAGCCCGCAACCCCGACATGCGCCGGCGGCCTGCGGCTCGAGCCGCCCGCATCGGTACCGATCGCGAGCGGCACCAAGCCGGCTGCAACAGCTGCGGCCGGGCCACCCGATGAGCCGCCGGGCGTCAGCGCGGGATCGAGCGGATGTCGCGTCGGCCCGTATAGTTGCGAGGTCGTCACGCCCTTGCAGGCGAACTCGGAGGTCGCGCCGATGCCGACGACAACGACACCGGCCTTGCGCAGCCGCTCGACCGCGATGGCATCGCGCGGCGCGATGAAATCGCAGAATAGGCGCGAGCCCTGCGTCACGCGCCAGCCGCCGACCCAGACGTTGTCCTTGACGATCACGGGAACGCCGGCGAGCGGCATGATCTCGCCCATACGCAGGCGATCATCGACCGCCGCAGCATCCGACAGCGTGCGCGCAGGATCGATCGTGACGACCGCGTTCAAGGCCTTGGCGACCTCGATGCGGCCGAGCGCTGCTTTCGCAGTCTCGACGGCATTGGTCCGCCCGGCGCTGACGGCGGCAACGGTCTCGCGCGCGCTATTTGTCCGCGTTGTCATGGCCTCCCCAGATCAACGCCAATGTACCGCCAAGGGCAAGGCACGCCAGGGCGAAGAAGGCCATGCCGAGGCTGGCCACGCGATCCAGGATCGACACCAGCGCGGGCGCGGCAAGGAGACCGGCATAGGACGCGGTCAGCACCGCGCCGGTGGTCTCGCCGATCCGGTCCTGCGGGGCGAGGCGGGCGATCTCGGCGACGAAGACGCCGTTCCAGCCCGACGCCGTCAGGCCGAACAATGCGGCAATGATGAATTGTCCGCTGCGGCCGAGCGAAGCGCCATTCAGGCCGAGCAGCGCGGCGCAGAAGGCCATGCCGAGGCCGATGACGACGAGGACGGCGCGCGAGGCATCGAGCCGCATGGCGACATAGCCCCAGCCGAGACGGCCGATCAGGCCGCCGGCTTGCGCGCAGGCGAGCGCCATGCCGGATTCGATATGGCTGAGGCCGAGCTCGCGTGTGCCGAGCGTGACGAAGACCGTGTTGAGCGACACCTGCATCGCGCTGAACGGCATCGAGGCCAGCGCCAGCATCGCGATCCGCCGGTCCGCGATCACCAGCGCCACCCGCGCGCGGAGATCGAGCTTCGGCGGCGGGGCGACCTTGCCGGCATAGGCCGGCCGCAACCGTTCGAACAGCGCGATCGCCAGTAGCGCCAAGGCAGCAACGGCCGCATAGCACCAGACCGGTCCGAACACGATGGCGATCGCGGGCAGGGCCAGCGAGCCGCAAACGGCGCCGATCTGGTTGCCGGTCTGGCGCACCGAGAACACGAAGGCGCGCCGCTCGGCAGTGACGAGCCGCGCCAGCAGCGCCGCGCTCGCCGGCGTCTCGGGTCCCATAGCGAGGCCGATGCACAGGCCCGCAGCCAGCAGGGCGGCGCTCGTCCCGAGCGAAGCCAGCGCCATGCCGACGACGATGGCCGCCGCGCACAGGCTCGCGATCCGCAGCGAGCCAAGGCGCGCGATGAAGCCGCCGCCCCAGAACGAGGCGGGGATGCCGACCGCGAACACGGCGGCGGAGATCATCGAGAGCTGCCAGACCTCGATATGGGCTCGCGGGGCGACCACGCCGGGCGCGAACAAGGCCAGCGCGACCAGGGCCTGAAGCGCGGTCATCGCGCCCAGGGCCGGCAGCAGCGCGGGTGCTGGCCGAGCGGCCGTGTTTCCGTCTACCATGGCGGCGTGCTCATGGGAGGAACATTGTGGCAGGCGGTATTTCCATTCACGCGGTCGATGTCGCGAGCGGGCGTCCGGCGCAGGGGCTGCGCGTCGAGATCTGGCGGATCGATCCGGAGTCCCAGCGCATCGCCGACGGGCGGCTCGGCGCCAACGGCGTGCTCGATCATGCCGTCGCGCAAGGTGCCGGTGTGACGGAAGGCGCGTACGAGGTGCTGTTTCATCTCGGCGAGTTCTTTGGCGAGCGCGACGGTTTCCTCACCGTGACGCCGTTCCGCTTTCGCATCAAGAACGTTGATGAGCATTTTCATCTGCCGCTGAAATTCACGCGCTGGGGCTATTCGCTGTTCCGCGGCGCCTGATCAGTTGGTCAGCCGCCGCGACAGGCCCGTGACGCGCTCCATCACCGCGACCAGCGCGACGGTGGCGATGATCAGCACGCCCGAGAGGGCTGCGATGGTGACATCCAGCTTGCCTTCGAGATCCTGCCACATCCGGATCGGCAGCATGTCGGTGGCGGCATCGCGCAGGAACAGCGAGACCGGCACGTTGTCGAAGGACGACATGAAGGCGATGAAGGCGCCCGCGATGATGCCCGGCCGGATCAGCGGCAGCACGATGCGGCGGAACGTGTAGAGGCGGCTGGCGCCGAGCACGGCCGAGCTTTCGAGCAGGGTCGGCTCGAGCTGGGCCAGCGCTGCGACCGTGTTGCGCACGACATAGGGCACGCAGACCACGGTGTGGCCGATCACAAGCGTCAGCGGCGACACCGGCAGGCCGACCAGCGAGAACAGCATCAGGGCGGCGAGGCCGAAGGCGAGCGCGGGAAGCACCAGCGGCGACATGAAGAGCGAATCGAGCAGCCGCGCCGACAGCGTCCGCGAGCGCGAGATCGCCAGCGCCGCGGCGACGCCAAGGGTAACGGACAGGCCGGTCGCCCATAGCGCCACGATCAGGCTGTTCTTGGCCGCGAAATGCAGCTGCCAGGCATTCCACAGCTCGACGTACCAGCGCAGCGAATAGCCGGGCGGCGGGAAGCGCAGCGAGAAGCTGCTGGTGAAGGAGACGATCAGCACCACGAGCGAGGGGGCGATGATGATGAGAAGCGCGATCACCGCGATCACGGTCATGACGAGCTCGAAGCTGATCGCCTCGAGCGTGCGCTTGCGGCCGCTCATCATGCGCCTCCATAGCCGCGCGACATGCGGCCGAGCGTGGTGAAGACCGAGACGACCGCGAGCACGGCGAGCAGGAAGATGATCGAGATCGCCGCCGCAAACGGCCAGTTCTGCAGCGTCGAGGCCTGCTGGTAGAGATACATCGGCATGAACAGCATCTGCCCGCCGCCGATCAGCGACTGGGTGATGAAGGCGGTGATCGCGGCGGCATAGGTCAGCGTGCAGCCGGCGATGACCCCCGGCAACGACAGCGGCAGCATGATCCGGAAGAAGGTGCGCCAGCTTCCCGCGCCGAGCGAGCAGGAGGCATCGTCGAGATTGGGATCGATGCGGCTGAGCGCGGTGATCAGCGGCAGCGTCATCAAGGGCATCTGCACCTGTGCCAGCGCGATCACCACGCCGAACTGGGTGTAGAGCAGCTTTAGCGGGGTATCGATCAAGCCGAGCGATTGCAGCGTCGCGTTGATGATGCCCTGGCGCCCCAGGATGACGATCCAGGCGAAGGTCCGGACCACGACGCTGGTCAGAAGCGGCAGCAGCACGATCAGGATGATGACGGTCTGAAGCTTTGGCCCGACCCGCTGATAAAGCCAGGCGATGGGAAAGCCGAGCACGAGGCAGACGGCCGTCACCTCAGCGCCCAGCAGCAGCGTCGAGCCGAGCACGCCGAGGCTGAAGGGATCGGTGAGGAAGTGCAGGTACTGGCCGAGCCCCCAATGGAGCCCGGCCGTGTCGTTGTGCAGCGAGAGCCAGAACAATTGCAGCAGCGGCGCGACGAAGAAGACCAGGAAGAACAGCGCCAGCGGCGCTGCCAATCCCATTCCGTAGGACGTCACGTCCCGTGCTGCCGGCGCTGCGCCCATGGCTTGAACCTCGAGGTTTTAGATCTTGATCTCGCGGTTGAAGCGTTCGATCCAGGCCGAGCGCTGCTCGTTGATCTTCTTCCAGTCCTGGAACACGAACTTCTTCTTCAGCTCGGCGGTGTCCTTGGCCAGAACGCGCGCGATCTCGCCGCCCATCATCACTTTGGAATTCGTCGGCACGATCAGGTAGGGCGGGTTCATCAGCGTGGTCTGCACCTCCGGCGTCAGGGCCGCCTCGATCAGCTTGAAGGCGAGCTCGCGGTTCGGTGAGTTCTTGACGATGTGAATCGTGGTCTTGAAGGCGATGGCGCCTTCCTTCGGCGCCACGAACTCGACCGGCACGCCACGCGCTTTCAGGATCTGGATGGCGTTGAAATTGCCGGGCGAGATGTCGATCTGGCCCTGCTGGAACAGGGTCGCGAGCGCGCCGGGATTGGCGGCGACCGCGGCGAGATTGGGCTTGAGCTCCTCCAGCGCCTTGAAGCCCGGGTCGACATTGGCCTCCGAGCCGCCGCGCATCTTGGCGATCTCGACCAGCCAGCCGGTGCCGAGTGTCGAGTTGAGGTTGGTGATGCCGACGCGGCCCTTGAATTCCGGCTTCCAGAGATCGGCCCATGACGTTGGCGGCGTCTTGACCGCTTCCGGATTGTAGGTGAGGCCGACGACCTGGAAGAACGGGGCGGGGCCCATCGGTTCCTGTGCCTCGGCGATCAGGTCCTTGTAGTAGGCGCTCTTCTCGACCGGATAAGGCTCGACCAGATCCTGGCCGACGGCGACGAGGGCAGGACCCGGGTCGTGCAGCATGACGTCGATCGGCGGATTTGCTTTCGCCGCGTTGACCTTGGCGATCTGGTCGACAGAGAGCATGGGATCGAGCACCATCGCGGCGTCCGCATTGGCTTTGCGGAACGCCGGCACCAGCACGGCCTTGTGCGCTTCCTCCCAGCTGCCGGTGAAGGTCGCAAACACCAGCGGACGCGCCTGGGCGTAGCTCAGGCCCGGAAACGCCTTCATGGCCCCGAGCGTGAGCGCCGTGGTCAGCAGGCTTCTGCGATTCATGATCATATCAAACTCCCCTCTGGACAAAGACTGGATCTAAAGCGTTGCGGGAAAGGCGTTGGCGAGCGATGGGGCGAGCGGTGCGAGGCGCACCGCAGCGCCGCTCTCCAGGGCGCGCGTCTCGCCGATGCGCGCCTGAGAAACCTTGACGCCGGAGCCGTCGGCGGTGGTGACCTCGTGCACGACGGTGGCGCCCAGCGGCAGCGACATGCCAACGACGCCGGCAAAGCCGGTCTCATCGCCGACGAATTGCAGGTGCTCGGGGCGGATGCAGACGGTGACGCGGCCGCCCTCGCTGAGCGCACCGCCTGCGGGACGCGCGATGATCTCCGCGCCGGCATCGAGGCGCACCTTTGCTGCCGTGCGGTCCGCTGAGACCACGATGCCGGGCATGCGGTTGGTGGAGCCAACGAAGGTGTTGACGAACAGCGTCTGCGGACGGTCATAGACGTCCGATGGCGAGCCGAACTGCTCCAGCTTGCCATGGCTCAGCACGGCGACACGATCGGCCATCGACAGCGCTTCTTCCTGGTCGTGCGTCACGATCAGCGTGGTGATGCCGGAAACGCGCTGCAGCCGCTTGACCTCGATCTGCATGTCCAGCCGCAAATTTTTGTCGAGCGCGGCGAAGGGCTCGTCGAGCAGCAGGATCGATGGCTTGATCGCGAGCGCGCGGGCGAGCGCAACGCGCTGCTGCTGGCCTCCGGAGAGCTGCCGCGGCAGCCGCTCGGCCATAGCAGGCAGCTGCACCAGCTCCAGCAGGCGCTGCGCTTCGCGCTGGCGCGTCGCCTTGGCGATGCCGCGGGCGGCGAGGCCGTAGGCGACGTTCTCGCTGATCGACAGGTGCGGAAACAGCGCGTAGTTCTGGAATACGATGCCGACGGCGCGCTTGTTCGGCGGCAGCGCATCGACGATGTCGTCGCCGATGATAATCCTCCCTTGCGTCTGCGCGATGAAGCCGGCGATGATGCGCAGCAGCGTTGTCTTGCCGCAGCCGGACGGACCCAGCAGCGCAATGATCTCGCCGCCCTTGATGTCGAGATTGATGTTCTCGACCGCAAGCGCGCCACTCGGATACCGGTGGGTGACCGCATCGACGACAAGCGATCGGCCGCTTGGCGCATCAACCATGGTGTTGCCTCCCGTTGCCCCAGAGGAGAAAGCAAGTCTCGTGCCCGCGACTGTCGCTTTTCGCGGAGCGTTTTGGCATGGTGACCCCATGACATCGGATCGATCGATATGCGACCTCACGGCGACAGAGCTCGCGCGCGCCATTGCAAGGCGCGAAGTGTCCTCCCGCCAGGCCGTCGAAGCGCATCTGGCGCGGATGGCGAGCCTCGACAGCCGATTGGCGGCATTCGTGACGGTGGATGCGGATGGTGCCCGCCGTGCAGCGCAGATGTGCGATGCCGTCTCTGCGCCGATGGGCCCGCTGCACGGCGTGCCCATTGCGGTCAAGGACCTCACTGACACTGCGGGACTTGCGACGACTTACGGATCCCTGCTGTTCGGCGATCACGTCCCGGCCGAGGATGATCTCGTCGTGGCGCGGCTGCGGCGTGCCGGCGCGGTCATTCTGGGCAAAACCAACACGCCGGAGTTCGGCTTCGGCGCGGTCTGCACCAACAGATTGCGCGGGCCGACACGCAACCCCTTCGATCCGGCGCTGACCTCCGGCGGTTCGTCCGGCGGCTCTGCCGTCGCGGTCGCATCCGGCATGGTGCCGCTGGCGCAGGGCACCGATTTCGGTGGCTCGGTGCGCACGCCCGCCAGCTTCTGTGGTGTCGCCTCGATCCGGCCGACACCCGGCCGCATCCCGTGGTCGCGCCGGCCGCTCGGCTGGGACATGCTGGCGACGCACGGCTTCCTCGCCCGCGGTGTCGATGATCTCGAACTCGCGTTGTCGGTCTGCGCCGGAGACGATGCGAATGATCCGCTCTCGCTCGGCAGTACCGATGATGATCGACCGGTCCCCGACCGTGCCCGGATTGCGGTCACGCCCGATTTCGGTGTGGCGCCCGTTGCGCGCGAGGCTCGTGCCCGCTTCGCTGCGGCCTGCCAGGCGTTCGCGCGTGTTGCCGATGTCGTGCCGTCCTCGCCGGATTGCGGCGGGGCGATCGAAGCCTTCCGCACCTTGCGCGCCGCGCACATCGCCAACGCTTACGGCGAGTTGCTGAGAACGCGGCGTGCGGAGCTCACGCCGACGGTGATCTGGAATATCGAAGCCGGTGCAAACCTGTCCGTGCAGGACTACCTCGACGCCGAGCGGCGCCGCACCGCGATCTACCGCAGCTTTCGCCAGCTGTTCACTCGCGCCGACTTCCTGGTCGCGCCGGCCGCGTCCATCTTGCCCTGGCCGAATGAAATCGCCGACGTCACGGCCATCGATGGGGCCGCGCTGGAGACGCCGATCGACTATCTCGCCGTGACCTTCATCGTGTCGCTGGTCGGCTTCCCGGTGCTGACGCTGCCGGTGCCGTGCGGGGAGAATGAGCTGCCCTTCGGCATCCAGATCATCGCGCCGCCGGGATGCGAATCCCGCTTGTTTGCCTTCGGCCGCGTGCTCGAGAACGAATTGGGTTTTTCGCATCCCCGGCCGCCTCTCTGATCAGCTGTCGCGATGCTCGAGCCGGGCGGCGAGCGCATCGGCAAGGCCGATGGTCGGCTTGGCGGCGGGGCGGCGGAAGGTGCCCGCAACGGCCTTGCGCAAACGCAGCGCATGCAGCGCCTCGGCTTGCTTCACTGAAGCTATGACCTGATCGACCACGGGGACAGGGATGCGGTCGGCGACGCGCTCGGCAAGACCCGAGAGCGGGGCGCCGGCAAAGATCAGCACATCGGCCTCGTCCTCGACGATGGCGCGCCGGGCGAGCTCGACCAGCATGTCCTCCTTCTCGGTGCCGACCTCGGAGATCGCCTGAAACGGCGTATCCAGCATGCGGATGCCGGCGCAGCGCTCCCACAGCCCGTGGGCGCGGACGCATTCCTCGTACCAGGGCCCCAGCGCCTGCGCGAAGGTAACGATGGCAAAGCGGCGTCCGGCCATGCACGCGGTCAGCATCGCGGCTTCCGCCATGCCGATCACGGGAATGTCGAAGGTCTCGCGCGCCGCGAACAGGCCGGGATCGCCGAAGGCCGCGATGATCGCGGCGTCGACCTTTTTGTGCTGCTCGGCAAGCATCTCCAGCGCGATGGCGCCGCCGATCTGCGCTTCGGTGCGCGTGGCGATATAGGGCACGCCGCGGGCCGCGGTGCAGGGGATCAGCTCGGTGCCTTTTGAGGCGGCGCGCCGCCCGACGCCCAGCATCAGCTGCGTGACCTCGGTGCTGGTATTTGGGTTGAGCAGGAGCAGCTTCATGATCACGCCGCCGGCCGCTTGGCCTGAGAGGCGGCGAGGACTTCCAGCAGCGCCGTGCCGGTCCGCGCGACGTGCGCGCCGAGCAGCCGGCCGGCCGCTTCGCCGTCGCGCGCTTCGAGCGCAGCCAGGATGTCGGCGTGCTCGTCGACCGAATTGCTCCAGCGCCTGTCGGCGCCGAGCGCGAGATAACGCGCGCGTTCGGCACGCGAGATCAGCGTCTCGTGCGCCTCGCGCAGCGGCGTATTGCGCGCCATGCGGACGATGGTGTTGTGGATTTCGCCGTTGATGGCGAAATAATCGTCGAGCTTGCCGCTGCGGTGATGACCCTCCATCCGGGTCTGCAGCGTGCGCAGGCGGGCGAGATCGCGTTCGGTGGCACGCTCCGCGGCGAGCTCGGCGGCGAGCCGCTCGATGCCGGCGAGCGCCTCGAACAATTCCGAGATGCCGTCGACCGCGATATCGGCAATGCGCGGGCTGCGGTTCGGACGCAGCTCGATCAAGCCCTCCGCCGCCAGCACCTTCATCGCCTCGCGCAAGGGCGTGCGCGACACGCCGAGCTCCCTCGACAGCTTGGTCTCCTGAGTCTGCGAGCCCGGCGGCAGCTCGCCGCGAATGATCATCGTCCGCATCCGCGCGGCGGCGCGCTCATGCAGGCCCATCCGCTTGAGCTTGGGCGACTTTCGCGCCGGGTTCGTTTCGGATTTTTGCTGCACGCGAGGCTTCCTGCTTGCAACTCATCCTAGCCATACCGAGCCGAACGCGATGCTCAAATAGGCGACGTATGTGGCGTAAAACAAATGCATATCGAACAAATTGTATGCAGTATGCAAATTGCGGGTTGCGCACAGCGCCGGGGATGCCGATGATCGTTTCGAGGGAGCGTTTGATGCTCCCTGCGGCAACGGAGCGACTGTGATCGATGTCAGCCATGCGCAAGCGCCTCGGCATGATCACGCCGTCCTCCAACTCGGTGCTCGAGCCCGTCACCAGCGCCATGCTGGCGGGCACCCCCGGCGTCACCGCGCATTTCTCTCGCTTCCGCGTCACCCAGATCGCGCTCGATGCCGCCGCGCTGAGCCAGTTCGATGCCTCGGTGATGTTGCCGGCGGCAGATCTGCTGGCCGATGCCAAGGTCGACGCGATCGCCTGGAACGGAACGTCCGCAAGCTGGCTCGGCATCGGCCGCGACCGCAGCCTGTGCGAGGCGATCACGGCCCGCACAAATGTGCCGGCAACGACATCGACCCTGGCCTGCATCGATGCCGCCTGCGCGCTCGGCGCCAGGCGCGTCGGCCTGGTCTCGCCCTATACCGACGACGTGCAGCGGCGCATTGCCGACGTCTGG
Organism: Bradyrhizobium sp. IC4060; assembly: GCF_020193715.1. Taxonomy (NCBI): domain Bacteria; kingdom Pseudomonadati; phylum Pseudomonadota; class Alphaproteobacteria; order Hyphomicrobiales; family Nitrobacteraceae; genus Bradyrhizobium; species Bradyrhizobium sp. IC4060. The sequence continues at coordinate 948,167 of NZ_JADYVJ010000001.1, read as the reverse complement.
GCTGAGGAGGGGATCGCCCCGCATGCCGAGCGGCATCTCGGCTTGCGCGACAACTTTTCCTTTGGCGAAGTCGCGCCGTCGACGATCACGGATATGATCCGCGCCGTGGCGGCGGAGGGGACTGACGCGATCGTCATCCTCTGCACCAATCTCGATGGTGCGGCGCTTGCGGCCACGCTGGAGCGGGAGCTGGATATCGCCGTGCTCGATTCGGTCGCGGTGACGCTGTGGCGGACCCTCTGCCTCGCCGGCGGCGATGTGACGGCCCTTGCGCAATGGGGACGGATCTTCCAGACAATGCCAAATATCAGGTGACGGAGACATCAGTGACGCAGCTCGACCTCGCCATCCGCGGCGGCACCATCGTGACGGCCAGCGACGAGTTTCGCGCCGATATCGGAATTCGCGACGGCCGCATCGTCAGCATCGCCGATAGCATCGCGGGCGCAGCGCGCGAGATCGATGCGTCGGGCCTATTGGCGCTGCCGGGCGGCATCGACAGCCACGTCCATATTTCCCAGCCCTCGGGCCCCGACGTGGTGATGGCCGACGATTTTGCCTCGGCGACGCGCGCAGCCGCAGCCGGCGGCAACACCATGGTGCTGCCCTTTGCGCTGCAGGAGAAAGGCACCTCGCTGCGCAGCTGTGTCGAGAACTATCGCAAGCTCGCCGAAGGTGAGTGCTACATCGATACGGCCTTCCATCTCATCATCTCCGATCCGACTGCCGTGGTGCTCGGGCAGGAGCTGCCGGCGCTGGTCAAGGACGGCTACACCTCGTTCAAGGTGTTCATGACCTATGACGACCTCGTGCTCAGCGACAAGCAGCTGCTCGAAGTGTTCGAGGTCGCGCGCCGCGAGGAGGCGCTGGTCATGGTCCATTGCGAGGGCTACGACGCCATCCGTTTCCTGACCAGCAAGCTGGAGCGCGAAGGTCATATCGCGCCGTATTATCACGGCACCTCGCGGCCGCAGGCGGTCGAGCGCGAGGCGACGCACCGGGCCATCAGCCATGCCGAGGTGATCGGCGTTCCCATCATGATCGTGCACGTCTCCGGACGCGAGTCGATGGAGCAGGTACGCTGGGCGCAGCAGCGCGGTCTGCCCGTTCATGCCGAGACCTGCCCGCAATACATCACGCTGACGGCCGACGACATGAAGGGCCTCAACATGGACATTACGGGCGCGAAATACGTCTGCTCGCCGCCGCCGCGCGATGTCGAGAGCCAGAAGGCGATCTGGGAGGGCATTACGTCGGGCGTGTTCCAGACCTTCTCGTCCGATCACTGCCCGTTCCGCTACGATGATCCCAAGGGCAAGCTGACGCCGAACGCCCGTACCTCGTTCCGCTGGGTGCCGAACGGCATCCCCGGCGTCGAGACGCGGCTGCCGATCCTGTTCTCCGAAGGCGTCTCGAAGGGCCGCATCACCCTGCAGAAGTTCGTCGAGCTGACCGCGACCAACCACGCCCGCATCTACGGTCTCTATCCCCGGAAGGGTTCGATCGGCGTCGGCTTCGATGCCGACATCGTTCTCTGGGATCCCAAGTTGAAGAAGCCGATCCGGCAGGCCGATCTGCATCACGGCGCGGATTACACGCCCTGGGAAGGTTTCGAGGTTACGGGATGGCCGGTGACGACGATCGCGAGGGGAGAGGTGGTCTGCAGCGAGGGCCGGATCGTCGGCGCCAAAGGCGCAGGCCAGGTGCTGAGCCGGGGCAAGTCGAGCCTGATCTGATCCGGCTCGACACGCCGCCATCGCGCTTCAGAAGGTCGCGGCCATTGCAGCGAGACGTTGATGGGCCCGTTCGCGGGCGGCATCGATCGGCGCTTGCGGTCCCGTGGTTGGACCGATCAGGACGAAGCGGACATTGCTGATCCCGATGAAGCGCAGGATCTCCCGTAAGTAGGGCGTTGCCATGTCGATGCGGCCGCGGTTCATGCCGGTGGCAAAATCGCTGCCGCTGGCGATGATCACCAGCGTCGGCCGGTCCTTGAGCAGCGGTAGATATCCCTGCGACGGATCGAACCGGAAGGTGAGGCCGGGCTGGACAATGATGTCGAACCACTGCTTGAGCTTGTAGGGAAGGCCGAAGTTCCACATCGGGGTCGAGATCAGCACGCGATCGGCGAGCGAGAAGCGCAACGCCATTCGCTCGGCCTCGGCAAAGCTGTCGCGCTGCGCATCGGTGAAGACCTGAGCCTTCATGCGCGCGTATTTGGCCTCGACGATCGGACCTGTGAATTCCGGCATCCGTTCACGCCAGATGTCCACGACATCAATGTCCCAATCCGGCCGGGCCTGGCGGAAGCCATCGAGAAAGACCCGCGCGCCGGCCGTCGATTCGGCCTCGGCGCGCGGCGAGCAGGACAAGTGCAGGAGCTTTGCCACAGCTCATCCCAGCGCTCGGATCACGGCGTCGGCTCTGGTCACGACCGCGACGTTCTGCATGGCAAAGTTGATCGAGGCGTTGTGCCAGTCGGCATTCATGGTCGAGCAGCAATCCTCGGGCACGATCATGAAATAGCCCTTGTCGGCGCCGGTCCGCGCCGTGTGCTCGATCGACATGTTGGTCCAGGCGCCGGTATTGATGATCATGTCGCGACCGGTCGCTTTCAGGATCGTCTCCAGCCGCGTGCCTTCCCAGGCGCTCATCCGCATCTTCTCGACGACGAAATCGCCGGGCCGGGGCTCGAGGCCTGAAACGGGAGCCGCGCCCCAGCTTCCGCGCACCATCGCCTTGCTGTCGACGAGACCTTCGAACAGCGGAGCGTTCAGTGTGACGCCGGGCGCGCCGGGCTCGACCACGAACCAGACATGGATGATGGTGACGCCGCGGGCGCGTGCGGCTTCCGCCAGGCGCCGCACATTCTCCACGACATGCTGCTGCTTGGCATGACCCGGCGCGCCCGACTCGGCGAAAGCCCCGCCGTCCATGATGACGTCGTTCTGGAGATCCTGGATGATCATGGCGCAGCGTTGCGGATCGAGCCGCATCTCGCCCTCGCTCAGAATAGGCGCGGCTGGCGATGAGCTCGGGCTTGCTCCGCCGCCAGCGCGCCTGCCGCTCATATAGGGCTCATGGCGCGGGCCGACCCGGGTCGGGATCGCATACACCGAATGCGTCGAGGTGAGATAGAGCGTGCGGAAATCCGGCCCGCCCCAGGCGAGGTTGGCGACCAGTTCGGGCACGCGGACCTTGCCGAGCAGTTCGCCGCGCGGCGAATAGACCCAGACGCCGCCGGGGGCGGTGACCCAGACATTGCCGTGCTGATCGCATTTCATGCCGTCGGGCAAGCCAGGCTCGAGCTCGGACTTGATGCCGCTGGCGAACACGCGCGCATTGGACAGCGAGCCGTCGCTGTTGACGTCGAACACGCGGATCAGCGCTTGCACCGTGTCGTTGACATAAAGCAGCCTCTCGTCCGGCGAGAAGCATAGCCCGTTCGGCTGGTCGAACAGGCTGCGCTCGACCACGAGCTTCGGCTCGCCGCCCGGCACCACGCGATAGACGCCCTGGAAGCCGAGCTGGCGCGGCCGTTCGACGCCATAGACCGGCATGCGGCCATACCATGGATCGGAGAAATAGATCGCGCCGGATGAGTGCACGCAGACGTCGTTCGGGCTGTTGAGCTCCTGGCCGCCGAAATGCGAGGCCAGCACCTCGCGCCGTCCGTCCGGGCGTTCGCGGATCAGCGACGAGGTCGCGTGCTCGCAGACGATCAAATTGAGCTCGGCGTCATAGGTCATGCCGTTGCATTTGTTCGACGGGCGTTTGACCTCGACGACCCCGCGCCGCGCATCCCAGCGCCGCCGCACGTCGGCCGGCATGTCCGAGAACAGCAGATAATGATCGACCGGATGCCAGATCGGCCCTTCCGTGAAGTCGAAGCCGGTGCCGATCTGTGCGACCGGCGCATAGGGGTCGATCAGGGTTTCGAACTCGCTTCGCAACGTCACATGCGTCATCGGTCGATCCTCGACAACGTCAAGCCGGGAACCAGTTGCGCTCGGGCAGCGACTGCACGATCGGGCCAGGGACTTGATCGTGCAGACGCCCCACGACATTGCCGCCTTCGATCTTGGCGGGACGGTCGTGGACCGGGAGCAGGTAGCGCGAGCTGCTCAGCAGCTTTTTGATCGCCGCCTTTTCCGCGCGCTTGGTGGTGCCATGGTTGCCGGTGGTACGCGGCTCCCAATCGTGGATCTCATGGAAGGGCGTGACGATCTGGTCGTTGAAGTCGTAGATCACGTCGCCGCAGATGGTGGCGATGCCGTCGGCGGTCTCGACGATGATGTTCATCGAGCCCTCGGTGTGCGCGTTGGCGGCATCGCAATAGACGCCGGGCATCAGCTCGATCGGCCCGGTGATCTCGAGGTCCAGGAAGCGCAGCGCGCTCTTGGTATGCAGCCGGTCGATCAGGTGCTTGATGTCTGGCGCGGGATATTGCGGATGCATCAGGCCGGAGACGGAATATTCGAGCTCCTTGCGGTTGAGCACGACGGTCGTGTTCATCGGAAACAGGTCATCCTTGCCGGCATGGTCGATATGCAAATGCGTGTGGCAGACGAAGCGAACGTCGCCCATGCGAACGCCGTGGCGCGCGAGCTGGTTCTCGATCATGTTCTCATGATACTGGAGCCCGCGCATGCCCAGCGTCTCCATGATCTGGTTGGAGCGATAGCCGGTGTCGACGACAACAGGATATTTGCCGCCGAGGATCAAAAAGCCGAGCGTGAGGACGCGGCGGGTGCGGCCGCAGTCGCGGCCGAGCACCAGGAAGCTCGATTCCAGCTCGATATCGCCGTAGTCCAGGATCTTGATCTCCAGCGCCATTCGTTTCCCTCCCGTCTCGTTTCTTGTCTGTCAAAGCCGATAGACGCGCGTCGCCGTCGTCCTGAAGATCGCATCCTGCTGCTCCGCACTGAACGGGGCGGCGGCGGCGCGAAAGGCTGCGACGAGCTCGCGATAACTGGTCCACAATTTCTCGATCGGAAAATTGGAGCCGAACAGGCAGCGCTCGGCGCCGAAGATCGCGACGGTATCGGTGAGCACGGCGGCGATATGCGCGGGATCGTTGCGATGGATGAAGGTGCCGAGCCCGGACAGTTTCGAGACCACGTTCGGACAACTCGCGAGCCGGGCCATCCCGGCGCGCCAGGCTGCCCGTCCAGCCGGCGAGAGATCCTCGAGCATGCCGGCATGCTGGAGGATGAAGGTCACGCCGGGACAGGATTCGGCCAGCTGCGCAGCATCCGGCATCTGCGGCGTGAACACCTGCAAATCGAAGCTCCAGCCGTAATCGGAAAGACGTGCGACATTGCGACGGATCGTCGGGTCGGTGCAGAGATCCGGACGCGCTGCGAAGCGATAGAGCGGGTTCTCGTGCCAATGCAGCTGCATGCGCACCCCGCGCAGCAGAGGATAGCGCTTGAGGCGGTCGAGCTGCGGGCGGACGTCCTCGGCCGCAAAATTGGCGTAGGCAACGATGGCGTGCGGCCAGCCATGTTCGTCGGAGGTACGCTGTACCCACGCTGCTTCCTCCTCAAAATGCTCGGGCGCCCAATTGGTCTGCACATAGACGGAACGGGTGACGTCGCTGTCCTTGAGATCGTCGAGATATTCCTGGATCGGATAATCGCGCCGGATCGGCTCGTACGGTCCGAAGATGCGGGGCTGCATGGGGCCGGTCAGCCAGGGCAGGTCGGCCTGCCGCCAGATGTGATGATGGCCGTCGACAATATCGTTCACGCAGCTCTCCTTCCCAGTGCCAGGACGTGGGCGACGATCGATGCGCTCGACCCGCCGTCCACGAGATCGTCGACGAAGCGTTCGATCGCGACCAGCGCTTCTGTCTGCGGACGGAACGCGGGGCCTGTCGCGAGCGGCGTCAGCCAGCTCAGGCGCCAGGCCCGCCGCGATAGTTTCGCGACAGCGTCGCGAAGGACGTCCGGCTCTCCACGCTCGAGCCCGTCGGAGATGATGATCACAGCGGCGCCGCGGGCGTAGCCGCCGAACCGCGGGACCGCCAGGAACGCTTGCAGCGCGTCGCCGATCCGGGTGCCGCCGTCCCAGTCGCTGACCAGATGTGCCGCGGCGCTCAGCGCCAGCTCGCGCCGTTTCAGACGCAGTGCACGCGTGACACGGGTCAGCCGCGTGCCGAAGGTGAAGACCTCGACATTGGGCGCGGCCTGCACCAGCGCATGCGCAAGCTTCATATTCTCCTCGGTGCGGCTTTTCATCGAGCCGGAGACGTCGATCAGCAGCAACACCTTGCGCGGCCGTTGCCGCCGCTTCATGTGGCCGAGCCGCAGGATCTCGCCGTCGCTGCGGACAGAGTCGCGTAAGGTGCGGCGGAGGTCGGCAAAGGGGCCGCGGCGCGCCCGCATGCGGCGGTGCCCGCGCCGCCGCGGCAGGCGCCGCGGGGCCTCGCGCGCCAGCCGTCGGAGCGCATCGGTCGTGGAGAGCTGCGCGAAGCGGCGCTCGACCAGCGCCTCGGTGCGCGATGCAGTCAGGCCGGACTCGTTGGCCTCGTCGGAGAGCAGGGGCTCCTCGTCGCCGCGACCTTCCTCCTGCAGACGGACGGTCTCGTCGTCCTCGCCGTCTGCGGCATGCTCGATCGCCTCGCTGCCGCGGAAATGCAGGTCGAACAGCCGATCGAAGGTGGCGCGGCGCTCGGGCGGAGGGGCGAGGGTGGCGAGCGCAGATTGCTTGATGTCCTCAAGCTTGCGCGGTCCGAGCAGCGCAATCGCGGCGAGGAACGCGGTGGTCTGCTCCGGCGCGACGGCGAAGCCGTTGGCGCGCAGCAGGGCGACGAAGGAAACAAAGGTGCGGGCAGCGCGCGGGAGCTGCGGCTCGATGCTCATGCGGTCGCCTCCGCGAGCATGGCATCGAGCCGCGGCGCGATGAAGTGCAGGTCCTCTTCGTCCTTCAGCGCGACGCCGATCGAGCGTTTGAAGGCATCAGGCCAGCGCGCGCCGCCCTTGTTGAGGAGGGTCGCGGCCTCGGCCCAGTCGACGGCTTCGGCGATCCCGGGGGCCTTGCTCAGCGGTTCACGCCGCAATCTCTCGACGGCCGCGACGACGGCGCGGGCCGTGGTTTCGGCGACGCTGGAGGCGCGCATCATGATGATGCGTGCCTCGCGCTCCGCCGTCGGATAATCGATCCAGTGATAGACGCAGCGGCGGCGCAAGGCTTCGTGCAGATCGCGGGTCCGGTTCGAGGTGAGCACGACCACCGGCCGCTCGGCCGCGCGGACCGTGCCGCGCTCGGGAATCGAGATCTGGAAGTCGGAGAGGAATTCGAGCAGGAAGGCCTCGAACTCCTGGTCGGCGCGGTCGATTTCATCGATCAGGAGCACGGTGGAATCAGGTGCGCGCAGCGCCGCCAGCATCGGCCGCTCGATCAAGAACGTCTCGCCATAGATGTCGATGCTCTCGTCGCCGGCCTGACGGATCGCCAGCATCTGGCGTGGATAGTTCCACTCATAGAGCGCGGCAGAGGCGTCGATGCCCTCGTAGCATTGCAGGCGGATCAGGCGGCGGCCGAGCACGGCGGCGATGGCTTTGGCCGCCTCCGTCTTGCCGACGCCGGGCGCGCCTTCGAGCAGCAGCGGCTTGCCGAGCGCGAGGCCGAGATAGGCGGCGGTCGCGAGCCCTTCGTCGGCGAGATAATAGGCCGCCCGCAGCGCCCGCTCCAGCGCCTCCGGGCTGTCGATGCCGACGATGTTGCTGCGAACCGCCACGGCCGATCCTCTAACGCCGCGCCTGCGGCCGCGCGCCGCCCTGCGCCTTGATCGCCCGCAGCACCTTTTCCGGCGTGATCGGCAGGTCGTCGATGCGAACGCCCACCGCGTTGAAGATCGCATTCGCCACCGCGGGCAGCACCGGATTGGCGCACATCTCGCCAGGGCCTTTTCCCCCGAACGGACCGTCAGGGGCGGGGCGCTCCAGCACGGCGATATCATGCGGACAGATGTCGCCGGGACCGGGCATCAGATATTCGACGAAGTCGCGGGGCCCGTGGACAGGATCGGGATAGTACGGCTCCGGCGTCTCGTAGAGGGCGTGGCTGACGCCCATCCAGGCGCCGCCGACCAGCTGCTGCTCGACGAGGCGCGGGTTGAGCGCACGGCCGAGCTCGTAAGCCGAGTCCATCCGGACCATCGCGACCTCGCCGGTCTCATCGTCCACCTCGACCTCCGCGACCAGGCAGGCGTGTGCGTAGCAGGTCGCCGGCGACATCTCGCCGGTTTCAGGATCGACATCCGACAGCGGCACGAGAAAGATGCCGCGGCCCGAGATGGTCTTGCCCTGCTTGAACTGCGCGGCAATGGCCACGTCCTTTGTCGAGATCGAGCGGTGCGGGGCGCCCTTGACGTGGATGTTGCCGCGACCGTCGGTTTCGAGATCGGCGGCGTTGACCTCGAGCTCCTCGGCGGCGGCCTCCATCATCACGCCGCGCGCCTCGCGGGCTGCGGCCATCACGGCATTGCCGACGCGATGGGTGCCGCGCGAGGCGAACGAGCCCATGCAGTGCGGGCCGGTATCGGAATCCGCGGTGTCGACATAGACGTCCTCGACCGGCACGCCAAGCGTCTCCGCGCAGATCTGCCGCGTCACAGATTTCATGCCCTGGCCAAGGTCGATCGACGACAGCGCCACGGTGAACTTGCCGCTCGGGTTGGAATGCACCAGCGCCTGGCTCGGATCGCCGCCGAGATTCATGCCGATGGGGTAGTTGATCGACGCCATGCCGCGTCCACGATGCCGGGTCATCTCAGCGTCTCCTGGTGCCGAACACGGAGGAGAATCGGGTCGCGCCGTGCGATGGCGCGGCCGGGCGGGGCGGGGGAGGTGGCGGCGCCGGCGGAGGTGGTTCGCGCGGCGGCTCTCTTGTCGCCGTCACCGGCGCGCGGTCGTAGGTCGTGCGCTGCTGCGCCGGCGCAGCGGGCCGGCTGCGCGAATCCGTCGGTGTTGGCGGGATCACGGCGCGGCTGCCGCCGCCGTCCTTGCGCGAGGAGGCGCGCCTGAACTCGTCGCGGATCGGCCATTTGGCCTTCTCGGCGGCAACCTGGACGCACTCGATCAGCGCGGTGTTCTTGGCCTCGCGCCGGTGCGCCTTCATGTCGCCGTCGCGATAGGCGTTCAGGATCCGGAACTCCATCGGGTCCATGCCGACGAGGTTTGCGAGCTTGTCCATCTGGCATTCGATGGCAAAGTCCATCGCAGTGACGCCGAAGCCGCGCATGGCGGTCGCCGGCGTGCGGTTCGTGAAGACGCAATAGACGTCGCCATAGACATTCGGGATAGTGTAGGGACCCGGCAGATGCGCGGCGCATTTCACCGCGGCATAGCTCGACAGCCGCGTATAGGCGCCGCTGTCGAAATAGGCGCGGATCTTGCGCGCGACGATGCGGCCGTCGCGCATCACGCCGTCCTTGATGTAGATGCGCTCGGCGCCGCGCGGCGGGCCGTATTGCATCTCCTCCTCGCGGCCGAACACGTAGCGGACGGGGCGCCCCGTCAACATGGCGCCGAGGATCGCGAGCGGCTCGGTCAAGGTGTCGACCTTGCCGCCAAAGCCGCCGCCGACGGTGCCGCCGATGAAGTGGAAGGTGTTGGAGGGCACGTCGAGGATCTTGGCGCAGGTGTCGACCGAGAAGAACAGTGCCTGCGTCGAGGTATAGACGACGTAGCGGCCGTTGGTATCGGGCGCGGCGATCGCGCCGTTGGTCTCGGTCGGCGCGTGCTCGATCGGCGACATCTGGTAGCGCTGCTCGAGCACGTGGTCGGCGGTTGCGAGCGCGGCATCGGCATCGCCAAAGCGCAGGCGCTGGTGGTCGTAGACGTCATGATAGATGAAGGCGTTCTTCGGATAGGTCTCGTTGACGACGGGCGCACCCGGCTTCAGCGCATCCTCGACGTCGAACACGGCCGGCAGCGGCTCGTAATCGATCCTGACTTTTGCGATCGCCTCGAACGCCTCGCGCTCGCTGTCGGCGACGATAGCGAGGATCGGTTCGCCCTTGTAGCGGACCTTGTCGACCGCCAGCGACGGCTCGTCGTCCTTGCCGAAGTTGATCAGGCTGAGCAGCGTGTTGAGGTTGCGTGGCACGTCCGCGCCACGGATGATCCGGCGCACGCCGGCCGAGCGCTCGGCCTCGGTGGTATCGATGCGGCGCAGCCTTGCATGGGCCTGGGTCGAACGAACGACCTTCAGGTGCAGCATGCCCTGCAGCTTGTGGTCGTTGAAATAGCTGGACGTGCCCGTGATGTGGCCGAGCATGTCCTGCCGCTGCGTACCCTTGCCGATTTCCTTCAAATTATCGTCACGCTCGTCGGCGAAGATGTCCTTGCGCAGTTCCAGCATGGTCTGACCTCAGGCGCTGGCCCGGCCGCCTGCGGCGGCGAGGATGGCATTGATGATGGGCTCGTAGCCGGTGCAACGGCAGATATTGCCGGAGATCGCCTCGATGACGTCGGCCCGACTCGGGGCGGGATTGCGGTCGAGCAGCGCCTTTGCAGCCATCAGCATGCCCGGCGTGCAATAGCCGCACTGGGCGGCGAAATTGTCGGCAAAGGCGCGCTGCAGCGGATGCAGGTTCGGGCCTTGCTTCATGCCGTCGAGCGTCTCGACCGAGCGGCCCGCGACGGTCTCGGCGAGCGTCAGGCAGGAGAGGTGAAGCTCGCCATCGATCAGCACGCTGCATGTGCCGCAGCCACCCTGGCCGCAGCCGAATTTCGGCGTCATGTCGCCGATCAGCTCGCGCAGCGCGACGAGCAGGTTGGTGCCGCCGTCGACGAAGATTGCGACGTCGCGGCCGTTGTGGCGAAACTGCAGGGGGATTTTTGTCATGGCGAGCTATTCCTGTCCCGACAGCAGGCGCCGCAAATGCACACCGACGATCTCGCGGCGATACCAGGCGCTGCCGAGCGCGTTGTCTGAGGGCGATGTTCCTTCTGTGGCGGCAGAGGCCGCAGCAGCGATGGTCGCCGCATCCAGCGAGCGGCCCTCCAGCGCGCGCTCGGCGGCGCGAGCGCGGATCTGGGTCGGCGCCATCGAGCCCAGCGCAATCCGCGCACCCGCGATCCGTCCGCCGCTGACCGGCAGATGCGCGGCGAGCGTGATCACCGAGCCGCCCTTCGGCTTGATGCGCGCGATCTTGCGATAACGAAACGCCTCGCTGCTGGCCGGCCGCGTGCACGACACCGACAGCACCAACGTCCCGGCCTGGCGCTCACGCCCCTGCAGAAACTCCTCGATCGGAATATCGCGCGAGCCGAAGCCGCCTTGAACCGCAATGGTGGCGTCGAGCGCCAGCAGCGCCACGGTGAAATCGCCGTAAGGGTTCGGCGCGAACAGATTGCCGCCGACGGTGCCCATGTTGCGCACGGCGGGACCGCCGATCGAGCGGGCAGGGGCATGCAGGAAGGCGAGGTCGCGCTCGGCTAGCACGCGCGCGAAGGTGACGCCGGCGCCCAAGGTGATGCGCGGACCGGAGGCGTCGATCCGGGTCAGCGCCTGGTCCTGAGCCCGCACGATCGTCGAGATCGAGACGTCGCCTTCGTTCAGCGCGCGCATCACCAGCGTGCCGCCGCCGAGATAGCGCGCGCTCCGGTCCGACGACAGCGCGCCAGCCGCCTCGCTCGCATTCGTAAAGGTCTTTACCGTCACGGCCATGGCTTAAGCGGCCTCCTTCAGATGGCGGCGGATCGCTTCGAATCCGGCCTGATAGATGTCTTCGGCCACCATGTGGCTGACGCGGTCCTTGTCCTCCGGCTTCGTCGTGAACCGCGACTCCCAGTGCCAGAAGGTGCGGTCGCCGTCGGTGACCGGCAGCAGCCGGACATGGGCGACGTAGTTGAACATCGGGACCGGCGTATCGAGCAGGCAATAGCTGAAGGTCTGCTCGAGGTCGGACAGCGCCAGCAGCTGCTCGCGCAGCTCCGAGCCGTCCTTCAGCTTGAACCGCCTGACGCAGCCGATCTTGTCGGCGGTCTGCGCGCGTTCGATGGAGGAGGTCGCAACTGCCGGGTGCCAGCGGTCGTGCCCGTTGAAATCGCGCAGCACGTCCCACACCGCGTCCGTCGGTGCGTTCAGGATCGTGCTCTTGACGATATGCGGCACGGCTAGCCTCCGAACACGCGCTTCAGGGCGTCGAAGCCGCCCTGGAACACGCCGCCGCCGATGTTGTTGACGAGCTCGGTCTCCCGTTCCGGCGCGCAGTCGAATTCCGCGGTCCATTCCATGAACGTCTGGTCGCCGTCGGTGACGGGCGTCAGGCGCAGGGTGGCGACGTAGTTCTCGACGCCCATCGGCGATTCCAGGATCGAGTAGGTGCAGAACATGTCGTAATCGGAGAGGCCGAGCAGCTTCTCGCGGATGCGGTCGCCATTGCGCAGGCGGAAATCCCTGACACAGCCGATCTTGTCGGAGGGCTCGCCGCCCTCGATCCGGCTTTCGGCGATGGCCGGATGCCAGTTCGGCAGGCCATTGAAATCGCGCACCCGCGCCCAGACGCGGTCGTTGCGGGCGTTGACGACGGTGGAGACGTAGACGCGGGCCATCGCTCAAACCTCAGCTCTTCTTCCGCGGCCCGCGCTCGGCCGGCGGCTCGCCGCCCTCGGTCGCAGGCGGAGCGGCCGCCGGCTTGTCGCCGCCGCCACCACCTCCGCCGCCACCCTTGCGCGCGGCCTCCTTGATGCCCTGCATGTCGCGGGCCTCGCGGATCAGCCCCGGCATCTTGGCCAGGCTGCCGCCTTCGACGCCGATGTCCGACAGTATCGAGTCGATCAGCGGCGCCTGGACTCGGTAGCGTAGCGCCGAGTCGATCACCTCGTCGGTGGCGCTGCGGCCGCCATTGCCGTTGCCGTGGCCGTTGCCGTTGAGGCCGTCGACCTGGAGGATGCGGATGCCTTCGATCTTCTCCATCGGCTTGACGCTCTCGCGCACGATGCCCTCGATGCGGTCGAGCAGCTTTCTGCGGAACAGCGAATAGCGTGCCTGGTCGGTCAGCACGTTCTCGGCTTCGTTCAGCATGCGTTGCGCTTCGGCTTCGACCGCGGCGCGCACGCGCTCGGCTTCGGCGGCGATGCGGGTCTCTTCGGCCTGCTTCTCCGCCAGCAGAACCTCGACGGTCTTGCGCCGTTTGGCGATCTCGCTCTCGCGGGCGGTGACGACGCGCTCGGCGGCTTCGGTCGCCCGGATCCGCGCCTCCTCGGCGGCTGCGCGCGCGGCCGACTCCTCCAGCGACTTCTGATGGATCGCGATCGCCTTCTCCATCAGCACCGTCTCGACGTCCTTCTCACGATTGACCTCGAGCTTGCGCAGCTCGCGCTCGCGGCCGATGCGGGCCTCGTCGAGGCCGCGGTCGGAGGCGATGCGGGCACGCTCGACTTCCTCGCGCGCAGCAATCTCGGCCTCCTGGAGCGACTGGACGCGGGCGACCTCGAGCTGCTCGATCGCGCGGCGCCGCTCGATGCGCGCGGCCTCCAGCGCCTGCTCGCGCGAAACGTCGGTGGTCTCGACCTCCTTGCGCGCCACGATCTCGGCCTGCCGGACCTGGCGGTCGGCGTCGATCCGCTCGGACTTCTTGGTCGACAGCGCGATGACGCGGTCCTCGTCCGCGATCTCGATCGCCTTCTTCTGCTCGATGTTGAGCACTTCGCGCTTCTTGGAGGAATTGATGCGCTCGGCTTCGAGCGCCAGGTCGACCGTGATGCGCTGCCGCTCGATGGCGTCGCGCCGCTTCAGCTCGGCCGCCTCGAGGACGCCGGTCCGCTCGATTTCGAGCGCGCGCGTCTCCCGTTCGGCCTGGATGCGCTCGGCCGCAACCGCCTTTTCCTGGGCGATGCGGGCCGCCTCGATCGCCTCGCGCGAGGCGATGTCAGCTTCCTCGACGGCGCGGTTGCGGGCGATCTCCAGGGAGCGCACGCGCTCCTCCTGCGCGATGCGCGAGGCTTCCGTGGTCTCGCGCGCCGCAATGCCGGCGACATCGAGCGCCTGGTTGCGCTCGATCTCCAGCTGCCGCGTGCTCTGCTCGGCGGTGATGCGCTCGGCGGCGAGCGTCCGCTCTCGGGCGATGCGGGCGGCCTCGACCGCGCGCTGTGCCTCGATCTCGGCCTCCTGGATGGTCCGCACCTGCTGGATCTCCAGCGCGCGGGTGCGCTCGTCGGACGAGATGCGCTCGACATTGACGATCAGCGTCTGGGCGATGCGCGCCTTTTCGGTGGCCTCGCGTGCGGCAATCTCGGCCTCGTCGACCGCGCGCGTCCGCTCGATCTCGCGGCGCCGCGTCTCTTCCTCGTTCGCGATGCGGGCGTCGGTGACGACGCGGTCCTGCTGGATGCGGGCCTTTTCGATGGCCTCGCGAGCGGCGATCTCGGCTTCCTCGACCGTGCGCATCCGCTCGATCTCGCGCTGGCGCACTTCGCGTTCGGAGGCGATGCGGGTGGTGTCGATCGAGCGCTGGTTGGCGATCCGGGTCTTCTCGATCTCCTCGCGCGCCAGCAGCTCCTTTTCCTCGATGGTGCGGGTTCGCTCGATCTCTTTCTGGCGGGTCTCGCGCTCGGAGGCGATGCGGGCCTCGGCGATCGCCTGCTCATTGGCGATGCGGGCGCGCTCGATGGCCTCGCGGGCGGAAATCTGCGCCTGTTCGGCCTCGGTCTCGCGCAGGGCCCGCTCTCGCGCGACTTCGGTGCGCTGAAGCGCGCGGCGCATCTCGATGTCGCGTTCCTGCTCCAGGCGCGCGGTCTCGCTCTCGCGCTCGATCTCGAGCGCCTGCCGCTCGGCTTCGAGGTTGCGGGAGCGGATCTTGATCATCGAATCTTGCTCGATGTCGTTGCGCAGCTTCCGCCTGGCCTCGATGTCCTCCATCAAGCGGGTCAGGCCTTCGGCGTCGAACCGGTTCGAGGGGTTGAAGAATTCGAGGTCAGTCTGGTCAAGATCGGTGATCGCGACCGATTCCAGCTCGAGGCCGTTCTGGGCGAGGGCTTCCGCCGCTTCGGTCTTGACCCGCGCGACGTAGTCGCCGCGACGCTCGTGCATTTCCTCCATGGTCATCTCGGAGGCGACCGAGCGGATCGCGGAGATGAACTTGCCGGCCAGCAGTGCGTGGAGCTGCCCGGGTTCCAGGGTGCGGCGGCCGAGTGTCGCCGCGGCAATCGAGACGGCCTCCCGGGTCGGCTGCACGCGGACGTAGAAGTCGGCCTCGATGTCGACGCGCATGCGGTCGCGGGTGATCACGGCATCCTGCTTCGAACGCACGATGCCCATCGGCAGCACGTTCATGTTGACGGGCGTGTAGTCGTGGATGAACGGCAGCACGAAGGCGCCGCCATTGATCACCACGCGTTCGCCGAGGAAGCCGGTGCGGACGAACGAGGTCTCCTTGGAGGAGCGGTGGTAGAGCCAGTTCACGATATAGACGCCAACCACGATCACGATGATCGCGACGATCAGCCAGAGGATCAATTCACCGACCAACATCCCTGACATCTTTCCCTCCCTCGAACCTATCAGGCGTTATCGCGCGCCGATCGCCTTGAATTGCCGCACCTGTTCCGTCAGCGCCCGCTCCACCGGCAGCCGCTCCATCGAGGACGCCCCGTAGAAGCCGTGGCAATGACGGGTGTTCTTCATGATGAAATCGGCGTCGGCGGGATCGGCGATCGGGCCGCCATGCGCCAGCACCAGGATGTCCGGATTGACGCTGAGCGCGGCGCTGGCCCAGGTGTCGATCCGCGCCGGGCAGTCCTTGAGCCTCAAGGCGGTTTGCGCACCGATCGTGCCGCCGGTCGTCAGGCCCATGTGGCAGACGATGATGTCAGCGCCGGCGATCGCCATCGCCGCCGCTTCCTTCTCGCTGAACACGTAGGGCGTGGTCAGCATGTCCTTGTCGTGCGCCTTGGCGATCATGTCGATCTCGAGCGCGTAGGACATGCCGGTCTCTTCGAGATTGGCGCGGAAGGTACCGTCGATCAGGCCGACCGTCGGAAAGTTCTGGACGCCGGCAAACCCGAGTGCCTTCAGCTGGTCCAGAAATACGTCCATGTCGCGGAAGGGATCGGTGCCGTTGACGCCCGCCAGCACCGGGGTCTGGTCGACCACGGGGAGCACCTCGCTCGCCATTTCCAGCACGATGGCGTTGGCATCGCCATACGCCATCAGGCCCGCGAGCGAGCCACGCCCGGCCATGCGGTAGCGGCCGGAATTGTAGATGACGATGAGGTCGACGCCGCCGGCTTCCTCGCATTTGGCTGACAGCCCCGTGCCGGCGCCGCCGCCGACGATCGGCTCGCCGCGCCTTGCCATGTCGCGAAACCTCTTCAGCAGCGCCGCGCGTTCAAACCTGGCCATCGGTCACCTCGCGAGTCTCCGCCGCACACCGGTCCGCCCGAACAGGTTTCGGAACGCACTGACGATGGCGGCGGCGAAATCGGGATCGTTGATGTTCTTGGGGATGCGAATGAGCTGGCGGTTGCCGGTCTGGCGCACGGTCCGCTCCAATGTGCGGAACAGCGCGGCGTCGGCATCCGGATCCCAGAACGGCTGACCTCGCGCGTCGAGGGCCGAGACGCCGCCCTCGGGCAGGAAGAAACGCACCGGGCCATCCATCTGGTTGAGCCGCTCGCCGATCCAGCGGCCCATGCGCTCGTTCTCTTCCGCCGTCGTCCGCATCAACGTCACCTGTGGATTGTGGACGTGGAATTTGCGGCCGCGATAGCGCTCGGGAATGGTGTCAGGCGCGCCGAAATTGACCATGTCGAGCGCGCCCACCGAGCCGACATAGGGCAGGCGGCTGCGGATGATCGCGCCAAAGCGGTCCTCGGTCGCGGGAAACACGCCGCCCATCAGGAGGTCGCAGACTTCTGTCGTGGTGAGGTCGATCACGCCGGCGAGCTGGCCGGACTCCACGAGCTTCTCCATCGAGCGTCCGCCGACGCCAGTGGCATGAAAGACCAGGCATTCGAAATCGCCGCGCAAGTCGGCGGCGATCTTCTGCACGGCCGGCGTGGTGACGCCGAACATGGTGATTCCGATTGCGGGCAGTCCGCCGGCCTCGCGCGCCGTTGCGGCACGCGTGTCGAGCCGCGCCTTGACCATGCCGGCGAGCGCATTGGCGCCGTTGGCGAGCACTGCGCGCGAGATCGAGTTCAGCCCCTGCACGTCGGTGACCGAGTACATCATCGTGATGTCTGCCGGGCCGACATAGGGCCCGACATCGCCGGAGGCGACGGAAGAGATGATCAACTTGGGCACGCCTACTGGGAGCGCGCGCATGCCTGGGGCGACCAGCGAGGCCGCGCCGGACCCGCCGGCGGAGATCACGCCGGCGACATTGCCCTGACGCCGCAACCAGTTGGCAAACGCATCCGCCATTGCTGTCACGGCGGCACCACGGTCGGTGCCGAACACGGCGGAGCCGCCGCGGCCGTGGTTCAGGGCGATCTCCTGCGCAGAGACGTCGCAGGATGAATGCTTGCCGCTGGTCGAGACGTCGACCAACCGCGTGCGCAGGCCGCTTTCGGCTATGATGTCGCGGATGTAGCGCAGCTCCTGGCCCTTGGTATCGAGCGTGCCGACGACCAGCACCACCGGCGGGCCCGAAGCCTGCGCCGCCACCGGTTCGTGCTTGCGCCGCGCCGTCTCGTCGAGCCGGGCGACCTGCGTCGAGAGCGTCCGCGCCGCGGCCTCGATGCGGGCGATCGGCACCGGTTGCGACCATCGCGTCGGCAGCGTCGGATTGGAGATGTAGATGCGCACCGGCCCGTCGCGCCGTGGCGCCGGCGCCGGCTTCGTTTCGGCGCCGGATGCGGCGATTTCGATATCCGGTTCGAGCTCCGCATGAAGCCCGACGCCGAGCAGGCGCTGCTGTAGCTCGCGGTCCGCGGCAAGGCGCGCGGAGTCGATGATGCGGTTGATGCGGCCGTTGACCATGATCGCGACGTTGCGCGAGATCGCGGTGGCGACGCCGATGTTCTGCTCGATCACGAGCACGGACATGTCGCCGTCGTCGCCCAGCCGCAGCAGCATCTCCTCGACCTGCGCGACGATGACGGGTGCGAGGCCTTCGGTCGGCTCGTCCATGATGAGCAAATGCGGATTGGTGAGCAGCGCGCGCGAGATCGCCAGCATCTGCTGCTCGCCGCCGGAGAGCTGGCCGCCGCCGTGGCCCTTGCGCTCGGCGAGCCGCGGGAATGTGTCGTAGATCCGCTCGACGGTCCAGGCGCCCGAACGCAGACCGCCGGCGAGCTGCAGATGCTCGTCGACGCTGAGCGAGCGCCAGAGGCGGCGTCCTTGCGGCACGTAGCCGACGCCGAGCCGGGCGATCTGGGCCGGCGGCCGCCGCGTGACATCCTCGCCGCGCACGCGGATCGAGCCGCCGCTCACGCCGACGAGCCCCATGATCGCCTTGCACAGCGTGGTCTTGCCCATGCCGTTGCGGCCGACGACGGAGAACACGCCGCTATCAAGCACGAGATCGACGCCTTGCAGCGCATGCGAGTGGCCGTAATAGACGTCGAGGCCGCGAACCTCGAGCGCCGGATTGCTGCGGCGGATCTCATTCATGGCCGCCTCCGAGATAGAGCTCCTGCACTTCAGGGTCGGACTGGATCTCTTCCGGCAGGCCTTCCTTGAAGACGCGGCCGTTGTGCATCATCGTGACGCTCTCGACGACGCGCAGCGCAACGTCCATGTCGTGCTCTATGATGATGTAGCCGATGTGCGCGGGCAGGGAGGTCAGGATCTCGATCAGCTCGGCCCGTTCCGTCGGCGACAGGCCGGCGGCCGGCTCGTCGAACAGCACGAAGCGCGGCGCACCGGCGAGCGCCAGCGCGATCTCGAGCTGGCGCTGCTGGCCGTGCGCGAGCTCGGCCACGCGCTGGTCCTTCACGGCGGACAGATGCACGGCCTGGATCAGGTTGTCGGCCGCATGCATCAATGCATCATTCTGTCCCGGACGCAGAAACGAGAAGCGTCCGCGCGAGACGCCGCGGCAGGCGAGATAGACGTTGTCCTGCACGGTGAGGCCGGGGAACAGCGCCGAAATCTGGTAGGTGCGGCGCAACCCGCGGCGGATACGCTCATAGGGCGGGAAATGCGTCACGTCCTCGCCGAAGAAGCGGATGGTGCCGGAGGAGGGCGGGAAGTCGCCCGTGATGCAGTTGAACAGCGTGGTCTTGCCGGCACCGTTCGAGCCGAGCACGGCGCGCCGCTCGCCCGGTCGCACGGTGATGGTGACGTCGGTCAGCGCGGCGAGCGCGCCGAACAGCCGCGTCACGCCGCGCAGCTCCAGCGCGGCGCCGGCACCGACGGCGGAGAGGCGTTGGGCGACGCTATCCATGGCCGCGCCCTCCACTGGTGCGGCTCACCTCGCGCCGTTGATGCTGACGCCAGCGCTGCCAGAGGCCGATGACGCCGTCCGAGGACCAGAACACGATGGCGAGGAAGCCGAGCCCGATCAGCAGGCGGAAGCGGTTGCCGTCGAGTCCGAGTCGGACCAGGAAGTCGAGCGCGAAGGTGCGCAGCAGCACGAAGATCAACGCGCCGATGAAGGGCCCGATCGGGCGGGTGATGCCGCCGACGACGGAGATGATCAGCACGTCGATGCAGGCGCCGACGCTGACCGAACCCGGCGAGATCTGGCGATAGTTCCAGACCTGGAGCACGCCGGCCAGCGCGGCGACGAAAGACGCGAAAGCATAGGCCGCGACGCGGTGCGCATTGACGTTGAAGCCGAGCGCCGCCATGCGCCGCGGATTGTCGCGCACACCCTGGAGCGCCAGGCCGAACGGCGCGCGCGAGAGATACTCGACCGCGAAATAGCAGAGCGCGGCGACCGCGAGCACGATGTAATAGAAGGGAATGTCGGCGCGCCAGTTCACGCCCCAGAAGTGTGGCGTGGCCACGGTGTTGATGCCGGTATGACCGTTGAAGATCGCCCAGTTCTGGTTGGTGAAATAGTAGAAGGCCGCTCCGATCGCGAGCGTGATCATGATGGTGTAGATGCCTTCGGTGCGCACCGCGAGCGCTCCGCCGAGCGTGCCGAAGGCGGTCGCCAGCGCCAGCGCCATCGGCACCGCGAGCCACCACGGCCAGCCCAGGCTGATATTGGGGTTGCCGCTGACGCCGAACACCGCGACCATGTAGGCTGAGAAGCCCGCGATGGTGAGCTGCATCAGGCTGACCATGCCGCCATAGCCGGCAAGAAACATGAGGCTCAGCGCCACGGTGCCGAGGATCAGCGTGGTCGCGAAGATCTCGATCAGAAAAAAGCTGCTCGCGATCAGCGGCATGATCAGGAGAATGGCCGCGACGGCCCAGGCAGCGGGGTTGTTGATCTCCGGCCATGTCCGGGCGGGGGGCTGCGCCTTGGTGGCGCGGCCTACGGCAACTGGGGCATCGTGGGCGAGCGACATCTCAGCGCCTCGCCAACAGGCCTTGCGGCCGGATAGCCAGCACCAGCACCATGATCAGGAAGGTCACGACGATGGCGTAGGTCGGGATGTAGACCGAGCCGAGCTGCTCGGCGAGGCCGATGATCAGCGCGCCGAGCGCAGCGCCCGGGATCGAGCCCATGCCGCCCACGATCACGACGACGAGGGACGCCAGCAGGAAACGGATGTCTTCGCCGGGCGACAATGACTGGAAGGTGCCGCCGACGACGCCAGCGATGCCGGCAAGCCCCGCGCCGAAGGCGAACACCCCGACGAAGACGAGCTGGATGCGCACGCCCGTCGCGGCGAGAATATCGCGGTCGTCGACGCCGGCGCGGATGATCATGCCGATCCGGGTGCGGTTGAGCGCGAGCCACATCGCGACGCCGATCACCACGGAGGCCACGAAGATCACGAGCCTGACGAGTGGATATCTGAGGTAGACCGGATCGCCCGAGGATTTGATCGCAGTCACCAGCGGCAGCTCGATGGGACCGATCAGCCATTTCGGGGTCTGGATCTGGTAGAAGTCGCCGCCGCAGGCCCACAGCATGAGATCGGCAAACACGATCGAGAGCCCGATCGTCACCATTGTTTGCCTGAGATCCTGGCCCTCCATCCGGCGGAACACGATCACCTGCAGCAGCACGCCGACAAAGGCGGTCAGGACAAAGGCGACGATGAAGCCGAGGATCCACGAGCCGGACGATGTGCTGATGGCATAACCGATATAGCCGCCGAACAGATAGAGCGAACCGTGCGCGAGGTTGACGTTGCGCATCAGGCCGAAGATCAGCGTGAAGCCGCTGGCGACCAGAAAATAGAGGCCCCCGAGCGTGATGCCGTTGAACACCGCGTTGAGGAAGACGCGCTTGCGGCCGATCGCCTCTTCCAGCCCCGGCGGCCAGACTGCGAAGATCAGCCAGAGCGCGACCGCAATCGCGATGATCGTAATCAGCGCCCAAGCCGGATGGCGTTCGACGAAGCGGCTCATGGCTTCACCTCGCCCCGCTTGCGGGGAGAGGTCGACGCGTAGCGCCGGGTGAGGGGGACTCTCCGCAAGCCAAACTGCCGCCGCACTTGCGGAGACTCCTCCTCACCCAGACCCTCTCCCCGCAAGCGGGGCGAGGGGGCATGCAAGCCGTTGCCGGCTGCTGGCCCTGCCATGAGCGAACTTCCTCCCGTCACGCGCGATCCTCTTTTCCGGGATCGCGTTGCCGGCATCCTAGCCAAGCGGCGAGGGCGACATTTGATCGTGAGTATCTTTTCGTGGCCTGCGCTCAGGCGCGCAAAACCTTGGCGGCGCGACGATAATCGGTCGGGGCCATCCCGACATTGGCGGCAAAAAAGCGCGTGAAACCGCTCTGTGAGGAGAAGCCGAGATCGAAGCCGATGTCGGCGATCGGTGTCTCGCTCGCCACCAGCGCTTCGAGCGCCTGTTCCATGATCAGCGTGTTGAGATAGAGGTTCGGCGTGACGCCGGTCTGCACGCGGAACAGCCGGTAGAAATGCGGTCGCGACAGGCCGGATTCGCGCGCGATGGTGTCGAGCTCGATTTCAGCGCCGGGGCTCTCCGACATCATCTTGATGCACTTGCGGACGCGAAAGTCGGTGACGGCGCCGCCTGCGCGCGGATCGCGCGCGATCTCGGCCTGCTGCCAGCTTTCGTCGTAGCAGATGTCGATCAGCCGCCTCAGCTCGGAATCGAGACTGGAGAGCGATGGTGCGCCGCACACGAGCGCGGCGGTCCGCCTGATGTGCTTGTCGAGTGCTGGCGTGCGCTTGAACTGGGTGCGGCCGAAGCGCAACCGGTCGGAGCCGGAGGCATCCGGCGCAAACCATTCGGCGTTGACGTAGAGCACGAAGAAGATGGCGCCGCCCTCAAGATCGGTCGGCAGGAAGTTGTGCGGTTCCCAGGGATTGACGGCGACGACCGACGTCTCGGTGAGATCGTAATGCCCGTCGGAGACATCGATGCATGCCGACATGCCGCCGACATGGAAGATCAGATGACCTTCGCGATGGGCGTGGATATTGAAAGGCCGGTTCAACTGATAAACCGTCGCCCGGCCGAAGCGGCCATGGAAGACGGCGAGCGCACGGCTCATGCCTTCCCCTCCCGAATGTTCTTGTCTTTTCGGCCAGCCTTCAACAACACCGCCGAGATTGCAAGAGCGGAGAGCGACCGCGTCAGCGAGTCGCTCCCCGGTTGCGTCTGCCTGACGTGATGCGTCAGTACTTCTTACATTCCGGCACGGTGCGGCTCGGCAGCCCGATCTTGGAGAACACGGCCGGGTCGTAGCCGAGCGTCTGGTTCACGTTCGGGATCACCTTCACGACCTTGCTGAACAGCGCGCCCTTGCCGTCGTCGACGACTTCGGTGACGAAGTTGGTGCCGATCGCCTGGCGGTTGGAGTCGAGCTTGATCTTGCCGTTCGGTGCGTCGAGCTCGATCTTTGCCAGTGCTTCCTTGTACTTGGCCTGGTTGTTGGAGAGATCGCCGTTGACCTGACGCAGTGCGAGGATCAGCGCCATGGTTGAATTATAGTAGTTGGTGGCGAGCAGCGACGGGCTCGGGAAGCGCTTGTTGGGCGGGAAGGCGTCTTGATAGGCCTTCACGAATTTCTGCCAGCCCGGATCCTCCCAGGTGTCGGCCTGTCCGCTCGCCGCGATGGTTCCGATCAGCGCGTTCTTGGCGTTGCCCTTCGACGACAGGATGGTCTGGTCGATCATGATGGAACCGCCCATCAGATGCGCCTTGCCGCCGGCCTGCTGATACTGGTTGAGGAAGTTGACGGCGTCGGCGCCGCCAAGCCCGAGATAGATGGCATCGACGTCGTCGGGCAGGGCAGCGATGACGGAGGCGAAGTCCTTCGTTCCCAGCGGCACCCATTGCCGGTTGGTGACCTGTCCGCCCATGCCGCAGAACTCGAGCACCAGCCCGAACACCTGGGTATAGATGAAGGAATAGTCCTCGCCGACGGTCGCGATCTTGCGATACTTCTTCTCTTCATAGGCGTATTTGCCGAGGCCGATCTGCCACTGCGCGCCGTCCATGTTGTAGCGGAAGAAGTTCGGTGCCGGGTCGACATAGGTCGTTTCCTGCGCACCGGATGCGGCATTGATGAACGTCAGCCCGGGATGGCTCTTGGCAAAATTCTTGACCGCGATGCCTTCGTCGCCGGAGAGCGGCGACAGCAGGATCTGCACCTTGTCCTGCTCGATCAGCTTGCGCACGGCGCGCACGGCGGAGTCCGGCGTTGCATCGGTCGAAGCGACGATGAATTCGAGTTCCTTGTCGCCGACCTTCTTGCCGAGCACGTTAAGCGCGGTCTGGTGGCCGCGCATGCCGTCCTCGCCGAGCACCGTGTAGGTGCCCTCGAGCGTTGCGGTCACGCCCACCTTGATCTTTTCCTGGGCGATCGCCGCGCCCGAAAGAAACAGGCTGCTCAACGCGAGCAGTCCGATGCTGCATTTCGACATGTGCTCCTCCCTGTGTCATCGCTTGTTGCCGCGACGAACCGTATGGTGCCCGTGGCTCTCGAAGCCCGCGGCTTTGGAGGAAAGCTAACCGAAGTCGGATGCGCTGCACCCATCGCGGCCTCGTTCGGCTTGACTGGCAGTCTCATTTTTGAATGTTGCGGCGCGAGTGATTTTCGCGGTGCAGCAGGACGCCGCGCTAGCTGTAATCTTCGCCGAGAAACTGGTTGATCGCATCGAACGCCTGCAGACGGTTTTTCTCCAGCAGAACCATGTGCGTGCCTTCGCCAATCTCGACCCATCGCCGGTATGGCGCATGCTTCAACGAAAGGAAGAAGTTCTGCGCCGAGACGATAGGAACGTCCTGGTCCCATTCCGCGTGGACCAGGAGCACGGGCACGCGAATGTCGGCGGCGTCATAGAGCCTCTTGCCCGCGGCCCAGTATTCGCGGATGTCCAGGATCGGGCCGTTGACTGCACGCATGACGGCAGGCGTTTGCGCGCAACCTAGCGGGTCGGTTGCGAGGGATATATTGGCCCAGAGCTCGAAGCCGCCCGCCGGGATCAAGCTCGATCGTGCCGCTTCCGGCGCAGCCGAGAGCCAGCGCGTCCTGAAGTCCAGCACGCGAACGTTGCGATAGCCGCCGAGGCGCCCGCCTGCATCGATCGGAGCTGGGCCCTGCAGCACCCAAAGCGGCGCGACCAGCGCGAGCTTGACGACCTTGTCGTTGTGGCCTGCAGTGTAAGCGCCGGCCACCGAGCCGCCCCAGGACATGGCAACCAGATTGAGGCGCGCGATCCTGCGCTGCTTCAGGATGTGTGCGACGGCGCTGGCGAGGTCACGCACGCCGGCTTCGGTGCGCACGAGCGGTGCGGACTGCTCCGGCGGCGCGTCCATCTCGGACGGGCGGGTCGATTGGCCATAGCCGCGCACGTCGAGCGCGAAGACGTCGTAGCCATGGCCGGCGAGATGATCCATGAACGAGAGGCCACCGAGCGGCGTATCGAAAAGGCTTCCCGATGAATAGGTCGCGCCGTGCATCATCAGGATGGTTCGCTCGGCGGAGAAGGTCTCGAGCGCCGCGGGGCGCTTGTTGCGCAAGTGAAGCGAAATTCCCGCCGTGTCGCTCGGGATCATGAGATCCTCGACCACGATCTTGGGCCTGTCGACGCGCGCGCTGGCGTGCTGGTTCATGATCGTTCTCCGTTCAGACGAATTGCCAGGTGAAGCGTCCTCCGGTGCGGCTGACGCGGCCGACCGATGACTGTGCGAAATGGGTGGTGAAGATGGTTGAGCCCCGCTCGGCAGCGCCCTCCAGCACGAAGGCGCGCGAGCGCAACGCGGCTTCCGGGAATTCGCAGAAGCAGGAATTGAGCGAAGGCTCATAGACCTGGAGCGGATGGTGCATCACGTCTCCGGCGAACAGCGCCTCCTCTCCACGCGAGACGAGGCGGATGGAGGCGTGATCGACGCTGTGGCCGGGCGTCGGGACGAACGAGATGCCCTCGATGGCCTCGCTCCCGTCCACTGCGATGAGTCTGGCAAGTCCGGCCTCGATCACCGGCCGGACGCTGTCGTCATAGACATGGTCGGCCGGCTTGCGCAGCGCGGGGCCGAGGGACGGGGCAGGGCGGGCCGTTCCGGTCGGCTCTGTGCCCGTCGCGAGGCTCTCGCCATAGGCCTGCTCGATCGCGGAGAAGACGTAGGTCGCATTCGGGAAGGTCGGGACCCAGCGTCCGTCGACGAGACGGGTGTTCCAGCCGACGTGATCCGCGTGCACGTGGGTGAGCAGCACGTAGTCGACCTGCTCCGGCGTGACGCCCGCTGCGGCCAGCCGCGCCAGGAACGGTTCGTTGAGCCGGTGAAGCGGCGGAATCTCCGGCCGGTTCTTGTCGTTGCCGGTGGCCGTGTCGATCAGGATCGTGTGGTGCGGTGTCCTGACCAGCCAGCTGTGAATGCTCTGGATGAAGGTGCCGGTCGCAGCATCGAACGAGCCCGCTTCCAACTCGTCGCGATTGCGCTCCAGCGCCTCTGGCTCGCCTCCCGGATAGAGCGCGTCGAACTTGAATGCGGCAAGCCGCAACTCGTCGATCCGCGTGACGGATGCTTCGCCGACCTGATAGGTCTTGGCCGCGTGAATCATCAAGATGTCCTCCACTGGACCGCGGCGTAGGGCTGGTTGCCCGGGCCGCGGTGACGGTGAGGTACGAAGCGCGCCAGGCCTTGGGGAGAGTCGCGGGCTCGATAGGTCCCATCGACATTGTCGATATCGGAAAGGACGCTGGCCCAGCTTTTCACGCCGCCGTTTTGGCCCTAACCCTCGTATCGCGGCTCGTCGCGGTCGCGACATGCCCCAGACGGAGGTGCCACCGATGCAGGATGCGGAACACGGCCGGGGTCGGCCGGCCGATGATAACGATCTCGCCGAGATCGACCTCGGTCTGTTGCTGGCTCTGGAGGCTCTCCTGCGCGAGCGGAACGTGACGCGCGCGGCCTCCCGGCTCAATATCGGGCAGCCTGCGCTCTCGGCGCGGCTGAACCGGTTGCGGCAGATCTTTGCCGATCCGCTGTTCGTGCCCGCGGCGAGCGGGCGCGGCGTCGTGCCGACGACGAGGGCGGTGGAGCTGCAGACGGCGCTTGCGGACGTGCTCGGCAAGCTTCGTCGCATGGTGGAGGGGCCGGCTGAGTTCGACCCCGCCAAGAGCCAGCGTACCTTCGTCGTTGCCATCCACGAGAATCCGGCCGTGACGCTGGCGCCCGGCCTGGTCGCGCGCTTGACCGCGATGGCTGGGCGGGCGCGGCTCGCCCTCGTTCACCCCGCGCGCGATGTCGTGGATCAGCTCGAAAGGGGAGAGATCGACATCCTGGTGACGGGCGCCGACCGCGCACATGGCGAGCTGATGCAGCGGCCGCTGTTCGAAGACGGCTTCCTGTCCGCACAGCGCAAGGGTCATCCCCGCGGCATCGGTCCGCTCGATCTCGACAGCTTTTGCGCGCTCGACCATCTGCTGATCTCCGCCGATGGCGGCGGTTTCTCGGGCCTGGTCGACGACGCGCTGGCGGTGCTCGGCCGCTCCCGGCGCGTCGCCGTCTCGATTCAGACCTATGCGCTGGCGCCGGTCATCCTTGCGCACAGCGACTGCATCTGCACCCTTCCGCGGCGCTTCCTGATCCGCTTCGCCCACGAGCTCGATCTCACGCCACCGCCGCTCGATCTGCCGCCCGCTCGCATCGTCGCGCTGTGGCATCCGCGCAATCAGGAGGACAAAGGCCACGCCTGGCTTCGCGAGTGCCTATACCAGGCGGCTGCCGCTTGATCGCGACGTGCCCTCACGTGGGGAGGAGCGGCGCTGTCAGGTTGTAAGTTCTGATTTCTGGAATGAAGTCGGCCAGCTTGCATTCGTTGCGTCCGGTATGCCGCCTGCCGCCTTCCTGAGCTGCGTGCCGAGATGGGCAGGTGCCTCGAAGTATCACCGGATCGCCATTACCGCCGGCTTTCGCCCCTTGTATCCTTGCTCGATGCCGAGCGCAGGAGAGCGCATGATGCGCCGGGCCTGACGACCGGCGGCAAGCCGGTAGCGAGCCCCCGGCTGGCCACTGACGTTGCCGGCGGGCGATCGCCCGAGAAGCCAGCTGGCAATCCATTGATTGCACATCCAGACCTACCCCCCACGCTGACGATTGACAGCGAATTATTACATGTCTAAAAATATGCAAATTCATATAATCCGTGAGATGCCTGAATGGACGTGCATCCGCTCAAGCTCAAGGTCAGGTCGTATGTCGCGGAGACGCCGTTCATACGGAGCCTTGTGTTTGGTGTGGAGGACGGCGTCGTGCCGCAATGGCAGGCAGGCGCGCATCTCCGCGTCGCGCTCCCGAATGGCGGAGACCGGCCGTACTCGCTGATGGCGTTGCCGGGACTTCCTGAAGATGCGCTGGCGCTTGGTGTCCTGCGCGAGGAGGCTTCGAGCGGCGGCTCGCAGTTCATGCACGCGCTCAAGGTCGGCGACATCGTGAAAGCGAGCGCGCCGGTCAACAATTTTCGCCTGCACGAGGGAGCAGCGCCGGCGCTGCTGTTCGCCGGCGGCATCGGCATCACGCCCGTTCTGTCGATGGCGGCGGAACTGGCGGCGCGGGGAAGCTCATATCGCCTGCACTATGCCGGGCGCACGCAAGGATTGCTGGCGTTCCTGCCGCAATTGCAGGAGATCTGCGCCGGAGGGCTGTCCGTCCACTACGACAGCGATGAATCCCGCCTCGACATTGCCGCGGCGCTCGGCGATGCCGCAGCAAACGCCCACGTCTATGTCTGTGGCCCTTCGGGCATGATCGACGCGGTGAAGGCCGCTGCGGCCGCCGCCGGCGTGTCAACCGATCGCGTTCATTACGAGCTCTTCAAGTCCGAGCAGCCGTCATCGCCTGACCAGCCGTTCGAGGTCGAGATCAAGTCGACCGGGCAGGTTGTCGGCGTTGCTGCCGGGCAGACCATCATCGAGGCGCTGGAGGCGGCTGGTTTCGACGTGCTCTACGACTGCCGGCGCGGCGATTGCGGCATCTGCCAGTGCGGCGTGATCGCGGGACTCCCCGATCATCGCGACGTCATCCTCAGCGACGAGGAGAGGGCGTCCAACAAGGTCATGCAGATCTGCGTGTCACGCGCGAAGTCGGAACGACTGGTGCTGGATCTCTAGGGGAGACGAGGGACGCCATGAAAAGATACGGCGGGAATGCCCACGCGATTGCGGCGCTGGTGCGCGAGGCCGAGGTGCATCGCGACGTCTATGTCGACCCCGAGATCTTCGATCTCGAGATGGAGCATCTGTTTCCCAACAGCTGGGTCTATGTCGGCCACGCCAGTCAACTTGCAAAACCCGGCGATTTCATCACCGCCAATATCGGCCGGCAGCCGGTCATGGCCAGCCGCCATACCGACGGCTCCATCCATGTGTTCTACAATCGCTGCCCACACAAAGGCGTGAAGATCGCGTCCGAACCCTGCGGCAACACCGGAAAGTTCTTCCGCTGCCCTTATCACGCATGGTCTTTCAAGACCGACGGCTCGCTGCTCGCGATCCCGCTGAAGAAGGGCTACGAGGGCACCGGCTTCGGCGACACTCAGGCGAATGAGGGGTTGTCGAAGGTCAGGAACGTCGTCATCTACCGCGATTTCATCTTCGCTCGCCTGAGCGTTTCAGGCGTCTCCTTCGAGGATTATTTCGGCGAAAGTCTTTCGACCATCGACAACATGGTCGACCGATCGCCGGAGGGGAAGCTCGCAGTCCAGGCGACGCCGATCCGCTACATGCACACGTGCAATTGGAAGATGCTGGTCGAGAACCAGACCGACACCTGCCATCCGATGGTGGCGCATGAGAGCTCGGCCGGCACCGCGGTCAAGGTCTGGAAGCGCGAGCAGGGCGATTCCACGGAAACACCGATGGCGGTACAGCTCTACGGTCCCTTCATGAGCCCGTACGAGTTCTACGAGCAGAGCGGCATCCGGATCTGGCCGAACGGCCACGGCCACACCGGCGTCGCCAACTCCATCCATTCGAACTACTCTGATATCCCGGGCTATCTCGACCAGATGGTCGCAGCCTATGGCGAGCAGCGCGCGCATGAGATCCTTGGCGAGGTCAGGCACAACACCGTCTACTTCCCGAACATCATGGTGAAGGGCGCTGTCCAGATCCTGCGCAATTTCATCCCGATCGCGGTCGACAAGACGCTGGTCGAGAGCTGGGTCTATCGCCTGGTCGGCGCGCCCGACAAGCTCTACGAGCGCGCATTGATGTACAACCGCTTCATCAACGCGCCGACCTCGATCGTCGGCCACGACGACCTCGAAATGTACGAGCGGGCGCAGGAAGGACTGAAGTCCAACGGCAATCGATGGGTCAATCTGCGACGGCTCTACGACGGCCATGAAGAGCAGGACGTCACGGCGGTGATCAACGGCACGTCCGAGCGGCAGATGCGCAACCAGTTTCACGCCTGGGCGAAATTCATCACCATGGACATGGACAAGCGCATCGAGGCTGCGGAATGATCGGCGAGAAGACCATCACGGACTTCATCTATCGCGAGGCGGAGCTGCTCGACACCATGGAGTGGCAGGCCTGGCTCGATCTGTTTCACCCCGAAGGGCGTTATTGGATGCCGCTGGAATGGCAGCAGCAGGATCCGGTGCTGCAGCCGTCCCTGATGTACGAGGATCTGCTGCTCCTGAAGGTGCGGGTCGAGCGGCTCGCCGGCGAGCGCACCTTCAGCCAGAAGCCGAAGAGCCGTTGCCATCATCTGCTCCAGGCACCGCGGATCGTCGCGTGCGATCCTGCTGCCGGAATGTTCAAGGCCCGGACCTCCTACATCTACACCGAGACGCGCGGCGATATGCTGGAGCGCTATTCGGGATGGGCCTCGCACGAGCTCGTGCAGGTCGGCGATGCCCTGAAAATCAAGCTCAAGCGCGTCGATCTCGTCAATTTCGATGCGCCGTTCGGCAACATCCAGCTTTTCATGTGAGACTGCCTTGACCGCTGCGACCACTGTCCATGCCCGTTTTCAAGAGACCGCGCTCCGCCGCGGCGAGGCGGGTTTCCTCAACGTGCTGCCGGAGACCGCAGGCATCTACGGCATCGCGGCGGGCGAGATTTCCTACCGCGCGATGCTCGACCGGGTCGAGCGCCGTCGCGTAGCGTTTGCGAGCCGCGGCTACGGCGATGGCCACCGGGTCGGGCTGCTGCTCCAGAACAGGCCCGTCTTCATCGAACTGTGGTTCGCGCTCAATGCGCTCGGCGTCTCGGTGGTGCCGATCAATCCGGACCTCCGTCTCAGCGAGCTCGAATACATCATCGGGCATTCCGAGATGAATGCTGCGTTCGTCCTCACCGAACGGCGCGAGGAGGTGGAGCTGGCCGCGCGTCAGGCCGGCCGGCCAATCCCTGTCGTGGACGATCAGGACGACGTTCCCGCTCCCTTCGGCGGTGCGCGGTCCTCGACCTCAGCTAGCGAGGGGAGCGAATGCGCGCTGCTCTATACATCGGGGACGACGGGCCAGCCCAAAGGCTGCGTGCTCACCAACACCTATTTCCTGCATTGCGGAAACTGGTATCGGGACGTCGGCGGGCTGATCGACCTCAAGCCAAACGGCGAGCGGATGATCACGCCGCTGCCGCTGTTCCACATGAACGCGATGGCGGTGTCTCTGATGGCGATGCTGTCGGTCGGCGGCTGCCTGACCATGCTCGATCGCTTCCACCCGCGCAGCTGGTGGGCCTCGGTGCGCGACAGCCGTGCCACCTGCCTGCATTATCTCGGCGTGATGCCCTCGATGCTGATGAGCGCGCCGCCATCGGAGCTGGACCGCGCGCACAGCGTACGCTTCGGCTTCGGCGCCGGCGTCGACAAGCTGTTGCATGCGACGTTCGAGCAGCGCTTCGGCTTTCCGCTGCTGGAGGCCTGGGCCATGACCGAGACCGGCAGCGGCGGCGTCATCGCCGCCAATGTCGAGCCGCGCAAGGTCGGCACCAGCTGTTTTGGCCGCCCGGCCCCCGAGATCGAGGTTCGGATCGTCGATGACAGCGGCAATGATGCCCCCCTCGATGTGCCCGGCGAGCTGTTGGTGCGGCGCGCCGGCGCTGATCCGCGCTACGGCTTCTTCCGCGAATATCTCAAGAACGAGGCTGCCACCATCGAGGCGTGGGCCGGCGGCTGGCTGCACACTGGCGATATCGTGTCGCGCGATGCGGACGGCGACCTGCACTTCGTCGATCGCAAGAAGAACGTGATCCGTCGCTCCGGCGAGAACATTGCAGCGGTCGAGGTCGAATCCGTCCTCAACCGGCATCCCGCGATCCGGCAAGCCGCGGTTGCGGCGACGCCGGACCAGGTGCGCGGCGACGAGGTTGCGGCGGTCATCATCACTGAGAAGGCCGGCGCGGACCGCGCGCTCGCCGAAGAGATCGTACGCTGGAGCCTTGAGCAGATGGCCTATTACAAGGCGCCGGGCTGGATCTGCTTCGCCGACAGCCTGCCGCTGACCGCGACCGAGAAGATCCAGCGCGGCGGGTTGAAGGATTTCGTCGGGAAGCTGATGGGCGAGGGCGCGTTCTTCGATCTGCGTGCCCTCAAGAAGCGGCAAGTCTGATCAAAGAAGGTCTGATCAAAGAAGGTCTGATCATGAGCGAGATCCGCACCACCCTCATCACCGGCGGCAATTCGGGGATCGGCGAGGCCCTGGCGAAGAAGCTCGTCGCGCGCGGGCAGCGCGTGGTCTCGGTCGGGCTGGAGCAGCCCGGCTGGACACATGATCTGCTCGCGGCCTATCGCGCCGACCTCACCAATATCGAAGCGACGCGTGCGATCGCACAGGAGATCTGCCGGGATCACGCCGTCGACAGCCTGGTCCACAATGCCGGGGTCATCCTGCCGAACCTGCTGCCCGACGCCAGGCCGGAAGACATATTGATGCTGGCGCAGTTGCATCTGGGCGCGCCGATGCTCCTGACCCAGGCGGCGCTGGAAGGGATGCGTGCGCGCCGCTTCGGGCGCATCGTGTTCGTCTCTTCGCGCGCCGCGATGGGGGCAGTGACGCGCTCGGCCTATTCGGCCACCAAGGCCGGCGTGCACGGCATGGCAAGGACCTGGGCGCTGGAGCTTGCCGCGAGCGGCATCACCGTGAATGTCGTCGCGCCGGGACCGATCCTGACCGATAATTTCTGGGGTATCATCCCGAAGGGCTCCGAGCAGCAGGAGCGGATGGCGCGCAACGTTCCGGTCGGGCGGCTCGGCTCGCGCGAGGACGTCGCGCACGCAATCTCGTTCTTCCTCGACGAGCACTCCGATTTCGTCACCGGCCAGGTGCTCTATGTCTGCGGCGGTACCAGCCTCGTTGGGCTCGGTCCTTGACGCGCGCGCTCTAGATCTGGTTCTGGCGGATATTCTCGACCATCTTGGCCAGCACGCGCGCGCAGACCTCGATGTCGTCGGGCTCGATGCCCTCGACCAGCTTGTCGTAATTGCTCGCCATGATCGGCCAGATCTTGCGCAGCAGCGCTTCGCCTTCCGGCGTCAGGCCGACGACGCGGCGGCGCTGGTCCTCCTCGGCGATCTCGCGCTTGACGAGGCCCGACGACACCATGGACTCGACCATGCGGCTCGCCGTCGACTGCTCGGTCACCGCGAGGACGGCGACCTCGTTGACGGTGAGAGTCTTGTAGATGAACAGCACCGACAGCGTCCGGAACACGACATTGTTGATGCCGTGCTCGCTCAAATCGCGGTTCTGATCCAGGTTCCAGCGATTGGCGAGCCGGTTGAAGAGATACGGAATATAGGTTTGCAGCTGGTCCCTCGTCCTCGGCGGACCCGACTTCCATCTGCTCTTGGATTCTCTGGCCATTATCTCTTGCGACTTTGCTTCTTGCTCTCGGTATGAAGTTTCGAGGAAAGCGATTTCAGCACGGACAGCGCGGTGTCCAGCTCCCGGGCCGGGACGTTCTCGAGCCGTCTGGCGAGATGCTTCTTGTGGATTTCGGCGGCCTGCCGGAACAGCGCTTCGCCTTTCGGCGTCAGGCGCACGATGAAGGACCGCCGGTCCTCGCTCGACATCTCCCTGCTGATGAGGTCGTCGGCGAGAAGACGTTGCACCAGCCCCGAGACATTGCCGCCGGTCACCTTCAGATTTTGCGACAATTGCCCGAGCGCGAGGCCCTCCTGGTAACGATCGAGCTGGGCCAGCACGTCGAATTTTGCCAGCGACAGGCCGAACTCCGAACTCAGCATCGAATTGAGCGAGGCGAACAGCTCACCATGCAGCGACAGCAATTGGAGCCAGAGCCGGGTTTCGATCTGCCCAGGGACGGGAACAACGTTCTCCTTGAGTGCTGCCGGCATCGCATGACCATCGAGTACAGAATGTCTCGTCGAGTGAAGGGAATTACCGCGGGTCGTTCGCTCCGATTAACAACCTGAGAATCGTAGTCAAGCGGTCTGATCCTGACCTCCTGCGGAGCGAACGGCAATCCAATCCTGCGTCCGGCGCCCGTGGAATCATGCGAAAGTCTTTATGGTCTGGATCACGCCGTCGAGCGCCGTTCCGGCGCTGTCCTTCAGCGCGGCCTCGCGCAGGCGGCGCGCCCAGTCGGCGGCATCCTCGCGGCGCTCCACCAGCTTGATCGCCGCGAGCGTCCTGTCGAATTTCGACAGCCCCCGGCTGTGGGTGTCTGAATAGCCTTTGACGAGGCGTCGGCATTGCAGGATCTCGACACCGAGCTGGTAATTGGTGCCGACCGCCTCGGTCGCGGCCTTGAGCCATGAATCCCGGTGCGCCGTCTCGATGGCGTGACGCAGCGAGCGGCGGCGCAGGCCGCGCATCCCGCCGACGACATAGAGGGCCAGGAACCAGGGCAGCGAGTAGGTTCGCACCCGACGTCCCCGGTTGACGCGGCGATCGAGCCAGCCGAGCAGGCGCGGGCGCGCGCCGAGCCAGCGGCCGAAGCCTGCCGGCAGCATGCCCATCACTTCCTCCATGCGGGGATGCATGAACTCGGTGGTCTGAAGTACCTGTCCGTTCGACATCTCGAGTTCGCTCTCGATGCGCGCGCGGCGGCCGGCGCGCGTCTTGAGGTCGGCGACGCGGATGACGTCGTCATAGGTCATGGCGTTGGCGAGGTACTTTGCCGCGGCTTCCGTGAAGGCATAGGCATGTGCGTCACCGCCGGCGTTTCGGTCGGCTGCGTGCAACCTCTTGAGGATGTCGAGATATTCGCCGCCATAGGCGAGGTCCTGGAAGTCGATGACCTTCCGCAAGCCTGCACGACCCATGCCGAGTGCAGGCTGGGGCAGCTCCCCATTCAATCTTGCGACGAGCTCGCCAAGCTGCGGATCGGGCGCCGCGGAAGAGGGGGTATCGTCGGCCGGTTTGGTTGGCGCGGGGGCCGCAACTTCGGTCGGGCCGGTCTTGACCCGCTCGAAGGCGGCCTCGAACGTCTCGACGCTGGCCTTGGCGCCTTTGCCGCCGGTGCGGATGACGTCGAGATAGCTGTCGCGGCTGAACGGCAGCACGCCTGCGCCTGCGAGCGCGCCGAACATCGCGGCCGAGATGACGCTGCCATGCGCGATCGCCAGCGCGTTCAGATCGAAGATGATCTCGGTCTTCGCCGCAATTCCGATGGCGCCGGTCACGGCGCCGCCGTCGGCAATGCCGTTGCCCGGCGCGATCTTCTCGCCGATCGCGAACGACCGGTGGTTGGACGCGATCAACGTGGTGCGATCCGGCGTCACGAGGCCGCGCAGGATCGATCGCCCGGCCTCCATGAATTCGGCCGCCATCACCACGTCGACGTCGCCCGGGGTGGGCATCAGTGACAGGATCGGCTTGCGGCCGTCGAGCGGCGGCATCGCCTCGATATAGTAGATGGTGGCGCCGGTGCGCTGGGCGACGCCGGGCACGGAGGTGGACTGCGCGACCCAGCCATGGTTCTCGGCGAGCTGAACGATCCAGTCGGTCAGGACGCCGCCGCCCTGGCCGCCCATCGCGACAATCGCGATCGAGATCGGCCGCTCCGTCGCTTCGCCTGCGGCGGGGAGGGCCAGCCGGACCGTCTCGTCCCTCATGCCAGTGCCTCGAGCGCCGGCCGACGGCGGTCGCGCCGACGCTGCAGCCAGCCGATCACGCTCATGGCGACCCTGGATTTGAACATGTCCCAGCGAGTCGGATTGTGGATGACGTCGGCTCGATAGAACGAGGGGCAGAGCACGGCGGCCTCGGAGACCTCGCCGCAATTGCCGCAGCCGACGCAGGAATTGTCGATCGCCGCGACCGGATCGTCGCGCAAGGGGTCATCGAGCTGCTTCACCGACAGTGACGGGCAGCCGGAGAGGCGGATGCAGGCATGGTCGCCGGTGCAGACGTCTTCGTCGACGCCAAAGCGCTCCTTGACGATGCGCGTCCCGTCCTTGATCGCCTTGTTGATCTGCGGCTTCACGCGCCGCTGCTTGTTCAGCATGCATTCGGAGGAAGCGACGATGACCTTCGGGCCTTCCTCTTTCGTCGTCAGCGCTTCCTTCAGCGTGTCGCGCATCTTGCCGACGTCGTAGGTGCGGTCGAGCTGGCGCACCCACTGGCCGCCGATGCCCTTCACCGCCTGCACGATCGAATTGTTTGTCTTGCGGCGCTTGTTGACCGCGCGCGAGGACAGGATGTCCTGACCGCCCGTGGCAGAAGTGTAGTAATTGTCGACGATGACGAACACGCCGTCATGCTTGTTGAACACGGCATTGCCGATGCCGCTGGTCAGTCCGTTGTGCCAGAAGCCGCCGTCGCCCATCACCGCGATCGACCGCTTGTCCGCCTTGACGTTGAAGGCCGAGGTCGAGGCCGGGCCGAGGCCGAAGCCCATCGTGGTCGCGCCGATGTTGAAGGGCGGCAGGATCGAGAACAGATGGCAGCCGATGTCTGCGGAGACGTGGTGCTGGCCGAGCTCTTCCTCGACCAGCTTCATGGCGGCGAAGATCGGCCGTTCCGGGCAGCCGGTGCAAAGCCCGGGCGGGCGCGCCGGCACCACCTGCTTGAGCTTCTCGACCGCGGGGTGATTGAGCACGGGCGCTGCGTCCGGCGCCGGCGGCCGGTTGCCCAGCAGCCGCGGCTCGGTCTTCTCCAGGAATTCCCTGACGCCGCCGAGCAGCACCTGAGCGGTGTAGTCGCCGCCCATCGGCAGCACGTCCTTGCCATGGACGCGCGCCTGGATGTCCTTGCGGCGCAAGACCGTATTGATCGCCTGCTCCAGATATTCCGGCTGGCCTTCCTCGACGATGAGAATGGCCTCCTTATCGATGCAGAATTCAGCGACCTCGGTGTCGATCACGGGGTAGGTGACGTTCATGATGTAGAGCGGGATCTGCGTGTTGCCATAGGCATCCGACAGCCCGAGATATTGCAGCGCGCGGATGACGTTGTTGTACATGCCGCCCTGCATGATGATGCCGACCTTGCCCTGCTTCGGCCCCATCCACTCATTCAGCTTGTTGTCCCGAATGAATCCGATGGCCGCGGGCATCCGCGTCTTGATCTTCTCCTGCTCGTGCTCATAGGCCGCCGGCGGCAGCACGATGCGGTTGACGTCACGCTTGGGATTGTTGAGCGCGTCCTTGATGGTGTGCGCCGGCCTGACATTGTCCTTGCAGGCGAAGCTGCCGTGCATGTGGCAGGCGCGCACGCGCACCTCCAGCATGACCGGCGTGTTGGAGAACTCGGAGAGCTCGAAGCCTTTCTCGATCAGATTGACGATGCATTCATGCTCTGGGCGAGGATCGAGCAGCCACATCTGCGACTTCATCGCGAAGGCGTGGGTACGCTCCTGCATGATGGAGGAGCCTTCGCCATAGTCCTCGCCGACAATGACCATGGTGCCGCCGGTGACACCGCCCGAGGCGAGGTTGGCAAGAGCGTCGGAGGCGACGTTGGTCCCGACGGTCGACTTCCACGCGACCGCGCCGCGCAGGGGATACATCACCGATGCCGACAGCATCGCCGCGGCGGCGGCTTCGTTGGCCGAGCTCTGGAATACGACGCCGAGATCGTCGAGCACGTCCTTGGCGTCGGCCAGCACGTCCATCAGGTGTGAGATCGGCGAGCCCTGATAGCCGCCGACATAGGCGACCCCCGATTGCAGCAGCGCCTTGGTGATGGCGAGGATGCCTTCGCCGCGGAACGTGTCGCCATCGCCGAGCCTGAGATCCTCGACCTCGCGAGCAAAAGACCGTTCAGCCATTGCACCCTCCAGAAATATGCGATAGCATACGTTTACATGTGAAGTAAGTCAACGCCGCGCCATGCTATCACGCTTGCGGATGCTCTCTCCGACAAGGCGGTCATGAGCCAGCGACAGGGTAGGGCCGATGCTGAAGCTGCCTCGCTTTAAAGCTGCCGCCGTCCAGGCTTCACCAGTCTATCTCAACGCAAGCGCGACCGCGGAGAAGGCGGCTTCACTGGTCCGTGAGGCCGCAGCCAACGGGGCGAAGCTCGTCGCGTTCCCCGAAGTGTTCGTTCCCGGATATCCCTATTGGAACTGGATCACCGATCCCGTCACGGGTGGTGCGTGGTTCGAGAAGCTCGCCAAGGCGTCGGTGCTGGTGTCGGGGCCGGAGGTCGAAATCGTCCGCAAGGCCGCGCGCGATACGGGATGCCACGTCGTGCTCGGCGTGAACGAGCGCAGCCCGGTCTCGCTCGGCGCGATCTACAATACGCTGGTTTTCATCGGTCCTGACGGCGCCTTGCTCGGCAAGCATCGCAAGCTGGTGCCGACCTGGGCAGAGAAGCTGACCTGGACCGGCGGTGACGGGTCGAGCCTGCGCGTCTATGATACCGAGATCGGGCGTCTCGGAGGCCTGGCCTGCGGCGAGAACACCAACACGCTCGCGCGCTTTGCGCTGCTCGGGCAGGGCGAGCTCGTGCACGT
Organism: Bradyrhizobium sp. IC4060; assembly: GCF_020193715.1. Lineage (NCBI taxonomy): Bacteria > Pseudomonadati > Pseudomonadota > Alphaproteobacteria > Hyphomicrobiales > Nitrobacteraceae > Bradyrhizobium > Bradyrhizobium sp. IC4060. Next base: position 909,783 of record NZ_JADYVJ010000001.1, on the reverse strand, counting down.
CGCCAGCTACATCTCGCTTCCCGTCGCGCCCCCCGACTATGACATGGCGGAGGCGATCAAATTGCGCGCGATTGCCCACTCCTTCGAAGGCAAGATCTTCACGATCGTCTCCTGCTCGACCGTATCGGAGGAGATCATCGCGGCGATGGAGACCGTCGTTCCCGACGCTCGCGCACGTCTGCAACGGAAGTCGAGCGCATTCTCCGGTATCATCGGGCCGGACGGGCGCGTGGTCGGCGATCCCTTGATCGACGACGAAGGCATCGTCTATGCCGACATCGATCTCGAGCGCTGCATCCAGCCGAAGCAGATGCACGACATCGTCGGGCACTATAACCGGTTCGACATTTTCGATCTGCGGGTCAACCGTCGTCCGCAGACGCCGCTCGGTCTGACAGAGGCGGAAGCCGTCGCCGGCCAAGAGCAGGCGGGCTTCTCGTCGATTCCAGGTCGATCGGAATGACGGGCCGGTTCGCTTGAGGGTGCGGGATCATAAGACAGGACTTGGAGGATAGGATGCGCGAGAACGTGATCGGCCGGGCCAATGTCGAGGACACCCCCGAGCTCGAGGCCTATTACAAGGATCTCGAAAGGTACGAAGCCGGAGCGCTCTGGACCGTCGCCAACAAGATCGAGCCGTGGGCGCCGCAATCGGCCTCGGTTCCCGTGCTCTGGCGCTACAAGGATCTGCGCGAGCACGTGCTGCGCTCGGTCGAGCTGGTCTCGCCCGAGAAAGCCGGCCGGCGCGTGATCTATCTCAACAATCCCGGGCGGCGCGACGTGTCGGCCGCGGTCGGCTGGCTCTATTCCGGATTGCAGGTGATGCATCCCGGCGAGGTCGCCACGGCCCATGCCCACTCGGCCTCGGCGCTGCGCTTCATCATGGAGGGCGCGGGCGCCTACACCATCGTCGACGGCCACAAGATGACGCTGGGCGCGCGGGATTTCGTGCTGACGCCGAACGGCACCTGGCATGAGCATGGCGTCGAAGGCGACGGCTCGGTCTGCATCTGGCAGGACGGCTTGGACATCCCGCTCGTCAACGCGCTGGAAGCCAATTTCTTCGTCGTGCATCCCAAGATCCAGCAGGAGCCGTCCGGCTATCCCGTGGACGACATGACCCGGACCTGGGGCAATCCCGGTCTTCGGCCGGCGGATTCGCGCTGGTCGAAGGGTTATTCGCCGATGTTCAAATATGAGTGGGAGCCGACCTACGAGTCCTTGCAGGAATATGCGGCCGCGACCGATGGCTCGCCCTATGACGGCATCCTCATGAACTACGTCAACCCGGTCACCGGCGGGCACGTGATGCAGACGATCGGTGCGAGCATGCAGCTGCTGCGCCCCGGCGAGAAGACCAAGTCGCACCGGCACACCGGCAGCTTCATCTACCAGGTGGCCAAGGGACGCGGCTATTCGATCATCGGCGGCAAGCGGCTCGAATGGGAAGAGCGCGACATCTTCTGCGTTCCCTCCTGGGCCTGGCACGAGCACGGCAACGCCTCTGCGAGCGAGGATGCCTGCCTGTTCTGCTTCAACGACCTGCCCGTCATCGAAGGCCTCGGGCTCTATCGGGAAGAGGCCTATGGCGACAATGGCGGTTACCAGTCGGTTTCCGCCTGATAGGCCCTTGCAGAATTCAACCAGCACAGCCGGATAGAAGCTTTCATGCGTCTCGTCACCTACACCTTGGGCTCCAGCGGTGCCCGTCTTGGAGCCCTGGTCAATGGGCTGGTTGTCGATGTCGAGCACCTTGGTGCGTCCAGCGGCGTGACATGGCCGAGTGACATGCTGTCGTTCATCGACAACAGCGTGACCCTGCTGCCTGCGCTCGGGGATGCTCTGGCGGACGCCAGCGGCCGTTTCCCGGCCGGCTCGGCGGTTGCGGTCGAGGATGTCAAGCTGCTGGCGCCGATCCCGCGGCCGCGCAAGAACATCTTCGGCATCGGGCTGAACTACCGGGCGCATGTGGCGGAATCCGCCAAGAGCCTGGATACGGACAAGGACCTGCCGAAGCAGCCGGTCGTCTTCTCCAAGCCGCCGACCGCCGTGATCGGCCCGGGCGCGGCGATCCAGCACAATGCAAAGATGACGCAGCAGCTCGACTGGGAGGTCGAGCTCGCCGTCATCATCGGCAAGACCGCAACGCGCATCGCGGCCGACAAGGCGATGGACCACGTCTTCGGCTATTCGGTGATGATCGACATTTCCGCGCGCGACAATCGCCGCGCCGGACAGTGGATTTTCTCCAAGGGCATGGACACTTATGCGCCGTTCGGCCCCTGCATCGTGACCGCGGAAGAGATTGCTGATCCACACGATCTGCGGCTGTGGCTGACCAAGAACGGGGTCATGAAGCAGGACTCCAACACCAAATACATGATCTTCGACATCCCGGTGCTGATATCGGACATTTCGTCGGGCATGACGCTCGAGCCGGGCGACATCATCGCCACGGGTACGCCTGAAGGCGTCGGCGCCGGCATGAGGCCGCAGGAATGGCTTTGGCCGGGCGACGTGGTCGAGGCCGGCGTCGACGGCGTCGGAGTCATCCGCCACCCCGTCGTTGCGATCTGATGACGAATTTCTCGTTCGATCGCGTGCTCAGGTTCGGAGACTGCGATCCCTCGGGGATCGCGTACTTCCCGTCCTATTTGAACATCCTCAACGGCGTCGTCGAAGATTTCTGGGCTGGAATCGGTTTTCCATGGCCGGAGCTGATCACGGTCCGGAAGATCGGAACGCCCACGGTGCACCTTGATTGCGATTTTTCCCGGCCCTCGATGTTCGGCGATCTCCTGACGTTCAACCTGCGCATCATCAGGGTCGGTGGGTCATCTCTCCATCTCGAGCATATCATCTCCGGCGCGAATGGCCCGCGCTGGCGCGCGCGGCAGATCCTTGCTGCGACCTCGCTGATCGATCACCATGCGATCCCATGGCCCGATGACATTCGCTTCGCACTGATAACGCATGTGAGCGCGGGCGAGGGGACCGAGGCTATGCCCGCATGATCTCGCTGTTCATGGCATTCTCCGATTCCACAGGCGAACGGCGAGTTCGTCCTGATGAGGTTGCCACTGTGGCGGAGCTCGTCGGATCGATCCCCGGCATGACCGAGGCCCTGCTGTTCACGCCGCTCGAACAGTCGGTCGACCATCCCTACAAGGCCGACGGCGCCGGCCCCGCCTTTGCGCTGCAACTCCGGTTTCCCGACCTGTTCGCCTGCGAGGCGGCGATGGACCGCGGCGGCGTCCTTGCCGGCCTCGCAACAGGGGCCGGTCTCTCCGGCCTCACCGGACTCGCTATCACACACCAGGTGATGCTGACGCGCCCGTTTCCGGTCGATGTCGCAGAGCATCCGGCGGGAACGACGACCCCCTGCAGTTACCTCGTGCACTATCCCGGCCCGGCCGAGGATATGAACGCCTGGAACCTGCATTATCTGGAGCACCACCCGTCGATCATGCGGACCTTCCCGAACGTCCGCCAGATCGAGATCTACACCCGCATCGACTGGGTCGACCGGCTGCCGTCGCAGCGCGTCGAGCATATGCAGCGCAACAAGCTGGTGTTCGACAGCCCGCAAGCCCTCGCGCACGCACTCGGCTCCGACGTGATCAAGCACATGCGTGCCGACTTCGCGAAATTCCCGCCATTCGCAGGCGGCAACAGGCATTTTCCGATGCTGACCAGAGTGGTGGGGGCGAGGCCCTAGGCGGTGTACCGATAAAATCCGGCGGCGTGATGCGGCCAAAAGCCATGTCTGCTTTGCTCCTATAGCGACCGAGTTCGTGCGGCGGCGCAGTATGTCGCGATGGGCCATTAACGGAAGAGTAGCGCTCCAGCGATTTGAAAGGAGTTTTGGTCCAAAAGCGGGTATGCTGCCGTTTGCAAGGCAGGCCCCTTCCTGCGAGATGGTTCTATGGACGCGAAATCGGCTGCACAATTGAAACAGCACGTAGAGCGGGCAATTGAGGAATTATCGCTGGCGCTCATGCTCGCCAAAGAAGCCTCTCCAGCAGATGAGTTTCTGAAATTGAGGAGATCGGTCGGCGATATCATCGCTCGGATGGACACCATGCTTCACGACGAAATTAACAAAGATCATCCAGGTGTGGATGGCATGAAAGACTGACCGCTAACGTCTGCCTCGGGTCAAAAGCCGCCGATTTGCCCAGTGGTCGGGCGCTTCCAGTCTACCCCCGTTTCCGGACAACTCCTCGCTACGCCTAACGAAAGCGATGGGCCAACAACGGACGTGGTAAACTGCAGTTACTCCCATTTGACGGGACCCCACGGCTGGGCGTCCGCCCAGGCTTTAGCCTCAGCCAGGGAGAGGTGTTCCCCCGAGTTAGTGAGCAGACAATAGTACAAGAACCCGTCCTTCGTTTCCGGTATCGGTCGGGTCTCATCTGTCGACGGCTCTTCGTCAGTGTCGCGCTTAAATCTCGACGACGCGAGACGTGCTTCTTTTCTATAAACGGCAATGCGCCGCGGAACATTGCCGTCGTAATACCAGGTACCTTCCGCGACCTTTTGGTTCATAGCGACGCTCACACGCTAAACACGAAGCTGTTGTAACCGGCGACACCGAATGTCTGCAACGGGTCAAAAGTTGCCGTGGCGCCCCATGCTGCGGCAGCCCGCTAAGGGCCAACAGGTGAGTCGCCTATCACTTTCCTAGCGTAGCGACGAACTGGCGATGTCGCTCAAGCCACTCCGGCTTTTGCAAACCGATGACCTGTACACAAAGCTCAACGCATTCATTGCAAATAGCACCGGCGGTCTGCTGACCTTGTACGCTCACGGATACGGCGTTGACCACGGAAACAACTTCTCTCGGCTCCTTTCCACAAAAGGAGCAAATTAAGTCCGAGGCCGTCATCCTCTGATCCTTCCAGTCGAGTTCGATCATCCAAAGGTTCGCGGCTTGCCGTGATCTTAATCTCGCGGCTTCTTGAAAATGAAATCTAATGTTGACGAAGGGTCTTGCTTGCTCTTCCAGTCAGCAAGTTTTTCCTCTTCCGCGTGCAACTGACGATACAGTTCTGACATCCTGCCAAATATCGAGCGAAGTGTCGTGTCGCTCGTGGTCTGGGAAATTTCAGCACACCGCTCGGCCATGTCAAGATTTTCGTTCATGAACACTCTACGCTTCCGCTAGAGCCGACAGATTGATACAGTTAGAAATGACCAACCTTGATCTGCCTGTCGAGAGCTTTATCATCGAGCGTCTGGTCGAGGGCGGCTAGCGGATCAGTGAGCGTCGCCCCGATCGCGAGGACATTCCTGTTGCGGACTTCGTGTCCCTCCGTGACGCCGAAGAATGGGTGAAGTGGAAGCAGGGCCTTCCGAAGCTCAACCCTTATGCCGTTGAATAGGCCAAGAGGGGCGACTTCCGTTTTGGGTCAAGGCTGCCCTCGGCAGCTCCACGGCAGCGTTCCGCTCAGCTCTTGGAAGCCGACCGTGCGCGGTCAAAAGGGGAAGTCAGCAACGGGCCAAAAGCGCAAAGCGCGTTCGGTGTTTGTTGCTGGAACGGGAGCGCCTATGTCGCAGAGCAACGGCAGGCACGAATGGCCCGCAGCGGGCTCTGGCCGGAGCTTTTATCGCATCATGGAATTAAAGGCATCGACCATTTTGGGGGCCTTGTCCGTTTCGATCGATGCGCTTCCGACAAAATGGGGGGCGGCGTCGAACTGAATTCGTCGGCTCGTGAATGGCAGAAGAGGGCTGGCAACACGCGACAATTATAGTAGCGTTGTTGCAAGAAGAAGCGCACGGCGGCTGAAACCGGGCGCAACAATAAAACAGGGAGGACTTTCGATGCAGTTTCTCAAGGCTGCGGTTGCGGCCGGGCTTATAGTTGCGAGCTTTACGGGCCCCTCGCTTGCGCAGAACAAGCCGTCGGAGCTCAAAATCGGCATCACGACGTTCCTGTCGGGCCCTGCGTCAGTCTTCGGTGTGCCGGCGAAGGCCGCGGCGGAGATGATCGCGGAGGACCTCAACAAGAAGGGCGGCATCGGCGGCGTGCCGGTCAAGCTCTCCTTCATCGACGAAGGCGCGGGAGGCGAAGCGCTCGTCTCGAACTACCGACGCGTTGTGCAGGACGAAAAGGTCGATGCCACGTTTGCTTCGATCTCGTCGGGCAGCTGCACCCAGTTGGTGCCGGTCGCCGAAGACCTCAAAGTCATGAATTTCATGTGGGACTGCGGTGCGGCCTCCATCCTCGAAACCAAGAAGTACCGCTACAATTTCCGGACTCAGGCGAACGGCACGCCGGAAATGCTGGCCGTGCTCCTTTACCTGCTCAAGACCAAACCCGACTTCAAGACGATCGCGGTGGTCAATCAGGATTATGCATGGGGTCGGGAGAGCTGGGAGATCTTTTCGACCGCGCTCAAGGCGATGAAGCCGGACGTGCAAGTCGTCGCGGAGCTCTTCCCGAAGTTCGGCGCACCGGACTATTCCACTGAGGTTTCCCGTCTGTTGGCGCTGCGGCCGGATGTGGTCCTGACCACGTCCTGGGGTGGAGATCTCGACACGCTGGTCCGCCAGGCCGGTCAGCGCGGCCTGTTGCAGCAGTCGACCTTCGTGCTCGGGATCGGCGAATCATCGATCCAGCGGTTGGGCAAAGACCTGCCTGAAGGACTGATCGTCGGCGCACGCGGAGACCACTGGTTCCTGCATCCCGAGAAGAAGAACGACGCGGCCTTCAAGGCGTTCAATGAAGCCTTCAAGGCGAAGACCGGTGCCTGGCCGATCTACCCGGTCTATCACATGGCGCAGGCGTTCAAGGCCCTGCAGACCGCCTACGACAAGGCGATCAAGTCCAACAGCGGCAAATGGCCCACGCGCGAACAGGTCGTCGACGCGACGGCGGGCATCGAGTTCGCCACCGGCTTCGGCCGTCCGATTACGCTGCGGCCCGAGGACAACCAGGGTCTCGAAGCTCAGCTGGTCGGCGTCACCAAGTCCGTTCCGGGGTACGACTTCAAGCTGCTCGACAACATGATGATCTTCGATCCGAAGATGATCACCAACCCGGCGGGCGTACGGTCGGTTGAGTGGCTCAAGACGCTCAAGCCGGACTTCGTCAAGATGGACGTGCCGATCTTCAAAGCTCAGTAAGGGCACGCTGGACTTTTGATCCCGTCCTCCGAGCCGCGTCCCGGAGGACGGACCTTTTCCGAAGGCCATCATGAACTCGACACTTGCTATCTTGGCGATCCTCGATGGGATCAGCTACGCCGCACTGGTGTTCCTGGTCTCGGTCGGGCTCAGCCTGATTTTCGGCGTGCTGCGCGTGGTCAACGTCGCGCACGGGTCGCTGTACGCGTTCGGCGCCTACCTGGCTGCGACGTTCAGCCTTGCAGTGGCGCCGATATCGCCTTGGCTCACCTATCCCGCGCTGCTGGCCGCCTCCATCGTGATCGGCCTCGTATGCGGCGGTTTCATCGAACGGTTTCTGCTGCGACCGCTCTCCGGACAGGAGGACGTCCTCCAGCTTCTGATCACTTTCGCCGCCTTCATGATCATGGACAACCTGCAGCGTCTGATCTGGGGCGTGCAGCCCATCTTCGCCGCGGAGCCGTTGAGACTACTTCCCAACATCGTCGTGTTCGGCGTCAGCTACACGTCATACCAGGTCATTCTGCTGCCCGGCGTCGCCCTGGCGACGCTGTTCGGGCTCCGCTACTTCCTGCGCAGGACGCTGTCGGGAGCGGTGATCCTCGCGGTCACGGAGGACCGCGAAGCTTCGACGGCCATCGGGATTGACGCAAAACGCGTATATTTCGTCACCTTCGTCATCGGCGCGAGTCTGGCCGCGTTGGGAGGAGCGCTGGCCTCGCCGACCACCTCGCTGGTCCCCGGTATGGGCGCCGACATGATCGTGCTTTCCTTTGCCGTCGCTGCGACCGCGGGTCTCGGCCAGATCGAGGGCACCGCGCTCACCGCGCTGATGATCGGCCTGACCCGTGCCTTCGTGATCTATCTCCAGCCGGAATTCGAAGTTCTCGTTCCCTATCTGCTGATGGTGCTGGTGCTTCTGGTGCGTCCGTTCGGCCTGTTCGGCGCGGTGCAGGTCAGGAAAATATGATGAGCGGTCGCATCAAGCCGGTCACGACGATCGCGATCATCTTCTTTCTGGTCAGCGCCGTCGCGCCCTTTTTGGTATCGAGCTGGGCGACCTTGTTCGCGTTGATCCTCGCGAAGGGCATCGTCGTTCTCGGTATCATTCTTCTCCTGCAGGCGGGGCAGGTGTCGTTCGGACATGCAATGTTCTTCGCCACCGGGGCGTATACCGCGGCGTTCTGGGGCAAGTACGTCGGTGGCGGCGACATCGTGCTCTTCATCGCGCTGGGCGGCATAACCTCCGCCGTCTTCGGCCTCATCGTCGGGCTCTTCGTCGTGCGCTACCGGGAGATCTTTTTCGGAATGCTGAATCTGGCGTTTTCGATGGTGCTGTGGTCGCTGCTGGAGAAGATGTTTCATTACACCAACGGCGCCGACGGCATCCGGGTCCCTCGTCCGGCCCTGTTGGGGCTGTCGTTTACGCCCGAAACCTTCCAGTACGTCATTCTTTACGTGAGCCTCTTGATCGCGGTCGTCGCCTTCTACGGCGTGCAACGCTATCTCGATAGCCCGCTCGGACACATGCTGCGTGCCATCAAGTCGAACGAGACCCGGCTCGAGTACCTCGGGATGTCCGCACGGCGCGTGCTTCTGATAGGCTACGTGATCTCGGCTTTTCTCGGCGGCATCGGCGGCACGCTGGTGGCGATCATCCAGCAGATCGCCACGCCCGAGTTCGGGTTCTGGACGAAGTCGGGCGAGTTCGTCTTTATCGCGATCCTCGGCGGCAGCGCCCACTCTTTCGGAGCATTCGCCGGCGCGGCGATGTTCGAGTGCGTGCGCTTCTATGCTGCGGCCCACCTGGCCGACACCTGGCAGCTGATCCTCGGCGTGGTCTTGATCGTCATCATTCTCTATGCGCCTAACGGACTGATAGGTCTCAGGCAGCGCTACGGCCAGGCGAAGCAGGGAGGACATTGATGACCAACGTCCTCCTTTCCGCGAAGGGCATCAAGATTCGGTTCGGTGGCGTCGTCGCCGCCGACGGTATCGATCTGGACGTGCTCCAAGGCGAGAACCTCGCGATCATCGGACCGAACGGCGCCGGAAAGACCACCTTCCTCAACATCTCGACGGGCTATCTGCGGCCGCAGGCCGGAAGCATCACCTTCCTGGGGCAGGAAATCACTGCGCAGCTCCCGCGCACGATCACCAAGCTCGGCATCGCGCGGGCCTTTCAGATACCGCAGCTTTTTCTTGATCAGACTGTGATGGAGAACATGCTGATCGCCGCGGCCTCGCGGCTGGGAAGCCCTTCCGGCTTCACGGCTCTTTCCGCCCTGCCTGAGCTGCCTGAAATGGGGCGCCTTCTGGATCTCGTCGGCGTCAAGTCGTACGCGTCTCGCAAGGCGAGGGAGCTTCCCGAGGGACAACGCAAGCTGGTCGACATCGCTCTGGCGCTCGCGCTGAAGCCCAGACTGCTGCTGATGGACGAGCCCACCTCGGGCGTCGCCTCCGCAGAGAAGCTGGAGATCATGGACATCCTGACGTCCGCGCTCGCCAAGGAGAAGGTGACCTCGGTCTTCGTCGAGCACGACATGGACATGGTGGAGCGCTATGCCCACCGAGTCGCGGTGTGGAATGTCGGGAAGATCCAAAAGGTCGGCACGCCCGCGGAGGTTCTGGCCGATCCCAAGGTCCGCGAACAGGTGATCGGCATATGACGGCGATGCTGGACTTCGAGAACGTCAACGTCGCGATCGCCGATGCGCCGGTGCTGCGCAGCGTCAGTTTCTCGCTGCCGCCGGGCGCGACCGCCGCGCTCATCGGGCGAAACGGCGCCGGCAAGACCACGACGGTACGGACCATCATGGGCTTCACGAAGGCGAGCGGCACCGTGCGCCTGGGCGGTCAGGACCTGGGGCATGTTCCTCCGCACCGCAGGCCCTTCCTAGGCATCGGCTACGCTCCCGAGGACCGTCGTCTCTTCTCGGCCTTTACGGTGGAAGAAAACATTCTTTTGCCCGCTCGCGTCGCGAAACTTAGCGCGAACGAGGCGCGACGGCGGCTGGAGCGAGCTTACTCCGTCCTGCCGGAGCTCAAGGAACTGGCGGGTCGCCCGGCGGGCTCCGTCTCGGGGGGCCAAGGCAAGATGGTCGCTCTCGGGCGCGCCCTGATGCTAGGCACCCGCCTCGTCATTCTGGACGAGCCGTTCCAGGGCCTCGCCCCTGTGCTGGCGCAGAGATACGCCGAGGCGCTGCGTCGGCTTCGTTCGCAGGACCGGGACATTACCCTGCTGATCACAGAGTCGAACCCAAAGCTGCTCGAGACCTTCGCCGACGTGACGCTGACGATCGAGCGCGGCGAAATCGAAAGCCGGGTCCTTGCGTAGCGCCGTGCGGCCGCCACGGAGTTATTGCCCGAAGAGAAAGGGCCAGCGTGTAGCTGACCCCTTCAGCAGCACTTGAGCGATCAAAAAACACGCTTACTTCTTGCACTTCTTGGCCGACTCTTTGTCCGCATACGGACCACAGTTGTAGGCGTTGTTCAGTTCGTCCATCGTCTGCGGCCAGCTATCCATGGAGCCCGCCCGGGCACCACTCTGGCTACTTCCCACGTTTTTCACTTGCTGGGAACGAGTTGGTTCTGCTTCTGCATCAACTGCGAAGGATGCAGAGAGAAATCCGGCTGTAAGAAATCCGACGAACAGCGTCTTGGTAATCATGGTTTCCTCCCTATGGAGTTCGAGTTCAGAGTAGCCGTTGGTGGCCACGCAAAGCGGGGGAGTTCAAAATCAGCGCGACGTGCGGCGCAGGATCGGAGGGGGTTACTTGAATAAGGTGATGTAAGTCACTCTAGACGCACTTGCTGCTGCCGATGATGCCGCTGTCCAGAGATCGACACCTCGATTGTCCGCGTCCATCAGCATGGCGCCTGTATCACTGGGAATTGGCACCAATCGATGGGAAGATCGCGCGGCGGCTTGACGCGTAAAATCCACGCGGTGGGCGATAGCAATGGTTTGCCGGTACGCACGGATTCAGACTGTCGGCGCGCCTTGCAGTGTACCTATGAAAACGGAAGTCCAGGTTGGCGGTTGAAGCCGTCGGCATCCGGAGCGGCGATGATGGCATTATGCCCCTGTTTTGCCCGACGGAGAAAGCGGTTTTCGTAAAATCCGCAAAGATCGCCGCCAAGTCATTGAAATCGCTGTCGCCGGCTACTGTGCATGGGGTTGTTTTCGACCTTTCTGTTTTTCCAGCGACCCTGCCTGTCCAGATCAGCGCTAGTGTCCGCCGAGATAGGCTGTGATCAGCCGGGGATCGTGGATGAGATCCTTGGCGGGGCCCGACTGCACGATCTCGCCGGTCTCGAGCACATAGCCGTAATCGGCCGTCTCCAGCGCGGCGCGGGCGTTCTGCTCGACCAGCAGGATCGAGACGCCGAGGTCGCGCAGCGAGGCGATGGTGCGGAAGATCTCGCGCACGATCAGCGGTGCGAGGCCGAGGCTCGGCTCGTCGAGCATGAGCAGCTTCGGCTTGGCCATCAGCGCGCGCCCGAGCGCCAGCATCTGGCGCTCGCCGCCGGAGAGGGTGCCGGCGGCCTGGCGCTGCCGCTCCTTCAGGCGCGGAAAGCGATCATAGACCTCGTCCAGCGTCTTCTGGACGCCCGAGCGGTCGCGCAAGCTGTAGGAGCCGAGCAGGAGATTGTCGGCGACCGACATGTCGGAGAACAGCTCGCGCTTCTCCGGCACGAGGCACAGCCGGCGCTCGACGCGGTCCTCGACGGACATCCTGCCGATGTCGTTGCCCTGAAAGACGAGGCGGCCGCGGGAGGCGAGCAGCCCGATGGCAGCCATCAGCAGCGTGGTCTTGCCGGCGCCGTTCGGGCCGATCACGGTAACGATCTGGCCTTCCTCGACCGACAGCGAGACGTTGCGGACCGCTTCGACATTGTCGTAGCAGACGGTCACATCCGTCATGGAAAACATCTCGCTCACGCGACGCCTCCGAGATAGGCCTCTTGAACCCGTTCGTCGCTCCGGATCGCGGCGGGCGCGCCCTCGCAGAGCTTGGAGCCGAAGTCGAGCACGACGATGCGGTCGACCAGCGACATCACGAACTCCATGTCATGTTCGACGATCAGGATGGTCAGATGGTCCGACCGCAGCGAGCGGAGCAGCTCCGCAAGCCTGAGCTTCTCCTGGCGGCGCAGGCCCGCGGCCGGCTCGTCCAGCACCAGCAGCGCCGGGTCTGCGGCGAGAGCGCGCGCGATCTCCAGGATGCGCTGGTTGCCGAGCGGCAGATTGCCCGCGAGCTCGAACGGCTTGTCGCCGAGCCCGACGCGTTCGAGCTGCTTCAAGGCCTCGTGCCGGGTGCTGGCTTCCTCGCGCTGGTTGAGGCGCAGGGCGCCGGCGAACAGGCCCGTGCTGGTGCGCGCGTAGGTGCCGAGCATGACGTTCTCGAGCAGGCTCATGCGCGGCCGCAGCTTCACATGCTGGAAGGTCCTGGCGATTCCATCCCTCGCGATGCGGGATTGTGGATCGCGCGTGATGGCGCGTCCGGCAAAGACGATCTCGCCCTTGTTGACCCTGAGCGCGCCCGTCAGGCAGTTGAACATCGTGCTCTTGCCGGCGCCGTTCGGGCCGATGACGGCGAGGATCTCGCCGGAGCGGACCTCGAAGCTGACATTGTTGACGGCGACAAGACCGCCGAACCGCCGTTCGGCGCCGTCGACCTTCAGAAGCAGTTCGCCCGGTTTCGGCTGGGGACGGCGAGGCAGGGGCGGAGCGGCTGGTGGCCGTTCGCGCTTGATCTTCGGTAAGTAGCGCGCGACGAACGGCACGATGCCCTGCCGCGCCCATTGCAGGAACAGGATGAACAGCGCGGAGAAGGCGACGATCTCGAGCTGGCCGGACGCGCCCTTGGCGATCAGCGGCAGATAGTCCTGCACGCTGTTCTTCAGCAGGGTGACGATAGCGGCGCCCACGACGCCGCCGAGCAAGCTGCCGGCGCCGCCGACCATCGACATCATCAGATATTCGATGCCCATGCCGGCATCGAACGGGCCCGGGCTGATGAAGCGGCTCATATGGGCGTAGAGCCAGCCGGAGAGCGAGGCGAGGAAGGCCGCGATCACGAAGGTCACGAGCTTGATCCGGAAGGCGTTGATGCCGAGGCTTTCGACCAGGATATTGCCGCCGCGCAGCGCGCGCATGGCGCGGCCGACCCGGGAGTCCAGGAGATTGTATCCGAGGAAAAGCACCACGACGACGATGCCCCAGATCAGGAAATAGATCTGGGCGCTCGAGACGAGCGCGAACGATCCGATACTGATCGGCGGGATCGACGAGATGCCGTTGAAGCGCCCGAGTCCCTCGACATTGCCGAACAGGAAGCCGATGGCGAGCCCCCAGGCGACGGTCGAGAGCGACAGGAAATGCCCCTGGAGCCGCAAGGTGACGACGCCGAGGACGGTCGCGACACCGCAGGTCAGCGCCACCCCGAACACGAGGCCGAGCCACGGGGAATATCCATTCAGAGCAGAGACCCAGGCCGTGGCATAAGCCGCGACGCCGACGAAGGCGGCCTGTCCGAAGGAGACGATGCCGCCGACGCCGGTGAGCAGGGCAAGGCCGATCGCGACCAGCGAATAGATGCCGATATAGTTCATCAGCGTGATGCTGAAGGGGTTGAGGACGAATGGCGCGAGCGCAAGGCACGCTACCGCCGCCACCGCCGCGAGCTGAACGTGAAGGCGCGTCATTCCTCGATCTCCTCCTCGGAATGCAGCGAGGCGAGGGATCGCCAGATCAGGATCGGGATCAGAAGCGAGAACACGATGACATCCTTCAGCGCGCTGCTCTCGAAGGATGCGAAGCTTTCGAGGATACCGACGCCGACCGCGCCGATGGCCGCGCCGGGATAGCTCGTCATGCCGCCGACGATGGCGCCGACGAAGGCCTTGAGGCCGAGCAGGAAGCCGGAATCGTAGAATATGGTGTTGACGGGCGCGATCAGGATTCCGGAGACGCCGGCCATCAGCGAGCCCAGGAGATAGGCGATGGTGCCGGCGCGGGCGGGACGTATGCCCATCAGGCGGGAGCCGGTCCGGTTCACGGCCGTCGCGCGGAGCGATTTACCGACCAGCGTGAAGTCGAAGAAGAGATAGAGGAGGCCAGAGAAGACGAGGGCTGCGATCACGATCAGCATGGTCTGGCCCGAGATCAGCACGCCCGCAAACTCGGTCGACAATGACGTCAGCGGCTCGGTCCTGACACCCTCGGGACCGAAGAAGAGCAGCCCAAGGCCGACCAGCGCGAAGTGCAGGGCGACGGAAACGGTCAGGAGCAGCAGCACCGTTCCGTCCGCAATGGGACGGAAGACGATCCGGTCCAGCAGCGGGGAGATGGGGGTGATCAGCATCAAGGCCAGCACGAGCCTGATGGCGAGCGGCGGATCGGCGCGCATGGTCAGCCAGGCGAGGCCAACCACGGCCAGCGGCAATGCGAGATAGAAGAAGAGAGCGCGCGGAAGCAGCCGACGCTCGCCATTGCGCAGCAGCGAGACGATTTCGATCAGGGTTGCGAGGCACGCAAGGATGACGACCAGCGCACCCGTGCCCGGAAAGCGCTTCGCGTCGAGCGCCGCCAGCGTCAGCGCCGTGAAGGCCGCGATGTCGCCAAAGGGAATGAAGATGACCCGTGTCACCGTGAAGATGAGGACGGTCCCGATCGCCACCAGCGCGTAGACTGCGCCGGTGGCGATCCCGTCGATCGCAAGAATGGCTGCGATGTCGCTCGTCATTGAGAACGCCGTCCCCTTGTTCTGGTGGCCTGGCCTGTCCGACTACGGCGCGTATTTCCAGGCGCCGCCCGTCAGGCGCACCACGACCAGCGCGCGCTCATCGACGCCGGTCACCGCGCCGGGCTTGAAGTTGTAGATGGCGTGCACGCCCGGTAGCTCCTTGGTGCTGAGGATCGCGTCCCGCAGGGCGGCGCGAAATTCCGCCGTGCCGGGCTTCGCCGTCTTGAGCGCGCGCTCCGCTGCGTTGGCGAAGATCAGCCAGGCGTCGAAGGAGTAGGCCGAGAAGCCGTCGGTGGTCGGGATGTTATGGACCTTCTGGTAGACGCTGCGGAAATCCAGCGCGATCTTCTTGGCGAAATGTTCGTCGGGCAGCTGCTCGGCCACGATGACCGGGCCGGCGGAGACCTGGATGCCTTCGGCCGCCTTGCCGCCGACGTTCACGAAGTCCGGATTGACGAGCGCCACGGTGCCGTAGGTGTTTCCCTTGAAGCCGCGCTCCGCGAGGCTGAGGAGCGGCAGCGCACCTTGGGTCCCCGAGCCGCCGTCCAGCACGGCGTCCGGCCGCGCCGCGAGCACTTTGAGGATCTGCGCGGTGACCGAAGTGTCGGTGCGCGCATAGCGCTCGTTGGTCTGGATCTTGACATCGCCGGCGGCCTCCGCCGCCTTGGCGCCGTTGTAGACGAGGTCCCCCCAGGCGTCGGAGAAGCCGATATAGCCGATGTTCTTCATGCCATCGCGCTTCATGCGATCGGCGATGATCTTGACGAGGAGGGACGCAGGCTGCGGCACCGACACCACCCACTGCTCGGGTGTTTCCGGCAGTTTGCCGATCGGCGAGACCGCGATCATCGGCACTTTCAATTCGCTCGCCACCGCCGCCATGGCGATGGTCGAGGGCGCGGTCGCGGTGCCTATCAGAAGGTCGACCTTCTCTTCTTCCACCAGCTTGCGCGCGTTGCGGGTCGCGGCCGACGGGTCGGAGCCGTCGTCGAGCTGGATCAGGCGGATGGTCTCGCCGTTGACGGTCTTCTTGTATTCATAGGCCGCGTTGATGCCGCGCCCGTAGGGGATGCCGATCGACGAGCCGTTGCCGCTGAGCGAGGTGACGAAGCCGATGGTGATATCGGCCCGCGCGGCGGGGGCTGTGACGATGCCGGCGGCAAGTGCAAGTAAACTCAGAGTCTTGCGCATATGCGTTCTCCTCCGTTGATGCTGGATAGAAATGCTTCGATGCTGCCTCGCGGGATCCCCGGACGACGAACCGACCGATTGAAAACATTGCTGCGGCGCCAAAGACCGGGCGCGACCGAAGAGTGTGTGCTCCGGGCGCTCAGCAGCCATGATGTTGTGCGCCGCGCGAACGATAGGCCCACCGGCACATGCAAGCGGGCCTTTTCCGGAGCGATGAAAGGTCGTCGGTGCCGCCGCGATGCGCGACCGGCGATGCTGCTGCTAAGGCCGGCTGTTCGAGCACGGCGACTGTCCACACGATCGAGTCTCTCAAAATCGGTGCCCTGCAACATCATTGTCATGGCCACCGGTCCTTGACCGGCGAGGAATTACTTAAAGCCTAAAGTAACTCCGGTGGCGCCGTCAACACGTGTCACGGGGCTGTCAGAAAAAAATGTTGTTGCATACAATTTCGTCAGTGTGCGGCGCTTCTGCGCTAATCGGCCGATCGAAAACACCGTGCTCGCCGTGGCCCCGACGGCACTGGTCGCCGTCGCCGCCGCGCCCATTTGACGCGTCAATTAGTTTATGATTGAAATATATTCATCGGCAGCCGACGACCGATCCTCCGATCACCGCTTGAGGAGAAGGACGATGCGCATCTTCTGGCAGAGCTTTGTTGATGCGAGCGTGAATGCGCCCTACATGGCGCGGCTGTCGGAATACCTGAACGACATCGCTGCGCCAGGCACGACGGTCCACGTCCAGGGCATCAGTCCGCCGGACCGCGAGTTCGGACGGCTCGCGGAATTGCGCTGTGCGGTCCAGGCAATCGACAACGGTATTGCAGCGGAGGAGGGTGGGTTCGATGCCTTCGTCATGGGGCATTTTCAGGATCCCGGACTCTACGAGCTGCGCTCGGCGCTCGACATTCCCGTGATTGGGACTGGCGAGGCGACGTTGCTGGCGGCCTCACAACTCGGGCGGCGGCTGGGTCTTGTGACGCTCGATCCCGTCTTCGAGGTCTTGCACTATGAGCAGGCCGAGCGTTACGGCCTCGGCGATCGCGTCGTCCATGTGACCGGCCTTGGCTGCAGGCCGGATGATTTCGCCGATGCGTTCGCCGGAAACGCTGCCGCGCAAGCCCGCATGATCAAGGACTTCGTCGCCTGCGCGCTCCCGCTGGTGGAACGCGGCGCGGATGTCGTGATCCCGGCCGGCGTGTTGCCAGGCCTCTTGATCGGGCGAGAGCATGGCCTGAAGGTCGGCCACGCTCCGGTGGTCAACTGCGCGGCCGTGGCGCTCAAGAGTGCCGAGATGTGGGTACAGCTCCGGAAGCTCAATGGCACCGAGCCCAGCCGCGGGCCGAGCTTCAGGCGGGCCAGCGCCCAGGCCCGCGATGACTTCCGCGCGCTACTTGCCCGTAACAGCCGTTAGTGCTCGAAAAACCGTTCCTGGAGAACCAATCATGATGACCCCCGAGAAGATTTTGTACGAAACCGAGGTGACGGCGACCGGAGGTCGGGATGGCAAGGCGGCCAGCGCTGACGGTCTGCTCTCGGTGTCCCTGTCCTTGCCGAAATCGATGGGTGGTCCCGGCGGCGAAGGCACCAATCCCGAGCAGCTCTTTGCGGCCGGCTATGCCGCTTGCTTTCTCGGCGCGGTCAAGCTCGTCGCGCGCACGCGGAAGGTGGTGCCCTCTGCCGAGCCGTCCGTGACTGCGAAGGTTGCGATGGGGCCGGTGCCCGTCGGATATGCGCTCGCTGTCGAGCTGAAGGTCAGCCTGCCCGGTGTCGAGAAGGCCGTGGCCGAAGAGGTCGTTGCCGGTGCGCATGAGCGTTGCCCCTATTCGAACGCAACCCGCGGCAATATTGACGTGAAACTGACGGTGGTCTGAGGCGGATGAACGAGGGCGGTCGGTGACCAACACCTTGCGCGCACCATATGACGGCGTGGTGATCGCGGCTCCCGTCACGATTCCCTATGTGCGCTACTCCATCGAGAGCGCGCAGTGGTGGATCGGGCGGGCGCTGAGCGCGCTCGTCGCGCAGGCCGGCATCAAGGCCTCCGACATCGACGGCCTGTGCGTCTCCAGTTTCACCATGGGCACGGACAGTGGCATCGGATTGACACAGCATTTCGGGCTCTGCGTCCGGTGGTTGGATACGATCCCGCTCGGCGGCGCCAGCGCTATTGCGGCGCTGCGCAAGGCGGCGCGCGCGGTTCAGGCGCGCGATGCCGACATCGTGGCGTGCGTCGCTGGCGACACCAATCACGTCGATTCGTTCAGGCTGACGCTGGAGAATTTCTCGCGGTTCAATCAGGACGCCGTCTATCCTTACGGCGCGGGCGGCGCCAATGCCAGCTTTGCGCTGATTGCGCGCAACTATATGCGAATGTTCGGCGTCGCGCGCGAGGACGTCGGCAAGATCGCTGTCGCCCAGCGCGCCAATGCCCTGCGCAACCCGCATGCGCTCATGAAGGCTCCGCTCACGCTCGAGCAATACCTGGCGGCCCGGCCGATTTCCGATCCGATCCACCTGTTTGATTGCGTGATGCCCTGTGCGGGCGCGGAAGCTTTCCTCGTGATGCGCGATGAGACGGCTTCATCCCTGAAGCTGCCCGCCGCGCGACTCCTTTCGACGATCGAGCGGCACAATGCCTTTGCCGACGATCCGATGCAGGTGCGCGGCGGCTGGGCGATGGATGTCGACGAGCTCTATGCGATGGCCGGCGTCAAGCCTGACGATCTCGATGTCGTGCAGACCTATGACGACTATCCCGTCATCACGATGATGCAGTTCGAGGATCTCGGATTCTGCAAGAAGGGCGAGGGCGCTGAGTTCGTGCGCCAACACGATCTCACCATCGATGGCGACTTCCCGCACAACACCTCGGGCGGACAGCTCTCGGTCGGGCAGGCCGGTGCCGCCGGCGCCTATCTCGGCCTCGTTGAAGGGTTGCGGCAGGTTCTGGGCAGTGCCGGTCCCACGCAGGTCAGGAATGCCAGCCTCGCTCTGGCCTCGGGGTTCGGTATGATCAACTATGATCGTGGTCTCGCCTCGGGTGCCGCGATCCTTGCTGGACCTTCGCGATGATAGAGCCGATCAAGCCGCCCCGGCGCAAGAACCCGCTGCTGCGGACGCGGCTACCGGCCTCGCCACCGCGACCGCGCAGCAGGATGTCGCACGGGTTCACGCGCGCGGCCGCCGAAGGCCGCTTTATGCTGCAGCGCTGCGAGGCTTGCGGCACCTTTGCTTATCCGGCGCGCGAAGCCTGCCCGTCTTGTCTTTCGGCCGGCCTCGCTTTCGTCGATGCGCCGCGGCAAGGTGTACTGCTTGCCGAGACAACGGCGCGGGTGCCGAGCGACGTCTATTTCCGCGAGCGGGCGCCGTGGCGGATCGGCCTCGTCAAGATGGATTGCGGTCCGACGATCGTCGCACATCTTCATGCCGACTGCGCAGAGGGCGCGGCCGTCAGCATGTCGCTGCAACTCGACAAGAGCGGCCAGGCGGTGGCCTTTGCCCGTCCCGAAGGGGAGACTCCCAACATGGCAGACGACAAGCAGTGGCGGGAAATGACGGCCGATCCGAAATTCCGTCGCGTGCTCGTCACCAATGGCCGCAGCGTCATCGGTCAGGAAGCCGTCGCCGCATTGAAGGCGGCGGGTGCCAAGACGGTGTTCGTCGGCATTGCCGAACCATGGCGACCGTTCGCCGGCGAGGAGCGGCTGCGCGGTCAGGACGGGATCGAGATCGTGACTCTCCATGCGGCTGACGAGAAATCGGCTACCGATCTTGCGGCCGACATCGGCGGCAAGGTCGATATTCTCGTCAACACGACGGAATATGTCCGGCCGGGCGGCCTGCTCGACCGCAGGGGCACGAGCATCGCACGGGACGAGATCGATCAGGCCTATCTCGGCTTCATCAATCTGGCTCAAGCCTTTGGCCCGGCCATGCGGATGCGCGGTGCCGATGGCATCAACAGCAGCGCGACATGGGTCAATATTCTCTCGGTCTATGCGCTGGCGAACTGGCCCGCCTTCGGCGCCTACTCGGCCTCGCAGGCCGCCTGCCTGTCGCTGTCACATTGCTTGCGCGCGGAGCTGCGGCCGGGCGGCGTCCGGGTGATGAACCTGTTCACCGGCCCTGTCGACACCGAATGGTTCCAGACCGTGCCGCCGCCGAAGGTCGCACCGCGCGCGATCGCGCAGGCGATCGTGTCGGGCCTCAAGAACGGACTCGAAGAGATGTATGTCGGAGATGTCGCCGAAGAGATCCGGCAACGTCTCGCGGCCAATCCGAAAGCGCTCGAGCGCGAGCTCGACCGATAAGAAGCGGGATTTCAACCGAGCTGGAGGACTTGACGATGCAAAGCAATCTCCTGGAGCTAGCGAGTGCGATTTCTTCCGGCGCGGTGCGCGTCGTCGATCTGACCTTCACACTCAGTCCGGACTTTCCGGTCATCGTCCTGCCGCCGGAATTCGGTCAGGCCGCGCCTGTCCGCATCCAGGAGATATCGCGATACGATGGTCGCGGCCCGGCCTGGTACTGGAACAACGTTACGTTCGGCGAACACACCGGCACGCATTTCGACGCGCCGATTCACTGGTTCACCGGCAAGAACCTGCCGAACAATGCCGTCGACACGATGCCGGCCAAGGACATGATCGCGCCGGCCTGTGTCATCGACTGCTCGGCGCAGGCGGCGCAGGATCCCGACTTCCTGCTGACCGTCCCGATTGTCGAAGCCTGGGAAGCCAGGCACGGCCGCATCCCCGAGCGGAATTGGGTCTTGCTCAGGACAGACTGGTCGAAGAAGGGCTGGCGCGACTACTCCAATCTCAGGGACGACGGCGCGCATACGCCGGGCCCGAACCCGGCGGTGATGAAGTGGCTGGTGGAGGAGCGTGGCGTCATCGGCTTCGGCACCGAAACCATCGGCACGGATGCGGGGCAGGCCGGACACTTCGAGCCGCCTTATCCAGCGCATCACTTCCTGCACGGTGCGGGGCGCTACGGCCTGCAATGCCTGTGTAACCTGGATCAGCTGCCCGCTACCGGTGCCGTCATCGTGGCTTCGCCACTGAAGATCCAGAACGGCTCCGGCAGCCCGCTTCGAGTCATCGCGCTGGTGTCGTCGACCTGATCCCAATCCATGGCGCGCTCCAATCAGAACAAGAATTCTCACGAAAGACAGGTGCCATGAACTTGATCAAGAGCCTGGTGGCTTCCACTGCATTGCTGCTTGCCGTTCCGCAATTCGCGCAGGCCGAGATCCTTGTCGGCTTCGTTACCGGCCTCAGCGGGCCGGTGTCATCGATCGGTATTCCCAACGCGAAGGGGATCGCGGCAGGTCAGGTCTATATCGGCGAAATTGGCGGCGAGAAGCTACGGGTCATCCAGCTCGATGACGGCTCTGATCCGACTGCGTCGGCGCGCAATGCGCGCAAGCTGGTCGAGCAAGAGAAGGTCGATATCCTGATCGGCACGTCCGGCGCTCCCCAGACGCTCGCCATGGCGACGGCGGCTATCGAGATGAAGATTCCGATGATCGCGGTGTCGCCGATCGCACCGGTGCCATCGGGCGACGGCGGTCCCTGGGTCGTGCAGACACCGCAGCCGACGCCGCTTCTGGTGCAAGGTATCGTCGACCACATGAAGGCCAAGGGCCTGACGACCGTGGCCTTTATCGGTTTCTCCGATGCGTTCGGCGATCTCATGTACAATTCGCTCGAGCAGAGTGCGAAGGCCGCTGGCATCAAGGTCATCGCCAACGAGCGCTACGCCCGCTCGGACTCCTCGGTGACGGCTCAGGCGCTGCGCGCACTCGCCGCGCGCCCCGACGCCATCATGCTCGGCGGCACCGGCACGCCGGGCGCACTGCCGGTCATCGCTCTGTCCGAGCGTGGATATAAGGGACCGCTCTATGGCAACCACGGGCTGATCAGCGCCGATTTCCTTCGTCTGGCCGGCAAAGCCGCCAACGGCATCATCTGCCCGACCGGACCTGTGACCGCGGCGGAGCAGCTTCCGGCCAGCAATCCGATCCAGAAGGTTGCCCTCGATTTCCGCTCGGCCTTCGAAAAGGCCAACGGCGAGGCACCGACGGATTCATTCTCGTCCTATTCGTTCGACGGCTGGCTGATCTTCGCCGACGCCGCCAAGCGTGCGATGGCGACCGGTGCCAAGCCGGGCTCAGCCGAGTTCCGTACCGCGATTCGCCAGGCGCTGTTCACTACCAGGGAGGTCGTGGGGACGCAGGGCGTCTACACCTACACGCCGGCGGACCGGCATGGCGTCGACGATCGCTCGCGCATCATGATCCAGATCGAGGACGGTAAGTACAAGCTGCTGCCTTGAGGTGCGGGCATGATCGCAGTGGAGAACGATGCGCTGGGGAACATCACCAACGTGGTCGGTAGTGAGAATGCGACGCCTGCCTGGGCGCGCGCGATCGCGTGGTATCCACCGTCTGAGCGCATCCTCTCGACGATGCTCGCGCGGCAGGCAGAGCGTTACGGCGACCGCCTTCTGCTGGTGGCCGGGGAGGCGCGCTGGAGCTTTGCGCAGGCCGCCGCGATTGCGGCTGCGTCGGCCCAGACGCTGGTCGATGCCGGGATCCAGCCGGGCGACCGAGTTGCGCTGATGTGCTCGAACCGTCCAGAATTCTTGCAGGTCTATCTCGGCTGTGCGTGGCTGGGGGCGATCGCGGTCCCGATCAACACCGCGTTGCGCGGCTTCCAGCTGTCCCACATTTTCCGCAACTCGCGTCCCGCGCTGCTCGTCATCGAGGCTCAGTTCGCCAGCGCGGTCGAGAGTGTCGAGGCGGATGTCGAGCTGCCGCCTCGGACCTGGATCATCGGAGCTGCCGCCGACGCAATCGGTGCCAGGCTTTCCGCGGTCCCGCTGCCGCCTCTTGGCGCCGCAGCCCCGGCCGGCGCCGTGCGTCCCGGTGACACCGTTGCGATCCTCTATACGTCGGGCACCACGGGGCCTGCGAAGGGTGTGTGCTGTCCGCAGGCGCAGCTGTTCTGGTGGGGCGTCTATTCGGCGCGCGCGCTCGGAATCCGCGAGGGCGATGTGCTGTTCACGACGCTGCCGCTGTTCCACACCAACGCGCTGAATGCGTTCTATCAGGCGCTGCTGAACGGATGCACGTACGTGCTCGAGCCGAAGTTCTCGGCTTCCGGCTTTTGGGCTGCCGCGCGACAGCACAATGCGACGGTCGGCTATCTGCTCGGTGCGATGGCGTCGATGCTCCTGGCACAGCCGAAGAGCGCAGACGAGTCAATGCATCGTCTTCGTGTCGCGCTTGGCGGCGGCGTGCCGCCGCAAATCCACGGCCCGTTCCGCGAGCGCTTCGGCGTACCGCTGGTCGACGGCTACGGGTCGACGGAGACGAATTTCGTGTTCGCCGGCACGATTCCGTCGGATCGGGCGGGGACGATGGGGTACCTGGCCGATGGCATTGAGGCGCGGATCGTCGACGAGAATGATTCCGCGCTGCCTGATGGAGAGGCCGGCGAGCTCGTGCTTCGCGCGAGAGAACCCTTTGCGTTCGCGTCCGGCTATTTCGGCATGCCGGAGAAGACCGTGGAGGCCTGGCGAAATCTGTGGTTCCACTCAGGCGATCGGGTCGTTCGCGATTCCGACGGGCATTATCGCTTCATCGATCGCATGAAGGATTCCATCCGCAGGCGCGGCGAGAACGTGTCCTCGTGGGAGGTCGAGCAGGCGATCCAGGCGCACCCCGCGGTCGCTGCCTGCGCGGTCTACCCGCTGCCGTCGGAGTTGGGTGAGGATGAAGTTGCTGCTGCGATTCTGCTGGAACCGGGCCACTTGCTACAGCCCGTCGACATCGTCAGGCATTGCGAAGGACGGATCGCCTATTTCGCTATTCCGCGTTATGTGCGAATCCTCGGTCAGATGCCGCTGACGGAGAACGGCAAGATCAAGAAGGGCGTGCTGCGCGATGCCGGTGTCACGACGGATACATGGGATCGCGAAGCGGCCGGAGTGAAGGTACGACGCTGACGTCGTATCCGCTCAAGGTTTTTGCAAGGCGTCCCTGACGGCGGCCTTGAGTTCGTCGAGCTCGCCGATCAATCCATCGAACCGATCTGCCGGGAAATCCGCCAGCAGCTCGGCAAGCCATGCGCCGTGGCTCTTGGCCATTCGCCTGAAGATCTTGCGGCCTTCGACCGTCATACAGACGATCTGCACCCGCCGGTCGAGGTTCGACGCCGTGCGGGTGATGTATCCATCTGCGACCAGGCGGTCGACGATTGGCGTGAGGTTCCCGGCCGAGACCATCAGGCGCTTGGGCAGCTCTCCCAACACAAGTCCGCTTGGTTCGCGGTCGAGCTGGGCGAGAACGTCGAAGCGGGGCATCGTGAAGTCGAACTCTTCGCGAAACCGGCGCCGCAACTCGCCTTCGATGAGGGACGTGCAGGCGAGCAGTCGGAGCCAAAGGCGTGTCTGAGCCCTGTACTCAGCCTCCTGATCCGTCTCGTTCTTGGCCGAAACAGGGGTGGACTCCTTCGCGAGTGCCAATCGAATCTCCCGGGCTTCGTGGCTTACGAAAGCTGGCGCAGCTCTCGTGGACATTGGCAAGATAGTTCGTGCCAAAAGTAAATTCAAGGCTGGGTCCGAGGGATCCGGAATCGGCGCCGCCGTGCATCCGATTTACACTAAAATTCAGATCGACGCTGCGGCGAGGGGCGTGCCCTCCAGGGCCTTTGCAGAACCGCCTTGACAAGGCACGCGTCGAGGAAATATTTTATACTTAAAATAATTGGGTGAGAGCTCGGCGCAACGCGCGAAAGCGAGGGATCATGCGCATAGTCTGTATCGGCGGCGGGCCGGCCGGCCTCTATCTGGGCCTCCTGATGAAGCGTCGACATCCGGAACATGTCGTCACGGTCGTCGAGCGCAACAAGCCCTACGATACGTTTGGCTGGGGGGTGGTATTCTCCGATGCCATGATGTCTGCGATGCGTCTTGCCGACCCCGAAAGCGCGGCCGAGATCGAAGACGCCTTCAATCACTGGGACGACATCGAGCTGGTCTTCAAGGGGACGCGGCAGCGCACGACCGGCCACGGCTTCATCGGCATTGGTCGCAAGCATCTGCTCAACATTCTCCAGAGGCGCTGCGAGGCTCTGGGTGTCGAGCTCGCCTTCGAGCGTGAGGTGGAGTCCGATCTTGAATTCCCCGACGCCGACCTGATCGTGGCCACCGACGGTGTGAATTCCAGGATTCGCGCCCGCTATGCCGAACAGTTCCAGCCGGACATGGTGATCCGGCCGAACCGCTACATCTGGCTCGGTACCAAGAAGGCATTCGACGCCTTCACGTTCGATTTCCAGAGGACCGAGCACGGCTGGTTTCAGGCACACATTTACAAGTTCGACGCGGAGACCTCGACCTTCATCGTCGAGACCACGGAAGAGACCTACAATGCTCACGGGCTGGGCGAGCTCGATCAGCAGGGGTCGATCGACTTCTGCGAGAAGATCTTTGCCGAGACGCTCGACGGTGCGAAGCTCTTGACCAACGCCCGCCATCTGCGCGGCTCGGCCTGGCTCAATTTCAGCCGCCTGATCTGCGGCAAATGGAGCGTGTTCAACGGCCGCTCCCATGTCGTGCTGATGGGAGACGCCGCGCACACCGCGCATTTCGCCATTGGGTCGGGCACCAAGCTCGCGCTCGACGACGCCATCGAGCTCGCCAACCAGTTCGATCGCCATGGTCACGGGCGCGACCGCATCCAGACCGTGCTGGAGGCCTACGAGGAAGTACGCCGCGTCGACGTGGCGCGCATCCAGAACGCCGCGCGCAATGCGATGGAATGGTTCGAGGTGGTCGGCCGGCGCTATGCTGATACGCTCGAACCGCCGCAATTCTTCTATTCGATGCTGACGCGTTCCCAGCGCATCAGCCATGAAAACCTGCGCCTGCGCGACCGTGCCTGGTTGGAAGGATTCGAGCGATGGTTTGCCGCGCGCTCGGGCATCGCCGTCGAGGACGGCGAACGGGTACCGCCGCCGATGCTGACGCCGCACCGCGTGCGCGGCCTCACGCTGGCGAACCGCATCATGGTCTCGCCGATGGCGATGTATTCGGCGAAGGACGGGCTGATCAACGACTTCCACATCGCCCACCTCGGAGCGCGCGCCATGGGCGGCGCCGCGTTGATCTTTGCCGAGATGACCTGCGTCTCACCGGATGCCAGGATTACGCCGGGCTGTCTCGGGCTCTGGAATGATGAGCAAGCGGCACAATGGCGCCGGCTGGTCGATCTGGTCCATAGCCTCGGACATGCCAAGGTCGGCACCCAGCTCGGCCATGCCGGGCGGAAGGGATCGACCCGGCTCGCCTGGGAGGGGATTGACCAACCGCTGGCTTCAGGCAATTGGCCGCTGATCTCGGCTTCCGCGCTGCCCTATCTGCCGCACAGCCAGTTGCCGCGGGAGATGAACCGCAGCGACATGGACCGCGTCCGCGACGATTTCGTCGCCGCAACGCGCCGTGCTGCCGACGCCGGTGTCGATTGGCTCGAGCTTCATTGCGCCCATGGCTATTTGCTATCGAGCTTCCTCTCGCCGCTGACCAACCGGCGGACTGACGAATATGGCGGCAACCACGAAAATCGTGCGCGCTTTCCGCTGGAGGTCTTCAGGGCGATGCGCGCGGCGTGGCCATCCGATCGGCCGATGTCGGTGCGGCTGTCCTGCCATGACTGGACCGAAGGCGGCAACACGCCGGCCGACGCCGCGATCTTCGCTGCGATGTTCAAGGAGGCGGGAGCAGACGTGATCGATTGCTCCTCGGGACAGGTCTGGAAGGAGGAACGGCCGATCTACGGCCGCCTGTTCCAGACGCCATTCGCCGATCTGATCCGCAACGAAGTCGGCATCGAGACGATAGCAGTCGGTGCGATCTCCGAGGCCGATCACGCCAACTCGATTCTCGCGGCTGGCCGCGCGGATCTCTGCGCGATTGCGCGGCCGCATCTCGCCGACCCGGCCTGGACGCTGCACGAAGCCGCGCGCATCGGGATCACAGCGGTCAACTGGCCGAAGCAATATCTGTCCGCCAAGGGACAATACGAAGCCAATCTGGCGCGTGCCGCTGCCGTGGCCGCGCAGTGAGCGAAGGAGGGATCGGATGAACTCCGTGGTAAAGATGATCCGGCGCGAATGGCTGGACTGGCCGTTCTTCGAGCCCCGCCATCTTGCGATCGGCGAGGCGCTCGATCGCTTCGTGCAGTCGGGAGCCCTCGACAAGATCGATCACAATGATGTGGATGGTGCCTGTCGCAAGCTTGTGCGCGCGATGGGCGCGGCAGGGTTGCTCGATTGCGCGGTCGCGGCGCCCGATGGCGATGCGACGTCGATCGATTCCCGCTCGATCTGCCTGTCGCGCGAGTCGCTGGCCTATGCCGATGGCCTCGCCGATTTTGCTTTCGCCATGCAGGGGCTTGGCTCCGGAGCGATTGCACTGGGTGGCTCGGCGGAGTTGCGCAAGGCCGTGCTGCCGAAGGTGCGTTCCGGCGAATGGCTCGCGGCCTTCGCGCTCTCCGAGAAGGAGGCGGGGTCGGACGTCGCGGCGATGTCCTGCACGGCGCGGGCCGACGGCGACACCTACGTCATCGACGGCGAGAAGACCTGGATCTCGAACGGCGGCATTGCCGACGTCTATACGCTGTTTGCGCGAACGGGCGAGGCGCCGGGCGCCCGCGGCATTTCGGCCTTCGTCGTCTTTCCGGATGATCCCGGTTTTAGCATTGCCGAGCGCATCGACGTCATTGCGCCGCACCCGCTGGCGACGTTGCGCTTTACTAATTGCCGGATTCCCGCGAGCCGTAGGCTCGGCGCGCCCGGGGGCGGGTTCAAGCTCGCGATGCAGACGTTGGATATTTTCCGCGCATCGGTCGCCGCCGCAGCCCTCGGCTTTGCCCGTCGCGCGCTCGACGAGGCATTGTCGCATGCCCGCAGCCGAAACATGTTCGGTGCGACGCTGGGGGATCTTCAACTGACCCAGGCCGCGCTCGGCGACATGGCGACCGACACCGATGCCGCGGCGTTGCTGACCTACCGCGCGGCCTGGCGCCGCGATGTGCAGAAGCTTCCGACGACGCGCGAAGCTGCCATGGCGAAGCTGACCGCCACCGAGACCGCGCAGCGCGTCATCGACCGTGCCGTCCAGATGTTCGGCGGCCGCGGCGTGCGCAAGGGAGAGGTCGTCGAAAGTCTCTACCGCGAAATCCGCGCGCTGCGCATCTACGAGGGCGCGACCGAGGTCCAGAAATTGATTGTCGCACGCGAGCTGTTGAAGCCGCGCTGAGAGGATTGAGAGCGACGCATGAGCACGATCAGCAAGCCGGAAGTTCCCGCGACGCGTGGTCTGCAACTGCTTCAGCCCAGCGGCTGGCCGCAGCCGAAGGGGTATGCGAACGGCGTCATGGCTGAAGGACGACTCATCGTGACGGGTGGTGTGGTCGGTTGGGACGCAGCCGGGCGATTTGCCGACGGACTCGTTGCGCAGGTCCGCCAGACGTTCGAAAACATCGTCGCGATCCTGGCAGAGGGCGGCGCGCGGCCGGACCATCTCGTGCGCCTGACCTGGTACGTCGTGGATATGGACGAATATGTGTCGAACCTGAAGGCGCTCGGCAAAGTCTATCGCGAGGTCATTGGCACCCATTACCCCAGCATGGCGCTGGTGCAGATCGTGCGTCTCGTCGAGCCATCCTCGCGTGTCGAGATCGAGGCGACGGCCGTCGTGCCGCGCTGACGAAGGCGTCGGCCGCAGGCTCGCACGATGGAAAGCTCTCTACGGCGCCCATGATGGATTGGAGCGAGAGCTCAATATTTTCAATCGGCTAAGGGGCGGCGTGTGCACGATGTGTGCACCGGGAGATGCACAAAAATCTATCGACTGCAAATTTGAGCAGACGGTCTGAGGCGTGATACTGAGCT
The DNA here is from genome assembly GCF_020193715.1 of Bradyrhizobium sp. IC4060. NCBI lineage: Bacteria > Pseudomonadati > Pseudomonadota > Alphaproteobacteria > Hyphomicrobiales > Nitrobacteraceae > Bradyrhizobium > Bradyrhizobium sp. IC4060. Next base: position 880,743 of record NZ_JADYVJ010000001.1, on the reverse strand, counting down.
CGGCTTCCGCGCGATCGAATTGACGAGAGCAGTGCAGCGACTACAACAGGCGTTTCGCCGCCGGTCATGAGTGAGAAAGAAGCCCAATGTTCCTGACCGAGAACGATCTGAATGAATTGGTGACATGGCGACGCCATCTTCACGCCGTGCCAGAACTGTCGGGGCAAGAGGCAAAAACCGCGGAAGCCGTGCGGGCCCGTCTTCAGGCGGCGGGTGCCGACAGGATCGTTTCGGGCCTCGGTGGTCACGGCGTGCTTGGAATCTATGATGGACGTGAGTCTGGCCCGACGATCATGCTTCGGGCCGAACTGGATGCACTGCCGATTCAGGAAAAATCACAACTCAAGCATCGATCGCTGATAGCAGGAAAGGCCCATCTCTGCGGTCATGATGGTCATATGGCAATTCTGGCGGCCGTAGCGCAAAATCTGAGCCAGCAACGTCCAAGCCGAGGTCGCGTAGCACTCCTGTTTCAGCCGGCCGAGGAGGACGGGTCCGGTGCGGCCGCCGTTCTGGCTGATGCGAAGTTTGAGCAGGTGCGGCCCGACTTTGTCTTCGCGCTGCATAACCTTCCCGGCCTCGGTCTTGGACAGGTCTCTCTTGCCGAAGGTTTGGTGAATTGCGCCTCGCAAGGAATGCAGATCAGATTATCAGGACGAACGACGCACGCGTCGAAGCCGGCGCTCGGTATCTCCCCGAAAGACGCGCTCGCCAGGCTTCTGCTGGAGATACCCGCGCTCGGGCGCGGGACGGAGCTAGACGACGACTTCTCAATGCTGACGGTCACCCACGCAAGACTTGGGGAGCCTGCGTTCGGTATCGCGCCGGGCTTCGGCGAATTGTGGGCGACACTGAGAACATGCACCGACGTGATGATGGAACGGCTCCGCCTGGAGGCGGAAGACTTGGTTCGGCGCGTGACGGCCGGTGAGGGGCTGAGCACGGAAATCGCTTATCGCGACGTCTTCAATCATTGCGCAAACGACGTCGATGCTGTTGCCCAGCTTAGAAGCGCGCTGGACGCAGAGGGGGTGCGACATTCGGCGGAGGGCCTTCCACTGCGTGGCTCCGAGGACTTCGGACGTTTTGGCTCCCGTTCGAAGTCGGCGATGTTTTTCCTGGGAGCCGGCAAAGAGCATCCCGGGCTGCATGAGTCGAACTACGACTTTCCGGATCAGTTGATAGAAATTGGTGCAAGAATATTCGTGCGCACCATACGCAACCTGCTTGGCTAAATAGAGAATTCCGGACGGAGTGACAGCGTATCGCCTGCATGTCACATGTTGGATCGGCGCTTAGAACGATTTGAAACTAGAAGCTTTCGAAAATTTTCAGTGAAGTTCGAAGCAGGAAATCGCTTCTCCGATCACGACGGTTTCGTCGTGCAACCTTAGATAATTTCTAGGTCCCAATTCCTTCTCGCAGCACCGTCGTATGTTAGGAAGCGACGGGGACGTGCTTGCAAGTGGAATTGGGGCGCAGGAATGATGCGTGAACTCTCGGCCAGGAAAATCGTGCGTACACTATCGTTGGGCGCGGTGAGTTATCTCGCACTGTCGATGGAATCTTCGGGTGACCTTCAGCATGCGGTTGCGCAATCCAATCTGCCGCCCGTGACCGTGGATGCCCCCAAGCCAAGAGCTCGTCAGCCGGTCCAGAGATCACAGTCGACGCGCGCCTCGCGTGGACAGCGATCAGTCGCCGCGGCGCCTCCGCGCCAGGCTGCACCCGTTCCCTATGTGGTGCCCTCGACCGGAACGGTCGGCACGGTGCCGCCCGCCTACGCAGGCGGCCAGGTTGCAACCGGCGGGAGTCTCGGTCTGCTCGGCAATCGCGGCGTGATGAACACGCCGTTCAACCAGACGAGCTATACGGCGGAGCTGATCAAGAATCAGCAGGCGCGCACCGTCGGCGATGTGCTGTTCAACGATCCCTCGGTCCGGGTGAAGACGCCTGCCGGCAATGGCATCGATGGTGTCTACATCAGGGGCTTCTACCACGACAGTGGCGACTACGCCATGAATGGCCTCTATGGAATGGCGCCGTTCTATTCCACGTCAGCGAATTTCCTTGAGCGCGTCGAGGTTCTGAAGGGACCGGGCGTGCTTCTCGGCGGCATGCCGCCTGCAGGTGCCAATGGTGGTAGCATTAACTTGGTGACTAAGCGCGCACCTGACTTCGACATCACGCAACTCACTGCACTTTACATATCAAGGTCTCAGTTCGGACTGCAAACCGATGTGAGCCGTCGATACGGCGAACATAAAGAATGGGGCGTCCGGTTCAATGGTGAGGCGCGGGGCGGCTCGACTGCGTATGATCGGCAGACCGATCAGTTCGGCAACGCCGTGCTCAATCTGGACTACCGGGGTGAACGCGTGCGCTTTTCAACGGATATCGGTTATCAGGCTGATGATCTGAAGCCGCCGCTGCGGTTCCTGACGTTTACCACCAGTCCTCCGTTCGCGACCACCATCCCAGTTCCCGCCCTTCCGAAGCCCGGCGCCAATTACATGCCGGAATGGGCGACATGGAAACCGAAAGACGCGTTTGCCATGACGCGCGGTGAAGTCGATTTAACGGAGTCGGTGACGGCGTACGGTGCGGCTGGATATCACAAGAGCGAGATCGACTACGTCTATCCATCGCCGCGCATCACGAACGCGAACGGCAACTGGACGGCCGTTCCATTCAGCGGGCGCGATGTTTATGACAATTATACAGGTGAGGTCGGGCTGCGAGCCTCGGTGGATACCGGCCCCATCAATCATCTCTTGACTGTGAACTACTCGGCTTTCGAGCGAGATTACAGTTCGTTCGGCAGGGCAGGCGCTGCGATCAATTCAAACTTGTACAATCCGGTTCCGATCCCTTATCCCAACTTCGCTACCGTCGCCCAGAATCTGGAGACGCGAACCAAGCTTACCAGTGTCGGTATCGCTGATACGATGTCGATGTTCAACAACAGGCTTCAGTTTGTTGTCGGGGCGAGGCGGCAGACAGCGGGCGTAGACAGCGTGAACCTGCTGACCTCTGCCAAATCGAGTGTCGACGTTCCGACCTGGAGTCCCGGCTATGCGGTCATCGTCAAGCCGGTGGAGAACATCTCCCTTTACGCAAACTACATCGAAGGCCTTAAGGCGCCCGAAGTCGTTGTCGGCGCCACGTCGTATTCGAACGTTGGCGAGATCATTCCTCCTGCTCAGACCAAGCAGAAGGAAGTCGGCATGAAGGTCGATATGGGCCGGATCGGCTTTACTGCCAGCGCATTTGACATCACCAGTCCGAACATTATTTCGGTCGCAGTGCCGGGGCAAACCCTACCTGCGAGGCGACTTTCCGGCGAGCAGCGCAATCGGGGCTTCGAACTGTTCACCTTCGGGGAGGTGACCCCGACGTTCCGGGTGCTGGGTGGTGTGACCTTCATTGACGGCGAGGTCGTCAGGCAGGCGGTCTCCGTCGGATCGATCATCGTCAACTACAATGGCAAGGTTCCCGTCGGCGTGTCGGCGGTTAACTTGAACCTCGGCGCCGAGTGGGACACCCCGTTCCTGCCGGGACTGACTATGACCGGCCGGGTCATCTACACTAGCGAAAGCTACGCCAACGATGCGAATACGCAGGAGCTTCCTGCGTGGACGCGAGTCGACCTTGGCGCACGCTACACATTCCTGTCGCCTTGGAACGGTAAGCCGATTGTTGTTCGCGCCAGCGTGGAGAACGTGTTCAACGAGGCGTACTGGAATTCCTATCGCACGGTGAGTAGCGCGGTATCACTCGGCGCGCCGCGCACCTACCTCCTGTCGACGACGTTCAATTTCTGAACGCTGGTCCTTGGTACTCCCGATGCGCACCGCCGTGGATCTGGTCCGCGGCGGTTTTTCGTTGGTCCATAATCAGCAAGCTGCACTTGTCGCGATTGATGACAGTGTCATGAAACACCACCGCGATAAAATCGCACCATCACGCCACATCGGAAAAGTTCCTCCTTGCGCAGTTAGAATTGCAGCAATCTTCGTCGCGTCCTGAAATCCCAATAGTTTTCCGCGTATTGGCGCGCAAGCGCGGAGGTTGCATTGTGTCCGCCCGTCGCCAATTTTGAGGTCTTACAAAAAGTCGCGTCGATATTGCTTTGACCCTCGTCGGCTTCTCACCTAGTCAAACGTCTCTGCTTTCGCTTTCCGAAAAGGGGATCGCGCCATGATGGTGTTCGACAGAGACGATGTCACCTTCACCGTCGTCGTCAATCACGAAGAGCAATACTCCATCTGGCCGACGTTCAAGGAGATTCCGGCCGGCTGGAAGGCGGTGGGCAAGTCCGGCAGCAAGAAGGAATGTCTCGACCATATCGAGCAGGTGTGGACCGACATGCGCCCGCTCAGCTTGCGCAAGTTCATGGACGGCGCGTCGCCTCAGCAGACGACGTAGTCAGCGAAGTCTGGTCGTCCGATGCGGCTTCTTTGTCTGCCTTATTCCGGCGGCAGTGCCATGTTCTATGCGCGGTGGCGCAGGCTGCTGCCGTCATGGATCGACGTTCGGCCGGTCGAATGGCCCGGGCGTGGTGCGCGCATGGACGAGCCGCTGGCGACCGATCCGGGCGTGCTGGCGGCGCAGCTGGCTGGTGAACTCGCGGCACAGCTCGACGGGCCCTATGCGTTGTTCGGGCACAGCCTCGGTGCCGTGATCGCGTTCGAGCTCGCACATGGCCTGCTCGATAGCGGAGTGCCTGCGCCGGCCATTCTCTTCGCCTCGGGTGCGGAAGCGCCGGCGGTTCGGGACGGCAGCAAGTGGCGCCATCCCCTGAGCGACCAGGCGCTGATGCAGGAGCTGCGTGATCTTCAGGGCACACCCGACGAGGCGCTGTCGAATGCCGAGTTGATGCGATCCGCGCTGCCGGTACTGCGCGCAGATTTTCTGATGTGCGGAGCCTATGCCTACCGGCCGCGGCGTCCATTGCCGTGCCCCGTACACGTTTTTGGCGGAGCGGACGACGAGACCAGCCGCGAAGCACTCGAGGCTTGGCGGCTGGAGACCTCGGCGGCATTCACGCTCGATATTCTGCCCGGGCATCACTTCTTCATTCACACACAGCAGGCCGAACTGATCGACCGGATCGGCTGGGCGCTGGCCCGGCAATCGGGGCGATCGACCGGTTTGCATCGGAGCGAGGATCATGAGCGCGTTCTCCGTCCAGCCACTCATTGAGGGCAAGGCTCTTCCCATGCTGCTTAGGGCAGGTGAGGCCGGGCAGCCGCTCGGCGAATCCCTTCCCATGCTGCGTGCAACGATCGACCGGTACCTCACCGACAGCGGCGGCATCGTGTTTCGCGATTTCGCGCTCGATGGTCCCGATGCGTTTCGAGCCTTCGCGGCCGATTTCGGCCACCCGCTGCTGACCTACGAGTTCGGGTCGACGCCGCGTTCGCAGGTGACCTCAGGCGTCTACACGTCCACGGAGTATCCGCCGCACCAGCATATCCCGCTGCACAACGAGCAGGCCTATACCCGCGATTGGCCGATGAAGATCTGGTTCTACTGCATGCAGCCGGCGCTGGAAGGCGGCGAGACGCCGATCGCCGACAGCCGCGCCATCTATCGCGACATGCCGCCGGCCATTCGCGAGCGGTTTACCGAGAAGGGCGTGATGTATGTGCGGAACTACGGCAACGGGCTCGACGTCGACTGGCAGCAGGTGTTCGGCACCGACTCCAGATCGGAGGTGGAGGCTTACTGCGCTCGCCACGACATCGAATGCGAGTGGAAGGAAGACGGCGAGCTCCGCACGCGCCAGATCTGTCAGGGCACGGCGCAGCACCCGGTCACCGGTGACCGGGTCTGGTTCAACCAGGCGCATTTGTTCCACGTCTCCAATCTCGACCCGGAGGTGCGCGAGAGTCTGCTCGACGTGGTCGACGACGAAGCCGATTTGCCGCGCAACGTCTTCTATGGCGACGGTTCGACGATCGAGGACGAAACATTGTCAACGGTCCGGACCGTTCTGGAGAGGCACAAGATCAGCTTTCCCTGGCAGGCTGGGGACGTCGTGATGCTCGACAACATGCTCACCGCGCACGCGCGTGCCCCGTTCAAGGGGCCGCGCAAGGTGATCGTCGCCATGGCCGAAGCTCATCGGCAGGGGTGATCGGCGGCACTCGGCGTGGGGATTTCCGGCGCGCGGCCGGACAGGAATTTTCGAAGATGGATAGATCCAACCTCGTCGAACGCTTGCGAGAGCATGCCGCTTTGCGACCGCAGAAGATGGCTTTGCGGTTCCTCGAAGGCGACGACGTCGCCGACGAGCTGACGTTCGCCGCGCTCGACGCTCGGATCAGGGCGCTTGCGGCTTGGTTTCAGCAGATGGGCGGTACGGGCGAGCGGGCGGTGATCCTGCTTCCGAGCGGGATCAACTATGCCGTCGCATTCTATGCCTGCCTGTATTCGGGCGTAATCGCCGTGCCGGCCTATCCGCCTGAGGGCGGCCCCGAGCGCTATGCGGGACGACTCAACGGTATCCTGCGAGATGCCGCGCCGCGCTTCATCCTGGTGGAGACGGGGCTGCGCGGCCTCATCGAGGCGGCATTGCCCGAGCTCGCCGACGTGCAGATCGTTGCGGTGGACACGATTTCGCCCGATCTCGCGGCGGACTGGCGCGAGACGGGGCCTGCGGCCGATGGGATCGCGTTCCTCCAGTACACATCCGGCTCGACCTCGCAGCCGAAGGGCGTTTGCGTCTCTCACGGCAATCTGGCGGCCAACGAGCGTGCCATCGAAGCGGTTTGTGGCGGAACGCCGGACGACGTGTTTGTGAGCTGGCTGCCGCTCTATCACGACATGGGGCTGATCGGCGGACTTCTGAACCCGCTGTTCACGGGCTTTACCGGCGTCCTGATGTCGCCACGGAACTTCCTGGAGCGGCCACGGCGCTGGCTCGAGGCCATCGACCGTCACGGCGGCACGTTGAGCGGTGGCCCCGACTTCGCGTACTCACTCTGCACCGACCGCATCTCGGAAGAGACCATCCGTCGGCTCGACCTCAGCCGGTGGAGGTTTGCGTTCTCGGGCTCGGAGTTCGTCCGCCGCACCACCTTCGAGAAATTTGGCGACCGGTTTGCGCGGGCCGGGTTCGATCGACGGGCGTTGACGGCTTGCTATGGACTTGCGGAGGCGACGCTGCTGGTCACGGCCAGCGACATCACCGCCGAGACCGTCAGCTACACGCTCGACACCGCGGAACTCGCCGCCGGCCGCATCGCGAGCGCCAGCGAAGGCACGGACCTCGTGGCATGTGGTCGAACTGCTGCTGGTCACGCCGTGCGCATCATGCGCGTCGACGAATCGGCGGTGGCCGAGGCGAATGAGGTGGGCGAGATCTGGGTCACCGGTCCCAGTGTCGCGCTCGGCTACTGGAACAATGTCGAGGCCACGCATCAAGCCTTCGTCGAGCGAGATGGTGCGCGTTGGCTGCGGACCGGCGACATCGGCTTCCTTCGCGACGGCGCACTCGTGGTGGCCGGTCGTCTCAAGGACCTGCTGATCGTTCGCGGGCAGAACGTCTATCCGACGGATGTTGAGCAGGCGGTCGAAGCCGAGGTCGAATCCGTCCGCAGCGGACGGGTTGCCGCCTTTCCCATCGAGGTCGAGGGGCGTGAAGCCATCGGAGTGGCGGTGGAGTTCAGCCGCGCCGTGCTCAAGCGTAGCAATCCGGAAGCGCTCGCACATGCGATCGGCGAAGCCGTGCTCCGGCAGGCGCAGGAATATCCGGCCGTGATCGTTCTGCTGAACCCGCAAGCGATGCCGCTGACGACGAGCGGCAAGCTGCAGCGGTCGGCCTGCGCAACGCGTCTCGCCGACAACACGCTCGACAGCTTCGCGGTGTTCGAGAGAGGGCGTCGCCGCGGCACTGCATCCCTGACGGTGCCGGCGACTGATACCGAGCGCGCCGTCGCTGCGATGTGGTGCGAGGCGCTTGGCGTCGCGGCGGTGCATCGCGAGGACGATTTCTTTGTGCTGGGCGGAAACTCGATCGCGGCTGGCCAAGTAGCCGCGGCGATCCGCGACCGCCTGAACGTGGAAGTGGAGCTGCGCACCTTCTTCGACGCGCCGGCGCTTGCGGCCTTCGCTGGCCGGATCGATGTTTTGGCGGGCACCGGCGCTGGCCGAGCGCTCCCGCCGATCCCATGGGCCGTCGCGGCCGATCGCACGATGCTGTCGCACGCACAGGAGCGGCTCTGGTTCCTCTGGAACATGGATCCTGCTGGGACAGCCTATACCGTTGCGAGCACAATCGGTCTGAAGGGACGGCTCGACCGTGCAGTGCTTTCGCGTGCTTTCGGCGAGATCGTCCGTCGTCACGAGATATTGCGCACCACGTTCATCGCCAGAGACGGCCGTGGGACGCAGCTCGTCCACGATGTCATGAGCATCGGCGTTCGGCACGAGGATCTCCGCGCCTATTCTGTGCGGGAGCGCTCCGAGCGCGCGGAGACGGTCAGGCGATCCGAGCTCGGCAAGCCATTCGATCTCGTGAACAGGCCATTGTTGCGCGCCGTGCTGCTTCAATTTGCGGACGATGCGTATGAACTGCTGTTGCTGGCCCATCACATCATCGTCGATGGATGGTCGCTTGATGTGCTACTCGAAGAGCTGGCCGCTCTCTATCGAGCCGGTACCGGTCAGGACGCAGGCGTGCCGCCGGTTCCGGCAATTCAATATGCTGATTTTGCGGCTTGGCAGCGAAGCTGGCTTGCGGGCGGCGAGGGCGATCGGCAGCTCGCCTATTGGCGCGCCAAGCTCGGCGATGTTCACCCGGTGCTGGCGCTGCCGCATGATCGGCCGCGCCCGACGATCCAGAGCCATGCCGGCGATACGATCGGTCTGGCCATCGACGCCGTGCTTGCGTCCCGGCTCCGGGAGATCGCCGGCAAGCAGCGCGTCAGCGTCTTCATGCTGCTGCTCGGCGCATATTACGCGCTGCTCCAGCGCTACACCGGGCAGAGTGATTTGCGTGTCGGCGTGCCGGTCGCCGGGCGCCGGCATACGCAGCTCGAACGACTGATCGGATGTTTCGTCAACACGCTGGTGCTGCGGGCCGAGATGACCGCCGAAGCGAGCTTCACCAGCCTGTTGCGTCAGGTCAGGGAGTCGGTGGTCGAGGCGCTGACGCACCAGGATCTTCCGTTCGAAATGCTGGTCGACGGCCTCAAGCCCGAACGCAGCGGTGGGCAAAATCCCCTGTTCCAGGCGAAGTTCAACTACATGACGGCGCCGGGCGGTTTCTCCGGCGTCGAGGGGCTCACTGCCGACATCGACATTGTCGATCTCGCTGGTTCGCATTTCGATGTCGCCCTCGACGTCATCGATGGCGTCGGCATGAAGGTCACGTTCAACTACGCCACCGATCTGTTCGAGCGTCCGACTATCGCGCGATTGGCGACGCAATTCGGTTCGATGCTGCGCCAGATTGCCGACAACGCCGAGCGGCGGATATCGGACTTCGTCATCGACGACGGACACCGGCAGACCGTGCCGAGTGAGGCTGCGGCGTTCGGCTTCGCCGATGTGGTGAGCCTTCATCGCGCGGCGACAGTCGATCGACAGACCGCCATCGCCATTCGATGCGGCCGGGGGCGACTGACCTTTGCGGAGCTCGAGCAGCGGTCAAATCGTATCGCACACGCCCTCATCGCGAAGGGCGTGGCACGCGAGACACCGGTTGCGCTGTGGATCGAGCGCTCTCCGGCCTTTGTCGTCGCCTTGCTCGGTGTGCTGAAGGCGGGCGGCTCTTATGTCCCGCTCGATCCGAAATGGCCGTTGGAGCGCGTCCGCCGTATCCTGACCGACGGCGGCATCGACATCATGCTTGCGGCGGGCGACAAATTGGCGGATGCGCGCGAGCTGGGCTGCCTGGTGCTCGAGGCGGAGGCGGAAGCGGCGCGCGCCGAGGTGTCGAGCCTGCCGCCCGACACGATCATTCACCCGGCGCAGACCGCTTACGTCATCTATACCTCCGGATCGACCGGCGCGCCTAAGGGCGTCAGCGTCTCGCACGGGGCCTTGGCCAATTACGTGCAAGCCCTGTTGCAGCGCCTGAAGCCGCGCCCGTCGGCGAGCATGGCGATGGTTTCGACGGTGGCGGCCGACCTCGGCCACACTGTCCTGTTCGGTGCGCTCGCATCCGGCGGCACGCTGCATCTGCTGTCACCGGAGGCCGTATTCGACGCGGATGCGTTTGCACAAGCGATGCGCGAGGGCGAGGTCGACATTCTCAAGATCGTGCCGAGCCATCTGCGAGGGCTGCTTCAGGCCTCGCGCTCGGCCGATCTGCTCCCCCGCGACGCGCTCGTCCTGGGCGGCGAGGCGTGCGATGGCGCGCTGCTGGACGACGTCCGGCGCATGCGGCCGGAATGCCGGATCCTGAATCATTACGGGCCCACGGAAACGACCGTCGGTGCGGTGACGCATGAGTGCGCGGAAGGCCGCGGGGACGGTGCGGTTCCGATCGGTCTGCCTCTTGCCAATCTGCGCGTCCATGTCCTCGATGACGCCTTGAACGAGGTGCCGATCGGAGTCGTTGGCGAGCTCTATGTCGGCGGCGCTGGGCTGGCGCGGGGCTATCGCGGCGCGGCGGGCCTGACCGCGGAACGCTTCGTGCCGGATCCGTTCGGTGCCGCGGGCGGGCGCCTCTACCGAACCGGGGATCGTGTCCGCTGCGACCGCGAGGGCCGGCTGATATTCCTGGGTCGTTCTGATGACCAGATCAAGTTGCGCGGCTATCGCATCGAGTTGGGCGAGGTCGCGCGCGTCATCAAGGCGCTGCAGGGAATCGGTGACGCAGTGGTCGTTTCACGCGCCATCGGTGAAAGTGAGCGCCAGGAGCTGATCGCCTATTGCGTGGCTGAGAGCGGCGCCGCTCCACAGGCCGATGCGATCAAGCAACAGCTGGCTGCAATCGTGCCGGACTATATGGTTCCGTCACACATCGTCATGTTGGCGCAATTGCCGCTGACGCCCAATGGAAAGGTCGATCGTCGCGCCTTGCCCGAACCAGCCGAAGAGGGGGCGTCGGCCGGCTATGCCGCGCCTGCGGGGGATATTGAAATTGCCATCGCGGCGGTCTGGTGCGAGGTGCTCGTTCGCGAGCGCGTCGGCCGTAATGACAATTTCTTCGAACTCGGCGGCGATTCGATTCTGAGCCTGCAGATCATCGCCCGCTTGCGCAAGCGCGGCATCCGGCTCACTCCGAAGCAGATCTTCAGCCAGCAGACGATTGCCGGGTTGGCGACGGTCGCCGTGATATCGGCGGGGACGACCAAGAAGGAGAGACCGGCGGCGAAGGCGTCAGTCGGCGACACCGCATCTGGCATGCCCCATCTGATGCCGATTCAGACGCGCTTCTTCGCCGAGGACATTGCCAACCGGGATCACTGGAACCAGGCGGTTCTGCTGCTGCCCCGTATGCAGGTCGATTGGGAGACGCTGCGGCGCGCGCTTGCGGCCATCTCGGACCATCACGATGCGCTGCGTTTGCGGTTCAAGCAGGTGGATGGCGCCTGGCGGGCGGAGCAGGGCCCGGCACCGGCGTCATCCGAACTGTTATGGATTCACGGGGGCGTCGGCGGCGCGACGGACATCACGGCGCTCGCCCGTGCCGCGCAGGAAAGCCTCTCACTGTCTTCCGGACCGCTGCTGCGCGCGCTCGGCATGGACCTGGCGGATGGTAGCCAACGCTTGCTGCTTGCGATCCATCATCTCGTCGTCGATGGCGTGTCCTGGCGTATCCTGCTGGAAGACCTGGCGTTGGCCTATGACCAGCTGCAGCGTGGCAGTCCCGTCGCGCTGCCGCCGAAGAGCGACTCCTTTGCCTCGTGGAGCGAGCGGCTGCATGCCTATGCGGCAACGGCGGAGATCGCGGCCGAATTGCCGTATTGGCTGGATCGTGGCGCCGGCGCACGCCTGCCATGCAACGACGACCATGGCGATGTCGATCGCGTCGGTGATGGCGGCGAGGTGTCCTTGGTGTTGGATGCCGACCTGACGTCACAGCTCCTCGAACAGGCGCCGGCTGCCTATCGGACCCAGGCCAACGATCTCCTGCTCGCCGGTCTCGTGCGCGCGGTGTCGCGCTGGAGCCAGCACGACGAGATCACCGTGGAGCTCGAAGGCCACGGCCGCGAGGAGATCTTCCCAGATGCGGATGTGTCCCGCACCGTCGGCTGGTTCACGACGGCCTTCCCGGTCCGGCTGAAAGATGCAGGCGACGAGGCGTCGCTGATCAAGGCGGTCAAGGAGACGCTTCGCGCGATTCCGAATCGCGGGATCGGCTATGGCGTGTTGCGCCATCTCGGCTCCGAGCAGCAGCGCCATGCTCTGGCTCAATTGGCGGAGCCGCAGATCGTCTTCAACTATCTAGGCCGCTTCGACGCCAACATAGGCACCAACCAGCGCTTCTCCTTCGCAGCGGAGAGTGCAGGTCCCTCGCGTAGCGCCACGGCACCCATGCGCGGCTGGCTGAACATCACTGGCCTCGTGCGTGACGGCCGATTGGAATTATCTCTCGGATACGGACGCAAGCGCTACCGGGACGCGACGGTCGAGCGGCTCGCCGCACATTACAAAGACGCACTGCGCGAACTGATCGCCCATTGCTGCAAAGGAGCGTTCGGCCTCACGCCATCGGATGTCCCGTTGTCTGGGCTCGCTCAAGCCGACCTCGACCGGTTGGCTGCGAACCTGGATCTGCGCGGCATCGAGGAAATCTATCCGCTCTCGCCGATGCAGCAGGGCATGCTGTTTCATGCGCTGCGCGGCGGTGCCAACGACGCCTATGTGAATCAGGTCGGGCTCGAACTGTTCGGCGTCGATGCGGGCAAGCTGAAAGCCGCGTGGCAGATAGTCAGCGACCGGCATGCAGCCCTGCGGACCGGGTTTGTCTGGCAGAACCTGTCGGGCGCAGCGCAGCAGATGGTGCATCGTCATGTGACGGTGCCGTTCGTCGAGGAGGACTGGCGCGGCAGCGCGCCTCCGGATTTGCAAGCCGCGCTGGCGGAGATATCCCGGCGTGAGCGCGAGATGGGCTTCGACATTTCGCAGCCGCCGCTTCAGCGTATCCGTCTGATCCGTCTCGACGACGACAGGCACTGGCTGATCTGGACCCATCATCACATCTTCGTCGATGGTTGGAGCTCGGCCCGGCTAGTGGCCGAGGTATTGCAGCAGGCGAGCGGCCGCCCGCTGCCGGCCGTGCAGGGCGGCTATCGCGACTACATTGCCTGGTTGCAGGGCCGCGATCGCGAGAGCGCCGAGAGGTTCTGGCGCGAGGCTCTGGCAGGGCTTGAGGCGCCCACATTGCTCGCGAACACACTGACGCCCCCCAAAACATCCCTCGCCGAAGGCCATGCCAACGTCGGGCTTGCGGTGGACGCAGCGTTGACCGAGCGATTGAAGTCCTTTGCAAAGCATGAACGGGTAACACTTAACACGCTCATACAAGGAGCATGGGCGCAGCTGCTGCGGCGTCATTCGGGGCAGTCCGCGGTCTCTTTCGGCGTGACCATCTCGGGTCGTCCGGCCGAATTGCCCGGTTCAGAGGAGATGGTGGGCCTCTTCATCAACACGCTTCCCATCGTCGATGCGACCAGCCCGCAAGCTATCGTGGGCGATTGGCTGCGCCAGTTGCAGGAACAGAATTTGGCGCTGCGCGAGCACGGTTGGACGCCGCTCTACGACATTCAGCGGCTCGCCGGCCGTGCCGGGCAGCCGCTGTTCGACAGTATCCTGGTGTTCGAAAACTATCCGATCGACGAGGGGGTGCTGCGAGGCGGGGAAGGTGGTCCGCGGCTGGGACGTGTGGCGCATGTGACGCCGACGAACTATGCGCTGGCGGTCGCGGTGTTCGCCGCCGGCGATCGGCTGAACATTGAATTCAACTATGACCGGAGCCGGGTCGACGAGGCGGCGATCCTGCGCCTTCGCGACATTCTCCACGCCCTGCTGGAACGGATTGCGGCGAATTCGGAATGTGCGCTCGGTGATCTCTCTGCGGCAGTCGAGCAGGACGCGCGACGAGCTCTCGAATGGAGTGGCGCAGCGCGGCTGACCTCCGCATCATCCTGCGCCGACGTCGTGATGCATATCGAAGCACAGGCCGCGCAGGCGCGGTCTGCCATTGCCATCGTCTGCGGCGACCAGCGCATCTCCTATGGCGAGTTGAACGCGCGTGCGAACGCGCTCGCACGACGCCTTCGCCTCTGGAACGTCGGTCCGGATCGGCTGGTCGGCATTGCCTTGAGCCGAAGCCCGGACATGATCATCGCGTTGCTCGCGGTTCTGAAGGCCGGAGGCGCCTATCTGCCGCTCGATCCGGATTATCCGGCCGAGCGGCTTGCCTACATGCTGCGTGACGGCGGCGCGGCGCTGGTCCTGACGCAAGGCGCGCTGCTCGAGCCGCTTGCACCGGTGCTGCGCGAAGCCGGGGTCGAGGCGCTCTGCATCGACCAGCCATCGCCGCGCGCCGGCGAGGACGGCGGGAACCTCGACATCGAAATCCATCCGGACAGCCTGGCCTATGTCATCTACACGTCCGGGTCGACCGGCGCGCCGAAAGGCGTGGCGGTTGCGCGCGGACCGCTGGCGATGCATTGCGAAGCCATCGGCCGGCTGTACCGCATGACCTCGCGTGACCGCGAGTTCCAGACGGCATCGATCAATTTCGACATCGCCCACGAGCGATGGCTGGTGCCGCTGATGACGGGCGGTTCGCTCGTCCTGCCTTCGAAGCCCGGTCTCCTGATTGACGATCTCGTCAGCGAGATGACCCGCAATGCGGTGACCTCGATCTTCCTGCCGCCGGCCTATGCGGATCAATTGAGCGCGGCATTGCGGCAGGGTGGGCGCAGGCTGGCGATCAGGGCCTGTATCGTCGGCGGCGAAGCCTGGTCCGATACCGGGGTCAGGGCATTTCGCGAGGCCGTCGATATCCATCTTCTGGTCAATGCCTACGGCCCGACAGAGACGGTGATCGCACCGACGGCGTGGATCGTCGACGCCGCGGCGCTGACACCTCGCCAGCCCGCACCGATCGGGCGGCCCGTCGGTGCGAGGTCGGCGCACATTCTCGATTCCGACCTCAATATCGTTCCCGTCGGTGTCACCGGCGAGCTGTTCATCGGTGGTGTTGGCCAGGCCCGCGGCTATCTGAACCGGGCTGCACTGACCGCGGAGCGGTTCGTCCCCGATCCGTTCAGCGTCGATGGCACGCGCCTCTATCGCACCGGCGATCTCGCGCGCTGGCGCGACGACGGCGTGATTGAATATGTCGGCCGCGCCGACCAGCAGGTGAAGATCCGCGGCTTCCGTATCGAGCTCGGAGAGATCGAGGCGCGTCTGCTCGAGCAGCGTGGCGTGCGTGCGGCGGCCGTTGTGGCGGGCGAAGGCCGGACCGGGCGCCAATTGTTCGCCTATGCGAGTGGCGGGCCGTCGCTCGAGGGCCGCGCCTTGCGCGATGCACTGTCCGCCGTTCTGCCTGACTACATGGTGCCGTCGTCGGTGACGGTGCTGGAGCAGTTGCCGCTCACCGCTAACGGTAAGATCGATCGCCGTGCACTGCCGGCGCCGGGCGAGGATGCGTTGATGCGTCGCACCTACGAGGCACCCGAGGACGAGATCGAGCTTGCGCTGGCTGGGATCTGGGCGGAGCTGCTCGACGTCGATCAGGTCGGACGCAACGATCACTTCTTCGAGCTCGGCGGACATTCCTTGCTCGCAGTGCGGGTGCTGAGCCGGGTGTCGCAGGAGATCGGCGTGTCAATCGCGGTCTCGGATCTGTTCGCTCATCCCGATCTTGCCTCATTTGCCCGGGTCGTGTCGATCAGGCTCATCGAGCAAGAATTCGATGCCGAAGAGCTCCAGGAACTGGTGGGAACGGAGCAGTGAGCATGGCTGACACGGCAAAGCCGAGCTTACGCGATCTGGATCCCCAGCAGATGAGAAAGCTCGTCGCGCTGGCCAGGGATCGCGGCCGGAGTGCCGACAGGAGTGGCGCCAGTGCCATTCCGGTGGTGGCGCGGAGCGGATCGTTGGAAATGTCCTTTGCGCAGCAGCGGCTCTGGCTGCTGACGCAGCTCGATGGTACGAATTCCAGCTATCACATTCGCGGAGCATTGCGGCTTACGGGCGAGCTCGATCTCGAAGCCTTGCGTCGCAGCATCGACCGTGTGTTCGCGCGCCACGAAGCCCTGCGCAGCGTCTTTCGCGTAGTGGACGAACAGCCGCGCGTGGTGCTGCTGCCCACGGATGCGCGTGTGCCGCTGCTCGAGCATGATCTGAGTAGCCGGGACGATCGCGAGCAGGAGCTGGCGCGCCTCTGCCGCGAGGAGGCCGCGACGCCGTTCGATCTCGCCGCAGGACCGTTGGTCCGCGGTCGCCTGATCCGGATGGCGGAGGGAGAGCATCTCTTCTTGCTCACCCAGCATCACATCGTCTCCGATGGCTGGTCGATCGGCGTGCTCATGCGCGAGCTCGGCGCTCTCTACCGGGCATTCGCCGCCGGCAAGGACGATCCTCTGCCGCCATTGGCAATCCAGTATCCGGACTATGCCGTCTGGCAGCGGCAATGGCTGTCGGGCGAACGCTTGCAGCGGCAGGTCGACTATTGGCGAGAAGCACTCGCGGACGCTCCTGCCGTGCTTGAATTGCCGACGGATCGGCCGCGTCCGCCAATCAGGTCGCTCGCCGGGGCGTCCCTGCCGATCGAGATCGATGTGGAGCTGGCCTCCGGCATCAGGCGACTGAGTCAGTCGCATGGCGCCAGTGCTTTCATGACGGTGCTGGCGGCCTGGGCAGTGGTGTTGTCGAGACTCTCCTCGCAGACCGATATCGTCATCGGGACTCCGACGGCCAACCGAAATAGGCCGGAGATCGAGGGCCTGATCGGATTCTTCGTCAACATGCTGGCTCTCCGCGTTGATCTCTCGGCGGAGCCCAGCGTGGCCGAACTGCTCCGCCGCGTGCGCGCGGCGGCGCTCGCGGCGCAGGATCATCAGGACCTACCGTTCGAGCAGGTCGTCGAGATCGTCCAACCGCTGCGACGGCCGGAGCAGACACCGGTCTTCCAGGCCGTGTTCGCCTGGCAAAACAACGAGAGGGGGCCTCTCGAGTTGCCCGGCCTCAAAGCCGAGGTCGCTGATATTCCGCTGCAACAGGTCAAGTTCGATCTCGAGCTCAATCTCGGCGAGATGGACGGGCGCATTGTCGGCTCCCTGAATTATGCGACGTCGCTATTCGACGAAGCGACGATCACGCGCCATCGGGGCTATCTGTTGACCGTGCTGCGGGCGATGATCTCCGATGCGGACCAGGAGGTCGACCGGATCGATATCATTGGTGCCGATGAGCGCAGGCGCGTTCTCGACACTTGGAACGAGACGGCCACGCCGTTTCCCTCCGAAAGCTGCATTCAAGATCTGTTTGCGGAGCAGGTGAGAAGGGCGCCGGACGCCATTGCGCTGGCATACGAGGACGTTCGTCTGAGCTATAGCGAGCTCGATGCGCGGGCGAACAGGCTTGCGCGGCACTTGATCACGTTGGGAGTGGTGCCGGATCAGCCCGTTGCGATCTGCCTGCCGCGGGGCATCGCAATGGTGGTGAGCCTGCTGGCCGTGCTGAAGGCGGGCGGCGCCTATCTGCCGCTCGATCCCGCTTATCCTGCGGAGCGGCTACGTCAGATTGTCGACGATGCCAGGCCGCGCCTGCTGATCGCAGACGCCACAGGACGCGCGATCATTCCAGATGGGACCTGCGAGATGGTCGACCCCGACGTAGACGCAGGGCTGGCGACGTCGGATCCGAGTGTTCTCCTCGAAGGCCTGACTGCGCGAAGCCTCGCCTACATCATCTACACGTCCGGCTCGACCGGTCGGCCGAAGGGGGTGATGGTCGAGCACCGTGGCCTGGTGAATTTGGCGTTGGCGCAGCGGGCATTGTTCAACATCAATTCGAGCAGTCGCGTCGTGCAGTTTGCCTCGCTCAGTTTCGATGCCAGCATCTGGGAAATCGTCATGGCCCTGTGCTCGGGCGCCGCGCTGTTTCTGGCCGGCACGCGCGAGCATCAGGACACCGCGGCATTGTTCGGCTATCTCGCGGACAATGCGATCACGCATGCGACCCTGCCGCCGGCGATGCTGCAGGGGCGGACCGATCTCGAACGGCTCGCCTCGTTGCGGGTCCTCGTTCTTGCCGGTGAATTGCCCAAGGCCGAGCTGGTCAAGGGATTGCCTGCTGACATCGCCGCCTTCAACGGTTACGGGCCGACGGAAGCAACGGTCTGCGCAACGAGCTGGTTGCGGCATCGGGACTTTGACGACGACGCGGCTCCGATCGGTCGTCCGCTGCCGAATGCGCGGATCTATCTCCTGGACCGGTTCGGTGCGCCCGTTCCGCTCGGTGCCGTCGGCGAAATCTACATCGGCGGGGTCGGAGTCGCGCGCGGTTATCTCAATCGCGCCGATCTGACGGCAGAGCGCTTCGTGCGCGATCCCTTCCGCGGCGATGCGGATGCGCGCATGTACCGCACCGGCGATCTCGGCCGCTATCTCCCGGACGGCAACATTGTGTTTCTCGGCCGCAACGACTACCAGGTCAAGATCCGCGGCTTTCGCATCGAGCTCGGTGAGATCGAGTTTCGGCTCAACGAGCACGCCGACGTTGCCGATTCAATCGTGCTGGTGCAGCGCAATCATGGCGGCGACATGCGGCTGGTCGCCTATGTGGCCGCTAGGGGGGGCGTAAGGCGCGATGGCGGAGAGCTTGCCAGCGCGTTGCGCGATCACCTGCGTGCGTGTCTGCCGGACTACATGGTGCCGTCAGCGTTCGTAAGTCTCGATGCACTCCCGCTCACGCCGAATGGCAAGGTGGACCGCAAGGCGCTGCCGGCGCCGGAGAACGATGCATATGCGCGGCGCCGTTTCGAACCGCCGCGAGGCGAGGTCGAGCAGATTGTCGCAAATATCTGGGCCGAGCTCTTGGGCGTCGATCGGATCGGACGCAGTGACCACTTCTTCGAGCTCGGCGGCCACTCGCTGCTCGCAGTGCGCATGCTGGAGCGATTGCAGCGGCATGCGCTGAGGGCGGATGCGCGCATGCTGTTCGCGAAGCCGGTGCTGGCGGAATTTGCCGCCAGCCTCGATGGCGGCGTAGAAGCCGACGTTCCGGTCAATCAGATCACCCGGCAGACGACGGCGATCACACCGGAATTGTTGCCGCTGATCACGTTGACGCAATCCGACATCGACAGCATCGTGGCCGACGTTCCTGGCGGCGTCGCCAACATCCAGGATGTCTACGGCCTCTCGCCACTTCAGGATGGCATTCTCTTCCACCACCTGCTGTCGAAGGAAGGCGATCCCTATCTGCTGGTCGGCCGAATGGCATTTGCCAGCCGCGACCTGCTCGATCGCTATCTCGACGCGGTCCGGCAGGTGGTCGCCCGTCACGACATTCTGCGAACGTCTATCGTGTGGAGCGGCCTGTCCACGCCGGCACAGGTGGTTTGGCGGCAGGCGCCCTTGGTCGTCAGCGAGGTCGTGCTGGTCGGCGAAGGCCCTGCCGAGGAAGAGCTCGCGCGACGATTCGATCCGCGCTTCCATCGGATCGATCTCGGACAACCGCCGCTTCTGCGATTTGCGGTCGCGGCCGATCCGGGTGGAGAGCGCTGGCTGCTTTTGGTCCTGCTGCATCATTTGATTGGCGACCACTCCACGCTCGAAGTGATGCACGACGAGGTCGGGAAGATCCTGTCCGGGCGGAGCCACGAATTGCCGCCGCCTAATCCGTTCCGGAATCTGGTGGCACAGGCGCGCGGATCGGCGGCGACCGTGGAGCATGAGCGTTTCTTCCGCGGCATGCTCGCCGACATCGACGAGCCGACCACACCGTTTGGACTGGACCGGGTGCACGGCGACGGCGGTGGCGTCGTGGAAGCCCGGCGAATGCTGCCTGAAGGGTTGAACGCAAGGCTTCGTGTGCAGGCGCGGCGGTTGGGCGTCAGCCTCGCCAGCCTTTGCCATCTCGCCTGGGGGCAGGTGGTGGCGCGAACCAGCGGGCGCGAGCACGTGGTGTTCGGGACCGTCCTGTTCGGCCGCATGCACGCCGGCGCGGGCGGCGATCGCACCATGGGCTTGTTCATCAACACCTTGCCGTTGCGGCTGGATCTTGGTGACGCTGCGGTCGAGGACAGCGTTCGTGATGCGCATCGCCGGCTGACCGAACTGATGGCACATGAGCACGCCTCTCTGGCGCTCGCGCAGCGATGCAGCGGCGTCACGGCACCTGCGCCTCTGTTCAGCGCGGTCCTGAACTATCGGCACAATGCAATGCCGGCGGATCTGGCTGCCAACAGGGAGAGCACCGGCATCGAATGGCTCGGGGGCGAGGAACGCACCAATTATCCCCTGATGCTGGCCGTCGAGGATTATGGTCAGGCGCTGGGCCTGACCGCCCAGATCGTCCGGCCATTCTCGGCTGATCGCATCTGCGCCTTGATGCAGCGAGCGCTCGACCAATTGGCCGATGCGCTGGAGCATGCGCCGCGTGCGCCGGTCCGGCAGCTCGACATTTTGCCCCTCGAGGAGCGTCGGGTTTTGCTGGAGGTGTGGAATGGCGCGCAGGCGCATGATCCGCAAGTCCGATCATTCGTCACGCAGTTCGAGGCGCAAGTCCGGAAGTCGCCGCAGGCGATCGCGCTGGTGTTCGGCGAGGCGGAGCTGAGCTATGCTGCGCTGAATGCACGCGCCAACCGGCTGGCGCGGCGATTGCGGGATCACGGCGTCGGGACCGAAATCGTGGTCGGGCTGGCGCTCGACCGCGGCGTCGGGATGCTGGTCGCGCTGTTGGCGGTGCTGAAGGCCGGCGGGGCCTATTTGCCGCTCGATCCGGATTACCCGCCGGAGCGGCTGGCGCACATGCTGGGCGACAGCGGCGCGGCGCTGGTGCTGACGCAGGAGAGATTGCACGATCAGTTCGCAGCCATCCTGGCGGAGACCGGCGCAGAGGCCTGGTTCGTTGATGGACAGGACGGCGAGGGCGGCGATGCCGGCAATCTCGATGTTGCCGTTCACGGCGAGAGCCTCGCCTATGTGATCTACACGTCGGGCTCGACCGGTCTGCCCAAGGGCGTGATGGTTCGCCATGATGCCGTGACCAATTTCCTGGCGACCATGGCGGAGCAGCCCGGCATGACGGCCGCCGACCGGGTGCTTGGCCTGACCTCGCTGTCCTTTGACATCGCAGTGCTTGAGCTCTGGCTGCCGCTGACGATCGGCGCCTGCGTGGTGCTGGCGGATCGCGCGGCCGCGCATGATCCTGCCAAGCTCAAGGCGATCGTGGAGCGGCATGGCGTCTCCCTGATCCAGGCAACGCCGTCGACCTGGCGCATGCTGCTCGATCATGACGGCCCTGCGCTGCCGGCGAGCTGCCGGGTGCTGTGCGGCGGCGAGGCGCTGCCGCCGGATCTGGCGCGGCGGCTGGTGGCGCAAGCCGGCGAAGTCTGGAACCTGTACGGTCCGACCGAGACCACGGTGTGGTCGGCGCGCCATCGGCTCGATGCGATGGACGCTCGTCCGCTGCTCGGCCGCCCGATCGGCAACACCACGCTTTACGTTCTCGACGGTGACCTCAACCTCGCGCCGGTCGGCGTCGCCGGCGAGCTCTATATCGGCGGGAGCGGGCTCGCCCGCGGCTATTGGCAGCGCGGCGCCCTGACGGCGGAACGCTTCATCCCCGATTCGTTCGGTCTGCCGGGCGCACGGCTGTACCGTACCGGCGACGTCGCGCGGTGGCGATCCGACGGCGTGCTCGATTATGTCGGCCGTGCCGATTACCAGGTGAAGATCCGCGGCTTCCGCATCGAGCTCGGCGAGATCGAGGCGCGGCTGCAGGCGCAGCCGGGCGTCCGCGCGGCCGTGGTGGTGGCGCGCGAGGCCGGCACCGGCCGCCAGCTGGTCGGCTATGTCAGCGGCGAAGCGCTGGATGGGGCGGCGCTCAAAACGGCGCTGTCCCCGGTGCTGCCCGACTACATGGTCCCGGCGCGGATCGTGGTGCTGGAGCGTCTGCCGCTGACGCCGAATGGCAAGATCGACCGCAAGGCATTGCCGGCGCCGGATCAGCTCGCGGAGTCAGAACGCATCGCGCCGCGCACGCCGGCGGAGGCCGCATTGGCCGCGATCTGGGCCGATCTGCTGCGCCAGCCCAATATCGGTGTCACCGACAATTTCTTCGAGCTCGGCGGCGATTCCTTGATCGCGGTCCAGCTCGTCAGCCGCATCAAGCGGGATCTCGGCCACGACCTGCCGCTCAATCGTCTGTTTGAATTGACGACCGTTGAAACCATGGCTGCTGCGCTGGGCCTGGAGAGCGAGATCGACAAGCGAAGCGACGACATCGTAGCGATGCTCGACCTGTTGAAGGAAGTCGAACTGTCCCATGAGTGACACGGCAACCACGCAAAAGCAGCAGCTGCGCGACATTTCACGGCGCTTGATGCGTCTCGATTCCGGCAAGCAGCACGCGTTCGTGTCGCAGCTCGCGGCGAAGGGCGTCAACCTCGCCATGCTGCCGATCGTGCGCCAGGGGCGAAAGCGGGCGCCGCTGTCCTTTGCGCAAGCGCGCCTCTGGTTCCTGTGGCGGATGGATCCGTCCAGCGCGGCCTACAACATATCAGCGACGGTGCGCGTGCGCGGCCAGCTGCAACCACGCGCATTGCAACAGGCGTTCGATATGCTTGTCGCCCGCCACAGCGCGCTTCGCACCGTCTTTCGGCAGGAAGGGGAGCAGGCCGAACAAGTCATCCAGGTTCCGCAGCCGGCCGCATTGCGGCACCTGGCCCTCGATGGCGACGACCGCGAACGGCAGGCGCGCGAGCTTGCGCGGCAGGAGGCTTCGCTGCCGTTCGATCTCGAGGCCGGCCCGCTTATGCGCGCGACGCTGCTGACGCTGGACGAGGGCGATCACTTCCTCGTCGTCAGCCTGCACCATATCGTGGCCGACGGCTGGTCGATGGGCGTGCTGGTTGATGAGTTCTGGAAACTGTACGCGGCATTCGCTTGCGGTGAAGAACCGGCGCTGCCGGAGCCGGAGATTGACTATGCCGACTACGCCGAATGGCAGCGGCTCTGGATGAGTGCGGTCGATGGCGAACGGCAGGTCGGCTACTGGACCAGACGTCTCGCCGATCCGGCGGTGCTCCAGCTGCCGATCGACCGGCCGCGCCCGGCGGTCCCGGATCTGGCGGGATCGGCACTTCGCATCCCGCTCGACCGGGCGCTAGCCGATGGCTTGCGCGCGCTCGCGCGGCGGCATCGTACGACCCTGTTCGCCGTCCTGCTGGCGAGCTTCAAGCTGCTGCTCTATCGCTACACCGGGCAGTCCGACATCAACATCGGCGTGCCCGTCGCCAACAGGCATCGCGGCGAAGCGCGCGGCGTGATCGGTCTGTTCGTCAATACCCAGGTGCTTCGCACGCAGATCGACGGCCGCGCGGCGATCAGGGACTTCATTGCGGCGGTTCATGCGGCCACTGTCGAGGCACAGGAAAACCAGGACCTGCCGTTCGAACGTCTGCTCGAAATCCTTCAGCCCACGCGCAGCCTGAGTCAGAATCCACTGTTCCAGGTCCTCTACAATCACCAGCGCCGTCGGGTCTCCAGCAATCCGCCCAATGGGACCGGCCTCCAGATCGAGACGATCGATACGGAGGTCGATGCCGTCAAGTTCGACCTCGCGCTCGATACCGAGGAGGGGCTGTCAGGCGAAATCCGCGCCGTCTTTACCTATGCGGCGGCGCTGTTCGAGGCGGCGACGATCGAGCGTCTTGCCGCGCATTGGACCACGACCCTGAAGGCCATGGTCGCCGACGACGCGCAAGGGATCGCCGATGTGGCGTTGCTGTCCGAACAGGAACTGGGGCAGTTGCGGCAATGGAATCGCGCCGACGAAACGGCAAGCTCATCGTTCACACCGGTGCATCGGACGGTTGCACGGCTGGCCGCCGAAACGCCCGACGCGCCGGCGCTGGTCTTCGGTGACGATGAAATCAGCTATGCCGAGCTCAACCGCCGCGCCAATCGGCTCGCGCACCACCTGATCCGCCTCGGTGTCGGGCGCGACGACCTTGTCGGTGTCTCGGCACGGCGTTCGCCAGGCCTCATTACAGCGCTGCTCGCCATCTTGAAGACGGGTGCAGCCTATCTGCCGCTCGATCCCGAGCATCCGGCCAGACGACAGGTCGGCACCCTGCGCGATGCCGGCGCGCGCGTCGTGCTGGTCGACGCAGATAGTTCGGCGTTAACGCCGCCGCCAGCTGGCGTTGTGGTCGTTCCGCTCGGTGCGATCGATCTCGCCAAGGAGAGCGAAAGCGATCCCGAGATCGCGGTGGTGCCAACCAGCCTTGCCTATGTGATCTACACCTCCGGCTCCACCGGCATCCCCAAGGGCGTCGCGGTCGAACACGGTCCGTTCGCCATGCACTGCGAGGTGACGGCCGGGCTCTACGACATGGATCGGCACTCGCGCGAGCTGCACTTCCTGTCCTTCACCTTCGATGGCGCCCATGAGCGGCTCTGGACCGCACTGACCTGCGGCGCGGCGCTCGTGATGCGGGATGCGGACCTGTGGTCCGCCGAACAGACTATCGAGGTTCTGCGCCGGCAGCGCGTCACCAATGCCGGATTCCCGCCCGCCTACCTGCAACAGCTCGCTGATTTCGCGATGTGGCGTGGCGATCCGCCGCCAGTCGAGCTGTACTCGTTCGGCGGCGAGGCGATGCCAAAGGCCGGCTTCGACAAGGTCAAGCGCGCGCTCAAGCCGCGGGCATTGATCAACGGCTACGGGCCGACCGAAACCGTGGTCACGCCGCTGGTCTGGAAGGTCGATGCGAGCGAGGAGATCGACGGCAACTATGCCCCGATCGGTCGCCCGGTGGGCCGCCGCTCGGCCTACATCCTGGACAATGATTTCAACATCGTCCCGGTCGGCGTGACCGGTGAACTGTTCATCGGCGGCGAGGGCTTGGCGCGCGGTTACTGGCAGCGCGCCGAGTTGACGGCCGACCGCTTCGTCCCTGATCCGTTTGGCGCGCCGAGCGCGCGGCTGTATCGCACCGGCGATCTGGCGCGGTGGCGCGCCGATGGCGTCATCGAATATGTGGGCCGGACCGATCATCAGGTGAAGATCCGCGGCTTCCGGATCGAGCTCGGCGAGATCGAGGCATGGCTGATGCGGCAGGCCGGCGTGCGGTCGGCCGTGGTCGTTGCCCTTGAAGCCAGCGTCAGCCGTCAGCTGGTCGGCTATGTCGCCGGCGATGGGCCGTTCGACGAAGCGGCGATGCGTGCGGCGCTCTCGGATGAGCTGCCCGACTACATGGTGCCGGCCCGCATCGTGCGATTGGACCGGCTGCCGCTCACCGCGCACGGCAAGGTTGATCGCGACGCCCTGCCGGCGCCTGAGATGCCGGCCGCAACCACCGCGCATGTCGCGCCGCGCTCCGCAGCCGAGACGGTGCTCGCTGCGATCTGGGCCGAGCTGCTCGGCCAGCCCGCCATCGGCGCCACCGACAATTTCTTCGAGCTCGGCGGCGATTCCATCATCTCGCTGCAGCTGGTCGGTCGCGCGCGCCAGGCGGGCTGGCTGATCGAGCCGCGTGACGTCTTCCGGCATCAGACCTTGCAGGATCTGGCGCGCGTGGCGCGGAGTGAAGACAAAGCGGAGATCGTCGCCGCTGAGATCGATCTCGACGGCCGCGAGCACCTGCTGCTGCCGATCCAGTTGCGGTTCCTCAGTGAGGATGCAGGGGACCGTCATCACTGGAATCAGGCCGTCCTGCTGATGCCGAAGTCGCGGCTCGACTGGAAGCTCGTCGAGCTCACGCTTGCCGCTCTTGTCGCGCATCATGCGGCCCTGCGCCTGCGTTTCGAGGAGATTGATGGCGGTTGGCGCGCGACCTACGGCGCTACACCGCCAACGTCCGAGCTGCTGTGGATTCTTGGTGACCTCCAGGATGCCGCCGCAGTCACGAAGGTCGCCTCACAAGCTCAGGCCAGCCTGTCGCTGGCCGGGCCGCCGTTGCGTGTGGTCGGCATGGATCTCGCGGACGGCAGCCAGCGGCTTCTGGTGGTGGTGCATCATCTCGTCATCGACGGCGTGTCATGGCGTGTGCTGCTCGAAGACTTTGCGACGGCGTACGATCAGCTCCGCCAGGGCGCGGCTTCAGTCGCACTGGCGAGGAGCGACTCTTATGCATCCTGGGGCGCGCGATTGCAGGCCTATGCTGCAACCGACGAGCTGGCAGCCGAGCTCGACTATTGGCTGGAGCGGGGATCGCATGCGGCGTTTCCCTGCGATGACGATCATGGCGGGGTCGACCGGGTTGCAGACGGCGAGGAGGTCCTGCTGGCGTTCGACGCCGGATTGACCACGCGGCTGCTGAAGGAAGCCCCGTCCGCCTACCGCACCCAGGTCAATGATCTCCTGCTGGCGGCACTTGCGCGAGCCGTGTCGCGCTGGGGCGGGATCGAGGACGTCGTCGTCGAGCTCGAAGGCCATGGCCGCGAGGACGTCTTTGCGGGCGCCGATGTGTCCCGCACCATCGGCTGGTTCACCACTGCTTTTCCGGTGCGGCTGTCGGGTAGCTCCGAGGAAGATGCCTCTCTGATCAAATCCATCAAGGAGGAGCTTCGGGCCGTTCCCAACCGCGGGCTGGGGTACGGCATCCTGCGCCATCTCGGCACCGAGGCGCAGCGGAGCGCCCTGGCGACACGCCCTGAGCCGCGCATCGTCTTCAACTATCTCGGCCAGTTCGATTCCAGCATGGGAGAGAGTGCCCCGTTCCGCCTCGCGCCCGAGAGCTCGGGGCCGATGCGCAGCGAAAGCGCGCCACTCGGCCGCTGGGTCAGCATCAACGGTCAGGTCGGCGAAGGACAGTTGCGCCTGTCGTTCAGCTATGGCCGCAGGCGTTACCGGCGCGCAACGATCGAACGTCTCGCCGAGCATTACGCGGCTTCCTTGCGCGAACTCGTCGCGCATTGCACGGGCGGCGCCCGCGGCATCACGCCGTCGGACTTCGCCTTGTCGAACCTCAAACAGGCTGATCTCGACGCGCTGGTCGCGACGATCGACTGCCGCGAGATCGAGGACATCTATCCGCTGTCGCCCATGCAGCAGGGCATGCTGTTCCATGCCCTTCGTGATGGCGAGAGCGGCAATTACGTCAACCAGATCGGCCTGGAGGTCCGTGGTCTCGAGGCCGGCAGGCTGCGCGCAGCCTGGCACGAGATCAGCTCGCGCCACGCCGTGTTGCGAACCGGATTTGCGTGGCGCGAGCTGTCGGGGGCCGCGCAGCAGGTGGTCTATCGCTCTGCGCCTTTGCCATTCGAGGAAGAAGACTGGCGCTCGCGGGCGGCCGCCATGGAAGAGGAGGAGCTGCGGGTTGCGCTCGCGGGTATTGCGCAAGCCGAACGTACCAGGGCATTCGATCTGTCTCAGGCGCCATTGCAGCGGGTCCGGCTGATCCGGCTCGACGAGGCACGCCACTGGCTGATCTGGACCCATCACCATATCCTGCTCGACGGCTGGAGCGCCGCGCGTCTCATGGCCGAGATCCTGCAGCACGAACGCGGTGCGCGACTATCGGCCGTGAAGGGCCGCTACCGCGACTACATCGCGTGGCTGCAAAGGCAGGACCGCGACGCGTCCGCGTCGTTCTGGCGATCGGCCTTGGCCGAATTGGACGAGCCCAGCTTCCTAGCGGACACGCTGGGAGGACCTGCGGCCAACGGTGCTTCCGGCCATGGCTCGTCGGACCTGCTGCTCACGGCCGACCTGACGGCAAGCCTGCAAGCCTTTGCGCGGCGCGAGCGCGTCACGCTGAACACGCTGGTGCAAGGCGCTTGGGCGCAGCTGTTGCGCCGCCACACCGGCCAGAGCGCGGTCTGTTTCGGTGCGACGGTCTCGGGCCGGCCGGCGGAGATCAGCGGGGCCGAGGAGATGGTGGGCCTGTTCATCAACACGCTGCCCGTCGTCGATCAGGCAAGCCCGCAAACCGAGATCGGAGCGTGGCTGCGCGATCTCCAGGCGCGCAACACGGATCTGCGCGATCACGGCTGGATGCCGCTGTACGAAATCCAGCGTCTTGCCGGCCGTTCCGGACGCGCGCTGTTCGACAACATCCTCGTGTTCGAGAACTATCCGATCGATCAGGCGCTGCGGGGCGAGAGCGAAAGCGGACGCCGGTTCGGCCGGGTCGAGCAGGTCTCGATCACCAACTATGCGCTGACGGTGGCGGTCTTCGCCAAGCCCGACGGCATCAATCTGGGCTTTCGCTACGATCGCAGCCGCCTCGACCACGATCATATCAGATATCTGCAAGCCTCGCTGTCGCAACTGCTGGCCAGGATCGTGGCGGACGCCTCGCGGCCGCTGGGCGCGCTGGACAGCCTCGATGCCGATGAGGAGCAGAGATTGCTCGGCTGGGGCGGCAGCGCCGAGCGGGCACCGAAGCTTGGCGACACTATCGTCGCGCAGATCGAAGCCCGGGCCGCGGCTTCGCCATCGTCGATCGCGTTGATCTTCGGTGAACGACAGATCAGCTATGGCGAGCTGAACGCACGTGCCAATCGCCTGGCCTGGCGGCTGCGGGAGCACGGGATCGGTCGCGACCGGCTGCTCGGCTTGGCGCTCGAGCGCAGCGTCGAGCTGATCGTCGGCGTCCTGGCCGTGCTGAAGGCCGGAGGCGCCTATTTGCCGCTCGATCCCGACTACCCGTCCGATCGCCTGCTCCACATGCTGCGCGACAGCGGAACGGCGCTGGTGCTGACCCAGGAGCGGCTGCTTCCGCATCTGGCGTCTGTGATCACGGATGCGGACGTCGAGGCCTGGACGATCGACGGCGAGGGCGAGGCCCACATCGAGATGCCTGCGGGCAACCCCGAAGCGGTGCTTCATCCGGACAGTCTGGCCTATGTGATGTACACGTCGGGCTCGACCGGCGTACCCAAGGGCGTAGCCTGCTCGCATCGCGCACTCGCGGCACGGCTCGGCTGGATGCAGGCGGAGTATGGTCTTGATCCTGCCGAGACCTTGCTGCACAAGACCCCGTTCAGCTTCGACGTCTCGGTTTGGGAGATATTGTGGCCGCTCGCAACCGGCGCGCGGCTGGCGATCGCGCCTCCAGGCGCGCATCGCGAGCCGCGACTCCTGGTGGACGCCGTCATCGCCCATGACGTGACGACGCTGCACTTCGTGCCGCAGATGCTCGAGCATTTCGTGGCCGAGCCCGGCGCGGCGCGCTGCACCTCGATCAAGCGCCTGTTTGCTGGCGGCGAGGCGCTGTCGCTCGATCTCATGACGCGTGTACGTGCGGCGTTCCCCCACGTGCGATTCGACAATCGCTACGGTCCGACCGAGGCTCTCATCAACGCCACGTATTGGACTTGTCGCGACGAGGATGGGACGAGCGTGCCGATCGGCCAGCCCATTCCCGGCGTGACGATCCGCATCCTCGACGCCGATCTGAACATGGTTCCGGCGGGCGTCACCGGCGAGTTGTTCATCGGCGGGGCGGGCTTGGCGCGGGGCTATTGGCGACGCGAGAAGCTGACGGCGGAGCGCTTCATTCCCGATCCCTTTGGGGAGGAAGGCGAGCGGCTCTATCGGTCGGGAGATCTGGCGCGTTGGCGCGCCGATGGCGCGATCGACTATGTCGGGCGCGCGGATCATCAGGTCAAGATCCGCGGCTTCCGCATCGAGCTCGGTGAGATCGAGGCCCGGTTGCTCGAGCAGTCCGGCGTTCGCTCCGCGGTCGTGGTGGCGCGAGAGGTCGGGGCCGGCCGGCAGCTCGTTGGCTACGTCAGCGGGATGGGGAAGTTGGAAGAGGCTACGCTGCGGACAGCGCTGTCGGCCGTCCTGCCGGATTACATGGTGCCGCCGAGAATTGCCGTGCTGGAGCGGCTGCCCTTGATGCCGAGCGGCAAGGTTGATCGCCAGGCGCTGCCGGCGCCCGACATGGCCCAATGCCATGCGGATCATCAGGCGCCACGCACGCCTGCGGAGATGGCTTTTGCGGCGATCTGGGCCGAGCTGCTCGGCCGGCCGGCCGTCGGCCTCACCGACAATTTCTTCGAGCTCGGGGGCGATTCCATCATCTCGCTCCAGATGGTGAGCCGCGCCCGGCGCGCCGGATACCTGATCGAGCCCCGCGACGTATTCCAGCATCAGACGCTCGAAGCTCTGGCGCGCGCGGCGCGGACCGAGCAGCGCACGGGGACGCTCGCCGATCAGGGGCAGGTCATCGGCCCGCATCCGCTCTTGCCGATTCAGTCCCGCTTCTTTGCTGAGGACATGGAGAATCGGGATCATTGGAACCAGGCTGTGCTCTTGCATCCGCGAGAGCGCCTCGACTGGAACGTGATGCGGCGCGCGCTCGCCGCCGTGGTCGATCATCATGATGCGCTACGCCTGCGCTTCGAGCAGAAGCAAGGAAGCTGGTATGCCGAGCACGGCGCTGCTGTTGGCGCGGAGGAACTGCTCTGGGTCCGGCAGGCGGCCGGCCGCGATGCCGTGACGGCGCTGGCATCGTCGGCGCAAGCAAGCCTGTCGATCTCCGGCGGGGAGCTGTTACGGGCCGTCGGCATCGATGTCGCTGATGGCAGCCAGCGTTTTCTGATCGTTATCCACCATCTCGTGGTCGACGGGATGTCATGGCGCATTCTGCTGGAGGACGTCGCGTCCGCTTACAGGCAGCTTGCGAAGGTTGACGCCGCGGCCGCGCTTCCGCCCAAGACTCATGCTCACGCGCTGTGGGGTCAGCGCTTGCGGGCTTACGCGACCTCGCCAGAACTGGCGACGGAGTTACCCTACTGGACCAGCCGCTGTGCAAACGCGGACGTTCCCTGCGACGAGGACCACGCGGGCAACGATCGCATCGCCGATGCCGATGAGGTCCTGCTGTCATTCGAAAGTGAATGGACGCGGCGCCTGCTGACGGATGCGCCGTCGGCTTATCGTACGCAGATCAATGATCTCCTTCTTGCCGGCCTTGCACGCGCCGTCTGGCAGTGGAGTGGGCAGGACGACGTTCTCGTCGAGCTGGAGGGGCATGGCCGCGAGCCTCTCGCTGGCGATCTCGATCTCTCGCGCACGGTCGGCTGGTTTACGACGGCCTTTCCCGTGCGGTTGGCCGGTGGCTCGGAAGTTCCTTCGTCATTGATCAAGACCGTGAAGGAGGAGCTTCGCGGCGTTCCCGGCCGCGGACTGGGCTACGGCGTATTGCGCTATCTTGGCTCCGAAGAACAACGTTTGGCGCTATCGCATGCCGGCGAGCCGAAGATTGCGTTCAACTATCTCGGCCAGATCGACGGAGGCGATGAGGCGGCGCTGTTCAAGATGGCAGCGGAAAGCGCCGGCCGATCGCGGGATGCATCGAGCCCGCTGCGACGCTGGCTGACCGTGAACGGCACGGTGCGCGATGGTCGGTTGTTTCTATCGTTCGGGTTCGGCCGCAAGCGCTATCGGCGCGAGACGGTCGAGCGGTTGGCTGCGTTGTACGAGGCTGCGTTGCGCGAGCTGGTCGATCACTGCACCGGCGGCGCTTGCGGCCTGACACCATCGGACGTGGCGTTGTCGGGGCTGGGTCAGACCGAACTCGACAGGCTTGCGCTTGATTGGCGCGAGATCGAGGACATCTATCCATTGTCGCCGATGCAGCAAGGCATGTTGTTCCATGCGATGCATGACGGCGAGAGCGGGCTCTACGTCAACCAGGTCGCGGCGGAGATCCGTGGGCTGGACGCCGGAAAGCTGCGCCGCGCCTGGCAGGCAGCCAGCGATCGTCACGCGGTGCTGCGGACGGGATTTATTTGGCGTGACCTGTCCGGCGCGCCGCAACAGGTCGTCTATCGACGGGCCGAAGTGCCCTTTATCGAGGATGACTGGCGGGCACGGAGTGCGACCTGGGACCAGGCGCAACTGGATGCGGCGCTGGCCGACGTTTCGCGGCAGGAGCAGGCCGCCGGCTTTGACCTGTCGCGGCCGCCCTTGCAGCGCGTTCGGTTGATCCGGCTCGGCAACGACAGGCATTGGCTGATCTGGACGCATCATCACATTCTGCTCGATGGGTGGAGCTCGGCGCGGTTCATCGCCGAAGTGATGCAACATAACGGCGAGGGGCGCCTGCCGCCGTTACGGCACCGCTATCGCGACTACATCGCGTGGCTGAAGAGCCGCGACAGCGACGCATCGGCGGCGTTCTGGCGCAATGCGACGGCTGGGCTGGTCGAGCCGAGCTTCCTCGCAGGCAGCCTGGCCGAAGGGGGGGACGTGGAAACGTCCGGCCATGGCATGCTTGCGCTGGAGCTGGATCCTGCCATGACCGGACGGTTGCAGGAATTCGCGGCGCGCGAGCGCATCACGATGAACACGCTGGTGCAGGCGGCATGGGCGCAGTTGCTGCGACAGCATACCGGGCAGGGCACGGTCTGCTTCGGTGTCACCGTCTCGGGCAGACCGCCGGAGCTCGCCGGCGCCGAAGAGATGGTCGGCCTGTTCATCAACACGTTGCCGGTCATCGACGGTGTCAGCCCGCAGCAGACCGTTGGATCATGGCTGCACGAGTTGCAGGATCGCAATCTGGCCCTGCGCGAATTCGGCGCGACGCCGCTCTATGAAATCCAGCGGCTGGCAGGGCGCCCCGGACGGCCGCTATTCGACAGCATCCTGGTGTTCGAGAATTACCCGGTCGACCGCGCGCTAATCGGACAGAACCGGCAGATCCAGGTCGGCGAAACCCGGATCGTCGAGACCAGCAATTATCCTTTGTTCGCCAGCATCGGCGTCGATGAGCGCCTGCGCCTCGTCTTCAACTATCAGCGCAAATATTTCGACGAGGCCCAGATCGCACGGCTGCAGCGAACCTTTGTGCGGCTGATCGAGGCGCTGGCCATCGATGCCGATCGACCGGTCGGCATGATCGCAGCCCGCGACGCCGCGGATGACGTCCTGCTTGCACGGGCGAACGATACGCGCCGGGATGAACCGCGCGAGGGGATCATTGCGCAGTTCGAGGCACAGGTCCGGAAGTCGCCGCAGGCGATCGCGCTGGTGTTCGGCGAGGCGGAGCTGAGCTATGCCGCGCTGAATGCACGCGCCAACCGGCTGGCGCGGCGATTGCGCGATCGCGGCGTCGGGACCGAGATCGTGGTCGGGCTGGCGCTCGAGCGCAGCGTCGAGATGCTGGTCGCGCTGTTGGCGGCGCTGAAAGCCGGCGGGGCCTATTTGCCGCTCGATCCGGATTACCCGCCGGAGCGGCTGGCGCATATGCTGCGCGACAGCGGCGCGGCGCTGGTGCTGACGCAGGAGAGATTGCACGATCAGTTCGCAGCCATCCTGGCGGAGACCGGCGCAGAGGCCTGGCTCGTTGATGGACAGGACGGCGAGGGCAGCGATGCCGCCAATCTCGATGTCGCCGTTCACGCCGAGAGCCTCGCCTATGTGATCTACACTTCGGGCTCGACCGGTCTGCCCAAGGGCGTGATGGTTCGCCACGACGCCGTGACAAACTTCCTCGCGACCATGGCGGAGCAGCCCGGCATGACGGCCGCCGACCGGGTGCTTGGCCTGACCTCGCTGTCCTTTGACATCGCAGTGCTTGAGCTCTGGCTGCCGCTGACGATTGGCGCCTGCGTCGTGCTGGCGGATCGCGCGGCCGCGCATGATCCTGCCAAGCTCAAGGCGATCGTGCAGCGGCATGGCGTGTCCCTGATCCAGGCAACGCCGTCGACCTGGCGGATGCTGCTCGATCATGACGGCCCTGCGCTGCCGGCGAGCTGCCGGGTGCTGTGCGGCGGCGAGGCGCTGCCGCCGGATCTGGCGCGGCGGCTGGTGGCCCAGGCCGGCGAGGTCTGGAACCTGTACGGCCCGACCGAGACCACGGTGTGGTCGGCGTGCCATCGGCTCGATGCGGCGGACGATCGTCCGCTGCTCGGCCGCCCGATCGGCAACACCACGCTCTACGTTCTCGACGGTGACCTCAACCTCGCGCCGGTCGGCGTTGCCGGCGAGCTCTATATCGGCGGGAGCGGGCTCGCCCGCGGCTATTGGCAGCGCGGCGCCCTGACGGCGGAGCGCTTCATTCCCGATCCCTTCGGTCCGCCGGGGGCGCGACTGTACCGCACCGGCGATGTGGCGCGGTGGCGATCCGACGGCGTGCTCGATTATGTCGGCCGTGCCGATTACCAGGTGAAGATCCGCGGCTTCCGCATCGAGCTCGGCGAGATCGAGGCACGGCTACAGGCGCAGGATGGTGTCCGCGCGGCCGTGGTGGTGGCGCGCGAGGCCGGCGCCGGCCGCCAGCTGGTCGGCTATGTCAGTGGCGAAGCGCTGGATGGGACGGCGCTCAAAACGGCGCTGTCCTCGGTGCTGCCCGACTACATGGTCCCGGCGCGGATCGTGGTGCTGGAGCGCCTGCCGCTGACGCCGAACGGCAAGATCGACCGCAAGGCATTGCCGGCGCCGGATCAGCTCGCGGCGTCCGCCCAGCATGTGGCGCCGCGCACGCCGGCGGAGGTCACATTGGCCGCGATCTGGGCCGATCTGCTGCGCCAGCCCAACATCGACGTCACCGATAATTTTTTCGAGCTCGGTGGTGATTCCATCATCTCGCTGCAGATGGTGAGCCGCGCGCGGCGCGAAGGCGTGCTCATCGAGCCGCGCGACGTGTTCCGGCATCAAACCATCGAGCTGCTGAGTGCGTCGTCCCGAGATGTCGAGCCCGATAAGGAAGACCCCGCATCGGAGCGTGGCTCGCTGGCGGGACTCTCCAGTGAGCAGCTCGAACGGCTCGGTCTGGACTGGAGCCGCGTCGAGGACGTCTATCCGCTGTCGCCGATGCAGCAGGGCATGCTGTTTCACAGCCTGCGCGATGCTGGCAGCGGCGTTTATGTCAATCAGGTCAGTGTCGAGATCCGGGGCCTCGACCCGGAACGGCTCGGCACAGCGTGGCGCGAGGTGAGCGCGCGTCATCAGATGCTGCGGACCGGCTTCCTCTGGCGTGAGCTCTCCGGCTCCCCGCTGCAAGCCGTCTATCGCGACGCCATCGTGCCGTTCGCAGAGGAGGACTGGCGAGGGCAGGCGATCAGTGATGAAAGAATTGCGGCGGCTCTTGCCGATGAGCGCGCCGCCGAGTTCGATCTCCAGAGGCCGCCGCTCCAGCGGGTGCGGCTGTTGCGCCTCCAGGACCACCTGTATCGGCTGATCTGGACCTATCATCACATCCTGATGGACGGCTGGAGCTCGGCAAGGTTCGTCGGAGAAGTCCTGGAGTGCTATTACGGCGGCGCTGCTGCCGCGAACGCGACGCGCTACCGCGACTATATCGCCTGGCTGCAGGCGCAGGACGCCAAGGCTGCCGAAGCTTTCTGGCGTGAACAACTCAGGAGCTTTGATCAGCCAACGCAGCTCGCCGACGCCTTCGGCGCGCGCCGCCATCAGGCATCCGGCCACGAACGCTGTTACACGCGTCTCGGAGAGGCCGCGACCGCGGAGCTGAAGGCGTTCGCGCGCCGCGAACGGATCACGCTGAACACCGTCGTCCAGGGCGTGTGGGCGCTGCTGCTGCAACGCTATACGGGCCAGAACACAGTCACATTCGGCGTAACCGTGGCCGGTCGTCCGGCCGGTCTCGACGGATCGCAGCAGATGCTCGGGCTCTTCATCAACACGCTGCCCGTGATCGATACGATTCCGCCCGAAAGCCCGATCGGTGAATGGCTCCGCGCGCTGCAGGACCGCAATTCGGCGATCCGGGACTACGAGCACACGCCGCTCTATGACATCCAGGGCTGGGCCGGCCGCGCCGGTCAGACCATGTTCGACAGCATCATCGTCTTCGAGAATTATCCGATCGAACGCAGCATGCACCGCGGTGCAGGCGGGTTGCAGTTCAGCGGTCTGAAGAATGTCGACGTGACGAACTATCCGATGGACCTCTCGGTGCTGGTCGAAGACACGCTTCAGGTCGAATACACCTATATGCCGAGCCATTTCACCGCGGTGCAGACGACCCAGATCAAGGTGCAGTTCGAGCACTTGCTGGCGGAGCTGACGCGGGATGCCGCGGCCTTGCTTGGTAGCATCGATCCCGTCACGGAACTCGATGCCGCTCTTGCAGATCGTTGCAATCGGCACGCGACGTCGAGCGCTCCGCTGCCGCTGGTGCATGAGGCGATCAGCAGCCATGCGCGGCGTCTCCCGGAGCGGACGGCGTTGACAATCGGCAGCTCGGTGCTCTCGTTCGGAGACCTCGAGCGCAGGGCCAACCGTCTGGCGCATCACCTGATCGCCCGGGGGCTCAAGCCCGAGCAGCGCGTCGGCGTGGTGGTCGAGCGAACTGCTGCCACGATGATTGCGCTGCTGGCCGTGCTCAAGGCGGGTGGGGCCTACGTTCCACTCGATCCCGAGCTGCCCTCGGAGCGGCGCGCGTTCGTCATGCGCGATGCCGCAATCGCGTTCCTGTTGACGGGTCCGCTCGAAATCGAGGGCAGCCCGGACGGCATGGAGCGAATTTCCTTGTCTTCGTTCGAGTTCGACGCGGGACCGGACCATCCGCCGCAGCCCGAACTGCATCCGGAAAACCTTGCCTATTTGATCTACACCTCGGGCTCGACGGGGACGCCAAAGGGCGTCGCTGTCGCCCACGGACCGCTGGCGATGCACTGTCACGTCACGGGCAGCCTCTACGAGATCGACGAGAGCTCCTGCGAGCTGCATTTCCTCTCGCTGGCCTTCGACGGCGCCCATGAGCGCTGGCTCACAGTTCTGTCGCGTGGCGCACGGCTGTTGATGCGTGACGCCGAATTGTGGACGCCGGAACAGACCGTCGAGAACCTGCACGCCCATCGCGTCAGCCATATCGGATTGCCGCCGGCCTACCTCCAGCAGGTCGCCGATTGCGTCGAGCAGAGCGGCAATCCACCGCCGGTCAAGCTCTACTCGTTCGGCGGCGAGGCGATGCCGAAGGCGGGCTTCGACAAGGTCAGGCGCGTTCTCAAGCCACGCATTCTGATCAATGGTTATGGTCCGACCGAAACCGTCGTCACGCCGCTGGTCTGGAAAGTCGATGGCGCGTCGGAATGCGACACGCCCTACGCGCCGATCGGCGTGCCGGTCGGAGATCGCCGTGCCTACATTCTCGATGCCGCGCTCGACATTATTCCCGCCGGCGTCGCCGGCGAGCTTTATCTCGGCGGCTTTGGGCTGGCACGGTGCTATCACGGCAAGGCCGGTATGACCGCAGAGCGCTTCGTGCCTGACCCATTCTCGTCGGCCCCGGGAGCGCGGCTGTACCGCACCGGCGATCTGGCGCGGTGGCGCGAGGACGGCACCGTCGAATATCTCGGCCGCAGCGATGACCAGGTCAAGGTCAACGGTTTCCGGATCGAGCTCGGAGAGATCCAGACCTCACTGCTCCGTCACGAGGCAATCGCGCAGGCCGCGGTGGTGGCGGTGCCGGGTGCAGCCGGAAATCAGCTCATTGCCTATGTCGCGCCGAAGGCGGCAGATGACGCCGCGCCTGATGCGGCCGAGACGCTGGTCGAGCGCTTGACCGGTTTCCTGAAGCTCGTCCTGCCGGCCTATATGGTGCCGGCTCGGATCGTGGTGCTGGAGCGGTTACCGACATTGTCGAGCGGCAAGATCGACCGGCGTGCATTGCCGGCTCCCGATGCCTCGATGCGGAGCTTCGTCCCCCCGCGAACCCCGGCAGAGATTGCAATGGCGCGCCTGTGGTCCGAGATCCTGGAGGTGCCGCAGGTCGTCGTCACCGACAATTTCTTCGAGCTTGGCGGCAATTCAATCCTGTGCCTCAAGGTCGTGGCGCGGGTCCGTCAGGACAAGACGTTCGGGATCGAGATCAAGCTGCGCGATCTGCTTCAGAAGCCGACGATCCGCGCCTTGCTCGCCGGCAGCGCCACCGCGGCGTCCGCCGTCGCACCCGCGCCATCGGCGCTGCTGCCGCTGAATGCCGCGGTTCGCGGCGTGAACCCGGTCTTCGCTGTGCATGGGGGCTTCGGCACAGTGTTCGACTACGGGCCGCTGGCGCGCCGCCTCGAAGGGCACCGGCAGCTGATCGGGCTGCAATCGAGAATGCTGGTCGATCCCTCGTGGACCGACGCCTCCCTCGAAGCCATGGCCGTGGACTACGCGGCCGAGATCCGGCGGATGCAGCCGCGCGGTCCCTATAGCCTGGTCGGCTGGTCCTTGGGAGGACTGCTGGTCGGTCTCGTCGCGGCCGAGCTCGAACGCGGCGGTGAGCGCGTCGATCGTCTCGCGCTGGTCGACAGCTTCGTGCCGCGGCAGCCGGACGGATCGAACCGGCAGGAGTCGATGGCACACTGGGCCGACGATCTCGCAGGATTGCTGTCGGCGGTTCTTCCGAGCGCTGCGGCCTCTCGCATCAAGGCGCAGGCCGAGGCGGCGAAACGCGCTGATTTGCCGGAGACGCCGGAGCGCATCCGCGATCTGGTCGCCTCTGTTGTGGAGCAGAGCAGGAGCGTGAGAGCGAACGACGCCTCGCTTGGCGCCGATGATTTGTCCGCTGCATTCGCAGTCGGACGGCACCTCAACAGGCTGGCGCAGAACACAGCGCTGCCGCGGGGCCTGGAAGCCACGCCGCTCTGCTGGTGGACCTCGACCCGTCTGGCACAGCGTGATCGGCTGGAATCGCAGTTGCCGAAGGCGGTCGATCGCGGCTTCGTCGGCGACAACCATTTCACGATCCTGAGGGATGCCGGCCTGCTCGGTGAGATCTGCGGTCTGCTCGTGCCGGCGGAGGCGTCGACGATCGCGCAGGATACGGTCCCGGAGCCAGCGGAGTAAGTCTTTGAGTCTTGATCCAGATATCGCGGCATTGCTCGAGATGGTGCAGGCCGGCACCGAAAGCGGCGCGCGCGTTCCGTTTCCGCAATTGACTGCTGCGCAGGCGCGGGCCGATTTCGATGCGTCCTCGCCGCTGCTCGACGTCGATCCGCCGGCGCTTGCCTACGAGCGGCGTTTGTCGCTGCCGGTGCGGGATGGCGCGATCATCGAGGCGCGGCTCTATGCGAGCGCGCAACCGAGCGAACGCACTCCCATTCCTGTTCTTCTTTACATGCACGGCGGCGGCTTCGTCGTCGGCAGCCTCGATTCGCATCAGCCATTGTGCCGCGGCCTCGCCGAGGACAGCGGTGCGGCCGTGCTCTCGGTCGGCTACAGGCTCGCACCGGAGCACAAGTTTCCGACGGCCTTCGAGGATGCAGTCGATGCGCTGACCTGGATCGGCCTCGAGGGCCGCGCGATCGGGCTCGATCCCCGCCGGGTCGCCGTCGGCGGCGACAGCGCCGGCGGAACCCTTGCCGCCGCGCTCGCGATCGAGGCGAGGACAAACACGGGCCTTCCGCAGCCGGTGCTTCAGGTTCTCGCTTATCCCGGTCTCAGCTCCCGACAGACCTCCGCATCCTACCAGCGCTACGGTACCGGCCATCTCCTGGAGCGCAGCACTGTCGATTGGTTCTTCCGGCAATATCTCCGCGACGAGTCGGATCGCGACGATTGGCGTTTTGCGCCGCTCGCATCGGATGATTTGTCGGGCCTTGCTCCCGCATGCATCGTCCTCGCCGAGTTCGATCCCCTGGTGGACGAGGGGCACGATTATGCAGCCCGCTTGGCGGCGGCCGGCGTTCCCGTCGATCTGCACGTTTATCCCGGCATGATCCATGAATTCCTGCGCATGGGAAATGTCGTGGCCGATGCCTTGCAGGCGAGAGCGACGATCGGGCGGGCGCTGGCCAAGGCCTTTCTCGCCGCTGGTGAAAAGGCGGCCTGATATGGCAATGCAGCGTGAACGAGAGTATGTGATGATCATCATCTGTCGCGGCCTCTCTGCGAGAGGCGCCTGAACGGATCCCATGAGCACGTCTATTCCAGACCATAGGCTGTCCCGCCGTGCGCTCCTCGGCGCGGGCGCGGCGATCGGAGGCACGGCCCTTGCGGGTCCATGGCCCATGGCGTTTGCCCAAACCGCTGGATCGCAATCCGGGCCCCGGGTCGCCGCGCTCGGCTGGGCCTGTGCCCAGACGATCCTGGCGCTCGGCGTCGTGCCGCTGGTGATTCCGGAGATCGAGCGCTATGGCCGGCTCGTCGTCGAGCCGCCCGTTCCGTCCGCGGTTCAGGAAATCGGTCTGCGTTCGGAGCCAAATCTCGAACTGCTGCAGAGCTTCGCGCCCGACATCATCGTCATCGATCCCAGCATTGCGGCCGCCGTCCCCCGGCTCAAGCTGATCGCGCCGGTCGAAACGTTCACGATCTTCAGACCCGGCGGGCATCCTCTCGACACGGCGCGCCATTCGACGCTGGAGCTTGCCAAACGCCTCGGGGTGCAGTCGGCGTGCGAAGCCTATTTCGCCCGTTTCGACGTCGCCATGGCCGGCTATCGTGAGCGGCTCCGGGGTCGCGGCGGCAAGCCGCTCTATCTCGTCAGCGAGATCGCGCGCAACCGCGCGCTCGTGTTCGGTCCGAACAGCCTCTATCAGGAGGTGCTCGATCAGTGCGGATTGAGGAATGCCTGGACGGGACAGAGCGGCCCATGGGGCCATACCAGTGTTGGGCTCGAAGTGCTCGCCGCGGTTCCGGACGCGCGGCTGGTGTTGATGACCTCGCGGGTCGCCGATGTCGAAGCGCTGCTGAAAGCAAGCCCTGTGCTTCAAACCCTGCCGTCTCTTCGGTCGCATCGGCTGACGGTCCTGGGTAATCAATTTTTCTATGGCGGCGTGCCGGCGGCCGAACGTTTCGCCCGCCTTCTCGCCGAACGTCTGCCGCGGGAAAGCCATGAGCAAGGTTGAGGCACTGCCGGCCCGGTCCGGCTTGGAGATGCATCCGGCGGTGCTGATCGGCTTGCTGCTGGCAGCCGCGGCCGCGCTGACCTGGCGCAACCTGTCCGGATATCTGCCCGCAGGCGCCTGGCTGCCGGTGTTGTGGCGGCCCGAGGTCACCGATCCCCAGCAGATGCTGGTGCACTACACCGTGTTTCCGCGCATCGCAGTGGCGCTGCTGGCCGGCGCAGCCCTCGGTCTTGCCGGCACGGTCTCTCAGCAGGTGTTGCGCAATCCGCTTGCGGAGCCGAGCACCATCGGCGTCCTGAACGGCGCCTATCTTGCGCTGGCCGTGACGACCCTGTGGGCGCCGTCGCTGCTGGCCTTCGGCCGCGAGTGGATTGCGCTGTGCGGCGGGTTCGCTGCGTTCCTGTGCGTGTTCGGGCTGACCTGGAAGCGTGCGCTGTCGCCCGTCGTCCTGGTGCTCGCTGGATTGATCGTCAGCTACTACTGCGCGGTGACCACCCAGGCGCTGGTGCTGCTCAACCACGAATATCTGATCGGTCTGTTCATCTGGGGCGCCGGCTTCCTCAATCAGCAGGATTGGAGCAACGTCACCTTCCTGGCGCCGCGGCTGCTGATTTCGATCGTGCTGATCGCGGCGATGGTTCGTCCGCTGACCCTGCTCGGCTTCGACGACGAGACCGCGCGCAATCTGGGCCTCGGATTGACGAGGGCCCGGGTCTTCGCGCTCGTCATCGCGATCGCGCTCAGCGCGTCGGTCGTCAGCGTGGTCGGCGTCATGGGATTTGTCGGTTTGTCCGCGCCGGCCATCGTCATGCTGTCAGGCGCGCGCCGCTTTCGCGACCGGCTGATCTGGGCGCCACTTTGCGGCGCCCTGCTGCTGTGGCTGACGGATCAGCTCGTGCTTCTGATCCCGCCCGGCTATCGCGAAATGCCGGCCGGTGCGGTGACGGCCCTGATCGGCGCGCCAATGTTGCTCGTGCTGCTGCCACGGCTGCGAGCCACCATGCCGATGGGAAACCTCACGCCATCCGCTCCGGCGCGGCTCGATCATCCCTGGCGCGTGATCCTTTTGGCCTTAGTCTTGCTGCTGCTCGCCGTCTGGATCGCGCTGGCCCTCGGCGTCGGCTCCGACGGCTGGCGCTGGAGCGGCCTGTCGGGCTTGCAGGAATTCTGGCCGTGGCGCTGGCCGCGCGTGGTGTCGGCGCTGGCCGCGGGCGCGACGCTGGCGGTCGCCGGCACGCTGCTGCAGCGGATGACCGGAAACCCGATGGCCGCGCCGGAGGTCATGGGCATCAGCTATGGCGCCGCGATGGGCGTGATCGTTCTGCTCTATCTCTTTCCCGCCCACACCCGGCTGGAGCAGATTGCAGCGGCCGGGATCGGCGCCTTCATCGTGCTGGCGCTGGTGCTGCTGTTCAGCCGGCGGTCCGAGTTCAGTCCGGAGCGCGTGCTGCTGGCAGGCGTCGCCATGAGCGCGGCATTCGGTGCGATCATTGCCATGGCGCTGGCGACAGGCGATCCCCGCATCGGCACGCTGCTGTCGCTGCTGACAGGCTCGCTCTACCAGATCGGCCCGGCCGAGGCCGCAATCCTCGCCGCCGCGGCGCTCGTTCTGCTGATCATGGTGCCAATGCTGTCCCGCTGGCTTGATATCCTGCCGCTGGGGCCTGCGACCTCGCGTTCGATCGGCATCTCGCTGACGCGGAGCCGCGTCATCATCATGCTGCTGACGGCGTTGCTGACGGCGACGGCCACGCTGATGGTTGGTCTTCTGAGCCTGGTCGGCTTCATCGCGCCGCATATGGCACGGATGATGGGGGCGCAGCGCGCGCTGCATCAGGCGGCGCTGGCCGCGTTGATCGGGGCGATCCTGATGGTGACGGCGGATTGGGCCGGACGCATGGTGATCTTCCCGTTCCAGATGCCCGCCGGCATCTTCGCCATGATGCTTGCCGGACCCTATCTCATCTGGCTGCTGCGCCCGCAGCGCGGTTGACGGCGCTCACCGCGCGAAGCTGATGAGATGGCCATGGTCCGGCGACGGCATCACGCCCATGGGGATGCCGTAGATGGTTTCGAGCTCGGCCGGCGTCATGATCTTGTCCGGTGTGCCGCGCGCGATCAGCTTCCCGGAATGCAGCGCGATGATCTCGTCGCAGAAGCGGGCGGCCATGTTGACGTCGTGGAGCACCACGACCACGCCGAGATTGCGCTCGCGGGCGAGCTGCCTGACCAGCGACAGCACTTCGATCTGATGAGCGATGTCGAGCGCCGAGGTCGGCTCGTCGAGCAGCAGGC
Organism: Bradyrhizobium sp. IC4060; assembly: GCF_020193715.1. Classification (NCBI taxonomy): domain Bacteria; kingdom Pseudomonadati; phylum Pseudomonadota; class Alphaproteobacteria; order Hyphomicrobiales; family Nitrobacteraceae; genus Bradyrhizobium; species Bradyrhizobium sp. IC4060. The sequence goes on along the minus strand of NZ_JADYVJ010000001.1, from coordinate 837,538 downwards.
ACTCGGCATCCTGCGCAACCAGCATGGCGATCCACGCCCGCTGGCGCTCGCCGCCGGACAACGTATCGACCAGGCGATCCGCAAAGGGTTCGATATGGGTCAACGCCATGGCGTTTGCGACCTTCTCGCGGTCGATGTCACCGAACCGTCCGAGCGCGCCGTGCCAGGGATAGCGGCCGAGTGCGACCAGCTCCTTGACCAGCATGCCGGCGGCGGGCGGCGTCTGCTGCGGCAGGTAGGCGACCTTGCGGGCATAGTCCCGATCGCTCCAGGCGCGCAGTGCGCGGCCTTCGAAACGAATCGTTCCTGACGAGCTCGGCTGCTGGCGCGACAACAATTTCAGCAAGGTCGATTTGCCGGAGCCATTATGGCCGATCAGCCCGACGACGCTGCGTGCGGGAAGGGATAGCGTCAGCGGTTCGAGCAGCGCGCGCCCGGCCACGGCGAAGCCGACCTGGTCGAGCTGGAACAAGGGCGCGGGCGCTTCCAGTGAGGCCTGCGTGACGTCGGGCAAGGCGAGCGTCCTTTCGCTCGTCTGCGCGTGTTGGATCGTCATGGTTGGCGTAGGCTCCAATAGGCGACGGCCAGAAGCTGGTCACGGGAAAGCTTTCGCTCATCGCGCAGATGGTTGCGCAGGGTCTTCAGCGCCTGCGCCTCACACGCGATCCAGGCGAAGACGTCCCGATGGTGCGGCCATCGCACTGCCTTGACGGCGTCGACCAGGAGCTGCGTCGTCCCGGCTGGACGGCCCTCGCGATGCAACCAGCGGATTGCTACCCCGGCCGGGGCGACCAGCGGAACTTCCTCGCGCCGATCCGCGACCTCGATAAAGGCCTCACCCGTCGCCGTCGCCGGCAGCGTCTCCAGAATTCGCGCGATGGCGGGCAGGGCGGTTTCGTCGCCCGCCAGCAGCACCCAGCGCGCCGGACGAATGCCCCGGCCGAGCGGGCCGGCCATGCCACAGATGGCACCGGCCGTCGCGTTCACCGCGAACGTCGAGCCCGGCCCGGCATGATCATGGACCACGAAATCGATGTCGATCTCGCGGCTCTGCAAGTCGATGCGGCGGATCGTGTAATAACGGGTGACGGGCCTGCGATCGGGCTCCGGCCACAGGATACGTCCGTCGGGCGCGGGCCACGGCCATTCGGGCTTGGCGAGGCCCTCGGGCGGGAAGTACAGCCGCACGTGCAGATCGTCGTCATTCACGAAACGGGCGATATCGTCGCCCGTGAAGGTCAGCCGCCGCATGTGCGGCGTCAGGGTGATCGCGGCCTTCAGCCGCACTTCACGGAAATTAGCCAGCGTGCCGCCGTTGGATTCATGACCGGACCAAATGATGGTTGGGGCAATGTCGCCCGCGAACTCGATCACATGCGAGGCGACGACCGAGCGCAGCATTTCCAGATTGCCCTTGTCGTTGGCCTCGACGCGGATCTTGAGCGCTTCGGCCTCGACGGCGAGGGAACTGATGCCGAACGGCAGTTTCGCCACCATGAGACCGTCCCGGTCCTCGAAGGCGATGTCATGCTCGGCCAGATGATCGATCATCCGCGCGGCGAGGCCGGCGGCGTCGGGAAGCGCGATGCGGGTTTCGGAGATCAGCAAGTCCAAACTCATTCTCCACCGGCCTGTCCGATGCCAGCCTGCAAGCGCTTCAAATGTCCGGATGTCGCGGCCTGGCACGGCTCTGGATCAAAAATCCTGCTCGCTCGCCGGCTGCGATGCAAAAGCGATACTACCCGCATCATATTAAAGGCATTGCCGATCCCAAATTAGAATCCATCGAAAGAGCAGCGAAAATAACCGCTGGAGTTGCGGTGCTGCCATCATGTATTCGCATCACTTCGGCACGGCTTGTCCGGCCATATAGGTTCGCTTCAGGTCTCCTCCAGCGCGGCTCTCATCATGAACTCACGAAGCGGCCTGACGACGCAGATCCTGCAGCTCCTGCGGCCCTACTGGCCACTCGTGCTCGGCGGCAGCGTTCTCGGAGTGGTCGGCGGTGCCTCCGTCGCGGCGTTGCTCGCGGTCGTGAATCATGGGCTTTATGCCACGCAGGCCGACGTGGTAACGCTGTTTTTCGCCTTCGCTGGCCTGTGCCTTCTGATCCTGATCGGTTCCATTGGCGCCGACATCAGCGCCAATTTTGTCGGACAGCGGATCATCGCCGAGCTTCGTAAGTCGCTCGCCGCCAAAATCCTGGCTGCGCCGATCGATCAGCTCGAAATCTACCGGACGCATCGCCTGATCCCGGTTCTCACGCAGGACGTCGACACGATCAGCGATTTCGCGTTCTTCTTTTCGTCCTTTTTCGTGTCGCTCGTGATCGCGCTCGGCTGCATGGTTTACCTGGCGGTGCTGTCTTGGCAGCTTTTCCTGATCACGGGAGTCGTCATCGTGCTGGGATCGCTGGCGCATGGATATGCGAGGACGCGCGGTGTTCGCGGCTTCAGCACCGCGCGAGAGGCCGAAGATCAGCTGCACAAGCAATATCGCGCGATCGCCGAAGGTGCCAAGGAGTTGCGCCTCAATCGGGTGCGCCGTCGGCGCGTCTATGTCGAGCAGCTCCAGCAGACCGTCGACCGGATCAGCTCGGTGCAGATCAGGTCGATCAATCTGTTCGTGACGGCGCGGGCGTTCGGGACGATGCTGTTCTTCGTCGTGATCGGCGTGGCGCTGACCTTGCGACCGTTCCTGTGGCCCGACAGTCCCGCTGCGGTGTCCAGCGGGTTCGTGCTGGTGCTGCTCTTTATGCGCGGGCCTATTGACCAGGTCATCGGCATCCTGCCGGCGCTCGGTCGCGCCCAGGTCGCGATGCGCCGCATTGCGGAGCTCTCGGGGCAGTTCTCGAGCCCCGAGCACGATCTGCTGGCCAGTGCGCCCGCTGCACCCGGCAAGACCGCCATCGAATCCATCGAGCTCCGCGGCGTAACCTATGCTTTTCGCGCCGTGCCGGGCAGCGATCCCTTTGTCCTCGGGCCGGTTGATCTGTTCGTTCGGCAAGGCGACATCGTCTTCATCGTGGGGCAGAACGGCAGTGGAAAGACGACCCTGATCAAGTTGTTGCTGGGCCTTTATGCTCCGCATGGCGGCGCCGTGCTGCGCGACGGTTCGCCGGTCCTGACGGAGACACGCGACGATTACCGCCAGCTCTTCACGACCATCTTCTCCGACTATTATCTGTTTGAGGATCTCATTCGTGGAGAGGGCGTGGTTCCTGATGTGGCGGAACGCTATCTCCAGCGGCTGGAGGTCGCGCACAAGGTCTCGGTCGAGAACGGCGTGTTCACGACGACGGACCTGTCGACCGGACAGCGCAAGCGATTGGCGCTGATGAATGCATGGCTGGAGGAAAGACCCGTGCTCGTGTTTGACGAATGGGCCGCGGATCAGGATCCGGCGTTCCGGCACATCTTCTATACGGAGCTGCTGCCCGATCTGAAGCGTCTCGGAAAGACCATCATCGTGATTTCACACGATGATCGCTATTTCGGGATTGCGGATCATCTGGTGCGGCTGCGCGACGGCAAGATCGTCGCAAGCGAGGCAAGGGCCAGCAACGTCGCTGGGCCTTCCGCAGTTCCAACCGATGCGCCGCTTTAGACACAATGTAGCGAGCCGCTGGCGCCATCTGTCGCACAAATGACGGCATACGATCCCGTTTTGCGACAGGCCGTCAGATTTGTAGAGAATCTAATCTGCGTGTGCGCGCATTCCTTGTCAGCCTGTAGGCGAGTGATCTACACCACGCCTCAGCGATGATCGAGATGCGAGGGCCGGATGAACAAGGCTTCGGATTCCGGGACCGGACCTCGTGCGTTCCCGGTCGGCCCATATTCCGCTCAGACCGTTTTCCAGGAGGGCGATCGCCTTCGCGTCGTCGCCGCCGATGTGACCGCGTTGGAACTGCGTCTGCGCGAGCGCGTCGATCACCTCGATATCCTGAATGCCTCGGACGACCGCGAGGTTGCGGCACGGGCGGTGTCGGCGTCCGCCGAGGCGCTGTTTGCCTGGCGACCTGGCGCCGATCGGCTTGTTCTGGACTTCGCTGGGAGAGCGCCGCTTGCACGAGAGCTGACCGAGAGTGGTCTTGCCATCATGTCCGAGGGGCGACTGGTGCTGCTGCCCGAACTGGTGATGCAGCGGCGGGACAACTGGCTGGTCAACCCCGGGCGACCGCCATTGCCGCAACTCCACGTCATGACGGACGGCAAGCGCCATCCGCGCCGCGCCGCAAAGCCGGCGGGAAAGGTGTACGGTCGTTTCATTCCCTGGCTGTCGGAGGTCATCTCGTTTCGCGTGGCCGATCTCGAGAATGACCTCCATTTGTTGCACCGCTGGATGAACGATCCTCGCGTCGATGCATTCTGGAACGAGGCGGGCGATCTCGACAAGCATCGGCGATATCTGGCCGGCATTCTGGCCGATCCTCATATGCTGCCGTTGATCGGCTGCTTCGGCGAGCAGCCGTTCGGCTATTTCGAGCTCTATTGGGCCAAGGAAAATCGCATTGCGCCGTTCTATGATGCCGACGACTATGACCGGGGATGGCACGTGATCGTGGGCGAGGACGCTTTTCGCGGCGGTCGTTACATCAGCGCGTGGCTGCCGTCTCTGATGCACTACATGTTTCTCGAAGATTGCCGCACGCAGCGGATCGTCGGGGAGCCGGCGGCGGCGCATGCGCAGCAGCTTCGCAATCTCGAGCGCTCGGGATTCGCAAGGATCAAGAACTTCAACTTTCCCCATAAGCGCGCGACCCTGGTCATGCTGTTGCGCGAGCGCTTCTTCGGCGATCGGCTTTGGCTTCCGGCAGCCGCCGGCCCAACGGTCTCGTCTTAAAGCGCAAGCGGAGCGCGGCTTCATGTCCCATCAACTTGCGATCGAGCACGACGTCATTGGCGTCGGATTCGGGCCTTCCAATCTCGCGCTCGCCATCGCATTGGACGAATGCGCGAAGCGATCACGGCTGAAATGCACGCCGCTGTTCGTGGAGAAGCAGCCGCACTTCACCTGGCATGGCGGCATGCTGCTTCCGGGCAGCGACATGCAGATATCGTTTCTCAAAGATCTGGTCTCCTTGCGCGATCCGACCAGTCCCTTCACCTTCGTGAACTACCTGCATAAGCGCGGCCGCCTACTGGATTTCATCAACTGCCGGACGTTCTATCCGAGCAGGGTCGAGTTCAACGATTACCTGCAGTGGGTGGCGAGCCATTTCAAGTCGCAGGCCGCTTACGGCGAGACCATCGTCGCCGTCGAGCCGGTGACGGCCGGGCAGACGGTGACGTCGTTGCGGGTGCATTCGCGCTCGCTCGCCGGCGGGGAGACCGTGCGGCTGGCGCGAAATCTCGTGGTCGCGGTTGGAGGCCAGCCCTATGTTCCGCAGGTGTTTGCCAAGGCTACCGACGATCGCAGGCTGCTGCATTCCAGCCGCTATCTCGACCTGATCGAGCGCGTTGTCCCGCGCGGCCGGTCCGTGCGTGTGGCCGTCGTCGGTGGCGGACAGAGCGCGACCGAGGTAACGGTCGATCTTCATGGCCGATGTCCCGAAGCGCATATCGATCTGATCTTCCGCGGCCATGCTCTCAAGCCGTCCGACAGCAGTCCCTTCGTCAACGAGATCTTCAACCCCGACTATACGGACTTCGTCTACGCGCAGCCTGCCGAGCGGCGGGATGCGATCGTCCGCAACTTCCGGAACACCAACTACGCCGTCGTCGATGCCGACCTGCTGGACCAGCTTTATCGGCTGCTCTACCAGCAGCGCGTCGGTGGCGACACAAGGGTCATGTTGCGTCCCCGCAGCGAGATTTCCAATGTGGATGCGGGACCGGACGGCATCGAGATCGGCGTGATTGACAAGTTCCGCGGCGAAAACCGTCGTTCGACTTATGACGTTGTCGTGCTGGCGACGGGATACGACAGGGAGACGCCGCACGGGTTTCTCGAACCGATCCGCCGCTACATTCGCGATGCGGCGCTGGATCGCAACTACCGGCTCGTGATCAATCCGGCGTTCCGGCCGCAGATCCACCTCCAGGGCTATTCGGAATCCTCTCACGGTCTGAGCGACACGCTGCTTTCGGTGATTGCCGTGCGGTCGCAAGAGATTGCGGAGTCTCTGCTCTCGACAATCTCGCGCCGGGAACTCATCGCCTAGAACACGATCCGGGAGAGATCGCAGCTCCAAAAGCCTTGCGCGGATGGAGATTGAAACGCATCACGAATCGTCCCGTTCTCATTACACAATAGCCGGCGTTCTCGCGGTCACCCTGCAGGCGTGTTCCGCTGTCGCTTTGGGGTTCCCCGATCTAGAACCTGTCTAATCGAGATCAACCGCAGCGTGTACGTGTGAGACAACGCCGATTGGCTTTGCTAGAGGAGTTCTTAGAACGATCTTGGAATTTCTGAAAGTCTAGCTGGAATTGACCGTGAGGAAAGCTCTCGTTCCCAAGCAGGGGCAAAGCCTTCTCCCTGAGCGAATTGCAGGCATTCTGGTTCACAGTCCGCTTGCGGCGTTGGTTGGCAGAGAGCCCGTGACGCGCATGCACTACCTCCTCGAGATTGCGTCGCTTCACACCAAGGCCGAGCTCCTGGCGCAGCCGGGCTTGGGACGTTCAGGCATGCGTCGCATCGAGAACTGGATGGCCTTTCACGGACACCGCATGCGCGACGTGAATGAGAGTCTCGATAGCGTCATCTGCCGCTTTGCGTTCCGACGTTCTTCCGTTCGGAAAGGAAACGTTCGTTCTCTCCCCTTATCGGCGTTGCCCTCGCGTTTCACGCGGGCGGCTGGTGGCTAAGGCGGTACATGCGTGGGCGCAAAGCAGGTCGATTGTTTTCAGACGCTGTCTCACGAGCTTGAGCATTGGACCGGCGCTCCCTGTCGAAGCCAGCGAGCTCGCCCGAGTGCTCGCAGGCGAGCTACTGCTTGAGCTTGGTGTAGCGCCGCGGCGTACGCCAATCCTCGCGGCCCGCAACAAGCGAGGTAAGGACGGCCGAGTGGCGAAGCCTGATCTGATCAGGCGCAACCACGCTGCACAGATTTGCTGCATGGCGACGTGATTGGAGCAGCCTGCGCTGCAATAGCGTGCTTGATTTCGCTTTCGATCTCTCATGTTGGTTAGGGGCTATCGTGTCCACGACATGTGCACCGGGAGATCAAGGCAAATCTTCCGACGGCCCACGTGAGTGAGCATGCTCTTCGCGCGCTACTCGCTGGCAGCGGACTGGTCGCGTTCGACGTGTACGCGTTCGAGCGCGGCGCCGCGCCGTGCTGCCGCGAACCGCTTGCCGTCTGGTCTGGCGCCGGCCTTCCCCGCGCCGATTGGCTCGCAGAGCGTGCCATCGGGCCCGGCACGGTCATGAAATCCGCTATTCCCGTCGGGGGCTCGAAAGTCTATATGATCCATATGTTGTATCATCGCTTTTCCGTGGCCCCCATGATGGATTGGACCGACCGGCATTGCCGGGTGTTCCACCGTCACCTGACGCGGCGGGGATTGCTCTATACCGAGATGCTGACGACCGGCGCGATCATTCACGGCGACCGGGTGCGGCTGCTTGGGTTCGACGCGGTCGAGCACCCCGTGGCGCTTCAGCTCGGCGGATCGGATCCGCGCGAGCTCGCGGCGGCGGCACGGATCGGCGAGGACTTCGGTTATGACGAGATCAATCTCAATGTCGGCTGCCCGTCCGATCGTGTGAAGGATGGCCGTTTCGGCGCCTGTCTAATGGCCGAGCCGGAGCTGGTGGCGAGGTGCGTCGACGCGATGAAGCGCGTGGTCGCCGTTCCCGTCACGGTGAAGTGCCGCATCGGCATCGATGATCAGGATCCGGAGGTCGCGCTCGATGCGCTCGCGCGTGCGGTGGTCGCCGCGGGCAGCGATGCGTTGATCGTGCACGCCCGCAAGGCCTGGCTCAACGGCCTGTCGCCGAAGGAGAACCGCGATATCCCGCCGCTCGACTATGATCGCGTCTACCGGCTCAAGCGCGCGATGCCCGATGTGCCCGTCATCATCAATGGCGGCGTTCGGAGCATCGACGAGGCAAAGGCGCATCTTGCCCATGTCGACGGCGTGATGCTCGGCCGCGCCGCCTATCAGGAGCCGTGGCGGCTGCTCGCGGTCGACCACGAAATCTTTGGAGGGCCGGCGCCGCACGCCACCATGCAGGACGCGCTCGAGGCGATGATGCCCTACATCGAAGAGCAGCTCGCGCACGGCACGCGGCTGCACGCGATCACGCGGCATTTCGTCGGCGCATTTCATGCTGTGCCCGGCGCGCGTGCGTTCCGCCGGCATCTTGCCGAGCAGGGTGTGAAGCCCGGCGCCGGTCTCGACGTGCTGCGCGAGGCGATCACGTGCGTCGGGGCCCGCGCGCCGGCTGAGGCGGCCTAAATGAGCGGGAGCATGATCCGGAAAAGTGCGCAGCGGTTTTTCGAAAAGATCATGTTCAAACAACAGCCTAAAGCGCGAGACGATTCATCCTAATCGCATCGCGCTTTAGTCGACCGCCGTACGCGCGCGGCGGGGACTGCGCTGCTGCTCCGGATACCCTGTCAGCATCAGCGTGTCGGCGCGCACGCCCCAGCTTTCCAGCCGGTCGAGGAAGCTCATGCCGAGCAGATTGGTCTTCATCTGGCCGCGCTGCACGACGAGGGCCGGCACCGACTTCTCGACCAGCTTGCCGACGGCGAGACGGTCGAGCGTGAGCCGCGCTGCCTTGGTGTGGCCGCCTGCGGTCTCGAGATCGACGTCGTATTCAAGCATCTCGAGCGGCAGCCCGATCGCCCTTGCGGTTTCCCAGGTCAGCACCACCGACGTCGCGCCGGTATCGATCACCATCGGCGCAGTGACGCCGTTGATCTTCGCGCGCAGCGTGAATTCGCCGCCCTGGCCACGCGGGATCTGCACGGCCGGCGCCGGGGAGGCGGCTTGTGCGCGAAAAATATGCGAGACCTTGTGGCTGGCGCGCGCGATCTGGTCGGGATCGCCATAGGCGACGACGGCACCTGCCGTGCCGGCGAGCATGATCAGGACGAGCAGGAAGCGGATCATCGCGCGCCTCCAAGGGCACGCAGGCGGATCAGACGTGCTTTGGGGATCCAGCGATCCGCACTAGTCCGGCTTCCGTCATGCGCTCCGGCAAGAGGGCCATGATCGCGCGCCGGTCCGCGCTCTCCATGGCGTGCCAGCGTGCGATCTCCGGCAAGGTGCGGCCGCAGCCGAAGCACAGCTTCGTCTTGGGATCGATCATGCACACGGCGACGCACGGCGTTTCTTTGCTCATACGGACATAGTGAGGGATGATCGGGCATGTCTGCAAGCATCTCGTTAAGAGCCTGTGCCGGCACTCATGATCGGCTTGTGCCGCGGCCGGCGTTTCTCGTCCGGCACGACGGAGCTCTCCGGCTGGAGCGGTGGAGAATCGTCCGAGAGTGGGGCAAGCGCGCTCATCACGCGCTCCGGCGGGAATGTGACGATCACCTCGGTGCCGATGCGCAGCTTCGATTTCAACGTGAACGTGCCGCCGTGCAGGTCGATCAGGTTCTTGGCGATCGGCAGGCCGAGGCCGGCGCCCTGTTCAGCCGACTTGATCGAATTGGAGCCCTGGCCGAACGAGGCGAGCACGACCGGGATCTCGTCCTCGGGTATGCCGGAGCCGGAATCCCTCACCGAGAGATATTGTCCGCCGGAGGCGGTCCAGCCGGCCTTGAGCCAGATCTCGCCGCCCTGCGGGGTGAACTTGATCGAATTGGAGAGCAGGTTGAGCACGACCTGGCGGATCGCGCGCTCGTCGGCCCAGAGCCGCGGCATCGCCTGCTCGAACACTTCGTGGATGGTGATGCCGCGGCTCGAGGCACGCAGCTTCATCAGATGATGGCAATCGGCGACGATGCCGACCAGGGACACCGCCTCCTCGTTGAGCTCGTAACGGCCGGCTTCGATCCGCGACAGATCGAGGATCTCGTTGATGAGGTTGAGCAGGTGCACGCCGGAATTATGGATGTCGGCGGAATATTCCTTGTAGACCGGTACCGCATGCGCGCCGAAAATCTCGCTCTTCATGACCTCTGAGAAGCCGAGGATGGCGTTCAGCGGCGTCCGCAGCTCGTGGCTCATCTGCGCGAGGAAGCGCGACTTGGCGACGTTGGCGGCTTCGGCGCGGTGGCGCGCTTCGTCCGAGATTGCCTTGGCCTGCTCCAGCTCGCCGATCAGCGCGTCCTTTTCCGCACGTGCTTCCAGCGTGGCGAAGGTGGAGGAGTGCAGGCGGTGCGCCAGCAGCACGAAATAGCCTTCGGCGGCGAGCGACAGCGCTGCCAGGATGTAATTGTCCAGCGATCCGGTCGTCACGAAGCTCAGCGCCATCGCAACCGCGACCGGCGCCGTGGCGGCGAGGGCTGCGATCGGCAGATTGGCCGCGAGCATGCTCGATACTGCGATCACCAGCAGCATCAAGAACATCATCAGCGTTTCCGTGACCATGTCGAGCACGGGATGGATCAGGATCGCCATCCAGCACAGGCCATAGAGCAGGTCGAGCACGACGAAGCGCGTCCGCCATGCGCGTGTCGCGGCCGGCGAGGCGGGCTCGGTCAGGAAGCGCCGGCAGCTGCGGATCATGGCGCTGTGGATGCAGAGCATGCCCGCGGTCCAGGCCGCGGCCGGGATCGGCTGCATCCATAGCCCGAACAGCACGCCGGTCGCCACCACCAGGAGCATCACGACATAGGAGGCCGACAGCCGGGTCTGGGCGTATTGCCGCAGCATCTCGGCGTCGAAAGCCGGCCGGGTTCCACTGGTCGACGTTAACTTGTCGCGCGCCTCGCGCACCCGCTGCGCCGCAGCCCTTCGGCTGCTCGCCGATGGCGCGCTCACCGGCTCGGCCGGAAGCTGCACGACCTCAGGCTTTTCAGCGGGGTTACTCATCAAGCAACACGGATTCCTGCCCACGCCGGAAGCGGGCTTTCTGCATTGTCTATCTCTGGCAAGAAATCCTTAAGAGCTGACTTAAGGAGCTAAAGAATTACGTTAACCGAACGTTAATTCATACGCAGTCCGGGCGGCCGCTTTCATCAACCCGCGCTTCAATCATCTGAAGAAAACGAGCGTGACCAACCCGAAGACCGGCAGCAGCAGGACGGAGGTCCAGGCCATGTATCCGAAGAAGCCGGGCATTGCGACACCACTCGCTCGGGCAATTGCGTACACCATGAAATTGGGCGCGTTGCCGATGTAGGAGTTTGCGCCCATGAACACCGCACCGGCGGAAATCGCGGCAAGGGTCAAGGCGCCGTTCGTCATCAGATGCTTGGCGTCGCCACCGGCAAGTTCAAAGAAGACCAGATAGGTCGGTGCATTGTCGAGAAAGGATGAGAGCAGGCCGGTCAACCAGAAATATGCGGCATTGTTCGGCGTGCCGTCTGCGTTGGTGACCATGTTTACGACGGAGGCAAACGCGCCGGATTTGCCGGCGTTGAGAATCGCGAGCACGGGAATGATGGTGATGAAGATCGCGGCAAACAGCTTTGCCACTTCGATCATCGGGCCCCAAGAGAAGCCGTTCGCGTCTTGGTCCTCCTTCGAGGTGACGGCGAGAGATGCGAACACGACTCCGATCATCACGGCATCGCGCAGGAGATTCTGCACCTGGAGATGCGTGCCGAGAACTTCAAATCCGCCGAGGTCGAGCTTGGCACTCAACAGGATCGCAGCGATGATGACTCCCATCAAAGCGAAGTTGAGGCCGCCGCTGATCCGCAAGGGATTGTCCGGAGTTGGGTCCGGTTTGACGCGGCCTTCCCTGCGATAGAGATAAGTATCGATGCAAAAGAACAGGGCGAGCAGAAGCCAGGCCGCGAACGTGGTCTGGGGAAGCAGGTGTGTCGTCGTCCAGAAAAAATCCACGCCGCGCAGGAACCCCAGAAACAACGGGGGATCTCCCAGGGGGGAGAGCGAACCGCCGATGTTGGACACCAGAAAGATGAAGAAGATCACGACGTGCGCGTTGTGCCGCCGATCGTCATTGGCGCGGATCACCGGTCGGATCATGACCATTGAGGCGCCGGTCGTGCCGATGACGCTCGCGATCAGAGTGCCGAGAGCGAGCAGCAGCGTATTCAGGACGGGGGAGCCGTGAAGATTGCCACGCACCACGATTCCGCCGGCGACGGTAAACAGGGCGAGGAGGAGCAGAATGAACGGGACGTATTCGAGCAGCGCCGTGTGAACGAGCGCTTGGACGGTTGGAAGCGGGCCGTACCAGATTGCAAGCGGCAGCGCGATCAGGGTGGCCCACATCGCGGCAATCTTGCCTTGGTGATGCTCCCAGAAGTGAGGCGCGGCGAGCGGAAATATGGCGATCGAGAGCAGCATCCCCGCGAATGGAAGCGCCCATTGCGGGCCAATGCTGGCACCATCGAGCGATGCGGCAAGCGCCTGTGCAGGAGATCCAACCAGGATCAGGAGCGCGACCGGGAGCAGGCGCGCGATGAGCCGGGATCGCCGCACGCCCAAACCTGCGGCAATCCTGGCGGTTCGGAGTCGAAGCTCCGGCGCGAATTCGACGCGGGCAACAGCAAGGATGGCGGCGATCACGCTAAGCAAGGCTCCCCCCGGAAGTCTATGGTTGTTCGGTCGGTGCGCTCGACACAATTCGTCGCGGCCGAGGTCGCGACGAAGTTCAAAGCCGGCTACGCCGAACCAGGCCGCAACAGAGCGTCAGCGTTGCAGGCGTGCGAGCAGGCTCGACGTATCCCAGCGCTTGCCGCCCATCTTCTCGACCTCGGAATAAAACTGATCGACGAGCGCGGTCACCGGCAGATTGGCGCCGTTGCGGCGGGCTTCGGCCAGCGCGATCGAGAGGTCCTTGCGCATCCATTCGACCGCGAAGCCGAAATCGTACTTGTCCTCGTTCATGGTCTTGTAGCGGTTCTCCATTTGCCAGGACTGGGCGGCCCCTTTCGAGATGGTCTCGATCACAGCGGCGACGTCCAGGCCGCTCTTCTTGGCGAAATGGATGCCCTCGGAGAGGCCCTGCACCAGACCGGCGATGCAGATCTGGTTGACCATCTTGGTCAACTGGCCGCTTCCGGCGGGCCCGAGCAGCTTGCACATCCGCGCATAGGCGCCCGTGATGATCGGCTCGGCGCCGGAATAGGCGTCCTGCGCGCCGCCGCACATCACCGTCAGCACGCCGTTCTCGGCGCCGGCCTGGCCGCCGGACACGGGGGCGTCGACGAATTTGAAGCCGGCCTTGGTCGCGGCCGCGTCGAGCTCACGGGCGACCTCGGCGGAGGCAGTGGTGTGGTCGACGAAGGTCGCACCCTTCTTCATGCCGGCGAAGGCGCCGTCGGGGCCGATCGTGACCGCGCGCAGATCGTTGTCGTTGCCGACGCAGCACATCACGAAATCCTGACCCTCGGCGGCGGCCTTCGGGGTCGGCGCGGTCTTGCCGCCGAACTTGTCCGCCCATTCCTTCGCCTTCGCCGCGGTGCGGTTGTAGACGGTGACCTCATGGCCCCCTTTTTTCACGAGGTGTCCGGCCATGGGGAAGCCCATCACGCCAAGACCGAGGAAAGCGACTTTAGCCATAGTGGTACCTTGTCCGTAGTTCGGGTTTACGGTTCTTGCCAAGCGAGGGATGCCTGGGTTCCGCGGTGAGGGCGGACCGGAGGCGCACCATAAACCCTTGAGGCCAGAGGGCAACGGCTTCGTTTGGCGGCCTGCCGTGCTAGGGTGGCGACCCAAGGACTTCAAAACAAGGGAGCGAGAGCATGGGCGGCGTGAGCGTAGGCGTCCTCGATCATTTCAACATTCGGACCCGGAATCTGGCCGAGACCGTCCGCTTCTACGAGGACGTGCTGGGCCTGGAAAAAGGCGCGCGGCCGAACTTCGCCTTCCCGGGCGCCTGGATGTACAGCGAGGGCAGGCCGGTGGTTCACCTCGTCGACATTTCCCCGACCGACGAGCCACAAAAGCCGGATTCCGGCGTTGTCCACCATGTCGCCTTCGCCAGTCGCGGCTTTGACGGTATGAAACAGCGGCTGGCGTCAAAGAAGATCAAGTTCGAGGCCCGCCAGGTGCCCGGTGGCGATCTCTGGCAGATCTTCGTCCACGACCCCAACGGGGTCATGATCGAGCTGAACTACGAGGCTGCCCTGGAGCAGGGGGCGGCGCCGGCCGAAAAGGCGGACGATATCGGCAGACAGTAGCCTTTTGGGCGTTTCCGCTCTAATGGGGCATCCTCAACTGCAGGAGATGCGCTTTGAGCGTGACGCAGCAACAGGTTCTCGATAGCCTCGCCAGGGTCCAGTCGCCCCGCGGGGTCGCGCTCCCCCATGCCAATGTGCTGAGCGCGATCAGCGCCTCCGACGGCAAGGTATTCTTCTCGATCAATGTCGACGCCGCCGAGGCAAGAGCCTGGGAATCCGTCCGGGCCGAAGCGGAAGCCGCCGTGCGCAGCATTCCCGGTGTCACCACCGTCATGGTGGCGCTGACCGCCGAGCGCAAGCCGGGCTCCGCGCCGCCGCCACCCCCGCAGCCGAGCCGCGGCGCGCCCGGCGTGCAGCCGGCCCATGCCCACAAGCCGCCCCAGGGCGGGGGGTCGCCGATGGCGCGGCAATCGGAAATTCCCGGCGTTGCGGCCGTAATCGCGGTCGCCTCCGGCAAGGGCGGCGTCGGAAAGTCGACCACGGCGCTCAATCTGGCGCTCGGCCTGCGCGACCTCGGCCTCAAGGTCGGGCTGCTCGACGCCGATATCTACGGCCCCTCGGTGCCGCGCCTGACGGGCCTGCGCGACAAGCCGGAGCTGAACGACGAGCGCAAGATGATTCCGCTTCGGCGCTTCGGGCTCGCCATCATGTCGATCGGCTTCCTGGTCGAGGAGGAGACCGCGATGATCTGGCGCGGTCCGATGGTGATGTCGGCGGTGACGCAGATGCTGCGCGACGTCGAATGGGGCAAGCTCGACGTGCTGGTCGTCGACATGCCGCCGGGCACCGGCGATGCCCAGCTCACGCTGGCGCAGAACGTGCCGCTCAAGGGCGCCGTGATCGTCTCGACCCCGCAGGACCTGTCCCTGATCGATGCGCGGCGGGGGCTTGCCATGTTCAAGAAGGTCAACGTGCCCGTGCTCGGCATCGTCGAGAACATGAGCTACTTCCAATGTCCGCATTGCGGCACCAAGTCGGATATTTTCGGCCATGGCGGGGCGCGGCACGAGGCCGAGAAGCTCGGCGTCCCATTCCTGGGCGAGATCCCCCTGCACATGGCGATTCGCGCCACCTCGGACGCCGGCAATCCCGTGGTCGACAGCGAGCCGGACGGCCCTCATGCGGCGATCTACCGCGCCATTGCCGGCCAGGTCCGGGACCAGCTCAAGGGTGTCATCGCCGCGGCCTGAATGGGGGCACCGCGGCAGGCTCCGGGGCATGCGACTTTCGTAGAGCCCCGTCATGCCATTGTCGCGTTCCGAAACCGGGCTGGCCGTGTTAAAGGCCCCCCGCAGTCAAGCCCCTTCGGTTCGACGCGACCTCAACGCGTCGCCGGAACGAGCGGCGGCAAGAAGAGAAGTCAAGGGGAAACGCCCCAGCAAGGAGAGACCTGAAGATGAAGCGTCGTGATTTTCTCAAAGTGTCGGCAGCAGGCGCGGCGGCGACCGCGGTGGCCTCGCCGGCGATCGCACAGTCCTCGCCCGAGGTGAAGTGGCGCCTGACTTCGAGCTTCCCGAAGTCGCTCGACACCATCTATGGCGGCGCCGAGCAGGTGGCGAAGTACGTCGCCGAGATGACTGACAACAAGTTCCAGATTCAGGTGTTCGCCGCCGGCGAAATCGTCCCCGGCCTCCAGGCGCTCGATGCGACCTCGAACGGCACGGTCGATATGTGCCACACCGTCTCGTACTATTACGTCGGCAAGGACCCCACCTTCGCGATCTTCGCCTCGGTGCCGTTCGGCCTCAACGCGCGCCAGCAGAACTCGTGGCTCTATCAGGGCGGCGGCAACGAGCTCGCCAACGAGTTCTTCAAGAAGTCGAACGTGATCGGCTTCCCATGCGGCAACACCGGTACCCAGATGGGCGGCTGGTTCCGCAAGGAGATCAAGACTGTTGCCGACCTCTCCGGCCTCAAGATGCGCATCGGCGGCATCGCCGGCCAGGTGCTGCAGAAGGTCGGCGTGGTGCCGCAGCAGCTCGCCGGCGGCGACATCTATCCCGCGCTGGAGAAGGGCACCATCGACGCCGCCGAGTGGGTCGGCCCCTACGATGACGAGAAGCTCGGCTTCGCCAAGGTCGCCAAGTACTACTATTATCCGGGCTTCTGGGAGGGCGGTCCGACCGTCCACGCCTTCGCCAACCTGGAAAAGTTCAATGCGCTGCCGAAGAGCTACCAGGCGATCCTCACCAACGCGACGGCGAACGCCAACAGCTGGATGGCCGCGCGCTACGACATGCAGAACCCGGCGGCGCTGAAGCGCCTGGTCGCCGGCGGCACCCAGCTTCGTCCGTTCACCAACGAGGTGCTGGAAGCCTGCCTCAAGGCGACCAACGAGCTGTGGGCCGAGGTTTCCGGCAAGAACGCCGACTTCAAAAAGGCCATTGACTCCATGCAGGCCTACCGCTCCGACGAATATCTGTGGTGGCAGGTTGCCGAATATACCTACGACAGCTTCATGATCCGCTCGCGCACTCGCGGCTGATTTATTGCTTAAGTAGTAAGACCGGAAAGCCCGGCCTCGCTCGCGAGGCCGGGCTTTTTCTTTGCCGCAGTGCGATCGGGATGGCATTCGGTCCCGTGATGCTCCATTCTGTCGGCAAGCCTCGCAAAGAAGGCTCCACAATTCGATCCATCAGGGTAGGAAATCATGAAGAGAAGAGACTTCATCAAGGTCACAGGACTTGGTGCGGCCGGCGCCGCCACGCTCGCGGCTCCCGCGATCGCGCAGTCGATGCCGGAAATCAAATGGCGCATGCCGACGAGCTGGCCGAAATCGCTCGACACGCTGTTTGGCGGCGCCGAGATGATGTGCAAGATGGTTGCCGAGGCGACCGACAACAAATTCCAGATCCAGATCTTCGCGGCCGGCGAAATCGTGCCGGGCCTGCAGGTGCTCGACGCCGTGCAGAACGGCACCTGCGAGATCGGCCACACCGCGTCCTATTATTATTTCGGCAAGGACCCGACCTTCACCTTCGGCTCGGCCGTGCCGTTCGGTCCCAACATGCGCATCAACCAGGCCTGGTACATGCTGGGCGGCGGCCGCGACGTGCTCAACGAGTTCTACAAGAGCTACAACGTCGTCTCGCTGCTCGCGGGCAACACCGGCTGCCAGATGGGCGGCTGGTTCAGGAAAGAGGTCAACACGCCCGACGATCTCAAAGGCATGAAGTTCCGCATCGGCGGCTTCACCGGCCGCGTGCTCCAGAAGCTCGGCGTGGTGCCGCAGCAGCTCGCCGGCGGTGACATCTATCCGGCGCTGGAGAAGGGCACGATCGACGCCGCCGAATGGGTCGGGCCCTATGACGACGAGAAGCTCGGCTTCTACAAGATCGCGCCGCACTACTACTACCCCGGCTGGTGGGAAGGCGGTCCGATGCTGATGGCTTTCGTCAACCTCGACAAGTGGAACGCGCTGCCGAAATATTACCAGAGCGTGCTGGAGCAGGCCGGCCACTACGCCAACAATTACATGATGGCGCGCTACGACAACGCCAATCCGCTGGCGCTGAGGAAGCTGCTCGCGGGCGGCACCAAGCTGCACGCCTTCTCGCCCGCGATCATGGATGCCTGCTACAAGGCGGCCAAGGAGCTGCACGCCGAAGTCGCTGCGACCAATCCGAACTTCAAGAAGGTGAACGACTCGCTCGCCAAGTTCACGAGCGACGGCTATTCCTGGTTCCAGGTGGCCGAGGTCGGCTACGACATCTTCATGGCGCGGCGCTCGCAGAGCTGATCGCGTCCCGATCGGATGCGGCACGCCCCGGAGCGAAAGGCTCCGGGGCGTTGTCGCTGCTGTTGGGAGGGCGTCCAACCAAAACATCGAAAACAACCCCATGCACAGTAGACCGGGGCAGCGATATCAATGACTTGACTTCGTTACCACGAGCGATTGCGAAATTACCGAAATTTTTGACCCGTCGGGCAAAACAGTGGTAGACATGCATCATCGCCCGATCCGAAATCGTGGCGCTGAACGATGCCCCCGATGCGCTTCGATCCCGATGAAATTCAAAGAGCGCTGCGCAAGGCCTGGTCGATGTCCTTTTCCGTTAGTGCCGGCGCGCGTCGTAATGGAAAGGTCCGCGCGTTGGGGCAAGCTGAGTCTTAGCAGCCGAGCTTATTTGCCGCCAGAGGCGGACCATCGGTCGGCTGCCGAGCATCGGAAGCGCGGCTAGCGAACGACGCCTGCTGCGTCTCTTGCGCTTGGCATGAGCCAGTCGAGCCCGAGCAGGGCAGCTTCGAGAATGACGAAGGCGACAATTCCGCCGATCCAGCCGAAGAACACGATCGAAAAGGTGCCGAGCAGGATCGCGCAGAAGACGTCGGCGAGCACCTTGCAAATGCGGAAGGCTTGGTCTTCGCCAGATGGAAAATACGACATCGGGCTCCTCCAGGCGCTCAT
The DNA here is from genome assembly GCF_020193715.1 of Bradyrhizobium sp. IC4060. Classification (NCBI taxonomy): domain Bacteria; kingdom Pseudomonadati; phylum Pseudomonadota; class Alphaproteobacteria; order Hyphomicrobiales; family Nitrobacteraceae; genus Bradyrhizobium; species Bradyrhizobium sp. IC4060. The sequence goes on along the minus strand of NZ_JADYVJ010000001.1, from coordinate 818,909 downwards.
CCTGAGCGCTTGGATTTAACGACACGCCAAAACGAATGTTCCGTGGGTCAATCTTCGGCCGGCGATGATCATGTGGTCGATGACCGGGTTCATGCGCAGCGCTGGCTTACACTGGCCTGACAAGGAGAGGCTATTCGGCGCTTTTTCGCTGGCCGCGGCGCCCCGAATGCTGGAAAAGAGCGCAGATGCGGCGCGAGCGGTGCGGTATCAGGAACGTCCAGCGGATATGCGATGCGGCTTCTGATCGTCGAGGACAATGCCGAGCTGTCGCGGCTCGTGGCCGGTGGGCTGGCCGCAGCCGGCTATGAGAGCGACATCGTGGGCAGCGCGGCCGAGGCGCGCGAGGCGGTGAACAGCGTCAGCTATGCCGCGATGATCCTCGACCTCGGTCTGCCCGATGCCGACGGCCTGTCGGTGCTGCGCGAGCTGCGCCTCAAGATGGAGCCGCTGCCGGTGCTGGTGCTGACCGCGCGCGGCGGCTTGCAGGACCGCGTCACCGGCCTGCGCAGCGGCGCCGACGACTATTTGGCAAAACCGTTCGCGATGGAGGAGCTGGTGGCGCGGCTGGAGGCCATCCTGCGCCGCCCCGGCCAGTTGCTCGGCCGCTCGCTCACTCTCGCCAACCTCGTCTACGACACCGAGAGCCGGCAGATCTTCGTCGACGACCAGCCGCGGATCATCTCCGCGCGCGAGACCTCGGTGCTCGAGATCCTGCTGCGCCGGCAGGGGCGGGTGGTACCGAAGAAGAACGTCGAGGACCACATCTTCGGTCTCGAAGGCGACGTCGCCTCCAATGCGATCGAGGTCTACGTGTCGCGGCTGCGCAAGCAGCTGACTGAACACGGCGCCAAGGTCGTGATCCATACGATCCGTGGCGTCGGCTATCTCATGACCGAGGAGAAATAGCGTGCCCGCCGCGGGCCGTGCCGGATCGCTGACCTTCAAATCACTGATCTCGCGCATCGTGTTTCTGCACATCGTCGCGGTCGCGATGGTCGCGATCTTCCTGCCGCTGGTGTTGTTCTGGCTGCTCAACTCCGAGATCGACCAGCTGCATCGCGATGCCATGCGCGCGCAGGCCGAGGTGCTGGCGGAGCGCATCGTCGCGCAGCCGGACGGCACGTTGACCTTCAACCTGCCCGACAGCCTCAAGGGGCTTTATTCGGACGCCTACGGCCGCTACCAGTTCGACATTCGCGATGCCGACGGAAGGTTGCTGTTCTCCTCCCACCGGCGTTCCGCCGCGACGGCGCCCTCCCGTTTCTCCGACACCGTCTCCGGCGCCAGCGTCACGCGAGACGTTGCCGGCAAGACGGTGCGCATCCAGGTTGCCGAGGATCTGGCCCACCGGGACGTCATCATCGACGATATCGTCTCGAACTTTTTTCGGCGGGTCGGGTGGATCACCGTCCCGATCCTCCTGGTCCTGCTTGCCATCGACATCATCATCTTCCGCCGCGCGATCGCGCCGTTGTGGAAGGCCTCCCAGGAGGCCAGCAACATCGGCCCTGCACGCACCGACATTCGCCTGCCGACCGAGCAGATTCCGCGCGAGATCGTGCCGCTGGTCACCGCCGTGAACCAGGCGCTCGACCGCCTCGAGGCCGGCTTTCGCGTGCAGCGGCAGTTCACGGCGGATGCCGCGCATCAATTGCGCACGCCGCTGGCGATCCTGCGCACGCGGATCGAGACGCTCGGCGACGGCGCGGAACGGCGGGCGCTGCATGCCGACATCGAGGCCATGAGCCGGATCGTCGCCCAGCTGCTTGAGATCACCGAGCTCGACACCCTGGTGCTCGATCCCGGCGAGGCCGCGGATTTGCGCGCCGTCTGTGCCGAGGTGGTCGGCTCGATCGCCCCGTTCGCGATCGCGCAACGCAAGGACATCGCGCTGAAGGGCACCGACGCACCGGTCCTGATCCACGGCAATTCGGAGATGCTGCAGCGCGCGGTGTTCAATCTTGCCGAAAACGCCATCAAGTTCACGGCGGAGGGCACCACCGTCGAGGTCGAGGTGGGGGAGGACGGTTCGGTGCGGGTGCGCGATTCCGGCCCGGGGATCGCGGAGGCCGAGCGCGAGCTGATCTTCCAGCGCTTCTGGCGCGCCGACCGCCGGCGCAGCGACGGTGCGGGGCTGGGACTCTCGATCGTGCGCGCCGTGGCGGACGATCACGCCGCCACGGTCGCGGTGCAGAACCTCCCCGGCGGCGGTGCGGAGTTCACGCTGCGGTTTCGGCTGGCGGACAAGGTCACGATGGGAAGGAACTGGCCCGGCAATGACAGTGCACCTTTTCCCGTGCGCGGAGCAGGGAGCCCGGATGGCGCTTGAGGCATGTATGACATTGTCATATCTTGCGTTGTAGAGCACTGAAGGGGGACCACATGCGGACCAGCAAGCCGATCCCCGTCACTCTTGGCCCGCAGCGCGCGAGCCTGGAAGCCCGCCTGAAGTCAGGCGAATATGCCTCCGCCAGCGAAGTCATGCGCTCGGCCCTCCGCGCCCTCGATCGTCAGGATGCCGCGCTTGACGAATATCTGGCCGCCAAGGTCCGAGCTTCGGTCCAGGATCCCCGCCCCAGCGTTGCTGCGAGCGACGTTTTCAAGCGCCTGCGGACTCGTCACGCCAGAAACGTGAAGGCAGCCAAGCGTGGCGCTTAAGGTCGTATTCCGACCGGAGGCGGAGGCCGATCTGGTTGGCCTTTACGAGTACATCGCAGAACGTGCCGGCTACCGAATTGCAGGCGGCTATATCGACCGTATCGAGAAGGCATGCAAGGCTCTCGCCACCTTTCCCAAACGTGGGACCAGTCGCGACGATCTTCTTCCGGTCTGCGTACCGTCGGATTCAAGCGGCGCGTGACGATCGCGTTCCGTGTCCTGAAGACAGAGGTCGAGATCGTCACAATCGCATATGCCGGACGTCATTTCGAAGGCGATGTCTGAACACTCCTGTTCGGACGAAAGAGCTTCGCTCTGTCTCGTCGCGACGGAAGGCCGCGAGCCGGAGAGTGACGGCGACCGCAGCCGCTATTTAAGCTTGCCGGTGGACAGGTCCATGATCATGCGTGTCGTCAGATAGAGCCGCGGCACGATGCTGCCCACCTGCACATATTCGGCATCGTTGGAGTGCGCGCCGAAGGCCGACAGGCCCATGCCTTCCACCACGGCTCCTTTGGATTGCAGCGCGGCAAAAGCCGCATCAGTGCCGCCGCCGATGGCCTTCTCGTCGACCTTGAGGGATAGTCCGATCTCCCCATAGATCGTCTTGCCATAGGCCGCCACCCGGCGCGAGGCCTCACTGGGTTCGAGCGGCGGGCGCCGCACCTCGAACTTCAGCTCGACTCTGGAATCGGGCAGCAGGCGATTCTTGATCTTGTCCTGCAGCGCCTTCTGCAACTCGTCGAAGTCGGACACCTTGAGGGCGCGCGCGTCGGCCTGGGCCGTCGCCTCGGCAGGGATCACATTGCGGTTGGTTCCGGACTTGGACACCGTCCAATTCAGCTTCAGGCCCTGCTCGGGCTTGGACAAGTCCTTCATCTGCAGCACCTGGTGCGAGAGCTCGTACAGCGCATTCACGCCGCCTTCGGGCCGTGCGCCGGCATGTGACGACTTGCCATGCACGGTAAGATAGGCCGAGCCGATGCCGCTGGTGGCGAGGCGCAGCGTGCCGTCGGTGCCGCCGCCTTCGAACGAGAACACCACGTCCTGATCCGAGGCGAGCTTGGTGATGGTGCTGCGCCAGCCGGGCGAGGAGATCTCCTCGTCGCCGTTCGTGAGCACCGTGAGCGTGCCGTAATCCCTGAAGTTCAGCTTCTGCAGCAATGCCACGGTATGGAGAATGAGCGCGATGCCCTGCTTGTCGTCGGCAATGCCGAGCCCGTACGCCTTGTCGCCGTCGATGCGGAACGGTTGGTCCTTCAGCATGCCCTTCAGGTACACCGTGTCCATGTGGGCAATCAGCATGATCTTCTTGGACCCCGTGCCCTTGAACACGGCGTGCACGGCCGGCCCGATCTTTTCGGGGGTGTCGTCGAGGCGATAGATGTCAGTCGGCTGCAGGATCTCCACCGTGCCGCCGAGTTGCTTGAGCTGACCGGCAATGCGCTCGGCGATCTGGTTCAGGCCTTCGATGTCCTTGCTGCCGGATTCGATGTTGACGAGATCGCGCAGCGTGTCGAGCAGCGGCTGCTGTTCCTTCTGCGCCAGCGCATGGACGTTGGCGACCGGCTCGGCGTGCACCAGCGTTGCGGCAGATGCCAGCCAGAGTGAGGCGATCAACGTTCCAAAGAACGTGGAAGCGAGGTGCGATCGGGGCATGAGCGGACAGTCCTTCGGTTGAAGAAGGAGCCGATATGCCTGTGTTCGCGGCGCTTGTCACGCGGCCGTGCTGCACCCTCTCCCCTGGTGGGAGAGGGCGGCTTCGCGATAGCGAAGCCGGGTGAGGGGTTGTCTCCGCGAGTCCGACGGCGAGTAAAATGCGCGGAGAGAAACCCCTCATCCGGCGCGAACTGCGTTCGCGCCACCTTCTCCCACAAGGGGAGAAGGGAAGAGGGTGTGGGCGCTCGCTGCTAGAACCAGTTGTCGCACTACTTCTGCGGAGGGCCGAGATCCAGCGGAGGCAGCTCGATCTGCGGCACCTCGATTTTGATCGTGCTGGGATCGATGTTCGTCTGCACGCCCTTGTAGTGCATCACCATCGACGGGAACGCGATCACGAGGCCGACCATGATGATCTGGATGACGACGAAGGGCACCGCACCCCAATAGATCTGGCCGGTGGTGACGGGGTCCATCCGCTTGCCAGTGACCCGATCGGTGTATCGCTCCTTCGGCGCGACGGACCGGAGATAGAACAGCGCGAATCCGAACGGCGGGTGCATGAACGAGGTCTGCATATTGACGCCGAGAATGACGCCGAACCAGATCAGGTCGATGCCGAGCTTCTCGGCGGCCGGTCCCAGTAGCGGGATCACGATGAAGGCCAGCTCGAAGAAGTCGAGGAAGAAGGCCAGTACGAATACGAGCGCGTTGACGAAGATCAGGAAGCCGATCTGGCCGCCCGGCAGCGATGTGAGCAGGTGCTCGACCCAGACGTGACCGTTGACCCCGTAAAAGGTGAGCGAAAAGATGCGGGCGCCGACCAGGATGAACACGACGAAGGCCGACAGCTTGGCGGTCGATTCCGTGGCCTGCCGGATCAGGTCCCAGCTCAGCCGCCGCTTCACGGCACCGAGAATGAGGGCGCCGGCGGCACCCATCGCACCGCCTTCGGTCGGCGTGGCGATGCCGATGAAGATCGTGCCCAGCACCAGGAAGATCAGGAACAGCGGCGGCACCATCACGAAGGTGGTCTGCTGCGCCATCTTCGAGAGGAAACGGAATCCGGTCAGCTTATCCACCACCCAGTTCAGCACGGCGACGGCGAATGCGAAGATGATGCCGTAGAACATGCTGAGCACCACGTAATCGGCGCCACGAGTGCTGGAATTGCGCATCATGAGCCATCCGAATGCGCAGCTCGCGAGGAACAGCACACCGAGCGATACAAGGCCGCGATCGCCGTTCTCTTCGCGGAAGCCGATGGCGTCCTTCGGCAGGCCGGGCGTCGCCTTCGGCCAGATCATGCTGACGAGGAAAGCGTATCCGGCGTAGAGGGCGGCAAGCACGAGGCCCGGGATGAAGGCGCCTTCGTACATGTCGCCGACGGACTTGCCGAGCTGGTCGGCCATCACGATCAGGACGAGGGAGGGCGGAATGATTTGCGCGAGCGTGCCGGAGGCGGCGATGACGCCGGCGGCCACGCGGCGATCATAGCCATAGCGCAGCATGATCGGCAGCGAGATCAGGCCCATCGAGATCACGGACGCCGCGACCACGCCGGTGGTCGCAGCGAGCAGCGCGCCGACGAAGATCACGGCATAGGCGAGGCCGCCGCGGATCGTGCCGAACAGCTGGCCGATCGTGTCGAGCAGGTCCTCGGCCATGCCCGACCGCTCCAGCACCAATCCCATGAAGGTGAAGAAGGGGATCGCGAGCAGCGTGTCGTTGTTCATCACGCCATAGACGCGCTCCGGCAAGGCCTGGAGGAAGTCGGGGTGAAACTGGCCGAGCTCGACGCCGATGATGGCGAAGAACAGGCCGACGGCGCCGAGCGAGAATGCCGCCGGATAGCCGAGCAGCAGCATGACGACCAGCGATACGAACATGATGGGCGCCATATTGGCGATGATGAATGCGGTCATGGATTCCCCCTACACCGTCGCCAACGGCTACTTCTTCTCGATCGCTTCAACGAGATGCTCGACTTCCGCTTCGAGCGCCGACACCTGCGATTCGTGCGGGTCCGGTATCAAGCCGCGCATCACCGCGATCCGCTTGATCAGCTCGGAGATGCCTTGGACCAGAAGGAAGGCGAACCCCACCATGATCAGGGCTTTGGCGGGCCATTGCGGCAAGCCGCCGGCATTGCCGGATTGCTCGTTGATCTGGAAGGAGCGCAGGAAGAACGGCACGCCCGTGACGATCATGACGATGCAGATCGGAATGAGGAAGAACACGTGACCGACGATGTCGATGACGTTGCGCGCCTTCTTGGGCATCGTGTTGCTTACGATGTCGATGCGGATGTGCTCATTGTCGAGCAGCGTCCAGGGCGAACAGAGCAGGAAGACGATGCTGAACAGCACCCATTGCAGCTCGAGCCACGAATTGGACGAGGTGTCGAACGTCTTGCGGATGATCGCGTTGACCGCCGAAATGACAACGGCGAGCACGATCAGCCACGCAATACGTTTGCCGGTCCAGCGCGTGAACGCGTCGATCCTGCTGCTCAGCTTAAGGAGCGCTTGCAACGATAGGTCCTCCCCCGATTGTGCCCCGGCCGTCTTGACTGCGCCGAGATGGCGCGTGGCTTATCCCGCCGCGCAGGCATGAGGCCGCCGCACCAAACCAGCGGGCGTGCCGCCAGTCAATCGGAAGTTTGTTGATAGTTAAGGGGAATAGGGCCGCAACTATACGGAGTTAGCCGCCGGTGACGCTCATGTGCCTGCTGACGCTGGGCCGGTCGTGGCGGCGGTCGATGATGAAATCGTGGCCCTTGGGCTTCAGGCCGATGGCGCGGTCGATCGCATCCGCAAGCAATAGATCGTCGCTCGATGCACGCAGAGGTTTGCGCAAATCGGAGGCATCCTCGTGGCCGAGGCAGGTGTGCAGCGTTCCGGTGCAGGTGATGCGTACCCGATTACAGGATTCGCAGAAATTATGGGTCATCGGCGTGATGAAGCCGAGCTTGCCGCCGGTCTCGGCGACGCCGACATAGCGGGCCGGACCGCCGGTGCTCTCGGCCAGATCCGTCAGCGTGAACTGCTGGGCGAGGCGGGCGCGCACCAGCGACAGCGGCAGATATTGGTCAATGCGGCCCGATCCGATCTCGCCCATCGGCATCACCTCGATCAGCGTCAGGCCCATGCCCTTGCCGTGGGCCCAGCGCATCAGCGAAGGCAGCTCGTCCTCGTTGAGGTTCTTCAGCGCCACGGCGTTGATCTTGACGGCGAGCCCTGCGGCGCGCGCGGCCTCGATGCCCTCCAGCACCTTGTCGATCTCGCCCCAGCGGGTGATCTCGCGAAACTTCTTGGGATCGAGGGTGTCGAGCGAGACGTTGATGCGGCGGACGCCGCAATCGGCGAGCTCCCGCGCGTGCTTCGCAAGCTGGGTGCCGTTGGTGGTCAGCGTCAGCTCGCTCAACGCGCCGCTCGACAGATGCCGCGACAACGAGCGCACCAGCGACATCACATTGCGGCGGACCAAGGGCTCGCCGCCGGTGAGGCGCAGCTTCTTCACGCCCTTGGCGATGAAGGCCGTACAGAGCCGATCGAGCTCCTCCAGCGTCAGCAGGTCCGCCTTGGGCAGGAACGTCATGTCTTCGGACATACAGTAGAAGCAGCGCAGGTCGCAGCGGTCGGTGACGGAGACGCGCAAGTAGGTGATGGTCCGCCCGAACGGATCGGTCATCGGGGTCGACAATGCGGCGGATCCGGTCATGCGAGAGGCCTTCACTTATGGCGACGGGCGCACCTTTGCTGCAGCGGTGCGGTCGACGCAATCTAAGCATCGGACGCGGCAAGGACAATCGGGTGGTATACGTGAGTGCAGCGCTGACGCATGTGACCCCCTCGGCGCGGGATTTCGGCTCGTTCGGTGCGGCTCGCAGCTGGGTTCCGCGTACGACCGGCAACGCCCGCGGCGCCGGTGAAGTCAGCCCTCTATGCATCCATTTGGGATGTGAGGCGGTGAAAATGGCAATCCTATCAAAGCGTTGCTGTGTTGCTTGCCGTCATCAGGCTGATCGCGGCCGCTGGCAGATCGCGCATGTGGTGGATCAGGCGGTCCGGCTTCAGCTCGGCGATCGGCACGTCGGTGTAGCCGAAGCTGACCCCGATCACCGGCACGCCGGCCCGCCGGGCGACGCCGACATCGGTTCCGGCGTCGCCGACCATGATGCTGGCCTTCACCTCGCCGCCGGCCCGGGCCACGGTCTCGCGAAGAATGGTCGGATCGGGCTTCTGGACGCCAAAGGTGTCCGCGCCGCAGATCGCCGCGAAGCGGCGGCTGAGGTCGAGCTGGTCCAGCAGGCGCTTCGACAGCCATTCCAGCTTGTTGGTGCAGACCGCGAGGCGATGGCCCTGGGCGGCAAACTGGTCCAGCGCGGCCTCGAGACCCTCGAAAGGGCGGGATTCCACAGCGATATGGTCGGCGTAATAGGCGATGAAATCCGCCGTCATCCGGTCCATGTCGGCGGGGGTGACGGTGCGGCCCTCCGCCTCCAGCCCCCGCTCGATCAGCTTGCGGGCACCGGCGCCGATCATGTTGCGGGCCGAGGCCATCGGCACCGGCGGCAGGCCTTCGCGGTCGAGCACGTAATTGAGGGCCGTGATCAGGTCGGGTGCCGTATCCACCAGCGTGCCGTCGAGATCGAAGACGATGGTGTGAGGGGAAGTCGTCTTGAAGGAGGTCATGATTCCCAAGCGCTACCGGCCCGGTCCTATCCGCGCAAGGGGCGGGCCCATAAGATCACCTTATAGGCCTGTTCCCAGACCCTGTTCCAGGCCCTGTTCTCCTGGGAAAAACGAGGCTACATAGGCGCCCGAAACCGGCCGGAATCGGCCGCATGTTCGAGACTTCACAAGGCAGGCGCACACGTGACCATGGACCAGTTGAAGCGGCAGGCTGCGGCGCGTGCGCTGGAGGAGGTGCGCGACGGCATGCAGCTCGGGCTCGGCACCGGCTCGACCGCCAAGCACTTCGTCGAGCTGCTCGGCGAACGCGTTGCCGCCGGGCTCAAGGTGATCGGCGTGCCGACCTCCGAGGCGACGCGGGCCGATGCGGAACGCTGCGGCGTCAAGCTGACGACGCTGGACGAGATCGACCATCTCGACCTCACGATCGACGGCGCCGACGAGATCGATCCCGAGCTCAATCTGATCAAGGGCGGCGGCGGCGCGCTGTTGCGCGAGAAGATCGTGGCGGCCGCCTCGGACCGCATGATCGTGATTGCCGACGACAGCAAATGGGTGCCGACGCTCGGCAAGTTTCCGCTGCCGATCGAGGTCATCCCGTTCGGGCTCGGTGCGACGCGCCGCGCGATCGAAAAGGCATTTGCCGAATGCGGCGTTTCCGGGCAAATGGCGGTCCGCAAGGCCAAAGGCGGGGACAAGGACGGCCACGTTTTCGTCACCGATGGCGGCCACTGGATCGTCGATGCCCAGCTCGGACGTATTACGGATCCCCCCGGTCTCGCCAAGGCGTTGAGCGCCATTCCCGGTGTGGTCGAGCACGGGCTGTTCATCGGCTTGGCCAGCTCGGCCGTTCTGGCGGGCGGCGGCGGAATCCGCGTGATTGAACGGCGCAAGCCGAAAGGAGACCAGGAATGAAGAACGTGTTGAAAATCTTGCCGGCTGCGGCTCTCGCTGCGGGATTGGCCCTTTCGGCCGCCCCGGTCGCCGCGCAGCAGGCGGGCCAGAAGGCTCCCGCGGCGCCGGCCCTGCCGAAGGCGTCGCCCGCGGCGATTGCGGCAGCGAAGGAAATTCTGCAGATCAAGAACGCCGCCGGGATGTATGCGGGCGCCGTGCCGGGCATGGTCGAGAAGACCAAGGGCGCGCTGATCCAGCAGAACCTGAATTACCAGAAGGACCTCAACGAGGTCGCCCCGATCGTGGCCCAACAGCTCAACGGCCGCCAGAGCGAGATCGGCGAAGGCATGGCGCAGATTTATGCCAGCGAGTTCACCGAGCAGGAGCTGAAGGACCTCGTCACCTTCTACAAGTCGCCGCTGGGCAAGAAGCTGATCGATGCCGAGCCGCGCGCGATCGGGCAGAGCATGGCGTTCATGAACAGCTGGGCCCAGAACTTCTCGGAAACCGTGATGGGCGCCTTCCGTGCCGAGATGCGCAAGCGTGGCAAGGAGATCTGAGCGCACCTATCTGAAAGGTCGTTCCTGATAAGGGGTCGGAGTGGATAATGGCTGATTTCGACGTCGACCTCTTCGTCATTGGTGGCGGCTCGGGCGGCGTCCGTGCCGCCCGCATCGCGGCCGGCTACGGCGCCCGCGTCATGATCGCGGAAGAGTACCGCATGGGCGGCACCTGCGTGATCCGCGGCTGTGTGCCGAAGAAGCTGTTCGTGATCGGCTCGCATGTCCGTCACGAGCTCGAGGACGCCGCCGGCTTCGGCTGGACCGTTCCGCCCGCCAGCTTCGACTGGCCGACGCTGATCGCCAACAAGGACAAGGAGATCGCGCGGCTGGAGGCGGCCTACACGGCCAACGTCGAGAAATCAGGCGCGCAGATCGTCAAGAGCCGCGCGGTGATCGAGGACAAGCACACCGTCCGCCTGCTCGAGAACGACAAGAAGGTCACGGCGAAGTACATCCTGATCGCCACCGGCGGCGCGCCCAACCATGGCGCGGCGATCCCCGGCATCGAGCACGTGATCTCCTCCAACGAGGCGTTTCATCTTGCGAGGCTGCCGAAGCGGATCGTGATCCAGGGCGGCGGCTATATCGCGCTGGAATTCGCCGGCATCTTCGCCGGCTTCGGCTCCGACGTCACGGTGATCTATCGCGGCGACAACATTCTGCGCGGCTTCGACGAGGATGTCCGGACCCATGTGCGCGCCGAGATGGAGAAGCAGGGCATCACCATCCTCACCGGCTGCACCGTGACCAAGGTCGACCGCCACGGCGAGGACTTCACCACGCATCTGTCGAACGGCTCGAGCCTCGCCTCCGACCAGGTGATGTTCGCGATCGGCCGCCATCCGAACGTCGCCAATCTCGGCCTGGAGAATGCCGGCGTCGCCATCAATCCCGCCAACGGCGGCATCGCGGTCGACCATTTCTCCAAGAGCTCGGTCGACAGCATCTATGCCATCGGCGACGTCACCCACCGCTTCAACCTGACGCCGGTCGCGATCCGGGAGGGCCATGCCTTCGCCGACACGGTGTTCGGCAAGCGCGAGGTGCAGGTCGACCATGCCAACATCCCGACGGCGGTGTTCTCGCAGCCGGAGGTCGGCACGGTTGGCCTGACGGAAACCGAGGCGCGCGCGCAATTCAGCCACGTCGACATCTACAAGACGACGTTCCGGCCCATCAAGGCGACGATGTCCGGCCGCGACACCCGCGTGCTGATGAAGCTCGTGGTCGACGGCGCGACCGACCGCGTGCTCGGCTGTCACATCGTCGGCGATGCCGCCGCCGAGATCACGCAAGCCGTCGCGATCGCGGTGAAGATGAAGGCGACCAAGGCCGATTTCGACGCGACCATCGCGCTGCATCCGACCGCGGCCGAAGAGCTCGTCACCATGCGCACCCCGACCGCACGCCACGTGCGGCAGGCGGCGGAGTAGTTGCGGCGGCACGAGCACACTCAACCGAATAAGTTGGTGCGCGCTTACCCTCTCCCCTTGCGGGAGAGGGTGGATCGCCGCGGAGCGGCGAGACGGGTGAGGGGTCTCTCTCCTCACGAACAGTGTTACGAGCTGAGAGAACCCCTCATCCGGCGCTTCGCGCCACCTTCTCCCACAAGGGGAGAAGGGAAGAAGACCCTAGCTGCGAGCCGCCTAGCCGTACAGATATCCGACCGGTTTGCCCTCGGTGCGCAGGGGACGCACGTCCTTCTGCGTGATGATCTGACCGGCGAGGCCGTCGATCTCGTCGCGCTGCGTCGCCGTCCAGCTGCGCAGCTCGTTCATGCCCTTGAGCAGGCCGAGGCGGAGAACCTGGGTGTTTTCGCCGACGCCGATCAGGCTGATGGAATCCTTGCCCGCCGTCACCACGTCGCCGGCAGAGAGTTCAAAGCTCTCGCCGGACTTCTTCTTGAACTCGGCCGTGCCGCGAATGACGCGATAGATCACGACCTCGCCCTTGGCAAAGCGGGTCGCGTCCGCCGCGGCAGACGTGCTCTTCGGCAAGAGCGCGTGGCCACGCGGGTCGGTCGCGATGATGTGGCCGGTGACGAGATGCCCGCTCGGAATCTCGATGCCGATGTCGCGAATGTAAACCGGCATCGCCGATCTGACAGAACCATCGCTGAGAGGCTTGAAGAGCGCGTCGAGCGCCAGGGGATCCTGAAGCCAGAAGCCGGCATCGGCCGGGCGGTCATGCAGCGGATGGCTCCAGGCCACGCGCGGCGTTTCGTCCTCATTGATCTGATCCGGACCGACGATGGTCGGATTCGGAAAGGTGGTGGGATCGGTGATGAAGGCTTCGAGGAATTTGCCGGAATAGCCCATCGAGATCGGATCGGGCACCACCGTCTGCGGCGTCTTCAAATTCTCTTCGGTTGGCAAACCCGACCAGGTGTAGAACAGCTGGCGATGCACGATCGCGCTTTGCAGCATCACCGCGCCCGGGCCGACATTGTACCAGCGGCCGTCATAGTCGAAGGTGAACGCGCCCGAGGTGACCAGCACGAGCTGAAAGCCGCCCGGCGGCAGATGCAGATGGAAATCGGTGGGGCCGGTGTCGGGCCGGTAGATCGGCAGATTGGTCGCGACCTCGTGCAGCAGGAAGGTTTCGTTGTTGGCGTGGAAGCCTTCATTGGCGCGGTTGTAGAGCGCCTGCGGCCGGTAGGTCGCCTCGAAATTCGCATTCTTATCGCGATCGATCGCCACGAAGTCCTGATCGTTGAGGCGCAGCCGGGCGCCGTTCGGATGGGTGAGACCGGTGAATTTGATGTCTCCGGCAGCATGCACGTTCATGGCATTCTCCGATCTGAGGCCATTCATCCCGGAAGCCGAGCGCACGTGACTGGCCGCTCCTCATCTGGCCGGGCAGGGACTTGGCCTGATGCAGTCTTGCGAATTTCAGGCCAGCCGGAGCGCAATGCGGCGCGCTGGTCCGCCGGCTGCACGCGACGCGCAAATAATCGAGATTGCACCTGAGGTTAGACAATGGGTGGCGCCGAACTCGCCCGACTTCTCCGGACAAGCGTCAGTGGGCGCAGCGGCTTGTCTTGTCTAATTTGTCGGCATGCCCTGCAAAAGCGCATGCAGCCGGCCCCCGCGACGGGCGCCTGGCACGGTTCAGTCGAATGATCGCGGGAGCGCCGGCTCGGGCTTGCCGGACGGGCTGCCTGCCCATTTCGCCATGTCCATGGCGCGCGCGTCGAAGCCTTCGCACCAGAGGCAGCTCGGCTCCGTGTGGCCGTGGGCCGTCAGCATCGGCACAAGCGCATGGCCGCAGCCGGGGCAGGGTGTGGTGCGGTTCATGCGCTTCTCCAACGATCTCCGTAACTCAGGAGTGGCATTTTCGTCGCGCAAGCTTGCGCGGGCGCTATGACGGTGCAGGAGCGCTGCGATGCACAGGCGCGCTCGTTCCTGACAGCGTAGAGGTAGCGATCCATTGTGACACGGCTGCGATGTCGTCGTCGCTTTCGCGATAGGCGCGAAGCTGGAATTCCGCCGAGCTGCCGCGCGCGACGATGGTACGGCAGTGTTCGATCTCGGCGGAGCAGTTCAGCGCGGCTGCGTCCTCCGCAATGTCGTCGATCACCCCGGTGAGCAGCTCCGAGATCGTCACCGGTCCGTCCTTCGAGGCGAAGATGCAGTCGGTGCCGTAGCGCTGGGCGCGCCATTTGTTCTCGACCGCGATCGCGCGCTCGACCGCAGTGACCTCCCGGGACAGCTGAGGGCGCAGATAGAGATGCCGCGTCAGGCAGCGGTACAGCGAGGCGATGGCAACCGCGTCGTCGACGAAGGTGCAGGTGTCGGGCGCGCGAAGCTCCAGCGTCGGATGCTTCACGGAGGGGCGCATTGCCCACCAGATGTGGCTTTCGTCCGGGATCACGCCGGAGCGCTGCAACGCGCCGACATAAGCGTCGAAATCCTGCTTGCCTTCGAACAATTCGGGCAGGCCGGTGCGCGGCAGCTCGGAATAAGCCGCGAGGCGGTAGCCCTTCAATCCGGTCTTGTGCGAATTCCAGAACGGCGAGGACGTCGACAGCGCGATGAACAGCGGCAGATGCGGCAGCATGGCCCGCATCACCGCCATGCGCTTCTCGGGATCCGGCAGCTGCACGTGCACATGCATGCCGCACATCATGTTGCGGTGGCCGAGGCTGCGCAGATCCTCGATCATCTCCTCGTAGCGCGGTTTCGGGCTGGGCTGCGACATGCGCCAGACTGCGCTCGGGTGCGTGCCGCAGGCCATGATCACGAAGCCGTATTGCGCAGCGACGTTCGCGACCTCGCGTCGCAGGAAGCGCAGCTCCTCGCGCGCGTCGTTCACGTCGACATGAACGTTGGTTGCGACCTCGAGCTGCGATTGCAGCATCTCGCGCATGGCCTGGCCGCCGGTCGACCAGTTTGCCGATTCGAACAGCTCGTTGGGCGTGCGGATCGCGACCTCGAAGCTGCGGCGGTCAGCGAGGAAGTATTCCTCCTCGATGCCGAAGGAATATTCCGCCGGATTGCCGCCGCCGCCGGCAGAACGGATGACGACATGCTGCTTGTCCTCGGAGGGGGCAAGACGCAGCAGCTTTGAAACGTCTGAAGCAAATGTCATTGGCCACCGGCGGGGTCATTACCTGCGGGCGATAATCCGTCTGATTGTGGCCGGTTCCGCACCCAATGTACTGGAAATTGCAGGGTCGAACGGAACAATTTTGACGGCTTCGGACGCTCGCGCGATCAGGGCGTGGTTCGGCGGGACTTCCGCCCAGTCCGATTCCTTATCGAACGGCTCGGAGACGACGATGACTTGCCCGCCGTCCTCGCGGAAGTAGAGCGTGTTCGCGGCATCGTTCACCGAGACCCGAAATGCGTAGAGGTCGCGGCCGTTGGCAATCGCGCTGGTAAAGCGCAGCCGCTCCCGAAGCCCGCCTTCATTGACGAATCCGAGGAGCGATTGCAGCACGGACTGTGTCGCGCCGAGCGGATCGTGCTCGAGACCGGCCCCCATCATGGCCAGGAACACGGCTTCCGAATCCGTCGTGCCCAGCCGCGACGGATAGTAGGCATCGGGAATCAGCGCCTCGACTTTGCGCCGCAGCCGATTCCAGCTGCCGACGAACCCGTTGTGCATGAACATCCAGTGCCCGCAGGCAAAGGGGTGACAATTCTGCCGCGTCACGGCCGTGCCGGTTGCGGCACGCACATGAGCGAAGAACAGATGCGAGTGCAGATGCCGGCAGAGGTAGCGCAGGTTTTCGTCCGACCACGCCGGGCGCGTCTCGCGATAAAGGCCCGGCTCGGGGTGCTCGCCATACCAGCCGAGACCAAAGCCGTCTCCGTTCGAGCCCGCCGTGGACTGAAGCGAGCGGATGCTCTGCGCAATCAGCGAATGCTCGGGTTCGGTGACATAAGGCTCGAACGAGGTGGTTTCGCCCCGGTATGCGATCCAGCGGCACATGCGGGTTCCTGCCAGGCGGTTTGATGCGTCGCGAGGTGCATCAACACCTGTCACGGACGCATGGTTCCAGCTGCGAAAGGGTTGCATGACCGATCCCGCAACGCCGAACGGATGCGGCGGCTGGTCGCAGCCGGTCCGCCTTGATTCCGACAGGCGTACCTATAATTCTGAAGCGAACAAGAATCCGGGCCCCTCTGGCGAGGACGTCGACGTTCGTCGGCAAACCTCGCGATGTCGGATGACCAGTCCCGCGCGAATGCGATGGATCGGCCGATTGTCGGGCCCCCTGTTTCGTTTTCTCCGACCATTCGTCCCCATCGCAGCTCCGTGCGGCTATTTCGCAAGTTAAGGGAGCTACGATGTCCGGAACCAAGTCCTCAAATTCGATCGAGATCACGGAATCGTCCAGCCTGAATGAGCAGGCCGCGGCGGCCGTGGTGATCGTGGGCGCCCTGGTAGCGGTTGCTGACCGGCGCGTCTCACCCGTCGAACGCGACGAGGTGATCCGTTTCATCAGAGACCGCAAGCTGGCGCCGCACATCGGCGACGAACGGCTCCGTGCGATGTTCGACGAACTCGCCGAACGGCTCGAAGAGCCGGATTTTGCCAACGTCGTGATCGATACGCTGCGACCGGTTTCGAACCTGCCGCTGTCGTCGCATCTGGTGGAGCTGTCGGAGCGCGTTGCTGCCGCAGACGAGGACGTACATCCCCACGAAGTCCAGGCGATTAAATTGTTGCGCTTGCTGACGCTGGTGCTGCCGCGCGCGAAGCCGGTCGGGGCGAGTGCGCCGGGCCCCAAGCTGCAGGCCGCCTCGAAGGGGTAAGCATGAGCACGATTTCGAACGAGCGCGCCAGGCAAACCGAGGGGAACACCGAGCAGATCGCTGGTGGAGACCCGCGCCTGGCCAAGCTCGTCGACCGCCTGCCGCCGCGCATGAGCGACACCCTGACCTATCTGCTCAAGCCGTCCAGCCGCTGGGTCAGGATCCCCTCGGGCACGCTGCTGGTCGTCGGCGGTGTGCTCTCCATCCTCCCGGTGCTCGGCGTCTGGATGCTGCCGCTCGGCCTTGCTCTGCTCGCCGAGGACGTGCCTGCGCTGCGCTCCTCCCGTTCAAAAGTCTTCGACTGGATCGAGCGGCGCAAGCCGCATTGGCTCGATCCGTCTGCCTCTAGGAATGATCAATCATGACTGAACTCATCACCGCCGAAGCGCTGTCCGCGCTGTTTCAAGTCATCCTGATCGATCTCGTGCTCGCCGGCGACAATGCCGTCGTCATCGGCCTTGCGGCTGCCGGCCTGCCGGCCGAGCAGCGCCGCCGCGCCATCATCGTCGGTATCGCCGCTGCCACCGCACTGCGTATCGCCTTCGCCGGCGTTGCGACCCAGCTTCTGCAAGTGATCGGCCTTCTGCTCGCCGGCGGCGTGTTGCTGCTCTGGGTCTGCTGGAAGATGTGGCGCGAGCTGCGCGAGCAGGCCGCGCATTCGAAAGAACTCGCATTCGATAGTAACGGCGCAGGTGCTGCGCCGGTACAGCAGCCGGTAACGCAGAAGACTTTCGGCCAAGCGGCGGTGCAGATCGTCGCCGCCGACGTGTCGATGTCGCTCGACAACGTGCTCGCGGTCGCGGGCGCCGCGCGGGAGCATCCCTACATCCTGGCCTTCGGCCTGCTCTTGTCGGTTGGGATGATGGGCGTTGCCGCGGATCTGCTTGGCCGTTTGCTCCAGAAGCAGCGCTGGGTGGCCTATGTCGGCCTCGCCATCATCCTTTACGTCTCGTTTGAGATGATCTATCGCGGCACGCTGGAACTTGCACCGGTGATTGCGAGTCTCTGAGGCGACAATCTACCGCAGTCCGGAGTGATCAATGACGTCTGAACCCAAAGCACCTTCGGCGCGGGCCGCGCCGTTGCCACCGGTCGGCCTGCTTCCGAAGCTGATCTTCGGCTCGCGCTGGCTGCAGCTGCCGCTCTATGTTGGCCTCATTGTCGCCCAGTCCGTCTATGTGCTGTTGTTCCTGAAGGAGCTCTGGCACCTCGTCTTGCATTCGTTCGACGCCAGCGAGCAGCAGATCATGCTGGTCGTGCTCGGGCTGATTGACGTCGTCATGATCTCGAACCTTCTGATCATGGTAATCGTGGGTGGATACGAGACCTTCGTTTCCCGGCTGAACCTCAGCGGCCATCCGGACGAGCCGGAATGGCTCGGTCACGTCAATGCCAGCGTGCTCAAGATCAAGCTCGCAATGGCGATCATCGGCATCTCCTCGATCTCGCTGCTCAGGACCTTCATCGAGGCCGGCAATCTCGGCACGACCCGCAGCAATTTCACCGAGAGCGGGGTAATGTGGCAGGTGCTGATTCATATGACCTTCATCGTCTCGGCGGTCGGCATCGCCTGGGTCGACCGCCTCAGCGAGAGCGGCCATCGCAAGGCGGCCGAGCACGGCTGATAAGCTGGCCGCCCAATACCTCCCGAGCGGCCAATCCTGGAGCCCGCCTGATCGTCCGGTTGGGCGGGCTCTCTTTCGAGATCGATAAAATTGTCTGCAATCGGTTCAGTGCCGGCAAACGCTGCCGACAAGAAGCCGGGCGCCTTAAACCAGGCCTTTGGAACCGATCTGCATCCTGCCCGCAAAGGGCAGGGCATCGGCATGACAATTCTCAGGGAGATCGTCGCAGCGGTCGCGGGAGTCTACGCGCTCCTGCTGGTCTGTGACGCATTGTTCGGCGTCGGCGAGGCGCGCTTCGACGACGCTTATTACCGCGCAAGCTTCTACGCACCGCGGCCGAAGGAGTTTCGGTTCGCGAGCGACACGCCGCCGGCGGTGCGCGTCAGCGACGCCTTCGCGCAGTTCGCACCTAGCGACGCCAAGCCGAACCGGCGCTACTCGTCGCTGACGACGATCATCCGCTGACGCAGCCTCATTCCCCCTGAATCCATTCCGCGACGCCGCGCCACAGCGTGTCGCGGTGCTCGGGGCGGAAGAA
This sequence comes from Bradyrhizobium sp. IC4060, assembly GCF_020193715.1. NCBI lineage: Bacteria > Pseudomonadati > Pseudomonadota > Alphaproteobacteria > Hyphomicrobiales > Nitrobacteraceae > Bradyrhizobium > Bradyrhizobium sp. IC4060. Next base: position 800,012 of record NZ_JADYVJ010000001.1, on the reverse strand, counting down.
GCCGAAATGGCCTATTCCCTTGGCGCCGACGTCGGACGGTTTGACCATCAGCACCTCCGGCTTGATCGCAGTGAATCCGCTCGCGAGCAGCTCGACCGCGGGCCGCGTCGCCCAGGGATCGTCGGAGAAACATAGCGAGCGCAGCTCGCCCTTGAACCTGGCGAAGTTCTCGAGTGCCGGCAGCTTTGAATCGAACAGATAGCGCGGGCTCGAGACCCATTCGGTCCATTGCAGGAAGACGCCCTTGGGCAAATCCTCGCCGACGCCGGCCCAGCCCGGTGCGTAACCGAGTGCATGGACCAGCGGAACGCCGACAAAATTCATGAAGGCGTAGACCCGGTATTTTTCCGGCGAGGTCATCAACCGCCATGTCGCGGCCTGCGAGGCCACCAAGGCTGCGCGCGAGATCTCGCTGTTGTTCGCGATCAGCCCGAGCGCCTGGCCGCCGAAGGAATGGCCGATATAGGCGAGCGGCAGGGCATGATAGCGCTCGCGCATCCAACTGACCGCGGCGGTGACGTCGAGCGCAGCCCATTCCGACATCGAGGCCTTGAAGCCGACCAGCGATTTTGGCTGGTTGTAGCCGACCATCGCCGGCAGGCGGGAATCGCCGATGCCGCGATAATCGTAGGTCAGCACCGCGCAGCCGCGATGGGCGAGGTAGGAGGCAAAGCCCCGATAGATCTTTCGCGGCACGGCGGTCGCCGAATTGATCAGGACGGCATGGCGCTTGGCGCCGCGCGGCAGGAACAGGGTGCCGGTCAGGGCATAGCCGTCGGCTGCCGGGAAGCTGATCTCGTCGATGAAAACGTCATCCAGTGCCGCGCCCATGGCGGTCGGTGTCCTGTCGGATTCCTCAAGCCTGCCCAAGCAAATGCGAATTCGGCTTTGGCCGCAAGGGTTTGCGCTGCGAAATGGATTTACAACTGGCGGGGCGTGGCCGGCCTGTGTATAAGGCGGCCCTCGCAACCCCTAGATCAGGTTGCGGTTTTTGCTTCACGGAGAGATTGCGATGTCCGAGCGGTGGACGCCCGAGTCCTGGCGCAGCAAGCCGGTGCTACAGGTGCCCGAATATCCCGACACCAAGGCTCTGGCCGACGTCGAGGCGCAGCTTGCGACCTTTCCGCCGCTGGTGTTCGCAGGCGAGGCGCGCAATCTGAAGAAGGCCTTGGGCCGCGTTGCGGCGGGCGAAGCCTTCCTGCTGCAGGGCGGCGACTGCGCCGAGAGCTTCGCCGAGCACGGCGCCAACAACATCCGCGACTTCTTCCGCGTGCTGCTGCAGATGGCGGTGGTGCTGACCTATGCCGGCGCGGTGCCGGTGGTGAAGGTCGGCCGCATCGCCGGCCAATTCGCCAAACCGCGCTCGTCGGGGACCGAGAAGGTGAATGGCGTCGAGCTGCCGAGCTATCGCGGCGACATCGTCAACGACATCGCCTTCACCAGCGAAGCGCGCATTCCCGATCCGCAGCGCCAGCTGATGGCCTATCGCCAGTCCGCCGCGACGCTGAACCTGCTCCGCGCGTTCGCCACCGGCGGCTTCGCCAATCTCGGCAGCGTGCATCAATGGATGCTGGGTTTCCTCAAGGATAGCCCGCAGTCACGCCGCTACAAGGAGCTGGCCGACCGCATCTCGGACGCGCTCAACTTCATGCGCGCCTGCGGCCTCGACCTCGAGAGCCATCCGGAGCTGCGTGCCACCGATTTCTACACCAGCCATGAGGCGCTGCTGCTCGGCTACGAGCAGGCCATGACCCGCGTCGATTCCACCACCGGCGACTGGTACGCGACCTCGGGCCACATGATCTGGATCGGCGACCGCACCCGCCAGCTCGATCACGGCCATGTCGAATATTTCCGCGGCATCAAGAATCCGATCGGGCTGAAGTGCGGCCCCTCGCTCAAGGTGGACGAGCTGCTGAAGCTGATCGACGTGCTCAATCCCGACAACGAGCCGGGCCGGCTGACGCTGATCGGCCGCTTCGGCTCCGACAAGATCGGCGAGCATCTGCCGAACATGGTCCGCGCCGTGAAGCGCGAGGGCCGGGTGGTGGTCTGGTCCTGCGATCCCATGCACGGCAACACCATCACCTCGACGTCCGGCTACAAGACTCGCCCGTTCGACCGCATCCTGTCCGAGGTCAAGTCGTTCTTCGCGGTCCACGCCGCCGAGGGCACCCATGCCGGCGGCGTGCATCTGGAGATGACCGGCCAGGACGTCACCGAATGTCTCGGCGGCGCCCGCGCGATCACGGATGAGGATCTCAACGATCGCTACCACACGGTCTGCGATCCCCGCCTCAACGCCGAGCAATCCATCGATATGGCGTTCCTGGTCGCGGAGCTGCTCAAGCAGGAGCGCGCCGGCAAGGCTCAGCCGATTCCGGCCGCAGCGGGGCTGTAAGATCTTGCTGCGGATCTGGAAGGCCACGATCAATTCCCGCAACGGGCTGGCCTTTGCGTTCCGGTCGGAGCAGGCGGTCCGCGAGGAGATTTTTGCGCTGCTGCTGTCGGTGCCGCTCGCCTGGTTCATCGGCGCCACGGCGATGCGCGCGGTCGAATTGGTGTGCTCTGTCGCTTTCGTGCTGACGGTCGAGCTGCTCAATACCGCGATCGAGAAGCTCGCCGACCGGCTGACCTTGGATCACGACAAGCAGATCGGCCGCGTCAAGGACATGGGCTCGGCCGCGGTTGGCGTTGCGCTTTTGATGACCGGCGCGTTCTGGATCATTGCCATCATCGAGCGATTGGGATTCCTGTAACTCGGGATCGGATAAAGCGGCCATGACCGAACGTCTCGACACATTCGCGGTCACGCTCGCCCAGCTCAATCCGACCATGGGCGACGTGGAGGGCAATGCGGCCAAGGCGCGCGCGGCGCGGGCGCAGGCCAAGTCCGACGGCGCCGATCTCGTGTTGTTTCCAGAACTGTTCATCGCCGGCTATCCGCCGGAAGACCTGGTGCAGAAGCCCGCCTTCCAGGCCGCCTGCCGCGCCGCGATCGAAAGCCTCGCGCGCGAGACCGCCGATGGCGGGCCTGCGATGCTGGTCGGCACGCCCTGGGTCGAGGAGGGCATGCTCTACAATGCCTGTGCGCTGCTCGACGGCGGGCGCATCGCGAGCCTGCGTTTCAAGTGCAACCTGCCGAATTACGGCGTGTTCGACGAGAAGCGGCTGTTTTCGCGCGGCCCTGCCGCCGGTCCCGTGACTGTGCGCGGCGTGCGCATCGGTGTGCCGATCTGCGAGGACATCTGGCTGGAAGAGTCCGAGGATTACGAGAACGTGGTCGAGACGCTGGCCGAGACCGGCGCCGAGATCATCCTGGTGCCGAACGGCTCGCCTTACGCCCGCGACAAGAACGACGTGCGCCTGTCGGTCGCGGTGGCGCGCGTCACGGAGAGCGGGCTGCCGCTGGTCTATCTCAACCAGGTCGGCGGCCAGGACGAGCTCGTGTTCGACGGCGCATCCTTCGCGCTCAATGGCGATCTCTCGCTCGCGGCGCAGCTGCCGGCCTTCGAAGAGGGCATCGTCACGCTGCGCTTCAGCAGAAACGGCGACGACTGGCGCTGCAGCGGGCCGATCGCCGAGCTGCCCGAGGGCGACAAGGCCGACTACGCCGCCTGCGTGCTGGGCTTACGCGATTACGTCACCAAGAACGGCTTTCCAGGCGTGCTGCTCGGCATCTCCGGCGGCATCGATTCGGCGCTCTGCGCGGCGATCGCGGTCGACGCGCTCGGCGTCGACCAGGTGCATGGCGTGATGCTGCCTTACCGCTACACCGCGCCGCATTCGATCGCGGATGCCGGCGAGCTCGCCGGCCATCTCGGCATCCGCTACGAGGTGCTGCCGATCGCCGAAGCCGTGACCGGGTTCGAGACGATCCTGTCCGGCATCTTCAAGAACCTGCCGCCCGATATCACCGAGGAGAACCTCCAGGCCCGCACCCGCGGCACGCTGCTGATGGCGATCTCCAACAAGACCGGGCTGATGGTGGTGACGACCGGCAACAAGTCGGAGATGTCGGTCGGCTACGCCACGCTTTATGGCGACATGAACGGCGGCTTCAACCCGATCAAGGACATCTACAAGACGCAGGTGTTCCGCCTGGCAAGCCTGCGCAATTCCTGGAAGCCGGAGGGCGCGCTCGGCCCTGCCGGCGAGGTGATCCCGCCCGACATCATCACGCGCCCGCCGACCGCGGAGCTGCGCGAGAACCAGACCGATCAGGACTCGTTGCCGCCTTACGACGTGCTCGATGCCATCCTGGAGCGCCTGGTCGAGCGCGAGGAGCCGCTCGACCAGATCATCGCCGCCGGCTTCGACCGCGAGACGGTGATCCGGATCGATCATCTGCTCAACGTCGCCGAATACAAGCGCCGCCAGGCCGCGCCTGGGGTGAAGGTGACACCGAGGAATTTCGGCCGCGACCGCCGTTATCCCATCACCAACCGTTTTCGCGACAAGGGCCAGCCGTTGCCGGCGACGGATGAGGCGCTGGTGTCACGTGGAAGCACGGCGTCAATCGACGCATTCGAGGGGTGAAGCCTAGCCTGAGCGACGGCAGGGGCTATGACGGGGTTGCGAAAAACAGCACCCTCAGGAAGCGCGTGTATTCGGATTCGAGCGCCATGATCGCCACAAATACGAATACCACGACCGGCGGCAGCAGGATGGCATAGGTCAAGGCCAGCCGCTCCCAGGCCATGTGCATGAAGACGGCGACGATCAGGCCGGCCTTCAACATCATGAACAGCAGGATCAGCGACCACCTCAGATAGCCATGCAGGCCAAAGTAGTCGACGAGGTAGGAGAACGTGCTGAGGACGAACAACCAGCCCCAGACCACGAGGTAGAGCTTGATCGGGTGCTGTTGCCCCTCGGCGTGAACGGCTTCCGTTGCGACTGCGCCGTGCGCCGGAGCGTGGAGCCGCTCTTCCATGTGTACCGCCGCGTTTGTCATGCGCCGACCTCACCAAAGATAGAAGAATGCGAAGATGAACACCCACACGAGATCGACGAAGTGCCAGTATAGGCCCGTGATCTCGACGATCTCGTAATTCCCCCTTCGGCTCGTGAAGAAGCCGCGCCTCTCGACGTCGAAGTCGCCACGAAAGACCTTTCGCGCGATGGCGATCAGGAAGATCACACCGAACGTCACATGGGTGCCGTGGAAGCCGGTGATCATGAAGAAGCTCGCACCGAACTGCGGGGCGCCCCATGGATTGCCCCAGGGCCGGACGCCCTCCATGATCAGCTTGGTCCATTCGAAGGCCTGCATTCCGACGAAGGTCGCGCCGAAGGCTGCAGTGACCAGCATCAGGATTGCGGTTCTCACGCGATCGCGGCGGTAGCCGAAATTGACGGCCATCGCCATCGTACCGCTGCTGCTGATCAGCACGAAGGTCATGATGGCGATCAGGATCAGGGGCATGTGGTTGCCCCCGATATCGAGGGCGAAGACTTCGCTGGGATTGGGCCACGGCACGGTCGTCGACATGCGCGCCGTCATGTAGGAGAGCAGGAAGCAACTGAAGATGAAGGTGTCGCTGAGGAGGAAGATCCACATCATGGCCTTGCCCCAGGACACGTTCTTGAAGGCGCGCTGATCGGACGCCCAGTCGGCGGCGATGCCGCGCCAGCCTTCAAGCCGCGCAGGCGATTGGCCCGGATTTGTCAGCACGGTCTCAGCCATCTGGTCTCGCCTCCCTAGCTCAGCAATTGGCGGCAGATGTCGACGAAATCGTCGGTCCAGCCGGTGAGAAGACCGAGCAGGACAAGCCAGACCAACAGCAGGAAGTGCCAGTAGATGGCGCACAGCTCCACGCTCAAGCGCATGCCGGCGATCTCGGCGCCGCGCCACATCTTGGCCGAGGTTCGGCCCAAGGCCACCAGACCGCCCGTCAGATGCAGCCCGTGCACTGCGGTCAACAGGTAGAAGAAGGAATTCGATGGATTGGACGCCACGAAATATCCCGCAGCCCCGAGCCGTTGCCAGGCCAGGAGCTGCCCGGCGAGGAAGATCACGGCAGATGCTCCGCCCGCGAGCAGACCGATCATGACGCCTTCGGTATCGTGTCGGCGCGCGGCCACGTACGACCATTGCAGCGCGACACTGCTCAGGACCAGGACGCCCGTGTTGACCCACAGCAGCCGCGGCACCGGCAGCGGCCGCCAGTCCACCACGCTCATGCGCATCGAGTAGGCGCTGATGAAGAGGATGAACAAGGCGCTCGCGACCGCGAGAAACACGCCAAGTCCGATCTTCGCTGCCGGCCAGGTCATGGCATCGCCGCCGGGGAAGTCACCGGCCGGGCCTTCCTCCAGCCAGGGCTTGGCCGTCAGGCGCTGTTGCGACAGCCACCATCCGGCGATCACCGCAAGCACAGCCAGGAACAGGATGATGGCGCTCACGAAGCAGCTCCCTGAACGAGCTGAGTCGCGCGCGGCGGCTGGTTCTGCGGAATGAAGTCCTCCGCGGCACCGGGCACACTGTAATCATAGGCCCAGCGGTACACGACAGGGAGCTCCTTGCCCCAGTTGCCGTGCGCTGGGGGCGTCTCCGGCGTCTGCCACTCCAGCGTCGTCGCCCGCCACGGATTGCCGCCTGAGGCCTCACCTTTGAACAGGCTCCAGACAAGGTTGAACAGGAACACCATCTGGCTAAAGCCGACGATCAAGGCCACCACGGAGATGAAGGCGTTGAGTGAATGGGCCGAGGACGGAATGAACGTCGTATCCAGGAGTTCGAAATACCGGCGCGGGACCCCGAGCAGTCCAAGATAGTGCATGGGGAAGAAGATCAGGTAGGCGCCGAGGAAGGTGACCCAGAAGTGAAACTTGCCCATGGCCTCGTTCAGCATCCGCCCCGTGACCTTTGGGTACCAATGATAGATCGCGCCGAGCACGACCATGATCGGCGCCACGCCCATCACCATGTGGAAATGGGCGACCACGAACATGGTATCCGAGAGGGGCACGTCCACGACGACGTTGCCGAGGAAGAGGCCGGTGAGCCCGCCGTTCACGAAGGTGACGATGAAGCCGAGGGCGAACAGCATCGGCACCGTGAGATGAATGTCGCCGCGCCACAGGGTCAGCACCCAGTTGTAGACCTTGATCGCGGTGGGGATTGCGATGATGAGCGTCGTGGTGGCGAAGAAGTACCCGAATTGCGGGAACATGCCGCTCACATACATGTGGTGCGCCCATACGATGAAGCTGAGCGCGCCGATGGCTACGATCGCCCAGACCATCATGCGATAACCAAAGATGTTCTTGCGCGCATGCGTGCTGATCAGATCGGAGACGATGCCGAAGGCGGGCAGGGCGACGATGTAGACTTCGGGATGACCGAAAAACCAGAACAGGTGCTGGAAGAGCAACGGGCTGCCGCCGCCATGTTTCGAAAGCGTGCCCATCTCGAGGAGAGCGGGCATGAAGAAGCTGGTTCCCAAGAGACGGTCGAACAGCAGCATGACCGAGGCAACGAACAATGCAGGGAACGCGAGGAGCGCCATAACGGTCGCCGTGAAAATGCCCCACACCGTCAGGGGCAGGCGCATCAAGGTCATGCCGCGCGTGCGCGCCTGCAACACAGTGACCACATAGTTCAGCCCGCCCATGGTGAAGCCGATGATGAACAGGATCAGGGACGCGAGCATGAGAAGGATGCCCCAATCCTGCCCGGGCGTTCCTGAAAGGATTGCTTGCGGCGGGTACAGCGTCCAACCGGCGCCGGTGGGGCCACCGGGCACGAAGAATGTCGAGGCAAGCACCAGGACTGCGAGCAGGTAAATCCAGTAGCTCAGCATGTTCACATAGGGGAAGACCATGTCCCTGGCGCCGACCATCAGCGGGATCAGGTAGTTGCCGAAGCCGCCCAGGAACAATGCAGTTAGCAGGTAAATCACCATGATCATGCCGTGCATGGTGATGAACTGGAGGTACTGGTTGGCATCGATGAAAGAGAATGTGCCGGGGAATCCCAGTTGCAGCCGCATCAGCCACGACAGCACCAGGGCCACCAGCCCGATGGCCGTGGCCGTCAGCGAATACTGAATGGCGATCACCTTGGCGTCCTGCGAGAACACATATCGTGTCCACCAGCTCCGCGGATGATAGAGCTCGACGTCAGGTACTTCGGCAGGCGGGATGCCGGGGATCCCTTCATATGGAACATCGACCATAGAACCTCCTCGGTCGTTCCATCGGGGGGAGGCGCTGGCCTCTTGCGCCCGATCTATCTTCGGCGGCAGCTTGCTACTTGCTGCCGGATTGGTACGTCGTCTTCACGACGGCTTTTGCCGGCGATAATTCTGCGAATGTTTTTTGTTGCTCCAGCCAAGCGTGATATTCACGCTCTTCGTCGACGATGACCTTGGCCCGCATTTGATAGTGAGCAGTGCCACAAAGCTCCGCACAGAGGACATCGAAGGTTCCGGTTCGGATCGGCGTGATCCAGAAATAGGTCACCATGCCTGGAACCATGTCCATCTTGGCTCGGAATTCGGGCACGTAGAAATCGTGCAGGACATCAACCGAGCGGAGGAGAACCTTGACCGGCTTTCCGACTTGAAGGTGCAGGTCGCCGCTCTCGATCACGACATCGTCCTGCGCGTGCCGGTCGTCACGATTGAGCCCCATCGGATTGTCGGAAGCGATGTTGCGAACATCGGATGTGCCCAACTGCCCATCCTTGCCCGGAAGGCGGAAGCTCCACTGCCATTGCTGGCCCATGACCTCGATCTCGGTGGCATCCGCAGGCACCGTCACGAACTGGTGCCAGACCACGAGGCCAGGCGCCAGCATGGCCGCGACGCCGACGCCGGTCCCGACGCTCAGCCACCATTCGAGCCTTTTGTTTTCCGGATTGTAGTCAGCCCTTCTTCCCTCTCTATGGCGAAAGCGGAAGACGCAGTAAGCCATGAAGGCGATCACGGCGACGAAAACAAAGCCCGTGATCCAGAACGTGATGTTGATCGTGTGGTCGATATAGGCCCAGTTCGTGGCGATCGGCGTCCACCACCACGGGCTGTAGATGTGAAACAGCACCGAGCCGATCGCGACCAGAAGCAGTATCAGTGCGACAGCCATCCTGATCCATCCTTGCCATCGAAGGCTACGGATACGAATCCCGGGCGGAGCTCATGTCTGTCGCGATGGCTGGCCTTTCTTGGCATATGCCATCGCCGGCCTCTTGCTTCGCCCAGTCCACCGATCGCGAAATCAAGAGAACGCTCGCGACCTTCAACTCTAAGGGCGTCTGCGTCTAAAATGATCCCAGCCTAATCCGGCGTCAATAGAGCAATAGAGGTGCCCGAATTGGTGTGATTGCCGGTGCTGGCAAACCGACAAGCATCCGGTGCCCATTGTTCGGTTTGGGTGATGCAACGCACAAATCCGTGCTGGTGCGCAATTCACCCAACCGTGAGTGCAGTCGTGCTCCGCGCGCGCTAAGCTTGCCGGGCAAGTCGCGACGGGTTCCGTCCGGCCAGGCTCGGTTACTGAACCTGGGTTGCCGTACCAGACCCATCGCGTTTCCTGCTCGTCAGGCGGACACGCGTGGCTGAAGAGCGCGTGTTGTCGAAAACCGCGATTTTCAGCACGGGAGGGTCCGTACATGGCCACTCTGTACTCCCACGACATCAGGCGGCGCGCATTCGGCGAAGCGACCTCCTATCCCATTCGCAAGATCAGCTTGTCCGACCTGACCGAGGTCCTGCGCCTGGGTTGGGGTGATTTCCAGGCGATGCCGAGTCACGCGATCGTCGTGTGCCTGATTTATCCCGTTCTCGGTCTCGTCCTGTTCAGGATGGTGCTCGGCTATTCGGTGCTGCCGCTACTGTTTCCGCTGGCCGCCGGCTTTGCCTTGATCGGTCCTTTTGCCGCGATCGGTCTCTACGAACTCAGCCGTCGTCGCGAGCGCGGTGAAGAGGTCGAAGCATGGGATGCGATTAAGGTGCTGCGCGCACCGTCGTTCGGCGCCATGGTCGAACTCGGCGTGCTCCTGCTGGTCCTGTTCGGGGCCTGGATCGGTGCCGCGAACGCAATCTATGTCGCGATCTTCGGTCACGCTGCGGCCGCAAGCATACCCGACTTCGCAACGCGCGTGCTGACGACACCCGAAGGCTGGTCGCTCATCATCATCGGTTGCGGTGTCGGCTTCCTGTTTGCGGTTGTGGCATTGTGCGTTAGCGTCGTGTCATTTCCGTTGATGCTGGACCGTCATGCGACGGCGATCGACGCGATCCGCACGTCGCTCCGAGCGGTGGCGGCGAATCCGGTTGCGATGGCCGGATGGGGCCTCATCGTGGCGGCTCTGCTCGTGATCGGCTCGCTGCCGCTCTTCGTCGGTCTCGCCGTCGTTCTGCCGGTGCTCGGTCATGCCACCTGGCACCTCTATCGGCGGGTGGTCGAGCCCAATCCGAACCCACCGGATGCACCGCTTCCGCCCCGGAAGGGCAGGCGCTACGCAGCAGACTTTCCGGCCAATCTCTTCCCGTGGAGCCGCGAGGGCGAGCCGTAACAGCGGAACGGCCGCGCTGGGACGCCCGCGCGGAGCATGACAGAGCGACGGCCTACTTCTGCTGCTGCGGCAGGAAGGTCGGGCCGACCGAGCGGATCGGCTTGTTCTCCGGCGCGGGGCTCGCGTCCGCGGGTGGCGTGGCGACCGGTGCGGCAGCAGTTGCTGGCGCAGGAGCCGCGCCTTTCTTGGCATTGGCAGGCTGCGGCGCGCCCTTGTTGAGCCGTTGCTGCTGCATCTTCCTGGCGCTTTCCTCGGTGACGATGATGTCGCCCTGCTGCTCGGCCGCGGCCTTGTCGTCGGCCGATTTCAGCGCATCCGCCCAGGTCTGTCCCGCCGCCTTGCAGGAGCAGGACGGGTTGAACTCGCTGCGGAATTTGAATGCGGTCGGCAGCGCCGTGTAGGGCTGGCCGCCGATCGAGACCGCAGCGTTCATATCCTCGCCGGGATTGCGATGGCTGTAGAGCACGGCTTCCGCCGCCGGGCACAGCGCCTTGCAGGTCTTCTCATCGTCAGGGAAGCGCGCCGGCACGGTGGCAAAGGAGATCGGGAAATAAGCGCCGTCGCAGGTGCGCACGCAGACGGTGCGGAAGGTGCCGGATTGCGGGCCGAGATCGGAGGGCGGCATGGCCTGCGGATTGTTCGGGTTGTTGCCGCCGAACAGATTGCTGAGGAAGTTGCCGCCGCCCTGCTGCTGCACGGCATTGGCATATTGCGGGCCGCAATTGTTCTGCGCCAGCGCCATCAGCACCGAGCGGCGCTGGTTGTCGCGCTCCGGGTTGGCGCCGGGGCCGCCGCGCAGCCGCTCCAGGCTGCCGGTAATCTGGTCCAGATTGGCGCGCATCTGCTGGATCTGGGTGTTGACCGGGCCGCACTGCGCCGACTGGCCGTTGAACAGCGAGAAGAAGCCGGAGGAATCGCAGCCCATGCGCTTGGCCTGCATGGTGACACGGTCGAGCTCGGCCTGCTGCTTGGCCTGGGAATCCTGGTAGCGGCGGATCTGCTCTTCGCGCGCGGCATCACCTCCGCCGCGATCGAGCGCGGCGAGTTGGGCTTCCAGCCGCACGCACATCGGGTTCGGTCCGAGCCCGTTCTGGCCGGGCTGGGGCGGCGGGCCGGCCTGCGCCAAAGCGCCATCGGCGAGCACGAGTGTGCCGAGGAGCACGGTGCAGGCAAGGAGGGAGCGGGCACGGAGGAGAGAGAAGAATTCAGGCATATCCGCCATTCTAGCGAGGTCACGGCCCAGCGTGATCATCCAAGTGAGGTGGGGGCCGAAGCGCGCCCTCCAATAGCCGCTTCCCGCGGCATCGTCACGTCGTTTCAGGGGCCGAACTGGTCCTAAGGTCCGCCAGCTCCGAGGGAATTCAGCGCTGGCAGGTGATTGCGACATATTCGTCGCAATGGCCATGGGAGCAGTTTGTGCCGGTTTTGGGGACGGAGCCGGTAATTTCGTCGGGATCGATCCGGCGATAGCCTGATGCCTTTGCAAAATCTCGTGACTGACAATAGGTGCGCGCGGCGGAGGCGCCGCATGTGTCGCCCTTGGTGTCGTTCTTGGCCAGGCACTGGTCGGCGATGATGAAGACGCGGGTCTCGGCGCACGCCTGAGGTGCTGCAAGGAGGGAGGCGCCGAAAATGAGCGCGAGCAGGGATCGCATGAAATTACCGGGGGCAAAAAAAATTGGGAACCGCAGGTTCCAGAATGGCCTCAAATGGTTAGGGGATCATGAACCCTCCGGGCAGGCCGCGCCCCGTGCGGGGCAAAAACGGCATTTTCGCGGCCCTTGACGCCGGGGCCCGTGGTGGCCCATATGTGCCCGCATGAACGGTCTCCTCGCCATTTGCGCCATTTGCCGCGAGATTACGAGCTAGCGATTCGCTGGCTGGAGCCGTCTTTTCTCAAACACATTGAGAGCCTTGGACGCCCGGCCGAGAGGGATGGGTTGTCATGGAATTGCGTCTTTACGATACGCTGAGCCGGGAAAAGCGCACCTTCGTGCCGCTCGATCCGAACAACGTCCGCATGTATGTCTGCGGACCGACGGTCTATGACTTCGCCCATATCGGCAATGCGCGGCCGGTGATCGTGTTCGACGTGCTGTTTCGGCTGCTGCGCCACATCTACGGCGAGGCGCACGTCAAATATGTCCGCAACATCACCGACGTCGACGACAAGATCAACGACCGCGCCGCGCGCGACTTTCCCGGCCTGCCGCTGAACGAGGCCATTCGCAAGGTCACCGAGCAGACCGGCAAGCAGTTCCATGCCGACGTCGATGCGCTCGGCGCGCTTCGGCCGAGCGTCGAGCCGCGCGCCACCGAGCATATCGGCGAGATGCGCGAGATCATCGAGAAGCTGGTCGCCGGCGGCTTTGCCTATGTCGCCGAGGACCACGTGCTGTTCTCGCCGCAGGCGATGAACGCGGCCAATTCCGCGCTGCCGCGCTATGGCGCGCTGTCGAAGCGCTCGCTCGACGAGATGATCGCCGGCGCGCGGGTCGATGTTGCGCCCTACAAGCGCGATGCGACCGACTTCGTGCTGTGGAAGCCGTCGGAGCCGGGCGAGCCGTCCTGGCCGTCGCCATCCGGCATCAAGGCGGAGGGGCGTCCGGGCTGGCACATCGAGTGCTCAGCGATGGCCTGGAAGCATCTCGGCGAGCATTTCGACATCCATGGCGGCGGCATCGATCTCGTGTTTCCGCACCACGAGAACGAGGTCGCGCAGACCTGCTGCGCCTTCCATCGCGAGCGCATGGCGAATTATTGGATGCACAACGGCTTCTTGCAGGTCGAGAGCGAGAAGATGTCGAAGAGCCTCGGCAACTTCATCACGATCCACGAGCTGCTCAGGGATTGGCCGGGTGAGGTGCTGCGCCTCAACATGCTCAAGACGCATTACCGCTCGCCGATCGACTGGACCATGAAGTCGCTGGAGGAGAGCGCCAAGACGCTCGACGACTGGTATCGCGTCGCGGCCGATGTCGTGTCCGGCGAGCCGGCTCCGTCGGTGGTCGAACCGCTGCTCGACGACCTCAACACGCCGCAGGCGATCGCGGCGCTGCACGGCCTCCGCGGCAACGATATCGCAGGTCTTGCGGGCTCGTTGCGGCTGCTCGGATTCCTCTCCGAGAGCGCGGCGCAGTGGGAAGGGCGCAAGCAGCAGGCGAGCGGGATTGACGCCAACGAGGTCGAGCGCCTGCTCGCGGAGCGAACAGCTGCGCGTAGCCGCAAGGACTTTGGCGAGTCCGACCGCATTCGCGATCTGCTCGCTGCGATGGGCGTCGCGATCAAGGACTCCAAGGAAGGCACCACCTGGGAGATCGCCCGATGAAGCGCCCCGAGACGCCGTTTCCGCGGCACTGGCTCTATTACATCGCGCTGAAAATCGCGCTGCTCGCCGGCGCGGTGGCGATCGTGCTCAAGCTTTATGGGATGTGGTAAGGACGATGGGACAGACTTTGCCAAAGCCCGCACTGAGGCCCTTCCTGCCGGCGGATGTGCCGATGCTCGCCGCGATCTTCGCCGCCAGCATCGAGGAGTTGACCGGCGACGATTATAGCGAGGCGCAGCAGGAAGCCTGGATGGCGGCGGCCGAGGACGAGGAGTTCGGCAAGCGGCTTGCGTCCGACCTGACGCTGATCGCGACGCTGGAAGGCTCGCCGGTTGGTTTTGCTTCGCTGCGCGGCAACGATCACATCCGCATGCTCTATGTGCATCCGGCCGTGGCCGGGCAGGGCATCGCGACCATGCTGGTCGACGCGCTGGAGAAGCTCGCCGGCGGCCGCGGCGCCAAGAGCCTCTCGGTCGACGCCAGCGATACCGCGGAGGGCTTCTTCGCCAAGCGCGGCTACACCGCCCAGCAGCGCAACAGCGTCACCATCAATGACGAGTGGCTCGCCAACACCACCATGAAGAAGACGCTCGGAGCGGGGCAATGAGCAAGCAGCGTCTCTATCTGTTCGACACCACGCTGCGCGATGGGGCGCAGACCAATGGCGTCGACTTCACGCTGGCCGACAAGCAGGTCATCGCGGCGATGCTCGATGATCTCGGCATCGACTATGTCGAGGGCGGCTATCCCGGCGCCAATCCGCTCGATACGGAGTTCTTTGGCTCCAAGCCCAAGCTCAATCATGCGCGCTTCACCGCCTTCGGCATGACGCGGCGGGCGGGCCGCTCGGTGTCCAACGATCCGGGCGTCGCGGGCCTTTTGGAAGCGAAGGCGGACGCGATCTGCTTCGTGGCGAAGGCGTCGGCCTATCAGGTCCGCGTCGCGCTGGAGACCACGAAGGAAGAAAACCTCGCCTCGATCCGCGACAGCGTCGCGGCGGCGAAGGCGGCCGGCCGCGAGGTGATGCTCGATTGCGAGCATTTCTTCGACGGCTACAAGGAAGACGCCGCCTTCGCGCTCGCCTGCGCCAAGGCCGCCTTCGATGCCGGTGCGCGTTGGGTGGTGCTGTGCGACACCAACGGCGGCACCATGCCCGATGAGGTCGAGGCCATCGTCAGAGACGTGACCAGGCACATCCCCGGCGATCACGTCGGCATCCACGCCCATAACGACACCGAGCAGGCGGTGGCCAATTCGCTCGCCGCGGTGCGTGCCGGCGCGCGGCAGATCCAGGGCACGCTGAACGGCCTCGGCGAGCGCTGCGGCAATGCCAATCTCTGCTCGCTGATCCCGACGCTGAAGCTGAAGACGGGGTTTGCCGACGCTTTCGAGATCGGCGTCACCACCGAGAAGCTGGCGACGCTCGTCAAGGTGTCGCGCACGCTCGACGACATGCTGAACCGCGTGCCGAACCGGCATGCTCCTTACGTCGGCGAGAGCGCCTTCGTCACCAAGACCGGCATCCATGCCTCCGCCGTGCTGAAGGATCCGCAGACCTACGAGCATGTGTTGCCGGAGCTGGTCGGCAATCACCGCAAGGTGCTGGTGTCCGACCAGGCCGGGCGCTCCAACGTCATCGCCGAGCTCGACCGCGCCGGTATCCCCTACGAGAAGAGCGATTCGAAGCTGACGCGTCTCGTCGAGGAATTGAAGGAGCGCGAGGCGGCCGGCTATGCCTATGAATCCGCCAACGCCTCGTTCGAGCTCCTGGCGCGCCGCACGCTCGGCAAGGTGCCGCATTATTTCGAGGTCGAGCAGTTCGACGTCAACGTCGAGCAGCGCTACAACGCGCTCGGCGAACGCGTCACGGTGGCGCTCGCGGTGGTCAAGGTCGACGTCGCCGGCGAGCATCTGATCTCGGCGGCCGAAGGCAACGGTCCCGTCAACGCGCTCGACGTCGCGCTGCGCAAGGACCTCGGCAAGTACCAGAAGTTCATCGAGGGCCTGACACTGATCGACTATCGCGTCCGTATCCTCAATGGCGGCACCGGCGCAGTCACGCGCGTGCTGATCGAGAGCGAGGACGAGAACGGCGATCGTTGGACCACGGTCGGGGTGTCCCCGAACATCATCGATGCCTCGTTCCAGGCGCTGATGGATTCGGTAATCTACAAGCTCGTGAAGTCGGACGCGCCGGCGTAACCCCCACGACGACTGTCATTCCCCGCGAAGGCGGGGAATCCAGTACGCTGCGGCCCATCGATTTATCTACTGCTGTCACGGAGTACTGGATCGCCCGGTCAAGCCGGGCGATGACACCGAGGATGGGGAAAGGGCACGGCCATGATCGACCACATCTCCGTCGGCGTCAGCGATCTCGATCGCGCCGCAAAGTTCTACGAGGCGACGCTCGCCGCACTCGGCCTCGCGCGCCTCGTCACGCGGCCGCGGACGATCGGGTTTGGCAAGGCCTATCCGGAGTTCTGGATCAATCTGCGCGAGGGCATGCCGCGTGTCGCGCCGGAGAGCGGCGTGCACATCTGCCTGCGGGCGAAAACCGCGGCCGAGGTCGATGCGTTTCACGCAGCTGCGCTGTCCGCTGGCGGCGCCTCCGACGGCGCACCGGGCCTCCGCCCGCACGATCGCGTGCGCTACTACGCCGCCTTCGTCACCGATCCCGACGGCAACCGGATCGAGGCGGTGACGTTTCCGCAGGAATAGGGACGGTCTAAAGCGCGATGCGATTAGGATGGCTCGTCATCGCGCTTCAGGTTGTTGTTTGAGCATGATCTTTTCGGAAAACCGCTTCACACTTTTCCGGATCATGCTTTAGAGTCGCCGGGCCACGTCGGGCGCGAGATCGCGCTGGTCGTCAGGGATCTGCGCCGCCGCGGCGCGCAGCCGTGGGATGATCTCCTCGACCTTGTCCGCCTTCAGGATATCGACGGTGAGGCCGGCACGGATGAACTGGGTCTGCCGCATGTGGGCCACCAGGGAGAACAGCGGCTCCCAGAAGCCGTCGACATTGGCCAGCAGCACCGGCTTGGCGTGCCGGCCGAGTTGCTGCCAGGTCAGCTGCTCCACCAGCTCCTCAAGCGTGCCGAGCCCGCCGGGCAGGGCCACGAACGCGTCGGAGCGCTCGAACATCAGCCGCTTGCGCTCGTGCATGTCGGGCGTGACGACCATCTCCTGCACGCGCGTCAGCGCATTCTCGCGCATCCGGAGGAAGTCGGGGATGATGCCGGTGACCATGCCGCCGTGATCCAGCACGGAGGTCGCAACCGCGCCCATCAGGCCGAGCGAGCCGCCGCCATAGACGAGGCGGATCTTGCTTTCCGCCAGCGCTTTGCCGAGCGCCTTCGCCGCTTCAATAAAGTTGGGATTTGTTCCAGGGCCGGAGCCGCAATAGACACAGACGGTTTTGATCGTGCTCATTGGTGCCATGATGCATTGCAGCGAAGTGGCGTCAAGCCCAAACGGTGATTCGATACGTCCGGGAATTTACCGGTAAATCGCGACAAACAATCGAAGATTCGCCATCTGGCGGGGTGCGCGGGCATCGGGAAGGCTCTATATGACGGGCGAAAATCGTTAATCGCAGTTGCGCCCGCACCCGGCGGGCTTCGGGTTTGTTGATGGACCAACCTCAATCGTTCGACGGCGCCGACGTTCCTGATCCTTCCGTGGCAGGACCGCAGGCCGGGGCCACGCTGATGGGCACGCTGGCACATCTGTGGCCCTACATCTGGCCCGGCGACCGTTCCGACCTGAAGATGAGGGTGGTCTGGTCGCTGGTGCTGCTGCTCGCCGCCAAGCTGATCACGCTCACCGTGCCGTTCAGCTTCAAATGGGCGACGGATGCGCTGACCGGCGCCAACACCGCGCCGGTAGCGGCCGACAATTGGCATCTCTGGGTGATCGCCTCGCCCTTGCTGCTGACCGCGAGCTACGGCGTGATGCGTATCCTGATGGCGGTGCTGACGCAATGGCGCGACGGCATCTTCGCCCGCGTCGCCATGCATGCGGTGCGCAAGCTCGCGACCCTCACCTTCATCCACATGCACGAGCTGTCGCTGCGCTTTCACCTCGAGCGCAAGACCGGTGGCCTCACGCGCGTGCTCGAGCGCGGCCGCGAGGGCATCGAGGTCATCGTGCGCATGGTGATCCTGCAGCTGATCCCGACCATCGTCGAGGTCTCGCTGCTGCTGGCGGTGCTGCTCTGGCAATTTGACTGGCGTTACGTGGTCGCGACCCTGATCACGGTCACGCTCTACATGTACTACACCTACGTCGCGACCGAGTGGCGGATCGGCATCCGCCGCAAGATGAACGATTCCGACACCGAGGCGAACACCAAGGCGATCGACTCGCTGCTCAACTACGAGACGGTGAAGTATTTCAGTGCCGAGGCACGCGAGGCGCAGCGCTACGACAGGTCGGTCGAGCGCTACGAGGAGGCGAGCGTCCGCACCTACACCTCGCTCGCGGTGCTCAACACAGGCCAGGCGGTGATCTTCACGCTGGGCCTGACCGCGACCATGCTGATGTGCGCGATCGGCGTGCGCAACGGCACCAACACGGTCGGCGATTTCGTGCTGGTCAACGCCATGATGATCCAGCTGTACCAGCCGCTGAACTTCATGGGCATGGTCTATCGCGAGATCAAGCAGGCGATCATCGACATCGAGAAGATGTTCGGCGTGCTCAGCCGCGAGGCCGAGATCAAGGACGCGCCTGGCGCGAAGCCGCTGGTCATCTCCGCCGGCACGGTGCGCTTCGAGGACGTGCGCTTTGCCTATGAGCCGGCGCGCCCCATCCTCAAGGGCATCAGCTTCGAAGTGCCGGCCGGCAAGACGGTTGCCATCGTCGGCCCCTCCGGCGCCGGCAAATCGACCATCTCGCGGCTTCTGTTTCGCCTCTATGATGTCTCCGGCGGCAGGATCCTGATCGACGGCCAGGACATCCGCGAGGTCACGCAGGCCAGCCTGCGCGCATCGATCGGCATGGTGCCGCAGGACACCGTGCTGTTCAACGACAGCATCCGCTACAACATCCGCTACGGCCGCTGGGATGCGACCGATGCCGAGGTCGAGGAGGCGGCGCGGCTGGCGCAGATCGACCACTTCATCCGCATGGCGCCGAAGGGCTACGAAACCCAGGTTGGCGAGCGCGGCCTGAAGCTGTCGGGCGGCGAGAAGCAGCGCGTCGCGATCGCGCGCACGGTGCTCAAGGCGCCGCCGATCCTGGTGCTCGACGAGGCGACCTCGGCGCTCGACACCCATACGGAGCACGAGATCCAGGGGGCGCTCGACCGCGTGGCGAAGAACCGCACCTCCCTGGTGATCGCGCATCGGCTTTCCACCATCGTCGGCGCCGACGAGATCATCGTGCTGGACCAGGGCCGCATCGCCGAGCGCGGCACTCACGCGAGTCTGCTCGCGCAGGGCGGGCTCTATGCCAGCATGTGGAACAGGCAGCGCGAGGCCGAGGAGGCCCGCGAGAAGCTGGCCAAGATGGCCGACACCAATGCCGCGCCTAACCGGGAGCCGCCGCTGGTCGATGATAGCCTGACGACGCCCGCGGCGGCGGAGTGACCTTGTCTCCGGTCCCAAGTCTGGCCTAAACAAAGTCTGGCCTAAACAAGCCCGCGCGACGACCCCGTGGCATCAACCCCGACCGGCAAAAAGCAATGTCCATTCTCGATTCGATCCAGCGTCAGATCCCGCCGATCCACAAGGAGGGCTATCCCTTCATCGGCGCCTTTGCGCTGGCGAGCCTGCTCCTGTTCTGGCTGTGGTCGCCGCTGGGGTGGATCGGCACGATCCTGACCGTTTGGTGCGCGCTGTTCTTCCGCGATCCCGTCCGTGTGACGCCGGCGCGCGAGGGTCTCGTGGTGTCGCCGGCCGACGGGCGTGTCTCCATGATCACCATGGCGCTGCCGCCGGCCGAGCTCGGGCTCGGCGACCGGCCGCTGCCGCGCGTCTCGATCTTCATGAGCGTGTTCAATTGCCACGTGAACCGCGCGCCCGTGGCGGGCAGGGTGGATCGTATCGCCTACCGGCCCGGCCTCTTCATCAACGCCGAGCTCGACAAGGCGAGCGAGGACAACGAGCGCAACTCGCTGGTGATCACGACGCCGACGGCGCGGATCGGCGTGGTCCAGATCGCCGGCCTGGTCGCCAAGCGCATCGTCTGCTTCGTCAAGGAGGGGCAGGCGATCGGCGCCGGCGAGCGTTTCGGCCTGATCCGCTTCGGCTCGCGCCTCGATGTCTACCTGCCCGTGGGTACCAAGGCGCTGGTCTCGGAAGGGCAGACCGCGATCGCCGGAGAGACGATCCTGGCCGACCTTGCCGGCGACGACCCGGGCCGCGCGTTCCGCGCCAATTAACCAATAGTCGGTGCTCGCAGGCGTTCCGCCGCAATGGCGGAGGGCGGCGCGGCTTGCTATATCTCGCCTCGAGATAAGGACGAGCCATGACGCCTTACGATTTCAAGGATCCCGACGTCCGCCGCCGGCGGTTCCGACCGATCCCGGTGCGGATGCTGGTGCCCAACGTCATCACGCTGCTGGCGATCTGCGCCGGCCTGACCTCGATCCGCCTGTCGATCGAAGGACGGATGACGCTCGCGGTCTATGCCATCGTGTTCGCCGCCGCGCTCGACGGCATCGATGGCCGCATCGCGCGCATGATCAAGGGGCAGTCGAAGTTCGGCGCCGAGCTCGACAGTCTCGCCGACTTCGTCAATTTCGGCGTGGCGCCCGGCCTGATGCTGTATTTCTGGCAGCTGCATGAGCTCGGCAATGCCGGCTGGATCGCCGCCATGGTGTTCGCGATCTCCGGCGGCCTGCGGCTTGCGCGCTTCAATGCCACCATGGACGATCCGAACAAGCCGGCTTTCGCCGCCAATTTCTTCACCGGCGTGCCGGCGCCCGCCGGTGCGATCACCGTGCTGCTGCCGATCTATGTCGCGTTCCTCGACGTCGGGCGCACACCTGCGGCGGTGACCGCGGCCTACACGCTTCTGATCGCGTTTCTGATGGTGTCGCGCCTGCCGGTGTTCTCCGGCAAGACCAAGCGGATGCGCGTGCCGCCCGAGCTGGTGCTGCCGGCGTTCGTCGCCGTGATCGTCTTCATCGCGCTCCTGATCGCCTATCCCTGGCACGTGCTGTCGATCGGCACGGTGCTGTACCTTCTCGCGCTGCCGCTCGGCTACAAATCCTATCGCGACCAGGCGCGCGCGATGGAAGCCACCGCGCCGGCGGGAGGCGAGGTCCCGTCACCGCCCTCGGCGCCGACGCTGGCGAATTTGTCGGAGCCGCCGCAAGACGACGATCGGCCCGGACGACTGCACTAAAGCGCTCCTCGCGGATATCTGCCATGAAGCCTGCCTGAGTTGGGTCGAGGTCCGATCTCGGCTATATCGCCCTTGTGCCGGCGGCATCGCGCAATCAATCGCCGCCAACCTGGGAGAGAACGCCGTGACCAATTCCGCGACCGGGCCGCTGCCCGCTTCCGTCCTCGAAGCGCTGGGCCGTTACGATACGCCGACGATCTGCAACGCCATGGAGATCGTGGCGCCCGAGCGGCGGCTGATCGGCTACACCACCAAGCAGCTGGTCTGTCCGTTTCCCGACCTGCCGCCGATCGTCGGCTATGCCCGCACGGTGACGATCCGCTCGGTTCTGAAATCATCGCTTCCGGCCGAGGAGCAGTCCAGGCGCCGAATCGCATATTACGAATATGTCGGCACCGGCCATGGCCCGCGCATCTCGGTGATCCAGGACATCGACGGACCCGACGTCGGCTATGGCGCGTTCTGGGGCGAGGTACAGAGCAACGTGCACAAGGCGCTCGGCTGCCTCGGCGTCATCACCGACGGCTCGATCCGCGACATCCCGCAATGGGCGCCCGGGTTCCAGGCGCTAGCCGGCTCGATCGGCCCGTCGCACGCCTGGGTGCACGCGGAAAGCTTTGGCGGCGAGGTGCGCGTCGCCGGCATGACCGTAAAGTCGGACGACCTCATCCACGCCGACCGGCATGGCGCCATCGTGATCCCGCTCGACCTTGCCGCAAAGCTGCCGGAGGCGGCCGAACTGTGCGGCCGCCGCGAGACGCCGATCCTGGAGATCGCCCGCAGTCCCGACTTCTCGCTCGAGAAGCTCAAGGCCGCGCTGAAGCGCTCTGCGGAGATCCATTGACGGCTGCTGGAGCATGATCCGGAAAAGCGTGTAGCGGTTTTCCGAAAAGATCATGCTCAAACAATAACCTAAAGCGCGATGACGGTTGATCCTAATCGCATCGCGCTTTAGGGCAATCTACGGCCCGGACGACGGCCGAATGCCGCCTTGCTCGGTCAGAAGCAGGGCGACTTGATCCGGTTCTCCGAGCACGGCGGCGGCGCATCCGATCAGGGTGAAGCCGCCGGCAAGGTCCCAGAGGGTGATTTCGTCTGCGCTGTTGGCGCTGCGCATCAACCGCGCTGCGAGCACGGCGAAGGCGGCCTCGATAAAGAGCAGCACGCTGAACGCCGGAAGCACGAGTTCCGGCTCGAGCAGGTGGAACGCCAGCGCCGCGGGCAGCGCCGTGAGTAGACCGAATAGCATCAACATCGCGCTGGCTCCGCGATTGGCCCTGTCGCAACGCTAGCAGACACCAGCTGATCCCCGTCCACGATGTGGCGGAGGGCCGCAGCCGACGTGACGTGGTGGGCGCCTGCTTATGGTTAGCGAAAGGTTGAAATTCCTATCGCTGGACGGCAACCGGGACAAATTGCGGCGGCAGGCGGCACATCGTCGAGACTTAACCTTTACGCGCCTTTAAGGGCGGCGCTCTAGGGTCTGCGATGCGGTTCGGGGTTGAGCCGCGCCAGCGGCCAGGACGGCCGTTGTTGCGTAGGCGTTGGAGTCGATCATGGATATCGCAACACTTGTCGGCCTCGTCGCAGGCGCCATTGTTGTGTCGTCGCTGATCCTGATGGGCGGTACGTTCGGGATGTTCTACGACATCCACGCCGTCATCGTCATCTTCGGTGGCTCGTTCGCAGCGACGATGATCCGCTTTCCTTTGTCCGCGATGATCCACGGCGTGCCGCTGGGCGCGAAGTTTGCTTTCACCCTGAGCCGCCTGTCGGCTCACGACCTTGTCGACGAGCTCGCCCGCATCGCGGAAATCGCCCGCAAGCAGGGCCCGGTCGGACTCGAAAAGGTCGAGACCGACGAGCCCTTCCTCGCCAAGGGCATTCGCTATGTTGCCGACGGCTACGACCTCGATTTCATTCGCGACAATCTGGAGCGCGACCGGGACAACTTCCTGATGCACCTCGACGAAGGCAGCAAGATCTACCGCGCCGTCGGCGACTGCGCCCCGGCGTTCGGCATGATCGGCACGCTGCTTGGCATGGTGCAGATGTTCTCCAACATGTCGGATCCCTCCAAGCTCGGCCCGTTCATGGCCACCGCGCTGCTGGCGACCCTGTACGGCGCCGTTGTCGCCAACCTGATCTGCTTGCCGATCGCGGACAAGCTGCACGGCAAGCTGCTGGACGAAGAGACCAACCGCACCTTGATCATCGACGGCATCCTGATGATCCGCGACTCCAAGAGCCCGACCCTGGTGCGCGAAATGCTGCTGGCCTATCTGCCGGAGAAGCATCGTCACACCGAAGGCGAGCCGGTGCCGGCTTGAGGCCGCCGCCTGGATTTTGAGAGATGGCCAAGAAGAAGCGCGGCAATGCTCACGGTGGCGGCCACGGCTGGTTCGTGACCTTCGCCGACCTGATGGCGCTGCTGCTGGCGTTTTTCGTGATGCTGGTCGCGTTCTCCACGCAAGACGCCAACAAGCTGAAGATCGTCGCGGGCTCGATGCGCGAGGCGTTCGGCGTGCAGACCGAGGCGCGCTACTCCGGCATCGTCGAATCCGACGGCCTGCCGACGCGCCCGCGGCTCAAGAACGTCGACCACATCCAGCCGGAAGATGCCTCCAACACGCCGACGCCAGATCAGGAAGACCGCGAAAAGACCTCCGGCGCGAAGATCAAGGTCGACCGCAATTTCGCGCTGGCCGCAGCCTCGCTGCGCCAGGCGTTGCAGGACATGCCGGAACTGACCGAGATGTCCAAACACATCATGTTCGAGGAGACCAAGCAGGGCCTGAACCTCGAGATCGTCGACCAGGACGGCCGCTCGATGTTCGCCGACGGCTCCAAGGTGCCCTATGACCGCACCCGCCGCCTGGTCGAGAAGCTCGCGATCCCGCTCAAGGCGACGCCGCTCCGCGTCTCCATCGCCGGCCACACCGCGGCGGGGTTCGTGCCGACCCGCAGCGACTATGGCGCCTTCGATCTGTCGGCCGATCGCGCCAACGCCGTGCGCCAGATCCTCGAGCGCCAGGGCCTGCCGCCGTCGCACATCTTCGCCGTCTCCGGCAAGGCCGATACCCAGCCGCTGTTTCCGGACGATCCCTCGCTGGCAGCCAACCGGCGGGTGACCATCACCTTGATGCGCGAAGATCCGCCGCTGCCGCCGAATCTGAGGCCGTAACCCCCTTGCGCTACCATCTTACCTGAGGCATGTCGTCGCGCGGGCGATGAGCGTGGCTGTGGCGTCACAGCATCCGGCTCGGCGCCTGCTATGATGGTGCGCCGATTGACAGGTGCACCGGAAGCGTCAAAAGGCGCCGGATCAATTTCAGGAACGAAGCGTTCTCCACCTTCATGACGGCGAGCATCACACAGGCCGAGACCCAGGACGGGCGGCCCACCGCAAGTTTTTGGGCCCTTACGCTCGGGAGTGTTGGCGTCGTCTTTGGCGATATCGGCACTTCGCCGCTCTATGCATTCCACGAGGCGGTCAAGGCCGCCGCCCATGGCGAGCCCGTCTCGCGCGTCATCGTGCTCGGCGTGCTCTCGCTGATCCTGTGGGCGCTCCTGATCGTCGTCACCGCCAAATATGTCCTCTTGCTGCTGCGCGCCGACAATAACGGGGAGGGCGGCACGCTCTCGCTGATGGCGCTCGGCCAGCGCGCGCTCGGGCGGCGAAGCTGGGTCCTGCTCGCGCTCGGCGTGATCGGCGCTTCGATGTTCATCGGCGATTCCATGATCACGCCGGCGATCTCGGTGCTCTCGGCGGTGCAGGGCCTCAAGCTCGCAACCCCCGCGCTCGAGCACTATGTCGTGCCGCTCACCGTGCTCATTCTGGTGCTGCTGTTCGCCGTGCAGAGCAAGGGAACCGCATTGGTCGCCTCGGCCTTCGGGCCGGTGATGGTGGTCTGGTTCACCGTCATCGCCGTGATGGGGGCTGTCCACATCGCCGACGATCCCACGGTGCTGGCGGCGATCAATCCGTACTATGCGGTGCAGTTCGTGCTGTCGCACGGTGTGATCGGCCTCGTGACGCTCGGCGCGGTGTTCCTGGCGGTGACGGGCGGAGAGGCGCTTTATGCCGATCTCGGCCATTTCGGCCGCAAGCCGATCCAGTCGGCCTGGATGTTTTTCGTGCTGCCGGCGCTTCTAGTCAACTATTTCGGGCAGGGTGCGCTGGTGCTGTCCGATCCCAGCGCGATCGAGCATTCGTTTTATCGCATGGTGCCCGAGAGCCTGGTCCTGCCGCTGGTTGGACTCGCGACGGCCGCAACCGTGATCGCGAGCCAGGCGGTGATCACCGGCGCCTATTCGCTGGTCCACCAGGCCGTGCAACTCGGGCTCCTGCCGCGTTTTGAGGTGCGTTACACCTCCGAATCCCATGCCGGCCAGATCTATCTGCCGCGCGTCAACCGCCTGCTGCTGATCGGCGTGATGCTGCTGGTGCTGCTGTTCCACACCCCCAGCAATCTGGCTTCCGCCTACGGTATTGCCGTCTCCACCACCATGGTCGCCGACGGCATCATGGGCTTCGTCGTGATCTGGAAGTTGTGGAACTGGCGCGCCGCGACGGCCGCAGCCGTGATCGTCCCCTTCGTCATCGTCGATTTGAGCTTCCTCAGCGCCAACCTGCTCAAGCTGCTCGAAGGTGCCTGGGTGCCGCTGCTGTTCGGCATCGTCATGGCCGGGACGATCTGGACCTGGCGCAAGGGCTCCGCAATCCTGATCCAGAAGACCCGCCGGATCGAGGTGCCATTGGACGATCTGATCCGCAGTTTGGAGAAGCGGCCACCGCACATCGTCAAGGGCACCGCGGTGTTCCTGACCAGCGATCCCGCGTTCGTGCCGACCGCGCTCCTGCACAATCTCAAGCACAACAAGGTGCTGCATGAGCACAACGTGATTCTGACCATCGAGACCGCGCAGACGCCTCGGGTCGATCTGTCGGAGCGGTTCAGGATGGAGAAGATCAGCGAAAAGTTCTCCAAGGTCCGCTTGCGCTTCGGTTTCATGGAGCAGCCGAACGTGCCGAAGGCGCTCGCCATCGCGCGCAAGCAGGGTTGGCAGTTCGACATCATGTCGACGTCGTTCTTCGTGTCGCGCAGGTCACTGAAGGCCTCGGCACAGTCGGGCATGCCGCTCTGGCAGGATCATGTGTTCATCGCGCTGAGCCGGTCGGCCAACGATGCCACCGACTACTTCCAGATCCCCACCGGCCGCGTGGTCGAAGTCGGAACCCAGGTCACCATCTAGAATGCAACTGGCGAAGCCATGCAGATTTGCATGGCTATGGCCCGGAATCGGGCTAGGCCATGCCGGTGGCGCAGGACTATAAGCCGCGCGCTCTTCCGCCGTTGTGCAGTGAAGCATTTTAGAGGCCATCGGGCTCTCCCATGACAAGCGACGTAGCAGTTCCCGCCCCGGAAACGGTGGCGGCCAATGGGCATGGCAATGCCCATACCACCGCCGGTTTCGGCGCGCTGACGCTCGGCAGCATCGGCGTCGTTTACGGCGACATCGGCACCAGCCCGCTCTACGCGTTCCGCGAGGCGGTGATGGCGGCCTCGGGCGCGGACGGGTTGCCGACGCCGGCAGCGGTCCTCGGCGTGCTCTCCCTGATCCTGTGGGCGCTCATCGTGGTGGTGACGCTCAAATACGTCGTGATCCTGCTCCGCGCCGACAACAACGGCGAGGGCGGCACGCTTGCACTGATGGCGCTGGCCCAGCGGGCGGTTGGCACCGGCCGCGGCGGGGCCACCATCGTCCTGCTCGGCATCATTTCCGGAGCTTTGTTCTACGGCGATGCCGTGATCACGCCGGCGCTCTCCGTGCTGTCGGCGATCGAGGGCATGAAGGACGTCACGCTAAGGTTCGAGCCCTACATCGTTCCGCTGACGGTTGTGATCCTGGTCGGCCTGTTCGCCGTGCAGTCCCGCGGCACGGCGCGCGTTGCCGCCTTCTTCGGCCCGATCATGTGCGTCTGGTTCACGGTTCTGGCGGTGGCGGCGATCCCTCAGATCGCCCAGCAGCCGCAGGTGCTGCTTGCGCTCAACCCGCTCTACGCCGTGAGCTTCATGCTGCACCATGGCATCGTCGGCTTCGTGACGCTGGGCGCGGTGTTCCTGGCGGTGACTGGCGCCGAGGCGCTCTATGCCGATCTCGGTCATTTCGGCAAGCGGCCGATCCAGACCGCTTGGCTTACCATCGTGCTGCCCTCGCTGGCGCTGAACTATCTGGGGCAGGGCGCGCTGGTGCTCGGCGACCCCGGCGCGATCGTGAGCCCGTTCTTTCAGCTGTTCCCGCAAGGCTTCGTCCGAGGCTGCATGGTCGTGCTCGCCACCATGGCGACCGTCATCGCGAGCCAGGCCGTCATCACCGGCGCCTATTCGCTGACGCGCCAGGCGATCCAGCTCGGGCTGCTGCCGCGCTTTGAAATTCGCCATACGTCGGAAGCCCATTCCGGCCAGATCTTCATTCCGCGCATCAACCAGCTGCTGCTGGTCGCGGTGGTGCTGCTGGTGCTGCTGTTCCGCTCGTCGAGCGCGCTCGCATCCGCCTACGGCATCTCCGTCACCGGTACCATGGTGGTCACGGCGATGATGGGCTTCGTCGTGGTCTGGAAGGGCTGGCGCTGGTCAGCGCTTGCTGCCGGCGCGCTGATTGCGCCGTTCCTGTTCCTCGATCTGACCTTCCTGAGCGCGAACCTGTTGAAGGTGTTCGAGGGCGGCTGGGTGCCACTGGCGCTCGGCGCCCTCATGATCATCCTGATGTACACGTGGCGGCGCGGCAGCCGGCTGCTGTTTGAAAAGTCGCGCAAGCTCGAGTTTCCGCTCGCCGATCTCGTGGCGATGCTGGAGAAGCGGCCGCCGCAGCGGGTGCCTGGCACTGCGGTGTTCCTGACCTCGGACCCGCTCAGCGCGCCGACCGCGCTGATGCATAGTCTGAAACACTACAAGGTGCTGCACGAGAAGAACGTCATTCTCACCATCGAGACCGCGCAAACCCCGCGGATCGATCCGGCCGAACGGGTGAAGCTGGAGCAGATTTCACCGACCTTCTCCAAGGTGACGCTGAAGTTCGGCTTCATGGAATCGCCCAACGTGCCGAAGGCGCTCGCGATCGCCCGCAAGCTGGGCTGGCAGTTCGACATCATGTCGACCTCGTTCTTCCTGTCGCGCAGGGCGCTCAAGCCCGCCGCCCATTCCGGCATGCCGCGCTGGCAGGACCGGCTGTTCATCTCGCTCAGCCGCTCCGCCAACGACGCCACCGACTATTTCCAGATCCCGTCCGGCCGTGTGGTCGAGGTCGGCACGCAGGTGACGATCTAGGGCAGACGATCTAGGGCTTGGGATTCAAAGCGGACTTCAAGTCGCTGCGATTTAGCTTTAACTTGCGCCGCGCGGCTCAAGCCTTTGTGGCGCTTGATTTTCGTCTCCCGAGAGGCGAGGTTGCCGCCGGCCGGGATCGCCCCGGTACGCGGCCCGCGACGTTGGAGGATGATGTGGCAAATCAAGTGCAGGATCTGACCCCGGACGAGGTCGCAAAGGGTGTCGCGGAAGGGCGTTATCTGCTCGTCGACGTCCGTGAGCCGAACGAGGTCGAGGCCGAAGCGTACCCTTACGGCGTCGTGGTTCCGCTCTCGACCTTCGATCCCAAGGCGATCCCCGATCCGGCCGGCAAGGAGGTCGTGTTCGCCTGCCGTTCGGGCAAGCGCTCGGTGACGGCCTCGCTGGCGGCACAGGCGGCGGGCCTGTCTTACGACAAGCATCTGGCCGGCGGCATGCTGGGCTGGAAGGCGGCCGGGCTTCCCAGCAAGGTCGGTGGCTAACCGCGCAATGACGACCAAGAGCTCTTCGCTGAACAAGGTCTTCGCCGACCTTCCCGTCACCATCTTCGAGGCGATGTCGCAGGCCGCGCGCGACAACAATGCGATCAATCTCGGCCAGGGTTTTCCGGATGATCCCGGCCCCGAGGACATCCGCCGCGCCGCGGCCGAGGCTTCGCTGAACGGCTACAATCAGTACCCCTCGATGATGGGCCTGCCGGAGCTGCGCCAGGCGATTGCGACCCATTACGGCCATTGGCACGGCCTCAAGCTCGATCCGATGAGCGAAGTGATGGTGACCTCCGGCGGGACCGAGGCGCTGACCTCGGCGATCCTCGCGGTGGTCCAGCCCGGCGACGAAGTGGTCTGCTTCCAGCCGGTCTATGATTCTTACTTGCCGATCATCCGCCAGGCCGGCGGCATTCCGCGCTTGGTCCGGCTCGAGCCGCCGCACTGGCGGCTGAATGAGGACATGCTGAAAAGCGTGTTCAATTCAAAGACCAAGGCGGTGCTCTTCAACAACCCCTTAAATCCCAGCGCGGTGGTCTATCCGCGCGAGGACCTCGAGCTCTTGGCGCGCTACTGCCAGGAGTTCGACGTCATCGCGATCTGCGACGAGGTCTGGGAGCACGTCACCTTCGACGAGCACAAGCATATCCCGCTGATCACCATTCCCGGCATGCGCGAGCGCACCATCAAGGTCGGCTCGGCCGGCAAGATCTTCTCGCTGACGGGCTGGAAGATCGGCTTCGTCTGCGCGGCGCCACCGCTGCTGCGCGTCGCGGCCAAGGTGCACCAGTTCCTGACCTTCACCACCGCGCCGAACCTGCAGGCCGCCGTCGCCTATGGGCTCGGCAAGTCCGACGACTACTTCCTATCCATGCGCAAGGACCTGACGCGGAGCAGGGACCGCCTGACCAAGGGGCTGGAGAGCCTCGGCTTCCCCGTGCTGAAGTCGCAAGGCACCTATTTCCTCACCGTGGACCTGTCGCCGCTCGGGCTCAACGAGAGCGACACCGAGTTCTGCTGGCGCATCGTGAAGGACTATAAGGTCGCGGCGATCCCGGTCTCGGCGTTCTACGAGCAGGACCCCGTGACCTCGGTGGTGCGCTTCTGCTTTGCCAAGAAGGACCAGACGCTCGACACCGCGCTGGAGCGGCTGTCGGATGCGGTGCGTGGACGCAAGAGGTAGATCGAGATGACGAACGTCGGCTGCCCCAGGCTTGGTTTCGCGATCGCCGCCGCGCTGACGTTGCTCTCCGCTCCCGCAGGCGCCGAGGAGCGGGTCGTCAACTTCTACAACTGGTCCAACTACATGGCGCCTGATGTCCTTGAGGCCTTCACTAAGGAGACCGGCATCAAGGTCGTCTACGACACTTTCGACGCCAACGAGACGCTGGAGACGCGCCTGATGGCCGGCAAGTCCGGTTATGACGTCGTGGTGCCTACCGCTTATTTCCTGCAGCGCCAGATCAAGGCCAACATCTTCCAGAAGCTCGACAAGTCGAAGCTCCCGAACCTCGCCAATGCCTGGCCGGTGGTGACGCAGCGCCTCGCCACCTACGACCCCGGCAATGTCTACGCCGCCAACTACATGTGGGGCACGACGGGCATCGGCTACAACGTCGCCAAGGTGAAGCAGATCCTTGGGGTTGATCCGAAGATCGACAGCTGGGACATCGTCTTCAAGCCGGAGAACCTCGCCAAGTTCAAGGACTGCGGCGTCCACATGCTCGACTCCGCCGACGACATCTTCCCGGCGGCGCTGAGCTGGCTCGGGCTTGATCCGAACTCGACCAAGCAGGCGGACCTGGAAAAGGCCGCCGATGCCGTGGCGAAAGTCCGCCCCTCCGTACGCAAGTTTCACTCGTCCGAATATCTAAGCGCGCTCGCCACCGGCGAGATCTGCTTCGTGGTCGGCTGGTCCGGTGACATCATGCAGGCCCGCGCCCGCGCCGCGGAAGCCAAAAGCGGCGTCGAGATCGGCTACACCATTCCGAAGGAGGGCGCGCAGATGTTCTTCGACAATCTCGCGATCCCCGCGGATGCCAAGAATGTTAGGGAAGCCTACGAGCTGATCAACTATCTCTATCGCCCGGACGTTGCCGCCAAGAACTCGGACTTCCTGTCCTACGCCAGCGGCAACCTCGCCAGCCAGAAGCTGGTGGATCCAAAAATCCTGAACGACAAGAACATCTATCCGGACGAAGCGACGCTCGCAAAACTGTTCGTGATCACGGCGCGCGAGCCGGCCACGCAACGGATCATCAACCGGCTCTGGACGAAGGTGAAGACGGGGCGCTGAGGCTTGCCGTCATTCCGGGATGGCGCGCAGGTTCGATGCTTTCGCATTGCCCCCGAATGACGACAACGGGACTTCTACCGCCACCTTCTATGCAGCCACAGCCACTGCTCGGGATGTTCTCGTACCCAGCTTTCCACCACGCTCGTGATCGCCTGCGTGGTGCCCTGGATGTCGATCCTGCCGTCGGCATCGCGCACCGGCGGGATCTCCTCGGTCAGCTCGCCGCGGAAGCGGCCGTCGGGCAGGCGGATGATGCGCACGCCGTGGATTGGGCATTCGACCTGGCGCAAGAGGCGCGCCAGCATCGGATTGGCGCGGGTCTTGCGGCCGAAGAACGTGACCTCGACGCCGGCTGTCAGATACTGGTCGATCAGCATGGCGACGTGCTTGCCGTCCTTCAGCGCCTGCGCGAGCCGCAGCGGCGCGTCGCGGCCGGCCGGGATCAGCGTGCCCATGTTGACCTGGCGCATCTCCTGGATGATGCGATCGGCCGAGGCGATGTTCGGGCGGCGATAGAGAATCGCGGTGTCCAGGCCATGCGCGACCGCGGCGAGCGCCGGCAATTCCCAGTTCGCAAGATGTGCGGCGAAGATCAGCGCCGGCTTGCCGTCGTCGCGGATCTGGTCGAACAGCTCGATGCTGCGCGGGGAAATCTCGATGCGACTCTTCTCGGGGACATCGCGGGCGTAATCCCAGACCTGGTCGATATGGGCGAACTCGGCGCCGACGCGGCCGAGATTGTCCCAGACGCCCATCAGGATCCGTTCGATCTCCTCCGGTGACTTCTCGGGGAAGGCGGCGGTGAGGTTGGCGCGGCCGATGCGGTGCTCGCGCAGGCGCGGCCCGATCAGCTTGACGGCACGCGCGAAGAAGTCCGAGGTCTTGGCCGGATCGAAATAGCGCGTGGTGCGCAGCATCGCGACGGTCGCGGCGCCGATCAGGCTGCCGCCGAGCGATTTGGCAGCCTCCCGCGCGCGGGCCTTCGTGCTCGCAGGAAGCAGCGCCATGCGTCCGGTCAGGCCGGTTCGCGGGTCAGGATCAGCGAAGCGTTCTGGCCGCCGAAGCCAAATGAGTTCGACATCACCGCGGTCACGCGCGCATCGCGCGCCTTGTTGCCGACGACGTCGAACAGGATCGTGGGATCCGGATTGTCGTAGTTGATGGTCGGCGGAATGCGCTGATGCTCGAGCGTGAGCAGCGAGAAGATCGCCTCGACTGCGCCGGCGGCAGAGATGGTGTGGCCGACCATCGACTTGTTGGAGGTGACCGGAATCTTCTGCGCGAGCTCGCCGAAAACGGCCGACGTCGTGTTGAACTCCATCTTGTCGTTCTCGGGCGTCGCGGTGCCGTGCGCGTTGATGTGGTCGATCTGATCCGGCGTCATGCCGGCATCGGCCAGCGTCTTGTTCATGCAGCCGATGATCGGCTTGCCGTCGGGCGAGGAGCGGGTGCGGTGGAAGGAATCGGTGAGCTCGCCGCAGCCGGCGATCACGCCGAGAATTTTTGCGCCGCGCGCGGTGGCGGCTTCATAGCTCTCCAACACCAGCGCGCCGGCGCCTTCCGCCATGACAAAACCGTCGCGGTTCTTGGAGAAGGGACGGGAGGCCGCCTGCGGCGGATCGTTCTGGGTCGACAGCGCCGAGAGCAGCGAGAAGCGCACCAGCGCTTCCGGGTTCACGGTGCCGTCGGTCGCGACGCAGAGCGCTGCGTCCGTCTCGCCGCGGCGGATCGCCTCGACGCCGAGCTGGATCGAGGTGGCTCCGGACGCGCACGCCGTCGACAGCGAGATCGGCGAGCCCTTGGTGCCGAAGGTCTCGGCAAGATAGGCGGCAACCGAGCCGAACATGAAGCGATGATGATAGGCGCTAAACTTGCCGCCGCCGGAGATGCGGAGCAGATCGTCATAGGTGATGTCTTGCTGGCCGACGGCGCGACCGAGCTCGCGACGCTGCGGCCATTCAACCTCGACCGGCGCCACCGCGAGGAAAAGCGGACCCGGGAAATCGGCCTTGGCGCCGATGCCGGCCTGCTCCAGCGCTTCCTGCGTCACCAGCTCGGCCATCCGCTCGGACAGAGCGGTGGAAGAGAACGGATCGGCGCTGACGAAATCGACCGTTCCGGCCATCGTGGTCTTGAGGCCATCGACCGGAAAACGCGTGATCGTGCGGATACCGGATTCGCCGGCGACGAGCTTTGCCCAATTGTCGGATTTGCCGGCGCCGAGCGAGGTCATGATGCCCATGCCGGTGACGACGACGACGGGACGCCCGAGTTTGTCGCGTGGTGCAGTCATGTCGATCCCCGCTTGAGCTGATTAAATCGCCTCGACCAGCGCCATGCCTTCGCCGCGCCAGTGTCCGGCTCCCACCACCACGATCTGGGTGGGCGCGCCCTGCATTTCAATCTCGGTCCCCGTGGAATCATTCGGCGGGAACAGCGCGCCGCGCGAGATCGACAATGCGGCGAGGGCAATGCCGAGCGGGAATTGCGTTTCCATGGCGTGGCCGAACACCGTGCCGGTCGAGCGCACCGGAAAGTCGGCATGGTTCTTCAGGAAGTCGCGCTCGTCCGAGGTCGCAGGCTCCGCGCCGGTCGCCCCGGTGATGATCGCGCCCTTGCCCTCGCGCCTGGGCAGCTTGTCCCACAGTTTCTCGAGCGTCGCGGTCATGTCGCCGGGCTGCTTGCGTTTGGCGAGGTCGGCGACGACGCTCGACAGCTTTGCGAACGGCTTGGCGCCGCGCGCTTCCGCATGCGCCTTCGATTCCAGCACCAGGAAGGCGCCGGCCGAGCCGAGCGCGAAGCCGGGATGGTCCTTGCGCGCCCACACGGGCGCGAACTTGTCCTTCAGGTTGAAGTCGCCGAACTCGTAGAGGACGAGCAGGTCCTTGCGCTCGCCGTTGTACGAGCCGCCGACCAGCGCGATGTCGCTCTCGCCCGAGGCGATGCGCGCGAGCGCGATGCGGGCGGCGTCGGCGCCGGCGACCTCTTCGCCCATGAAGGTGCGCGAGGTGCCACCCAGACCGTGCACGATGGCGATGTTGCCGGCGAGCAGGTTGGAGAGCTGGGCCAGGAACAGCGTCGGCCTGAGATCGCTCATCAGCCGTTCGTTGAGGAAGCCCGGCGCGTTAGCGCCCTTGGCCTCGGCGGTGAGAATGCCGCTGTCGACGTTGATGTCGCGCTCTCCGCCGCCGGCGGCGACGACCATGTCGATCTTCGACAGGATGTCCTTGTTGCCTTTGATACCGGCGGAATCGAGCGCAAGACCGGCGGCATAGGTGCCGATGCGCTGCCAGGCTTCCATCTGGCGCTGGTCGCCCTTCTTCGGGATCTGGCTGTCGAAGGATACCGGCATCAAGGGATGCACGATGTAGGGCGCAAAGCCCTTCTCGTCGACATTGATGCGCTTCTCGGAAAGCGCGGCCCAATTGGCATCGAGGCCCTCGCCGAGCGAGGTGGCGAGTCCAATGCCGGTGATCCAGACCTCGGTCTGGCCCGGCTTCAAAGCGGGAGTGTCAGTCATGACGATACGGCCTGTTGCGGAAAGCCGACGCGCTCGGCGACCTTCGCCATGTATCCGCGCATATCCGCATTGGGGAAGGGAATCAGCGTGAAGGTCAGCGCCGAATTGGCGCGCAGCTTGCCGCCGACCCGGATCTTGGCTTCGGTCATGGCATAGCCGGAGCCTTCATGGGTGAGGCTCGCCTCGATGCTCATGAGGTCGCCGGGGAAGACCGAGCCGCGGACCTTGGCCTCCTTCACGGCGGCCAGGATCGGCATGCGTTCGAATCGGAACACGCCGAGTTGAAGCCAGCCCGAGGCCTGCGCCATCGATTCGATCAGGAGCACGCCGGGCATCAAGGGATAACCCGGGAAGTGCCCCTCGAAGATGGTGCTTTCCTGCGGGACCTGCGCTTCGACGACGATCGTCTTCTCGTCGACCTTGAGGTCGACGATGCGATCGATCATGTGGAAGTATTCGAGTTGCATGACTGCGCCCTTAGGCGCTCGCGCCCTTGGCCGCAACCAGTTCGTCGATGCGGGCGCACAGGTTCTTCAGCACGAAATATTGCTCGGTGGTCGCCTTGCCGTCGTTGACCTCCTGAGTCCACTTCTCCAGCGGCAGCTTGATGCCGAACTGCTTGTCGATCGCGAAGGCGATATCGAGGAAATCGAGGCTGTCGATGCCGAGGTCATCGATGGCATGGCTATCCGGCGTGATCGTGTCGCGCGGGATGTCGCAGGTTTCAGCGATGATCGTGGCGACCTGATCGAATGTGGAGGACATCACTAAGCCTTTGATATATTGTAGGTATTTGTCAGATTGTCCAGAGTGGCACGGTGGCTGGGCATCGCGCCCCTGATGACGCCCTCAAACCCCCCTCTGGCCGGGTCGAAAGCCCGTATATCGGAGCGCCGCCTTGAGTTCAATGGAGCCGGGCAGGCCTCCGGGGACAGCATCGGACGTGGCTGGGGATGCCGGCTGGGTCCGTCCGCCGCGAGGTCCGTGCCGGGCCGGTCCCTAAATATGCGGCGTCGTGATCTTGACGCAGTCGCGGCGGCCCATCAGCACGCAATCCTGGGTCCGGCGCAGGTCGGCGATGCTGACCGCGAGCCAGATCCCGATCGCCGTCAGCGCGATGGTGAAGGCGAGTGCTGCGATGTTGGCAAGCATGCGCTGCCGGTAATTGTCGGGTTCGGCACGCGGCTGCTCGTAGCGTGACAGGTCCAGCCGTTCGGGCGTGCCGCGGAGCGGTTGCACGGAGCCATTGCCGCGCTGGACCCTTGGAGAAGGCGGGGTGCGCGGCCTGAACTGGAGCACCCGGTGCTCCTCATCAGAGCTTATGGGCCGCTGATTGTTCATGGGGCGGGGATCACTCCGAAGCAGCGATCTAGATAGCATAGGTGAGGCACGCGTTGCAGTAAATCTTTGCAATGCCAGGATGCATTTGTGCGTTCGTACTATTTTGCGCATAGACCGGTGTGCCGCGATCCAGCAACGGGCCATCGTGTCCGTCGCGAGCGTTGCGCTGCAACGCGGGCATAGCGACAGCCATTGAGGACGTCTTTTTTACCGGCCGGCATCGACTTGTGATCTGCGCGTCTTCCGAACGGATTTTGCCACCGCGGGACCCGTGGCATAGTCGCGGGAACCCGAACCGTTCGTTGCTGCCAGGGGCCTTCGATCATGACCACGACCAACGCGCGCGAGCCGAGAGTGCATCCGGTTCCGATCCTGTCGCTCCGGCCGACGCAGATGACGGTCGGCATGCGCGAGGTCAAGGAGAAGCGCAGGCGCTGGCGCGAGCACGGCAAGAAGAAGCAGGCGGATCTGCTCGGCAAGCACATGATCCCCGTCGTTTACGGTCCTGACGCGCGCTACTACGTGATCGATCATCATCACCTCGGCCGCGCACTGCACGATGAAGGCGTCAAGGAAGTGCTGGTGACCGTCGTCGGCGATCTCAGGATGGTGGAGCGCGAGGCGTTCTGGGGCGTCATGGACAACAAGCGCTGGGTCTTTCCTTACGACGCCAAGGGTGAGCGGCGCTCGTTCCGCGACCTGCCGAAATCGGTGGCCGACCTCAAGGACGATCCGTTCCGCAGTCTTGCCGGCGAATTGCGCCGCATGGGCGGCTTCGCCAAGGACACCACACCGTTCTCCGAATTCCTGTGGGCCGACTTCCTGCGCCGGCAGGTCTCGCGCAAGGCGGTGGAGACCGATTTCGATAATGCGCTCGAGAAGGCGATGGCCGCGGCCAGAAGCAAGAATGCGATCTATCTGCCCGGCTGGTGCGGCCCGGCGGACGACGACTGAGGGTATTCACGTCAGTCGCGCTGGAAGATCCTGGCGCCGGGATAGGCGCGGCGGGCGTAAGTTACCACCAGCGCGCGGTCCTGGGTATCCAGGAAGGGCGTTCGGATCTGGCTCGATCCGACGATGAGGTGCCACAGGCCATTGAGCTTCTGGATCACGATCTTCATTTGCGTAGTCCTCGATGACTCCCATTTCACGAATGTTGCTCGTCACCGCAGTGCCTAGGATAGCGCTCGCGGGTATCAAATTCCCAATGCGGCCGGCGCTGCAAAACACGTCTACCCTTGTTAGTTGGTTACGGATTGCGCCCAGATAAGCCGGATCTCATCACAGCCGCTTGAGCGAAATCAATTTCCGCGCCCACGAAACCGTCCTGAAACAGAGCCGTCCCATCTCTATGGGGTAGTCGAGCTCACACAGGAGGCGAACATGCGCCGTCTGGCTTTCGTAGTTGGCTTGCTCGCGGTCGCTTCGGCGGGAATCTCTGCATCCTTCGCCGCAGTCCACCACGCCAAGACGTTGACGTTCGCGGAGCGCTTTGCTCCGGCGCTCGAGTTGATGGCGAAGCGCTAGCCGCATACGCCTCGCAGCCGTGAGCGATGCAGCGGCTGTTCGCTGCTGGGCGGACATCACGTCGCAGTCGCCGACCGATGATGGCCGGGTCAGGTTTGACTTGTCGCAAACTTGCCTCGCCCTGAGCGGCTAAGGTCTGCCTGCATGGTTGCAGAGACAGCGTTGTGCCCCGATGGGAGGGCCCCGGGCTCCAAGTCATGCAGATCTTGTCATGCAGATCTTGGAGGCACGACCATGAGCGTCGTCTTTCGCATCCTCTTTGTCCTCGCCGGCGCGATCACGGCGCTGTTCGTCGCGCGCGACGCGCTGAACTTCACCATCATCCAGACCTTCGTCGCCGTCCTGCTCGCCACCGCAATCGTCGGTGCCGGCAGCTTCTGGAGCCTGCGGCGGAAACCGTGAGGGAGGTGCAACGCGGAGGTGCGGCCGGTCTGAGTGAGACCGAGGCGCGGGCGAGGCTCGCGGCAGACGGCCCCAACGAACTGCCTCGGCCGGAACGACGCAGTCCGCTGCGCATCGTGGTGGAAGTGCTGCGCGAGCCGATGCTGCTGCTGCTGCTCTGCGGCGGGCTGATCTACCTCGTGCTCGGCGATCTCAAGGAGGCGGTGATCCTGCTGGCGTTCGGGGCAATGTCCATCGTGATCACGGTGGTGCAGGAAACCCGGACCGAGCGCGTGCTGGAAGCCTTGCGCGACCTGACCAGCCCGCGGGCGCTGGTGGTGCGCGACGGTGCGCGCCGGCGAATTGCCGGCCGCGAGGTCGTGCAGGGCGACCTTCTCGTCCTCGGTGAAGGCGATCGCGTTCCCGCCGACGCCGCGCTCGTCGAAGCGCGGGACTTGCAGATCGACGAGTCCCTGCTGACCGGCGAGTCGGTGCCTGTCCGCAAGAAGACCGCCGACAAGATCAAAGTAGCCGCTCACCGGCCCGGCGGCGAGGATCAGCCATTCGTTTATTCCGGTTCGCTCGTCGTGCGCGGCGAGGGGTTGGCGCTGGTCGAGGCCACCGGGCCGCGCAGCGATATCGGGAAGATCGGGCTGTCGCTTCGCGGCTTGCAGGCCGAGCCGCCGCGGCTTCAGCAACAGACCGCAAGGCTGGTGCGGCTCTGCTTCCTCGGCGGCGCCGTGATCAGCCTGGCCGCGATTGTGCTCTACGGCGTCTCGCGCGGCGACTGGCTGCAGGCGCTGCTGGCAGGCGTCGCCATCGGTATGTCGATGCTTCCGGAAGAATTCGGTGTCGTGCTCACGGTGTTCATGGCCATGGGTGCGTGGCGGATTTCGCAGGCCCGCGTCCTGACGCGGCGCGCCGCCGCCATCGAGGTCCTCGGCTCAGCAACAGTCCTGTGCACCGACAAGACCGGAACGCTGACGCAGAATCAGATGTCGGTCGCCGAGCTGCGCCTGCTGGACGGCGCGCGCCTGCGCGCGGAGGCGTCCGGACCGGATCAGGT
This sequence comes from Bradyrhizobium sp. IC4060, assembly GCF_020193715.1. NCBI lineage: Bacteria > Pseudomonadati > Pseudomonadota > Alphaproteobacteria > Hyphomicrobiales > Nitrobacteraceae > Bradyrhizobium > Bradyrhizobium sp. IC4060. The sequence continues at coordinate 760,838 of NZ_JADYVJ010000001.1, read as the reverse complement.
CGGGCGCGAATTCGCAGAGCTGGCGCGCTGCGGGGCACTGGCAAGCTCTCCGGAGCCGTTCGATCCGATGGAGAAGGCGCTGCATTCGTTCGCGCGTGGTGTCCTGCGGGACGGCGACGCGATGGATGGCGAGCGGACGCTGGTGCGCACCTATGGTCTGCGCCCCGAGCTGCTGGCCATGACCCAGGTTTGGCGGACAGCCGGAGGGGCGGACCTCGTCGCATGCGCCAAGGGCGCGCCGGAAGCGATTGCGCGCCTGTGCAGGCTGAACGAGGCCGATCGGGAGGCCGTGCAAGCTGCCATCGGGGCAATGGCGAAGGACGGGCTCCGGGTGCTGGGGATGGCGGTTGCCGTTTGCGATGAGGCTTCCCTGCCGGCATCCCAGGAGGCTTTTGTATTTCGCTTCGTCGGCCTGGTCGGGCTTGCCGATCCGTTGCGGCCTCATGTTCCGGAGGCGGTTCGCGAATGCCGTTCGGCCGGCATCCGCGTCATCATGATCACGGGCGACTATCCGGCGACCGCCATGGCGATTGCCGCGCAAGCCGGGCTCGACGTCGATGAGGTCGCGACCGGGGAGCAGGTCAAGCTCGCAGACGACCGCGAGCTCGAGGCACTCGTCAGGAAGGTGAACGTCTTCGCGCGGGTTCTGCCGGAGCAGAAGCTGCGGATCGTGCAGGCGCTGAAGCGCAGCGGCGAGATCGTCGCGATGACGGGCGACGGCGTCAACGACGCGCCGTCGCTGAAGGCCGCCCATATCGGAATCGCGATGGGTGGCCGCGGCACCGACGTCGCTCGCGAGGCATCCTCGATCGTCCTGCTCGACGACGACTTCAGCTCCATCGTCGCATCCATCCGCCTCGGTCGCCGGATCTACGACAATCTGCGCAAGGCCATGGCCTTTATCTTTGCCGTCCACGTGCCGATCGCGGGTCTTGCGCTGCTTCCCCTGGTGTTCGGGCTGCCGCTGGTGCTCGGCCCGGTGCACATCGCCTTTCTGGAGCTGATCATCGATCCCGTCTGCTCGCTGGTGTTCGAGGCCGAGCGGGAGGAGCGCGACGTCATGAAGCGTCCGCCGCGGCGTGCCGATGCGGAGCTGTTCTCGTGGCCCCTGATCGCCTGGAGCGTTCTGCAAGGCACGATGGCCTTCGCCTTGATCGCCGTGATCTTCGTCGCAGCGCTTCGTTCCGGCCTTCCGCCCGAGGAGGCTCGCACCCTCGCATTCATCGCGCTCGTCGTCTGCGTCCTCGCGCTGGTGCTGGTCAATCGATCCTTCAGCGCATCGTTCTTGTCCGCCTTCTTCCGTCCGAACGCGGCATTGCTCTGGATCTTCCTCTTGATTGCGCTCGTTCTCGCCACAGCCCTGTTCTGGCCGCCGGCCTCCGGCCTGTTTCGCTTCGGTCCGCTGCATGTTGACGATCTGATGATCACGCTCGGCGCCGGACTATTGGTGCTCACGGCGCTCGAACTGCTGAAGCCAATTTGGGCGCGGCGGCTTCGGTTCTAGCTCTCGCGAGGACTCCTGTGAAGCCAGGCGTCCGTCGGTTGCGGACAGGAGTTCCGACCATCGAGCCCGGTCCTCGCGCCTCGACTACGTCTTCGGCAGGCGGCCCATCAGATAGAACTCCTCGTTCGGCCGCATGCCCGTGAAATTCGCCAGCCGGTTCGACAGCGCGAAGAAGGCCGAGATCGCGGCGATGTCCCAGATATCATCGTCGCTGAAGCCGTGCGGCGCGAGAGCGGCGAAATCGTTCTCGGAAATCCGCTGCGCGTCTGCCGAGACCTTCATGGCGAAATCGAGCATCGCCTTCTGCCGCGGCGTGATATCGGCCTTGCGGTAGTTGATCGCGACCTGGTCGGCGATCACAGGGTTCTTGGCGCGGATGCGCAGGATCGCGCCATGGGCGATCACGCAATATTGGCACTGGTTGGCCGCCGACGTCGCCACCACGATCATCTCGCGCTCGGCCTTGGTGAGGCCGCCGTCTTTCTCCATCAGCGCGTCGTGATAGGCGAAGAAGGCGCGGAACTCGTCGGGGCGATAGGCCAGCGTCAGGAACACGTTCGGGACGAAGCCGCTCTTCTCCTGCACGGCAAGGAGGCGCTTACGGATGTCGTCGGGCAGGGTGTCGAGGGCGGGGGCTGGAAAGCGTTGCGCGGCGGTCTTTGTCATGGGCATGGATTCCGGCTTGGGGCGGGAACCATAGTCGATGCGGAAGGCGGGCTCAATCTGCCGGTCCGAAGTGGCCGCGACGAAGGTGTCAGGTGGGAACGACGTCCATCCTCCGTCATTGCTTCGCTGCGCTCGCAATGACGATGTGGATGGAGCGAAGCCTTACCGCAGCGGCTTCTTCAGCAGCGAGAAGCGGTCCGGATCGAGGCCCATCGAGGGCTGCAGCATCGGGGCTTCGACGCTGGACATCGTCTTCGCGGGCGGTGCCGAGAACACGGGGTCGTTCGGCACGTCGCGCTGCGAGGTGGCGCCGCGCCAGCGTTCGAGCACGGCGCTGACGAAATGCATGTCGTGGCCGGAGGTGACGGAGGGCACGCTCGAGATGGTGGCCTCGCCGCGCGGCAATTGGTGCGGCGGCACCTCCTTGAAGCGCAAGCGGGTCGGCAGCGCCACGCCTTCGCCGAACGCCAGCACCTCGCGGGTGCCGAGCGAGGGCACGAAGGAGAGCAGGTTCGCGGCGGCGTCCGACACGGCGGCGCGCAGCAGCGCCTGGTCGCGGTCGTTGGCGAGGCGCATCGTGAACAGCGTGTTGCACTGGGAGATGATGGTGGCGTCGAGCTCGGCGGGGCGCTGGGTGATGAGGCCGAGATAAACGCCGTATTTGCGGCCTTCCTTGGCGATGCGCGATACCGCCTTGCGGGTCGGGCCGAAGCCGATGTTGCGGTCGGCGGAGGCGTAGCGGTGCGCCTCTTCGCAGACGAACAGCAGCGGCGAGACGCCGTCGCTCCACAGGCCGAAGTCGAAGGCCATGCGGCAGAGCACGGAGACGACGGAATCGATCACCTCGGCCGGGAAGCCGGCGAGCTGCATCACCGTCATCGGCTTGCCGTTGGCGGGCAGGCGGAACAGATGGCTGATCACCTCGGCCATGGTGTCGCCGCCGACATTGGCGTTGTCGAACATGAAGGCGTAGCGCGGGTCGTTGCGCACGGCCTCGATGCGCGAGATCAGCTTGTGATAGATGATGCGCGAGGAGCGGTTCTCGAGCTTGCCCATCCGCTCGTCGATCAGCGACAACAGGTCGACCAGGCGATAGGGCACAGGCGTATCGACGGTATAGCCGATCTGCTTGGGATCGATGCGCTTGAGGCCGATGCGGTCGGCGTTCTGGTACTGGGTGTAGACGCCTTTGGCGAGCGGGATCACCTCGGCGAGGATGTCGAGCTCTTCCGGCACGCCGGCGCGGCCGCCGAACAGCACGTCGACGATTTCCTCGAAGTTGAACAGCCAGAACGGCAGCTTCAGGTTTCGCGGGTTGAGCACCAGCGCGCGGTCGCCAAAGCAGCGGCCATATTCGTTGTGCACGTCGAGCAGGAAGATGCGCAGGTTCGGCCGCGCCTTCAGGATCTCGTTGAGCAGCAGCGAGACGCCGGTCGATTTACCGACGCCGGTCGATCCCAGCACGGCAAAATGCTTGGACAGCATTTCCTCGACGTCGACATAGGCGATGACCGAGCGGTCCTGCTGCAGGAAGCCGACATTGATCTGGTCCGAGCCGGTCGGCGCGTAGATCGTGCGCAGCTCCTGGCTCGTGATCAGGTCGACGGCATCGCCGATGGTCGGATAGTTGGTGACGCCGCGCTGAAATTTGGCCTTGTCCGCGGCATTGAGGATCTCGCCGAGCAGGTCGACCGAGGCGATGGCAATGTAATTGTCGGAGCTCGACAGATTTTCGCAGGAGACCTCCGTGATCATCGCAACGATGACCGAGCTGGCGCAGCGAATGCTGACGAACCGGCCGACGGTGGCCCGCACCTCCGAGATCGGCATCCGGCTTTCCGCCAGAAGCCCAACCCGGGCGAGCGATCCGCGAACCGAAATCACGCGTCCAAAGGATGTCACGATGAATGAACCTGGCAAGAGCAAGGGGAGTTGCCCGGACTATGCGCGGCCGTCGCTGCACAAACGGTTAAACGCCGGACGCGCCGGCTCCGTTAAATCCGCGGTAATTCGGTCGGGAGCCTCGCCGCCAATGCCTGCTTATTGGCAAAATCGCCGGGAAAATGCTGCATTTTCCGGACCTTTCAGGTGAGATGGTCCTTAAGGAAGAGTTTACCATTCGGGCAGGCTGCCCGTCTCGTCCGGAGGCCGGCGGTCAGGCGCCGATCGCAGCAGGATACCGGCTGCTTTGTTGACTGGACCTAATGATTTGTACATTAGTACAAATGAGGCGCCGCGCCGAAAGCCCCGCGTCCGATCCAGGAGGAAAACATGCAGCCCGAACCGATCCTCGACCTTGCCCACCTCGGCCACATGGAGCTGCTGACGCCGAAGCCCGACGAGAGCCTGAAGTTCTTCGTCGATGTCATGGGCATGACCGTCAGCGGACTGAAGGGCGAGTCGGTCTATTTGCGCGGCTGGGACGATTACGAGCGCTATTCGCTCAAGCTCACGGCGTCGAAGACCTCGGGCATGGGCCACATGGCGCTCCGTGCGCGCAGCCAGCAGGCGCTAGAGCGGCGCGTCGCCGCGCTGAAGGGATCCGGCTTCGACATCGGCTGGATCGACGGCGACATGGGGCAGGGGCCGACCTTCCGCTGCCGCGACCCCGATGGCCACATCGTCGAGCTCTATTACGAGACCGAATGGTATCAGGCGCCGCCGGAGCTCAAGCCCGCACTAAAGAACCAGGCGCAGCGCTTTCCGGCGCGCGGCGCCAACGTCCGCCGGCTCGATCATCTCAATTGCCTCGCCGTCGACATCAAGGCCAACCGCGAGTTCTTCGAGAATTACCTCGGCTGCCGCCTCACCGAGCAGATCGTACTCAACGACGGCCGTGAGGCCGCGATGTGGCTGACGATGTCGAACAAGAGCTACGACTTCGCCTATTCGCTCGATCACTTGGGCGTGCCGGGCCGCTTCCATCACGTCACCTACGCGCTCGACAGCCGTGAGGAGATTCTGCGCGCCGCGGACATTTTTCTAGAGAACGGCGTGCACATCGAGACCGGCCCGCACAAGCACGCGATCCAGCAGACCTTCTTCCTCTATGTCTACGAGCCCGGCGGCAACCGCGTCGAAGTCGCCAATGCCGGCGCGCGCCTCATTCTCGCGCCCGACTGGAAGCCGATCGTGTGGACCGAGGAGGAGCGCAAGAAGGGCCAGGCCTGGGGATTGAAGACCATCGAGTCCTTCCACACCCACGGCACGCCGCCGGTGGAGGTGAAGCACGACTAGCGTATTCACGCAGTGTCATTCCGGGGCGATGCGAAGCGGCGAGCCCGGAATCCATAACCCCGGCTGGTGGTTATGGATTCCGGGCTCCCTCGCTATGCTCGGGCCCCGGAATGACGTTAGTGGGTCGAACTTCGCACCCGCGAGATCGTCTCGCGCACGCCGGTCCAGGCCGGCTTGTCCGGCGCGAACTGCTTGCGCAAAAACGTCACGAGCTCCTCGACCTGTGCATCGCTCATGCTATTCCTGAACGCGGGCATGTAGCCGAGATCGCTGGAGACTGGGTCTGCAATGCCGTGCAGGATCACCTGCACGAGATTATCCGCCTTCGTGCTGTGAACGTTGCTGTTGAGCGCGAGCGAGGGCCGCGTGCCGAACAGCGGCAGGCCGCCGACCTCGTGGCACACGGCGCAGGCGCCTTGATAGAGGCGGGCGCCCGCGGAGGAGGCGACGGTCACTTGCGTTGCGCTCTCGAGCTTGGCGGCGAGCGCATTCGGCGCTGGTGTATCGGCCGTGTCGTTGAAGGAGTTCAGATAGACCGCCATCGCGCGGATGTCCTGGTCGGGCAGGGCTTTGAGATCCCTGACGACAGGCGCCATCGGGCCGGCCGCGACACCGTGGTAACGCGAATGGCCGGTGCGCAAATAGGCGTAGAGCTCCTCCTCGCTCCACGGAATCGGCGCGTGCGAGAGCGAGGTCAGCGCCGGCGCTTCCCAGCCCTCGGCAAAGCCGCCGGCGAGATAAGCGTTGCGTTGCTCGGCGCCGAGCGCGTTGCGCGGCGAATGACAGCCGCTGCAATGGCCGAGACCTTCGACCAGATAGGCGCCGCGATTCCATTGATCGGACTTGGCGGGATCAGGCTTGAACTCCTTCGTGTCGTGGAACAGCGCATTCCAGCCCGCGAGCAACGAGCGGAGATTGTAAGGGAAGGCGAGTTCGTTCGGCGGTGCCGTCGCACGCACTGAAGGCTGCGCCATCAGATACGCATAGAGCGCCTGCATGTCCGCGTCGCTGGTCTTTGCAAAATGCGTGTAGGGAAAAGCGGGATAGAGCTGCCGTCCGTCGCGATGCAAGCCATCGCGCATGGCGCGCTCGAAGGCCGGATAGGACCAGGCACCGATCCCGGTCTCGACGTCGGGCGTGATGTTGGTCGAATAGATCGTGCCGAATGGCGTCTCCAATGCGCGGCCGCCGGCGTTGAGCGCGCCGCCAATGCTGGTATGGCACTCCGCGCAATTGCCAAGCGCTGCAAGCTGCTCGCCGCGGGCGATGGTCGCCGCGGAATAGACCGACGCGTCGGGCCGTGCGATCGGCGCAATTGCGCGACCTGGAAGGAGCGCCGCACCGATGCCGATGGCAGCGGTGCAGACGGTTGCGATCGCTGCAGCGATACCGGCGCGCCTGGCGAACGGATTCGCCCAGACCCGGGACGGCCGCGATGCCGCCGGTGCGGGCAGAGCCTGCGGCGTCACCGCCGCATCGCCACGCAATCCCTTCAGGATTCGCTCAGGCGTGAACGGCGGCTCGCGGAAGCGCACGCCGGTGGCATCGAAGATGGCGTTCGCGATCGCCGCCGCGCTCGGCACCGAGGCGGACTCGCCAACGCCGAGCGGCGGCTGATTCTGCCGCGGCAGCATCAGCACGTCGATCTTGGGCACGTCGGGGAAGGGGATGATGGGGTAGGCGCCCCATTCGCGCGCGGCCACCGTGCCGCGCTCGAACGACACCTCTTCCATCAGCGCGCGGCTGGTGGATTGGATGACGTTGCCCTGGATCTGGTGGCGCACGCCGTCCGGGTTGATCATCAACCCGGAATCCTGCCCCGCGACGACCCGCGTCACGCTGACGTCGCCGGTCGTCTTGTTCACCGCGACGTCGGCAACCCAGGCCGACCACGCCGCGCCATAGCCCGGAAACTTGCTGTGGACGTAGAGCGCGTAGGCAAAGCCGCGGCCGTGCACGACCTCGCCGTCCTTCTCCTCGCGAACGGGGCGGGGCGTCCAGCCCGCGCGCTCGGCCACAGCATTGACGAGATCGACAGCGCGCTGATCCTTCAGGTAGCGCAGACGATATTCGATCGGATCGACGCCGGCTTCGGTTGCAGCCTCGTCGATATAGGATTCATGCGCAAAGGTATTCGGCAATGCCGAGACGCCGCGGAACCAGGAGGCCCGCACGATCGGCGGCGTGTCGTGGGCGACGACGCGCATGTGCTCGTAATCGTAAGGAGGGATCGCGGTGCGGTCGCCCATCTGGAGCACGGTGGGCTCGGGGGAGATGCGACCGGTCAGCAGCAGCGCCAGCGTCGGAGCGGCGTTCGAGGGGTAGCGCGTGGCGAGATCGTAAGCGGCGATGCTGCCGTCAGCGTCGAGGCCGCCATTGACGTCGATGAGCTGCGCGGTGCCCTTGGGCTCCCAGGCGTGCTCCTGCTCGCGCGTCAATTGCACGCGGACGGGACGGCCGACGGCGCGCGACAGCAGGAGCGCATCGGCGGAGACGTCGTCGGCGCAGTTGCGACCGTAGCAGCCGGCGGCCTCCAGCCGGATCACCTCGATCTCGCTCTCGGGGCGCTCGATCAGCAGCGCCAGGTCGCCGCGCAGCACATGCGGGTTCTGCGTGCCCGACCAGACGCGGATGTTGCCGTCCTGAAAGTCGGCGGCGGCGCAGGAGGGGCCGATCGAGGCGTGCATCTGATACGGCCAGAGGTAAGTGCGCTGCATCGGCTTGGCCGCGGCCGATATCGCCTTGTCGACCTCGCCCTTGTCGATCAGCGTGCGCGGCGTCGATGGATTGGCACGCAGGGCGGTCTCGACATCGCCAAGATCGGTAAGCGTCGGCGTCGGCTTCCAGCTCACCTTGAGCTGCTCTGCCGCACGGATCGCATTCTCCTCGCGCTCGGCGACGACGCCGACGAAATCGCCGATCCGCACGACGGCGACAAGGCCGGGAATGTCGCGCACGGAGGATTCGTCGACCGCAATGAGGCTGGTGCCGACGAACGGTCCGGCATCGACGCCAGCATAGGGCGGCCGCACCACGCGGCCATGCACCATTCCTGATACTCGGACGTCGTGCACGAAAGTCAGCTCGCCCGTGGCTTTAGCAGGTAGATCGACGCGCGGCACCGACTGGCCGACGATCGCGTAATCGCCGACAGGCTTGAGCTCGACGTCATCGGCGAGCTCGAGGCGGATCGCTTCGTCGCCGATGAGCTCGCCATAGCTGACGCTGCGATTGTCGTGGCCGCGAACGAGTCCGTCCTCGATCTTGAGCTCGGCTTCGGGCAAGTCCAGGCGTTCCGCGGCGCGCGCGATCAGAAAGTGCCGCGCTTGCGCCGCGGCCTTCCGCAGCGGCACGGCCGTGATCTGGATGGTCTCGCTCGCGATCGTCGCGCCCTGGTTCGGCACCAATGCCGTGTCGCCGAGCACGACGACGACGCGCGCAAAGGAGACGTCGAGCTCTTCGGCGACGATCTGGCCCAGCGCAGTGCGGATGCCGGTGCCGAGATCGACATGGCCGTTATAGGCCGTGACCGAACCGTCCGCGGTGATGCGGACGAAGGTTTCCGATGTGACCTCGTCCACGCTGCGCGCGACGATGAGCGAACCCGCACGCTCAGCTCCGTTCGTAACAAAGGACGCCATCAATCTGCGGCCTCGGTGAGCTGGCCCGATGCGCGCATCACCGCGCGAAGGATCTCGACATGCGTGCCGCAGCGGCAGAGATTGTAGCGCAGCGCCGCCAGCGCCTCCTGTTCGGTCGGCCGCGGGTTGATCGCGAGCAACGCCTTGGTGGTCATGATCATGCCGTTGAGACAATAGCCGCATTGTGCGGCCTGCTCGTCGATGAAGGCCTGCTGCACGACGTCGGGCTTGTCGCTTGTGCCGAGGCCTTCGAGCGTCACGATGTCGCGCCCGGCGCAGCCGCTCACCGGAATCGCGCAGGAGCGTGCCGCCAGTCCGTCGATCAGGACAGTACAGGTGCCGCATTCGCCGAGGCCGCAGCCGTATTTCGGGCCGTTCAGCGCGAGATCATTGCGCAGCACGTAGAGCAGCGGCGTGTCGCGCGCTGCCGTGAGCTCGTGGATCCTGCCGTTCACGGTGAGGCGGATCGGTGTCTGCGTCATCCTCGTTTCCAAGCCCAAGACGATATCCAAGATCATGCAATCGCGAAAATCGGACGCCGCGACGATACCGTTTGTACACAAACGTGCAAGCGGTGCATGCCGCACTGCAGCGCGGGTGCCTTCTTTGTGGACAGTGCGGATAGGCAAATGAGGTTTTATGCGGCAGTGGCATCTTTTGCGCTGCACCGCCGCTTGACAGCGCCGGGGCAGCGCGCGCAACATCGTTCGTATACGAATGATAACAGCGGTGTCCGCCAGCTCCGACATGGTGACAGAAACGACGAGCGCCGTCATCGACAAGATCCGCTGCGATGCTTGTCCGGTGATGTGCTACATCAAGCCCGGCGCGGCGGGGGCCTGCGATCGCTATGCCAATCACGACGGCAAGCTGGTCCGCGTCGATCCGCATGTCATCCTGGAGCGCACCGTCTCTCACGGCGGCAAGCTCGTCCCGTTCAGCCGCACCGAGGACTGGGACGGCAAGATCGTCCACGAGCCCTCGACTTTCGTGACGGCGATCGGGGCAGGCACGACCTATCCCGACTACAAGCCGGCGCCTTTCATCGTCTCTGCGGAGGTCGAAGGCGTCGACATGGTGACGGTCGTCACCGAGGGCATCTTCTCCTATTGCGGCATCAAGGTGAAGATCGACACCGATCGCTATCTCGGCCCGGAGACCGCGACCGTGCGCGCGCAGGGCGAGGCGGTCGGCCATGTCACCACCAGCGAATACGGCTCGCAGATGCTCTCGCTAGGCGGCGTGCATCATCTCACCGGCGGCTCCAAGAAGGAGGGCCGCGTCACCTGCGACACGCTGATGGACCTCGCCAATTGCAAGGCGGTGGAGCTCACCATCGACGGCGGCGCCACCGTGGTGGTGCAGGCCGGGCAGCCGCCGATCGTCAACGGCGTGAAGGAAGAGCGCATGCGCGTCGGCTGCGGCTCGGCGACGATCGGCATGTTCGCCAAGCAATGGCACGGCAAGGTGGACGAAGTCGTCGTGGTCGATGACCACATCACCGGCGTGCTCAGCGAGCATCAAGCGGGCAAGCTGCTCGACATCGCCGACACCGGCATCAAGATGAAGGGCCGTCGCTCGACGCCCGGCCGCTATTTCCAGGTGGCCGATCCAGGCACGGGCTGGGGCGGCACCAACATCTCAGATCCCCTGTCGATCCTTGGCCCGTTCGATGCCAAGGAAGCAAAGCCCGGTCTGACCATGCTGATGGTCTCCACCACCGGAGAGCATTCGTCCTATTACGTGCTCGATGAGGCCTTGAAGCCGGTCGAGACCGAGATGCCTGACGACTTGAAGTTCTCGGTCGAGCGCATCCAGGAAAATTGCGAGCCCGCGTTGTGCACGGTGTTGTTCATGGCGGGCGCGGGCGGCTCCTTGCGCGCTGGCGTCACCGACAACCCGGTGCGGCTGACGCGCTCGGTGAAGGATGCGCTGACGCGCGTCACCAGCGGCGGCGCGCCGGTCTATGTCTGGCCCGGCGGCGGCATCACCTACATGGTCGACGTGACGCAGATGCCGTCAGGCGCGTTCGGCTATGTGCCGACACCAGCCCTGGTCGCGCCGATCGAATTCACCATGAAGCTGTCCGACTATGCCGCGCTCGGTGGCCACATGGATTATGTGAAGCCGCTCTCCGAGGTGCAGAGCGGCGACGATGTCCGCCAATTGCCCTGGCAGAACCCGATTCCGGGGCCTCGCACATGACCAGGCGCCCGCAAATCGCATTGCTGTCTGATGGCCGGCGGCTGCATTTGCAGGATGGACCGATCGATCTGATCGTGGAGGCGAGGGGACGTACGGATGCGGTGCGGGTCGCCTATGAGGCTGCGGCGCTGCGGTTCACTGGATTGCTCGACGAGCTTTGCGCGGAATTGCCAGGGCTGCGTACGGCGGTCGAGGAGAAGACCTCGCTGAAGGGCGTTGTCGCCCGCCGCATGCACGCTGCCGTCGCGCCTTATGCCGCCGATTGCTTCATCACGCCAATGGCGGCCGTTGCCGGCAGCGTCGCGGAGGAGATTCTGGCCGCGATGCTGCGCGCTGCACCGCTCGATCGGATTTACGTCAACAATGGGGGCGACATCGCGCTGCATCTCGGTGTGGGCGAGCATTTTTCGGTCGGCCTGATGGATCGTCCCGACCACGACGGCGTGATGCGGAGGATGCGGATCGATGCGAACGATCCGGTGCGGGGCGTCGCGACCAGCGGTCGGCACGGCCGCAGCTTTTCGCTCGGGATCGCCGATGCCGTGACCGTGCTGGCCGCAACCGCTTCGCAGGCCGATGCGGCCGCGACCGTGATCGCCAATGCCGTCGATCTGCCCGGGCATCCCGCAATCATCCGACAGCCTGCGAACGAGCTTCAGCCCGACAGCGATCTGGGCGCACGCCTTGTGACGCGCGGTGTCGGCGAGCTGTCTCACGATGAGATCGCAGCCGCGCTTGAATCTGGCGCGGAATGTGCACGGCAATTGTTCGATCGCGGACTGATCGAAGGTGCCGTGCTGCGGCTTTGTGGTGATATGCTTGTCATCGGAACAAAGGATATAGAAGAGCAACGATCGCGCCCGCGTGTGCTGGAGAACGCGGTCCATGCCTGAACAGGGAAGCGAAACATGAGCGCGATCATCCGCAAGATCGTCACCGTCGTCGAAGAGACGCAGATGGAGATGGGACGCCAGGTGTCGCCGCCGACCCGGCGTGCCGCCGCGATCGCCGTGATCGAAAATCCTTTCGCCGGAAAATATGTCGAGGATCTCTCGCCGCTGATCGCGATCGGCGAGGAGTTGGGCGAGCTCCTGTCGAAGCGCGCGGTGGCGGCGCTCGGCATCGATGGTGCCAAGGCGCACAGCTACGGCAAGGCCGCGGCTGTCGGCGAGAACGGCGAACTGGAGCACGCCGCCGCCATCCTCCACCCCAAGATGGGGGCGCCGGTGCGCAAGGTTCTGGGCAAGGGCGCGGCGCTGATCCCGTCCTCGAAGAAGCGCAGCGGCCCCGGCACGACCCTGGACATTCCGCTGGGGCACAAGGACGCAGCCTTCGTCCGCAGCCATTTCGACGGGATGGAGGTACAGATCAACGATGCGCCGCGCGCCAACGAGATCATGGTCGCGGTCGCCGTCACCGACAGCGGCCGTCCGCTGCCGCGCGTCGGCGGGCTCACGGTCGCGGAGATCAAGGGCGAAGACGGTCTGAGATAGAAGTCGTAAGCGAGTTCAAATTGGAGGTTGGGATGCGAGCAAGAAATTACTTCGTCGGCGCGGCCTTCGCGCTTCTGGCAGGCGGCATGGCCCATTCGGCCCTGGCGCAGGACATCAAGATCGGCGAGATCAACAGCTATTCGCTGCTGCCGGCATTCACCGAGCCCTATCGCAAGGGCTGGCAGCTTGCGGTCGAGGAAGTCAACGCGGCCGGCGGCATCAACGGCAAGAAGCTCGTCGTCATCTCCAAGGACGACGGCGGCAAGCCGGCGGACGCGCAGACCGCGGCCAACGAGCTCGTCTCGAGCGAGGGCGTCGCGATGCTCGCCGGCACGTTCCTGTCGAACATCGGTCTTGCGGTCTCTGACTTCGCCAACCAGAAGAAGGTGTTCTTCCTCGCGGCCGAGCCGCTCACGGACGCCATCACCTGGTCCAAGGGCAACAAGTACACCTTCCGCCTGCGTCCCTCCAACTACATGCAGGCGGCGATGCTGGTGGAAGCTGCCAGCAAGCTGCCGGCGAAACGCTGGGCGACGATCGCGCCGAACTACGAATACGGCCAGTCGGCGGTCGCGGTGTTCAAGAAGCTGATGTCGGAGAAGCGCCCCGACGTCCAGTGGGTCGACGAGCAATGGCCGCCGCAGGGCAAGATCGACGCCGGCCCGGTGGTGCAGGCGGTTGCCGCCGCCAACCCGGAAGCGATCCTCAACGTCACGTTCGGCGCGGATCTCGTCAAGCTCGTGCGCGAAGGCAACACCCGCGGCCTGTTCAAGGGGCGCGAGGTCGTCTCCTTCCTCACCGGCGAGCCCGAATATCTCGACCCGCTCAAGGACGAGACGCCGGAGGGCTGGATCGTCACCGGCTATCCCTGGTACTCGATCAAGACGCCCGAGCATGACGCGTTCCTGAAGGCGTACCAGGCCAAGTACAACGACTATCCGCGTCTCGGCTCGATCGTCGGCTACCAGACCATCAAGTCGGCCGCCGCGATCCTGGCCAAGGCAGGATCGACCGATCCGGAGAAGCTGATTGCCGCGGCGGAGGGGCTTACGATGCCATCGCCGTTCGGCGAGATCACCTTCCGCAAGATCGACCACCAGTCGACGCTCGGGGCCTTCGTCGGCAAGACCGCGCTGAAGGACGGCAAGGGCGTGATGGTGGACTCGTCTTACAAGAAAGGCGCGGACTATCTGCCCAGCGATGCCGAAGTCGCGAAGTTGCGTCCGAAGGATTGATACAACAGAGACCGGGGCCTTCATGGTTCGAGACGCGCGGCGTCGCCGCGCTCCTCACCATGAGGGTCCCGGACCTCATCCTGAGGAGGCGCGGAGCGCCGTCTCGAAGGATGAAGACCAGCACCGAGACCTAACCAACCCGGACCGCCGATGGCCTTTTACGTCGTACAGTTTCTGACCGGTCTCGCCAGCGCAGCGTCGCTGTTTCTGGTGGCCTCGGGCCTGTCGATCATCTTCGGCGTGACCCGGATCGTGAATTTCGCGCATGGCGCCTTCTACATGATCGGCGCCTACATCGCCTTCACGCTGACCGAGCGCTTGTCCGGCGCGTTCGGCTTCTGGGGCGGCATCGTCCTGGCCGCGTTCGCGGTGGCGCTGATCGGCGTCATCGTCGAGATGGTGCTGCTCCGGCGCATCTATCATGCGCCCGAGCTGTTCCAGCTGCTCGCGACCTTCGGCCTGACCTTGATGGTCGAGGATCTCGTCGTGCTGATCTGGGGGCCCGACGATCTCGTCGGCCGCCGCGCGCCGGGCTTCAGGGGCGCGATCGATTTCTTCGGCCAGAACATTCCGAGCTACGACCTGTTCCTGATCGTGCTCGGTCCCGTCGTGCTCGGCATTCTCTGGCTGCTGTTCCAGCGCACGCGCTGGGGCGTCTTGGTGCGCGCGGCGACGCAGGATCGCGACATGGTGGCCGCGCTCGGCGTCAACCAAAAGTGGCTGTTCACGTCGGTGTTCGCTGTCGGTGTCTTCCTGGCAGCGCTCGGCGGCGCGCTCCAGATCCCGCGCGATGCCGTGCACCACGCCATGGACCTGCGCATCATCGTCGAAGTCTTCGTCGTGGTGGTGATCGGTGGCCTCGGCAGCATCGTCGGCGCTTTCGTCGCGGCGGTGCTGGTCTCCGAGCTGAATGCCTTCGGCATCCTGATCTTCCCGAAGATCTCGATCATTCTCGTCTTCCTGGTCATGGCGGTGGTGCTGATCGTGCGTCCCTGGGGCCTGTTCGGCAAGCCGGAGGCGGCCGCGCGCAAGACGCCGGGTCTCACCGTCAATCCCTGGCGGCCGCTGACCTCGAACGAGCGGCTGATGGCGCTTGCGGCGCTGATCGTCGCGGCCATGCTGCCGCTGTTCGCCGGCAACTATCTGCTGACCGTGGGCTCGGAGATCGCGATTTTCGTGATCTTCGCCGTCAGCCTGCACTTCCTGATGTCGGTCGGCGGCCTCGCATCGTTCGGTCACGCTGCCTATTTCGGGCTCGGCGCCTATGGCATCGCCTTCCTCGCCAAGATGGCGGGACTTCCGATGATCGTCTGCTTGCTGCTCGGGCCGCTGCTCGGCTGCATGGGCGCGGCCGTGTTCGGCTTCTTCGCGGTGCAGCTCTCCGGCGTCTATTTCGCGATGCTGACGCTCGCCTTCGCGCAGATCGTCTGGTCGATCGCGTTCCAGTGGGTGGACGTGACCGGCGGCGACAACGGCATTCTCGGCCTCTGGCCGTCGAGCTGGGCGGCAAGCCCGTCGCGCTTCTACTGGCTTTCGCTCGGCGTCGCGGCGCTGGTGACCGTCGCGCTGCGGGCCATGGTGTTCTCGCCGTTCGGCTACGCGCTTCGTGCCACGCGCGACTCGGTTCTGCGCAGCGAAGCCATCGGCATCGATGCCAAGCGCATCCAGTGGACCGCCTTCGTGATCGCCGGCACGACCGCCGGCATCGGCGGCGCCTTGTTCGCCTACCTCAAGGGTAGCGTGTTCCCCGACAATCTCGGCATTTCGCTCTCCGTCGACGCGCTCGTCATGGTGCTGCTCGGCGGCGTCGAGACGGTCTCGGGCGCGGTGATCGGCGCCATCGTCTACAAGGCTTTGAACATCTGGCTGGTGAGCCAGACCGATCTGTCGAAGCTCGTGCTCGGCGGCTTCATCATGCTGATCGTCGTCGTCTTCCCCAAGGGCATCGTCGGCACGCTGGAGATGCTGGCGCAGCGCCGCAAGAAAGCATCGCCGCCGGGATCACCTTTGCTCGCCAAGCCGATCGAGTCTGCCGAATGAGCGTCGCACCTCCACTTCTCGCGGTCGAAGGCCTGACCAAATCCTATGGCGGCATCCATGCCGTGCGAGGCGTCTCGTTCTCGCTGCGGGCCGGCGAGATCCTGGCGCTGATCGGGCCGAACGGCGCCGGAAAAAGCACCTGCTTCGACATGCTCAACGGCCAGAACATGCCTGATAGCGGCCACGTTCGCCTGCTTGGCGAGGAGATCACCGGCCGGAAGCCGCGTGAGGTCTGGCGGCTCGGCGTCGGCCGCACCTTCCAGATCACCGCGACCTTCGCCACCATGACCGTGCGCGAGAACGTGCAGGTCGCGCTGATCTCGCACGGCAAGCAGCTGTTCAATCTGTTCGGCTCGGCGCCGAAGTTCGATCGCGACGAGGCCGGCCGCCTGCTCGAGCTGGTCGGCATGGGCGGCTATGCGGACCGGCCCTGCGGCGAGCTTGCCTATGGCGATCTCAAGCGGCTCGAGCTTGCGGTTGCGCTCGCCAATCAGCCCAAGCTGCTGCTGATGGACGAGCCGACGGCCGGAATGGCACCGCGCGAGCGCGTCGAATTGATGCGGCTGACCGCGCGCATTGCCCGGGAAAAATCCATCGGCGTTCTCTTCACCGAGCACGACATGGACGTGGTGTTCGAGCATGCCGACCGCATCCTCGTGCTCAACCGCGGGACGTTGATCGCGGAGGGCTCGCCGGCCGAAGTGCGCGGCAATCCCCAGGTGCAGGCGGTCTATCTCGGCGAGGGCCTTGTCTACGATGCCCGGCACCGCGAGGGAGCCTCCACATGAAGCTCACGGTGCAAGACCTCAACAGCCATTATGGTCCGGCGCATATCCTGTTCGACATCGGCTTCGAGGTCGGCGAGGGCGAGGTGGTGGCACTGCTGGGACGCAACGGCGCCGGCAAGTCGACCACGTTCCGCTCGATCGTCGGCCTCGTCGCGCAGCGCTCCGGCCGCATCACGTTCGAGGGCAAGGACGTCTCGACGAAACCGACGCACGAGATCGTGCGCGAGGGCCTCGGCTACGTGCCGGAGGAGCGTCGCATCTTCACGGACCTGACCGTCGAGGAAAACCTCGAAGTCGGCCGCCAGCCGAAGCGTCCGAACGCGCCGCACTGGACGCGCGAAAAGCTGTTCGCGCTGTTTCCTAACCTCGGCGAGATGAAGAACCGCCCGGGCGGACGAATGAGCGGCGGCGAGCAGCAGATGCTCACCATTGCGCGCACGCTGATGGGCAATCCCTCGCTGGTGCTGCTGGACGAGCCGTCGGAGGGCCTGTCGCCGAAGATCGTGGAGCAGATGGTTGATGCCATCCTGACCATGAAGAAGGAAGGCGTCAGCATCGTCGTCTCCGAGCAAAATCTGCATTTCGCGCGGCTGATTTCGGATCGCGCCTACATCATCGAGCGCGGCCGCATCTGCTTCGGCGGCACCATGGCCGAGCTCGACGCGCGCCCGGATATCCGCGACGCGCATCTGTCGTTGTGAGGCAAGGGGAAGGGCTGCGAACGGATGGCGAGAAGCGTTGCGGCAAAGAAAAGTGTCAAACCGGCGAAACCGCCTTACGTGCTCGACGAACAGGTCGGCTTCATCCTGCGCCAGGTCTGGCAGCGCCACAGCTCGATCTTCGCCCGCGACATCGGCACCAATCTGACGCCGACGCAATGGGCGGCGCTGTCGAAACTGGCCGAGACCGGGCCGTGCTCGCAGAACCAGCTCGGGCGCCTGACGGCGATGGACGTCGCGACCATCAAGGGCGTGATCGATCGTCTCACCGCGCGCGGCCTCACCGAGACGAGCCAGGATCCCGAGGACGGCCGCCGCCTGCTGGTGAGCCTGACCCGCGCCGGACAGCAGCTTGCCGAAAAGCTGGCGCCGAACGCGCTGGCGATCACCCGCGAGACGCTGGCGCCGCTCGAGGCGAAAGAGCGCGAGACGCTGATGATGCTGCTGAACAAGCTCAGGTGAAGGTTTCGTAGGGCGGGCAGAGCGAAGCGTGCCCGCCATCCTTTCTCGAGTCGCAAAAATCGTGGGCACGGCACTTCGCGCCGTTTGACCACCCTACGGCAGTTGAACAAGGTGCCGGAACTGGCGACTAACCTTGATGAAGGGTTTATCGAGGTTTTGGTCATGAGAGTTGCGACGCGCTTTGCGGTTGTCTTGAGTCTTGGTGCCGTGCTCGCCGGCCAATGCGCTCCCGCCTTGGCGGCGCAGCCTTACGAAGGCTTCTGGGCCTCGACCAAAAAGGACTGTCGCAACGAGGACAGTCCCAACCGCATGAGCATCGAGGGCGGCAATCGCCTGTACTGGTATGAGACGCGGTGCCGCGCCAGCCAGATCACGGCCGACGGAAGGCTCGGCTGGAAAATGAAGCTGGCCTGCGAAGGCGAGGGCGAAAAATTCCGCTCCAATCCTCGCGTCTCCGTCGCTGCGGATGGCAGGCTGGTGATGGACAACGGTCCAGTTGGGCGGGCCAAGCGCCAGACCTATGTGCGCTGTGAGATTGCGAAGAAGCGCTGATCTCTTACGTCTTTCCCGGCCATTTGGCGCGGTAGCGGATTTCGCTGCCGTCACCAAGCCGCCGCCACGTTCCGAATTCCGGCGTATGCGGCGCGCGGGCCGTCAAATCGATCGGATAGATCCGGCTCGGCTGGCCCTGGATGTTGATGGCGAGCTGCCGGTGCGAGGTTCGAAACGCCAGCTCGACTTCGCCGGCGATAACCGCCTGGTCGCCATCGCGATAGAACGCGGCCGGACTGACTTCGCCCGGCATGGTGTTGATGTCGGTTTGCAGTTCGATGGTGATGTCCTGCGCCGATGTTGGCACCGTTACTCCCGCCGGAAAGCGGACCTCGAACACGAGCAGGGGATTGGCGCCGTTGCGGTTGAGCCAGGGCGTTGCGGTCGCGTATGCGTACGCAATGTAGGCGCCGAGGCCGGCGGTGCAGAGCAGGGCGACGATGCCGAGCGACTTCAAGCTGTTCCGCGCGACGCCGCCGACGCCTGCGTCCTGCCCTGCATTTTTGCCTGAACGCGTCACGAGCCAATTGGCGAGGACCGCGCCGGCGATTGCACCGGTGGGCGAGTAGACGAACAGTCCCAGCAGACCCGATGTGATCGGGTCCGCACGGTTGCCGACATCGAGGAGAGAAAACAGCACAAAGATCGCGATATAGCCCGCCACCGCGCCAGCGACGCCCACGGCTATCCGTGATGGGTCCTTCATGTCAGCCTCGATGGTCGAACAATGAACTGCCGCCGCCGAGGGCTGCCTGCGTTAGACGCAACAGGCTTGCGACTTGTTCAATGCCTTCGAGGGACGGTGCGAGCGGCGGGCCGCTCCGGCTGCATCACTTCGCCACCACCTCCGGCACCTTGCCGGCGGGCGGCGTGTTGCGGCTGCGCTGGGTGCGGACGATGCCGTCGATGATGGTCATTCCGATGCCGGGGAGATCGCCGAGCTGAACGCTCTCCAGGATGTTCTTGCCCGGCGAGTGCTGGGCCTTGTCCATGATGACGAAGTCGGCGGAGCGGCCGACCTCGATCAGGCCGCAGTCGAGCTGGCGCATCCGGGCGGTGTTGCCGGTGGCAAGGCAGAATGCGATCTCGGCCGGCAGGTCGCCGAGCGAGGACAGCATCGAGACCATGCGCAGAATGCCGAGCGGCTGCACGCCGGAGCCGGCGGGCGCGTCGGTACCAAGGATGACGCGATGCAGGTCGCCCATCTCGCGGGCGGTGCGCAGCGTGAACAGGGCCGAGCGCTCATTGCCGTTGTGCACGAGCTCGAGGCCGCGCTTGCAGCCCTCGCAGATGCAGCGGATCTGGTCGTCGGGCAGAGCAGTGTGGCCGCCGTTGATGTGGCCGACCACGTCGGTGTCGGCCTCAAGCACCACGTCCTTGTCGATCAGGCCGGAGCCGGGGATCGACGGGCCGCCGGTGTGGATGGTGCTCTGGATACCGTATTTGCGCGCCCAGCCGACCATCTTCCGCGCGGTCGGGCCGTCCTTGACGCCGCCGAGGCCGACCTCGCCGAGCAGCTTGACGCCGTTCGCGGCCATCTCCTTGAAGTCTTCTTCCACCATCTCGCATTCGATCACCGGCGCGCCGGCGTGAACCTTCACCCCGCCAGGACGCAAGGTCCAGAATGCGCGCTGGGCGAACACGGCCATGGCCTTGAGGCCGACGACGTCGCGGGGTCGGCCAGGCATGTGCACCTCGCCGGCGGAGATCATGGTGGTGACGCCGCCGTGCAGATAGCTGTCGATCCAGTTGATCTGGTTCTGCCGCGGCGTCCAGTCGCCGGCGACAGGGTGGACGTGGCTGTCGATCAGGCCCGGCGCCACCGTGGTGCCGTTGGCGTCGACGATGGTGGTGGCGCCTTCGGTATTGACCTCCTTGAAGCGGCCGATCGCGCTGATCTTGCCGTTCTCGGCGACGATGGTGTCGCCGTCCAGGATCGGCTTTTCCAAAGCGCCGGACAGGATCAGGCCGATATTGCGGATCACCAGCTTCGAGGGTCCGGTGGCCTGGGGTGCGTCATGCGCCATGGAAGGGGCTCCTTATTCCTAACTGCAACGCTTCCGATCTTGGGCAGCCTTGACCGCGGGATCAAGCCGGATTATTCATTAGTATACGAATGATCGTGTACAAACGACGCATAGCTGCCGGCCTCGGAACCGCAATCGACGCGACAGGGAAGGTGAGATGAGCAATTTCAATCAAGAAAGCGTTTTGAGCGTCCACCACTGGACCGATACGCTGTTCTCCTTCAAGACCACCCGCACCCCGACCTTCCGCTTCCGCAACGGCGAATTCACCATGATCGGGCTCAGGGTCGGCGAGAAGCCGCTGCTGCGGGCCTACAGCGTCGCCAGCGCCAATTACGAGGACACGCTGGAGTTCTTCTCGATCAAGGTGCCGGACGGACCGCTGACCTCGCGCCTCCAACATCTGAAGGAAGGCGACGAGATCATCGTCAGCCGCAAGGCCACCGGCACACTGGTGATCGACAATCTGGAAGAGGGACGTAACCTCTACCTGATCGGCACCGGCACGGGTCTTGCGCCGTTCCTGAGCGTGATCAAGGATCCCGAGACCTATGAGCGGTTCGAGAAGGTGGTGCTGCTGCACGGCTGTCGGCACGTCAAGGAGCTCGCCTATGGCGAGATGATCACCGAGCATCTGCCGAAGGACGAGCTGCTCGGCGAGTACATCCAGAACCAGCTGATCTACTATCCGACCGTGACGCGCGATCCCTTCCGCAATCGCGGCCGCATCACCGATCTCATCACCTCAGGCAAGCTGTTCGCCGATATCGGCCTGCCGGTGCTGGAAGCCGCCCATGACCGCGTCATGATCTGCGGCAGCCCGGCCCTTGTGGCGGACACCCGCGTCCTCCTGGGTGAGCGCGGCTTCGTCGAGGGCAATCACGGCGAGCCTGCCCAGTTCGTGGTAGAGAAGGCCTTCGCCGAGCGCTGAAGCGTTTTCGAGCGAAGTGGATACCGGTTCGCGTCAAGAAGACCCGCCCAAATAAGAATCTAGGGTCCCGTTGCGGGGCTCCAGATCCGGAATTTCTGCGCGAGAAGATCGCATTTTCGCCACCGCCGGGGCGTTGCGGCGCCGATTCGGCGCACGATACTATGGGGGACCGAATCAGCGGAGTTCCCACATGGTTGCGGACAGCGACAGCAACATCGCCTGGCACCGGGTTCAGTTGAAGAAGAACCGCGCCGAGCTGAAGGCGCTGGAGACCGCGCGCTTCACGATGGGCGAGATCGCCACCTCGAAGCGCAACGGCCAGACGCAGAAGACGATCGCGGAACTCAAGCGCAAGATCGCACAGTCGGAGCGCGCCATCGCCGATCACGACAAACGGACGCGCCGTCCACTCGCAACCGACCTGCAGAGCCTCAGCAATGGCAGCTGGAGCCATTGGGACGCCTACACCCAACAGCAGCGCAAGAGCGGCCAGCGCTCCTCCGGGCGCGGATAGCCGCGGCTCGCCACGCCCGCGGCCGACGAGCAGACGCGCCCTTGCGCCGGCCGCGCCGCGCACCATCTCGGTGATACGCCACCAATCGTTCCGGTGATCCCATGACAGCGCGCCTCGATTTCACCAGCGAGGCCTTCTTTCGCGATCCGCCCAAGGCGATCGCGAAATTGCGCATGTCCGCACCCGTGGTCGCGACGCGGTTTCCCATCGTCGGCAATGTCTGGATCACCACGACTCATGACGCCACCGCGCAGGTCCTGAAGGACGGCGCGACCTTCACGTTGCGCAAGGAGGATGGCGACATCGCGGGCTTGCGCTGGTGGATGCCGAGATTCGTCAGGACCATCGCCAACAACATGCTGACGATGGACGAGCCGGATCACACGCGGCTGCGCAGCATCGTCGACGAAGCGTTTCGCCGCCGCGCGATCGTTGCGATGGAGCCGCGCATCCGGGCCATCGCTGACGGTCTGGCCGACGAGCTGTTCGCGCAAGGATCCCCGGCCGATCTGGTCCAGCGCTATGCGCGCATCCTGCCGCTCGCGGTGATCTCGGAGCTGCTCGGCCTGCCGCTCGCAGATCGTCCAAAGTTCATCGCCTGGGCCAACGCGATATCCTCGCTGACGAATGTCGTCAGCTTCTTCCGCCTGCTGTTCGCGGTGCGCAAGATGCGCGCCTACCTCGAGCAGCAGTTGCAGATCGCGCGTGTCCAGGGCGGCGAGGGCCTGATTGCCGAGCTGATTCAGGTCGAGCGCGAAGGCGGCCAGATCACGCCGGATGAAATGGTCTCGATGGTGTTTCTGTTGCTCGGGGCGGGATCGGAAACCACCACCCATCTCATCAGCGGTTCCATCTACGAGCTGCTCAGGAATCCCGAACGGCGCGATTGGCTGGAACAGGATTGGAGCCGTGTCGGGCTCGCAGTCGAGGAGTTTCTGCGCTTCGTCTCACCGGTGCAATTCTCCAAGCCGCGCTACGTGCGGCGCGATGTCGAGGTCGAGGGCGTGCGCCTGAAGAAGGGCGATCGCGTCATGGTGATGCTCGCCGCTGCGAACATGGATCCCGCGGTACATGATCGTCCCGAGACCCTCGATCTCGAACGCAAGCCGAACCGCCATATCTCGTTCGGCACGGGAATCCACTTCTGTCTCGGCCATCAGCTCGCGCGCATCGAGGCGGCCTGTGCGCTGGAGGCGCTGTTCGTGCGTTGGCCGAAATTGAGTCTTGCCGTCGATGCCGCTGAAATCCGCTGGCGCAGGCGGCCGGGCTTGCGCGCGATCGCGAAGCTTCCCGTCACGGCAGAGGGCCGCGGAACAGAGACGACTGCACGCAGCGGAACGAGGCACGATCGTTCCCTCACCGCGGCGAACTGACGTCGGCGGCGCCCTTTCGGAAAATCTTTGCCTGTTGTGATCGGCCAGGAACGGTGTGCCGTTCGTGCTGTTGTCATCCCGACATGACGCGGAGGGGAGTTCCTTGGGGCGCATGTCGCAGATCGACGTCTTAACGGGAGACCAGATCATGGCCAGCAAGATGCCACCTGTTCCACCGGACAATCAGAGCCGCAAGGGAACCGGCGATCGCAAGCAGATGTCCGCCGATCAGATGCCGCACGGTCAGGAGCGTGTACAGAATCCAGATCAGCAGGGACAGCAGGGCAACATCAAGCAGAACACGACCAACCAAGGCTATCAGCAAGATCGCTGAGGAGGACGACATTCATGTCGACATCCACGAAGACACCGAACAGCATTCGACAGGGCGGACCCGGCGCCTCGCATGAGAACGCGAAGGCACCACTTCAGGTGAAGAAGCCGCCGGCGGACGATCCGCAGCGCAGCCACAGCCGGGTTTCCGGCGGCGGTGGCGAGCGCGATTCCCATCACACGCACGACGAGGCCGGAAAGGGCGGAGGCAGGTGACATGGCCAACAAGCAACCCAAGCTGTACGCGCCGACCGAGAAGGACCTGCATGACAATCCCCTGATCGGCGGATCCAAGGGCGCGAACAGGGCAGGCGTTTCGCCTGACGACCTCGAGGACGTCTTGGGCGAGAACACGATCGAAGGCGACGTCGAAAACGACGTGAACGCCGGTGGCGGTATCGACAAGGATGTCGCGCGGAGCGGTTCGCCCCGAAGAGGCCGGTAAGATTGGAGGCCCACAATGCAGGGCAAGAAGACTCACGAACAGCAAGTGCGCATCCTCGAGCGGAAGCCAGATGTTCCGGATGCGCGAGAACTCGAGCAGGCCGCCGGTCATAACCCGCAAGATACGCGCGTCCATCGTGCCAACCCCGAAGCTCGTCATAGCGAGTTTCCGGTGAGCCGCGGCGGCCTCAACCAGGAAAGCGATCACAACAAGCACAACGATCCCGGCCAGAGCGGCCACAAGCCGCCCAAACCGACGACGGCACAACAGAAGCACTAAATCATCGGAAGAGAGGAGAGACTGATGCCTGGTGGGCATGGCAGCAAGACGCACTTCAGATCGGGCATGCATGGCAAGGGCGACGGCACCGGCGCATTGACCGACGTGCCGAAGGAGATGATCGGCGACAACATGGTCCTGTCCAACCGAGACAAGAAACAGCATTCGGACATTCGCGGCATGGACGGCAAGTCCATCCAGACCGAACAATATCAGGACCACGCAGCAAACCGGCTCGATGAGAAGCCGGAGGCCGACGAGACCTGAGAGGGCGTTCCTTCCGCCGACTTGCGGACCGGTGTTCAGCCGGTCCGCTTTTTTGTGGGCGCAAGGTCGCGCTCCCAGCCGAACACCGAGCGGCCGTCGAGATCCGGTGAGGCCGCACGCTCGCCGGCGATGAAAGCCTCGACCGAAGGCCCGCGCGCGGTCCTCTCCAACCGCCGTGTTTGGTCGTCGAGGCGTTTGATCGCCTGCATCTCCTCGTCGCGTCCGAGCTTCGCGTTTCGGATCGCGCCCTTCAGCACCCGGATGGTCTCGTCATAGACCTTGATCGGAACGGGGTAGGGATGCCGGTCCTTGCCGCCATGGGCGAGCGAGAAACGTGCGGGGTCGGTGAAGCGATAGGGCGCGCCGTGCACGACCTCGGCAACCATCGCGAGCGAGCGCACCGTGCGCGCGCCGACGCCCGGCGTCAGCAGCAGCTCCGGAAAATCCGCCGGGCCGCGTTCGGCTGCAGCGGCGAGTGTGCCGTGCAGGCGGCGCGCGAACACGTCCTTCGGCCGCACATCATGATGCGCAGGCATGATCAGATGCGGCAGCATGCCTTGCGCCGGCGTGGACGGGGTCCCCGCGAGCCGCTCGAATTCGGAGACGATGCGATCCGGGCCGAGGTCGGAGAGCAGCTCGAGCTGTGCCGTCCGAGATAGATCGGCGCGATGATCGGTGAGATTGACGATCTCCCCCTGCTGCGGCCCGTCGATTGCGCTGTGCGGCGTATCGACAAAGCTCTTCAGTGCCTCGGAGTGCCAGTGATAGCGCCGCGCCTGCCGCTTGTCGCCGTTCATGCCCTGCTGCACCACCGTCCATTTACCCTCAGTGGTGACGAAGAAGCCGTGCAGGTAAAGGTCAAAGCCGTCCTGGACCGCGGCGCTGTCGACCTTGGCGACCAAACGGCTGGCCCGGGTCAGCTTGATGCCGTCGAATCCGACGCGGTCGCCGAGCTGCAACAGCTCGTCCGGCGTCTTGCGCGAATGCTGACCGCGACCGCCACAGACGTAAATCCCGAGCTCGTCCTGGAGCGGTCCGAGCCCGCGCTTCAGCGCGCCGATCACGGAGGTGGTGATGCCGGAGGAGTGCCAGTCCATTCCCATCACGGCGCCAAACGACTGGAACCAGAATGGATGCGACAGGCGCTGTAGAAATGCGTCGCGGCCGTAATGATGCACGATCGCCTGGGTGACGATCGCCCCGAGCGAGGACATGCGACTTGCCAGCCAGGGCGGAACCCGCCCGGTGTGAAGAGGAAGATCGGCGCTGCCGGTTCGTCGAGTCATGGCGACAAGCCTAGCGCAGCTCAGCGACGGTTGCACCTGCGGGATGCTGCATTGCACGGGGCGGGGGAGCGAAGCCGGCCGGGATGCGTTGTGCGGATTGCGTGAATGCAATGATGGGGACGATCCATGGATTGGCAGGCTCTGACGGCCGATATCGACAGGATGTTCGGCTGGATACCGTCATGGTTCATCGGCCTCACCCTGGTTGCCGGCGCGATCCTTCTGGCCCTGCTCGCCTACCGGGTCGCCACATGGCTGCTCAACCGCGCTTTCGGAACGCGGCTTCCGCTCTTGAGTGTGTTCATCGAGCGCACGGCAGGCCCCGCGCAAATGGCGCTTTGCCTTGCCGCCGTCGCAATGGTGCTGCCGCTGGCGCCGCTCGACGATACGATCCGCACCCCCCTGACGCGGCTGTTCGTCGTGGCCTTCATCGCGCTGATCGGCTGGATCTCGATCCGGATCGTCGACATGAGCGCGGCGCGCTACTTGCAGAACTTTCGCGATGTCACCGAGAATTTCGTCGCGCGCAAGCATGTCACGCAGGTGCGCGTGTTCAAGCGCGTCACCGACACCATCATCGTCATCATCACGGTCTCCGCCGCGCTGATGACGTTCGACTCCGTGAAGCAATACGGAGTCAGCCTGTTCGCCTCCGCAGGTGCTGCCGGTATCATCGTCGGCCTTGCCGCGCGCCCGCTGCTGAGCAATCTGATCGCCGGCCTGCAGATCGCGATCACCCAGCCGATCCGCATCGAGGATGCCGTGATCATCGAGAACGAATGGGGCTGGATCGAGGATATCGCCTCGACCTATGTCGTGATCCGGCTGTGGGATTGGCGCCGCATGGTGGTGCCGCTGTCCTACTTCATCGAAAAGCCGTTCCAGAACTGGACGCGCGACACCGCATCCCTCATCGGCGTCGTCGCGCTGCATGTCGACTATCGCGCCGACGTCCCGCGCATCCGACGCTGGCTGGAGGAGGCGGTGAAGCAGTCGAAGCTGTGGGACGGGGAGGTGGTGAATCTCCAGGTGATCGATGCCGATTCGCGCACCATCGAGCTTCGGGCGCTGGTCAGTGCCAGGAACGCACCGCAGTCGTGGGACCTGCGCTGCGAGATCAGGGAGAAGCTCATCGCCTTCATCCGCGACGAGATGCCGGAGGCGCTGCCGCGCGACCGCGCCATCCTGATCCCGTCGGGAGACGGAGAGGGCGATCTCGGACTGCGTCCCGCACCGCCGGAGAAGATGCGGGCGAGCGCCAGTCACTGAACGGCGCTTACGCGCCTGCGCCGTCCCGCCATTGCCACGTTCTTGTTGACGAGACCTGATCTTTTGTACGATAGTACAAATCTCATGGTACGCAAGCCCACCAGCAAGGAAGCGGCCCGCAAGCCGAACATGCGCGAGGCGATCCTCGCCGCCGCGGAGGAGCTGTTCGCCACCAACGGCTTCAATGCCGTATCGGTGCGCGACATTGCGCAAGCTGCCGGGGCAAATCCGGGCAGCGTGACCTATCATTTCAAGACCAAGGACGGTTTGCTGCTGGAGATCTACCGGCGTCATTGCGGGCCGATGAATCTGCGCCGTTCCGAGCTGCTCGCGGCCGCAAAGCGCGTGCGCGATCTCCAGGACCGGCTGGAGGCGATCGTTCGGGCCTATGTGGTGCCGGCCTTCACCTCGGGCAGCGATCTCGCCGGCGGCGGGGCGCGTTTCACGCGGCTGCGCGCGGTGATGTCGGCGGAAGGTAACGAGGTCGCGCGAAAGATCATCGCGCAGACCTTCGACGACACCAGCCACGCCTTCATCGACGCGGTGCACGAGAGTCTGCCGCACATTCCGCGCACGGACATCGTCTGGCGCAGTCACTTCCTGCTCGGCGCACTCTATTATTCGCTGGTGACGCCGGAGCGCGTGTCGCGCCTGTCGCGCGGCGAGGCCGACGGCAGCGATGCCGCTTGCGCCATCGAACAATTGGTGCAGGCCACCGTCGCCGCCTTCCAGGCGCCGGCGCTGGATGAGGCCGCGCCGGCGCGGCGGCGGCCGGTCGTCGCCGGCAAGGCGTGAAGCAAGAAATCTCGCTTCGGCGGTTCACCTCATGACGATGATGTACACGCCGACCATTCCACCGCCCGACCCGAACACGCGCACGCCGAAGTTCAGGCTGCCGAAGTTGTCGTGTGACGCGCATTGCCACATCTTCGGGCCCGGCACGAAATATCCGTACGCGCCGGAGCGTTCCTACACGCCGCCGGATGCGCCGCTGGAGGATTTTCGCGCGCTGCATGCCAAGCTCGGCGTGGAGCGGGCCGTCATCGTCAATGCCAGCGTGCACGGCACCGACAACAGGGTGGCGCTCGATGCGATCGCTGAGAGCAATGGCGCCTACCGTGCCGTCGCCAACATCGATGGCGCCGTCACCGAGCGCGACCTGCGCGTGCTGCATGAGGGCGGTTTTCGCGGCTGCCGTTTCAATTTCGTCCGCCATCTCGGCGGCCTCCCCGACAAGCGCGTGTTCGACCGCATCGCCGCGATGGTCACGCCGCTCGGCTGGCACATCGATCTGCATTTCGATGCGATCGATCTGCCCGAATATGCCGACATGCTGACAAGGCTGCCCCTGACCTACACCATCGACCATATGGGCCGGGTGAAGGCGGCAGACGGGCTCGACCAGTTGCCGTTCAGAATCCTGATCGAGCTGATGCAGCGCGATGACAAGTGCTGGGTGAAGATCTGCGGCTCGGAGCGGGTGTCCTCTATCGGTCCGCCGTTCACCGATGCGGTGCCGTTCGCGCGAAAGATCGTCGAGACCGCGCCGGATCGCGTCATCTGGGGTACGGACTGGCCGCATCCCAACGTCAAGGTGATGCCGAATGACGGCGATCTCGTCGATTTGATCCCGCTGTTCGCGCCGGAGCCGGAGCTGCAGACGAAGATTCTGGTCGACAATCCCGCGCGCCTGTTCGGGTTCGAGGCGTGACGACGTCATCGCGACCGGCACGCTGGGAGGACATGTGCTGTGGACGCATGCATACGAAACAAAAAGGAGTAGCCCATGAAAACAGGCCTCGTCGTCACAGCCCATCCCGGCGATTTCGTCTGGCGCGCCGGCGGCGCCATCGCGCTGCACGCGAGGAAGGGCTATCGGATGAAGATCGTGTGCCTGTCCTTCGGGGAGCGCGGCGAGAGCCAGTTCGCCTGGAAGGAGCAGGGCGCGACGCTGGAATCGGTCAAGGCCGGCCGCAAGGACGAAGCGGAGCGGGCAGCCAGGCTGCTGGGCGCCGAAATCGAGTTCTTCGATTGCGGTGACTATCCGCTGAAGCTCACCGAGGCGCATTTCGACCGCATGGTGGACATCTACCGCGAGCTCAATCCGAGCTTCGTCCTGACACATGCGCTGGAAGACCCCTATAATTTCGACCATCCGAACGCGGCCCATTTCGCGCAGGAGACGCGCGTGGTCGCGCAGGCCATGGGCCACAAGCCCGGCGCGCAGTACAAATATTCGGCCCCGCCGGTGTTCCTGTTCGAGCCGCATCAGCCCGAGCAGTGCAATTACAAGCCGGACACGATCCTCAAGATCGACGAAGTCTGGAAGGAGAAGTATGAGGCGTTCCAGATTCTCGCTGCGCAAAAACATCTCTGGGGCTATTACGAGCGCGTCGCGCTCAACCGCGGCATCCAGGGCAGCCGCAACACCGGCGTGCCCATGACCTATGGCGAGGCCTATCAGCGCCTGTTCCCGACGGTTGCGGACGAGCTGGCATGACGCCGGTCCGCAACATCAAGCTGAAGGCCGTGCTCGGCAGTCACCACCATGTGCAGGCGGTGAAGAGCGGGGCGCTCCGTTCCGACCTGTTCGATCTCGATTTCATCGAATACACGCCGACCAACACGGCGTTCAAGCCGATGGTGCGCGAGCAGGCCTTCGACGTCTGCGAGATGGCGATCGTCACCTATCTGATGGCGAAAGCGCACGCCAAGCCGCTGGTGCTGCTGCCGGCGACCATGCTCGGCCGCTTCCAGCATTCTTACGCGCTCTATAATCCCACGCATGGGACGCTCGGGCCCACCGATCTCGAAGGCAAGCGTGTCGGCATCCGCTCCTTCACGACCACGACGGGCGCCTGGATCAGGGGCATCCTCGCCAACGATTACGGCGTCGATCTCGACAGGATCCGCTGGATCACCTTCGAGGATCCGCACGTCGCCGAGTATGTCGACACCACGGAGCGCGCCCCGAAGGACAAGAAGATCCTCCAGATGTTGCTCGACGGCGAGCTCGATGCCGTCCTCGGCGAGACCTCCGATGATCCCAGGCTGAAGCCGCTGTTTCCCGATCCGGCCACGGAGGCCGCCAGATGGTATGCGCGACGTGGCGTGGTCCCGGTCAACCATCTCGTGGTCGTGACCGAGCAGCTCGCGAAGGCGCGCCCTGACGTGGTCGCCGGCGTCTATGATCTGCTCAAGCGCAACAAGGCGCAGACGGGACCGACGGCAAGGCCGGACCTCGTTCCGTATGGGATCGAGGCCAACAGAAAACCGCTCGAGCTGATCATCGACTACGCATTCCAGCAGGCGCTGATCCCGCGCCGCTATACGGTCGATGAGCTCTTTGACGAGACGACACGAGGACTGAACTGATGGCAGGTGATCCCAGGCGCTGGCAGATCGGACTGGTCGGCTATGGCGAGGTCGGCAGGATTTTGGCCGAGGATTTGCGCCAGCAGGACATCAGAGTCTCAGCCTACGGCATCAAGCTCGGCGGCGAGCAGGGCGCGCCGCTGCAGGAGCATGCGGCGAAATTCGGTGTCTCTCTTGCAACTTCCCACGCAGAGCTGGCCGCGAAGTCCGACTTCATCATCTCCGCCGTCACGGCGAGCCAGGCCGTGCCGGTCGCAAAGGCTTGTGCGGCAGCGATCAATCAGGGCACCTGGTTTCTCGATTTCAACTCGGCCTCTCCCGGCGCCAAGCAGCGCGCGGCAGGGCTGATCGACGGCGCCGCCGGGCGCTATGTCGAGGGCGCGGTGATGACCTCAGTGCCGCCTTATTGCATCAAGGTGCCTTTGCTGCTCGGCGGACCCGGCGCGAGGGAGCTCGAGCCGCTTCTGAATACGATCGGTTTCGCGGCCAAGGTTGCCAGTGACAAGCTCGGCGTGTCCTCGGCCGTCAAAATGTGCCGCAGCATCATGATCAAGGGCCTGGAGGCCATGGTCATCGAGAGCTTCACGACAGCGCGCGCCTATGGTGTCGAGGATGCGGTGCTGCCTTCGCTTGCGGAAACGTTCCCCGGGATCGATTGGGAGGAGCTGGGCGCCTATTGCTTCCAGCGCGTGATCGAGCACGGCCGCCGCCGGGCCGAAGAGGTGCGGGAGGTCGCCGAGACCGTGCGCGAGGCGGGGCTGACGCCGTGGTCGGCGCAAGGCACGGCCGAGCGGCAGGCCTGGATGGCTGATCTCGCCGATGAGGGGCTGTTCGGGTTGAGGGGCAGCAGCGAATTCGCCCGCAGTGCGGACTGGCGCACCGAGGCCGACCGGATCCTCGCCAGAATCAATCGGACGAAATAGTCAGCTCAGGATCGGATCGCTGGCTTCGAAGCTTACGACCTGGTCGCGCGCGCGTTCGATCAGGTCGATCAGATTGCGGGATTTACGGACGAGCTGCTCGGTGGCCGGCTGGGTGCGGAACTCCGCCAGCACGGCGCGAACACACTTGCTGGCGGCATCGAGCGTCCAGAGCGTACGGTTCACGTCAGCCTGCGTCTGGATGGCCGAGATATCGAGGCCCGAGAGAACGTGGCCGATGCCGTCCAGCCGCTTCACCGCCGTATCGGTCGGCGTTCGGGCCTGGACGGAATCATCGATGCTGCTGAATGCGCTGAACAGACTCATACTTCCCCACTGAACGCAGATTGTCAGTGCACGTCGTAGTTACGGCGGCGCGGCCCGCCTCGCAATGCGTTGAGCTACGGTCCGGGATTCTACCGAACTCGGGTCGGCGCGGACCGGCGGTAAAATCGAACTGCCGTGGCCTCGCGGCCGATCAGGTTGTGCGCGCGATGCCCGAAATATCGGCCGTGAAACGCGCTCAGCTCTTGAACAGGGTCGGCCGGGGCCGTGCAAATGTCTGCCGGCCGCGCTTGAAGCCCATCAGGACGTCAGGCAGCTCGGCGATGGCGAATCGGCTGTCCTTGGTATCGAGCACGATCAGATCGGCGGGATTGCCGACCTCGATGCCGTAGTCGGCGAGGTTCATCAGCCGGGCCGGCAGCTCGGTCACGAGGTCCAGGCAGGTGTCGAAGTCGCTGACCGAGGCGTGCGCGACGTTGGCGTAGAAGTTCGCCATCCGCAGCAGCGAGGCATCGCCGAACGGCGTGAAGGGATTGAGCACGTTGTTGGTCGCGACCGAGCAGAGCACGCCGTCGCCGGCAAGCTTGTGGGCGAGGGTCAGCCCGCGCGGCGCGTTGTGCGTGGCCTCGCGCCCCATCAGATAGAGATCGGTCGCGGGCAGGACGGTGACCGCAACGCCTGACCTTGCCAGTTGCGCAGTGGCCGCCTTCATCCGTTCGGGGGGCAAGGCCGACAGTTTCGTGGCATGGCCGATCGCGACGCGTCCGCCGTAGCTGCGCCGCTCGGTCTGGCGGCAGACCTCGTCGAGATGCCACCAGGAGGGATCGAGATCGAAATCGAGATGGAGATCGACGTCGATGTCGAATTCCTCAGCGAGATCGAAGATGCGCGCGAGATGGGCATTCGGGTCGGTGTCCATGTAGGGACAGCCGCCAATGACCTCGCCGCCTTCGCGCAGCGCCTGGATCAGCAGCTCCTCGGCTCCGGGATCGTTGGTGAGGCCTTCCTGCGGGAAGACGCAGAGCTCGAGATCGATCGCCCAGGCGTAATCGCGCTTCAGCGCCTTGACCGCCTCGTAGCCGCGGAGGCCGATGCGGGGGTCGATCTCGACATGCGTCCGCATGCGCGTCGTGCCGTTGACGATGGCGCGTTCGAGCACTCTGGCGCCGCGCGCGTAGACGTCCTCGATTGTGAAATCCTTCTTCATCCCGGCGACGGCGCGGATCGCCTCCGAGACGCTGCCGTGATCGTGGCCGCAGCGGCCGAGCAGGCAGGCCTTGTCGAGATGGATGTGGGTGTCGACGAAGCCGGGCAGGGCGAGGAGGCCGCCGAGATCGACGTCGGCGGCCTCGCAGGCCAGCTTTGGCGCGATCGCGGCGATGCGGCCGTCCTTCACCCCGATATCGACCGGTACGGCGGAAGAGCGCAACAATGCGTTGCGGAAGATCAGGTCGAAGGTGGCTTGGGCGGTCATGGCGTTGGATTCAGCCGTGGCAGCCTAGCGGAAGCCGTGGGGGCGGGCAGCTCCAGATTGTGTGCAATGCTGGGGCTGGATTGTCCAAAAATTGTGCATGCACTTTGAGGCACCCGGATTGTAAGATAGCGGCATCCGGAGAGAACCCCGCGATGTCTACTGCCGCAAAAGCCGAAAGCCCGATGACCGACGCCGAGATTGTCGAAGCCTATCTCACCGCTTCGATGATACCGGATCCCGACGCCGCTGCGGCCTATATGAAGCCGGGCACGGTGATCACGTTCACCGGCGGGCGCGCGTTCGACCATCCGCGCGGGCCGACCGGCTTCAACGCGAAACGCTATCGCTGGGTCAAGAAGAAGATGGACCGGTTCGACGTCTGCCCGGGCGCGGACGAGACCGTCGTCTACAGCGTCGGTACGCTCTATGGCGAGTGGATGGACGGCACGCCGTTCGAGGGCAACCGCTACGTCGATCGCTTCGTCGTGAGGGACGGGCAGATCGTGAAGATGGATGTCTGGAACGACAGCGCCGAGCGCATCCTCCTCCAGCGCGGCATCGAGGCCTAACTCCGTCGAGCCAGCTTCGGCAGCTTGATCACCCGATTGCTCGTCACCTCGTCCGCATAGGGTGCGAGGATGTCGAGCAGATCGCGGCCACGCTGCGGAGTGGGAGCGACCAGCGCACGATTGGCCACCGAATCCAGGTGATGATGCATCAATTCCA
Source organism: Bradyrhizobium sp. IC4060 (assembly GCF_020193715.1). Classification (NCBI taxonomy): domain Bacteria; kingdom Pseudomonadati; phylum Pseudomonadota; class Alphaproteobacteria; order Hyphomicrobiales; family Nitrobacteraceae; genus Bradyrhizobium; species Bradyrhizobium sp. IC4060. The sequence continues at coordinate 726,792 of NZ_JADYVJ010000001.1, read as the reverse complement.
TCACCTTGGCCGCATCGCCCTTGGCAAGCGCCGCGATGATGGCGCGATGCTCGTTGATGGCGCATTCGGTGGAATGCGGCCGGCTGTACAGCGACAGCGTCAGGCAGCAGCGATAGGCGACCTCGCTGACATAGCGCACCAGAATCGGGCTGTTCGTCATATGGGCGAGCAGAATGTGGAATTCGGTCGCGAGTCGGATCGAAACCGCATCCGTGCCGCCGCGGGCGCGATCCTCGGCATCGACATGGGCGTTCAGCTCGGCGATCTGCGCCTTGGTCAGCTTGCCCGCGAGCTGGCGCACGACGAGGCGTTCGAGCTCGATGCGGATGTCGAAGGCATCGCGCGCCTCCTGCCAGCTCGGCGTCGCCACCACGGCGATCCGGTTGCGGCGGAGCTCGACCAGGCCTTCGGCGGCGAGTTGACCTAGCGCATGGCGGGCAATGGTGCGGCTGACGCCGAAACGTTCGCCGAGCGCATCTTCCGGCAGCTTGGCGCCGGGCTCTAGCGCCTGCTCGATGATGGCGCGCCGGAGCGCGCGGCAGATTACGCTGACCTTGTCCGACGATTCAGAAGTCTTGCTGCTGGCGCGCGCCGCCATCGGCGAATCCCATGGGAGTGATATCTCTCTTTAGCACAGGCTCGCGCCGATTCAGCGCTCCAATTGCATGCAGTTTGGCCTTCGGACTGCCTAAATCGAATCCGGCGGTTTGGCGCGGGTTTCGGCTAGGCCTTTGATTTCGCGGGGCTCGATCGCTGGCATCCAGCTTGCATGCACTTTTTTCCGTGATGCGCATGCAACCCAACGCCCAGTTCGACGGCCAGCCCGTTCCCGAAGGCTCTGCGACGATCGCGATCGAGCTGTCGGAGGCCTCGGTGACCTTCGGGCGCGGCGACCGCGCCGTGCCTGCTTTGTCGAAGACCACGCTCAAGATCGCCGACGGCGAGTTTGTCGCATTGGTCGGCCCATCCGGATGCGGCAAATCGACCATATTGCGTCTCGTCAGCGGTCTGGTGCAGCCGACCAGCGGCGTCGTCATCGTCGGCGGCCGCGAGGTGGCGGCCCGGGCGATGCGGGTCGGCATGGCCTTTCAGAACCCGACCATGCTGCCGTGGATGACGATCGAGCGGAACATCATGCTACCGCTGAAGATCGTCGAGCCGTTCCGCTCGAAGTTCCGCAAGCTGCGCAAGACCGAATTCCGCGACAAGGCCAATGCGCTGCTGGAGCAGGTCGGCCTCAAAGGGTTCGGCAACCGCTATCCCTGGCAGCTCTCCGGCGGCATGCTCCAGCGCGCCAATCTTTGCCGTGCGCTGATCCACGAGCCGCGCATGCTGCTGCTGGATGAGCCCTTCGGTGCGCTCGACCAGTTCACGCGCGAGGAGCTTTGGGCGATCCTCCAGAATCTCTGGATGACGCACAAGCCGACGGTGCTGCTGGTCACGCACGATCTGCGCGAGGCGGGATTCCTTGCCAGCCGCATCTGCGTGATGAGCGCGCGCCCCGGCCGCATCCTCGACGACAGCCGCGTGGAGTTCGCGCGGCCGCGCACGGTCGCGATGACGTTCGAGCCGGATTTCGTCGCGCTGAACCAGAAGCTGCGCGCCTTCATCGAGGATGCGCGCAGCGCCGCTGAGCAGGGGGCAGGCTGATGTTCGGGATCGATGTCAGGCAGAAAGCGTGGTCGGCGGGGCTGATCGTGCTGTTCTTCGTCGCCTGGGAGCTGTTCTGCCTGATGACCGGCATGTCCGACCTGGTGCTGCCGCGGCCCTCGCAGGTCTTCGTGACGCTGGTCCAGCGCTTCCCGGTGCTGTGGCCGCACATCGTGCAGACGCTCGCCACCACCATGCTCGGCTTCGTGCTTGGCGTCGCGCTCGGCGTCGCCCTCGGCGCGATTATCGGCGTGTCGAAGACGGCCTACGACACCTGCTATCCGCTGCTGATCGGCTTCTCCTCGATCCCCAAGGTCGCGGTGGTGCCGATCTTCGTGCTGTGGTTCGGCTCCGGCACGGTGCCGGCGGTGCTGACTGCGCTGTCGATCTGCTTCTTCCCGATCGTGGTCAATATCGCGACGGGGCTTGCCACCACCGAGCCTGAGCTCGAGGACGTCTTGAAGGCGCTCGGCGCCAGCAAGCTCGATATCCTCTGGAATGTCGGTCTGCCGCGCACCATGCCGTTCTTCTTTGCTTCGCTGAAGGTCGCGATCTCCTACGCCTTCGTCGGCGCGGTGCTGTCGGAGACGGTCGCCTCCAACCGCGGCATCGGCAACGTCATGATGACCGCGTCCTCCAATTTCAACGTGCCGCTGGTGTTCGCGGGCTTGTTCGTGCTCGCCGGGCTCGGTGTCGCGCTCTACGTCGTGTTCTCGCTGATCGAAGGACAGGTCACCGGCTGGGCCACGCGCAAGAACGACGTGATCGCCACCTGATTTCTTGAACCGTCACGCAACGAAGCTGAGGAGGTCTCGATGTTGAGGAAGTTAACCGCCGCGCTGCTTGGATTGGCGCTATCCGCAGGCGCCGCCACCGCGCAGGAGACCACGATCAAGTTCACGCTAGGCTGGAAAACCCAGGGCAGCGACGCTGCCTTCTTCTATGCCAAGGACAACGGCTTCTTCAAAGAGGAAGGCCTCAACGTCGTCATCGATCAGGGCGAGGGCTCCGGCGCCACCGTCACGCGCGTGATGTCGGGCGCCTATGACGCCGGCTTCGGCGACGTCAACGCCATCATCCAGAACGCCTCGACCAAGCCGCAGGAGGCGCCCGTCATGGTCTACATGATGTGGAACCAGCCGCCGTTCGCCATCGTCGCCAAGAAGAGCAGCGGCATCAACACCATCAAGGATTTCGAAGGCCGCACGCTCGGCGGTGCGCAGGGCACGCCGACGACGCGCCTGTTGCCGGTGTTCACGCGCAAGAATAGTCTCGACGGTGAGAAGATCAAGATCTCCAACATGGCGCCGAACCTGCAGGAGCCGATGCTGATCAAGGGCGACATCGATGCGGCCCTCGTCTTCAACATCACCAGCTATTTCAATCTGGTGCTCAACCGCCAGGATCCGGACAAGGACTTCAAATGGTTCTCCTTCGGTGAATATGGCCTCGATCTCTATTCCAACGGCGTGATGGTCTCCCGCAAGCTGATCGCCTCGAATCCGAAGGCCGTGGCGGGCCTGGTGCGCGCCATCAACAAGGGTGCGATCGCGATCGCCAAGGACCAGAATGCCGGCATGAAGGCGGCACTGAACTACGACAACCTCATCAACGCCGATGTCGAGAAGCGGCGGCTGCAATATTCCTTCGAGAAGCTGATCGTCTCGCCGGAGATGAAGGAGATCGGCATCGGCGACATCAAGGACGACCGGATGACACGCGCGATCGGCATCGTGGTCGAGGGCTACCAGCTCGCCCGTGCGCCGACGCCGGCGGAGGTGTTCTCGCGCGAATTCCTGCCGCCGCGCGCGGAGCGGGAACTGGTGTACACTGCCAACTGAGATTGGAGGAACAGCCATGGCCACGGCGATCTCGGCAACCAGCCTGTTCCGTGGCCCTGACCGTGGCGTCAGCGAGAACGTCGTGCTGCGGCACGACGAGGGCGTCATCACCGAAATCTCGGAAGGAGCGGGGCCGGCGCCTCGCTCCTTCGTCATCCCTGCCTTCGTCAACGCCCATGATCATGCCCGTGCCACGCCGTCGTCCTTCGGTGCGGTCGGCATGCCCCTGGAAAGCTGGATTCTGCGCACCGCACTGGGCTCGCCGGTCGATCCCTATCTGACCGCCGCCTCGGCATTGGCCCGTTCCGCCAAGGCAGGCTGCGCGGCGATGATGGTCCATTACACGCGTCCGAGCGGGACGATGCCGCTGCTGGACGAGGCCAAGGCCATCGCGAAAGCCGCATCCGACGTCGGGATTCGCATGGCGTTTGCAATGGCGGTGCGCGACCAGAATCCCATCGTCTACGGTGATGCCGAGCCGTTGCTGTCGGGGCTTGCCGGGGACGATCGCAAGACGATCGAGGATCTCTTCGTTCGCGCGCCGATGTCGCCGAAGGCCTATATCGAGCTGACCGACGCAATTGCCGCAGCCATCGCCGGACCGATGGTCGACGTGCAGCTCGGGCCGGCCGGTGTGCAATGGTGCTCGAAGCCGCTGCTGGAGGCCGTCGCGGAGAACTCCGCACGGACCGGTCGCCGCATTCACATGCATCTGTTGGAAACAGTTTATCAGCGCGCCTGGGCCGACCAGCACTTTCCGGACATGGTGCGCTGGCTTCGCGATGTCGGCTTTCTCTCCGGGCGGCTGACGCTGGCGCATTGCATTCACGCCCGTCCCGAAGAGCTCGAGATGATCGCGGCCTCCGGCGCGCGCATCGTCACCAATTTCAGCTCGAACATGCATCTGCGTTCGGGCCTCGCCCCGATCGCCGCCGCGCACAGATGCGGCTGCGCCATCACTGTGGGCGTCGACGGTCTGGCGCTGGACGAGGATGACGACATTCTGCGCGAGATGCGGCTGGTGCAGATGGTCCATGGCGGCCTCGGCTTCAAGGCGACATGGACGCCGGCCGAGGTGTTTTCGCTCGCCATCCGCAACGGACGCCATGCGACCGGGGCGCCCGGGAATGGTGAGCTCGCGGCGGGCAATCCCGCCGACTACGTCGTGATCGATCTTGACCGGCTCGATCGAGACCAGATCATGCCGGTCGATCCCATGGCGCTGCTGTTCGCGCGCGGCAATGCGTCGCTGGTGAAGGAGGTGGTCGTCGCCGGCAGGACGATCGCGCGGGACGGGGTCTGCGCAGGCGTCGACCTGCCGGCTGTCGAGCAGGAATTGCGGGCGATGTATCGCGCCAATGTCGGCAAGCTCCACAGCTTCCGGCGGATGTGGCCGTCCCTGTCGGATCGGTTGAGCGGCTGGTTCGAGCAGCAGCTGACGTGCCAGTGAAGCAGCGTCCGTTTGGCCAGTATTGAAAAGCGCGATAGCTGGTAGTCGCTGTCCCGTCTGGCGGACGCTGCATGTGTCGGTTATCACCCCCCTCGCGATAAGGCCGACGACCCCATTGAGGAGCAACTGATGCGTCTACCCGTTCTTTTCCTTGCCCTGACATGTCTTGCCGGCGCAGCTTCGGCCGAAGACCTCACGGGCACGCTCCAGAAGGTCAAGGAGACCAAGAAGATCACGCTGGGCTATCAGGAGGCCTCCGTCCCATTCAGCTATCTCGACGGCAACCAGAAGCCGGTCGGCTTTGCCATGGACATCTGCCTCCGTATCGTCGAAGCCGTGAAGAAGCAGCTCGGCATATCAGACATTTCGGTCGAGACTGTCGCGGTGACGTCCTCGAACCGGATTCCTTTGATGGTCAACGGCACGCTCGACCTGCATTGCTCGGCGACCACCAACAATGCCGACCGCCAGAAGCAGGTCGCCTTCACCAACACGCACTTCCTCAGCGCGACGCGGTTCGCGGCCAGGAAGGCGGCGAGCATCAAGACCATCGACGATCTCAAGGGCAAGGCGGTCACGGCGGTCGCGGGATCCGTGAACTTGACGCAGCTCGCCAAGGTCAACACCGAGCGCAATCTCGGCATCAACATCATGCCGGCCAAGGACCAGGCCGAGGCCTTCCTGCTGCTGGAGACCGACCGCGCCCAGGCCTATGCGCTCGACGACGTCCAGCTCGCGGTCGCGATCGCGCGGTCGAAGGAGCCGCAAGCTTACATGATCAGCGAGGAGGCGTTCTCCAAGCCCGAGCCCTACGGCATCATGCTGCGGCGAGAGGATGCGCCGTTCAAGGCGCTCGCCGATCGCGCCACCGCGGAGCTTTATGCCACCCCCGAGATCGAGGCGCTCTACAAGAAGTGGCTGCAATCGCCGACGCCGCCGAACGGCCTCAACTACAACGTCCCGATGTCATCAGCCTTGCGCAACGCCTTCAAGAAACCGAGCTCGAGCGCCGATCCTGACGTCTATGTGGTGAACTGAAGCGAAGGAAGAGCGCCTTTCTTAGGCGTTCGAGTATTTCTTCAGCTCGAGCCGCGCGATCTGGTTGCGATGGACCTCATCGGGTCCATCGGCAAGTCGCAGCAAGCGCGCGGTGGCGTAGGCCTGCGTCAGGCCGAAATCGTTCGAGGTGCCGCCGCCGCCATGGGCCTGAATGGCCCAGTCGATGAGCTGACAGGCCATGTTGGGCACGGCGACCTTGATCATTGCGATCTCTGCCTTCGCCACCTTGTTGCCGACCGTGTCCATCGCATGGGCCGCGTTCAGCGTCAGTAGCCGCGCCTGCTCGATCATGATGCGCGCCTCCGCAATGCGCTCCTGCGTCACCGTCTGCTCCGAGACCGGCTTGCCGAACGCGACCCGGCTCCGCACGCGGCGGCACATCTTCTCCAGCGTGCGTTCGGAAAGGCCGATCAGCCGCATGCAATGATGGATGCGGCCGGGCCCGAGACGGCCCTGCGCAATCTCGAAGCCGCGGCCCTCGCCGAGCAGCATGTTCTCCTTGGGCACGCGCACATTGGTGAACACCACTTCGGAGGCGCGGTCGGGCACGCCGTAGAAGCCGAACACGGGCAGGGGACGCTTGACCTCGATGCCCGGCGTGTCCATCGGCACCAGGATCATGGATTGCTGCTTGTGACGGTCGGGATTGTCGGGGTCGGTCTTGCCCATGAAGATGCAGATCTTGCAGCGAGGGTCGGTCGCGTTGGTGGTGTACCATTTGCGCCCGTTGATGACGTAATGGTCGCCGTCCCGTACGATCGAGCTCTCGATGTTGGTCGCATCGGATGATGCGACCGCCGGCTCGGTCATGGCGAAGCAGGAGCGGATTTCGCCCGCGAGCAGCGGCTTCAGCCAGCGTTCCTTGTCCTGCTCGCTGCCGTAACGCTCCAGCACCTCCATGTTGCCGGTGTCGGGCGCCGAGCAGTTGAAGACTTCAGGAGCAAGGTGCGAACGGCCCATCACCTCGCACAGTGGCGCGTATTCGAGATTGGAGAGGCCCGCGCCGTGATCGCTCTCGGGCAGAAACAGATTCCACAGCCCCTCCGCGCGCGCCAGCGGCTTAAGCTCCTCGACGACCGGATAGACCTTCCACGGCCCGAGCTCTTCAGCCTCGCGGTAGAAGCGCTCCTCGTTCGGATAGATGTGCCGGTCCATGAAGCTTTCGAGCCTGCGCTTGAGCTCGACGACTTTCGGCGACATCGGATAGAGCATTTTCTGGTCTCCTTGATCGACGGCGAGCGGGTCACGCGACCCGGTACTCTTTGAACCTATCGCGCAGAGCGGATTTCAGCACCTTGCCGGTGCCGGTCATCGGGAATTCGTCGAGGAATTCGACGGCGTCCGGCAGCCACCAGCTCGCGATCTTCGGACGCATGTGCTCGAGCAGCGCCTTGCCGTCGACGGTCGCGCCCTTCTTGCGGACGACGAGGAGCAGGGGGCGCTCCTGCCATTTCTCGTGGCTGATCGCGACGACGGCCGCTTGCAGCACGTCGGGGTGGGACAGGGCGATGTCCTCGAGCTGGATCGAGGAGATCCACTCGCCGCCGGACTTGATCACGTCCTTGGATCGGTCGGTCAGCGTGACGTGGCCTTGTGGGTCGATCACGGCCATGTCGCCGGTGATCAGCCAGCCGTCGCGGTCGAGGCCTTCGTCCAGCTTCATGTAGCCGGAGGCGACCCAGGGGCCACGGGCGCGCAGATGGCCGACGGTCTTGCCGTCGCGCGGCAGCTCGTTGCCGGCATCATCGACGATGCGCAAGGCGGTGCCGAAGCAGGCGCGGCCGGAGACCTGGCGCCGGTCGAATCTCTCCTTCTCGCTGAGGTGCTCCGAGCCGGGCCGCAGGCCCGGCATCGAGCAGCCCAGCGCCTCGGTCATGCCCCAGGCCTGGATGTAGTCGACATTGTATTCGCGCTTGAGCTTCTCCACCATCGCGCGCGGCGGGGCCGAGCCCGACGACAACGTCGCGCGCAAGGCCGAGAATTTGTTACCGGTCCGCCCGAGCCAATCGAGCAGGATCAGCCAGAAGCTCGGCACGCCCGCCGACAGCGTCACCTTCTCGCCTTCCAGCAATTCATAGAGCTTGTCCGGCTCGTAGTTGCGGCCGGGCAGCACGAGCTTCGATCCCGTATAGGGCGCTGTGAACGGCATGTTCCAGCCATTGCCGTGGAACAGCGGCGCCATCGGCATCATCACCTCGCGCACACCTTCGACATGTCCCGGCAGGAAGTCGAAATTGCAGCAGGTCATGGTCTGCAGGATCGCGGCGCGGTGCGAGTAGATCACGCCCTTTGGATTGCCCGTCGTGCCTGAGGTGTAGCAGATCGTGGAGGCGGACTTCTCGTCGAACTCCGGCCAGGCGAAGCCGGCATCGTTCTCGCGGTCCAGAAGCTCTTCGTAACAATGCACGTTCGCGAGCTTCGTCTCCGGCATCCGCTCGCGCGAGGACATCACGACATAGGCTTCGACCGTCGTTAGCTGCGGCGCGATCGCCTCCACGAGCGGCAGCGTGGCGCGATCGATGAAGAGCAGGCGGTCCCCGGCATGGTTGATGATGTAGATGAGCTGCTCGGGAAACAGCCTGGGATTGACCGTGTGCAGCACGTAGCCCATGCCCGGCGCGGCGTAGAACATCTCGAAATGCCGGTGTGTATTCCAGGCCAGCGTTCCGACGCGATCGCCTTGCTTCATGCCGAGCCGCTTCAGCGCCAGCGCCATGCGCTTGATGCGCGGATGCGCGTCTGAGTAGGTGTAGCGATGGATGTCGCCCTCGATCTCGCGTGCGACGATCTCGGCTTCGCCATGATAATCGGCCGCATACTGGATCAGGCCGCTGATCAGCAGCGGCATGTCCATCATCAATCCCTGCATGGTCTCCCTCCGGATAGCCACGTCGTTGCATGGCGTAGGCTCGTGATTTGCGCTCGAGGTTAGCGGAACGTCACGCAGCGTTCACGCAAAAAACAATCAGCGTGATTGCATGCAGCGCTTTTTCGGCGCTAACGTGCGGTGAGCTGCCGGCGAAGCAGCATGCGCGGGAGGAATCGAATGTCAGCGGAAAGACACAAGACCGATGCAAGCGGCGCTTCTACGGTCGATATTTCCGCCCTCCGTGCCCGTTATCGCGACGAGCGCGACCGCCGTCTGCGCGCCGAGGGCAAGGCGCAGTATGTCGAGGTTGCGGGCGAGTTCGGCCGTTATCTCGACGACCCCTGGGCCGATCCCGGATTTGCGCGCGCGGCCATCAACGAAGCGACCGAAGTGCTCATCGTCGGCGGTGGCTTCGGCGGCCTGCTGTGTGGCGCGCGATTGCGCGAGGCCGGCATTGCGGATTTTCGTATTGTGGAAAAGGCCGCCGACTTCGGCGGCACCTGGTACTGGAATCGTTATCCCGGCGCCGCCTGCGATACCGAGAGCTATATCTACCTGCCGTTGCTGGAAGAGACCGGTTACATGCCCGTGCGCAAATATGCCCGGGCGCCGGAGATCTACGAGCACTCGCGCCGCATCGGCCGTCATTTCGACCTGTACGAGCGCGCGCTGTTTCAGACCGTCATCTCGCGGATGACCTGGCAGGAGCATGAGGCGCGGTGGCTGGTCGAGACCAACAGGGGCGACCAGATCCGCGCGCGCTTCGTCATCCTCGCCGGCGGTCCGCTGAGCCGTCCGAAGCTGCCGGGGATTGCCGGCATCGAGACGTTCAGAGGTCACAGCTTTCATACCAGCCGCTGGGATTACGGCTACACCGGCGGCAACGCGGATGGTGGCCTTACCGGTCTTGCCGGCAAGCGCGTCGGCATCATCGGCACCGGCGCCACCGCCGTGCAATGCGTGCCGCATCTCGGCCGCTCCGCCAAGGAGCTCTATGTGTTCCAGCGCACGCCGTCCGCAATCGGCGTTCGCGACGATCGTCCGACGGACCCGACCTGGGCGCAGAGCCTCAAGCCAGGCTGGCAGCGCGAGCGCATGGACAATTTTACCGCCGTGATTTCAGGCGAGCCGTTCGAGCAGGACCTGGTGCAGGACGGCTGGACCGGCCTGCTCGGCGAAATCCTGCTGGCACCGCGCCGGCAAAAGCAGCCGGTGACCTCGATTGAGGAAGCGCTGAAGGTCATCGAGCAGGCCGACTACCGCAAGATGGAGGAGATCCGCGCGCGCGTCGACACCGTGGTCAAGGACGAGGCGACCGCGGCTGCGCTCAAGCCGTGGTACAAGGCGTTCTGCAAGCGGCCCTGCTTCCACGACGAATATCTGGACACCTTCAACCGTCCCAACGTGCATCTCGTCGATACCGGGGGGAAGGGCGTCGAACGCATCACCGAGAATGCCGTCGTCGCCGGCGGCAAGGCCTACGAGCTTGACTGCCTGATCTATGCCAGCGGCTTCGAGGTCGGCACCGATTACGCGCGCCGAATGGGCTTCGAGGTCTATGGCCGCGACGGCATGAGCCTGTCCGAGCGCTGGCAGGATGGCGTCAAGACGCTGCACGGCTTCTACAGCCGCGGCTTTCCGAACTGCTTCCTGATCGTCACCGTGCAGGCCGGCCAGAGCGCCAATTTTCCGCACATCATCGACGAGCAGTCGCAGCACATCGCCTATGTCATCAAGCAGGCGCGCGAGCGCAACGCACGCACCCTGGAGCCGACGCTTGCGGCCGAGAACGCCTGGGTCGAGGAGGTCGTCAAGGCCGCGCTCGGTCGGCAGACCTATCTGGCCGAATGCACGCCGGGCTACTACAATAACGAAGGCGTGTTCGATCCGATCGCGGCAAGAAACAGCCAATATTGGCGCGGGCCGGTGGCATTCCTGCGGCTGCTCGACAAATGGCGCAAAGAGGGCAACCTGGAAGGCCTCGAATTGTCCTATGATCGGGCCATGGAGTCGGCGCATTCCAGCGGGTAAGATTGCGCCGCCGAGCGGTACAGGACAGGAGAGGTCGGGCATGATCAGGGGCAGGGCTGTTGCGGGAGCGGTTCTTGGCGCAATGACGCTGCTCGGTTGCCTGGCATCCTCCGCCGAGGCCGCGCAATGCGGCAGCTCGCCGGCCGGCTTCGAGGCCTGGAAGCGCGAGTTCAGCGCGGAGGCGCAGGGCAAGGGCATCGGCCCCACCGCGCTGTCGGCGCTGATGCAAACGAACTATGCCAGCGCCACGATCGCGGCCGACCGCGGCCAGCGCAGCTTCTCGCTGACGCTGGACCAGTTCCTGGCCAAGCGCGGCGCCACCACCATCGTCGCCAAGGGCCGGCAGCTCAAGCAGTCGCAGGCCGCTTTGTTCGCCTCGATCGAGCAGCGCTATGGCGTCCCGCCCGGGCCGCTGATCGCGATCTGGGGCATGGAGACCGGCTTCGGCAGCCAGCGCGGCAACCAGAACATGCTGTCGTCGATTGCGACCCTCGCCTATGACTGCCGCCGTCCCGAATTCTTCACCGACCAGCTCTATGCCGCCCTGAAGCTGATCGACCGCGGTACGCTGTCGGGATCGACCCGCGGCTCCATGCATGGCGAGGTCGGCCAGACCCAGTTCATGCCCAAGAGCATTCTGGCCTACGGCACCGGCAATCTCGAAGTTGCGGCCAATGCGCTGAACTCGACCGCGAATTTCCTCAAAGCCCATGGTTGGCGTGCGGGAGCCGGATACCAGCCGGGCGAGCCCAATTTCGCTGCCATCGAGGCTTGGAATGCCGCTGGTGTCTATCAAAAGGCGATCGCGCTGATGGGCCGGCAGATCGACGAGGGCGGGAGTGCCGCGGCCTCACGCTGAGCTCTTGCTCAGCGACGTGTGATGCGACGGCGAGAGAAAGTTGTTGCCTTCTGGAACCGACGGCACGAGGTTTGCTTTGATCAAGTTCAGGGCTGGGCATGAGGAGACTCAACATGGCTACCCAGATCGTGATGGACCAAACTGGCGATACGCGCCACGAGTTTGATCCTGGCAACGCCGAGGCGCTGGCGCGAGCCGAACGGCGCTTTCGTGAGCTGACCGGAGCGGGCTTCACCGCCGCGCTTCGAACCGGACCCGGCGAAGTAACCCGGATCCGATCGTTCGATCCGACCGCGCAGGAAACGCTGTTCTATCCCCGCCTGGTCGGCGGTTGATCTGAGCTGCTCATGATCGCGGCAGTTTGGCTCCGCGCGCCGGCGCGTGCGCGCCTGCATGCGCTGCGTGAACTCTATCGCCGCTTCTTCGGCGAGAACACGCCGGATGCGCGCGGCCGCCGGCTTCTGGCCGAATGGCTGTCACCGGCGCAGCGCGCTCAATTCGAGCAGTTTCGGTATTTCGACGTCGTCGGTTGCGACACCGGCCGGACCTATCGCATCCACTACGGCACAGCCGCCAACGTGCACGAGGTCGATAGTGAGGGGCGCGCGACGATGGGGTGGTGCTTCGTCCCGTCAGGCTTCCTGGTACCGGGTGATGTGATGTTGGCGCAGAAGATCGCGCTCGAGACGGACGAGAGGGGGGCGCTTGCGCTCGCCAACCGGTTTCCGCCGGCGACGCATTCCGAGCACTTCTACCGGCGACCTTTCTAGAGCATGATCCGGAGGAAAAGTGCGGAGCGGTTTTCCAAAAGGATCATGCTCAAACAACAACTAAAGCGCGATGACGATTCATCCTAATCGCATCGCGCTTTAGCGTCAGAACGGTCAGGAATGCGTAGTGCGGTAAGCGTCGAACGCATGCGCCGCGAAGACGCCGATGCTGCACAGCGCGAGCAGGGCTGAGATCAGCTCGATCATAGCTCGTCCTCCCGCAGCGGCTGGGCAACGAGATTCTGGCAGCACGAATATTCGTAGATCAGGTCGAGGATGAACTGCATGGTGGCCGTCCCTGTATTTATTTTGACAACTACTTAAGCGGCCATCTGTTTCAGGCGTGTTTCGTCGCATCGGGAAAGGGGTTTCGTCAGGAACCTTGCGCTGGTTTGTGCGCTGCGGGCCCGCTATATCCCTCATGGCTCAGTCGATTTTGAGCCGTCTCTTCGGGAGCGGCACGTCATTTTGCGAGGCAAAATCATGGCGCAGGTCGAGTGGTTCGACGATCTCACCATCGGAATGCAGTTCAAATCCCCCGAAGTCGTGGTCACCGAGGCCGACATCAAGCGCTTTGCCGCCGAGTTCGATCCGCAGCCGATGCATCTCGACCACGAGGCGGCGAAGCAGACCCTGTTCAAGGGGCTTGCCGCCTCGGGATGGCACACCGCCGCGATCGCCATGAACCTTGCGATCCAGACCCGTCCGTTCGGCCCGCATCCGCTGATCGGCGCCGGTGTGGACGGCCTGCGCTGGACCATGCCGGTGCGGCCCAACGACCGCCTGCATCTGGTCGGCGAGGTCATGAGCCTGACGCCGTCGAAATCGAAGCCGCAAGGCATCGCGCTGGTGAAATGGACCATGTTCAACCAGAACGGCGAGGAGGTTTACACCTTCACTCCGATCGCGATCGTGCCGCGGCGGGGATAGGACGGCCGCCGGCCGTTCGCCTCGCCCTCTTGCGAGCCGCCGGGAGAGGTGGTCATCTCGGCGCGGGGAACGCGCTGGAGGCCGACATGAAACGATCTCTTCTTGCCGCCGGAATTCTCGCTTGCGTCTTGAGCGCAACCGCCTCGAGCTCGAGGCCCGCGCTTGCGCAACAATCCAAGGTCGGCGACTGGACCATCGAGAAGCGGGCGCAGGACACCCATTGCAATGCCAGCCGCGGCTACAAGGACAAGGATGACGAGAACCGCGACTACGTCATCGTGATCACCTATTCCGAGCAGGCGATCGTGATCGTGATGATCTACGACGGTTGGGAATGGGACAAGGCCGGTGAGATCCTCCGGGCCGATGTCGGCACCGACGATGCCGACATCATGAAGAAGGCCAAGTGGGAGGTCATGGACAAGACCACGGTGCGCGGCATCTTCGCATACGACCAGTCGATCATGGACCGCCTCGCGAAGGCCAAGCGCCTCACGCTGGACTTCGAGGACGACGACGATGACAGCATCGAGATGCAGATCCCGCGGGCCGGCGAGGCGCTGGCGGCGCTGAAATTCTGCGAGGAGAACCGGAAATGATGGTCCCGCCGGGGGCGTGCCGCGGCGGGACGCTGTTCACTCGGCAGGCCCCTGGACCGGCGCTGCGCTGATGTCACTGCCGTGATGAACCAGCGGCTTCATGCCCGTGACGGTTCTGAGCAGCACATAGAACACCGGCGTCAGGAATAGGCCGAACACGGTGACGCCGATCATGCCCGAGAACACGGCAACGCCCATGGCGCGCCGCATCTCCGAGCCGGCGCCGGTCGAGAGCACCAGCGGCAGCACGCCCATGATGAACGCCATCGACGTCATCAGGATCGGGCGTAGCCGCAAGCGGCTGGCTTCGATCGCAGCCCGGATCGGCGTGCGCCCGGCGAATTCGAGCTCGCGCGCGAATTCGACGATCAGGATCGCGTTCTTGGCGGAGAGGCCGACCAGCACGATGAGGCCGATCTGGGTGAAGACGTTGTTGTCGCCCTTGGAGATCCAGACGCCGAACATCGCGGCGAGCAAGCCCATCGGCACGATCATGATGATCGACAGCGGCAGGGTCAGGCTCTCATAGAGCGCGGCCAGCACCAGGAACACCAGCAGGATCGCCAGCGGAAACACCCAGATGCCGGAATTGCCGGCGATGAACTCCTGATAGGTCAGGTCGGTCCATTCGAAGGCAAAGCCCGGCGGCAGCACCTCCGCCGCGATCCGCGTCGCCGCTTCCTGCGCCTGGCCCGATGAAAAGCCCGGCGCGGCCGCCGCGTTGATATCGGACGAGAGGAAGCCGTTGTAGCGGATCGCGCGCTCCGGCCCCGCGCTCTGGCGGATATTGAGCAGCGCCGACAATGGCACCATGTCGCCGGACGACGAGCGCACCTTCAACTGCCTGATGTCGTCGGCGCGGGCGCGGAACGGCGCATCGGCCTGGACGCGGACCGAATAGGTGCGGCCGAACTTGTTGAAGTCGTTGACGTAGTAGGAGCCGAGGTAGATCTGCAGCGTGTTGAACACCTCGGTGACGGGCACGCCCAGCTGCAGCGCTTTGGTGCGGTCGATGTCGGCGAACAGCTGGGGCACGTTGACCTGGAAGCTGGAGAACACGCCCGCGATCTCCGGCGCCTTCTGCATCGCCGCCATGAAGGCGGTGGTTGCCTCGTTCAGGGCGTCATAGCCGAGACCGGCGCGGTCCTCGATCTGCAGCTTGAAGCCGCCGATGGTGCCGAGGCCGTTGACCGGCGGCGGCGGGAACATGGCGATGAAGGCTTCCTGGATGCCGGCATATTTCTTGTTCAGCTCGGCCGCGATCGCAGGGCCGCTGAGCGAGGGATCCTTGCGCTCGTCGAACGGCTTCAGCGTCGAGAACACGATGCCGGCATTGGATGAGTTGGTGAAGCCGGAGATCGACAGGCCCGGGAAGGCCACCGAGCTCTCGACACCGGGCTGGGTCAGCGCGATGTCGCTCATCCTGCGGATCACCTCTTCGCTGCGGTCGAGCGTGGCGCCGTCGGGCAGGCGGGCGAAGCCGACCAGATATTGCTTGTCCTGGCCCGGCACGAAGCCGCTCGGCACCTGCTGGAACAGAAATGCGGTGAGTCCGACGAGGACCACATAAAGGCCCATCATCGCGGACTTACGCGAGATCACCTTGCCGACGCTGCCGCTGTAGTTCTCCGAGGACCGCGTGAACGCCTTGTTGAACCCGCGGAAGAACCAGCCGAGGCTCTTCTCCATGATCAGCGTCAGCCAGTCCTTCGGCTCGTTGTGGCCCTTGAGCAGCAGCGCCGACAACGCCGGAGACAGCGTCAGGGAATTGATGGCCGAGATCACCGTCGAGATCGCGATCGTTAGCGCGAACTGCTTGTAGAACTGTCCCGTGAGGCCGGAGATGAAGGCGAGCGGCACGAACACCGCGATCAGCACCAGCGCGATCGCGATGATCGGGCCCGAGACCTCGCGCATGGCCTGATAGGTGGCATCGCGCGGCGACAGCCCGGACTCGATGTTGCGCTCGACGTTCTCGACCACGACGATGGCGTCGTCGACAACGATGCCGATAGCGAGCACCAGGCCGAACAAGGTGAGCGCGTTGATCGAGAAGCCGAACACGTGCATCACGGCGAAGGTGCCGACGATCGACACCGGCACGGCCAGCAGGGGAATGATCGAGGCCCGCCAGGTCTGGAGGAACAGGATCACGACCAGCACGACCAGCGCGATCGCCTCCAAGAGCGTGTGGATCACAGCCTCGATCGAGGAGCGAACGAACTGGGTAGGGTCGTAGACGATCTGGTAGGACACGCCCTCCGGCATGTTCTTCTTGATCTCCGCCATGGTGGCGCGGACATTGTCGGAGATCTGCAGCGCGTTGGAGCCCGGCGCCTGGGAGATCGGGATTGCCACCGCATGCTTGTTGTCGAGCAGCGAGCGCAGGCCGTATTCGGACGCGCCGAGCTCGATGCGCGCGACATCGCGCAGACGGACGACCTCGCCGCGCGTGCCGGTCTTGACCACGATGTCGCCGAACTGCTCCTCGTTGGCGAGGCGGCCTTCGGCATTGACCGAGAGCTGGAGATCGATGCCTTTGACATTCGGAGAGGAGCCGACCACGCCGGCGGCGGCCTCGACGTTTTGCGCCTGGATCGCGCGCACGATGTCGCTCGCGGTCAGGCCGTGCTCGGCCGCCTTCTGCGGATCGACCCAGACCCGCATCGAATAATCGCCGGCGCCATAGAGCTGAACGTCGCCGACGCCGTCGATCCGCGCTAGCCGGTCCTTGACGTTGAGCACGGCATAGTTGCGCAAATACGTCATGTCGTAGCGGCCGTTCGGCGACAACAGATGCACCACCATGGTGAGGTCGGGCGAGGACTTCTTGGTGATGATGCCAAGCTGGCGCACCACGGCCGGCAGGCGCGGCTCGGCCTGCTGCACGCGGTTCTGCACCAGCTGCGTCGCCTTGTCGGGATCGGTGCCGAGCCGGAACGTCACCGTCAGCGTCATCGCGCCGTCGGTGGTCGCCTGGCTCGACATGTAGAGCATGTTCTCGACGCCGTTGATCTGCTCCTCGATCGGGGTCGCCACTGTCTCCGCGATAACCTTGGGGTTGGCGCCGGGATAGGTAGCGCGCACCACGACGGAGGGCGGCACGACGTCGGGATATTCCGAGATCGGCATCGCGAACAGCGAGATCAGGCCGGCAAGGAAGATCAGGACCGACAGCACGCCGGCGAAAATCGGACGATCGATGAAGAACTTTGACAGATTCATGGCCTTGCCCCTGGGCAATATCCTGATGTTCTCCGAGACCTCCACTCGTCATTCCGGGGCGCGCGAAGCGCGAACCCGGAATCCAGAGGTGATGTGTTCGGAGTTTCGTACGCTCGAGATTCTCAGGTGCGCAATTGCGCACCGTAGTTCGCGCGATGCGCGCCCCGAGATGACGGGGTGCATTAACGCTGCACCACGTCCTGGTTGCTGTGGTTCGACGCCTGCTGCGGCCCCCGTGCGCCCATCGCCGCCACCTCCGTCTTGAGGAGGGCTCCCGGACGCACGCGTTGCAGACCATTGACGACGATGCGGTCGCCGGACTTCAGGCCCGAGGTGACGATGCGAAGCCCATCGACGGCGCCGCCGAGCGTGACCGGCCGGTAGACGGCGCGGCTGTCGTCGCCGACTGCCATCACGAACTTCTTGTCCTGGTCGGTGCCGATCGCGCGCTCGTCGATCATCACCAGCGCCTGTTGCTTCGGCTGGCCCATGCGCACGCGCGCGAACTGGCCGGGGATGAGACGCCCATCGTCGTTGCGGAACACCGCGCGGACACGGATGGTGCCGCTCTGGCCGTTGACCTGGTTGTCGATGAGCTGGATGTTGCCCTTCGCGGACAAGCCGCCCGAGGTCGTCATCTCGACCGGGATCTGGTCGAGCTTGCCGCGTTGGCCGGAAGCATCGGCGATCGAGTTCAGCGCGCGCAGCACCACCTCTTCGTCCGCATCGAACGAGGCGTAGATCGGATTGACCGAGACCAGCGAGGTCAACACCGGCGAGGCGGTGCCGGCGGCGACGAGATTGCCGACGGTGACCTCGATCTTGCCGACGCGGCCATCCACGGGCGCGCGCACTTCGGTGTAGTCGAGATTGAGCTTTGCGGTCTGCAGCGTCGCCTCGGCCGCCTTGACGTTGGCGATCGCTTCGCGATTGGCGTTGTCGCGCTGGTCGTAGTCCCGCCGGGTGACCACGGCGTTGCCGACGAGCTGTGCGCCACGCTCGAGCTCGCTTTGGGTGAAGACGACGCGCGCTTTGGCGGCCTCGAGCTGGGCGGCAGCTTTGTCGACCTCGGCCGCATAGGGGGCGGGATCAATCTTGAACAGCACGTCGCCGGCCTTCACCAGCGCGCCCTCGGTGAAGTTCGCCGACATGATCGCACCCGCAACGCGGGGGCGGAGCTCGACACGGTTGATCGCCTCGAGCCGGCCGGAGAAATCGTCCCACAGCACGGTCTGCCGCGGCTCGATCATCGCGACGGTGACGGAAACGGCTTGTTCA
Source organism: Bradyrhizobium sp. IC4060 (assembly GCF_020193715.1). Lineage (NCBI taxonomy): Bacteria > Pseudomonadati > Pseudomonadota > Alphaproteobacteria > Hyphomicrobiales > Nitrobacteraceae > Bradyrhizobium > Bradyrhizobium sp. IC4060. Next base: position 708,231 of record NZ_JADYVJ010000001.1, on the reverse strand, counting down.
GCTGCGGCCGCCGGTGCGGTCGCTTGCGCCGCATGAAAATAGCGGCCGGTCACGATCGAGCCGGCCGCGGCGAGGGCGCCCACGATGGCGACGCCGCCCAGAAGGCGGCGGAAATGGCCGGTGCGGGAGGTATTTTGGGAGGGATGCATTTGCGCGCTCCAGATATGTAGTGTTCACTACAGATGTGGAGCTGGATACCGCAGTGCAAGATACTTATGTACCAATCACTAAGAAAATTGTACGCCGATACCGCGACGATTGGAAGACACAAGAAAAAGAAAGCTAGAACAAATAGATAGGATCCGGCGTTAGGCTGAGACAGCACGCCGAATCCGAGGAGACAGGCACATGGGCATGGGACGCCCCCGCGAATTCGACGCCGAAACGGCGTTGGACCAGGCGATGGAAGTGTTTTGGCGCCATGGCTATGAGGGCGCGACCATTGCCCAGCTCACGGAGGCCATGGGCATCAATCCGCCCAGTCTCTACGCCTGCTTCGGCAACAAGGAAGGCCTGCTGAAGGCTGCGCTCGACCGCTACACCACGCTGCGCAACATCTGGATGGACGAGGTGGTCGCAGCGCCCACCGCTCGCCAGGTGGCGGAGCGGATGCTGATGGGCATTGCCGACAAGCAGACCGATCCCGCCAATCCGCCCGGCTGCCTGCTCGTGCAGGGCGGCATCGCCTGCGGCACCGGCTCAGAAAACGTCCCCTTCGAGCTCGCCGCCCGCCGCGCCCAGAACGAGGACCAGCTCCGCGACCGTTTCGTCCGGGCCAAGGCGGAGGGCGATCTCAAGGAGAGCGCCGATCCGGCCGCGCTCGCGCGCTATGTCTCGGCGGTGGCGGTCGGCATGGGCGTGATGGCGTCTTCAGGCGCCGATCGTGAAGCGCTGCGGCAGGTCGCTGATGTCGCCGTGCAGGCGGTGGAAGCGCAGTCGGCCAGGGGGTAGAGACGAGTGGCCTGCGCTGAACGACGATCTGCCCGCTCGGGAGCGCGATAGATCGCAAGGCCGCTTAGCTCAGGTCGTGAAGGTCCTTTCCAAGCGGCGGTGTCAGACGAAAGTTCGAGAACACGACTTCCAGTCCCGCCCGCTCGGGCGTGCAGGCCATCGGGCCCACAAGATAGGAGCTTGCTGCCGGAAACGGCGCTAGCCGCATGAGAGGCCAGGTCTTGCCATCGGCCGAGACTTGTAGACGAAGGACGCCGTCGGCGACGGTTGCGCGGACCCAGAAGTCTCCGGCATCATGCTCATAGGGTGCCGTTGCCCAGTCCGATCGCCCGTCGGTTAGCACGCTTGCAAGCATGGCGCGGCCGTCCGACAGTTCGATGCCGGCCTTGACCCAATGTCGCGCGTCGATGCGCACCATGATGCCCGCCTGATCGTAGAGCGTCTGGAAGTCGCCCTGTACACGTAAGCTGGCGGTGAATGCCTCGCGGGTTGGAAAGCCCAGGAAATGCCCGCTGTCACGATTAAAGCCGTAGTAGGTTTCGCGCCAGAAATCGGTGCCTTTGTCCGTCACGACCTGGAGGCGATCGTCCTCTGCCGTCCATCGTTTCGGTTCGTTCAACCACACGCCGTCACTTCTGAGGAGAGTCATTTCCAACCTCGATTGCCGATGCCTGCCGTGGCTCGATCCATCTGCCGGACAAGCATGGCCTCGTGCAAACTGCGATCGGGCGCGTGCATAGAGTTCAGCCTCGCGCCATCGACAGTAGTGCCGATGTCGAGGCCGGCTCACGTTTCATAGCAGCCATGGCTTCCGACCGGTTAACGGCGTCGGCGCGAGTTGCGGATTCACGATCGGCGATCATGCAACTTTGCGCCTGTTCTGCCCGACGTGTCAAACGGCCTTCGCCGGCAGGACCCGCACCATGCGGTGCGAAATTCTTCAATGATTCGTACTGTGCATGGGGTTGTTTTCGCATTTTTGTTTGAGCGTGCCCGGAGCCTGATCATCCAGCGCCGCAAACCGTATCGATACGGGAACCCCTAAGAGTTTTTACATACAGTTCTGGCACGTTCCGTGCGTGAATATCCGCAACCTGCATTGTGTCTCATTGCGCGCACGAAAAGATGGGGCCTGCGGGCATCGAGGGGGCGTAAGCCATGACTGCACTTGCTTCGGACGCCGGTCGCGCCAGGAGTGGGATCGTGCCGATCCTGTTGTGCGTCGTGCCGTTCAGCCAGATTCCGCTCGATGCCTATACGCCGGGCCTGCCGCAGATGGTGGTGGATCTCGCAGCTGACGCGGCGTCGATGCAGAACACCGTCACCGCTTACATGCTCGGCATGTCTCTGGCGCTGGTGCCGGTCGGTATCGCCTCGGACACCCTTGGCCGCCGAAACGTGCTGCTCGCGGGGTTGTCGGTCCTGATCGCGATGAGCATCGCCTGTGCGCTGGCCACCAGCGCCTCGCTGCTGCTCGGTTTGCGTTTCCTGCAAGGCATCGGCGGCTGCACTTGTCTCGTCGTCGCCTATGCGGTCGCAGCTGATTGTTTCCGCGGCCGCGAGCTCACCGCGATCTCCGGCCTGTTGGGTGCCGCCTGGGGCCTTGCGCCGGTACTGGCGCCGGCGGCCGGTGGCTTCATCGTCGAGCTGACCTCGTGGCGTGGCGTCTTCGTCGTCATTGCCGTCGCCGCGGCGATCGTCGCCGCGATCGTCGCATTTCTTCTGCCCGAAACATTGCCGGCAGAGCGGCGCGCGCCATTCGATCCGCGCCGCACTGCCGGTATTTTGCGCGATGCGCTGGTCCGCCCGGGCTTCCTCGCCTTCGTGCTGGTGTTTGCCGCGGCGGCCAGCGCGCAGCTGGCGTTCGGCGTCGTCGCGCCGTTCTTCTACCAGACCGGTCTCGGCTATTCGGCGGCCATCTACGGCCTCGTCGCACTCGGGCTTGGCGGGGTCAATCTCGCCGGCGAGCTCGGCTGCGCGCATTTCGCGCGCGTCATGCCGGCGCGCTTGCTGGGCTTCGGCGCCTTCGCGCTGTTCCTCGCCGGCTCTGCGGTCCTGAGCGTAACGGGCATGACCCTAGGTCTGGATTTTACGTCGATCACGATCGGCGGCGCGCTGGTGCTCGGCGGCTGCGGCGTGCTGTGCCCGATGATGTACGGCATGGCGCTTGGCCTGTTCGAACGCGACCATGGCCTGGTTGGCGGCCTCATCAGCGCGCTCTGCTATCTCGCCGTGAGCGGTGCCATGGCGATCACGGCGGTGTTGCCCGAAGCGACACAGGCGCCGATCGGATGGCTTTATCTCGGGCTCTGCGCCATTGCGGGGACGCTGCTCGCGATCTCGCTGCCGTCGGCGCGGCAAGCGACACACAGTTAAATAAGGACCCAAATCATGACCACGGTCGGAATTCGCGGCACGTTCTTCGATTTCGTCGACGATCCCTGGAAGCACGTCGGCAACGAGCCGGCCGCCGCGCGCTTTCACCAGGATGGTCTCATGGTCGTCACTGACGGCGTGATCAAGGCGTTCGGTCCTTATGACAAGATTGCCGCCGCCCATCCGGGCGTCGAGGTCACCCACATCAAGGACCGCATCATCGTTCCCGGCTTCATCGACGGCCACATCCATCTGCCGCAGACGCGCGTGTTAGGGGCCTATGGTGAGCAGCTCCTGCCGTGGCTGCAGAAATGGGTCTACCCGGAAGAGCTCAAATACCGGGATCGCGACTACGCGCGCGAGGGCGTGAAGCGTTTCCTCGATGCGCTGCTCGCCTCAGGCACCACCACCTGCCAGGCCTTCACGAGCTCCTCGCCTGTTTCGACCGAGGAGTTGTTCGAGGAAGCGAGCAGGCGCAACATGCGCGTCATCGCGGGCCTCACCGGGATCGATCGCAACGCGCCGGCCGATTTCATCGATACGCCGGAAAATTTCTATCGCGACAGCAAGCGGCTGATCGCGCAGTACCACAACAAGGGCCGCAATCTCTACGCCATCACGCCGCGCTTCGCCTTTGGTGCCTCGCCGGAATTGCTGAGAGCGTGTCAGCGCCTCAAGCACGAGCATCCGGACTGCTGGGTCAACACCCACATCTCCGAGAACCCGGCCGAATGCAGCGGCGTGCTGGTCGAGCATCCGGATTGCCAGGATTATCTCGGCGTCTACGAGAAGTTCGACCTGGTCGGTCCGAAATTCTCCGGCGGCCACGGCGTCTATCTCTCCAACAACGAGTTCCGCCGCATGTCGAAGAAGGGCGCGGCGGTGGTGTTCTGCCCGTGCTCGAACCTGTTCCTCGGCAGCGGCCTGTTCCGCCTCGGCCGGGCCACCGATCCCGAGCATCGCGTCAAGATGTCGTTCGGCACCGATGTCGGCGGCGGCAACCGCTTCTCGATGATCTCCGTGCTCGACGACGCCTACAAGGTCGGCATGTGCAACAACACGCTGCTCGACGGCAGCATCGATCCCGCGCGCAAGGACCTCGCGGAAGCCGAGCGCAACAAGCTCTCGCCCTATCGCGGTTTCTGGTCGATCACGCTCGGCGGCGCCGAAGGCCTCTACATCGACGACAAGCTCGGCAACTTCGAGCCGGGCAAGGAGGCCGATTTCGTCGCGCTCGATCCGAACGGCGGGCAGGTCGCGCAAGCGTGGCATCAATCGCTGATCGCCGACGGCGCCGGCCCGCGCACGATGGACGAGGCCGCGAGCATGCTGTTCGCCATCATGATGGTCGGCGACGATCGCTGCGTCGACGAGACCTGGGTGATGGGCAAGCGGCTCTACAAGAAAGGCTGAGGCGGACCGCTGCCAATGAGCGCATCTCCTGAAACAACCGGCCAGCCGGTCGCTCTCGTCATTCAGCGCCGCATCGCCGACGACGGCTTTGCTGCGTTCGCCCGGTGGAACGGTGAGGTCGGCGAGGTGCTCAAGGCCTGGCCAGGCTTCCTCAGCCTTGAAGTGGTGCCGCCGCAACCGCCGGCGCATGTGGACTGGGTGACGATCCTGCGTTTCGCGAGCCCCGCTGCGGCACGTGCCTGGCTGCAGAGCGAGGTGCGGGCGAAGATGATCGCGGAGGTGCAGCGCTTCTTCGTCGGTTCGGAGGACGTCCATATCCTGCCTGACACCGGCGTCCCGCGCGACAGCGCGGTCTCGGCGGTCATCTCATTCAAAGTCCCTGATGGGCTCGAGGACGCGTTCCTGAAATGGCAGCAGCGCATCCAGGCGGCGGAGGCCGAGTTCAAGGGATTTCTGCGCCATAAGATCGAGCGGCCGATTCCGGGCCTGCACGACGAATGGATCATCATCCTGTCGTTCGATTCTGATACCAACCTCAATGCGTGGCTCGACTCGCCCTTGCGGCAGACGCTGCTGAAGGAGGGCGCGCGCTTCAATGCCGGAATGCACGTGAGGCGGGCGAGCTACGCCTTCAATTTCTGGTTCCCGGCCGGCAAGACGCAGGCTCCCGAGCAAGGGCCCGGTTTCATCTGGAAGAGCAACCTGATCGTTCTCCTGGTGCTTTATCCCGTGGTCTACCTCTGGGGTACTTTCATCAGCGCGCCCCTGATCGACAGAAACGGCGTGCCGGTCTGGCTGTCGCTGTTCATCGGCAATCTCGTCAGCACGCAGCTGCTCGGCTGGTGGCTGGTGCCCGCCGCCTTCAAGGCGCTCGACTGGTGGGTGACGCCGAAGGCGACGCTCGGTCGCCAGATCGCCGGCTACGTGCTGCTTGCCGTGCTCTATGCCGCGTCGATGGCCCTGTACGCGCTGCTGCTCGCGTGGCATTGGGGACGGTGAGACCGTCAACCGTATCGACGCGGAGAAGGACGGTCGCTGGACATCGACCATGTTCGCCCTGACGTTTCTCGGGACATCAGCGAGCGTTCCCTCGGCGGAGCGCAACCATCCGGCACTCCTTGTGGAAGCCGCAGGCAAGCGCGTCCTGGTCGATTGCGGCGAGGGCACGCAGCGCCAGCTGCTGCGCAGCGGCGCCGGCTTCCGGCGGCTCGACCGCATCCTGCTCACCCACGCCCATCTCGACCACGTGCTCGGCATCCCCGGACTGTTTTCGACGCTCGGCTTGCGGCAGACGTCCGAGACGATGACCGTTCACGGCGGCGCGGGCACGCTCGACCTCGTCACCCGCATGCTCGCCGGCCTGTGGGGCGCGGGCAGGGCGCCGATCGCCGTCCAGTTCGAAGCGCTGACCGAGGGACGAGCTATCGATACCGGTGAATTCGCCGTTGACTGTTTTCCGGTCCGCCACCGCGACACCGACAGCTTCGGCTTCATCTTCCAAAGCCCCGCGCGCCGTCATCTGCGGCCTGATCGCCTCATCGCGCTCGGTGTCCCCGATGGTCCGTTGCGCGGCGAGTTGGCCGCCGGCCGACCGATCGTGGTTGCAAACCGAAGCATCGATCCGGAAGACGTCCTGGGTCCTCCGAGCGGCGGCAGCAAGCTCGTCGTGATCGGCGACACCGAGACCACCGATGGGCTGTCGCGATACGTGGCCGGCGCCGACATGCTGGTGATCGAGGCCACGTTCCTCGATCGCGACGCGCCGACCGCGCGGAATTACGGCCATCTCACTGCGGCAGAAGCGGCCTCTTTTGCGGCCACGAACAAGGTCGGACAGCTTGTGCTGACGCATATGTCAGGGCGCTACGAGGACGCGGAGATTCTCGCCGAGGCGGCAAAAATCTTCCCGAACACCCGGATCGCCGCAGACTTCGACCACATCGTCGTCTGATCAAACCTGCTCTGACCCCCGATCCATCCACCGCAGCGCTTGCCAGCCCAGATGCGAGCGGGTAGAAGGCTGCCACGCCTGAGCCGCGATTGGCGCGATGCGCTTTCCGGCCACAGTCGAACAAATCAGTTATGTCTTTGAATTTGTTCGACTATTCCGTTGGGGAATGGTGTAACGGTAGCACAACAGACTCTGACTCTGTTTGTCTTGGTTCGAATCCAGGTTCCCCAGCCACGCACTCCCACGTACGCTCATCTACGATCTACTACTCCCCGCACCCGGTCGATTCTGCTCACTTTGAGATGACCTCAGCGATCTGTCCGACGTAGCCGGGCTCCGGATGGGGGACAGCCAAGAGCCAAGCGTAAGCCAATCCGAGCCCTCGCGGAGAGGTTCGCTCTACGCACGAATGGCAGCTTTGCCAAACCGGACTAGACATCTGCGCGATGGAGGAGTTGACCGCGAAATCGGTGCGTCCGGGCGTGAACATCATGATCGTGCTTCGTCGCCCGCTCGTGCTGCCTCACATGCTCGGCCTAGCTCGGCGGGAAGAATCGCTCGATCGACGCCGGGGCGCCCGCCGCCTGATAGACACCCCAGTTATGCGCGCCGTCGCGATAGCCCTCGTCGGAAAGATCAAACATTCGCAGCAAGAAACGCAGGCGTATCCGCCGTCGATCCTATAGCGAGTCTTGCCCACCGGCGCGCGGCTAGGGACGGCATCGAGATCCTCGGCCACCAACGGTTCCGGCCGGCTCATCGCGGGCTGAGGTCGAGCGCCGCGCCCTGGCCGAGCTTGGCGCGCCAGCTGAACGGGATCGCGATGATCGCTTCGCGTAGGCAGCTATAAGCTGTCAGACGAGGGCTTCCGATCCGTCTGGACTTGCTTTGATGAGATACTCGCCGCTTTCTCTGAAACTGCGAACTGTTGCAAAGGTATCTTCCATAAACTGCACGTAGGACAGCTTGCCGTTCTCGCCGCGCGCCAGAACCGCGAAGGGTGATGTCACTGTTTTACCCAGAATGTTTGACGTGTAAGTAAAGGAGCCAAAGATCGCGGCGCCGTTCTTATTTTCAAAGCTGTCCTGAATTTGGAAGTCGTCTATCGTCCAATAACGACTGACGTCGATAAAGGTCTGAACCAGTCCCTCGGTGCCTTTGTTTGTTCCGGCCCAAGGCATGATCTGCTTCAGTTCCGCGTGTTCATAGTTGAGCGATACATAGATGAAGTCATCAGTCGTAAATTGTTTGACGAAATCCAGATCGGTCGGATTCGACAAAATCGACCGCAGTACCGCCAAAGGCGATGCCGTCGAGGCGGGTTCGGCTGTAGACGACCTCTGGGCAAGAGCGGGCGCACGAGTGGACATGGTGGGTTCCTCCTTTAGGAAATTCTAGGAATCGAGGCGTCAGTGTTGCTTCAATTGACCTCCCTTACGCGATTGCGCCTGCATCAACGGTCAGGGTGGCGCCAGTGATCACGCTTGCCGAAGGGCTGGCCAGAAAGACCACAGCATTCGCGATTTCGCGCGGCTCAGCGAATCGCCCCAGCGATGTAAGACTCTTCTGGACAGCGGAAGTCGGCCCGTCCGCCGGATTGGCATCCGTGTCTACCGACCCGGGTTGGACAAGATTCACGGTGATGCCCCTAGGGCCAAGTTCACGCGACAAGCCGCGCGTAAAGGAGATCAAGGCAGCCTTGGACATCGCATAGGCGGTCACTCCGGGAAACGGGACGCGCTCGCCGAGATCCGATCCGATCGAGATGATGCGACCTCCTGCGGAAAGATGGGGAATGACAGCCTTGGCAAACAGAACTGGCGCTCGCACGTTGACGTCCATCAGAGTTTGGTATTTGGCCACGTCAAGATCAGCGATCAGTCCGTACTGACCGATCGCCGCATTGTTGACGAGGATGTCGAGTCCGCCGAGCCCCGAGACGGCTTCTTGCACGGAGCGTACGATGGCGCCCGGGTCCGCGCTGTCGGCCTGGATTGCGACCGAGCGCCGTCCTGTCGCCTCCACGGACTTGACCACCGCGTTGGCTTGTTCGACCGAACGCTGAAAGGTGAACGCCACGTGCGCGCCGTTCTCAGCCAGCGCCAAGGTAATTGCGGCTCCGATGCCCCGCGCCCCGCCAGTCACCAACGCACGCTTCCCGTCCAGATGGATCATCGTTGTCCTTTTCTTTCATCTTCGAATTTGAGCACGGCCTCATATCAGGCGCCCGATATGCTCCGCCTTGTATGGGCAGGGCGGCTCATCTGGTCCCGTCCAGGCGCGGCCCGTGTCTCTCTGCGACACGGGCCCTTGAGGGCGAAGCCCCTTGGTCGTAGCCTGCTATCGAACTGCTCCCGCAGCTTTCTCGGGGTTGAACCCGTCGAAGCTTTCGAAGACGCCCATGAATCCCGGGACGGTCGCTTCGCGCGCCCAGTCGCGCTGGAGCTCGCAATACATCTGCACCCGGCTGATCAGCTTGGCACCGGCCTGCTCGATGCGGCGCAGCGCCGCCTCATGCGCGGCCAGCGACGTCCCGCCGACCGCGTCGACCGGCACATAGACCTCATAGCCCTCCTGGATCGCGTCCAGCGCCGGGAACGTCAGGCAGGCTTCGGTCCAGAGCGCGGTCATGATCAGCTTGTGGCGGCCGATCGCCTTCACCGCCTGCTTGAACGCTGTGTCCTCCCAGCTGTTGATCGAGGTCCGGTCGTATGTCGGCAGGTGCCCGAGGACGGCCTGCAGTTCCTGAATGGGTGGCTTGTTGCGGCCGGTTGCAACATTGACCGTCGAATGGACGATCGGAAGCTTGTAATGCACGGCCGCCTTGGCGGTGCTCACGATGTTGAACACCAGCTCGTCGCGCGGAATCGAGCGGATCGAGGACACCTGAATCGGCTGATAGTCGATGATGATGAATGCCGCGTTCTGCGGCGTCAGAAGATGGTCGGTCTGCGGATTGCGGATCGGTTCACTGGCCATTGCTGGGCCTCTCTTATCGGTCGGGGTTCTGCGCTGGGAATGGGCCGGAGCCCGGGATCGCGCGGACGAGTGAGCGCACACCCTTCCGCAAGGAAAAGGGGCCGGACCCACACGTGAGTCCGGCCCCACAGTCACGCCGCGGCGGTGACGAAGCGCCCGCTGTTGAGGTCGTCGATGGCTTGGCGGATTTCCGCCTCGCTGTTCATGACGAATGGCCCGTAGCCCACGATCGGCTCGTCGATCGGATCGCCGGTGAGGACCAGCAGCTTCGCCACTCCGTTCGCGTGAATGGCGACATCGCTGCCCTTGCGGTCGAGCAGCAGCATTTCCGCCGCACCCGCGTCCAGACTGCGGCCGACCGTGACATGCCCGGTCAACACCACGATCATCGCGGTATGCCCCTCGGGCAGGTCGAGCGTGAGGTCCGCATCGGCCTTAAGGCTCAGGTCCCACACATTGATCGGCGTGAACGTGCGGGCCGGTCCTTTGATGCCGCGATACGCGCCGGCGATGACCCGCGCCTTCCCCGCACCATGCGGGAGCGAGACGTTGGGAATGTCCGCCTTCGCGATGCCCTGATACCCGCCCGGTGCCATCTTGTCCTTGGCCGGCAGGTTGACCCAGAGCTGCACCATGCGGAGCGGTCCACCCGCCTTGGCAAAGCCCGCCGAGTGATATTCCTCATGGAGAATGCCGCCGGCGGCCGTCATCCATTGCACATCGCCGGGCCCGATCACCCCGCCATTGCCGGCGGAATCACGGTGCTCGACCTCGCCTTCGTAAACGATGGTGACGGTTTCGAAGCCGCGATGGGGATGCTCGCTCACGCCTCGCCGATGCATGGTCGGCGCGAAGGTATACGGTCCCGCATAGTCGAGCAGGAGGAACGGGCTAATATGCGCGCCCAGTGTGTTGTACGAAAAGAGCGAGCGCACTGGAAAACCGTCGCCCACCCAATGCTGCCGGTCATTGCCGTACCGGCCGAGTACCGTCTTGGCCATGTTGCCCTCCTGACGCGGTCGAGCTGCGTCGCTTCACCAACAAAAGACTAAAAGCGCGACGATGAAGCTCAAAGATTGCCATACGGGACGCAGCGTCCTATGCTTAGGACGATGCAGGACTTCAATGACCTCTACTATTTCGCCTCCGTCGTCGAGCATGGGGGCTTCGCGCCGGCGGGCCGTGCCCTCGGGATTCAGAAATCGAAACTGAGCCGCCGTATCCTTCTGCTTGAGGAGCGCCTTGGCGTTCGCCTCCTCAATCGCTCGTCGCGTCGCTTCTCGGTGACCGACATCGGGCAGGACTTTTATGAGCGCTGCGTCGCGATGATCGTCGAAGCCGAGGCGGCCGAGCAGATTGTCGCCGCGGTGCAGGCGGAGCCGCGCGGCGTGGTGCGCATGAGTTGCCCGAGCGGCCTGCTCTCCTTCCAGTTCGGCGAACTGATCGCGCGCTTCATGATGCAGCAGCGCGGCGTGCAGGTGCGGCTGGAGAGCACGAACCGCCGCGTCGATGTGATCGCCGAAGGATTCGACCTCTCGATCCGTGTGCGATTTCCGCCGCTTGAGACCAGCGATCTCGTGATGCGCTGGCTCGATGAAAGCAGCCAGTGTCTCGTGGCTGCATCCTCACTCATCCACGGCACAATAAAATCGCCGGCGGATCTCCACGGCCTTCCCAGCCTCGACCAGGAGCGACCGGATCGGGTCCATGCCTGGGACCTGCACCATGCAGATGGCCTAGCGACCTTGGTGCCGCATACACCGCGCCTGATCACCGACGACATGTCAGTCCTCCGCGATGCGGCGATTGCCGGCGCAGGGGCTGTCCAACTCCCGACCATCTTTGTCGCCGACGACATCAAGGCGGGACGCCTCGTCCACGTCCTTCCTGACTGGAGGCCCCGTTCGGGCATCGTGCACGCCGTATTCCCGTCGCGCCGGGGACTTCTCCCCTCGGTTCGCGCGCTGATCGACTTTTTCGTCCGCGAATGCGCGATCCAACGCGCCCAGGCCGACAAGATCGTCCCGCCAATCGTCAGCGACAGGCTGGATTGAGCGCCGGGCGCCGGCAGTCATCCACGAAGGGCAGCCAGTTCCGGGCGTGTTCCCAGGGTTGATTGCAAGGCGTTCGGGGCATGCATCGCCATCTCACCACACGCGGCGGTTTGCCTCACCTGACATTTGCATTTCCAAGTCGGATCGCCGCGCGCTGTATCGTCCTTGGGCTGGACAACCCAAGGAGATCCGCAAATGCCCTATGTCGATGGTTTCGTTCTCGCCGTGCCGAAGGACAATATCGAGGCCTACAAGGCGCTGGCGACGCAAGCGTGCGCCATCTGGATGGAGCACGGCGCGCTCGACTACGTCGAATGCATCGGCGACGACGTTCCCTATGGCGAGCTCACCTCGTTTCCGCGCGCTGTGATCGCGAAGGAGGACGAGGTCGTGGTGTTCGCCTGGATCGTCTATCGGGACCGCGAGAGCCGCGATGCCATCAACAAGAAGGTGATGGCGGACCCGCGCATCAAGTTCGAGGGCATGCCGTTCGATGGCAAGCGCATGATCTATGGCGGCTTCACGACGCTGCTTCGGGCGAGCGACATCGTGACGTGAGGAAGCCCGCTACTTGATTTTGTCGTAGGCCGCCGCGAAATCGCCGAGCGGCATCGGAATCGCGATCGTCTCCTTGGCCATGTTCTGAAACGAGACCTTCAGCTGCTTGCCCGATCGCAAGGCGGCGAGCAGGTCCGGCGCAACCGGGGTCGAGGCGTAGCAGCCGCGATTCTCGCAGGTCTGGATCTGGAGATCGAACGTCTTGCCTTCGTCGACCTGGAGCTTGGCCCCGACGGGAAGGTTGAGGCCGAGCGGCAATTGCAGAAGCGCGATCGGCGTGCGGGTGTCGGGCGCGATGCGGATGTTGATCAGGACGACGGTCTGGCCCGTCTTGGTCAGCACCGCGTTCTGCTCCATCGCGCATTCGAGCGGCGCGTCGCGGCTTGCGCTGGTGCAGCGGACGATCCAGCCGGGCTCTCCGGAAGCCCCGTCAGCCTGCGTCGGGGCGGGCGCGGGCTGCGCGGCCGGCGCGGGCGCGGCGTTCTTCTTGGCGCCCTGCTGGGCGTGCGCTGCGCCTGCTGACAACAGGACGGCAGCGGCAAGGGCGGCAAGTCTGGATTGCATGGGCATGGGAAACCGCATTTGCGAACCGGGGTCTCGCTGCGCGGCAGGCGCGGCGCAACCTTACTCGGCGGCTTCCTTGACGCTGCCCTGCTCGGGCGTCTCCTCGCCTTCGTCGTCCGAACGGCCCCAGGTCGAGAACCAGTTGTTGAGCTTGTCGAGATAGAGATAGACGACCGGCGTGGTGAACAGCGTCAGCGCCTGGCTGACGATCAGGCCGCCGACCATGGCGTAGCCGAGCGGCTGGCGGATTTCGGCGCCGGTGCCGTGGCCGAGCATGAGGGGCACGCCGCCGAGCAGGGCCGCCATCGTCGTCATCATGATCGGACGGAAGCGCAGCAGCGCGGCCTGACGGATCGATTCCTCCGGTGTCTTGTGCTCGTCGCGCTCGGCGGCAATCGCGAAGTCCACCATCATGATGCCGTTCTTCTTCACGATGCCGATCAGGAGGATGATGCCGATCAGCGCGATCAGGCTGAAGTCGAATCCGGCCGCCATCAGGATCGCGAGCGCGCCGACGCCGGCCGAGGGCAGCGTCGACAGAATCGTGATCGGATGGATGTAGCTCTCGTAGAGAATGCCGAGGATCAGATAGACCACGACCAGCGCGGCGAGGATCAAGAGCGGCACGGTGCCGAGCGACTGCTGGAACGCCTGTGCGGTGCCCTGGAAGCTCGAATTCAGCGTGGGCGGCGTACCGAGCTCCGCCATCGCCTTCTGCACGGCCTCGGTGGCCTGGCCGAGCGCGACGCCTTGCGCGAGATTGAAGCTGATCGTGATCGACGGGAACTGGCCTTGATGGCTGATCGAGAGCGGGCGGACCGGATCGGTGGTCCAGCTCGCGAAGGTCGACAGCGGCACCTGGTCGCCGGTCAACGGCGATTTCACGTAGAGCTTGTTCAGCGTCTCGAGATCGCCTTGCATCTCGGGCAGCACTTCCAGGATCACCTTGTAGGTGTTGAGCTGCGTGAAATATTGCGTGACCTGCCGCTGTCCGAAGGAATCATACAGCGTATCGTCGATCAGCTGGGGCTGGATGCCGTAGCGGGCGGCGGTGTCGCGGTTGATCTTGAGCTGGACCGTTGTGCCCTGCGTCTGCTGGTCGGTCGCGACGTCGCGCAGCTCTGGCAATGTCTGCATCTTGCCAAGGATCTTCGGCGCCCATTCGTTCAGCTCGTCCAGATTGGCGTCTTGCAGCGTGAATTCGAACTGAGTGCGCGTGGGTCGACCGCCGAGCCGCACGTCCTGGGCCGCCTGCATGTAGAGGCGGGCGCCCTGGACCTTGTCGAACTGCGGACGCAGACGCGCGATAATCTGCTGGGCCGAAGCGTCACGCTCATTGCGCGGCTTCAGCGTGATGAACAGGTTGCCGTTGTTGCCGGCACGGCCGCTGCCGCCGATCGACATGGCAACGCTGGCAACGTCGGGATCGGCCAGGATGATCTTCCCGAGTTGCTCCTGGCGTCTCACCATCTCCTTGAACGAGATGTCCTGCGAGGCTTCGGACGTGGCCGTGATCAGGCCGACGTCCTGCTGCGGGAAGAAGCCCTTGGGGATCAGCACGAACAGGTAGATCGACAGGCCGAGCGTGACGAAGAAGATCGCGAGCGTGGTGCGCCGCCAGGCGAGGGCGTGATCGAGCACATATTCGTAGCCGCGCAGCATCGCGTCGAAGGCGCGCTCGCTCCATTGATAGAAGCGGCCGTGCTGCACCTCACCATGGGCGCGCAGGAAGCGTGAGGCCATCATCGGCGTCAGCGTCAGCGATACGAACATCGAAACGAAGATCGTCATCGCCAGCACCACGGCGAATTCGCGGAACAGGCGCCCGATAATGCCGCCCATCAGGAGCAGCGGGATCAGCACCGCGACCAGCGAGATGCTGATGGAGACGATCGTGAAGCCGATTTCCTTGGAGCCCTTGAAGGCGGCCTCCATCGGCGAGTCGCCTTCCTCGATGTAGCGCGTGATGTTCTCGAGCATTACGATGGCGTCGTCGACCACGAAACCGACCGCGATGGTGAGCGCCATCAGCGACAGATTGTCGAGCGAATAGCCGACCGGCCACATCAGGGCGCACGCGCCCAGCAGCGCCAGCGGGACCGTGACGGTAGGAATGACCGTCGCCCAGAAGCTGCGCAGGAAGATGAAGATGACCATGACCACGAGCACAATGGTCAAGAGCAGCGTGAACTGGACGTCCTCGACCGCGGCACGGATGGTCGCGGTGCGGTCGCTGATGAGCTCGATCTTGATCGCGGGCGGGATCGCCGCCACGAGACGAGGGAGGGTCGCCTTGATCCTGTCGACGGTTTCGATGACGTTGGCGCCGGGCTGCTTGAAGATCACCAGGAACACGCCGCGCTTGCCGTTGGCCCACGCCGCCTGCTTGGCGTCTTCGGCAGCGGTGACCGCTTGGCCGATATCGCGGATTCGCAACGGAGCGCCGTTGCGATAGGCGATGATGACGTCGTTCCAGTCCTTCGCGTGAGTGAGCTGGTCGTTGGCGTAGATCGTATAGGCCCGCCTCTCGCCGTCGATATTGCCCTTGGGGCTGTCGACCGTGGTGATCGCGATCTGGCTGCGGATATCCTCCATCGACAAGCCCTTGGCGACCAGCTTTGCGGGATCGACCTGAATGCGGATCGAGGGTTTCTGCTGGCCGCCGATGAAGACCTGGGCGACGCCCGAGAGCTGGCTGATCTGCTGGGCGAGCTGGGTGTCGACGGCATCGCTGACGCTGGTCAGCGGCAGCGTCTCCGACGTCGCCGACAGTAGCAGGATCGGCGCATCGGCGGGGTTGACCTTGCGGTAGGTCGGGGGCGACGGCAGGTTCCTCGGCAACTGGCCGCTGGCCGCGTTGATGGCACCCTGTACGTCGTTGGCGGCGCCGTCGATGTTGCGGTTGAGGTCGAATTGGATGGTGATCGACGCCGTGCCCAGATAGCTCGTCGAGGTCATCTGCGCGATGCCAGGAATCTGGGCGAATTGCCGCTCGAGCGGCTGCGCCACCGACGAAGCCATGGTCTCGGGGCTGCCGCCGGGCAAATTGGCGGTGACCTGAATGGTCGGAAAGTCCACCTGCGGCAGGGGCGCGACCGGGAGCAGGGGATAGGCGACCAGGCCGACGAAGAGAATGCCGGCCATCAGCAGCGAGGTGCCGATGGGATATCGGATGAAAGGCGCCGAAATCCCGCCGCCGATCATTGCTGTCGAACCTTGTTCTGGGTCGGATCCGAGCTTGCTACCGCCGTCGACACCAGGCTTCCGGGCTGCACCTTGAACTGTCCGCCGACGATCACCTGCTGACCGGGGCTCAATCCTTCCTCGATGACCGAATGACCGTCGATGCCATAGCTGACCTTGATCTTGTGCAGTTCGGCCTTGTTGTCCTGGTTGACCGTATAGGCATAGAGTCCGTTGGTGGAGCGCTGGACCGCGTCATCCGGAACGACGGTCGCATCCTTCAGCGTTCGCACCAGGAGCCGCGTCGAGACCGATTGCCCCGGCCACAGCGTTCTTTCCTTGTTGTCGAACACCGCCTTGAGCCGGATCGTGCCGCTGGTCGCGTCGACCTGGTTGTTGATCACCGCGAGCTTGCCCTCGGCCAGCGTCCTCTTGCCGTCGGTGGTGAAGGCGATCACCTTGAGCGCGCCGGCCTTCTGGCCCTCGCTGATATAGGGGAGCTGGTCTTCCGGCGCGGTGAAGATCACGGCGATCGGCTCGACCTGCGAGATCGTGACGATGGCGGTCTGCGACGAAGCGTTGACGATGTTGCCGACGTCGACCTGACGCAGGCCTGCCACGCCGGTGATCGGCGCCTTGATCTGGGTGTAATCGAGCTGGGTCTGGGCGTTGGAGATCGCGGCATCGTCGGCGGCGATCTGGGCGGTGAGCTGAGCGACGGTGGAGCGCTGTGTGTCGACGCGCTGGGCGGTGGCGAATTCGCCGAGCTTCGTGGCGCGCTGGAGCTCGAGATTGGCGTTGGCGAGACTGGCCTCGTCCTGCGCCTTCTTGGCCTTGGCTTGGTCGAGCGTGGCCTGATAGGGGCGGGGATCGATCGAAACCAGGAGATCGCCCTGCTTGACGATCTGGCCTTCCCTAAATTCGAGCTTGTCGATCTGGCCATCCACACGGCTTCGGACCTGGACCGTGTTAAAGCCCTGAACCGTGCCGAGACCAGTGAGATAGACCGGAAAGTCGGTCTTCTGAACCGGCGCAACGCTGACCGGGACGGCGGAGGGGCGAGGCAGGCCTTTTTGTGCGGTCTGGGTTTTTCCCGCCTCGGACGTGCCGAATTTCTGCCAACCATAATAGCCCGCAGAAGCCACGGCCGCGATGATCAGAAGCCAAAGGATCGGCCGGGACTTGTTCATGTCGTCTCGTGT
Organism: Bradyrhizobium sp. IC4060; assembly: GCF_020193715.1. Taxonomy (NCBI): domain Bacteria; kingdom Pseudomonadati; phylum Pseudomonadota; class Alphaproteobacteria; order Hyphomicrobiales; family Nitrobacteraceae; genus Bradyrhizobium; species Bradyrhizobium sp. IC4060. The sequence goes on along the minus strand of NZ_JADYVJ010000001.1, from coordinate 691,000 downwards.
CGGCTCGTATGCCCTCGGCTATGAATATCGGGGCAATCGTACGGTTCCAGCATGATGTATAATACACGCCAACTTCCAGAGTAAACAGCACTATCGGGTGAGAATCCTAAACAATTGGAAAGCTTTGCACCGTGTAGGCAGCTCGTTGGCGCGGCGACGTGCAATGCCGCGTTTTCCCGCCGCGATCGGCCGGCGTGCAAGTCTTGCGCAGCACGCGGAGCAGTGTGCTCGGGACCGATCGGCCCCGCGCCGCGCTACCTTTCGGATCTGCCGCAAGAACGGTTCTAAGTCGCCTCGTAGCCGTTTCGGTTACCATGGATTTCGGCATCGTCCATTTCGGCGCCGCAGCGACGGAGCAAAGCATGGACGAGCTGAACGGCAAGCTGATCGCGTGCCAGATTCTGATCAAGGGGTTGATCGCGCGTGTCGCCAACGAGCAGCGCGATCCCTTGTGCTTCCTCACCGACTTTCGCGACGAGATCAAAGCCGTTGTCAACGGCGCCAACATCGCCGGCATGGACAGCACCGATCGCGTGCGCGCCGTTGCGAAGACCGTCGACGAGTTGCTGTGGCTGATGAAACCCAGAGCGGCGATCGAGTGCCCAGCAATCGATTTGCGTTTAGGACGCATCCTTCGCTCAGAGAGCGGGGCAGTTTAGAATCGTTTTGATCTTGATCTATTCAAGGGTTCTCGCGAACGGCACGCATTGACCCGCAATTGTGTGGCCGATACCAACAGGCGACATTCGTTCGACGCGTGTGAACGACAGGAATTGGAGGGCCTTGTGCTCTATCCTCCAGCACCTCTCGTCGCCCCCGTGACCAGGGGGACGCGGGTTGCGTCTTTCTTCTGGCTTCAGAGCATGATACGGGACGATCAAGCCCGGAGCATGATCTATGGCCTCGACACCGCGATACAGGCGCTGGTGGAACGGCTCGGGCGTGACGATCCCGAAACGGTCAAATTGACGGGTATCTATCACAGTCTCATTCGCTACTGGGCCGAAGTATGAAGACCATCTCCTTTCAAGCAAGCCTTGCCGCAGCCTTGATGCTGGCGTCTGCCTGGCTCGCATCCCCCGTTTCCGCCCAGACGCAGAGCCCGCCGGCACCGGCCCCATCGACGGCTCAGCCGTCCGCTGCCGGGACCGTCCCCCCGGCAGCTGCGCCTGCGGCCTCGACGGCTCCCGCCGTCGTGGGCGCCGCCCCGGTGGCCGCCAATCCCGCGGGTGCGAAGCCCGAGGCTGCGGCCATGAAGGAATTGTCGCCCTGGGTGATGTTCATGTCGGCGGACGTCATCGTGAAGGCGGTGATGATCGGGCTCGCCTTCGCTTCGCTGATGACCTGGACCGTCTTCATCGCCAAGTCGATCGAGCTGTCGGTCGCCTCCGGCAAGCTGCGTGCGGCGTTGAAGAAGATTGCGGAGGCGCGCTCGCTTGCCGAAGCGCAGATGGCGCTCGGCACCAAGGAGGGCATCCTGCCGTCGTTCCTTGCGGCGGCGTTGCGCGAAGCGCGGATGTCGGCTGGCCTGTCCAGCGATGCCGGCATCAAGGAACGCGCCGCCTCGAGCTTTTCCGAGATCGTGCGCGCGGAGCAACGGCGCATCCGGATCGGCATGGGCGTGCTCGCGACCATCGGCTCGACCTCGCCCTTCGTCGGCCTGTTCGGCACGGTCTGGGGCATCATGAACAGCTTCATCGGCATCTCGAAGTCGCAGACCACGAACCTCGCCGTGGTCGCGCCCGGCATCGCCGAGGCGCTGCTCGCCACCGCGATCGGCCTCGTCGCCGCCATTCCCGCCGTCATCATCTACAACCACTTCTCGCGCGTGACGAAAGGCTATCTCGAGCTCGTCAGCCGCGCCTCGGGCGCGGCGGGGCGACTGCTGTCGCGTGATCTCGACCGCAGCCACGGCAGCGTGCATTCGCGCGCGGCGGAGTAGACCATGGCCGTTTCGCTCGCTGACAATGATGACGACGACGATTTCTCGGAAACGCATGACATCAACGTCACGCCGTTCATCGACGTCATCCTGGTGCTGCTGATCATCTTCATGGTCGCCGCGCCGCTGTCCACGGTCGACCTGCCGATCGATCTGCCGTCGTCGAGTGCGACGCCGCAGAAGAAGCCGGACAAGCCGACCTATCTCAGCATCAAGCCCGATCTGACGCTCGCGATCGGGGAGAACGCCGTTCACCGGGCCGAGTTGATCGGAACCCTCGACGGCCTTTCCGAGATGAGCAAGGACAAGTACGTTTTCCTGCGCGCTGATCGCTCGGTGCCCTATGGCGAGTTGATGGGCGTGATGGAGCTCTTGCGCTCGGGCGGCTATACGCGGGTGAAGCTGGTCGCGCTGGAAGGCGCACCGGGGGCGCCTGTGGCAGGCGCCGCCCAGCCTTAAGAAGACGGAACGATGGCGGACGAACCGAGACCATCCCGGAAGCTCTGGATCCTGGCGGCGGCGGCCGCGCTCGCCCTGCATCTCGGCGGTGCTGCGCTCGCGCTGGCGCATTTGCACGGCGACGACGACGGCGATGGTCTCGGCGCGGCCGGAGCCGAGTTCGCCGTCGAGATGGCTTCGCCGGAGGCTCAGGAATCCGATTTGCCGACCGGACCAAACGACTCCGCGGCACAAGAGGAGCGCCCGGAGCTTCCGGAGCAGAAGGCCGAACTGAAGGAGACGGAACTTCCTCAAGATCGACCGCAAGAGGCCGAGGATCCCGATCGCATTGTCAGCGAAAAGGTTGCGAAGAAGGAGCAGGACGACGATCCGAAGGCGGCTGCCGTTGAAACGCCCGCCATGGAGGCTGCCCCAAAGCAGGTTGATATGGCCCGGCAAACGTTCGAGGACGCAACGCGCGAGGCCGAAAAGGCCCTGGCGCCGGTGGTTGGGCTCGGCAAGGACATCCTGAAGATCACGGTGGACTGGAACAAGAAAATCAGTGCGCGTATCAAGCAGCACCAGATCAATCCGGAAGGCAGAGAGAACGCCAATCAGAAGGTCACGGTGAGTTTCGCGCTCAACCGAAAGGGAAATGTGGTCTCGGTCGACGTGATCGCGTCGTCCGGCGACGCCGCCTACGATGCAGCTGCGATCTCGATGGTTCGCAAGGCGGATCCTTTCGAGCCGCCTCCGGTTCAACTGACCGAGGAGCGTTTCGAGCGCACCCTCGAGATCAGCTTCGCCCCTGAGAAATCGAAGAAGACCGCCAACAAGAAGTCGGCTCAACGCCAGTAGAGCCGGATCCCGACATAGACCACCACCAGGCAGGCGAAGATCAGCGCCACGGGCAGGGGCCGTTTCTGGGCTCCGCTGGCCGCGCCTGTCCCGAAGAAACCTGCGCTTTTCGGCTTCGGCGCCGGGCGCCGGAAAGCGGTAACATTATCCGCTGCCGGCTCGGCCTCGCGCGGACGGACGTCGGGCGGCTTTCCAGCGCCACCCATCTCGACGTAATAGGCCTTGTAGATCGCACCGATGGTGGCCTCGGTGGCTTCGCCTTCGCTCATCTGCGCCAGCAGGTTCCTGTAGCTGCTCAGGAACTCCTGGGCCTCCGGAGGCAGCGCGGACGCCCCATTGAGCTTAGCCATCATCTTCCAGGTGGCAAAATCGGCGCGGGCACGGGTGTCGGCGCGTCGCGCGATCAGCATATCGGCAGCTTTGACCAAGTCGGCCTCTGGCCTTTCGGCTCGTGTTCGGGTGTTCCGGTTCAACTACGCATTGCCGGTCAGGAAGAGAACAGCCTGAATCACATAACCGGTCAACGTCCGCAGTATTGCTGAAATAACATCAAGATTTAGACCTAACTGCGAGCCCGCCAGCGGCAGCAGGATCAAGAGCCCGATCAGGATCAACATACCGAACGGCTCGAGCCGGGCGAGCGGCAAGGCCAGGGGGCGCGGCAGCAGCCCGACCGCGACGCGGCCGCCGTCCAGCGGCGGGATCGGCATCATGTTGAAGACGGCCAGGATGGCGTTGATGATGAGGGCATTCTTGAGGTTGTCGGCAACCCATTTCGCCGCGCTCGCGGGCACCAGCGGCAGGGCATGGAAGGCGAGGGCGGTGGCGAGCGCCAGCAGGATGTTGGTGGCGGGTCCGGCCAGCGCTACCCAGACCATGTCGAGCCTGGGATTGTTCAGCTTGCGGAAGTTTACCGGCACCGGCTTGGCGTAGCCGAACAGGAACGGCGAATGCGCGAACAGCAGCATCGCCGGCAGGATGACGGTGCCGAACGGGTCGATATGCCTGATAGGATTGAAGCTGACGCGGCCGAGCTGCGCGGCCGTATTGTCCCCGAGCCGGTCCGCGACGAAGGCATGCGCGGCCTCATGGAAGGTGATGGCGAGCACGAGGGGAAGCACCCACACCGACAGGTCGTACAAGGAAATGTTCACAGCTCATCCATTTCGGTTAGCTAGCGGCCTTGCAACCGTCCTGACCAAACCGGCGCAGCAACGCTTCGGCTCAACATAGGGCGGCCGGTTCCGAATTGCCACGCTGCAGATGGATGCTTCGGCCGGCCGCCGTGCAGTCGCGCAAAGTCACGCCGGGATCGTCCCGGGATATTGCACCAAGCCGTCGTCGAGCTTCACCCAGGCGAGCTTTTCCGACACCCAGATGTGCTCGGTCGGCGCAAAGGCGTTACGATCATCGAAGGTGGCGAGCGCAACGCCCGCTAGCGTGCCGTTGCGGCGCCAGGCGAAAAGCCGCGTGCCGCAGCGCTTGCAGAACACGCGATCGATATTCTCCGAGGAGGCGTAGCGTGCAGTCTCGCCGTCGACGCTCAGCGCACGCTGGTCGAACTGCGCGCGGGCGAAATAGGGCGAACCCATCGCCTTTTGGCAGATGCGGCAATGGCAGATGCGGACGTTGAGCGGCTCGCCCTCCGCCTTGAACCGTACCGCGCCGCACAGGCAGCCGCCTTTCCGGATCATGATGTCCTCAATAGGTCGCCCGCCCACCGGAAATATCAAACACCGCGCCGGTCGAGAACGCGCAGTCCTCCGACGCGAGCCAGCTCACCATCGCGGCGAGCTCTTCCACCAGCACGAAGCGCCCCTTCGGGATCTTCGACAACATGAAGTCGATATGCTGCTGCGTCATCTGGTCGAAGATCGCGGTCTTCGCCGCCGCCGGTGTCACCGCGTTGACGAGGATGTCATGGGCGGCGAGCTCCTTGCCGAGCGACTTCGTCAGCGCGATCAGGCCGGCCTTGGACGCCGAATAATGCGCGGCGTTCGGGTTGCCTTCCTTGCCTGCGATCGAGGCGATGTTCACGATCCGCCCGTATTTCTGCTTGAGCATTTCGGGCACGATCGCCTTGGAGACGATGAAGGGGCCGTCGAGGTTGATGCGCAGCACCTTCCGCCATTCCTCCAGGTCCGTCTCCCACACCGGCTTGTTGACCCCGGCGATGCCGGCGTTGTTGACGAGAATGTCGATCTTGCCGAAGGCCTTGAGCGTCGCATCGCGTGCCTGCTCGACGGCCGCCGTGTCGGTGACGTCGACCTTGAAGACATTCGTTTCGCCGCCGATCTCCTTTGCCGTCTTCTCGGCCAGCGCGGCGTCAAAGTCCCAGATCGCGACCTTGGCGCCGGAGGCGACGAAGCGCTCGGTGATGGCGCGGCCAAAGCCCTGCGCGCCGCCAGTGACGATAGCGATGCGGCCGTTGAGATCGATCTTATTCATGCCGGAGGCCTTCCTGCGTCAGAGCATGTAGCCGCCGTCGACGACGAGATCGACGCCGGTGGTGAAGGCGCTCTCGTCGCTGCCGAGATAGACCGCCATCGCGGCGATCTCCTCGGCGGTGCCGAGCCGGCCCATCTTCTGGCGCGAGATGAACATCTCCTTGCCCTGCGGGCCCTGGGCTGCCGCGCGGTCGAGCATCGAAGGCGTCTCGACGGTGCCGGGACAGATCGAGTTGCAGCGGATGCCCTTGGTGATGAAGTCGAGCGCGACCGCGCGCGACAGCAGCGACACCGCCGCCTTCGACGAGCTGTAGACGTAGCGGTTCGCCGGCGGCCGCAAGGCCGCGCAGGACGAGATGTTGACGATGCTGCCGCCGCCGCCGGCGATCATGTCGGGCAGGAAGGCCTTGATGGTCCGGTGCATCGACTTGACGTTCAGGTCGAACGAGAAATCGAAATCCTCTTCCGAGCACTCCAGGATGGTGCCGTGGTGCACGAAGCCGGCGGCGTTGAGCAGGATGTCGATCTTGCCGACGCGCTTGGCGAAGGCGTTGACGTCGGCGGTGTTGCGGACGTCGAGCTTTGCGACCTCGGCGATGCCTTCCTTCGTCAGGCTCGCGATGCCGGCTTCGTTGATGTCGGTGGCGATGACGGTTGCGCCTTCACGCGCGAACGCGATGGCGCAAGCGCGCCCAATGCCTGCCGCGGCAGCCGTGACGACGGCGCGCTTTCCCTTTAGGCGGTCTGCCATGTTGTTTCTCCTGCGAATTTTCCTTCGTCATTCCGGGGCGCGCCTCTTGGCGCGAACCCGGAATCCATCGCGCCACAGCGTCGGTGGATGAATGGATTCCGGGCTCGCGACTGCGTCGCGCCCCGGAATGACCGTGTCAGTGATTGTCCCGCGCCACACCGAACGTACCGGCGACGTTCTGGTAGCGCGTGGCGAGCTCCATGCAGGCGCCGGTCGATTGCTGGCCGACGGTGTTGCGATAGATCTCCTGCCACGGCGTCTGGTTCGGCGGATGCTTGAAGCCGCCGCTGGCCTTGAGCTCGGCATGGCGCTTCTTCAGCTCCTCGTCCGAGATCAGGATGTTGGCGCTGCCCTTGTTGAGGTCGATGCGGACCTTGTCGCCGGTCTTGAGGACGGCAAGCCCGCCATTGGCGGCCGCTTCAGGCGAGGCGTTGAGGATCGAGGGCGAGCCAGAAGTGCCGGACTGGCGACCGTCGCCGATGCAGGGCAGGGACAGGATGCCGCGTTTGATCAGCGCCGCCGGCGGCTGCATGTTCACAACCTCGGCGCCACCGGGGTAGCCGATCGGGCCGGTGCCGCGGATGAACAGCACGCAGCGCTCGTCGATGTCGAGCGAGGGATCGTCGATCCGCTCGTGATAATCCTCCGGCCCCTCGAACACGATGGCGCGGCCCTCGAAGGCATTGAGGTCCTTCGGGTTGCTGAGGTAGCGGTCGCGGAATTCCTTGGAGATCACGCTTGTCTTCATGATCGCGGAATCGAACAGATTGCCCTTCAGCACCAGGAAGCCGGCGTCCTTCACCAGCGGCTTGTCGTAAGCCCAGATCACGTCGTTGTCGGGAGCGGGCGCGTTCTTGCAGTTCTCGCCGATGCCGCGGCCGTTGACCGTGACCGCGTCCTCATGGATGCGCTTGTGCTTCATCAATTCGCGCACCACGGCGGGCACGCCGCCGGCGCGGTGAAATTCCTCGCCGAGATAGAAGCCGGCCGGCTGCATGTTGACCAGGAGCGGCACGTCGTGGCCGAACTTCTGCCAGTCCTCGATCGACAGCTCGACGCCGATATGGCGGGCGAGGGCGTTGATGTGGATCGGCGCGTTGGTCGAGCCGCCGATCGCCGAATTGATCACGATGCAGTTCTCGAACGCCTTGCGGGTCAGGATGTCGGAAGGCTTCAAATCCTCCCAGACCATCTCGACGATGCGTTTTCCGGTCTCGTAAGCGATCTGGCCGCGCTCGCGATAGGGCGCCGGGATCGCCGCGCAGCCCGGCAGCGAGAAGCCGAGCGCTTCGGCAAGCCCGTTCATGGTCGAGGCCGTCCCCATGGTGTTGCAATGGCCGACCGAGGGCGCCGAGGAGGCCACGATCTCCATGAACTCTTCATAGTCGATCTCGCCGGCCGCGAGCCGCTCGCGCGATTTCCAGACGATGGTGCCGGAGCCGGTGCGCTCGCCATTGTGCCAGCCGTTCAGCATCGGGCCGCCCGACAGCACGATCGCAGGCAGGTTCACCGTCGCCGCCGCCATCATGCAGGCCGGCGTGGTCTTGTCGCAGCCGGTGGTCAGCACCACGCCGTCGAGCGGATAGCCGTAGAGAATTTCGACGAGGCCGAGATAAGCGAGGTTACGGTCGAGCGCCGCGGTCGGTCGCTTGCCGGTCTCCTGAATGGGATGGGTCGGGAATTCCATCGCGATGCCGCCGGCCTCGCGGATGCCTTCGCGGACGCGGTGCGCGAGCTCGAGATGATGGCGGTTGCAGGGGGACAGATCGTTGCCGGTCTGCGCGATGCCGATGATCGGCTTGCCGGATTGCAGCTCGGCGCGGGTGAGGCCGTAATTCAGGTAACGCTCCATGTAGAGCGCGGTCATGCCCGGATTGTGCGGGTTGTTGAACCATTCCTGCGAGCGAAGATGGCGGCGGGTACCGTTGCTGCCGGCGGCATGCCCGTTGGTTGGTTTCTTTGTCATTGGTTTCTCCTGCAATGCAAACGCGACTACCGTCCGTCTCATGGTGTCGGCATGTGCGGTGCCCAACGGCGCGCGCGATGATCTGCCTTCCCGCTGGCGGGTCGTTTCCTCACGATTCCGATACTAGTCGTGGCTGCTTGGTAACGCTATCATTTTGTTCGCCGCGCCCGCGCCTGATACGGCTGGCCTGCTGTCCGAACGTCGCGCCGACGAGCTTTGCCGCTCGATCACCTTGAAGCCGAGATCGAGCACCGGCTGCTCCGGGCGGCGGCCCTCGATCGCGTCGATCAGCATGGCGGCGGCCGTCTTGCCCATCTCATAGCGGTTGGTGCGGACGCTGGTGAGGGTGGGGACGGCGGCGGCCATGAATTCGAGATCGTTGAAGCCGACGATCGCGATCTGCCCGGGGACTGCGATCTCCCGGCGCCGGCATTCGAACAGCACGCCGAGCGCGAGGTCGTCGTTGGCGCAAAACACCGCATCGATGTCCGGCTCGCGCGCCAGCAGATCGGTGAACAGGGCGCCGCCGAGCGTCACCGAGGTCGGCGTCGCCGTCGTGACCACCAGGCGCTGGTCGAACGATCCGGCGTCCTTCATGGCCGAGACATATCCGTCCAGCCGCCGCTGCACCCTGGGATCCATCCTCGCGCCGACGAAGCCGACCTTGCGGTGACCTTGCTCGAACAGATGCGCGATCGCCGCGCGGGCCGCATCATAGTGCGAAAAGCCGATCATCATGTCGACCGGGTCCGGGCCTATCTCCATGATCTGCACGATCGGACAGTCCGCGGCCTGAAGCATCGCGCGGGACTCCGCGGTCTGGTCGATGCCGGTGACGATCAGCCCGGCCGGCTTCTGTGCCAGAAACAGACGCAGCAACTTCTCTTCCTGGAGAATGCTGTAGCGCGTGTTGGACAACTGGATCGAGTAGCGGCTGCCTTCTGAGGCGTCATAGATGCCGCGCAGCACGTCCGAGAACACGTTGTTGGTGAGCGATGGGATCAGGACACCGATGACCTCGGTGCGTTGCGAGGCGAGGGCGCGCGCGGCAAGGTTGGGCACATAGCCGAGCTCCTTGGCGGCGCTCTCGACCCGCGTCCGCTTGGCGACCGACAGGGCCTCCGGATTGCGGAAAAAGCGCGACGCGGTAATCGGGCTGACGCCGGCGAGCTCGGCCACTTCGGCCAGCCGGATTTTGCCTGACTTAGTGCGTTTTCGACCCATTTGCTGCTCTTAACACAGTCAGTCCCGCAAACAAAGGAACGTTGACAGCGCTACCAGCAACGACTAACCAAAGACAAATTGCCAAAACCGCACAAACTACCGACAATGTTGCCCGCTAATATCGGGCCTGGTTCGGTAAAGTCCGAAAAACAAGACGGTCGCGGCGCGAGAGGCGCCGTGGACTTTCGAGGAGGGAGCTAGATGTCGTCTGTGCAAATCCGCGACGTGCGGAAATCGTTCGGCAATTTTGAAGTCCTGCACGGCGTGACGATTCCGATCGAGGACGGCCAGTTCGTCGTCCTGGTCGGCCCCTCCGGCTGCGGCAAGTCGACGCTTCTGCGCATGCTCGCCGGCCTCGAGAACATCACTTCCGGGACGATCTCGATCGGCGACCGCGTCGTCAACAATGTCCAGCCCAAGGAGCGGGACATTGCGATGGTCTTCCAGAACTACGCGCTCTATCCGCACATGACGGTCGCCGACAACATGGGCTTCTCGCTCAAGCTGCGGAATGCCAGCTCGGACGAGATCAACAAGCGCGTCAAGCGCGCCGCCGAGATCCTCGCGCTGTCGCCGCTGCTCGACCGCTATCCGCGACAGCTCTCCGGCGGTCAGCGCCAGCGCGTCGCCATGGGCCGCGCCATCGTGCGCGATCCGCAGGTGTTCCTGTTCGACGAGCCGTTGTCGAACCTGGACGCCAAGCTGCGCGTGGCCATGCGCACCGAGATCAAGGAGCTGCACCAGCGGCTGAAGACGACGACCGTCTACGTCACCCACGACCAGATCGAGGCCATGACCATGGCCGACAAGATCGTTGTCATGCATGACGGCATCGTCGAGCAGATGGGCACCCCGCTCGAGCTCTACGACAAGCCCGACAACCAGTTCGTCGCCGGCTTCATCGGCTCGCCTGCCATGAACTTCCTCAAAGGCCATGTGCGCGTCAACGGCGTTGCGAGCTTCGAAGGACCGAATGGCGTCAAGCTCCCGCTCAAGACCGCGCCCGCCAATTCCGACGGCCGTCCTGCGGTCTATGGCGTGCGGCCGGAGCACTTCACCATCGCCGATGACGGCGCCGAGGCCGAGATCATCGTCGTCGAGCCGACCGGCTCGGAGACGCAGGTGTTTGCCAAGCTCGGCGGCGAGCAGGTCGTCGCGGTCTTCCGCGAGCGTCACCAGTTCAATCCGGGCGACAAGGTGCGGCTGAAGCCCGAGCCATCGCTGGTCCATCTGTTCGACGATGCGACGGGCAAACGCATGAACGCCTAACGCATCAGACGACAAGGCATAAGACGACAAAAAGCATCACAGGGAGGACAACATGCAAGACTTTACCCGCCGGTCTCTGCTTCAAGGCGGCACCGCTTTGGCTGCGACCGGCATGCTGACGGGGCCGGCACTGTTCGACTTCGCCAAGGCCTGGGCGCAGAGCGCGCCCTGGAAGGCCGAGCCCGGCGCCAAGCTGACGGTGATGCGCTGGAAGCGCTTCGTGCCGGCGGAGGACGATGCGTTCAACGCGATGGTGGCGGCGTTCAAGGCCGCGACCGGCACCGAGATGAACACCTTCAGCGAGTCCTTCGAGGACGTGCAGCCGAAGGCCTCGGTTGCGGCCAACACCGGCTCCGGCCTCGATCTCGCCTGGGGTCTGCACACCCTGCCGCAGCTGTTCCCGACCAAAGTGCTGAAGATGAACGATGTCGCCGATTATCTCGGCAACAAGTACGGCGGCTGGACCGATGCGGCTGCCAAGACCTGCAAGCTGGGCAACGACTGGCTCGGCATTCCCGTCGCCACCAACGGCGGTTACATGACCTACCGCAAGTCGGCGCTCGACAAGGCTGGCTTCAAGGAATTCCCGAAGGACTTTCCCGGCTTCCTCGAGATGTGCAAGGCGCTCAAGGCCAACAACACGCCGGCCGGCTTTGCGCTCGGTCACGCCTCGGGCGACGGCAATTCCTGGCTGCACTGGGTGCTGTGGGGCCACGGTGCCTACACGGTCGACCAGAACGACAAGATCGTCATCAATTCGCCGGAGACGGCGAAGGCGCTGGAATATTGCAAGGCGCTGTACGACAGCTTCATTCCGGGCACGGCGTCCTGGAACGATTCCTCCAACAACAAGGCGTACCTCGCCGGCGAGCTCTATTGCACAGCGAACGGCATCTCGATCTACGTCGCCGCCAAGACCGATCCCAGCAAGAAGGAGCTCACCGAGGACACCTATCACGCGCTCTGGCCGGTCGGTCCTGTCGGCAAGCCGACCGAGCTGCAGCTGGCGCTGCCGATCCTCGCCTTCAACTTCACCAAATATCCGAATGCGGCAAAGGCCTTCGTCGCCTTCATGCTGGAGAAGGAGAACTACGAGAAGTGGCTGGCCGGCGCGCAGGGCTATCTGACGCAGACCCTGAACGCCTATGAATCGGCGCCGATCTGGACGGCCGATCCCAAGAACGCCGTGTTCTCGCAGGCCTCCAAGCGCACGCTGCCGGCGTCGGGCATCGGCACCGTCGGCGAGAAGGCGGCAACCGCGATCGCCGACTTCATCGTCGTCGACATGTTCGCCAATTACTGCACCGGCGCCAAGGATGCGAAGGGCGCGATGGCGGAAGCCGAGCGCCAGCTGAAGCGCATCTATCGCTGAACAGTCACGGGGCGGGCGCCTCTTGGGTCGCCCGCTCGTCAACATTTCGATCAGGGATATCGGGCATGGCTGATGTCGCAATTCCCCGGGCCAAGCCTCAGATGACCGAGGCTGGCGCCTGGGCCCAGCTTAAACACAATCGCAATTGGCTCGGCTTCTGGTTCATGGTGCCGGCCATGGTGTTCCTGATCTTCTTCCTGGCCTATCCGCTGGGGCTGGGCATCTGGCTGTCCTTCACGGACACGCGCATCGGCAGGGTCGGACAGTTCATCGCCTTCGAGAACTACGAATGGCTGTGGGACGATTCCATCTTCTGGCTGTCGGTGTTCAACACGCTGCTCTACACCTTCGTCGCCAGCGCCTTCAAATTCGGCATCGGCCTTTACCTCGCGCTGCTGCTCAACGAGCACATGCCGTTCAAGGCGATGCTGCGCGCGATGGTGCTCATCCCCTTCATCGTTCCGACGGTGCTCTCCGCGCTCGCCTTCTGGTGGATCTTCGACTCGCAATTCTCGATCATCTCCTGGTCGCTGAAGCAGCTCGGCCTGATCAACCAGAACATCAACTTCCTCGGCGACACGACCTGGGCACGCATTTGCGTGATCTTCGCCAATATCTGGCGCGGCGTGCCGTTCGTCGCGATCACGCTGCTCGCAGGCCTCCAGACCGTCTCGCCGTCGCTCTATGAAGCCGCGACGCTCGACGGCGCCACGCGCTGGCAGAATTTCCGCTACATCACCTATCCGCTCTTGACGCCGATCATCGCCGTCGTGATGACCTTCTCGGTGCTGTTCACCTTCACGGACTTCCAGCTGATCTGGGCGATGACGCGTGGCGGCCCGGTCAACGCCACTCATCTGATGGCGACCCTGTCCTATCAGCGTGCGATCATCGCCGGGCAGCTCGGCGAGGGCGCCGCGATCTCCAGTGCGATGATCCCGTTCCTGCTCGCCGCCATCATGGTGTCCTGGTTCGGCCTGCAGCGTCGCAAGTGGCAGCAGGGAGAAAACAATGACTGATCTCCCCACCTCGCGGATCGATCTCAAGGCCGTCCTGCATAGCTCGGCTCCGACAGTCGCGAAGGATGATCACAGCGAGGGCATGAGCTATCTGCAGTCGGTGCCGCGCAGGCTGGTGACGCTGTACCTGCCGCTCGCGATCATCGTCGTCGTCCTGCTGTTCCCATTCTACTGGATGGCGCTGACCTCGGTGAAACCCGACGAGCAGCTGCTCGACCTCGACAAGTACAATCCGTTCTGGACCTGGAATCCGACCTTCAAGCACTTCCACAAGCTGCTGTTCGAGAGCTACTATCCGTACTGGCTCTGGAACACGATGTATGTGGCGATCTGCGCCACGGTGCTCTCGATCATCGCCTCGGTGTTCGCCGCCTACGCCATCGTGCGCTTGCGTTACAAGGGCGCCAATCTCGTCGGCGGGCTGATCTTCCTCGCCTATCTGGTGCCGCCGTCGATCCTGTTCATTCCGCTCGCCACGGTCGTGTATCAGTACGGCCTGTTCGATTCGCCGCTGGCGCTGATCCTGACCTATCCGACCATCCTGATCCCGTTCTCGACCTGGCTGTTGATGGGCTATTTCAAGACCATCCCCTTCGAGCTCGAGGAATGCGCGCTGATCGACGGGGCGAGCCGCTGGCAGATCCTGGTCAAGATCGTCGTGCCGCTAGCCATTCCCGGCCTGATCTCGGCCTTCATCTTCTGCTTCACGCTGTGCTGGAACGAGTTCATCTACGCCCTGACGTTCCTGCAATCGACCAGCAACAAGACGGTGCCGGTTGCGATCGTCAACGAGTTCGTGGACGGCGACATCTACCGCTGGGGCTCACTGATGGCGGGCGCGCTGGCCGGCTCGCTGCCGCTCGTGATCCTTTACGCCTTCTTCGTGGAGCATTATGTGTCGGCCATGACCGGCGCCGTGAAGGAGTGATCGCGGGGCTTGCCGAGGGCGCGCCAATGCGTTTCAAGAGCGGCGCGCTCCGGCCAATAAGAAGGAGTTGAGCTCTTGCACATTCTGGTTCTCGGCGCCGCCGGCATGGTCGGCCGCAAACTTTGTGAACGGCTGCTGCGCGACGGCCGGCTCGGCAAGAGCGACATCACGAAATTGACCATGCACGACGTGGTCGAGCCCAAGAAGCCGGAGAAGGCCGGCTTCCCGGTCGAGACCGTGTCGGGCGATTTCGCCGTCCCGGGCGCGGCTGAGAAGCTGATCGCGGGCCGCCCTGACGTGATCTTCCATCTCGCCGCGATCGTGTCCGGCGAGGCCGAGCTCGATTTCGACAAGGGCTATCGCATCAATCTTGACGGCACGCGGATGCTGCTCGATGCCATCCGCCTTGCGGGCGGCGGCTACAAGCCGCGCGTGGTGTTCACGTCCTCGATCGCAGTGTTCGGCGCGCCGTTTCCCGATGCGATCGGCGACGAGTTCTTCCATACCCCGCTGCTCAGCTACGGCACGCAGAAGGCGATGGGCGAACTCCTGCTCGCCGACTATTCCCGTCGCGGCTTCCTCGACGGCATCGGAATCCGCCTGCCGACCATCTGCATCCGGCCCGGCCTGCCCAACAAGGCGGCATCGGGCTTCTTCTCCAACATTCTGCGCGAACCGCTCGCCGGCAAGGAAGCGATCCTTCCGGTCTCCGAGGACGTCCGCCACTGGCACGCGACGCCTCGCTCGGCCGTCGGCTTCCTGCTTCACGCCGGCACCATGGATCTCGCCACTGTCGGCCCGCGCCGCAACCTGACCATGCCGGGCCTGTCGGCCACGGTCGGCGAGCAGATCGCCGCCTTGAAGCGGGTTGCGGGCGAGAAGGTCGCCGCGCGCATCAAGCGCGAGCCCGATCCCTTCATCGTCGGCATCGTCGGCGGCTGGCCGCGCAATTTCGATGCCAGGCGGTCGCGCGAACTCGGCTTCACCACCGCCGAGAAGACGTTCGACGATATCATCCGCATTCACATCGAAGACGAGCTCGGCGGCAATTTCGTCGCCTGAGCTCGGACTGAGCGGGCCCTGATGATGGCGAGCGTTGCTTGCATCGGCGAATGCATGGTCGAGCTGCGGCAGGCCCAAGGCGGCGCGTCCGCCGGGCAGGGGCAGGGCGGTGGCCTGTACTCACGCGGCTTCGGCGGCGACACCCTCAACACGGCGGTGTATCTGGCGCGGCTGGACGTCAAGGTCGATTATCTCACCGCGCTCGGCGATGACGCCCTGAGCGACGAGATGGTCGCTGCCTGGAATGCGGAAGGCGTCGGCACGCGGCGTGTCGTGCGGCTCGCGGGCAAGCTGCCCGGCCTCTACATGATCCAGACGGATGCGCAGGGCGAGCGCCAGTTCTTCCATTGGCGCGACAGTGCGGCCGCGCGCCAGCTGATGAGCCTGCCGGAGACGGACGAGCTGCTCAACTCGCTGATGAGCTACGACGTCGTCTATCTCTCTGCGATCACGCTCTCGATCTACGACGCGGCCGGGCGCGAGCGCCTGTTCGGCGCCATCAAGCGCGCGCGCCTGCTCGGCACTCGCTTCGTGTTCGACACCAATTTCCGCGCGCGCGGCTGGCCGGACCGCGATATCGCGCGGGAGGTGTTTGCGACCGCCTTCGCGGTCGCCGACATCGTGCTGACCTCGACCGAGGATCTGCTCGCGCTCCATCCCGGCGAAAGTCACGACCAGCTGATGGCGCGCATCCCAACCCCGGAACTGGTGTTCCGTCTGCCCGAGCCGGTGAGCCTGTTGCGCTACCCCGGCGGCGCCAGCGAGGTCCGCGCCGAGCCCATGACCAAGCCCGTGGTCGATACCACCGCCGCCGGCGACAGCTTCGCCGCGGCCTATATCGCGGCCCGACTTGCCGGCGCCGAGCCGGCCGAGGCGGCCCTATCAGGACATCGGCTCGCCAGCCTCGTGATCTGCTATCCCGGCGCCATCATTCCGGGCTATGCCATGCCGCCGAAGAAGCGGCACCGGCCGGCGGCGTCCCGCCAGGCCAACAATTAGACAGCGACCAAATGAATCGAGACCCATGACCACGGCTGCCCAACAGAACCACCTCGTCGCGCTGTTCAAGGCTGCGACCGTCATTCCCGTCCTCACCATCGAGCGCATCCAGGATGCGGTGCCGCTGGCGCGCGCGCTGGTTGCCGGCGGGGTCCGCACGCTGGAGGTGACCTTGCGCACCCCCGTTGCGATCGAGGCGGCGCGCGCGATGATGACCGAGGTCCCCGAGGCGGTCGTCGGCATCGGGACCATTCTCAACCCGTCCGACTTCAGCCGCGTCGAGAAGCTCGGCGTCGCGTTCGGCATCAGCCCGGGCCTGACCCCCGATCTGCTCAAGGCCGCGACCGACAGCTCCTTGCCGTTCGCGCCGGGGATTGCCACGGCCTCGGAACTGATGATGGCGCTGTCCTACGGTTTCGACGTCGCAAAGTTCTTCCCGGCGGAGCAGGCCGGCGGCATCAAGGGCCTGCGCGCCCTCGGCGGGCCGTTCCCGAACGTGCGGTTCTGCCCGACCGGCGGGGTGGGCGAGGCCAATGCCGCGACCTGGCTGGCTGAACCCAATGTCGTTGCGGTTGGCGGGTCCTGGCTGTGCCCGACGGCGGAAATCCGGGCCGGGAACTGGGCCGGCATAACTGCCATCTGCGAGCGGACCCTCAAGGCGCTGAAAGCCGCGTGAAGTCTTGCGATCCCTGGGCTAAGACTTAGCTCAGGAAGAGGCCTCCAGGGAGAAATGACCATGACCGCCAGCATCGTCGGATGGGCGCATACGCCGTTCGGCAAGTTCGACACCGAAACTGTCGAAAGCCTCGTTACCCGCGTCGCCAATGAGGCGCTGGCGGATGCCGGCATTTCGGCCGGTGATGTCGACGAGATCGTGCTCGGGCATTTCAACGCCGGCTTCTCGCCGCAGGATTTCACGGCGTCGCTGGTACTGCAAGCCGATCCCAAGCTGCGCTTCAAGCCGGCGACCCGTGTCGAGAACGCCTGCGCCACGGGATCTGCCGCCGTGCATCAGGGCCTGCGCGCGATTGCCGCAGGGGCGGCCAAGATTGTGCTGGTCGTCGGCGTCGAGCAGATGACACGCACGCCGAGCGCCGAGATCGGCAAGAACCTGCTCAAGGCTTCCTACCTCCCTGAGGACGGCGACACGGTCGGCGGTTTCGCCGGCGTGTTCGGCAAGATCGCCAGCTCCTACTTCCAGAAATACGGCGACCAGTCCGATGCGCTGGCGCTGATCGCGGCCAAGAACCACAAGAACGGCGTCGCCAATCCCTTCGCCCAGATGCGCAAGGACTTCGGCTTCGACTTCTGCCGCGCCGAGAGCGAGAAGAACCCCTATGTCGCCGGCCCGCTGAAGCGGACGGACTGCTCGCTGGTCTCCGACGGCGCCGCTGCGCTGGTGCTGGCCGATGCCGAGACGGCCAAGGGCATGACCAAGTCGATCGGCTTCCGCGCCACTGCGCACGCCCAGGACTTCCTGCCGATGAGTAAGCGCGACATCCTGCAGTTCGAGGGCTGCACGGTCGCCTGGCAGCGGGCGCTGGAGAAGGCCGGTGTCACGCTGTCCGATCTCTCCTTCGTCGAGACCCATGACTGCTTCACCGTCGCCGAGCTGATCGAGTACGAAGCGATGGGTCTGACGCCGAAGGGGCAGGGCGCCCGCGCCATCAAAGAAGGCTGGACGCTCAAGGACGGCAAGCTGCCGGTCAATCCGTCCGGCGGCCTCAAGGCCAAGGGCCATCCGATCGGCGCCACCGGCGTCTCCATGCATGTGATGACCGCGATGCAGCTCGCGGGCCAGGCGCCCGAGGGCATGCAGCTCAAGAACGCCAAGCTCGGCGGCATCTTCAACATGGGTGGCGCGGCCGTCGCCAACTACGTCTCCGTCCTGGAGCCGCTGAAGTAGTTTGATCCTGTAGGGTGGGCAAAGGCGCCATACGCCATGCCCGCCTTATTTCTTTGCGTTAGATCATGGTGGGCTCGCGCGGCCCCCTTAATGCTCTGATTGATTTTGCGGGAAATGCATCATGAGCACTAACTATGAAGATTCACTGTCGATGGACGCACTCAACGATCGTATCGCGATCCTCGAGGACAATATCCGCCAGCTCATCGAGCAGGCCGCTGCCGCCTCCGGCGAGCAGAACGAGTCGCGCATCGCCGACCGGATCAATCAGCAGAATGACGAACTCGACCGGCTCCTGAAGATCCGGGAATCCCGTCAGAAGAAATAGCGGCCGACCTCGCCCCGCGGCGCATGCCGCCATACGCCGCCCGCCCTTGCGCGAGCGGCGGCACTGCCGTTAGCTGGACCGAAATCGCGTGGGCAGTTGGGCTCGGCGCAATCGGGAGCGAACGATGGGGCCGCTGAAAGGCATCAAGGTCGTCGACATGACCACCGTGCTGATGGGCCCTTATGCGACCCAAATGCTCGGCGATTACGGTGCCGACGTCGTCAAGGTGGAATCGCTGGACGGCGACGTCACCCGCCTGATCGGCCCGATGCGTCACGCCGGCATGGGGCCGGTGTTTCTCAACACCAACCGCAGCAAGCGCTCGATCTGTCTCGATCTGAAGAAGGCTGCGGGGCGCGAAGCCGTGCTGCGGCTTTTGAAGGACGCCGACGTCCTGGTCTACAACGTCCGCCCGCAGGCGATGGCGCGGCTTCAGCTCGGCTACGACGTCGTCTCCGCCATCAACCCGCGCCTGGTCTATGCCGGCGTGTTCGGCTTCGGCCAGGACGGGCCCTATGCCGCAAAACCCGCTTACGACGACCTGATCCAGGGCGCCACGGCGCTGCCGGCGCTGATGGCGCAGACCGGCGACGGCGTGCCGCGCTACGTGCCGAACGCGCTCGTCGACCGGATCGTCGGCCTCACCGCGGTCGGCGCGATCTGCGCCAGCCTCGTGCACCGCGACCGCACCGGCCGCGGCCAGCGTCTGGACATTCCGATGTTCGAGACCATGGCCGGCTTCGTCATGGGCGACCACATGGGCGGGCTCACGTTCGAGCCGCCGCTCGACAAGGGCGGCTATGCCCGCCATCTCTCGCGCGACCGCAGGCCCTACAAGACCTCGGACGGCTATCTCAGCGTCATCGTCTACAACGACAAGCAGTGGGAGAACTTCTTCAAGGCCACGGGGCGCGACGACCTGCGCGCCGATCCCAAATTTGCAACCTTCGCCGGCCGGGCCGCCAATATCAATGTGGTGTATGCCGAGCTCGCCCGCATCTTCGAGACGCGGACCACGGCGGAATGGATCGACCTGCTGACGAAAGCCGACGTGCCTGTCATGCCGATGCACGATCTCGCCTCGATCCTGCACGATGAGCATCTGGAGGCGACCGGCTTTTTCCCAGTGGTGACCCATCCGACCGAAGGTCCGATCCGCAGCATGAAAGTGACGGCGACCTGGTCCGAGACCGAAGCCGAGCCGGTACGCCTGGCGCCGCGGCTCAACGAGCACGGCGCCGAGATCTTGCGCGAGATCGGCTATTCCGCTGACGAGATCGCAGCCATGGTGCGCGACGGCGTCACGCGTGACGCACTGGAGTAGGGGGAGTGGAGATGACCACGCTTCTCTCATCCGTCATTCCGGGGCGCGCCCACTTGGGCGCGAGCCCGGAATCCATTCATCCTCCGCACATGCCGTTCGATGGATTCCAGGCTCGCGACTTCGTCGCGCCCCGGAATGACGGTGGAGAAATGGCACCATGAGCTTCATCACCGGCGTCGGCCTCACGTCGTTCGGCAAGCACGAGGGCTCCTCCTCGCTCGACCTGATGAGCGAGGCCGCGCAAGCCGCGCTCGACGATGCCGGCCTCAAGCGCACCGACATCGACGGCATCCTCTGCGGCTATTCCACGGTCTCCCCGCACATCATGCTCGCCACCGTCTTCGCCGAGCATTTTGGTATCCGCCCGTCTTACGCCCATGCCGTCCAGGTCGGCGGCGCCACGGGTCTTGCGATGACGATGCTTGCACATCATCTCGTCGCGTCAGGTGTCTGCCGGAACGTTCTGGTGGTCGCTGGCGAGAACCGGCTCACCGGGCAGAGCCGCGATGCCTCGATCCAGGCGCTGGCGCAGGTCGGCCATCCCGACTACGAGGTGCCGTTAGGACCGACCATTCCCGCTTATTACGGCCTCGTTGCCAACCGATACATGCACGAATACGGCGTGACCGAAGAGGATCTCGCCGAATTCGCGGTGCTGATGCGTGCCCACGCCTGCACCCATCCCGGCGCGCAATTCCACGATCCCATCAATGTCGCCGACGTCATGGCCTCCAAGCCAGTGGCGCTGCCGCTCAAGCTGCTCGATTGCTGCCCGGTCTCCGACGGCGGCGCGGCGTTCGTCGTCAGCCGCGAGCGAACCGGGGAAGCGGGCGTGCGTATCCGCGGCTGCGCCCAGGCCCACACGCATCAGCATGTCACGGCAGCGCCCGCCCTCAGCGAGCTTGGCGCCGAGATCTCCATCGCGCGTGCAAAGGCGGCCACGGGTCTCGCGATCTCCGACGTGCGCTACGCCGCGATCTACGACAGCTTTACGATCACGCTCGCGATGCTGCTGGAAGACCTCGGTCTCGCCGGCCGCGGCGAGGCGGCCGCGCGCGTGCGCGCCGGCCATTTCAGCCGTGACGGCGCGATGCCGCTGAACACCCATGGCGGCCTGCTCAGCTACGGCCATTGCGGCGTCGCCGGCGCCATGGCGCATCTCGTCGAGGCGCATTTGCAGATGACGGGGCGGGCAGCTAGCCGCCAGGTCCGCGACGCCTCGATTGTACTGCTGCATGGCGATGGCGGCGTGCTGTCGTCTCACGTCAGCATGTTCCTGGAGCGGGTGCGATGAGTGAGCGTCTGGCGGACTGGACCAAGGGTGAAGAGGCCATCACCTACCAGGCCTGCACCGCATGCGGGCATGTACAGTATTTTCATCGGGCCTTCTGCGCAGCTTGTGGCGAATTGGACCCGCGCGAGCAGCGCGCCAGTGGCAAGGGCAGGGTGTATGCGACCTCGTTGGTCTGCCGCGCGGCAACGCCCGAGACGCGCGCCCACGTGCCCTACAACATCCTGCTGGTCGATTGCGCCGAGGGTTTTCGCATGATGGCCCACGGCGAGAATGACCTCGCCATCGGCGATTCGGTCATCGCGAGCTTCAAGCCGTTCGCCGGCAAGCTGGTGCCGTTCTTTGCCAAAACCAAATAGGGAAACGCGAATGTAGCCCGGATGGAGCGCAGCGAAATCCGGGATTCGCACCTCGCGGACAGACTTCCCGGATTGCGCTGCGCTTCATCCGGGCTACACGCCAACCGAGGGATCCGTCATTCGGGGGCGGTCATGCGACCGAGCCTGGAACGGGAATTCTGGGCTTGGCTTGTGCGAGAGCCACCCCGGAATGACGAAAACGCTGAGCGCCTGATCCGGAAAAGTGTGAAGCGGTTTTCCGAAAAGATCATGCGCAATCGAAATACTCTAACGCCCGTAGAACAAGATGCTGGCGATGACGAGCATCGCCGTCACCGCCAGCATATGCGCGAGCGCTCCCGAGGCTGCCCCCTTGGTGGCTTCCTTCATGCCGTTTTCTCCCTAGACTTGGGCGTGACTCATCGTTGCGCGGTGAGCGCTTACGACGGCCAATTGTTTTTACTCGGAACACCCCTTGCGAGTATCCGCCGCGATTTGTCCCCCGCGGCGAATATCGACTGTGTCAGGGTCGATCAGCAATGCGGCGGCAATTTGACTCGATGATGTTGCTCGTGCGTCCCCACGCGAATAGAGTCTTCGGGAACCTTCGCCAATGGCGACAAAAAGCATCAAAAGATCAGGGAAACTTTAGGAAAATCATGGCCCGCATTCAGTACAGCGACCCGTCCAAGGCATCCGACCGCACCCGCGAAATCCTCGACAAGAACCGCCATGCCAACATCTTCCGGATGATGGCGCATTCGCCGAGTTACTTTGAGCAATATTGCCGCCTCGGGGGCGCAATCAGGCACAAGGGCGAGCTCGACCCCATCGTGCGCGAGCTTGCGATCACCCGTACCGGCATCCTGTGCGAGGCACCCTATGAGATCGTCGCGCACAAGCGCATCGGCAAGAATGTCGGCGTCACCGACGAGCAGAACGAGGCGCTCGAGAACTGGCAGGCCGCATCCTGCTTCAACGAGGTGCAGCGCGCCGCGCTCGCCTTCACCGACGAGATCGTGAAGCTGACGAAGCCGACGGATGCGACCTTCAAGGCGATCGCATCGAAGCTGACACCGGCCGCGCTGGTCGAGCTCCAGCTCTCGGTCGGCTTCTACATCATGACGTCGAAGTTCCTGGAAACATTCGAGATCGATCTTCAGCCCGTCACCGAAGTGGTCGGCTGATCCAAAGCTCGGCTTGCGAGGGATGCTCATGACAATCGATGAATATGCGGCCTGGGCCGCAACCATTGCCAAAGTCGACGAGCATCCGTCGAACGAGCGGTTGTCTTATCTCGGGCTGGGCCTTGCCGCTGAGGCGGGCGAGGTCGCCGAGCACATCAAGAAGCTCCTGCGCGACGACTGGCTCGACAAGGCCGGTCTAGTCGAAGAGCTTGGCGATGTCGTCTACTACTGGGCCTGCCTGTGCGCCGCCACCGGCCAGCAGCCGTCCGCGCTGCTCAACGCCAGTGCCGCCAAGATCAGGCGACGCATCAGCGAAGCGGCGAGCCGGTAGAGCAAGTGAAAGCTGGGAGCTCCGGCGTCATGGCCGGGCTTGTCCCGGCCATCCACGACTTGCCGCGCAGCACGAAGAACGTGGATGCCCGGGACAAGCCCGGGCATGACGATCTGTTGCGCATGAACCGCTCACGTCGAGGTCAGAATATCCACCTTGGCGTTGGCGACGATCAGGCGGTCGGCCAGAAGCTGGGCCAGGTTACGCATGATGCATTCGCTGGCGCGGGGGTGCTGCTTGCGGAAGCGCTCGAAATCCTTCAGCGGCACCTCGCATGCCGTCGCTGCCATGTCGGCGAACACGTCGGCGGAGCGGGTTTGTTCCAGCAGCGCCATCTCGCCGAACGCCATGCCGGCGGTGAGCGTAGCCAGCCTGACGCCATCGGGCAAGGTGACGTGCACAGCGCCGCTGCGCAGGAAGTACAGGGCATCGGCGGGGTCGCCGGCCGTGAGGATTTTGGCGCCGGATTGATAGGTCCTGATGGTGCAGAGCGAGGCGAGATCCGTCAGCTCTTCCTCGCTCAGCCCGGTCAGCAGCGGCTGTTCGGCTAGCTCGGTGGTCTCGTGAAAATCGATCGAGCCGCCGTAGCGATAGACGATCTGGTCTTCGGCCCATTCGATCGCAGTGTCGAGCAGATAGAAATCGCGCACGTTCTTCAGCTCAGCGGTCCATTCGCGTAACGTATTCCATTCCTTGGAGGCGCGCCGGACGCCCGACAAGACCACCGTGACATTCAGCGCGGCCAATTCCTCGAACGCTTCGGCCACAAGTCGTGCGCCGGCCCGCGTAGTCGAGGTCACGCGGTGGAGATCGAAGATCACGAATTGCAGCCGCGGTCGTCCCGCGAGCCGGCGCGAGACGTAATCCACCGCCGACAGCGACAGCGTGCCGACCAGTTCGATGATGCGCACCTCCTGCTCGTGGGCCGCCAGGATCTCGCGCTCCTGCGGGCGGCGCACGCGGCGCGACGGGCTCTTGCCGATGTCGTAGTCGGCGATGACGGCGTTGCGTGCGTCGTCGCTGCGGTTGAGCATGTGCAGGTCGTAATGCGAGGACAGCGCCTCGCAGACCTTGATGCCGCGCACGCTGTTGCCGTGCTTGTCGAGCTTTGGCGAATAGCTGCCGAGGCCGAGGCGGGCAGGGAGCGCGGCCAGGATGCCGCCGCCGACGCCGCTCTTGGCGGGGATGCCGATGCGGTAGATCCACTCGCCGGCATAGTCGTACATGCCCGACGACGTCATCACCGAAAGTGTGCGCGAGATCGCGTAGGCGCTCAGCACCTGCTCGCCGGTGACCGGATTGATGCCGCGATTGGCGAGCGTTGCCGCCATCACCGCGATATCGCGCGCGGTCACCAGCACGGCGCATTGCCGGAAATAGACGTCGAGCACGCCGGCGACGTTGTCCGAGATCACCGCGTTGGTCTTGAGCAGATAGCCGATGGCGCGGTTGCGGTCGCCGGTCTGGCTCTCGGAAGAATAGACGGCGTCGTCGACGGAAAGGTCGCGGCCTGCAAAACGGCTGAGCGCAAGGCGGATCTGCTCGAAAGCCTCCGCGCCCTTGCTGTCGTAGATCAACCCGGTGCAGGCGATCGCGCCGGCATTGACCATCGGGTTGAACGGATGGTTCTCGGAATTGAGCCGGATCGAGTTGAAGGGATCGCCGGAGGGTTCGACGCCGATCGCGCCTTCGACCTTGCCGGCGCCGAGCAGGTCCAGCGCCAGCGCGAACACGAAGGGTTTCGACATCGACTGGATGGTGAAGGGCACCCTGGAGTCGCCGACTTCATAGACATGGCCGTCAAGCGTCGCCAGGCTGATGCCGAAATAGGCAGGGTCCGCCTTGCCGAGCTCGGGAATGTAATCGGCGACATGGCCCGACGTTTCGGCGGAGAATTCGCTGAGGCAATTGTCCAGAAACCGCAGCAAGGGCGGCTTAGAGCGAGTCCAGGCGGTGGCGAGAGGCGAGAGCGGTTTCATCGCCTCCCTTGTGCAACGCAATCAGAGCACGCGCAACCCGTCCGGCATCACAGGCGGGCGCCGGACCAGGAGAAGCGCGATCAGGATCGTCGGCAGCAGGATGCCAAGGCCGAGCAGCGTCACTTGCATCTGCGACAGCGGCATGATGCCGCCGCCAGGGGTCGCCACCACGAAGCCGCCGATCACCAGCAGCACACGGATGGGCCATTCCAGGCTGCCTGTGCCGCGCAAGTCCCCGACGAAAGGCTGGTAGCCCTGGATGCCGCCGCAGATGAACAGCGTACCGAAGGCGGCGAGGCCCATCAGGCCGAGCCCGGCGAGGTATGGGCTCGAACCCTGCAGCACCAGCGCCGGATTGAGCACGAAGAAGAACGGCAGGAAATAGATGATGCTGCCGACCCACATCGATTCCCAGCCGGTCTTCATGGCCGGCGATCCGGCGATGCCGGCAGCTGCGAAGGAAGCGATCGCGACCGGCGGGGTGATCGACGACAGCATGCCCCAATAGAAGATGAACATGTGCACCGCCATGCGGTTGAGCCCGAGCTTCTCCAGCGCAGGCGCGACCAGGATGGCGAGGAAGATGTAGCAGGCCGTCGTCGTCAGCCCAAGGCCGAGAATGAGGCTGGTGAGGGCGCACATGCCGAGCAGCAGGAAGGCATTGTCGCCGGCGATGTGCAGGAGGTCGTTGGCAAGGCTCGACACCACGCCCGTCATCGAGAACGCGCCGATCAGCAGGCCGCAGCCGGCGAGGATGCCGACCAGCTCGACGAAGGTGCGGCCGTTGACCTCCAGGAACTTGCCGATCGTCGCAAATGTCCAGCGCGTGTCCTTCGAGAAGAACTGGTTGAGCACGAGAAGCAGCGCGGTGGCGTAGAACGGCGCGTGGCTCTCGCGCTTGAAGTAGAGCAGCATCACGATCAGAAGCGCGATGACGAAGACGTAGTACCAGCCGTCCTTGATCGTATCCATGATCCGCGGCAGCTCGGCGCGGGGAATACCTTTCAGCTTGTGGCGCGCCGCGTAAGCGTCGACCTGCATGAAGAGGCCGACGTAGTAGAGCACGGCCGGAATGATTGCGGCGAGGGCGACATCGGCGTAGCTGACGTTGAGGAACTGGGCGATCACGAAAGCGGTCGCACCCATTACTGGCGGCGCCAGCACGGCGCCGGTCGAGGCGCAGGCCTCGATCGCGGCGGCATAGGAGGCGCGAAAGCCGCTCTTCTTCATCACCGGGATGGTCATGGTGCCGGCGGTGAGCACGTTAGAGATGATCGAACCCGACATCATGCCGAGCAGGCCGCTGGCAAAGATACAGACCTTTGCCGCGCCGCCGCGAAAGGTGCCGCACAGCGCGAAGGCCAGGTTGATGAAGAACTTTCCGGCGCCCGTCATCATCAGCGCGGTGCCGAACACCAAAAAGCCGATCACGGTGTCGGCGAAGGCCTGGATGGGGATGCCCAGCAGGCTCTCGCCCGAGAGCACGTGATAGGCGGTCGCCTGCTCGAGCGTCGATTGCGTGCCACGGAACGGTCCGAGCCAGCGGGCTTCGGCGAACAGGGGATAGACAGTGAAGGGCAGAACGCTGAGGAGCAGGCTCCAGCCGCCGGTGCGGCGCAACGCTTCCATCAGCATCACCCACATCACGAGGCCTGCGGCGATCACCGTGTTGGGCGCGCCGCCGAATTCCCAGCCGGCCTCCGCCGCCTTGCGCACGTTAACCATCAGTATGATCGCCGCCGCGAAGGTCACGACGAACAGGACGAGGTCATACCAGGGCATGCGGTCGAGCGGCGCGCGTTCGGTGCCCGGAAAGATCAGGAAGGTGAACGGCAGCATCAACGCGATCAGGAGATAGAAATATTCCGTGTTGAGCTGGGTGTATCCGACGAAGAAGCGCAGCGAGAATTGCTGGTTGATGCAGAGCAGGATCGTCGCCGCGGTCGCAACGATCAGCGTCCAGCGCCACGCGCCGCGCAACGTGCGAACGCGCGTGACTTCCGCTTCCTGCATGTTGCCGGCGGCGCCATGGGGATCATCGAACACGACGCGCTTGGGCTCGTCTTGCGGGACGGTGGAAGTGGAAGAGGACATCATCGATCCCGCGCGTGGGCTGGTGAACGCAATCAGGCAAACGGCAGTTGTTTGAACCGCTCTGGCCGCGCGCTCAACCTCTCCCGCGTGCGGGAGAGGTCGGCGCGAAGCGCCGGGTGAGGGCTTTCTCCTCTGGGGGAATCCCACCGCGGAGGCACCCTCTCCCCAACCCTCTCCCGCAAGCGGGAGAGGGGGCGCACTTCTCGCGAGGCAACGATCACGCCTAACAACATCTCACTCTATTCCTCGAACCCGTTCGGCATGCCCGCTTTTGCTAGCGCGGCGGCACGCGCCTTCGTCCAGCCGTCGAGGAACGCCTTGTCGTCCGACGGCGGATTGGACTTGCCGTAATCGGCCCAGGCGGCCGCCAGCACCTCCTGCCGCTTGATCAGCTGGTTGTTGTGTGCCTCCTGAGCGTCGCTCCATTGGCCGGCCTCTTTCAACGCCTTCACCGCGCCGGGATGCACCGGCACCACCCAGTTCTTGGTCTGGCGGTTGGCCGCGAGTCCGCCGGCGCCGGGCGCGGAGTCCTTATAAGCGTCGTAGTTGACGATCATCGCCTTGGTGATCGCATAGACCTGGTCGGCCGGTTGCGAGGCGTAGGCGACGAAGATCGGGTAGGGATAATTGCCGAGCTCGATCGGCTTCTCCGGCGAGATGCCGGCACCGCAAGTCGCAAGCTGCGGGAAGAAGAACGAGCCGACCTTCTGCATCCGCGCCCAACCTTCCTTGTCCTTGGCGGGCAGCGGCGGCCAGATCAACCCGCGCGGCGAAGCCTCGGCCTCCTTGGCGGGACCGGTGATGGTGGTGCCGAAGGCGGCATCGACGTCGTTGTTGATCAGCCCTTTCCACATCGCGCCGTAGCTGGCGAATTCGACAGCCTTGACGTCCTTCTGCGTCAGCCCGGCGAAGGCGAGCACCGCGAGCGAGTTCTGGTTCAGCGCGGGTGAGCCGACCACGAAGCCGACGCGCTTGCCCTTGAGGTCCTTCAGCTCCTTCACGCCGGTGTCGGCGGCCACCGCAAGCGAGGCGCAATTGCAGTCGACGGTCGAGAGCAGGGTCTGCAGCGGCTGCGGACCCCATTCCTTCGAGCCGAACTCGAACACGCCTTCCTGCGCGAAGTAGGTGCCCGACCCCATCGCCGCGGAAACCGCGCGCTTGGCGCGCAGAGGCGCGAGGCGCGCGACGTCGTTGCCTGCGGGGAGCACGCGCACGTCGGTGCCGTACTTGTCCTTCATCATCTTGCCGACGCCGACCGCGATGTTGAATCCGGCGGTGCCGGTGTCATAGGCGGTGAAGGTCAATGTCGCCGGCAGCTTGATGTCTTCGGCGAACGAATAGCGTGTAGACGCAAAAGAAATGCCCGCCACCAGAGCAGGCGCGAGCACGAGCAGCCCACGAAGCATGTTTCCCTCCAATGATCTTCGCTTTGCCGCGAAGATTTTCATTCTTTGTTTGAAACAACGTTTTGTTTGAAACCGATCATGTCACCGCGATCAAGCGATGGCAACGCCATACAGCGCGCGTGGGAATGCGACTGACACATTGTCGCGGAAAAGACCGGATAAGACGCTCAGCTCGCGACGATCGCTATCGCCTGTCCCTCCGCAACGAAGTCATCGACCTTTACCAGAAGCGATGTGATGGTGCCGTTTGCGGGCGAGGGCACTGGGATCTCCATCTTCATCGCTTCGACCACCACAACGTCATCGCCATCCGCGACGGTTCCTCCAACTTGCACGGGAGTTGCGCAGATGCGTCCCGCGACCTCCGTGACGATCTTAATTTCTGGCATGCCATCGCCTTTTTGTTGTCGTCGCAAAATGCCTGAGGTAGCGTCGTCTGCAAGTGGAATTTAATTCCGCACAGCGGAACACAACGGTAGGGATCATGGGACGACGTTCGGAGCGGTTGAGCAGGCAAGGTGCGCTCGCTGGCGAAGCCGGTGAGGGTGATGTGATCCAGGTGGTGTCGCGCGCGTTCGACGTATTGCGATGCTTCGAGGGCCACGAGGCGCGACTCGGCAATCTCGAGATTTCAAATCGCTGCGGTCTGCCGCGCTCGACGGTATCGCGGCTCACGCATACGCTGACCCGCATGGGCCAGCTCGTGTATCTCCCGCGCGACCAGAAGTATCGCATCGGCCCCAGCGCGGTGGCGATGAGTGCTTCGATGATGAAGGGCGCGCAGCTGCGCAGCATGATTCGCCAGCGGCTGCAGGAAGTCGCCGAGCAGCTGCCGGGCACGGTCGGGTTCGTCGTCCCCGACCGCTTCCATCTCGTCTATCTCCAGTTCGCGCGTTCGGCGACGGCGCTCGGCTTGCACGAGGGCACCGGCAGCCGCATCTCGATGGCCTCGACCGCCGCGGGCGCGGCCTACACCGCGGCGCTCGCGCCGGAAGTCGGTGATGCCTTCGTCGCGGACATGGAGCGGGAAGCCCCCGAAGCTGCGAAGATTCTCAAGCCCCGCATCGAGGCCAACCGGCAGATGTTGCGCGAGCGCGGCTATGTCGTCGCCTGCGGCCTCTGGAGCCCGCACATCAACGGTCTCGCGGTGCCGATCTGGTCGCCGCAGTACCAGACCTTCGTGGTCATCACGATCGGTCTTCTGTCGGCGATGTATGACGAGCAGCGTCTGCACGACGAAGTCGCACCGCTGATGCTCCAGCTTGGCCGCTCGCTCGGCAGCCTGATGGAAGGCGCGGAAGGCGACGCCTTCAACAACCGTATCTCGCGTAAGCCGGTCGCCATGGCCGTGCACAACAATAACAAGCCGATCCATTCGGAGGGAGTGAATGAACTGGAAGCCGGAACTCGACGAGCTCGCCCGGCGCGAAGCCTTCGCGCGGGAGATGGGCGGCGTTGACAAGGTCAAGCGACAGCATGACCAGGGCCGGCTGACTGTTCGGGAGCGTATCGACAAGCTGATCGACAAAGGCAGCTTTCACGAGATCGGTGCCGTCTCCGGCATCGGCGAGTACGATTCCAGCGGCGATCTGAAGAAGCTCACGCCGGCCAATTGCGTGTTCGGCCGCGCGCGCGTCGACGGCCGCACATTGGTCGTGGTCGGCGACGATTTCACCGTGCGCGGCGGTTCGGCGGATGCGTCGATCTCGGCCAAGCCGCTGATGGCGGAGGAGATGGCGCACGATTTCCGGCTGCCCATCGTCCGCATCATCGAAGGCTCCGGCGGCGGCGGCTCGGTCAAGACCATCGAGACCAAGGGCGCGGCCAATCTGCCCGGCGGCATCGGCGGCACGCGCTGGTATCGCTTCACGACGGAGAATCTGTCGCGCGTGCCGGTGGTCGCGCTCGGCCTCGGCTCGGTGGCGGGCCTGGGCGCCGCGCGTCTTGCCGCCAGCCACTATTCCATCATGACGCGGAAGTCCGCGATGTTCGTCGCGGGTCCGCCGGTGGTGAAGGCGCTGGGGCGGGACCTTACCAAGGAGGAGCTCGGCGGCGCCGACATCCAGACCCGCGCCGGCGCGGTGGATCATGCGGTCGACACCGAGGAGGAGGCGTTCGCCTGCGCGCGGCGCTTCCTCTCCTACCTGCCGTCATCGGTCTACGAGCTGCCGCCGACCTTGCCCTGCACGGACAGTCCTGAACGCAGCGACGAAGCGCTGATGAACGCGGTGCCGCGCAACCGCAAGCAGGTCTACAAGATGCGGCCCATCATCGAGTCCGTCGTCGACAAGGGCTCGTTCTTCGAGGTCGCAAAAAACTTCGGCAAGCCGATCATCGTCGGCCTCGCGCGGCTCGAGGGCAGGGCGGTTCTGCTGCTCGCCAGCGATAGCTTCCACTATGGCGGATCCTGGACCGCGGATGCCTGCCAGAAAGTGGTGCGCTGGGTCGACTTCGCCGAGACCTTCCACCTGCCGGTCGTCTATCTCATGGATTGCCCCGGCTTCATGATCGGCCTCGATGCGGAGAAGGCGGCCACCATTCGCCACGGCGTGCGTGCCATGGCGGCGGTGAACCAGACTACCGTGCCCTGGTGCACCGTGATCCTGCGCAACGCGTTCGGCGTCGCCGGTGTCGTGCACCAGCCGGCCGACCGCTTCTCGATCCGCTATGCCTGGCCCTCGGCCTATTGGGGCTCGCTGCCGCTCGAAGGCGGCATCGAAGCCGCCTACCGCGCCGACATCGACGCGGCGGAAGACAAGGCGGCGAAGCTGAAGGAGATCGAGGAGCGGCTCAACAAGCTCCGCTCGCCGTTCCGCTCGGCCGAAAAATTCTGGGTCGAGGAGATCATCGATCCCAGGAAGACGCGATCGCTCCTGTGCGAGTTTGCCCGGCTCGCGGAGCCGCTGCGAAAGCCGGGGCCGCCGGAGAATATGACGATCAGGCCGTAGCATCCTTGTGCCAAGTCATGACGCTCGTGCCCCGACGCAGCGCGCCGCTGCCCTGGCGATGCGAAGCATCGTCCAGTTCAGCGGTGCGCTGCAGAGCCGGGGCCCATGCCACAGCGAATCTGGAGCTTCCTGGGTCCCGGCTCAGCGCCGCAACGCTTGAAGCGTTGCAGTGCGTCCGGGACACGAGGTGCGGCATCGACACAATCCAAGACACTTCCACGGCAAAACAATAACGCGCTAAGCTCCGCCAACAAGAACAAGAGGAAGCGCCAATCGTGTACGACTTCATCATCGTGGGCGGCGGCTCGGCGGGGTCCGTGCTGGCCCACCGGCTCTCCGCCAGGAGCGCCAACAAGGTCCTGCTCTGCGAAGCCGGTCAGGACACGCCACCCGGCAACGAGCCAGCCGAAATCAGGGACAGCTATCCCGGCACCGCCTATTTCGATCCGCGCTTTCACTGGACCGAGCTCAAGGTGACGACCCAGGTCGTCAGCCACAACAATCCCGAGGAGTCGCGGCCTCCTTTGCGCAAATACGAGCAGGCGCGCGTGCTGGGCGGGGGCTCGTCGATCAACGGGCAGATGGCCAACCGCGGCGCGCCGACCGACTACGATGAATGGGAGGCGCGCGGCGCCGAGGGGTGGTCGTGGGCTGACGTGCTGCCGTTCTTCAAGAAGGTGGAGCGCGACCTCGATTTCGACGGACCGTATCACGGCACGGACGGAAGGATCCCTGTCCGCCGCATCCCGCGCGAGCACTGGACGCGGCATTCGGAGGCGTTCGCGCAGGCCTTCCAGCAGGCCGGCCATCAATTCGTGGCCGACCAGAACGGCGAATTCGTCGACGGCTTTTTCCCGGTGACGCATTCCAATCAGGCCGAGCAGCGCGTCTCGGCCGCGATGGGGTATCTCGATCGCGACACCCGCGCGCGTGCGAACCTTGCGATTTCGACCAACACGCAGGTGCGAGAGCTGCTGTTCGAAGGCACGCGCTGCGTCGGCGTGAAGGCGATGGTCGACGGACGCGAGCAGGAATTCCGCGGGCGCGAGATCATCCTCTCCAGCGGCGCCATCCATTCGCCGGCGCATCTGCTCCGCGCCGGCATCGGTCCCGTCGGTCACCTCAAGGATCTGGGCATTCCCGTGCTGGCGGCCTTGCCGGGCGTCGGCCAGCGCCTGATGGACCATCCCTCGATCTCGCTGTCGTCGTTTGTTCGCCGCGGCGCGCGCATGAACGAGCACACCAGGCGTCACATGCAGCTCGGCCTGCGGTACTCCTCCGGGCTGCCTGATGTGCCCAAGGGCGACATGTTCGTCGTCGTCATCAGCAAATCGGCCTGGCACGCCGTCGGCGCGCAGATCGGGTCGCTCCTGACCTTCGTCAACAAGACCTATTCCGAGACCGGACAGGTCAGGCTCGCCTCGCGCGATCCCTCGGCAGAGCCGATCGTCGAGTTCAACCTGCTGTCCGACCGCCGCGATCTCGATCGCCTGATGAGCGGTTTCCGCAAGATGGCGGCGATCCAGATGAGCGAGGTGGTCAGGAAGGTGACGGACAAGCCGTTTCCGGCCGCCTATACCGATCGCGTCCGCAAGATCGGCGTGGTCAACACCAGGAACAAGATTCTCACCACGATCGCCGCGACCCTGATGGACGGGCCGGCGGCGCTGCGTCACTACATGATCGACAATTTCGTCGTCGAAGGCTTCACCTTCGATCAGGTGATGAACGACGACGAGGCGCTGGAAGCCTTCGTGCGCAAGGCGACGATCGGCGTCTGGCACGCCTCGTGCTCGTGCCGCATGGGCCGCACTGAGGATCCGATGGCGGTGGTCGACAATCAGGGCCGCGTCAAGGGCGTGCAGGGGCTGCGCGTCGTCGATGCCTCGATCTTCCCGGTGGTGCCATGCGCCAACACCAACTTTCCGGTGTTGATGTCGGCGGAGAAGATCGCGGCCGCAATGATGCAATGAGCGGCAGCGAGTTTTGGCGATCCGGGCAGTGCGGTGAGGAGGAGCGCTGATGGATACTTGCCTCGCGCGGTCCGACTTGGTTGCATGCCGCCAGCTTGACGCGCTGATCGAGCATTCGAGCGCTGCGAGTTAATCATCTCAGGCGCTACGTGTAGGCTATGAGATCTTGCAGTCGTGGCGCACGATCGCAGCCCGTTTCAGCCGCGCTTTAGGCCCATTTCAGCCAAACTGTTATTGGTCTCTTTGCCCGGGGCAGGGTCTCTCATTTGGAGTCCTGCAATGTTCAAGCGAGTATTTTCTGCGTGCGTCCTCGTTATCCTGGGTTCTGTCGCTTCGGAAGCGCGCCCTTATCGCATTCATCAAGCTCCTGAATGCAACGTCACCATGCCCTGCGACTTCTCCTACTCGCAGGCGCGACGCGAGCGGGCTGCCAGGCCCTCACTGGCTTCCAGATCTTCGCTGATTTCCAGGTCCACACTGCAAGCGTACCGCTCGACACAACTGACGGTGACTGATGCTGGGAGCACGACCACGCCGGCGGCCGTCTCCGGTGCCCACGGTACTCGCATTGTCGGTGGCCGTCCGGCCGGTTGCCCTTCGTCGTTCTGCGGCTGCGGCGCGGCTCTGCGCGTGTTCGGCCGTATCGTGCCGGAATTAAATCTTGCGTCCAATTGGCTCCGCTTTCCGCGGACATCACCCGCGCCGGGAATGGTTGCTGCGCGACGAGGACACGTTTTCGTCCTTGAGCAGCACCTCGGAGGCGACGTCTGGATGGCCTATGACGCCAACTCGGGTGGGCGCGCGACGCGAATCCACGCGCGTTCGCTGCGAGGGTATACGATTGTCAACCCGCGCGGCGGCTCGGTGGCTTGAGGCCAGCGGATAGCACTCCAAAAAGGCGGACGGGTCGCAACATCTTTGCGACCCGCCAACGCCGAACGCCGAGCCGATCACAGCCGGAGCACCTTGCCGGGATTCATGATGTTGTGCGGATCTAGCGCGCGTTTGATGGTGCGCATGATGTCGAGCTCGGTCTTCGAGCGGTAGTGGCTGAGCTCGTCGAGCTTGTCGATGCCGATGCCGTGCTCCGCCGAGATCGAGCCGCCCATGGAGGTGACGAGATCGTTCACGGCGCGCGTGATGGCGGCCGCGTATTGGTTCAGCGTCTGCTGGTCCATGCCCTTCGGCCCCATGAACGAAAAGTGCAGATTGCCGTCGCCGATATGGCCGAGCGGATAGGGCCGAATGGTCGGGAGAATGTCGAGCACGGCCTTGAGGCCCTTGTCGATGAACTCCGGGATCCCTGAGATCGCCACCGACACGTCGAAACTGATCCCCGGTCCCTCGGCGCGGGAGGCCTCCGCCATGGCTTCGCGGATGCGCCACATGTTGCGCGATTGACCGAATGTGTGCGCGATCGTCGCATCCAGCACGCGGCCGGCTTCGAGCTGATCGGCGAGAAACTGCTCCATCTTGCCGGACATGCCCTCGGTTCCGTCCTGCCGCGGGCGCGCCGACGACCATTCCAGCAGCAGGTACCAGGGCGTATCCGCCTTCAGCGGATCCTGCGTCCCGGGAATGTGGCGCAGGGAAAGGTCGATGGCCGCCCGGCTGAGCAGCTCGCAGGAGCCGACATTGTCCTCGGACGCCGCGTGCGCCTCCGACAGGATTTCCAGCGCCGCGCGGGGATCGCGGATCGCCAGCCACGCCGTGCAGACGTCCTTCGGTGCCGGCCACAGCTTGAGCACGGCCTTGGTGATGATGCCCAGCGTCCCCTCGGCGCCCATGAACAAATGCTTGAGGTCGTAGCCGGTATTGTCCTTCTTCAGCGCGCGCAATCCGTCCCAGACCTCGCCGCTCGGCAAGACGACCTCGAGCCCCAGCACGAGATTGCGGGCATTGCCGTAGCGCAGCACCTGCACGCCGCCGGCGTTGGTGGAGAGATTGCCGCCGATCATGCAGGAGCCCTGGGCACCGAGGCTCAGCGGCAGGAAGCGGTCGTGCTCGCTTGCGGTCTCCTGAAGCGTCTGTAACACGCAGCCGGCCTCGACCGTCATCGAATAGCCGACGGGATCGACATCCAGCACGCGGTTCATCCGGCCGAGCGACAGCACGATGCCGGTGTGCGCAGGCCAGGGCGTCGCCCCGCCCATCAGGCCGGTGTTGCCGCCCTGCGGCACGATCGCGACGCCGTGCTCGTGGCAGAGCCGGACCACTTTCGAGACCTCCTCGGTGCTGCCAGGGCGAACGACGGCGCCGGCGTTGCCGACCAGCAATCCCCGCCAATCCGTCACAAACGGCTGCTTGCCATGCTCGTCCTCGATCAGGCCTTTGTCGCCGACGATCGCGCGCAACGCATCGCGCAATGGTTCGGTCACGGGAGCGGTCGGGATGGTGGGCAGGGACGTCGGGAGCGGCATTTGTTTCCTCTGGCACATCTTTGTGTGTACTGAGCGCGCGAAGCGCCGCAGCCATTGTCCACGTTTAGGCTGCCGAGTCTAACGGCAATGCGCCACGCGTGTGGGGAGTTTGGGTCGGCCTGACCGCTTGGAACGGTCCGCAGCAGCACGACGTTTGCTTCTCGGCACAACAGGAGAGCCGCATGGCGAAGGTTGACGAGGAGCTCATCCGGGTGAGAGCCCACCAGCTTTGGGAACTCGCAGGCAAGCCGGAGGGCCGCCAGGACGAGTTCTGGCGAGAAGCCGAGCGCGAATTATCAAACGACGCCGGCGCAAATGCCGAAGAATCCTCAAAGACTTTCACGGAGTAATCCGCGAGCGAACGGTCTGGCGCTATCGGGCTTCAACCAGTTGGCGGGCATTGGCCATGGCTGCGCCCGAAGCGGTGTTGTCGAAAATGCACCAGACCGAGGCCGCCGCGCATCCGGCCAGCCGCACCTTGAGCGCCGCCAAGGCAGCCGCGTCATAGCTGGAATAATAGACCCTCGGTGAACCGTGAAGCCGAAAATAGGCCAGCCCGGTCCAGCCGCCGGGCGCAGCGCCATTGGCGGCACGCGGTGGATCCGCGGCCACCCGCGCGACGCCTCGTTGCGCCAGCCAGTCGTCGGCCGGCCTGGTGAACCAGCTCGCGTGCCGTGGCTCGCAAACCACCGGCACCTGCCCCCCTTTCTGCAGCGCTATTACGAGCTTCCCGGCGCCGCGCCTTGCGAAGATTGTCGACGAAGGCAATTGCAGCAGCAGCACGCCGAGCTTTTGCCCAAGGCCGGAAATCTCCTCGCAGAACCGATCGACGTCCGCGCGATCGAACCTCAGCTCCGGCGCATGGCTGATCGATTGCGGGACCTTGACCGCAAAACGGAAGCCGGCCGGCACCGCAGCGCTCCATCGCTCATATGTCGTGCGCCGATGCGGACGATAGAACGACGTGTTGATCTCGGTGCAGTTCAGCACTGAGGCGTAGCGCTCAAGGTGGGAGCCCTCGGCCTTGAACGCATCCGCATGCTGGGACGGCACGTTCCATCCCGCCGTGCCAATCCGAAGGGCATGCTTGCGCGTCCGTCCAGGCCTGTCTGTCATCGCCACAGCATAGGAGGCATCTTTGCGGCGTGGTCATGTCGGAACGATTTGGCCCGCCTTCACGACACTGCGGGGCTCTGTTTCTTCTGTCAAACCGGAAGGCAGAAGACGTGGCTCCTTCTCACGCCATCGCCACTTGCGGCTTCGGCTGCCGCGACAGCGCCAGCACGATCAGGGCCGCGAACACGCAGAGCGCGCCGGCGATGAAGAAGGCGGGCAGGTAGCTCTGGTAGACTGTGCGCGAGAACCCCGCGCCGAACGCCGCGGCGCCGGCGCCGAGCTGATGGCCGGCGAATATCCAGCCGAACACCAGATTGGCGCGCTCGGGCCCGAACTTTTGCGCGGTGAGCCGCACCGTCGGCGGCACCGTCGCGATCCAGTCGAGACCATAGAACATCGCGAAGACCGAGAGGCCGTAGAAGGAGAAATCGCTGAACGGCAGGAAGATCAGCGAGAGCCCGCGCAGGCCGTAGTACCAGAACAGGAGCCAGCGATTGTCGTAGCGGTCGGACAGCCAGCCCGACATGATCGTGCCGAAGAAGTCGAAGATGCCCATCGCCGCCAGCAGGCTCGCCGCCTGCACCTGCGGGATGCCGAAATCGAGGCACATCGGGATCAGGTGCACCTGCACCAACCCGTTGGTGGAGGCGCCGCAGATGAAGAAGGTCGCGAACAGGATCCAGAACGTCATCGACGTCGAGGCGTCGCGCAGCGTGCCGAGTGCAACGCCCGTGATCGAGCCGTGGCTGACGGGCGGCGCGGGCAAGGGTGCGGTGCCTTCGTCGCCGAACGGCCGCAGGCCGACGTCGCTGGGGCGGTCACGCATCGCGAGCAGCACGGCCAGCGCGGAAACACCGAGCATGATGCAGACGAGGCCGAGCGCGAGGCGCCAGCCATAGCGCTCGGTGAGGCTTGCCAGCAGCGGCAGGAACACGAGCTGGCCGGTGGCAACGCTCGCCGTCATGATGCCGATGACGAGGCCGCGTCGTGCCGCGAACCAGCGCGTGGCGATGGTCGCGCCGAGCACCAAGGCCGTCATGCCGGTCCCGATCCCGATCACCACGCCCCAGAGGGCAATGAGCTGCCAGACCTCCGTCATGCCGAGCGAGAGCACGAGCGCCGAGACCACGATCAGCTGGGCGGCCAGCGTGACGTTGCGCAGGCCATAGCGGTTGAGCAGGGCGGCCGCGAACGGCGCCATCAGTCCGAACAGGATGAAGCGGATCGACAGCGCGGACGAGATCTCCGCCGTGCTCCAGCCGAACTCCTTCTGCAGGGGAACGATGAACACGCCGGGCGCGCCGACCGTGCCGGCGCTGATCAGCGCGGTGAGGAAAGTCACGCCGACCATCACCCAACCGTAATGAATGTTACGGCGGGACAGTGCTGCCGCGAGCCAGTTCGAGATCATTGGGCCTCAACATTGATGGGCAGGCCGAGACAGACCTGCGTCAGTCTAGAGAATGACACGGGATGTATCTGTCGCAAATGACAGAGTTCCCTCGTTTCCGGACGTCCGCGTCAGCGGCGTTCCACCGCGATGGCCGTGGCTTCACCGCCGCCGATGCAGAGTGCGGCGATGCCGCGCTTGAGGTTGTTGGCCTCCAGCGCATGCAGCAGCGTCACGATCAGCCGCGCGCCGGTGGCGCCGATCGGGTGGCCCAGCGCGCAGGCGCCGCCATTGACGTTCAGCTTGTCGCGGGGAATGCCGAGGTCGCGCTGCGCCGCCATCGCCACCACGGCAAAGGCCTCGTTGATCTCGAACAGGTCGACGTCGCCCGCGCTCCAGCCGACCTTGTCCAGCAGCTTGCGGATCGCCGGGATCGGCGCCGTGGTGAACCATTGCGGCTCCTGGCTATGGGTGGCGTGGCCCTTGATCTCGGCGAGAACAGGCAGGCCGCCCCGGTCGGCAAGCGCGCGCTTCGTCAGCACCAGCGCGGCGGCGCCGTCGGCATTGGCGGAGGAGGCGGCCGGCGTGATGGTGCCGTTGGCGCGGAACGCCGGCTTCAATCCGGGGATCTTGGCGGGGTCGACCTTGAGCGGATGCTCGTCATTGGCGATCACGCGCGGTCCGGCCTTTTCGGTCAGCGTGATCGGCGCAATCTCGGCCTTGAACGCGCCGCCCTCGACGGCCTTGCGGGCGCGGCTCAGCGTCTCCATCGCATAGGCGTCCTGATCCTTGCGGGTGAATTGATAGGCTTCCGCCGTGGCTTCGCCGAAATCGCCCATGGAACGGCCGGTCTCGTAGGCGTCCTCCAGGCCGTCCATTATCATGTGGTCGATGATGCGGTCATGACCGACGCGATAGCCGCCGCGCGCCTTGGCGAGCAGGTAGGGCGCGTTGCTCATGCTCTCCATGCCGCCGGAGACGACGATGTCGGCCGAGCCGGCGCGGATGATGTCGTGCGCCAGCATGGTCGCCTTCATGCCGGAACCGCAGACCTTGTTGACGGTGGTGGCACCGGTCGCATCAGGCAGACCGGCGCTGCGTGCGGCCTGGCGCGCCGGCGCCTGGCCTTGGCCTGCCGGCAGCACGCAGCCCATGAAGACCTCGTCGACCTTCTCCGGAGCGAGCTCGGCGCGTTCGAGCACCGCACCGATTACGTGTGAGCCGAGCTTGTGGGCCGGGAGCGGCGACAACTCGCCCATGAAGCGGCCGAGCGGGGTGCGTGCGGCGGAGACGATGACGACGGGATCGGCGGCTTCGGCCATGACGAGAACTCCCTGGCGATGACGTGTAAGATGATGAACATCATATGATGCGGCGCAAAAAATGCAACCGCGGTTGGGATG
This sequence comes from Bradyrhizobium sp. IC4060, assembly GCF_020193715.1. Lineage (NCBI taxonomy): Bacteria > Pseudomonadati > Pseudomonadota > Alphaproteobacteria > Hyphomicrobiales > Nitrobacteraceae > Bradyrhizobium > Bradyrhizobium sp. IC4060. Next base: position 651,291 of record NZ_JADYVJ010000001.1, on the reverse strand, counting down.
AGAAAATGTCGTGGGTCGGATGAGATTTGGTCACTCCCTCGTCCGTGTCCCGGACGCGGCGCGACGTGCAACGTTGCGACGCAGAGCCGGGACCCAGATCGCGCCGACCTCATCGGTGCATGGGCCCCGGCTCAGCAGCGCACCGCCAAGCGGGCGCTGCGCTGCGTCCGGGGCACGGCAACCTGCATCCTACCGCTTCCGGTTCACAAACGCGCCCATCAGCCGCGTCGGCTCGTCCGTCAGGAATGACTCGCCGAACACTTTCACGCTCAAATTCACCGACTCGGTCAGCGGCAGTTCCTCCCATTGCCGCAGCAGCGCCTTTTGCGAGCGCAGCGCCTCGGGGCCGCATTCGAGCAAGGCCTTCACTAGATGCTCGACCTCGGCATCGAGCTCGCCGGGCGCAGCGACCTTGTCGACCAGGCCCCATGCCAGCGCCGTGGCTGCATCGATGTTCTCCGCCGTCATCACCAGCCAGCGCGCGCGGGCCCAACCGATCAGGCGCGGCAACAGCGCGGCATGGATCACCGAGGGGATGCCGACACGCACCTCGGGCATGCCGAAATGGGCATCATGCGCGGCGACGCGGAAGTCGCAGGCCGCCGCCACTTCGAGCCCGCCGCCGAGGCACCAGCCCGGCATGCGTGCGATGATCGGGGCAGGGAAGGCGCGCACCGCCTCGCAGAGATCGCGCAGGCGGCTGATGAAGGCCTCGGCGGATGTCTGGTCGAGCCCGGCCATCTCCTTGATGTCGGCTCCGCCGATCAGGCTCTTCTCGCTCTGTCCGCGCAGCACCACGACGCGGATGCTGCGGTCGGATGCGAGCTGCTGCAGGCCTTCGCGCACGGCGTCGGTCACGGGCGAGCCGAGGATGTTGAGCGGGCCGGCGTTGCAGATCGCGACATGAACGACGCCGCGCGCATCGCGCGTCACGCCGCAATGATTGTTGAGCATTTCCATCGTGGGATCTCGAAAGGTTTCGTGGACATGCGCGGGGCGCGCCGGTCGGGATCACTTCCGGGCCGAAACGTACGTCTTGTCAAGCGGCGGGCAGGGCGGGTTGCCAGCGTGAAGTCCGTGGCATAGTATGACGAATATCATCTAAAGAGGCTGCCATGACCGGTGACGATCAACCCGACCTGTTTTCGCCCGCGCAGAGGCGGGAACGCGTAGTGGACTGGCAGGTGCCTGCGCCGGTGGCGCGGGCGGCGATGGGCCTGTCGGGCATGGATGCCATGCTGGGCATCCGTGACGGCCGCCTGCCGCCGCCGCCCTTCGCCAAGCTGATAGGTTTCACCATGGCAGTGGTCGAGCCGGGCCGTATCGTCATGGAACTGCAGCCGCGCGAGGATCTCGAAAACACCATCGGTCTTCTCCACGGCGCGACCGCCGCGGCGCTGCTCGATACCGCGATGGGATGTGCCATCTCGACCCGGCTCGAGGCCGGACAAAGCTCGGTGACCCTCGATCTGAAGCTGACGTTTCTCCGCCCCCTGTCGGTTCGCTCGGGGCTGATCTCGGCCGAGGGCAAGATCATCAAGCTGGGGCGGCAGACCAGCTATACCGAGGGTTTCGTTCGCGACGGGAAGGGGGCCCTCGCGGTGCACGCAACTGCAACGTTCTCCATGATCGGAAGCAACTTGACATGAATTAATGCACCCATCGCGGCATTTGCGTGTTATGAGATGATCTCCGACATTCAATGAGATCCGCATGCGCTATTCCCGGGAACACAAGCAGGAAACCCACGATCGCATCGTGAAGAAGGCCTCGGTGCGGCTGCGGGAGAAGGGCGCCCACGGTATCGGCGTCGCCGACCTCATGAAGGAGGCGGGCCTGACCCACGGCGGCTTTTACGCGCATTTCGATTCCCGCGAGGCGCTGGTGATCGAGGCTTTTGCCTACGCGATGGACCGTTCGATGGAACACTGGCGCAAGCTCACCGGCGAGGTCGCTCCGGAAAAGCGGCTGGCGCTGATCGCGGAAAGCTATTTGTCCACGCTGCATCGCGACAATCCCGGTCACGGCTGCTCGATTCCCGCGCTGGGAGCCGAGATCGCCCGCGAGAGTCCGAAGACACGCAAGGCCTTTGCCGGCAAGCTGGATGAGATGATCGAGGCCCTGACCGACACCATCCCGAACATGCCCCGCAAGGCGGCACGCAAGCAGGCGATCGCGACGCTCGCGACGATGGCCGGAACCATGCTGCTGGCGCGCATCGCCGGCTCGAGCGAATTGTCCGACGAGATGCTGAAGGCCGGCCGGGACCACGCGCTCGAGGGAGCGAAGCGTGAGTCGAAGGTGGCGGCCGCGAAGAAGGCGAAACAGAACTAGGCGAAATGCCGTGTAGGGTGGGTTAGCCATGCGATTGCGCGAAGCGCATTCGCTTGGCGTAACCCACCACTGTGTTCGTCCGCGGAGACGGAAGAGGTGGGTTACGCCTTCGGCTAACCCACCCTACGAGACCGCCGTTCACCGCCCAGCAAACAACGCCCGCTCGCGCTCGACAATCTCCGAGATGTAATCCGCCACGGCCCTGATCCGCGCTAGGTCCTTACTGTCGGCGTGCATCAGCATCCAGACCGTCCGCGTGATCGAGATCTCTTCGGGCAGCACGGCGACAAGCTGCGGATAGTCGCTCGCCATGAAATGCGGCAGCACCGCGATGCCGAAGCCGGAGAGGGTGGCGTTGAGCTGCGCGATCAGATTGGCGCTGCGGAAGCGCGCCGAGATCCGCGGCGACACCTGCGGCAGATAGTCGAGCTCAGGCGTGAACAAGAGTTCCTCGATGTAGCCGACGAAGCGGTGCTGCGTCAGATCCTGCCGCGAGGCGATTTTCGGGAAGCGGTCGAGATAGGCGGGGGCTGCGTAGAGCCCGAGGCGGTAGTCGAGCAGCTTGCGCCCGACGATGCGACCTTCCTTCGGCATGGTCAGGCTGATGGCGATGTCGGCCTCGCGCTTGGAGAGGCTGAACAGCCGCGCGGTTGCTACAAGTTGCAAGTCGAGATCGGGATAGCGGTCCGCGAACGGCGTCAGCCGCGGCGCCAGGAAGGCGGTGCCGAACCCATCAGGCGCGCCGATCCGCACCGTCCCGGTCAGCCGCGCCACGGAGCCGCCGACCTGCTCCTGATTGGCAACAATGGTCGATTCCATGGCTTCGGCGCTGTCGGCGACGCGCTGGCCGGCCTCGGTGAGGAGGTAGCCGGTCTTGCGCCGGTCGAACAGCTTGGCCGAGAGGTGCTTCTCCAGCCGGTCGACGCGGCGGATCACGGTGGCATGGTCGACCCCCAGCTGTTTTGCCGCAGCCGACACCGAGCCGCCCCGCACGATGGCCAGCACGAAGCGAAAGTCGTCCCAATCGATAGTGCCTTGATCCAGCATTTTCGCACATCTATGGTGCATTATCTCAGACTTGAATCCTATAAAATGCAGGTCAATAGGATTTGTCAAAGCGACCACGCTCGCCTGAAGGAGACCATTCCATGCGTTCAATCGGACATTTCATCGGTGGCAAGGAGGTCAAGGGCACCTCGGGCCGCACTGCCGACGTCTTCGAGCCGATGACCGGTGACGTCCAGGCCAAGGTGGCGCTGGCGTCCAAGGCCGAAGTCCGCGCCGCTGTCGAGAACGCGCGCGCGGCACAGCCCGAATGGGCCGCGACGAATCCGCAGCGCCGCGCCCGCGTCATGATGAAATTTGTGGAGCTGGTCCAGCGCGATTACGACAAGCTCGCCGAGCTGCTCGCGCGCGAGCACGGCAAGACCGTCCCCGACGCCAAGGGCGACATCCAGCGCGGCCTAGAAGTCGCGGAATTCGCTTGCGGCATTCCGCATCTGATGAAGGGCGAATACACCGAAGGCGCTGGCCCCGGCATCGACATCTATTCAATGCGCCAACCGCTCGGCGTCGTCGCAGGCATCACGCCGTTCAATTTCCCGGCGATGATCCCGATGTGGAAGTTTGCGCCGGCGATCGCCTGCGGCAACGCCTTCATCCTCAAGCCGTCGGAGCGCGACCCCGGCGTGCCGATGCTGCTCGCCGAACTCATGATGGAAGCGGGCCTGCCGGCCGGCATCCTCAACGTCGTCAACGGCGACAAGGAGGCGGTCGACGCCATCCTCGACGATCCCGACATCAAGGCCATCGGCTTCGTCGGCTCGACGCCGATCGCGCAGTACATCTACGAGCGCGCCGCGCAGACCGGCAAGCGCTGCCAGTGCTTCGGCGGCGCCAAGAACCACGCCATCGTCATGCCCGACGCCGACATGGACCAGGCCGTCGACGCGCTGATCGGCGCCGGCTACGGCTCGGCCGGCGAGCGCTGCATGGCCGTTTCCGTCGCGGTCCCCGTCGGCAAGTCCACCGCCGACCGCCTGATGGAAAAGCTGATCCCGCGCGTCGAGTCGCTCAAGATCGGCACCTCGATCGATCCGTCGGCCGACTACGGTCCGCTCGTGACCCGCGAGGCGGTCGAGAAGGTCAAGAGCTACATCGACATCGGCGTCAAGGAAGGCGCGACGCTCGCCGTCGACGGCCGCGGCTTCAAGATGCAGGGCTACGAGAACGGCTTCTATCTCGGCGGCTCGCTGTTCGACAACGTCACCAAGGACATGCGGATCTACAAGGAAGAGATCTTTGGCCCGGTGCTCTCGGTGGTGCGCGCGCACGACTACAAGGAGGCGCTGGCGCTGCCGTCCGACCACGATTACGGCAACGGCGTTGCCATCTTCACCCGCGACGGCGATGCCGCGCGCGACTTCGCGGCCAGAGTCAACGTCGGCATGGTCGGCATCAACGTGCCGATCCCGGTGCCGATCGCTTATTACACCTTCGGCGGCTGGAAGAAGTCGGGCTTCGGCGATCTCAACCAGCACGGCCCGGACTCGATCCGCTTCTACACCAAGACCAAGACGGTGACCTCGCGCTGGCCGTCGGGCGTCAAGGAAGGTGCGGAGTTCTCGATTCCGCTGATGAAGTAAGGCTGTAGCCCAGCCTGTCATTGCGAGCGCAGCGAAGCAATCCAGACTGTCACTGCGGAACTACTCTGGATTGCTTCGTCGCTTCGCTCCTCGCAATGACGAGAATAGTGAGCAGCCCAGCATGCAGTTCGCTCTGAACGAGGATCAGGTCGTCCTTTGCGACATGGCGCTGGCGTTTGCGGCGGAAAGGATCGCGCCGCACGCGCTGCGTTGGGACGAGGAGAAGTATTTTCCAGTCGAGGTGATGCGCGAAGCCGCCAAGCTCGGCATGGGCGGCATCTATATCCGCGACGATGTTGGCGGCTCCGCCATGACGCGGTTCGACGCAGCGCTGATCTTCGAGGCGCTGGCGACGGGCTGCCCGACCACCTCGGCCTTCATCTCCATCCACAACATGGCGAGCTGGATGATCGATGCCTTCGGCAGCGACACCCAGCGCCACCAATGGCTGCCGAAGCTCTGCACCATGGAGCTGATCGCAAGCTACTGCCTGACCGAGCCGGGTGCCGGCTCGGACGCCGCGGCGCTGCGCACGCGCGCCGTGCGCGACGGCGACCACTACGTCCTAAACGGCCAGAAGCAATTCATCTCCGGCGCTGGCGGAACGGATATTCTGGTCGCGATGGTACGTACCGGTGGCGACGGTCCCGGCGGCATCTCGACGCTCGTGATCGACGGCAAGGCGCCGGGTGTCTCCTTCGGCGCCAATGAACGCAAGATGGGCTGGAACGCGCAGCCGACCCGCGCGGTGATATTCGAGAACGCCCGCGTGCCTGTGGCCAATCGCCTGAGCGAGGAGGGCACAGGCTTCAAGATCGCGATGGCCGGCCTCGACGGCGGCCGTCTCAACATTACGGCGTGCTCGCTCGGCGGCGCGCAAGCAGCACTCGACAAGGCGCGCGCCTACATGAAGGAGCGCAAGGCGTTCGGGAAGCGGCTCGACGAATTCCAGGCGCTGCAATTCCGTCTCGCCGACATGGCCATCGAGCTGGAGGCTGCGCGCACTTTCCTGTGGCGCGCCGCCGCGGCGCTCGATCGCAAAGACCCCGACGCCACCATGCTCTGCGCCATGGCTAAACGCTTCGGCACCGATGTCGGGTTCGAGGTTGCCAACCATGCGTTGCAGCTTCACGGCGGCTACGGCTACCTCAGTGAATACGGCATTGAGAAGATCGTGCGCGACTTACGCGTGCACCAGATACTCGAAGGCACCAATGAAATCATGCGGCTCATCGTGGCGCGCAAACTGATCGAGGGCGCGCGATGAGTGGAGTGGAAGAGGGCGATCTGGTCGCGCGCGTCGAAGGCGCGGCCGGCATCATCAGGCTCAATCGTCCCAAGGCGATCAACGCCGTGACGCTTGAGATGTTTCGCGACATCGACAAGGCGCTCGATCGCTTCGAGGCTGATCCTGCCGTTGCCGTGATCCTGCTGGAAGGCGCCGGCGAGCGCGGCCTCTGCGCCGGTGGCGACATCCGCACGCTCTGGGAAAGTTCCAAGGTCAATGGCGACCTCGGCAAGATCCTGTGGCGCGAGGAGTACATCCTCAATGCCCGGATCAAGAAATTTCCAAAACCCTATGTCGCCTTCATGGACGGCATCGTGATGGGCGGCGGTGTCGGTCTGTCCGCCCATGCCAGCCACCGTATCGTCACCGATCGGACCAAGCTCGCGATGCCCGAAGTCGGCCTCGGCTTCTTCCCCGATGTCGGCGGCACCTATCTGCTGTCGCATTCGCCGGGCGAGATCGGCACCTATTTCGGGCTGACCGGCCAGACCATGAACGGGCCGGACGCGATCCACGCGAAGTTTGCCGATTGGGTGGTGCCGGCCGTGAGATTGCCGGAGCTGCGCGAGGCGCTGACCAAGCTGCGGTCCGGTGCGACCGCAGCCGATGTCAGCAAGCTCATCGACGGCTTCGCCTCCGGCGAGACTGCGGGGCCGGTCGCCGCCAGGGAGCCGGTCATCGATGCGTTGTTCGGCTTCGACCGCATGGAGGACATTGTCGCTGCGTTGAAGCGCGACGGTTCCGAGTTCGCGTTGGCGACGCTGAAGACGCTGAACGAAAAATCGCCGCGCGGCATGGTGGTGACGCTCAAGCTGCTGCGGCTTGCGCGCGGATCGAGCCTGGAAGAGTGCCTGGTGCGCGAATACCGCGCCGCGCTGGAAGTGTTTCGGAGCGATGATTTCCGCGAGGGCGTGCGCGCCGCCGTGATCGACAAGGACCGCAACCCGACCTGGTCGCCGCCGCGGATCGAGGACGTGACGCCGGAGATGCTTGCGCCCTATCTCGCCGAGATCGGCGCGGACGAGCTGAAGTTCAATTAACAACGCTGTAGCGGAGGAAACGACAATGGCCACGATCGCATTCATCGGTCTCGGCAACATGGGCGGCCCGATGGCGGCCAACCTCGTCAAGGCCGGTCACAAGGTGGTGGCGTTCGATCTCGTCGAAGCCTCGCGCAATCAGGCCAAGGCCGATGGCGCCGCCATCGCCGACAGCGCGCCCGCCGCGGTGAAGGGCGCCGACGTCGTGGTCACCATGCTGCCCGCGGGCAAGCACGTGCTCGGCGTCTGGAACGAGGTCGTGCCTGTCATGACCAAGGGTGCGCTGATCATCGACAGCTCCACCATCGACGTCGAAAGCGCGCGGGCCGCGCATGCGCTCGCCGCCAAGCACGGCGTGCTCTCGGTCGATGCGCCGGTCTCCGGCGGCACGGGCGGTGCCAAGGGCGCAACGCTCACCTTCATGTGCGGCGGCGAGGAGAAGGCATTTGCTGCGGCCAAGCCCGTGCTCGAGAGCATGGGCAAGAAGATCGTGCATTGCGGCGGCGCCGGTGCCGGCCAGGCCGCAAAAATCTGCAACAACATGATCCTCGGCATTTCCATGATCGCGGTCAGCGAGGCCTTTGCGCTCGGTGAGAAGCTCGGGCTCTCGCATCAGGCGCTGTTCGATGTCGCCTCGACCTCGTCCGGCCAGTGCTGGTCGCTGACGACCTATTGCCCGGTGCCGGGCCCGGTGCCGACCTCGCCGGCCAACAACGATTACAAGCCGGGCTTTGCCTCGGCGCTGATGGTGAAGGACCTCACCCTGGCGCAGGAGGCGGCCAAGGCCGCGGGCGCGGCCACGCCGCTCGGCAAGCATGCGCAGGAGATCTATCAGTCTTTCGACGCAGCCGGCCAGGGCGGGGTGGATTTTTCCGGAATTATCAAGCACGTTAGGAGTTTAGCCGGGAAAGCTTGATGACCACATTCCAGGAAGCACGCGCGTTCCTTCTGCAACACCGTACGGATTACGAGGCAGCGGTCAAAGGCTTCCGCTGGCCTGATCCGGTTCCTTTCAACTGGGCGCTCGACTGGTTCGACGCCGAGCTCGCGACCAATGCGGACAGCAAGGATCGGCCCGCGCTCTGGATCGTCGATGCCGCCCAGGACAAGCAGACGAAGCTCTCCTTCGCGGCGCTGTCGCGCCGCTCGAACCAGGTCGCGAACTTCCTCCGCGCGCAGGGTCTGAAGCGCGGCGACCCTCTCCTGCTGCTGCTCGGCAATGTGGTTCCGCTGTGGGAGACGATGCTTGCGGCGATGAAGCTCGGCGTGGTCGTCATTCCCGCCACGACGCTGCTGACTGCCGATGAATTGCGCGACCGGCTCGATCGCGGCAAGGCGAGGGCGGTGATCGCGGCGCAAGACCAGGTTGCGAAATTCGCGAGCTTGGGTGCGGAGAACGTCGTCCGCATCGTCGTCGGCCCTGCATCCGACGGCTGGCTCGCCTATGACGAGGCGGCAAAGGCCTCCGAAAGTTTTGCGCCCGACGGTCCGACCAATGCCGACGACCCGATGCTGCTGTATTTCACCTCGGGCACGACAGCAAAACCAAAGCTCGTCCGGCACAGCCAGCGCAGCTATCCTGTCGGCCATCTCTCGACGATGTACTGGATCGGCCTCAAGCCCGGCGACGTCCATCTCAACATCTCATCGCCCGGCTGGGCCAAGCACGCCTGGAGCTGCTTCTTCGCGCCCTGGAATGCAGGCGCGACCGTGTTCGTGGTGAACCAGCCGCGCTTCGATGCCAAGGCGCTGCTTGCCACCATCGGCCGCTGCGGCGTCACCACGCTGTGCGCTCCGCCGACGGTGTGGCGGCTGTTCATCCAGGAGAACCTCGCCTCGTTCAAGGTCGCGCTGCGCGAGGTCTGCGGCGCCGGCGAGCCGCTCAATCCTGAAGTGATCGATCAGGTGCAGGCCGCCTGGGGCCTCACCATTCGCGACGGCTACGGCCAGACCGAGACCACGGCGCTCGCCGGCAACTCGCCGGGCCAGCCCATCAAGATCGGCTCGATGGGCCGTCCGCTGCCAGGCTATCGCGTGCAGATCAGCGATGCCGACGGCCATCCCGCAAAGGAGGGCGAGGTGACGCTGGTGCTCGGCGCCGACCGCCCCGCCGGCCTGATGCAGGGCTATCAGGGCGACGACGGCAAATTGTCCGGCGCCGCAGGCGCGCTCTATCGCAGCGGCGACGTCGTTTTCGCGGATGAGGATGGCTACTTGACCTTCGTCGGCCGCTCTGACGACGTCTTCAAATCCTCCGATTATCGCATCAGCCCGTTCGAACTGGAGAGCGTCCTGCTCGAGCACGAGCTGGTCGCGGAAGCTGCGGTGGTGCCGAGCCCGGATCCAATCCGGCTCGCGATCCCCAAGGCGTTCGTGCTGCTGACCGCGGGTGCAGAACGCTCGCCGGAAACCGCGCTATCGATCTTCAAGCACCTGCACGCGCGCCTGGCCCCGTTCAAGCGCATCCGCCGCCTCGAAATCGTCACCGAGCTGCCGAAGACCATCTCTGGAAAGATCCGCCGCGTCCAGCTACGACGGCTCGAACGCGACGACGATCGCAGCGATCCCTTGCGCGGCCGGGAATTCCGTGAGGAGGATTTTCCGGAGCTGGCGAAGACACGGAGTGAGACCTAAGTGAACGAAGTCTGGAAGAAGCCGCCTGTTACGCTCGAGGCCTATCAGGCCATGATCGGCAAGGAGATCGGCGTATCGTCGTGGCACCTGATCGATCAGCCCCGCATCGACAGCTATGCCGACGTGATCAAAGATCACCAGTTCATCCACGTCGATCCGGAACGCGCGAAGAAGGAAACCGCGTTCGGCACTACCATTGCGCATGGTTTTCTCACGATGTCGCTGCTGTCGATCATGTCCTACGAGGTGATGCCCGTGATTGCGGGCACCACGATGGGCGTGAATTACGGCTTCGACAGGCTGCGCTTCATCTCGCCGGTGCGCTCAGGCAAGCGCGTGCGTGGCCGTTTCGTGCTGGCGGAAGCCAAGCTCCGCAAGCCAGGCGAGCTCCAGTCCCGCACCAACGTCACGGTCGAGATCGAGGGCGAGGATAAACCGGCGCTCGTTGCCGACTGGCTCGGCCTGATCTATTTCGAGTAGGCCCGTGCCGTCCTTGCCGGGCTTGACCCGGCAACCCATCGCTGCTCAAAAGCCTGTCGATTTTGATGGATGGCCGGGTCAAACCCGGCCATGACGGCTAACATCTGGGAAACCCACTATGCCAATCAGGTTCGACGGACGCGTCGCCATCGTCACCGGCGCGGGCAATGGTCTCGGACGCGCGCATGCGCTGGGGCTGGCGAGCCGCGGCGCGAAGGTCGTGGTCAACGATTTCGGCGGCGCGCGTGACGGCACCGGCGGCTCGCTGTCGCCGGCCGAAGCGGTGGTCGAGGAGATCCGCAAGGCCGGCGGCACCGCGATGGCCGACGGCGCCGACGTCTCCAATTTCGAGCAGGTCACCGCCATGGTCGAGCGCGCCACCAAAGAGTGGGGCAGCGTCGACCTCTTGTGCGCCAATGCCGGCATCCTGCGCGACAAGTCGTTCGGCAAGATGGAGGTGGCCGATTTCCAGAAGGTGCTCGACGTGCATCTCGTCGGCACCTTCTATTGCTGCAAGGCCGCCTGGGCCGGCATGCGTGACCGCAATTACGGCCGCATCGTGCTGACGACGTCGTCCTCGGGCCTCTACGGCAATTTCGGCCAGGCCAATTACGGTGCGGCGAAATCCGGCATGGTCGGTATGATGAACGTGCTCGCCGAGGAGGGCCGCAAGAACGACATCCGCGTCAACATCATCTCGCCGACGGCGGCGACGCGCATGACCGAGGAGCTGCTGCCGCCGCAGGCGCTGCAGCTGATGAAGGCGAACGCGATCACCCCCGCGGTCGAGTACATGCTGAGCGAGGATGCACCGACCCGCACCATCATGGGCGCGGGCGCCGGCTCGTTTGCGGTGATCAAGATTTTGGAGAGCGAAGGCATCAACCTGCCGGAGAGCGAGTGGACGCCGGATGCGATCGCCGCGCATTTCGCCGAAATCAGTGACATGTCGAAGGCCAGGGCCCTGCAGGGCGCGTTCGAGCAGACGCAGAAATACGTCGCGCAAGCCGCCGCGCGGGCGGGGATCAAGCTCTGACCGACGTCGTTGTCATCGGCGCCGGTCCCGCCGGGCTGATGGCGGCGGAGGTGCTGGCGTCGGGCGGCGCCCGCGTCACCGTCTACGACGCGATGCCGTCAGCGGGGCGCAAACTCCTGATGGCCGGCCGCGGCGGACTCAACCTCACTCACAGCGAACCGCTGCCGCAGTTCATGACGCGCTATCGCGAGGCGGCACCGAAGCTGCAGGCGGCGGTCGAGGCATTTTCGCCCGATGCGCTGCGTGCCTGGAGCGAGGCGCTGGGCGAGCCGACCTTCGTCGGCAGCAGCGGACGCGTGTTTCCGAGGGCGTTCAAGGCCTCGCCCTTGCTGCGCGCCTGGCTGCGGCGGCTCGATGCTGGCGGTGTCCGCTTCGCCTTTCGCCATCGCTGGGTCGGCTGGGACGGCGAGGGTCGGTTGATCTTTCAGACGCCGAAAGGCGTCTCCGCCATCGAAGCGAACGCCACGCTGCTCGCGCTCGGCGGCGCAAGCTGGCCGCGGCTCGGCTCGGACGCCGGCTGGGTCGACATCCTCGCTGCAAAGGGCATTGCCGTCTCGAAGCTGCGGCCGGCCAATTCCGGCTTCACGGTCGCATGGTCCAAAGTGTTCCGTGACCGTTTCGAAGGCCAGCCGCTCAAGGGCGTGGCGCTGACGCTTCGTGCGCACACGGTGCGCGGAGAGGCGATGATCACCCGCAGCGGCATCGAAGGCGGCGCGATCTACGCGTTGTCGGCGGAACTGCGCGAGGCTGTGCTGAATCTCGGACAGGCGACGCTGATGATCGGGTTGCGGCCCGATCTCGAGGCCGCTGCGCTGACCACGCGGCTGTCAGGCGTGCGTGGCAAGCAATCGCTGGCGAACTTTTTGCGCAAGGCCGCGCAGCTGTCGCCGGTCGGCATCGGCCTCATGCAGGAGGCCGCCATCGCCTCCGGCCGGCCGCTGGCCGCGTTCTCGCCGGCGGAGCTCGCAGATCTGGTCAATGCTGTTCCGGTTCAGCTTACCGGAGTAGCGGCGATCGACCGCGCGATCTCGACGGCAGGCGGAATTCTGTTCGACGAGCTCGACGAGCACTTTATGCTGCGCAAGGTGCCGGGCACGTTCGCCGCCGGCGAAATGCTGGATTGGGAGGCGCCGACCGGCGGGTACTTGTTGCAGGCGTCGTTCGCGACCGGGGCTGCGGCGGGCAGGGGCGTGCTGGGCTGGCTGAAACGCTAACCCCCGTCATTGCGAGCGCAGCGAAGCAATCCAGAATCCCTCCGCAGAGGCAGTCTGGATTGCTTCGTCGCAAGGGCTCCTCGAAATGACGGCCGTGGCAACGGCGCGCGTACACCTACCGCAGCTTCCCACGCGCGGCCACCGGCAGCGTGCCGATGATCTCCTCGCCGCGCACCATCACCACCTCGTCCATCATGTTGACGACGACGCAGACGTGGTTCGGCACGATGCGGACGACGTCGCCGACATTGGGCCGCGTGTTGCTGCGGGACAGATCGAGAAAACCGTGCTCCTCGGCGAACTTCGCGATCTTGGCTTCGGGATGTTCCAGGATCAGGCCGTGGCCGTCGAGCCCGCCGGTATCCGTCGTCAGCGTCTTCGAGCCGGCATCGAGAATGCCGCGCTCGGGCGCGGCGCGGCTGACCACCGTCGAATAGATGTGCAGCGCGCAATCGTCCCAGGTCGCCGAGCCCGCGGCGACCTGCATGCGATCGTTGTAGATATAGGTGCCGAAGCGGTGCTCGGTGCCGCCCTTGAGCTTGCCGATATTGACGAGGTTCGGCGTGCCGCCGGTCGAGACGATCTTGGCGTCGAGCCCGTACGCGCGCACGCCAGCCAGCGCCTCGTCGTAGAACTTTTGGGCCTCAGCCCAGCCGGTCTCGGTCGGATACAGCATGAAGCCGGCGAACGCGAGTCCCTCAGACGCCGCGATCTCGCGCGCCAGCGCAATCGCCTCCGCCGGGGTTTCGACGCCTGCGCGCTTGCGCCCGGTATCGCATTCGACCACGACCGAGAGCGGGCGGCCTGACGCCGCAGCCGCCTTAGGCAGGCCGGCGACGACGGTCGAATTGTCGGCCGCCACCGTCATGTTGGCCTTCGCCTGCAGCGCGCCGAGCCGCGCCATCTTCTCATCGCCCAGCAGATTGTAGCTGATCAGGATGTCGTCGATGCCGGCATTGGCCATGATCTCGGCTTCGCCCAGTTTCTGGCAGGTGATGCCCTTGGCGCCGGCCGCGACCTGCATCTTGGCAATGGTCGGGTTCTTGTGCGTCTTGATGTGGGGGCGATTGGCGATTCCGGCGTCGTCGCAGGCCTTCTGGATCCGCGCGATGTTGCGCTCGACCCTGTCCATGTCGATGACGGCACAGGGTGTGCCGTATTCGCGGGCGATCTTGGCTGCAAGAGTTGTTGTCATGAGTTATGCCTGTTCAATCTCTTCGCGGAGCATTTCGAGTTCGAGCCAACGCTCTTCGGCGGCGGACAGTTCTTCGTGCGCCTTGGCGATGGCAGCCGAGGTGTCGTCGAATTTTTTGCGATCTTTCGCATAGAGACCGGGGTCGTCGAGCACACGCTGCAATTTTGCAATATCGGCGTGCAGCGTTTCCATCTTCTTCGGCAGCGTTTCCAGCGCGTGCTTCTCGTTGAAGCTGAGCTTGCGCTTGGGCGCGGACGAGGGGACCGCTGCGCGCTCGTCCTTCTTCTCCGCCAGCGGTGGCGCTTTCGGCGCCTCGCGCTTCAAATCGGCGCCACGTTGGCTCAGCATGTCGCTGTAGCCACCGGCATATTCGGTCCACTTGCCGTTACCCTCCGGCGCAATCACCGAGGTGACGACGCGGTCGAGGAAGTCGCGGTCGTGACTAATCAGGATGACGGTGCCTTCGTAGTCGCCAAGCATCTCCTCGAGCACGTCGAGCGTTTCGAGGTCGAGATCGTTGGTCGGCTCGTCCAGCACCAGGAGGTTCGACGGCTTTGCCAGCGCTCGCGCCAGCATCAGCCGGCCGCGCTCGCCGCCCGAGAGCACCTCCAGCGGTGTGCCGCGTTGCTCCTGCGCGAACAGGAAGTCCTTCATGTAGCCGACGACGTGCTTCGGCTTGCCGCCGACCATGATTTGATCGCCGCGGCCGCCTGTGAGCGCTTCCGCCAGTGTCGATTTCGGATCGAGGCTTTCGCGATGCTGGTCGAGCGTCGCCATCTCCAGATTGGCCCCGAGACGTATCGTCCCGGAATCCGGCTGCATGCCGCCGGTGAGCAGGTTGACCAGCGTGGTCTTGCCGGCGCCGTTCGGCCCGATGATGCCGAGCCGGTCGCCGCGCTGGATGCGGGTGGAGAAATTCTCGACGATCTTGCGCTCGCCGTAGGATTTCGTGATGCCCTTGGCCTCGATCACCAGCTTGCCGGACTGCTCGGCTTCGCTGGCTGCGAGGTTGGCGCTGCCGGCGGTGCCGCGATAGTTGCGGCGCTGGGCGCGCAGCGCATGCAGATTGGCGAGCCGCTTGACGTTGCGCTTGCGGCGGCCGGAGACGCCGTGGCGCAGCCAGTGCTCCTCGTCGACGATCTTGCGGTCGAGCTTGTGCTGGTCGCGCTCCTCGTCGGCCAGCACCTCGTCGCGCCAGCTCTCGAACGAGGCAAAGCCGCGGTCGATCTGCTTGATCCTGCCGCGGTCGAGCCAGGCGGTTGAGCGCGAGAGGTTGGTGAGGAAGCGGCGGTCGTGGCTGATGATGACGAGCGCGCTGCGCCTGGAGTCGAGCTCCTGCTCCAGCCATTCGATGGTGGCGAGATCGAGATGGTTGGTCGGCTCGTCCAGCAGCAGGATGTCGGGCGAGGGCGCCAGCACGAAGGCCAGCGCCGCGCGGCGCGCCTCGCCACCGGAGAGGTTGTGCGGGTTCTCCTCGCCGGTGAGGCCGAGCTGCTCCAGGAGATAGCGCGCCTGGTGCTGGTCGTCCCCCGGCGCGAGCCCGGACTCGACATAGGCGAGCGTGCTCTTGTGCGCGCCGAAATCCGGCTCCTGCGGCAGGTAGCGCACCGTTGCGCCGGGCTGCACGAAGCGTGTGCCGGCGTCAGGCTCGACCAGGCCGGCCGCGATCTTCAGCAGGGTCGATTTGCCGGAGCCGTTGCGGCCGATCAGGCAGACCCGTTCGGATGGCGCGACGTTGAGCTCGACGCCCGACAGCAGCGGCGTGCCGCCGAAGGTCAGCCTGATGTCTTTGAGTTGGATCAGCGGCGGGGCCATGGCTAACTTTGGCTCGTTGCGGCCTGATCTGCGCGGCGGCGCTGGATCCGGCGCAGTGTCTGGTCGAGCGCCGAGAGGAAGCTGGAGCGGTCTCGCGGCGAGAACGAGCGCGGGCCGCCGGTGACTTCGCCGGCCGATCGCAGGTCCGTCATCAGATTGCGCACCGCCAGCGTCATCCCGATCGATTCTTCGGTGAACGGCTTGCCGTTCGGCGCGATCACGTCGGCGCCCGCCTTCACACAGCGGCTCGCCAGCGGAATGTCCGAGGTCACAACCACGTCGCCGGGCCTGGCGCGCTCGGCGATCCAGTCGTCCGCGGCGTCCATGCCGCTGCCCGCGGCGATGCGCTCGATCAGAGGGTCCTGCGGCACGCGGATGAAATTGCCGGCGACCACGCTCACGGGCACGCCGTGCCGGATCGCGACGCGATAGATTTCGTCCTTCACCGGACAGGCGTCGGCGTCGACAAAGATGCGGGTCGGGGTCTCGGTCATTCCGCCGCGTGGTACCGCATTCGGGCCGCAAAGGCGAGGGGATTGACCCCAGTTCCTCAGGCCCTACGATCGCTCCTGAAACAACAAGAACAGGGAAAGGCCAGTCATGCCGAACCGGCTCGAAACCTATCGCGTCACGGCCTACAACACCGCCAAACAATCCGAAAACAAGATGCACGACGACAATGTGGCCCGCCGCTTCGGCTTTTCCGGCGGGCTGGTCCCCGGCGTCGACGTCTTCGCCTACATGATGCACGTGCCGATCGCGCGCTGGGGGCGGGACTTCCTGTCGCGCGGGCTGGTCGAGGCCCGCTTCATCAAGCCGGTCTATGACGGCGAGACCGCCGATGTCGATGCCACCGAGCACAACGGCCTGCTGACCATCGAGGTGTTCAGTCGCACCGAGCTGTGTGCCACGGGAACGGCGTCGCTACCGGCGGCGGTGCCGGCATTGTCGTTGAGCGACTATGTCGAAGTCCCCGCCGCCGCCGAGCGCAAGCCTGTCAGTCCTGCGACATTCGAGCTGGGCAAATGGCTGGGCACGACGCCGCGCCGGTGGGCCGGGCAGGATGCGGCCGACTATCTCACTGACGTCAGGGAGGCCGATCCGATTTTTGCCCGCGAGGGGCTCGGCCATCCCGGCCTGATTCAGCGCGTCATGAACCGCGTGCTGGTGGACAACACCATTCTAGGCCCATGGATCCACGTCGGCAGCCGCATGCAGCTGCTGTCAGCCGCGCGCGCCGGCGACGAGATCACGGCGCGGGCCAAGGTCACTGCGAATTACGAGAAGAAGGGCCACCGCTTCGTCGAGTTCGACGCGCTGGTCGTCGCCAACGGCACGACGCCGCTCGCGCATTGCCAGCACACCGCGATCTACCAGCCGCGCGAGCAGGCGGCGGCGTAGCGGACAGTTGGGAAAGCCCACGCCCGTCAATCAAGGACGTCGTCATTCCCCGCGAAGGCGGGGAATCCAGTACGCCGCAGCTTCTCGGTCAATCGCTGCCGTCTCGGAGTACTGGATCGCCCAGTCAAGCCGGGCGATGACAGTAGAGTTTGTGGCGACGACAGTGCCCCTTACGCCGCCTTGGCCTTCGCCTCCTGGATCGCGCGCCACACCCGCTCGGGGGTCAGCGGCATGTCGATGTGCTTGATGCCGTACTCCGACAGCGCGTCGAGCACCGCGTTCACCACCGTCGACAGGCTGCCGGCGCAGCCGGCTTCGCCGCAGCCCTTGCTGCCGAGCGGATTGGTGGTGGCGGGCACCGGGTGGTCGCCGACCGTCATGTTGGGGACGTCCTCCGCGCGGGGCAGCGCGTAGTCCATCAGCGAACCCGTGATCGGCTGGCCGCTCTCGTCGTAGCGGATGTGCTCCATCAGCGCCTGGCCGATGCCCTGGACCACGCCGCCATGGAGCTGGCCCGCGACCAGCATCGGGTTGATCACCGTGCCGAAATCGTTGACCGCGCTGTAGCGCACGATCTGCACTACGCCGGTGTCCGGGTCGATCTCGACCTCGGCGACGTGGCAGCCGTTCGGGAACGCCGAGGCGACCGGTTCGCTGGTATGGTCGACATCGAGGCTATCAGGCACGCCCTCCGGCACCTTGCCGTCATGCAGACGCTTGGCGAGCTCCATGATGTCGATGCTGCGATCGGTGCCGGCGATCGTAAAGCTGCCGTCGGCAAACTCGATGTCGGCTTCGGATGCTTCCAGCATGTGCGCGGCGGCGCGCTTGCCTTTCTCGATGACGAGTTTTGCGGCCCCCACGATGGCCTGGCCGGTCGCAGTGATCGAGCGTGAGCCGCCGGTGCCGTTGCCGGTGTGGACGATATCGCTGTCACCCTGCACGAGCTTGACGCTCTCGAAGGGGACGCCGAGCTGCTCGCACAGCACCTGCGCGAACGGCGTGGCATGGCCCTGGCCGTAATCGAGCGTGCCGGTGATGAGCTGCACGGTGCCGTCACGATCGAACACGATCTTGCCGAGCTCGGGGCTCGGCGGCGCGGTGACTTCGAGATAGGAGCCGACCGCGATGCCGCGCAGCTTGCCGGCCTTCTTGCTCTCCTTCTTGCGCTTGGCGAAGTTCTCGTGGTCGGAGATTTCGAGCGCCTTGTTGAACACGGCCTGGAAGTCGCCGCTGTCATATGTGACGCCGGACGACGCCGCGAACGGGATCTGGTTCGGCTTGATGAAGTTGCGCTTGCGCAAGGTCAGCCGGTTGATGCCCATCTCGTCGGCGGCGCGGTCGATCAGCCGCTCCATGTAATAGTTCGCCTCGGGCCGGCCGGCGCCGCGATAGGCCCCCATCAGCGTGGTGTTGGTGAGCACCACCTTGATGTCGACCGCCATCAGCGGCGTGCGATAGACGCTGGAGAAGTTCTTGCCGGTATTGAGCGAAAGCGGCCCCGGCGCGACGCCGGTGATGTAGGCGCCGAGATTGCCGTAGCCGGACAGCTTTGCCGCGAGGAACTGCCCCTCGGCATCGAGCGCGAGCTCGGCGTGGATCTTCTGGGCGCGGCCGTGGCTGTCGGAGAGGAAGCTGGTGGAGCGCTCGTCCAGCCACTTCACCGGGCGTCCCAGTGCCTTCGCCGCATACAGAATGCACATGTACTCGGGATAGTTGATGTTCTTCATGCCGAAGGAGCCGCCGACATTGGCGGTGAGAATGCGCACCTTCTCGTTCGGCACCTTCAGGTTCTTGGCGAGGTTGGCGCGGTTGCCGGCAACGCCCTGCGTCGGCACCTGAAGCGTGTAGCGCTCGGTCTTCTTGTCGTAGGAGGCAAGCCCCACGCGCGGCTCCATCGAGACCACGGCAACGCGGGTGTTCTCGATGTCGAGCTTGGTCACATGAGCGGCGCTGGCGAAGGCGGCGTTCACCTTGTCCATGTCGCCATAGTGGTAGTCGAGCGCGACGTTACCAGGAATGTGGTCATAGAGCTGCGGCGCGCCGGGCTTGGCGGCTTGCTCCGGGTCCGTCACCGCCGGCAGCGGCTCGATGTCGAGCTCGACCGCCTCGGCCGCGTCGCGCGCCTGAGCCAGCGTCTCGGCCACCACGAAGGCGACGGGATCGCCGACGAAGCGGACCTTGTCGGTCGCCAGGGGCTGGCGGTTGGTCTGGAGCAGGGGCGAGCCGTCGCGGCTCTTCAGCGGCAGGCCGCAGGTGAAGGGGCCATAGCCGGCGGCATCAAGATCCTTCCCGGACCACGCCCCCAGCACGCCCGGCATGGCCTTGGCGGCATCGAGGCCGATGCTGCGGATGATGCCATGGGCATGGGTCGAGCGGACGACTACGGCATGGGCCTGGTTCGGCAGGTTGAAATCGTCGGTGTAGCGGCCCTTGCCGCGCACCAGCGTGTCATCCTCCTTGCGGCGGACCGGTTGCCCGACGCCATACTTTTGCAGTGCAATAGCGTTCTCGAGCGTCGACGATTTGGTGTGTTCTTGCATGGGAATTGACCTGAAAAGCCGGCATTTGCGCATTTTCGCGGCAGCGGAGCACCGGACTCCCTCAAATAACCCACCACCCCCGTTCACGACAACGCACGATTGGACATGGTCCCATGTGATGCGTTGTTGCGCAGGCCTGCCGCGCTGCTAATGTTTCAGGCGAATAATCAATTCCAGACCGGCCCGACCGGCCGCGGAAAGACAGTTTGTATGAATGACCACACGCGGCTCCGCGACGGCCATGCGCCGCATAGCGAGCTGGAGGGGTCGATGGCGGCGGTGGCATTGGCCACCAATCCGGCCGTCGGCGCGCAGGCGCCGGGAACCGGCGTCTATGCGGCGCTGGACCTCGGCACCAACAATTGCAGGCTGCTGATCGCCTGTCCGACTCAGGACGGCTTTCGTGTGGTCGATTCCTTCTCGCGCATCATCCGGCTCGGGGAGGGCGTCTCGGCGACGGGGTGCATTAGCGACGCCGCGATCGAGCGCGCCATCGCCGCGCTCAGCATCTGCCGCGACAAGATCAATCTGCGGAAGGCGCGTCGGCTGCGGCTGATCGCGACCGAAGCCTGCCGCGCGGCTTCGAACGCGGAAGGTTTCCGCAGCCGCGTTGCGGCCGAGACCGGCATCGAGCTCGAGGTGATCGACCGCGAGACCGAGGCCGCGCTCGCCGTGCTGGGTTGCTCGCCGCTGGTCGACCCCAGGGGGCGGGGCGCGATCCTGTTCGACATCGGCGGCGGCTCCACCGAGCTGGTGCGGATCGAGCGCGACGCCACCAATCCGGAGCCGCGCATAAAAGCCTGGATGTCGATTCCCTATGGTGTGGTCACGCTCGCTGAGCAGTTCGGCGGACGCGACGTCACGCCAGAGATCTATGCCGCCATGGAGCAGGAGGTCGCAAGCCACGTCGCGCCATTCGCCGAGGAGCACGGCCGCGATCTCGCCGACATGCACCTGCTCGGCACGTCGGGCACGGTGACGACGCTGGCCGGCATCCATCTCAACCTCGCGCGCTATGACCGCCGCCGCATCGACAGCATCTGGATGAACGATGCCGACATCACCGCGACCATCAACAAGCTGCTCGGCATGAGCTACGAGGAGCGTGCCGCCAACAGCTGCATCAGCGTCGAGCGCGCCGATCTCGTCCTGGCGGGCTGCGCCATCCTCGACGCTATCCGCCGCGCCTTTCCGCTGCCGCGCCTGCGCGTCGCCGACCGCGGCTTGCGCGAGGGCATGCTGGTCGAGATGATGCGCGAGGACGGTGCGCTCAGGAGCTGGTGAGTATGGCCAAGGACACCACCGGCCGCTTGCACGTTCAGGTCAAGACCGGCGGCAAGCGCAAATTGTCGTCGAAGCTGTGGCTGGAGCGGCAGCTCAACGATCCCTACGTCGCCAAAGCCAAGGCGGCGGGCTATCGCTCCCGCGCCGCGTTCAAGCTGCTGGAGATCGACGACAAGTTCCGGCTTCTGAAGCCTGGCATGGCCGTGGTCGATCTCGGCGCGGCGCCCGGCGGCTGGAGCCAGATTGCCGCCAAGCGCGTCGGATCATTGGAAGGCAAGGGCAAGGTCGTCGCGATCGATCTGTTGGAGATGCCGGAGATTCCCGGGGTCGATTTCGCGCAGCTCGACTTCATGGACAACGACGCGCCCGAGAAGCTCACCGCGATGCTGGGCGGCAAGGCCGACGTCGTGATGTCCGACATGGCCGCCAACACCACCGGCCACCGCAAGACCGACCAGCTCCGCATCGTCGGCCTGGTCGAGACGGCGGCGGCCTTTGCCTGCGACGTGCTCAAACCCGGCGGCACGTTCCTGGCGAAAACGTTCCAGAGCGGCGCCGATGCCGAGCTGCTCGCCCAGCTCAAGCGCGACTTTGCAACGGTGCGTCACGTCAAGCCGGCGGCGAGCCGGCAGGATTCGTCCGAACGCTATGTGCTGGCGACGGGATTTCGAGGCGGCGGAGCGGCGTAGCTACGTACTCCGTCATTGCGAGGAGCTCTTGCGACGAAGCAATCCAGAGTGCTTCTGCGGAGAGATTCTGGATTGCTTCGCTTCGCTCGCAATGACGGGAGGAGACTACCCCAGCCGCTGATCCCGCACGTCCTGCGTATCCTCGGACGCCGCCTTGACCGCGGCCTTCTCCGCACCCTTGCCGGCGCCCTTGCGGCTCGCGATCTCCACCGCCTTGCGTCCAGAAATCTCGTGGCCGGCGTCCGCGGGCATCTGCCAGAAGAACCAGCTCGAGGCCGCCGAGGTCAGCGCGACTACGACGAAGGCGGGCGCGAACACCGTGGCGTTGAGCTCGCTGACATGGCTGAACCACATCGTGGTCTCGACACAGGCCGCGCCGACGGCGACGCCGGCCGAGATCGCGAGCTGCTGGTTGACGCTGACGAGGGTGGTGGCGCGGCTCATCTGCGCGGTCTCGACGTCGGCATAGGCGACCGTGTTGATCGCAGTGAACTGCAGCGAGCGGAAGAAGCCGCCGACCACCAGGATCACCATGATGATGAGCAGCGGCGTCGTCACCGTGAACAGCGCACAGACGCCGAGAAAGAACGCGCTGACGATCGCGTTCACCGTCATCAAATTGCGGAAGCCGAAGGTGCGGATGATGCGCGCCGCCAGCGTCTTCATGCCCATCGCCCCGAGCGAGGAGGCAAAGGTGACGAGGCCGGAATGGAACGGCGACAGGCCGAAGCCGATCTGCATCAGGAGCGGCAGCAGGAACGGCAGCGCGCCGATGCCGAGCCGGAACAGGAAGCCGCCGAACACGGCTGCGCGCAGCGTCGGCAGCTTCAGGAGCGAGAAGTCCAGCACCGGCGATCTGGTCCGCCGCGCGTGGATGACGTAGAGCGTCATCGAGATCGCTCCGCCCACGACCAGCGCGGCCACCGTGCTCCATGGCAGCAGGTTGAGCCCGGCAACGGAAAGGCCGAAGGCGATGCCTGCGAGCCCCAGCCCAGAGAGCACCATGCCGTAGAGATCGAATGGCTCGCGTTCCTCGCTCTTGATCGGGTCGATGTACTTCAGCGCCATGAAGATCCCGAGCAGCCCGATCGGGATGTTGATCAGGAAGATCCAGTGCCAGGACGCATAGGTCGTGATGAAGCCGCCGAGCGGCGGGCCGATCACGGGACCGATCAGGGCAGGGACCGTCACCCAAGCCATGGCGTTGACCAGCGCGCTCTTATCGACCGAACGCAGCAGCACGAGGCGCCCGACCGGCGTCATCATGGCGCCGCCCATGCCTTGCAGGATGCGCGCGAACACGAAGTCGGTGACCGAGGTCGAGAGCGCGCAGCCGACCGAGCCGACCATGAACACGCCGACGGCGATCGCGAACACCATCCGCGCGCCAAACCGGTCGGCGGTCCAGCCGCTCGCCGGAATGAACACCGCGAGCGACAGCAGATAGGAGGTGATCGCGAGCTTCAGCGTCAGCGGGCTGGTGCCGATGTCGGCTGCGATCGCCGGCAGCGAGGTGGCGATCACGGTCGAATCCATGTTCTCCATGAACAGAGCGGTGGCCACGATCAGCGGAATGACGCGTTGCTTGTCGACCATGAGGGTAATGAAATCGGAAGGAGGGGTGGAGCTGCGGCTTATCACCGCCGTCCGCCGCCGACCATTGCGGATCCACGCATGGCACCTAAATCCCGCGTAACAACGGTGTGACCCACAGCCTCCGTCATGCCGGGGCGTCGCTTCTCGCTCCGCCGTCATTCCGGGGCGCGCCCCTTGGCGCGAGCCCGGAATCTATTGGGCCGCAGCGTTGCCGCCAGATGGATTACGGGTTCGCGACTTCGTCGCGCCCCGGAATGACGGCGGAGGGGACGGCGCACCGAGCCCAACCCCGCTGAATCGGCCAAAAAACCCCTGTGCATGGCTGGCCAGCGGCCCGAATTGCTTTGATTCGTCACGCGGCCGTGCTATCGACCCGCGTCAACCCCACCGATGGGCTCCGATTCTCAAGGCGTTGCCGCAAGGGACGCCGAGGGCGGCGCTCATCCATTAGCATTTGCGGCAGGGCCGCAGGAAGGAGTTGGCAGATGGCCACGGTGCAACTTCAGGGCATCCGCGAAGCCTTTACGTTCGACGACGTGCTGTTGAAGCCTGGCCTGTCCGACGTCATGCCGGGCGAGGTCGACATTCGCTCCCGCGTCACCCGCGCCATCCCGCTCAACATCCCGATCATGGCCTCGGCCATGGACACCGTCACCGAGGCCCGCATGGCGATCGCCATGGCGCAGGCCGGCGGCCTCGGCGTCATCCACCGCAACTTCGATCCCGAAGGGCAGGCCGCCCAGGTGCGGCAGGTCAAGCGCTACGAGTCCGGCATGGTGGTGAACCCGCTCACCATCAGCCCCGACGCCACGCTCGACGACGCGCTCAAGCTGATGAGCGATCACGGCATCTCCGGCATTCCCGTCGTCACCGGCGCCGGCAAGAACACGCCCGGCAAGCTGGTCGGCATCCTCACCAACCGCGACGTGCGCTTTGCCACCGACCGCCGGCAAAAAGTCTCCGAGCTGATGACCCGTGAAGGGCTCGTCACGGTCCGTGAGAATGTCAACCAAGATGAGGCGCGGCGGATGCTGCACCAGCACCGCATCGAGAAGCTGCTGGTGGTCGACGATCAATATCGCTGCGTCGGGCTCATCACCGTGAAGGACATGGAGAAGGCGGTTGCTCATCCGCTCGCCTGCAAGGACGGGCAGGGGCGTCTTCGCGTCGCTGCCGCCACCACGGTCGGCGATACCGGATTCGAGCGCACCGAGCGGCTGATCGATGCCGGCGTCGACCTTGTCGTCGTCGACACCGCGCACGGCCATTCCCGTCACGTGCTGCAGGCGGTGAACCGCATCAAGCGCCTGTCCAATTCGGTGCAGGTCGTCGCCGGCAACGTTGCCACCACGGAAGGCGCGCAGGCGCTGATCGATGCGGGCGCGGATTGCATCAAGGTCGGCATCGGCCCGGGCTCGATCTGCACCACGCGCATCGTCGCCGGCGTCGGCGTGCCCCAGCTCACCGCGATCATGGATGCGGTCGAAGCGGCGAAGAAGGCCGACATCCCCGTCATCGCCGACGGTGGCATCAAATATTCCGGCGACCTTGCGAAAGCGCTCGCGGCCGGCGCCGACATTGCCATGGTCGGCTCGCTGCTCGCCGGCACCGACGAGACGCCCGGCGAAGTGTTTTTGTGGCAGGGCCGTTCCTACAAGGCCTATCGCGGCATGGGCTCGGTCGGCGCGATGGCGCGGGGATCTGCCGACCGCTACTTCCAGCAGGACATCAAGGACACGCTCAAGCTCGTGCCCGAGGGCATCGAGGGGCAGGTGCCCTACAAGGGCCCGGTCGGCAACGTCATGCACCAGCTCGCCGGCGGCTTGCGCGCCGCGATGGGCTATGTCGGCGCACGCGACATGAAGGAGCTGCACGACAAGGCCCAGTTCGTCCGCATCACCGGTGCGGGCTTGCGCGAAAGCCACGTCCACGACGTCACCATCACGCGCGAGAGCCCGAATTATCCGGGCGGGGGTTAGGCGCTTCGGTCGCGCGCGCGTTTTGCGCGCGATAAGATACTGCCGTGCTTGGTTCGCACCGGAGCGGCCCGCGACCGGATTTCGGATAAGCTCGTCGTCGCTGTCGCTCAGGTAAGGTTGAGATGCAATCCTACTCGGCGAATGGCGCTGCATCCACCAGATCAACCACCGAAGGCGCGCTGTATCCTTCGACAAAGCGTTCGCCGAAATCCCGGATGAAATTGTCGTAGCTTGTTTCCGGCCTGGTGCTTGCAATATGGCAGAAGCAGCGGCGGAATTGCCGCTTGATCTGCATTCGCGGGAATTCGGCGACGATCCGCGACACTTCGGCGGCGGGGATGATGTCGTATTGCAGCCCGATGACGTCGAAGCAGATGCCGGCCGTGGCGAGTGCAACCTCGCTCTCTTTGTAGAGAGCGATCGACGGGGTCGAGTTCAGCGCGACGCTGTCCCAGATCAGCTGGGCGCGGCGCCGGTCGAAGCCGCGCTCGGCGGCAAAGTGCCGCGCCAGGTCCGCGCCTTCGACCTCGAAGCGGCGAGGTCCGGCGAAGCTTTCATTCAGCGTGATGTCGTGCAGCAGGGTGCCGACCGCGAGCACCTCCTCATCGTGCACCACGTTCTGCAATTGTCCGAGCCTTGCCGCGAACAGCCACGAGCGGACGACGTGGTTGAACAGATACGGGGCGCAGTGCTGCCGCGCATGTTCGATTGCGGCATCGACTATGG
The DNA here is from genome assembly GCF_020193715.1 of Bradyrhizobium sp. IC4060. Lineage (NCBI taxonomy): Bacteria > Pseudomonadati > Pseudomonadota > Alphaproteobacteria > Hyphomicrobiales > Nitrobacteraceae > Bradyrhizobium > Bradyrhizobium sp. IC4060. Next base: position 625,392 of record NZ_JADYVJ010000001.1, on the reverse strand, counting down.
GAGTGTCGGGAACGACGACGCCCGCGAGGGTGCGGTGGGCAGGTTTGTCCATGCTGCTGTCTTTCTCGTTGAGATCTGCAATTCAGGTGAACGAGATCGCTAGCTCCGGATGAATTTCAGCAGCTCGGCGTTGATCTGATCCTGATGGGTGGCCGTCAGGCCGTGCGGGGCCCCCGGGTAGTAGACGTCCTTGGCGCCCTTGATCAGCTTCGCCGATTTGCGCGCGGAGTCCTTGACCGGCACGATCTGGTCGTCCTCGCCGTGCAGGACCAGGGTCGGCACGTCGAACTTCTTCAGGTCCTCGGTGAAATCAGTTTCCGAGAAAGCTTTGACGCTCTCATAGGCATTCTTGGCGCCTGCCTGCATGCTCCACAGCCAGAACTGGTCGAGCGTGCCCTGCGAGACTTTTGCACCCGGCCGGTTTGCGCCGTAGAAGGCAATCGCCAGATCCTTGTAGTATTGCGACCGGTCGCCGGCGACGCCTGCACGAATGGCATCGAACACCTCGACCGGAAGTCCCTCCGGGTTGGCTTCGGTCTTCAGCATGATCGGCGGCACCGCCGCGATCAGCACCGCCTTGGCGACGCGACCGGTACCATGGCGGCCGATATAGCGCGCGACCTCGCCACCGCCGGTGGAATGGCCGATCAGCGTGGCGTCCCGTAAATCAAGCGCTTCGATCACCGCGGCGAGATCGTCGGCATAGCCGTTCATGTCGTTGTGCTCCGAGGCCTGGCTGGAGCGACCATGACCGCGCCGGTCGTGCGCGACGACGCGAAAGCCGTGCTGGGCAAGGAACAGCATCTGGCCGTCCCAGGCGTCTGCATTCAGCGGCCAGCCGTGCGAGAAGGTCACGACGGGGCCTTGGCCCCAGTCCTTGTAATAGATCTCGGTGCCGTCCTTGGTGGTGATCGTGCTCATCGTTTTGCGTCCTTTGGGGTGAGGAGAGGGTTGTGGAGCCAGTCGGCGAGCCGGGTCCGCCCGAGCTGTGGCTCGTCGCCCGGCGTCAGCGACTGATCGTTCAGGGGCAGGCCGAAATAGTCCGCCCGGATATCGGGGATCACTCGGCGTGTGTCGCCCCTGGCGGCCAGAACCTGCTGTGCAAACTCATCGAGGCCACGCCTTTCGGGACCAGCGATCTCGATTATGCGGTTGCGAGGCGGACCAAGCGCCAATTCGGTCAGTGTGGCCGCGACGTCGTCGGCAGCGACGGGCTGGAGATGCGCAGGCGACAGCCGGATCACGTCGCCCTCGGCGCCGCCTGCGATGATCGCGTCGATGAATTCGAAGAACTGGGTCGCGCGCAGGATGGTGTATGGAAGGCTTGATGCTTGGATGAGCTCCTCTTGCACAAGCTTTGCGCGAAAATAGCCGCTCGTCTCCAGTCGGTCGGTACCCACCACCGACAGCGCGAGATGATGCTTCACCTCGGCGGCGGTTTCGGCCGCCAGCAGGTTGCGGCCCGAGGTCCGGAAAAAATCCATCGCGGTCTTGTCGTCGAAGGCGGGCGAATTCGAGACGTCGATTACGACTTGTGCACCGTCGACTGCTTCGGCGAGGCCCTCGCGGGTCAATGTGTTGACGCCGGAGGAGGGCGAGGCCGCGACCACCTGGTGGCCTTTGGCCTGAAGCCTGCGCACCACATTGCTTCCGATCAGGCCGCTGCCGCCGATCACCACGATCTTCATTGTGCCCTCGCGTCTCGTTCGCTCCAGATGCGGCAGGATGCGCCGGAATCCGGCCCAAGACCTTGGTATGGACGTGCAGCGCCCTTGGTTTTCGCTTGAAATCTACTTGGAGTTTCGTCCAAACAGGGCGCAGCAGCCTCGGCTGGGGTGCGCCGAGAGCGGGATGCCGCTCGGGTTTCAATCAGGGTCTTTGTGGTGCGGTTCACCTTCGAAGCCTATGTCCTCGATGAGGACCGGCGGGAGTTGCGGCGGGACTCCGAGGCGGTCAGCCTCACGCCGCAGGCTTTCGATCTGCTGCTGTATCTGGTGCGCAACCGCGGCCACGTCGTCAGCAAGAATGATCTGTTCGACACGGTCTGGGGCGGGCGGATCGTCTCGGAATCGACGCTGGCCAGCCACATCAACGCTGTGCGCAGGGCGCTGGAAGACAGTGGAGAGGGACAGCGGCTGATTCGAACCGTTCCGCGCAAGGGGTTCCGCTTCGTCGGCGAGGTGCACGTAGCGGCCGATCAGCGCATCGCGATCGTGCCGTCGGCGGAGAAGCCGGTTGCCGCGCTCGACCTGCCCGACCGGCCCTCGATCGCAGTGCTGCCGTTTCTGAACCTGAGCGGGGACCCCGCTCAGGACTACTTCGCCGACGGCGTCGTCGAAGACATCATCTTCGGTCTGTCGCGAATCCGCTGGCTGTTCGTGATCGCCCGCAATTCCAGCTTCACCTACAAGGGCCGCGCGGTCGATGTGAAGCAAATTGGCCGCGAACTGGGCGTGCGCTACGTCCTGGAAGGCAGCGTGCGCCGCTCCGCTGGCCGCGTGCGCATCACCGGACAATTGATCGACGCCTCTACCGGCGCTCATCTGTGGGCTGAGCGGTTCGAGAGCGCGATGGACGACATCTTCGAACTGCAGGACCAGATCACCGCCAGCGTCGTCGGCGCGATTGCGCCGCAGCTCGAACTCGCCGAAATCGAACGCGCCAAGCGCAAACCGACCGAAAGCCTCGATGCCTACGACTATTATCTCCGCGGGCTGGCGCAATTCCACACCGCGACCCGCGACGGAATCGATGCGGCGTTGCCACTGTTCTACGGGGCGATCGATCGCGATCCGGACTTTGCTGCGGCTTATGGCATGGCGGCGTGGTGCTTTTACTGGCGCAAGATGAATCGCTGGCTCGCAGACCGCGCCGCCGATGGCGCCGAGGCGGCGCGGTTGTGCCAGCGCGCGGTGACGCTGAACAAGAACGACGCAGTTGCATTGTGCCGTGGCGGCCACACATGGCCCCATTTCGGCGGCGATCTGGACACCTGCGTCGCCCATGTAGACCGCGCGCTGGTGCTCAATCCGAATTCGTCGACGATCTGGTATCTCGGCGGGTATCAACGAATCTCGATGGGCGAACACGACAGCGCGATCGACTATTTCAGTCGCGCCATGCGGCTCAGCCCGCTCGACCCCGAGATATTTCAGATGCAGACCGGGATCGCGATGGGACATCTGTATTGCCGCCGCTTCGACGACGCGGTGGCGTCACTGCAGCGGGCATCGCGGCAGATGCCGAACGTCCTGCGGGTGGCCGCCTTCATGGCGGCGAGCCACGCGCTAGCCGGGCGGATGGACGAAGCCCGTGAAGCGATGGCCCACGTCCGCAGGCTGGATCCGACTTTACGGGTCAGCGTTTTGGAGGATTGGCTGCTCGTCCGCCGCCCGCAGGATTTCGCGCTCGCCTCGGAGGGCATGCGGATGGCCGGGCTACCCGAATGAAGGACGCTGTCTCGGCACAAAATGCTGGAAACGGCGACAACGGATCTGAACAGGCTTGATCGGCGATAGGCCTTGAATCGACGCTGACGCGCCCTCGGCTCCGAGGGGCCAACCGCTCACCGCTTTTGTGTTGACGCGCCTCGCTGCCTCCGCTTCCGTCCGTATCGAAAGACAAAAGGAGGAAGCCATGGCCCAAGCCAAACGCATCGTTCTCGCCGCGCGTCCCGTCGGCGAACCCAAGCCGTCTGATTTTCGCCTGGAGGAATTCGCCGTTCCGACGCCAGGGCAGGGCGAAGTCCTGCTGCGCACGATCTGGCTGTCGCTCGATCCCTATATGCGCGGGCGCATGAGCGAAGGGCCGTCCTACGCAGCTCCGGTGCCGGTCGGCGGCGTGATGGAAGGCGAGGCGGTCAGCGAGGTCGCGGCCTCCAACAATCCCGATTTCGCGGTCGGTGACATCGTGCGCATCCGCTCGGGCTGGCAGACTCATGCGATCTCGAACGGCAAGGGCCTGATTAAGGTGGACCCCAAGCTCGGGCCGATCTCGACCTCGATCGGCGTGCTCGGCATGCCCGGCATGACCGCCTATACCGGCCTGCTCGACATCGGCAAGCCGCAACCGGGCGAGACTGTCGTCGTTGCCGGTGCGTCCGGCGCCGTCGGTTCGGCGGTGGGGCAGATCGCGAAGATCAAGGGCGCACGCGCGGTCGGCATCGCCGGCGGCAAGGACAAGTGCGACTACGTCGTGAAGGAGCTCGGTTTCGATGCCTGCATCGATCACCGCGATCCCGATCTCGCCGCCAAGCTGAAGGAAGCCTGCCCAAAGGGCATCGACGTCTATTTCGAGAATGTCGGCGGTGCGGTGTTCGAGGCGGTGTTCCCGCTGCTCAACCCGTTTGCGCGCGTGCCGGTGTGCGGCCTGATCGCCCATTACAACGACACCGAGGCCAAGCCGCCGAAATGGGCCGCCAGCCTGATGCGCGCCACGCTGACCAAGCGGCTGACCTTCCGTGGCTTCATCGTCTCCGACTTCGCCGCCCGCCACGGCGACTTCCTGCGCGACATGTCGGGCTGGGTTCGCGTCGGCAAGGTCAAGTACAAGGAGTTCGTCACCGAGGGCCTGGAAAGCGCCCCCGGCGCCTTCATAGGCCTGCTGAAGGGGGCCAATTTCGGCAAGCAGCTGGTCCGGGTCGGGCCGGACAAGGCCTAGGCATGATCCGGAAAAATGTGAAGCGGTTTTCCGGAAAGATCATGCCAAAACAACAACCTAAAGCGCGAGCGCATTCATCGCGCTTTAGGCGACAGGGACTGGGCCTTACGTGGCCCCGCGGGCACACGCCGCGTGGGGATAGTTAAGAAAGAGTCACCAAATGGTCACACCTGCCCGCAAAAGCCGCGGGTGTGACCGCCTGTTCATTGACGGCCGGACGAAGGCATTGAATCATCGCGCATATTTTAGGTGCTGCGATGTTAGAGATTGGTATTTTCTGCGTCATCCTCCTAGCCGTCGGCTATTGGGCGACCATGTTCATCATGGGCCGTCGCGACGACGTCATCCATGGCAAGTTCGTTCACGCCGAGGACGAGGGCGAATTCGCCCCGGCCGCAATGCCTGCGCCTCCGCCATTCCCGAAGCGTCCCGTGAAAGCTGCGCAGCGCCCCGCTGCTCAGCCAGCCGGCACCGAGGCCAAGCCGGTGAACAGCGCTGCGCTGCAATCGCTGCTCGCGGCCATCCAGCAGGATCTTAAAAGCGTGGCTTGAGTCTTTCGCGAGGCCGCAACACAGCATGATTCGGAAAAGTGGGTGGCGGTTTTCCGAAAAGTCATGCTCAAACAGTAACCCAAAGCGCGATGACGATTCATCTTAATCGCATCGCGCTTTAGGCGGCGTGCCGCATGCGTTCGATACTCTGAGTAATATGGTTTCCTGCATCGTCAGCGACCTTCAAAGACATGTCCGCCATCCGGCGGCTGGTATCGAGGGCGCTTCTGATCGAATCGCGCATCAGATCGGTCTGCACAGCCGCCAAATCCTGCGGAGTTCGGCAGCGCCAGAGTTCATTCATACGGTCCCATGGTCCTCTCGATCTGCTGTCGAACGAAATCGAAGTACTCGCGTGAGACGCCGTTCATTCCTTTGACGACCGCGGTTGTAGAGTACATGATTGCTTCAGCGTTGCGGACCGATCGTTCTGTTGCCTGCTCCGTTTCATTGCCCGTCACACCGAACGTGCGACCAAGCTGATCAGCAGACCGGCCCAACATCACAGTGGCCATGTCGACGCCGAAGCGCCAACTGTTTTGCAACATCTCGGCATTCTGTTGCAGCAGGTGACTGCTGGCTTGGGCCACCTCCTCGCTGGCCTCAGCGGTAGCTAAGCCGATCCGTCTGGTTTGCTCAGCGGTCCTTTCGGCGGCGCGGCGCATTGTGTCCTCAGGGCTTTGCGTAGACTTTTCCTCCTGGCGTGGATTAGCCATCTGTTGCTCCTTGGTTATTGTTGGTGACGTCGGATCCTCTCCGTCACAGGTGCGATCCTTAGCGGCCAACGTGGGCATTTCTCGACCGTTCCGGGGCACGTGATTTTTAATCAATCCTCCGCGATCGCGCGCAGGAACGAGCGCCTCAACTTCCAATTACTCCATGGATTGGTTCACTTGCTTGGCACCGCGGGTCTCATGTTCATACCCTCGATCATCAAGGGTCAGTAAGTAATGACCACCGCTGAAACCGTGTTGCTCATCGCTGCCTTGTTATTGGCGCTTCTCGTCGTCGGTAACATCGGCTTCTCCAAACTGGCCGAGTGGAGGAATCCACCAATCGGCAAGTTCCTCGAATGCGACGGCGTAGTGCTCCACTATGTCGATCGAGGGGATCCGGCCGCTCCTTGCGTCGTGCTGCTCCATGGCAACGGATCCATGATCCAGGACTTCACGATCAGCGGTCTGGTCGATCTTCTTGCCCGCACCAATCGCGTGGTGTGCTTCGATCGCCCAGGCTTTGGCTATAGTCAGCGGCCGCGGCTCCGAATATGGACCGCGGCAGCTCAAGCCGCTCTGTTGGCGAAGGCACTCAATCAACTTGGAATCCGCAATCCGGTTGTGCTCGGCCATTCTTGGGGCGCCTTGGTCGCTATCGCTCTCGCCGTGCGAAAGGATTATCCGACCCAGGGTCTTGTGCTTGCGTCAGGGTACTATTTCCCGACCGGCCGATTGGACGTGTGGCTGATGTCAGGTCCAGCCATACCGGTCCTGGGCGACCTGGTCAGTTACACTGTCGCGCCGATCGTTTCGTGGGCCGTCCTGCCAGGAGCTCTTCGCAAGATCTTTGCGCCCCGTTCTGTCCCGCAGACGTTCAGGAATGAATTTCCAGCGTCTTTGGTGCTCAGACCCACACAGTTGAGGGCGGCTGCGGAGGAAAGTGCACTCCTCATTCCAACTGCAACACAATTCCAAGCTTATTATCCAGCCATCGGCGAGCGAGTGCAGATATTCCACGGAACAGAGGACCAAGTGATCGAATTCAGACAAGCGCAGGATTTACATCAAGCACTGCCTCGGTCCGATCTTCACCTTGTTCCAAATGCCGGGCATATGGTCACGTACGCAGACCCCGCCGCCATCGTGGAGGTCGTCAACTCAATGACGAACTCCTGAGATCGGCAGCGACGGCCGTCACTGGGCCTTGCCGCGTGCAGGCGCAGCAATCGGCCGCAATTCCATTCTTGATATGCCTGCTGCGACGTTCACACCTGTCTGCGCCTGGACGGACACCGGCTGCAAGGCAATCGTACGATCCGAGCCGCCCACCAGGAGGTTGGCACCAACTCCGGCGCCGACAGTGCCGCCGGCGGTCGCGCCCGCATAAGTTCCGGCCAAGGCTGCCCGGCGAACTGTCGTTGGCGCAAACACGGTCCAAACGAGCTGACCGCCGGACGTGGCTCCTATGTCCAGACCAAGCGTGCTGACGGTGCCTTCGTAAGCCTCGCGCGCCCTGCCTCGTGCCGATGCATAGATGCAGCTCAGCTGCCGTTGTCCCGCAACAATCATGCCGACTCCGGGCGATATGTTGCACGTGAGTGTGCCGGCTCTCGAGCGCCCAGCCTCCTGCGCCGTTGCCGGAACCATCGTGAGGACGAGTGCCAAGGCCGCGCAAGCCGTGGCCAAATTGGTCAGCCTCGCTTCATTCAGCGTTGTCCTGGTCATGGGGCCTCCATCGACGTAGTCTGATCGTCCTTCAATGCGCGCGGAGCCAGCGATGTTCCTGTTGGTCGCAAGCCGAAGCTCCAGAACCACGAGACAGGCCTCGCTTACGGGGTCGGGATGTGGAGCACGCGTGTCCGGCTCTGCGCTAGGTGTTGAGTGACAGGCGGACATCAAGCGCGCCTACTGCACGCAGCCGATTTTATCAGTGCCCGTCGCCCATCTGGATGAGCAGCTCCTCGATATCGACATCGACCTGGCCGGCCGCCCTGATGTGGCGGACCTCGAGACTGTCGGGCTGGAAGCGGTATTCGACCAGGCCGACTTCCTTGATCGCGATCCGGTCCTGGCGCTGATCGTTGATGACGAAGCCCGCTGACGGCGCCCAGACGTGGCGGGTGTGGCGGAAGGTGAAGTCGCGGCGCTGGTGCACGTGGCCGCTGGCGATGAGACGCAGGTCGACCTTGCCGAACATCTCGATCAGCCGCGCCCGCGCCGGCTGCGGCACGTAGCGGATCGACGTCTCCGGCGTCTCGGGATCGTCGGGCAGGTTGAGAAACAGCGGCTTGTGCAGGAACAGCGCGACCGGCCTGCCGTTCACGCGCGAGATTTCCTGAGACAGCCAGTCGAACTGCTCGGCCTCGAAGGCGAGCCCTGAGTTCATCACCAGCGAATTGAGGCCGATGAAGCGCCAGCCCGCGGCGTCAAACGCCCAATGATCTTCGCCGATGATGTCGCAGAACTGCCGGCGGTGGGTCTCGCTGACCGGCGGCTTCGGCGCCGGCCCGATCGCGGTCGGATTGTCCCCGATATCGTGATTACCGGGGAGATAGCGGCAGGTGACCGGCAGGGCGTCGTGCAGGCCTTTCGCGAATTCAAGGTCGTCGCGGCTGGTCGGCCCGTCGAATGAGACGTCGCCGGTGTTGACGACGAGATCGGGTCTGCCGGCGCCGATGTGCTCGCTGATGCGATGGAAGTTGGCGATCAGGCCGGGAAAGCGCCGGCCGAGATGGGTGTCGGAAATCTGCGTGAGACGAAATTCGGGCATGCGATCATCCTACCCGTCGCCGCGCGTCGGAACGATGACGGGCCGGGCATGGATCGCAACGAACAAAGTTTAAAGCACGCGATAGCGGATGCTGTAGCCGTCCTGCGGGGCGACGGCAGCGGCGAGCGGGGAAGCGATGCGGTCGGCGAGGTGCCAGGGGCCGAACTGGCCGGAGCGATGCGGCTCGGCCGGCAGGCGGAGGCGGAACTCGAAGACGCCCTTGCCTGAGAGGTTCACGACCAGAACGCGATCGGCCGTGCGGTGGTTGAGCACCACTGCGCCGCGCAGCACGGCCCGGCCGTCCGAGAGGTCGCGCACGCCGTCCACCAGCGCCAATGTCTGGTTGCGGTCGGTGTGCAGCTCGATCTGGCTGTCGCCCACCGCCGCCAGCATCTCCCGGGGCATGCGGATCTCGAACTCGACGGCGGGCTTGGAGGGGTTGAGACCGAGATAGGCGAGCGCCGCGTGACGCATGTCGTAGGCGGCAAAGGCGAACAGCGCGAGCGCGGCCAAGGTCGCCAGGCCATGCCTGATGACGTCGCGCCAGGTCCTGTAACTCAGGCGGAAGTAGACCGTCATGGCCAGCGCGACCGCGAGCGCTGCCGCGATCCCCGACAGTGCCGACATCAGGAGGCCGAGCTGGCCCGCGGCGGCTTCGCTGAACAAGCTGGACAAGGAATTCATGGCTGGCTCGCCTCGGGGCCCAAGGGGCCGAAATCGCTTCAACAATCTGGGGTTGGTCGGGGAAGCGGGAATGCCGGTTCAAGTCGTTCATTGTCAGCGCCAAAAGTCGCGGCTAATGACGTCGGCGGCATTTCGCCTCCCGGGAAAGTTCCGATGTCCGTTCAAATGGTCCTGCTGCCGGTCTTCGTGCAGGTCGCTCTCACCTTCGCGCTGCTGATCGGCATGGTCCTGGCGCGCCGCAAGACCTTGGTCTCCGGCGAGACCAAGATCCGTGACATTGCGCTCGGCGAGCCGAACTGGCCGAAGGGCGCCACACAAATCGCCAATTGCTACCGCAACCAGTTCGAGCTGCCGGTGCTGTTCTATGTCCTGATTGCGCTGGCATTGCCCTTGCGCCGCGCCGATCTCTTCATCGTGCTGATGTCCTGGGTGTTCGTGGTGACGCGCTTTGCCCATGCCGGCGTGTTCGTTTCCTCCAACGATCTCGGCCGCCGCTCCACGGTCTGGCTCGCCGGCGTGCTGGTGCTGCTCGCGATGTGGATTTACTTCGCGCTGAAGCTTTTGCTGCTGATCTAGGCGCTGCGCACCACTTGAAAGAACGCGAATGACCCCTGCTGCCCGGCTGTCCGCAGCCATCGAACTGATCGACACCATCGAGAGGGACCGCGTGCCCGCGGCGAAGGCGCTGAAGGAGTGGGGCACCGCGCACCGCTTCGCCGGTTCCGGCGACCGCGCGGCCATCGCCGGCCTCGTCTGGGATGTGCTGCGCCGCTACGCCTCGAGCGCCTGGCTGATGGATTCCGATACCGCGCGGGCCCGGCTGATCGGCATGCTCCGCCTCGAGCGCAACATGGACACGGCGACTATGGGCGCCTTGTTCGACGGCAGCCGCTTTGCGCCGGCGCCGCTGACCGAGGCCGAGCAGGCGGCGCTCGCCTCGCGCTCCCTCCAGGACGCACCTGCCGCCGTCGCCGGCGACTACCCGGAATGGCTCGACCCGCACCTTGCAAAAGTGTTCGGCGAGGATCGCGCCGCGGAGGCGGCCGCGATGGCGAGCCGGGCGCCGCTGGACCTGCGCGTCAACACGCTAAAATCCAACCGCGACAAGGTGCTGAAGGGGCTTTCTCATCTTCATGCAAAACCGACGCCCTGGTCCGCAACCGGCCTGCGCATCGAGCTTTCGGCCGATGCGCGCAACCCCGGCATCCAGGCGGAGGAGGATTTCATCAAGGGCGCGATTGAAGTGCAGGATGAGGGATCGCAGCTTGCGGCCCAGTTTACAGCGGCAAAACCCGGCGAGCAGGTGATCGATCTCTGCGCCGGCGCCGGCGGCAAGACGCTGGCGCTGGCCGCCCTGATGCAGGGCAAGGGCCGGCTGATCGCGACCGACCGCGACAAGCGCCAGCTCGCGCCGATCCATGAGCGGCTGTCGCGCGCCGGCGTCCACAACGCCGAAATCCGCACGCCCAAGGGCGAGGCCGATTCGCTTGCCGACATCCGCAGCACCGCCGACCTCGTCGTGATCGACGCGCCCTGCACCGGAACCGGCACCTGGCGCCGCAACCCCGATGCCAAATGGCGGATGCGCCCCGGTGCGCTGGAGATACGCCTGCGTGACCAGGCCGAGGTGCTGGAGCGCGCGGTTCCGCTGGTCAAGCCGGGCGGCCGCATCGCCTACATCACCTGCTCGGTGCTGGCGGAGGAGAACGGCGAGCAGGTGAGGGCGTTCGTCGGCCGACATGGCGAGTTCTCGGTTGTCCCGCCCGAGCAGACCGCAAGCGTGCTCTGGGACAAGGCGGAAGCCTTTGGCGAGGCTGCGCTGCAGTCAGCCGAGGGCTGGCTGATGACGCCGCGCCGGATCGGGACGGATGGGTTTTTCGTGTCGGTGCTGAAAAAGACCGGCTGATCGACGTTGTCATTCCGGGGGCGCGCGTAGCGCGAGCCCGGAATCCATCGTGCGGCGGTCTCCGCGGGTCCATGGATTCCGGGTTCGCCCCTGCGGGCGCCCCGGAATGACATCAAAAACAAAAGCCCCGCAGACCGATCCCGGTCGCGGGGCTTTCGAGTTCCAACGTTCTGCCGGTACGTCCGCGGTCAGAACGGTGCGAGGGCGTTAGCCGACGCGGAGATTGTCAGCCGACGACTTGCCGCTGCGGCGGTCGGCGACGATGTCGAACGAGACCTTCTGACCCTCGTTGAGGGAGGAGAGGCCAGCGCGCTCGACGGCGCTGATGTGAACGAACACGTCCTTCTGGCCGTCATCCGGCTGGATGAAACCATAACCCTTTTGGGTGTTGAACCACTTCACGGTGCCCATAGCCATGGGAATTTCCTTGTTTAGTTAGAGAGGTACGCACGCAGACCGGTACGCAGCATTGCGCCCATAGTCCCTGATGAGTCGATGTTTGGAGAATTCATCTGAAGCGTGCGCGCCCGTCAGCAACGAAGCGAAGCGGCCCAGTCGTTCGGCCAAGTATCGATGATCACAATATAGCGAGAATTTGGGGCCACTTCAAGGCACCACCCGCGACCCGAAACGTCGCGCGACTTTGCTATTTTGCGGTGCAAATTAACCGTCGGCGCGCCTCAGTCGACGATGAAGAGCGTGGCGCCCGTCGTCGTCGAGGACCGGTGCGCGGCGTCGCCGAAGTCCGATACCTGGTAGCTCATTCCCGCCGTGAGCTTGAATTTGCGCCCGTCGCGCAGCTCGCTATCGAGCTCGCCCTTCAGCACGTAGAGCACGTGGCCGCGGTCGCACCAATGATCGGCGAGATAGCCCGGCGAGTACTCCACCATCCGCACGCGGAGTTCGCCGATGTTGAGCGTGCGCCATGTAGCCTCGCCGCTCTCGCCGGGATGCATGGTCGGCTCAACCTTGCTCCAGTCGGTGACGGTGAAGGGGGAGGTGGGGAGTTTCATGGGGGCGATCCTGTCTCGGAGCCGGCGCCGCTCTTGTTAGCGAACGCTGTTGCCTCCGTCATTGCGGGCGCGAGGCTTGATCGTTGCCCCGATGTGGCCGCTTTTTCTTGGAGCGCTCGTTACCGTTGCGACGACGTTTGCGTTGACGAACAAATTAGGTAAATATTACTTACCTAAGCGTCTCGTGTCCATGCCCAAAGAAGCATGTGGGCGCGCCACCGCCGCGGTTGCGGCCCGCGCGCCGCCAGCGTATTGGCTGGCCATGACAGCAGCACAGAACGACCGCTCCCCGTCGACGCCCTCGGTGGCCTCGGCGCACGACAAGATTCTCATCGTCGACTTCGGCAGCCAGGTGACGCAGCTGATCGCGCGTCGCGTGCGCGAGGACGGCGTCTATTGCGAGATCGTCCCGTTCAACAAGGCAGAAAGCGCCTTCGAGGAGATGAAGCCGAAAGCGGTGATCCTGTCCGGCGGCCCGGAATCGGTGCACGAGGCCGGCTCGCCCCGCGCCCCGCAACTCATCTTCGATTCCGGCGTGCCGGTGATGGGCATCTGCTACGGCCAGATGACCATGGCGGCCCAGTTAGGGGGCGAGGTCGAGGGCGGCCATCACCGCGAATTCGGCCGCGCCGATGTCGAGGTGAAGGCCGAGAGCCAGCTGTTCGCCGATGTCTGGTCGTCAGGCAGCAAGAACCAGGTCTGGATGAGCCATGGCGACCGCATCACCAGGATGCCGCCAGGCTTCTCCGTCGCCGGCACCTCGCCGAACGCGCCCTTCGCAATCATCCAGGATGAGAAACGCAAATATTACGGCCTGATGTTCCACCCCGAGGTGGTGCACACGCCCGACGGCGCCAAGCTCATCCGCAATTTCGTGCGCAAGATCGCCGGCCTCACCGGCGACTGGACCATGCGCGCCTTCCGCGAGGAGGAGATTGCAAAGATCCGCCAGCAGGTCGGCAAGGGCAGGGTGATCTGCGGCCTCTCCGGCGGCGTCGATTCGGCCGTTGCGGCCGTGCTGATCCACGAGGCTATTGGCGACCAGCTGACGTGTGTGTTCGTCGATCACGGCTTGATGCGCCTCAACGAGGCCGAGCAGGTCGTCGACCTCTTCCGCCACCATTACAACATCCCGCTCGTGCACGTGGACGCCTCCAAGCAATTCCTCGGCGAGCTGGAGGGCGTCACCGACCCCGAAGCCAAGCGCAAGACCATCGGCCGCCTCTTCATCGAGGTGTTCGAAGCTGAAGCCAAGAAGATCGGCGGTGCCGACTTCCTGGCGCAAGGCACGCTCTATCCTGATGTGATCGAGAGCGTCTCCTTCACCGGCGGACCTTCCGTCACGATCAAGTCGCACCACAATGTCGGCGGCCTTCCTGAGCGCATGAACATGAAGCTCGTCGAGCCCCTGCGCGAGCTGTTCAAGGACGAGGTGCGCAAGCTCGGCCGTGAGCTCGGCCTCCCCGAAATTTTCGTCGGCCGCCATCCGTTCCCGGGCCCGGGCCTTGCTATCCGCTGCCCCGGCGACATCACCAGGGCCAAGCTCGACATCCTGCGCAAAGCCGACGCCGTCTACATCGACCAGATCCGCAAGCACGGCCTCTACGACGAAATCTGGCAGGCGTTCGCTGTGCTGCTTCCCGTGAAGACCGTCGGCGTCATGGGCGACGGCCGCACTTACGATTACGTCGTTGGCCTGCGCGCCGTGACCTCGACCGACGGAATGACCGCGGACTTCTACCAGTTCGACATGAAGTTCTTAGGGGAGACCGCGACGCGGATCATCAACGAGGTGAAGGGCGTGAACCGCGTGGTGTATGATGTGACCAGCAAGCCGCCGGGGACGATCGAGTGGGAGTGATCTGGTTGGTTGGCACGGCCCGGAACCAGAAAGGTGAAACCCTGGAACGCCCGCAGAGATGCGGGCTTCTTCGTTTTCAAGCTGGTGCTTGCGAGCGCCGGCAAGACTCGCGTCGCTGGCACAGGGTCCATCTTTGCCAAGATCGATAGGTAGCGCACCGTCAGCTTGCGGCGGATCTGGCAACATTTTCTCGAAGTCGAAGGAGGAGTTGCGATGACCATCTCGACAAGCGAAGTGGAACAGTTCTTTGAACGATATGCCCAAGCCTTCAGAGATGGTTGGACGGTACTCTTGATGAGGAGTTTTTTCGTTCGCTTTTTTCCACCCAATATATCGCTGCAGGACCAAAGGGTGTCATGGCAGGGGACAACGATCACGCTTTTGTCGAGCGGATTTCAAAAGGATACGAGCGCTACCGTCAGATCGGAAACAAGGCGGTCACCGTCTCCGAGATCGAGATGCATTCGATCGATGAAACACATTGCCTTGTCCACGTGGGCTGGAGCAGCGAATTCGAGAAAGATGGCAGGCGTATCGACGTGCCTTTTACCAATGCCTATCTGCTTGAGCAGAATGATGGGCTGCTGAAGGTTTTCGGCTGGATTACGGGTGATGAAGTTCAACTGCTCAAGGACAATGGCCTCTTGTGAGGCTTGCCCAACGGCAGCGCGCCAGAACTTGCATTGATCAAATAAGCTCTGCGCCGGCTCTTCGAAGCCGGCAGAACGGCCTCTGCGCGTCGAACTCAACCGCAACTCGTCCGTTGCAGGCCGTGCGCGGGGTAGGACATTCCGGCATATTGAGATGGTAATGTGCCGAGGATAGCCTTCAAGGACAGTGCCCGCAGAATGCTTAAAAACCCTCGACATCGGATGTTCGAGGCAGTTGGAACAAGCGTAGGTTGAAAGCGTTAGCGGCGGGCCGCACTTGATGTCGGGGGCGGAGCTATGTCCGACTTATTACCCAGCGCGTTGGATCTCGCGCGCTTCCAGTTTGCCTTCACGGTGGTCTGGCACTTCCTGTTTCCGGCCTTCACGATCGGGCTGGCGAGCTATCTTGCGGTGCTCGAAGGGCTGTGGCTGTGGACGGGCCGGGGCGCCTATCTCGATACCTACCGCTATTGGCTTAAGATTTTCGCTGTCGCTTTCGCCATGGGCGTGGTGTCGGGCTTGGTCATGTCATATCAGTTCGGCACGAACTGGTCGGTGTTTGCCGACAAGACATCCCCGGTGCTCGGGCCGCTCCTCGGCTACGAGGTGCTGACGGCATTCTTTCTCGAGGCCGGCTTCCTTGGAGTCATGCTCTTCGGCCTGGGACGCGTTGGCCCGCGCCTGCATTTCGTCGCGACCTGTTTCGTCGCGGGCGGCACCTTGCTCTCGGCCTTCTGGATTCTAGCCGCAAATTCCTGGATGCAGACGCCGGCAGGACACGCGATGGGAGCGGACGGCCAATTCATCCCCGAGAGCTGGCTCGCGATCATCTTCAATCCGTCGTTCCCTTATCGCTTCGCCCACACGGTGACGGCGGCTTACCTGACGACCGCGATGATCGTGGGAGCCGTGGGCGCCTGGCACCTGCTGCGGAACAGGATGAACGAACGCGCTCGCATCATGTTCTCAATGGCGATGTGGATGGCCGCGATCGTGGCCCCGCTACAGCTTCTGATCGGCGATCTGCATGGGGTGAATTCGTATCACCACCAGCCCACCAAGGTCGCCGCCATGGAGGGTCACTTCGAGACCGAGCGCCGCGCGCCTTCCATCCTGTTCGGAATGCCGGACGCCGAAGCCGGGGTGACGCGCGGCCAAATTGCCATTCCTGGCTTTGCGAGCCTCTATCTCACGCATAGCCTTGATGGAGAGGTCAAGGGGCTCAAGGCTTTCCCGAAAGACACCTGGCCGACCAACATTCCGCTCGTCTTCTGGGCGTTCCGCATCATGGTCGGCTTGGGGATTCTGATGATCGTGCTCGGCATGGCCTCGCTCGTTCTGCGTTGGCGCGACGCCCTGTACGACACGCCATGGCTGCATCGCTTTGCCGTGGCCATGGGGCCGTCGGGGCTGATCGCTGTGACGGCTGGATGGACAGTGACGGAAGCGGGACGCCAGCCATTCACGGTTTATGGACTGCTGAGGACCGCCGATAGCGTGGCGCCGATCGCAGCGCCGGCGGTGGCCGCGTCTCTGGCGGCATTCGTTGTCGTGTACTTTGTCGTGTTCGGCGCGGGGATTGCTTATCTGTTTCACCTCTTCCGCCAGACCCCTGAAGCCGGCGAGCACGGACCGCCACAAGGCCAGCCGGTCCGCACGGCCGGCATCACGCCGGCGCCAGCCTTGATAGCAGGGTCAGACACGCACAGAGCAGAGCCGCGGCAAGCGGGGATCCGGCCATGAGCATCGACCTCACATTGATTTGGGCGCTGCTGATCGCCACGGCCGTGCTGCTCTACGTCGTGATGGACGGCTTCGACCTCGGCGTCGGCATCCTGTTTCCGGCCGAGGTGGCGAGGCCCGATCGCGATGTCATGGTCAACTCGGTGGCACCGGTCTGGGACGGCAACGAAACCTGGCTCGTCCTCGGTGGCGGCGGATTGTTCGCCGTGTTTCCACTGGCCTACGCGACGATTTTTCCTGCGCTGTACATGCCGCTCATTCTGATGCTGCTGGCGCTGGTGTTCCGCGGAGTAGCCTTCGAAATGCGGTTTCGAGCGCGGACGTCGGCTGGTGAAATATGGTGGGACCGCGCCTTCTCGTGGGGCAGCTTTGCGGCCGCATTGCTCCAGGGCGTTTGCCTTGGTGCCATCGTGCAGGGCATCCGCGTGGAGGGGCGTGCTTACGCCGGCGGGTGGTGGGACTGGCTGACACCTTTCTCGGTTTTGACCGGTATTGCTCTTGTCGTCGGCTACGGCCTGCTCGGCGCATGCTGGCTGATCTGGAAGACCGACGGCGCGCTTCAGGCACGCTGCCGCAACTACGCACGCGTTCTCGGATTTGCGACACTCGGCTTCATCGGCCTCATATCACTGATGATGGTCATCCAAAGCCCTGCGTTCCGGGAGCGATGGCTGACGCTGCCGAACATGCTTTACGCAGCGCCTGTGCCAGGTCTCTTGGCCCTGCTGGCATGGCGCTTTCACCGCGCGCTCGCAAAGGGCGAGGATGGGATGCCGTTCCTGTGCGCGCTGGGCTTTTTCCTGCTGTCCTATGCCGGGCTGGGCATTAGCATGTGGCCGATGATCGTGCCGCCCTCGATTACGATCTGGCAGGCAGCCACGCATCCCAGCAGCCAGTTGTTCCTGCTCGTCGGCGCGGCGGTGCTAGTACCGGTGATCCTTGTCTATATCGGCTACGTCTATTGGATCTTCCGCGGCAAGGTGCGGCACGGCGAGGGGTATCACTGATGCTGCGCGCATCGCGGACTTGGAGGCAGCTGCTATGGTTCGTGACGCTGTGGGCTGCAGGTGTCACCACGCTCTTCGTGGTCGCATTGCCGATCCGGTGGTTGCTCAAGGCGGGATGAGGAATCCGGAGCGGGCAGGATCGGCAGGCTGCCACTCCTCTTTCGGCATAGTGCGGCGCTGCGAGCCGTTCGCGTGCCATGCTTGGCCACGTCATCTCGACTGTGCGTAGCTCCCCGGCACAAACGTCGGATGCCCGACCTCTGCTCCCGTGATACGACATCCGCATCGTCTCCAAGGAGCCCGCTTAATGTCCGTCGCGACTGCCGCCAGCCAGCAGCCTGCTGCTGCTGAAACCGACCCCGAAACCCTCGGCTATATGCGCGGCTTCCCGCCATCCCCCGACCGCCTCATCACCTTCCAGGACGGCTCGTTCCGCAGCTTCCCCGAGCTACGCTGGGCCTGGAGCAACATCCGCCAGCTGGTGCCGACGGTGAATGTCTGGCGCGGGGCGGGGCCGGCATCGGTGTTGCCGCGGGCGGAGCAGGACATCGGCCGGGTTGCCTCGGTCACGATGGACGGCCGACCCATGACGTTCGAAAAGATGCTGGAGGAGACCTACACTGACGGCATCGCCGTGCTGCACCGAGGCAGGCTGATCTATGAGCGCTATTTCGGCGCGTTGAAGCCGCACAAGCCGCATATCGCGATGTCGGTGACGAAGTCGTTCACCGGCGTGCTCGCGGGGATTCTGGTCGCCGAGGGGAAGGTCGATCCGCAGGCGCCCGTCACGGACTATATGCCGGAGCTGAAGCCAAGCGCGTTCGGCGATGCGCGTGTGCACGAGGTCATGGATATGACCACGGGGCTGCTCTACACCGAGGTCTACACCGACAAGAACTCGGACGTGTGGGGCCTCAGGCGCGCCAACGGCATGGCGCCGATCCCTCCGGGCTATGACGGCCCCACCACCATCTTCGATTTCCTCATCGCGCAGAAGAAGCAAGGCGAGCACGGCAAGGCCTTTGCCTACAAGACCGTCAACACCGACGTGCTCGCGTGGATCATCAGGCGCGCCAGCGGCCTGACGCTGTCCGACCTCCTGTCCGAGCGGATCTGGCAGCCGATGGGCGCTGAGGAGGACGCGCATTATCACGTCGACCGCATAGGCACCGAGAGCGGCGGCGGCGGTCTCTCCACGACATTGCGCGATCTCGCTCGCTTTGGCGAGACCATGCGCAACCACGGCCGCTTCAACGGCCGCCAGATCGTGCCGTCGCAGGTGGTCGAGGACATCGCGCGCGGCGGCGATCCCGAAAAATTCAAGCCGGCCGGCTACACCACACTGCCGGGCGCCTCCTACCGCAATCAATGGTGGATCACGCACAATGAGCACGGCGCCTACATGGCGCGCGGCGTCTACGGCCAGGGCATCTACATCGATCCCAAGGCCGAAATGGTGATCGCACGCTACGCCTCGCATCCCATGGCAGGCAACGCCGCCAACGATCCCGTGACGCTGCCGGCCTACAGGGCGCTAGCCAAAGCGCTAGTGGTCGGTGCGTAGGGTGGATTGGCCTGCGGCTGCGCGAAGCGCAGTCCGCCGGCGTAATCCACCATCTCTCGCCGCGCCGTGTCGGCAATGGCGGATTACGCCTTCGGCTAATCCGCCCTACGAGCCGGCGAAGGCGCTGATGCCCGGCGGGTAGGGCGTCGCAACTCGTGCCTCACTCATGCGCCTCCTGCCAATGCGGATAGGTGACATAGGCGGTGACGGCGCCTTGCTCGTGCGAGCGGATCGTGACCGTCTCGCCCTTCGGCATATGGACGATCTCGCCGGGCCCCGCGGTCACGGTGCTGCCGTCGCTCGTGACCGACAGCTTCCCTTCGAGGACGATCATGACATCGTCGACCTTCATCGTCTCCTTGAGATTTTGGTTCGGCGCGTAGCGGCCGAAGCCGATCGTGATAGGTCCGCCGTGGCGCTGGTCGACCAAGTTGGCGACGAAGATATCGCCGTCCTGTCCCGGTGAGCGCTCAAGCGAGGCGTCGGCGATGGCGAATTTGCGAACTTTCATGAGGTCATTCCGTCTTGTGGGGCTGGGGGAGGGCACCGATAGACGCCGTGGCCGTTGTTTGGTTCCGCCTCGCGGGCGGTTTGACGCAGCGGAACGTCGCGCAATATAAGTATTGACTTATATTAGTCGCGATCGATATTTGTTCGGCGGATGAACCACAGGGAGAACCGAAAATGCAGATCGACGTCGCCAGGGTCTTGGGGCTTGTGACGCGCTCGGTGAGGAGCTTGGAGAGAGACGGCAAGCCGGCTAGCGCGGTGACGCTAACGCGGCTCTACGACACCAGCGTCGACGATCTCTGGGACGCCGTGACCAGCAGGGAGCGGATCCCGCGCTGGTTTGCGCCGGTCGAGGGCGACCTCCGGCTCGGCGGACGCTACCAGGTCAAGGGCAATGCCGGCGGCACCATCACGTCCTGCACGCCGCCCACCCATTTCGCCGCGACCTGGGAATTCGGCGGCGCCACGAGCTGGATCGACGTCAGCCTGAAAGCCGAGCGGAGCCAGGCGCGCCTGACGCTTGAGCACACCGCGATCATCGAGGATCATTGGAATCAGTTCGGTCCGGGTGCGGTCGGTATCGGTTGGGACCTCGCGCTTGCGGGACTTGAGCGATATCTTGCGACCGGGGCATCGGTCGATCATGAAACGGCGGAGGCGTGGATGGTCTCGCCCGAGGGCAAGGACTTCATGACGACGAGCGGCGAATATTGGCGTGCGGCGCATGTCGCAAGCGGGGTCGATCCTGACGAGGCGAAGCAGTGCTCGGACCGCACCATCGCATTCTATCGCGGCGAGATGCCGCCCGACATCGTTCATCCCGGCACCGGAAGCTGATGCACGCCTTCGAGGTTCTCGCCGATCCCGTGCGCCGCCGCATCCTCGAGCTGCTCGGCCTCAAGGAGATGGCGTCCGGCGAGGTCGTCGAAGTCATCGGGGCCGAGTTCGGCATCACCCAGGCGGCCGTCTCGCAGCACCTCAAGGTGCTGCGCGAGAGCGGCTTTGCGAGCGTCCGGGCGGAGGCGCAAAGGCGCCTCTATTCGGTCGACGCCGCCGGGCTGCAAGCGGTCGATGCCTGGGTTGGCCAGTTCAGGATTTTCTGGGAGCCGAAGCTGGACGCGCTCGCCACCGAGATCGCGCGCGGCAAGCGCGAGCGTCGCAAGGCGCCGATCATCAAGCGGACAGGGAAGAGGGCGTAATCGGGCTCCGTAGCCTGGATGGAGCGCAGCGTAATCCGGGGTGTCCCACACAGGCAGTAGCGTAGGGTGGATTAGCAGGCCGCCGCGAAGCGCAGCGGGCGGCGTAATCCACCATCTCTCTCATTTTGTCGTACTCAGGTGGATTACGCTGCGCTAATCCACCCTACGAATTCCGCGACATCTTCTCGAACTTCTTCACCAGCCGCTCCCGCTTCAGCCGCGACAGCCGCTGAATCCAGAACATGCCGTCGAGCTGGTCGATCTCGTGCTGATGGCAGACAGCTCGCAGGGCTTCGGACTCCTCGGTGTGCATGTTGCCGTCGAGATCCCGATAGCTGATCCGCACCCGCGCGTGTCGCTGCACCTCGTCGTTGATCCCCGGCATCGAGACGCTGCCTTCGCGGTGCATGATCATCTCCGGCGAGACCCATGTGATCTCCGGATTGACGTAGGTCTGCGGGCCGTCCTTCGCGTCGAGCTCCAGCACCACGACGCGCAAGGGCACGCCGATATGCGGCGCGGTGATGCCGATGCCGGGCGCGGCGCGCATTGTGTCGAGCAGATCCTGCGCGAGCTCGCGCAAGGAATCGTCGAACGCGGTGACGGGGCGGGCCGGCAGCGCAAGCCGGCGGTCGGGATAGCGCACGATCGGGCGGATGGTCATGCAGGGCTCCTACCACTCACTCACGGATCATTGAAGCATCCTCGCTTGACCGCCTACCTACTGGAAGGTAGCTAAGCGCATGAGCACCGCTTCCTCGACCGCCGACGACATTCTTGCCTGCGCCCGCACGCTGATCATCGCTGGCGGCTACAACGGCTTCAGTTACGCCGACATCGCCGATGTCGTTGGCATCCGCAAGCCGAGCATCCACCACCACTTTGCCAGCAAGGTCGATCTGGTCCGCACCCTGGTGTCGCGCTATCGCGAGGAGGCCCAGGCAGGGCTGTCGGCGCTCGAGCGCAATGTCGCCGACCCCGCCGAGCAGCTCAAAAGCTACATCGCCTATTGGGAGGCGTGCATCAAGGATGCGACGGCTCCCTTCTGCGTCTGCGCGCTCCTTGCCAGTGAGCTTCCGATTCTGCCCGAGGAAGTGGCGCTCGAAGTCCGCGCGCATTTCCGCTCCGTGTCGTCGTGGCTGGCTTCGGTGATGGAGCGCGGCAAGCGGCAAGGCCGGCTCCATCTCTCCGGCACCGCGCGGGCCGAGGCGGAGGGATTCATGGCAACCGTTCACGGCGCGATGCTGTCGGCGCGGGCCTATGGCGATCCAAAAATCTTCGGGACAATCACCCGGCCGCTGCTGGAGCGGCTTTCCACCAGGCACTGACGAGATCGGCACAGGCAGGGCAGGGCGGTGCTTCGGCGTCGTACGTAAACTACCAACTAGTAGGTAAGGAGCAGAAAATGAGAACCAGCGAGATGGCATTGGGCGCCGACCAGGCGGAATGGCTGAAACGGTACTACTTCATGCGTGCCGCGTTTTCCGTCGCTTGGGTCATTGCGGCCTTCGCGATCGCGCCGTCATCGGCAGTGATCGCAGCGACGTTGCTCGTTGCCTATCCGGCCTGGGACGCTGCCGCCAATTATCTCGACGCGCTCTGGAGCGGTGGCTTGAACCAGAACCGCACGCAGGGCCTGAACGTGCTGGTCAGCCTCGCCACCACCATTGCGGTCATCCTGGCCTTGCAGGTCAGCATGAACTGGGTGCTCGGAATCTTCGGAGCCTGGGCGATCCTGTCCGGACTGCTCCAGCTCGGCACGGCCGTGCGGCGCTGGAAGCGTCTCGGCGCGCAATGGGCCATGGTGCTCAGCGGTGGCCAGTCGGCCCTGGCGGGCGGCTTCTTCATCTTCCAGGCCGCGACGCCTGCGGTGCCGTCGATTGCGAATGTCGCGGGCTATGCCGCCGTCGGCGCGATCTACTTCCTGGTCTCGGCCGTCTGGCTCACGGTCGACGACTGGCGCCGTAGTGCGGCCCTGTGAGCCGCAATGTCACTTACGGATAGGGCTTGCCGTCCTTGTGCAGGAAGCGGCCGTCCGATGCCGGGCTCATCATGTCGATGTCGGAGCAGGTGATGAGGTCGGCTGGCGAGCGTGAGCCGATCTCGAGATAGACCGCCGTCACGCTCGACCTGTTGATCATGTGATGGCCGTTGCCGCTGGCCTTGGGGAAGGCGGCGCAATCGCCGGCGTGCAGCACGGTTTCGCCGCCATCCTCGATCAGCGTCACTTCGCCTTCGAGAATGTAGACGAACTCGTCCTCGTGCGAATGCCAGTGCCGCTGGCTCGACCAGGTGCCCGGCGGCAGGCGCATCAGGTTGACGCCGAAATCCGACAAGCCTCCGGCATCGCCGAGCCGCTTGCGAATGCGCTCGGCGCAAGGCGCATTGAAAGGCGCCGGATAGCCGGAGCCCTTGCGAGCCGGCACGGTGGCGACGTCGATCTTTGGCATGTGGGACTCCCTGCAATCCACCAACAGACCGGCGGCGCGAAGCATCATCACGATGAACATCGCGGACCAGATCAATATGTGTGGGATGCTGTCATTCTGCGGCTGTTTTGCCCGACGTGTCAAACCGATCTGTGATGATGTCGCGCGAGGACAGGGAGCCGCTGAGCTGTCGTTCCTGGTAGGTAAGTCATTGATCCCGCTAGCGCCGGCTACTGTGCATGGGGTTGTTTTGCGAGTTTTGCTGGCCGCTCACGAAAGCGTGCGGCAAAAATGACGTCGGCCTGTCGGCGGGCGCAGTTCCCATTCGTCTTTCACGCGAGACAGACCTGACGGGAGACTGAAATGACTTCGTCCAACTATCGCTGGGTGATCGTCGCCGCCGGCGGCGTGCTTGGCTGCGTCGCGATCGGCGGCATGTTTTCGCTGCCGGTGTTCCTGCAGCCGATCACCAAGGACACCGGCTGGTCGGTGACCGGCATCTCCAGCGCGATGACGATCGGCTTTCTGGCGATGGCCTTCACCAGCATGGCCTGGGGCACACTGTCCGACCGGTTCGGGCCGCTGCCGGTGGTGCTGACCGGATCGACCGTGCTGACGCTCAGCCTGTTCGCGGCGAGCCACGCCACCTCGCTTCTCGTGTTCCAGATCGTGTTCGGCCTCCTGGTCGGCGCGGCCTGCGCTGCGATCTTCGCGCCGATGATGGCGACCGTCACCGGCTGGTTCGACACCAATCGCG
The DNA here is from genome assembly GCF_020193715.1 of Bradyrhizobium sp. IC4060. Taxonomy (NCBI): domain Bacteria; kingdom Pseudomonadati; phylum Pseudomonadota; class Alphaproteobacteria; order Hyphomicrobiales; family Nitrobacteraceae; genus Bradyrhizobium; species Bradyrhizobium sp. IC4060. The sequence goes on along the minus strand of NZ_JADYVJ010000001.1, from coordinate 601,373 downwards.
GCCTTGCGGTGTCGCTGGTCTCGGCCGGCATGGGCATGGCGCCGATGACGATGTCGCCGCTGGCGGCCTGGCTCGTCTCCGGCCACGACTGGCGCACTTCGATGCAGATCATCGCGCTCGTGGTTGGCGCCATCATGATCCCGGTCTCGTTCCTGGTGCGCCGTCCGCCGGCGCTCGCGCAAGGCCCAAGCGCGCCCGCCGGCGGAGCCGCCGGACAAAACGAGATGTCGATGGGCGAGGCGTTGCGCTCGCCGCAATTCCTGATCCTCCTCGCCACCAACTTCTTCTGCTGCGCGACGCATTCCGGCCCGATCATCCACACCGTCAGCTATGCCGTGAGTTGCGGCATCCCGCTGGTCGCAGCGGTGACGATCTACAGCATCGAGGGATTTGCCGGCCTCGGCGGGCGCATCGCCTTCGGCCTGATGGGCGACCGCTTCGGCGCCAAGCGCGTGCTGGTCTCGGGCCTGCTGCTGCAGGCCTTCGGCGCGCTCGCCTATGTCTTCGCGCAACAGCTGACGACGTTCTATGCGGTCGGCGCGATCTTCGGCTTCATCTATGCCGGCACTATGCCACTCTATGCCGTTCTGATCCGCGAGAACTTCCCGCTCAAGATGATGGGCACGGTGATCGGCGGCACGGCGATGGCAGGCAGCCTCGGCATGGCGACCGGCCCGCTCGCCGGCGGCCTGATCTACGATGCCTTCTCCAGCTATGCCTGGCTCTACATCGCCTCCTGGGCGATGGGCTTAGGGGCCTTCCTGATGGCGATGACGTTCCGCCCCTTCGCAAAGCCGCAAGGCGAGGTGGCGCCCGCGGCGGCGTGAATTCGAGATCGAGGCGTGGCGTCAGAGCTGCGCCTCGATCGCGGCCTTGTCGATCACCGACCAGACCTGCCGGATCTTGCCGTCGAGAAATTCGTAGAAGACGTTTTCGCAGAAGGACACGCGCCGCCCGTTGACCGCAAGACCGAGGAATGTCCCGACCGGTGTGCAGTCAAACTTCAATCGGGCGGCGATGCGGCGAGGATCGGAGATCAGCATCTCGATATGGAACTGCAGATCGGGGATCTCCCGAACATCCCGTTCCAGCATCGCGCGATAGCCCGCAAGCCCAAGGGGCCGCGCGTTGTGGGTGGCCTCCTCATGCACGAATTGTCCGAGTGCCGGCCAATCCCGCCGATTCAGGCAAGCGATGTAGGCGCGGTAGATGTCGGCGAGGTCGTCTCTCATCATTATCGAAGCTCCCACGGCCTCGACCAACGCGCGAGGACCGCGAACCGGTCCAGCGTCAGAGGCGCTTTTCGAAGAAGAGGTCCGGATAGGGATCGTCGTTGAACCGCGGGATCTCGCGCCAGCCCGTGCTGCGATAGAGCTGACCGGCTTCGGGCAGTGCGCTGTTGGTGTCGAGCCGCAGCAGCGCGATGCCGAGCTCGCGCGCGGCGCTCTCGGCCGCATCCATCAGGCGGCGGCCGAGCCGCAGCCCGCGCGCGGCGGGCGCGACCCACAGCCGCTTGATCTCGGCGTAGCCGTGATCGGTGCCCTTCAAGCCGACGCAGCCGATCGGCAGCGTGTCCGACATCGCAACGAGGAATGTGCCGCGCGGCCGGCGCATGTCCTTGGCGTCGGGGTCGCGTGACAGCGAGACCTCAAAGCCCTGGCTGAAGCGGCGGCCGAGCTCGGCATAGTACTCGCCGAGGCAGTAGCGCGCTTGCTCGCAGCGCGGATCCGTCTCCTCCAGCGCGACGCGCTCGCGCGTCAGCGCGGAGGCGATCAGGTCCATCGCCGCCAGCAACGCCTCGCGTTGCGAATGTTGCGCGAGGAGGCCTTCGGCCTGCGCGTTGGACAGCGCCTCGTAGGCTGCGAACTCGCGCCGGCCCGCCCGTGTGAGCGTTGCCATGCGCCGCCGCGCATCGTCCTCGCGTGCGGCGGTCTCGATCAGCCCCTCGTCCTCGAGGCTGCGGAGCAGCCGGCTCATCAGCCCGGAATCGAGACCGAGATAGTCGCGGATCTCCGCCACGTCCGATCGCCCGTGCCCGATCGCATTGAGCACGCGCGCCGCCCCGAGCGGCCGGCCGCGCCCGAGAAACGACGTATCGAGCGCTCCGACCGCAGAGGTGACGGCGCGGTTGAAGCGGCGAACGCGGGAGACGGGATCGAGCATGATATCTGACTTTAGTCAGATATCGCGGCTTGTCAATCGAGCGAGAGCTGATCGAGTTGCAGTTGCGCGCCTCTTTGTGAGTTGTTCCCGTGTCGCGAGCCGTTACCATGCGGCCGCTCGGGGAGTCTGAATTCACAACGAGCGGAGGCGGCATTGGGCGGGATGGAACGCAAAGCGAAGGGATCGGACCTGTTTGTCGCGGCGTTGGAGAATGAGGGTGTTGACCGCATCTTCGGCATCCCCGGCGAAGAGAATCTCGATCTGGTCGAATCGCTGCGTGCTTCGAGGATCGAGCTGATCCTGACCCGCCACGAGCAGGCCGCGGCCTTCATGGCCGCCACCCACGGGCGGCTGACCGGCAAGCCCGGCGTTTGTCTGTCGACGCTCGGCCCGGGTGCTCTCAACCTGTCGACGGGCGCCGCCTATGCGCATCTCGGTGCCATGCCGATGATCCTGATCACCGGTCAAAAGCCGATCATGAGCAGCCGGCAGGCCCGCTTTCAGATCGTGGACGTGGTGGCGACCATGAAGCCGCTCACGAAACTGTCGCGGCAGATCGTCAGCGCCTCCAGCATCCCGACCGTGGTGCGCGACGCCTTTCGCGTCGCGATGGAGGAGCGGCCCGGGCCGGTGCATCTCGAACTGCCCGAGGACGTTGCCGGGGACGAGGTGCCTGCGGTCCCCGTGATCCCGGTCCATCCGATCGAAATCCCGGTCGCCCATCGCGCCGCGCTCGACCGCGCCGCCGAGATGATCATGGCCGCCAAGCGCCCGCTGGTGATGATGGGCGCTGCGACCAGCCGGCCGCGGTCGACACACGGCATCGCAAGCTTCGTGCGGCGGACCGGCATTCCGTTCTTCACGACGCAGATGGGCAAGGGCACCGTGCCCGGCGGCACCAATCTCTACATGGGCACTGCCGCCTTATCCGAGCGCGACTATGTGCATGATGCCATTGACGCTGCCGACCTGATCGTTGCGATCGGTCACGACCCGATCGAGAAACCGCCCTTCATCATGGGGCCCTCGGGCCCGAAGGTCATTCACGTCAGCTACACGCCGGCGAGCGTCGAGCAGGTCTATTTCCCCGATGCCGAGGTCGTAGGGGACGTCGGCCCGAGCCTGGAGCTGCTGGCGGATCGCCTCGAAGGCAAGCTGCCGCAGGCCGGGGCGCTGCTGCCGCTGCGCGAAGAGATACTGAAGCACATCGCCGACCGCGCCACCGAAGCGCGCTGGCCGCCCACGCCGCAGCGCATCGTGCACGACATCCGCCAGGTGATTCCGGAGAACGGCATCGTCGCCCTCGACAACGGCATGTACAAGATCTGGTTTGCGCGCAACTACCGCACCCGCGTCGCCAACACGCTGCTGCTCGACAATGCGCTGGCGACCATGGGCGCCGGCCTGCCGTCGGCGATGATGGCCGCGATGCTCTATCCCGACCGCCGCGTGCTTGCGGTTGCCGGCGACGGCGGCTTCATGATGAACAGCCAGGAGATAGAGACGGCGGTCCGCCTCAAGCTCAACCTGGTCGTGCTGGTGCTGGAGGACAAGGCCTACGGCATGATCCGCTGGAAGCAGGCCGTCGACCGCTTTGCCGATTACGGCATGACGTTTGGCAATCCGGATTTTGCACTATACGCCAAGGCTTATGGCGCCAAGGGTTATCGCATCGAAAGCATCGACAGCTTCGGCACGACGCTCGATGCCGCCTTCAGGGAAGGCGGCGTGCATCTGGTCGTGGTCCCGATCGATTATTCGGAGAACGTGCGGGTGCTGGTCGACGAGTTGCGGGCGCACGAGAAGGCGAAGGCGTGAATTTTGTGCGACGCTCTCACCGTTCGTCATTGCGAGGAGCCCTTGCGACGAAGCAATCCAGACTGTCACCGCGGAAAGATTCTGGATTGCTTCGCTGCGCTCGCAATGACGGAGCCTGTGGCGCACGTCTCGGTTCAACATGACAACCACACTTGTGTTGGGCGTGCCGATCGTCGAAACTCTCCACTACCCAACCAGCCACAGGAATAAAGCATGCCTCGCGTTCGTTGTGTCACCGAGATGGGCATGGGCGTCGACGTCCACGGCAGGGACGCTACCAAGGCGGCCAAGCGCGCCGTCTCCGATGCCATCAGGCATTCCAGCCTCGGCTTCTTCCGGATGATCGGCAAGACCGCGAACGACATGTTCGTGGACGTCACGATCGGCGTGCCGAATCCAGAAGCCGTCGACAAGGAAGCCGTCGCCAAGGAGCTGCCTTACGGCACCGTGACCGTCACCGCGGTCAAGGGCGGGCTGGAGATCCCCTCGGCCACGGAAGTGGCCAACGATCCCATCCTGATCGCCAATGCCGCCGTCATCGTCAGCTTCGACAAGGATTAGGCCGATGTCCGCGAGCGATGAGGCGCTGCTGGATCGCCCGATCTGGAGCGCGTTGACGACGAGCCAGAAGCATCTAGCCGAGGGCGGCCCGCGGGCTCTGCGCTATCCCGTGGACATGACGCCGTTTGCCGATATGGCGGACATGTCCGCGGCAAGTTTTGCGGCGCTCGGCGATCTCATGTCGGGCTCGCAAGTCGCGGTGCTGTTCACGCCCGAGTCCGTCGAAATTCCCGCCGGCTTCAAGGTGCTGCTCGCGGAGCCCGGCGAGCAGTTGATCGGCTCGCCCGCCGACACTTCGCTGCGCGATGCCGAGATCGTCCGCCTCGGCGCGACTGACGTTTCCGCCATGATGGCGCTGACCGAGCTGACCAAGCCCGGGCCGTTCGCGGCGCGGACGCATGAGCTCGGCACCTTTCTCGGCATCCGCGCTCGCGGCGAGCTGGTCGCCATGGCCGGCGAGCGGATGAAGCCCGGCAATTTCACTGAGATGACGGCGGTCTGCGTGCATCCCGATCATCGCGGTCGCGGCTACGCACAGGCGTTGCTCGCCGCCATCGCGCGCCAGATCGAGGCGCGCGGCGAAATTCCGTTCCTGCACGTGTTCGCGAGCAATACGTCTGCCATCGCGCTGTACCAGCGGCAGGGCATGCGGATTCGGCGCCGGCTGCAGGTCACCGTGCTGATGAAGCAGGGATGAGCTGCACCGTGGGCTTCATATCCTGAGAAATCGCGCTATATCGATTCCAACCACAAATCGGGGGGGAGCACATGGACGCCAGAACGACTGATTTTTCCGCCGTACGGACGGCGATGCAGCGCTACGTCGATCAGGAGATCATTCCTGGCGTATCCTGGGCCGTGCTGCGCGGCCGCGAGGTGGTCGATCAGCAATGCGTGGGCTTTGCCGACCGAGCGGCCAACACTGCGCTGCGGCCCGATCATATCTTCCGGGCGTTCTCCAACACCAAGATCTTCGTCACCTGCGCGATCATGCTGCTGGTCGAGCAAGGCCGCATCGGGCTCGATGACGCAGTCGAAAAATTCCTGCCGCAGCTCGGCAATCGCAAGGTGCTGAAGCAGGGCGCTTCGAGCCTTGCCGATGTCGAGCCGGCGAAGAGTCCGATCACGATCCGCCAGCTCCTGACCCACACCTCCGGTCTCAGCTACGGTATCTTCGATCCCGGCACGGTGCTGTTCAAGGCTTACAACGAGGCGCGCGTGCTCAATCCGCTAACGCCGCTCAGCGACATGATCGACAGGCTCGCCGACCTGCCGCTGTCCTATCACCCTGGCACGGCCTGGGAATATTCCGTGGCGACCGACGTGCTCGGCCGTGTGGTCGAGGTCGTCTCGGGCCAGCCGCTCGACGCCTTCCTGAAGGCGCGCATCTTCGATTCCCTCGGCATGACCGACACCGGCTTTTATGTCCCCGAGACACAGCAGGGCAGGCTGGTCGCGCTCTACAACGGCGCCGACGTGCTCGACCCCATGAAGCCCGGCCTCACGCGGGCCGACCATCTGCCTTACCCGCAAGCCTATCGGCGGCCGCTGCCGCGGCTCTCGGGCGGCGGCGGTCTGGTCTCGACCTTGCCAGACATGCTCGCGCTGGTGTGTGCGCTGCTGCCCGGGTCCGATGCGTTGCTGAAGCCGGAAACGCTGCGGCAGATGATGACGAACCAGCTGCCCGCAGGCCAGACCATCCGCTTTGCCAATCTCGGCTCGATTCCCGGCAAGGGCTTTGGCCTCGGCGGCGCCGTCACCTTCGCGCCGACACCGTTCGATCCGCCGAACTCGACCGGTGAATTCCAATGGGGCGGCCTGGCCGGGACCCATTGGTGGATCTGTCCGGAAGCCAATACGGCGGGCGTGCTGATGGCCCAGCGCTATATGGGCTTCTGGAATCCGTTCTTCTTCGAGTTCAAGCGCCTGGCCTATCAGGCGGTCGGAGCCTGATCGCAAAAAAATCTTCCGTCAGCGCGAATCCTTCTTGGCCGTCGCGTCCTCTTGTTGGTCGAGGCAATCGGTCTCGGCCCATATCGGAGGATGTGATGGGATTCTATAGGAAGAACATCGGCGGACTGCATCAGGTGGTGCGGGTCGTCCTGGGGATTGCGGTGGCGGCTGCGGCGTTCGTTTATCTTGCCGGCGCGACAGCATGGCTGGTCGCGCTCGGTGGCGCCGGCTTCGCGCTGACCGGTCTCGTCGGTTATTGTCCGATGTGCGCGATAGCGGGCATCGGCAAGGGAGGGGTGTCGTGAGCGCGGCGGCGATCTCGCCAAACCTGTTCGAGGCCGCGCGGCTCGGCGATGCCGAGGCGATTGCGCGTCTGCTCGAGACGACGCAGCCGGACATCCGTCGCTATGCGCGGGCGACCTGCCGCAGCTCGGCGGACGCCGAGGATGCGACGCAGGAGGCGCTGTGGATCCTGTTCCGCCACGTCGGCACGATCCGTTCGCTGCTGGCGTTGTCGGCCTGGCTGTTCAGCGTGGTCCGGCGCGAATGCCTGCGGCTCGCGCGCCGGGCCGGCGTTGTGCCGGCGGTCGATGGCGCCGAGGCGGGGGCCGCACTGCTGTTGCGCCCTGAGGCCGATCTGCGGCTCGACGTCGCCGCGGCGTTCGAGGCGCTGCCGCCGCACTATCGCGATGTCGCGCTGATGCGCGACGTCAAGGAGATGACGATCGAAGAGATTGCCGCCGCGCTCGGCGCGAGCAGGCAGACCGTGAAGGCGCGGCTGCATCGCGCCCGCGCGTTAATGCGCGAATATCTGACGAGATGAGAGGCGACCGGATTCAAAGAAAGAAAATGGAGTGACGTGGGCGGGAGACGTCGCCTCCCGCCCACGGCTTCGCTTTAGTCCTTCCACGGATCGAACTCGCCTTCGCCGGCCATGGCGACGGCGAACGGCCGTAGCGTGTGCAGCACGCGCACGGTGCCGGCGTGCTGGGCCAGCACGTCCGGCAGGCGGCGATAGGCCATCGGGCTCTCGTCGAGGTCGGCACCGATCAAGGTGACGCCGCGCTCGTTCAGCCAACGGTCCATCTCCTCGCGCGAGAAGCGCCGCTTCGCCTCACGTCGTCCGAACAGGCGGCCGGCGCCGTGCACGGTCGAGTAGAGCGAGGCCTTGGCTTCCGGGCTGTCGACGCCTTCGAGGATGACGGCGTCGTCGCCCATCGAGCCGCCGACGAACCCCTTCTGGCCGGGAAACGCCGGCGTCGCGCCCTTGCGCACCACCCACAAATCCTTGCCGTCGTGGGTCTCACGCCAGGCATAGTTGTGGTGGTTGTGCACGCTCTCGGTGACGCTGCCGCCGATGATCTGGCGGACGCGCTCGACGACCCACTCGCGGCCTGCATAGGCATAGCGCCCGGCGAGCTGCATCGCCGCGATGTAGCGGCGGCCGAGCTCGCTGTCCTCGTCGACTACGGCGGGCGGGACGTTCATGCCGTCCTTGCCGCCGGCGGCCTTGAGGTAGCGCGTCGCGGAGGTATGCCCGAGGCCGCGGCTTCCGAAGTGGACGCCGATCCAGACGAAGCCTTCCTCGTCGCGCATGAGGTCAACATAGTGGTTGCCCGATCCGACCGTGCCGAGCTGCTTCACGGCCTTCTGACGGTAGTCCTCCATGTCGCTTTCGCGCCAGGCCTCGCCGTCGTCGAACAGGTCGTGCTCGGCCCGTTCCGCGTTGGCACGGCCGACGCCGAACGAGATCACCTTGGCGACGTCGCGGATGATCGTGGGAGCGATCCCCGCGATGTCGTCGAAGCGCGTGTCGAGCCGAGCCGCCATGTTGCCGCAGCCAATGTCGAAGCCGACGCCGGAGATGCTGATCTGCTTCTCATAGGCGATCACCCCGCCGACCGGCTGCGCATAGCCCAGATGGCCGTCGGCGCAGATCACGCCGGAGACGACATTGCCGATGGCCATGCAATTGCGCATCTGCGCGATCGTCGCCTCCTCATGCGGGCCGAACACCTTCAGCGGCGCATTCTGGAAACGGGCGTCCTGCGTCCGGAACGCGGCAATCGAGCTCGCGGTCGCATTGGCCTCGCGGGCAAGATGCTCCTTGCGCGCGGCGTCCTTGTACAGGCACCAGGCCGGCTGGCCGCGTCCTTCGCCGACGCGCGAGTCGGGATCGACACCGGCGGCGAGGCAGAGCTCGCGGGCGCGTTCCATGTAGGGATCGGGTCGTCGCATGGTCGTAGATCCTTGTCATTCCGCGCGCACCATAACGGGACGGGCGGATCATTTCAGAGATTTCGCTGGCCCCGGGCGCATCTCGCGTCCGGGGCCATTGTCGTTGCGCATCAGTTCAACGCCGTCTCCGACGCCGCGATCCACGCGACCACGGCTTCGGAGAAGCCGTTGACGCGGGTCCAGGCGCCGTGACCGACACCGTGCTGATACGAGGCCACGTTGACCATGGTGCCGCGCGCCTTGGGCTCGGGCACCTGGTCGTGACTCTGCTCGTCGGTGAAGACGATGAGGCGATCGCCCTTGCGGTCGATCTCCGTCACCGCCTTGCCGAGATAGGTTCCGCCATGCGGCTGCGAGTTGATGATCGCATCCCGCAGCGCGAAACCGCGGCGGGGAGGGACCTTCACGACCTCGTTGGAGAAGGTGAAGATCTCGACCTCGTCGCAGATCTCGCGGGCGAGAATGGCAAGGCCACACGCCGCCTCCGCGCGCGTCATTTCCGACTGCGCGGAGAGCGTTGCGAACATCGAGCCGGACACGTCGATCAGGAGCCGGGTGCGGCCCGGAAGCCGCACATGGTCCTTGATCGACTTGAGCATCGCAGCCTCGAGCTCGGGCTCGAAGTCCGGCGCATAGCGCGCCGCCGTGATGAAGCGATAGGGCAGGATACGATCCGTCCGCATCGCCTCGATCGCGCCTGCGATGCTCTCGCGCGGGACCTGCGCGTTCTGCATCAGGCGCAGATTGCGCAGTAGCGCCAGGCCGCCGAGCTTTCGCTCGGCGATCAGCCGCTCGAAGGTCTCGCGCTTGTTCTTGCCGGCCGAGAGCGAAACCTCCCAGGTGTCGGGGGAGGCGAGCTCGCCATCGACGAGCTGCTTCCACACCTTCGCCTGATCGGCGTCTTTCGGCTTGGCGTGCACCAGGAACAGAACGTCCCTGATCCGCACCGCGCCGTCGCGGTCCCACTTGGCGAGCTGATAGGCGTCGAACTTGGTCAGCGCGCGGGCAAGACCCTTCTTCACCTGTGCCGAGACCGGCTGGCGCTTGCGCTGCTGCATCGGCCCCAGCGCATCCGCCCAGTAGATCGCGAGCAGCTCCGTCATCTCGTCGGGACGCTGGATCACCTGGGCGAGCGTGTCGGCAACGAGGGTGCGGTGCCTCTCGTTCCGCGCCATCTCGCGGATGACGAGGAGCGGTGCGTGCCGCAGCTTCATCACCTCGCGCGCCTCGATCGCAAGCTGCGCAACGCGCTCCGGCGCGACCTTGGGTACGAGGGCCTTGATGCGGTCGGCGATCGCAACGCCGTCCTCGTAGAACTGGTCCTCCCACAGGAGGCAGTTCATCAGCGCGCGCTTCAGCTCCATCTCGGGCGTGAAGCGAATTGCGCGTGCGCCCTCCCGCGTGAAGGCGCGAACGATCTTGTTGAGCCTGACCATGATGGCCTCCTCTTGGGTTGATGGGGATGGAAACGGTGCCGGGGAACAGGCGAGGCTGTACTGCCCTTGCGGGCAAGTCACATGCTCTACCGCTGAGCTACGGACTTTCGTCCGGAAGGAGTCGAACCTTCGACATTGCGATCCGAAGTAACAGCGCTCCTCACCACCGGCGGTGGCTAGGGGACACGATCCGGGAACGGGCGATTGCTGTACCCGACGAGCCGAAGCTCGCCGGAAAGCGCTCTATCCTCTGAGCTACCGGTGCATGGGACACCGGGCGGGATTCGAACCCGCGACCTCTCGCGTTGCAGGCGAAGTAACAGAAATCTTCACCACGGATCGTGATGGGGTTGGCGGGGAACGATCGATGCTGTTGCTGCCCTTGCGGGCGATCCGCCTTTCGGCGCGCAGGGTTCGAACCTGCTCGGCGCTTTCCCGCCTTTACCACGAAGTAACAGACATCTTCACCACCGCCAGGCCAGTGCTTTCGCATCGGCCATTGATGGGTACGCTGGGGAACGGGCGATATCGGCTTTCAGTGACAACAACACAGTCTCTGTCCCGAACGGACAGATCCTGCGCCGGGCCGCGTGCAAGCCTTTTCCGAGGCCGCATCCCGGTGCGTGTGTCAAAGGCGGGAGGCATACCCGCTGTGCCGTGTGGAGAAGTATCCGACATCTTCACCACCAGCGTCGGTTGAGCCGCGATCCCTCACGGCAAACCGAGTTACAAAAATTCGATCGCGGCGCTGTCGACGCGCCGCACATTGCGAACCCACTGGGTTCGCTCTGCCATCGGTGTCCGGCTCATCGCCTCGTTCCCTCCGGCAGGCCCCGCGCACTTGGGCACGCGCCTCTCCAGCGCGAGCCCCGAGATCCGGGTCTCTCGTTCCGGCCATTGCCGGGATGTTCGGTGGGGCCGCGCGGCGGGCAACAAAAAACCCTCCGGAGCGGCAGGCTCGGGAGGGTCCGTGAGAAGCGGACTGTCGATCTTGCGGTCAGGCAAGATCGCTCCCATGAGTCGGGCATGCGCAATCGAACAGCTTTGGGCTATTCGGTATGCGGACAGTTCTTTCGTAGCGGTACGACATCGCTCGGTTCATGGTGTCTGTCGCAAACGGAAGTGCTTGCGAGGGCGCGGGACATACGCCCGCAACTTGCGGATGTCAAGCGAGACGCGCGCGGAAACTGAAATTGACGGACGCATGACTTGCAAAAACTATCTGGGGCTCGACGGATTTCGCTTCGGCTGGGTCGCAGCGTGGATCGACGAGCGCGGCGATCAAGGCTTCGATTATTCGCCAAGCCTGATGCGTCTGCTCGCAATCCCGCACGCTCGCGCGATGATCGACATGCCGATCGGACTGAACGCGAGCGGCTACCGCGCCTGCGATTTGCGCGCACGCGAACTGATCGGCCCAGCCGTGTTTCTCGGCGCGCGCCGCGACCTCTGGGCGTTCCACGACATGGCGGCGGCCAATCGCCATTACTGGAAGCACGAAGGCGAGGGCAGGGGCGTGTCGGCGCAGCTCTGGAATATCAGGGACAAGATGAGGGAGGTCGACGAGGCCATGACGCCGGCGCGGCAGGCGACGATCGGCGAAGCGCATCCGGAATTGATCTTCTGGAATCTGGCAGGACGCGTGCGGCTCGAACCGAAGACCTCGCCGCGGGGCCGCGAGCAGCGTATCGCGCTTTTGAGGGGCCGCGGCTTCACTGAGGTCAAGAGATGGCTCACGCTTCGCCACGGCACCGGGATCGGTCGCGACGATCTCATCGACGCCTGTGCCTGCGCTGTCGCAGCGCGCGACAGCACGCAATCCGTTGGTGACGGCAGGATCGATCCGCGCGGACTACGGATGGAGATCAACTTCTGAAGGCGATCAGCCCTGCCGCTCGCCTTTACCTTCCAGCCGGCAGCGACTATTGCGGCTTGGAGTCGAGCGGACGTCTTCGTCGTCCAGTCTTGTTGCTCTCGCTTCGTACTCCTCGGCCATCGCCCGCAACCGCTGCGCCGCTTTGCTGTGCGTGAGATCGTTCGCGACGCGGCGACAGCGTTCGGCGTGGTCGAGCAGGGCGCGTTTCTCGATGTTCATTAAGCGACAACGCGCGAGGGGGCCATTGGTCCCTTTGAGAGCCGCCGGAACAGAGCGATGCCGTCGCAGCGAGATCGGGAAAAAATAGCAATATTTTGTCGTCGCCTGGAACGTGGCGCCTGAGCCGACGTTCTACGCCAGAGGCTGTCGAGGGATATACAATACAATGTACGACGTGTGCCAATTGGCGACCGCGATGCTCGCGGTTGCCTTTACGGCCCTGCTGCTGATCACGGGTCAACGGTTCATCGAGTCTCGGCTGCAGTATGAAGCAATGCCCCCGTTCGTGGCGATGGCGACACTGCCGCCCTAGCACAGCCGGAAGTGACTTGCGCGGTGCGGTACCTTGCCTAGATTGAGCACGCCTCAGTCCATGCACCCAGAGTCCCGATGTCCGATATGTCCTCCATTCCTGTCCCCAACTGGGACCGTCTGTCAGTCTTTCCGATCACCAGGCGCTGGCCACCCAAGCATCCGGAATTACTTCAGCTCTATTCGCTGCCGACGCCGAACGGCGTCAAGGTTTCGATCATGCTGGAGGAGATCGAGCTTCCTTACGAAGCGCATCTGGTCGACTTCGGCAAGGACAACCAGAAGACGCCCGAATTCCTCTCGCTCAATCCCAACGGTAAGATTCCGGCGATCCTCGATCCCAACGGTCCCCGCGACAGGAAACCATTGGCGCTGTTCGAGTCCGGGGCGATCCTGCAATATCTCGCGGAGAAGACCGGCAAGCTGCTGCCGCAGGATGCCGCGCGGCGTTATCAGACGCTGCAGTGGCTGCACTTCCAGATGGGCAGCGTCGGGCCGATGTTCGGTCAGGTCGGCTTCTTCCACAAATTCGCCGGCAAGGATTACGAGGACAAGCGGCCTCGTGACCGCTACGTCGCCGAAGCCAAGCGCCTGCTCGGCGTGATGGATACGCATCTGGCCGGCCGGCAATGGTTCATGGATGACGACTACACCATTGCCGACATCTCCATGCTCGGCTGGGTGCGCAATCTCATCGGCTTTTATGGCGCCGGCGATCTCGTCGAATTCGCCCAGTTCAAGGCGGTCGGCGCCTGGCTCGAACGCGGCCTCGCGCGTCCCGCGGTGCAGCGCGGATTGAACATTCCGGCAAGGCCCTGACAAGGCCCTGAGGCTAGAACAGCCGTCCGCCGTTCGGCACCGGCTTGCTCGGCTGCACCAGCACCACCTTGCCGTCGGCATCGGGGAAGCCGAGCGTCAGCACCTCGGAGACGACCGGGCCGATCTGGCGCGGCGGAAAATTGACGACGGCCGCGACCTGTTGGCCCACGAGGGTTTCGAGCGGGTGGTTTTCGGTGATCTGGGCCGAGCTCTTGCGCACGCCGATGGCGGGGCCGAAATCGATCCACAGCCGCCAGGCCGGCTTGCGCGCTTCCGGAAACGGTTTGGCGTCGACGATGGTGCCGACACGGACGTCGACCGCGAGGAATGTGTCGAAGTCGATGGTCGGTGCGGCCGCCGCTGCGGGATCGTGGGTGACGTGCATGGGATGTCCGTTCGGTGGGGTGACGCGTCTCGCGACATTGTCGCGCGACGCGGAGTTTCGTACAACGCCACGCACATCACCGCTACGCCATGCGCGAGGACCGTCTTGCCCACCATCATCTACGGCATCAAGAACTGCGACACCATGAAGAAGGCCCGCGCCTGGCTCGATGGCCATGGCGTGGCTTACGCGTTTCACGACTACAAGGCGGCGGGTGTCGAGAAGGATAGGCTGAAGCAGTGGAGCGACAAGGTCGGTTGGGAGACCCTGCTCAATCGCGCCGGGACGACCTTCAAGAAGCTGCCCGACTCCGACAAGGAAGGCCTCACCGAGAAGAAGGCGCTGGCCTTGATGCTAGCGCAACCATCGATGATCAAGCGGCCGGTGCTCGAAATCGGCGGCAAGCTGTTGGTCGGCTTCAAGCCGGATATCTATGCCAAGGAGGTCGGCGGCAAGGCGCGCTGACGGCTAGTTCAGCTCAATGATCTCGTTGGAGATGGCGCGGCCCGGCTGGTCCGAGAACTCGACCGGATCGGCGGGTGCGATGCGGCCGGGGGCGCGATGAAACAGCTCGCGATCGATCACGGCCCGCAGCTTCGGGCGCGGCAGCGCGTCATTTCCGCGCATCAGATTCTTGATCTCGAAGCCGCCGTCCTCGCAGAAGGTCTTTACTGACGCGATGACGTAGCTGACCCTGCCGTCGGTCAGGAACGGCAGCAGCAGCCGCTCATACGCGACGATTCGGCCATAGGCGTCGTCGACGTCGGCAACGCTGTAGATCGGAAGGCCGCGCGCGACGCATTCATGATAGATCGGCATCACGTATGGTGCGAGCCGCGGCCCGACGTAATCATCGAGCGAAACGCCCTTGCCGGTATGCCCATAGGCGCGCGAGATGCGCGTGCCTTCGCTCTGGATGACCAGACGCGGCGTCGGCGTCGAAAGCTCCACCGTATAATAGATGAGATCCGACAGCTCCTCCTCGAGCCGCGCGGGCTGATACTCCCAGATCGCGGGAGCGATCTGCTGGCGCGCATAAAGTCGCAGCCACGTGTTGAGGAGATCACGCTGGCGGATCGACTTGACGACGGAGGGAGCGGCGCTTGCAAAATCCAAGACAATATTCTCCGCGCGTGAAAACCCTGGGATGATCGGGCTTGCGGGAAAATTTTCGATGAAGGCTGGCGCGGGAGACGAAAGACCGTTAACGACGGCTTGATGGCCGGTGCCTTGCGAACCGGAAAGGCCGGGCAGGCACGACATCGACCTCTGCGACTAAGGGAGCATTTGTACCCCGGCCGGAGGCCTGACCTGCTCAGCTTTCCGCCTTGCCTAACCCCCGTCACCTCCGGCATATTCCGCGCCCGGAGGCGGCGCCCCGGTGGGCTGCAAGTCCTCCGGACAGCCGAAGCAACAAGGACAGCCACGCGCCGCGCGCGGGCAGGGGGAAAACTGTTTGGCCGATGAGTTCATTCTCGAAACGGAAGGCTTGACCAAGGAGTTCGCGGGCTTCTTCGCCGTCCGCGACGTTGCGCTCAAGGTTCGCCGTGGGAGCATTCATGCGTTGATCGGCCCGAACGGGGCCGGCAAGACGACCTGCTTCAATCTTCTGACCAAGTTCCTCAAGCCGTCGGCCGGGAAAATCCTGTACAAAGGGCAGGACATCACCGCGATGGCGCCGGCGGATGTGGCCCGCATGGGGCTGGTCCGTTCGTTCCAGATTTCGGCGGTGTTTCCCCATCTCACCGCGCTCGAGAACGTCCGTGTCGCGCTGCAGCGCCAGCATGGCTCTTCGTTCGATTTCTGGCGCTCCAAGTCGGTGCTCAACCGCTTCAACGACCGCGCGCGCGAGCTGTTGAACGATGTCGGCCTCAACGAGTTTGCCAACACGCCGGCGGTCGAGATGCCCTATGGGCGCAAGCGTGCACTTGAGATTGCGACCACGCTGGCGCTCGACCCGGAGATGATGCTGCTCGACGAGCCGATGGCCGGCATGGGCCACGAGGACATCGACAAGATCGCGGCGCTGATCAAGCGCATCTCCGCGAAATACACCATCCTGATGGTCGAGCATAACTTAAGCGTCGTGGCCAACCTCTCCGATATCATCACCGTGCTGACGCGCGGGCAGGTGCTCGCGCAAGGCCACTACTCCGAGCTCACCAAGGACGAGCGCGTCAAGGAAGCTTACCTGGGAGCCGGTCATGCCTGATACAGCGATCGCCGAGGCTCCGGCCAGGGCTGCGACTGGCGGGAACATCTTGCAAGTCCGCAACTTGGAAGCCTGGTACGGCGAGTCTCACATCCTGCACGGGATCAACTTCGACGTGAACGCGGGCGAGGTCGTCACCCTGCTCGGGCGCAACGGCGCCGGCAAGACGACGACGCTGAAGTCGATCATGGGCATCATCGGCAAGCGCACCGGCTCGGTGAAGTTCAACAACCAGGAGATCATCCGCGCGACCTCCGACAAGATCGCGCGCATGGGCGTCGCCTTCTGTCCGGAAGAGCGGGGCATATTCTCCAGCCTCGACGTCCGCGAGAATTTGATGCTGCCGCCGGTTGTCCGCGAAGGCGGTTTGCCGCTCGACCAGATCTTCGAGCTGTTCCCGAACCTGAAGGAGCGGCTGAACAGCCAGGGCACCAAGCTGTCGGGCGGCGAGCAGCAGATGCTGGCGATCGCGCGCATCCTACGCACCGGCGCGAGCTTTCTGATGCTGGACGAGCCGACCGAGGGTCTTGCACCCGTCATCATCCAGCAGATCGGCCATACCATTGCGCGGCTCAAGAAGGAGGGCTTCACGATCCTCCTGGTCGAGCAGAACTTCCGCTTCGCTTCCACCGTCGCCGACCGCTATTACGTAGTCGAGCACGGCAAGATCATTGACGGGTTTTCCAATTCGGAGCTTGCCGCCAACATGGACAAGCTCCACACCTATCTCGGTGTGTAGCCGAGCAGGCCGGACGATCGAGAGTAACTATCAAAGGAATATTGGGAGGTCGGATTATGAAGCACAGCATTTCGGCAATGTTGCTCGGGACGGCCCTGGCGCTCGGCGCGGCAGGCGGCGCGGTCGCGCAGGACAAGAACATCAAAATCGGCGTGCTGACCGACAATTCAGGACTTTATGCCGATCTCGGTGGCGCCGGCTCGACCGTCGCCGCACAGATGGCGATCGAGGATTCCGGGCTCGCTGCTAAGGGCTGGAAGCTCGACCTGATCTCCGCCGACCATCAGAACAAGCCCGACATCGGCTCCACGATTGCTCGGCAATGGATCGACGTCGAGAAGGTCGACATCTTCATGGATGTCCTGAACTCCGGCGTTGCGCTGGCGGTGAACAATATCGTCAAAGAGAAGAATTCCATCCTGATCAACACAGGTGCGGCGACGTCGGATCTCACCAACGCGCAATGCTCGCCGAATACGGTCCACTGGGTCTATGATACCTATATGCTGGCCAACAGTACCGGGCAGGCGCTGGTGAAGGCGGGCGGCGACACCTGGTATTTTCTCACCGCGGACTACGCGTTTGGCCATGCCCTCGAGCGCGACACCGCCGCGGTGGTGGTGAAGTCGGGCGGCAAGGTGATCGGCAACGTCAAGCATCCCCTGAATACCGCTGACTTCTCGTCCTTCCTGCTTCAGGCGCAGGCCTCCAAAGCCAAGATCATCGGCATGGCGAATGCCGGCGGCGACACCACCAACACCATCAAGCAGGCGTCCGAGTTCGGCATCGTCTCGGGCGGCCAGAAGCTTGCGGGTCTGCTGCTCTTCATCACCGACGTGCACTCGCTCGGTCTGAAGGTGGCGCAGGGCTTGAACTTCACCGAGACCTTCTATTGGGACATGAACGACGGCACGCGCGCCTTCTCCAAACGCTTCTCCGAGCGGATGAAGAACAAGGCGATGCCCTCGATGGTGCAGGCCGGCGTCTATTCGGGCCTGCTGCACTACTTCAAGGCGCTGGAGGCGATGGGCGGCAATCCGCATGATGGGGCCAAGGTGGTCGCCAAGATGAAGGAGATGCCGACCGACGATGCGTTGTTCGGCAAGGGAACGATCCGTGCGGACGGTCGCAAGCTGCATCCGGCCTATCTGTTCGAGGTCAAGAAGCCCGAGGAATCCAAGGGGCCCTGGGACTATTACAAGCTGATCGGCACGACGGCCGCGGATCAGGCGTTCCGGCCACTGTCCGAGAGCGTCTGTCCGCTCGTGAAGAAGTAAGTGTGACGATGCGAGCCGGCGCAACGGCGCCGGCTTGCTTTTGGGGAACGACGAGAAGGGACCGGGTGCGGGATCGATGCAGGCTCTTTACGCTCAGCTACTGGTGGGACTGATCAACGGCTCGTTCTACGCGCTGCTCAGTCTCGGGCTTGCCGTCATCTTCGGCATGCTCAACATCATCAATTTCGCCCATGGCGCGCTCTACATGATGGGCGCCTTCGTCGCCTATTTCCTGTTGAACCTCGGCGGCATCAACTATTGGTGGGCGCTGCTGCTGGCGCCGATCATCGTCGGCATCTTCGGCATGATCCTGGAACGGACCATGCTGCAATGGCTGACCGGGCTCGATCATCTCTACGGCCTGCTCCTGACCTTCGGCATCGCGCTGATCGTGCAGGGCGTGTTCCAGAACTATTTCGGCTCCTCGGGCCTGCCTTACGCCATTCCCGACCAGCTCAGGGGCGGCATGAATCTCGGCTTCATGTTCCTGCCGATCTACCGCGGCTGGGTCGTCGTGTTCTCACTGGCGGTGTGCCTTGCGACCTGGTTCCTGATCGAGAAGACGCAGCTCGGCGCCTACCTGCGCGCCGCGACCGAAAATCCGACCTTGGTGCGTGCCTTCGGCATCAACGTGCCGCGCATGATCACGCTCACTTACGGTCTCGGCGTCGGCCTTGCCGCGCTCGCCGGCGTGCTCTCGGCGCCGATCAACCAGGTGCGGCCGCTGATGGGTGCCGACCTCATCATCGTCGTGTTCGCGGTGGTGGTGATCGGCGGCATGGGCTCGATCATGGGCTCCATCATCACCGGCTTTGCGCTCGGCGTGATCGAGGGCCTGACCAAGTATTTCTACCCCGAGGCCTCCAACACCGTCGTGTTCGTGCTGATGGTGCTGGTGCTGCTGGTGAAGCCGACGGGATTGACGGGAAGGGCGGCCTGAGATGACAACCCTGACGGACGACACGCTTCCTGTGACCCCGCGCGCAATGCGCGACGAGATGATTGTATTCGCATTGATGGCGCTGCTGCTCGCAGCGGTGCCGTTCACGGGCGTCTATCCGTTCTTCGTGATGCAGGCGCTATGCTTTGCGCTGCTCGCCTGCGCCTTCAATCTGCTGGTCGGCTATGGCGGCTTGCTGTCGTTCGGCCACGCGATGTTTCTGGGCACGGCCGGCTATTGCAGCGCGCATGCGCTGAAGGTCTGGGCGCTGCCGCCCGAGCTCGGCATTCTCGTCGGCGTCGCCGCGGCGTTCGTGCTCTCGATCGTCACCGGCTACATCTCGATCCGACGCCAGGGCATCTATTTCTCGATGATCACGCTGGCGCTGTCGCAGCTCCTGTACTTCATCTATCTCCAGGCCCCGTTCACCCATGGTGAGGACGGCATCCAGGGCATCCCGCAGGGACGCATGTTCGGCGTGCTCGATCTGTCCAAGCCGACGGTGCTGTACTATGTCGTGCTGGTCGGCTTCCTCGCCGGCTTCCTCCTGATCTTCCGCATCATCAACTCGCCGTTCGGCGAGGTGCTGAAGTCGATCCGCGAGAACGAGCAGCGCGCGATCTCGCTCGGCTACCGCACCGACCAATACAAGTTCCTGGCCTTCGTGCTGTCGGGGACGCTCGCCGGCCTTGCCGGTGCGCTGAAGGTGTTCGTGGCGCAAAACGCCTCGCTGACCGACGTGCACTGGACGATGTCGGGCGAGGTCGTGCTGATGACGCTGGTCGGCGGGCTCGGCACCGTTTTCGGTCCCGTGGTCGGCGCCTTCGTGATCATCGCCATGCAGCAATATCTGGCCGGCTTCGGCCAGTGGGTGACGGTGATCCAGGGCGCGATCTTCGTGGTCTGCGTGCTCACCTTCCGCCGCGGCGTCGTCGGCGAAATCGCGCATTACTTCCGGCGATCGCTCTAAGTAACTGGTATTGCATCAGTTTCATTGATGCATGAAAGCGGTGGATGATCCGGCTCCGCGGGCGTGAGGCGACACGCGCGCGGATCGAAAATGGTCTATGACAGTTTTGTGACAGCCCTTGCGGGCCTGACCATTTTCCAACCGGTAGTTTGTCCCCATGATGCGATGGTTTCGTGCGTTCCTGCCCAGGGAAGAGCGGTTCTTCGACCTGTTCGACCGCCATGCCCAGACCGTGATCCAGGGCGCGGTCGCGCTCCAGGGCATGCTCAACGGGGGCGAGGAGACGCCGGTCTATTGCCAGCGCGTCAACCAGTTCGAGAACGACGCCGACAATATCACCCGCGAGGTGCTGACGGCGGTGCGCCGCACCTTCATCACCCCGTTCGACCGCGGCGACATCAAGAACCTGATCACGTCGCTGGACGATGCCATCGACCAGATGCAGCAGACGGCCAAGGCCGTGATGCTGTTCGAGGTGCGCAGCTTCGAGCCGCCGATGCGCGAGATCGGCGGACTCTTGATCGAATGCGCCAATCTGGTCGGCCGTGCGCTGCCGCTGATGCAGGAGATCGGCAAGAACGTCGCCATGCTGACCGCGATCACCGAGGAGCTCGGCAAGCTTGAGGGCCGTGTCGACGATCTCCACGACATCGGCCTGAAGGAGCTGTTCCTCAAGCATCGCGACGGCAATGCGATGGATTTCATCGTCGGGGTCGAGATCTACGACCATCTCGAGAAGGTGGCCGACCGTTTCGATGACGTTGCGAACGAAATCAACAGCATCGTCATTGAGCAAGTTTAGAGCATGATCCGGAAAAGTGTGCAGCGGTTTTCCTTCGCGACGAACGCGGAACGCGTTTGCGCGGAGATCATGCGCAAAGCGTAGGGGCCTCGCCGTGGATGCTGCGTTGGCTTTTCCCGTCCTGGTCGGCTTGATCGCCGTCGCTCTGCTGTTCGACTTCCTGAACGGCCTGCACGACGCCGCCAATTCGATCGCGACCATCGTCTCGACCCGAGTGCTGCGGCCGCAATTCGCGGTGTTTTGGGCCGCGTTCTTCAATTTCATCGCGTTCCTGGTGTTCGGGCTGCACGTCGCCCAGACCATCGGCACCGGCATCATCGATCCCGCGGTCGTCGACGCCCAGGTGATCTTCGCAGCCCTCGTCGGCGCCATCGTCTGGAACCTCGTGACCTGGGCGCTCGGCATTCCATCGTCGTCGTCGCACGCGCTGATCGGCGGGCTCGTCGGCGGCGGCTTGGCCAAGGCCGGTATTTCGGCCGCGGTGTGGAGCGGCCTGTCCAAGACCGTGCTGGCGATCGTGCTGTCGCCGCTGGTTGGCTTCCTGCTCGCAATGGCGCTGGTTGCGATCGTGTCCTGGGCCTCGGTGCGCTCGACGCCGTTCGCGGTCGACCGCGCCTTCCGCATCCTGCAATTCGTCTCCGCTTCGCTCTATTCGCTCGGCCATGGCGGCAACGACGCGCAGAAGACCATGGGCATCATCGCGGTGTTGCTCTATTCGCAGGGCCATCTCGGCAGCGAGTTCTCGGTGCCGTTCTGGGTGGTGCTGTCGTGCCAGGCGGCGATGGCGCTGGGCACGCTGATGGGCGGCTGGCGCATCGTTCGCACCATGGGCCTGCGCATCACGAAATTGACCCCGATGCAGGGCTTTTGCGCCGAGACCGGGGGCGCGGTGACCCTGTTCATGGCGACCTATCTCGGGGTTCCCGTCTCGACCACCCACACCATCACCGGCGCCATCGTCGGCGTCGGCGCCGCCCGCCGCGTCTCGGCCGTGCGTTGGAACGTCGCAAGCTCCATCGTCTATGCCTGGGTGATCACGATCCCGGCCTCAGGCATCGTGGCCGCGCTGACCTGGTGGGTGGTCCAGCTCGTCAAGTGACGAGCTTCAGTCCGATGATGCCGGCGACGATCAGGCCGATGCTGGCGAGGCGGAAGGCCGTCGCCGGCTCGCCGAACAGAACCATGCCGAGCGTCGCGGTGCCGACCGCGCCGATGCCGGTCCAGACCGCATAGGCGGTTCCGACGGGCAGGGATTTGAGCGCAAATCCGAGCAGGATGACGCTGCCGGCCATGGCCGCGAGCGTGACCGCGGACGGGACAAGCTTGCTAAAGCCCTCGGTGTATTTCAGGCCGATGGCCCAGGTGATCTCGAGGAGACCGGCGACGAACAGGATGCTCCAGGCCATGACGACCCTCCATTCAAGGCAGGGTCGTCCCCGCGGCTGGTGTGCTGATGGGCAGGGAGGTCGTCCTCCCAAAAGGGGGATATGGGGCTGGCCGGACACCTTCGCAATCACCAAATGAGGCTTGATCAGGCCCGTTTTCCCTGCCACACGCTCCCGCCATGTCCGACATCGCCGCCACCACAGCCGAATCGCCGGCCCGTTCCCCGCTTGCCGCCGAGGTGGCGAGGCGGCGGACCTTTGCGATCATCTCCCATCCCGACGCCGGCAAGACCACGCTGACCGAAAAGCTGCTGCTGTTCGGCGGCGCCATCAACCTCGCCGGCCAGGTCAAGGCCAAGGGCGAGCGGCGCAACACGCGATCCGACTGGATGAAGATCGAGCGCGAACGCGGCATCTCGGTGGTGACCTCGGTGATGACCTTCGAGTTCGAGGGCCTCGTCTTCAACCTGCTGGACACGCCGGGCCACGAGGACTTTTCGGAAGATACCTATCGCACGCTGACGGCGGTCGATTCCGCCGTGATGGTGATCGACGCGGCCAAGGGTATCGAGGCGCGCACCCGAAAGCTGTTCGAGGTGTGCCGTCTGCGCGACATCCCGATCATCACCTTCATCAACAAGATGGACCGCGAGAGTCGCGACGTGTTCGAGCTGCTCGACGAGATCGAGAAGACGCTGGCGCTCGACACCACGCCGATGACCTGGCCGGTCGGCCGCGGCCGCGACTTCCTCGGCACCTATGACGTCGTCAATGGCGGCGTGCGCCTGCTCGAAGGCGGCGGCGCCAAGACCGGCGCGGCGCTCGAGATCGAGATCGAAGAGCTCGCCAAGCTCAACGCCAATCTCGACGTCTCCGCCGTGAAGGACGAGCTCGAGCTCGTCACCGAGGCGTCGAAGCCGTTCGAGCTGGACGCGTTCCGCGAGGGACATCTGACGCCGGTCTATTTCGGCAGCGCGCTGCGTAATTTCGGCGTCGGAGACCTCCTGGAGGGCCTCGGCAAGTTTGCGCCCGAGCCGCGCGCGCAGGACAGCGACCAGCGCAAGGTCGAGGCCACCGATCCCAGGATGAGCGCCTTCGTGTTCAAGATCCAGGCCAACATGGATCCCAACCACCGCGACCGCATCGCGTTTGCGCGCCTGTGCTCGGGCAAGCTCAGCCGCGGCATGAAGGCCAAGCTCGTGCGCACCGGCAAGAGCATGCCGCTGTCGAGCCCGCAATTCTTCTTCGCGCAGGACCGCTCGGTCGCGGACGAAGCCTTCGCCGGCGACGTCGTCGGCATTCCCAACCACGGCACGCTGCGCATCGGCGATACGCTGACCGAGGGCGAGGATTTCAACTTCGTCGGCGTGCCGAGCTTTGCGCCGGAAATCGTCCGCCGTGTCCGTCTCACCGACGCGATGAAGGCGAAGAAGCTGAAGGAAGCGCTGCAGCAGATGTCGGAAGAGGGCGTGGTGCAGGTGTTCCGACCCCGCGACGGCGCCCCGGCGCTGGTCGGCGTGGTCGGCGCGCTGCAGCTCGACGTGCTCAAGGCCCGGCTCGAGGCGGAATATTCGCTGCCGGTCGAATTCGAGGTCAGCGAGTTCCAGCTGGCGCGCTGGGTCTCCTCGGAGGACCGCAAGAAGCTCGACAGCTTCATCGCCGCCAACAATTCGAGCATCGCCGACGATGTCGATGGCGATCCCGTCTATCTCGCCCGGAACGAGTTCTACCTCGGCTACACCCGGGAGCGCGCCGAGGGCATCGAGTTCAGCAACGTCAAGGATGTCAAGAAGAAGGGGTAATGTTTCCCAGACCTTTTCCGTGAAGCAGGACAGCGAGGTCGACGGTCATGAGGCGGCGCGAATTCATCATGCTCGTTGCAGGCGCGGCGGCCTATCCGCTGAGCACATCCGCGCAGGGGAATGTGCGGCGGATCGGTGTGTTGGCGGGAGGCAGGTCGAGCGATCCGGAGAGCCAGGCCGGCTACCAGAAACTGAGACAGCGTCTGGGTGAACTCGGTTGGGAACAGGAGCGCAACATCCATATCGAGTATCGCTGGTGGGCCGGCGATCCGAATGTTGCCGATGCCCAGGCGGCGGAGCTCGTGAAGTGGGGGCCGGATGTGCTTCTGGCAATCGGCACTCCCTCTGTGGAAGCCCTGAGGCGACGTGCGCCGACCTTGCCGATCATCTTCACGGTCGTTGCCGATCCCGTGGGTGCCGGTTTCGTTCAAAGTCTGGGCAAGCCGGGCGGAAATATCACGGGCTTCACGACCTTCGAGCCTGAAATGGCGGGCAAGTGGCTGCAATTGCTCAAGCAGGCGGCACCCGCGATACGGAGGGTTGCCGCAATCTTCAATCCGCGAACGGCGCCCATGATCTTGATGCCGTCTGTGCAGGCGGCCATTCCGGCAGTCCAGCTCCAGCTCGTTCCGGCGCCGGCGCACAACGCCGCCGAGCTCGAACAGGCGATCTCCCGCTTTGCAGAGCAGCCAGACGGCGGGCTGCTGATCTTTCCCGACGCATTTCCACTCGTTCATCGGCAATTGATTCTGAACTTGGCGGCCGCGCATCGTCTGCCGGCGATGTATCCGTTCCCGTCCTTCGTCACGGACGGCGGGCTGATGTCTTACGGAGTCTCGATTACGCAGCTCATCGGTCGCTCGGCGGATTATGTCGACCGCGTCTTGAGAGGAACCCGTCCCGCAGACCTGCCAGTCCAGCAACCGAATGAATTCCAGTTCCTGCTCAATCTCAAGACAGCCAATGCGTTGGGGCTGAATTTACCGCCCACGCTGGTGGCGCAAGCGGATCAGATTGTCGAGTGAAGCGAACCATCGCGGCCAGCCTTGAAGCTTTCATAGCCGTCGCCACCTGTTGCAAATGCCATTGCGGTCCCGGTACATGTGGCGCTGCATTCTTGTTCTTGCCTTGCTGGCAATGACCTCGATCGCCGCCGACGCGCAGCGACGCCAGATCAATCCGATTCCGTTCGCGCACGAGCCTTGCAGCGTGCTCGACGGCGAGCCCTGCACGCCATCCTATTGCAGCCCGCTCGAGCCCGGCCCCTGTATTCCCGAGATCGACTACCCTTACGGCCAGAACCTCCAGCTCACGATCGAGAGCGTGCCTGCCGAGGCCGACCGCGCCAAATACCGGAAGCCCGATCACGATCTCGACACGATCGGCGACCTCTTCGCCGCGCTGCGCAGCTGCTGGTCGCCGCCATCGGACCATGCGCGCGCAGGCATGCAGATGTCGGTGCGCTTCAGCTTCAACAAGACCGGCGGCCTGATCGGCCCGCCGCGCCTCACATACGCGACTGCGGGCGTGCCGGCGGACACCCGGACGACCTATCTGAACGCCATCAATGCATCGTTGAAGGCCTGTCTGCCGCTGAAATTGACCAGCGGGCTCGGCGGGGCGTTGGCCGGGCGGCCCATCGCGATCCGTTATGTCGACAATCGGGAGCTCGGCAAATAGCGCGCGAGTTGCGAGCATCGGCCGATCGATGATACCTCAGTGGCGGGGGCTGCTTTGCGGGGAGGATGTCGTGGGTCTGCTGGTCATGATCCTGGGGCTGGTGCTGTTTTTTGCATCCCATATTTTCACAACCAGACGGAAGGCCCGCGCGCAGGCGATCGCGAGGCTGGGCGAGGGGACCTACAAGCTCCTCTATTCGGCGGTCTCACTCGCGGGGCTGGCGCTGATCATCTGGGGCTATGCCCACTACCGCAGCTCCGGCTGGATCGACGTCTGGTATCCGCCGAAGGCGATGAAGCACATCGCGTTGGCCTTGATGCTGCCTGCAGTCATCCTCGTGGTGGCGTCCTACATGCGTGGCCGCATCTATGCGACGTTGAAGCATCCGATGCTGGCCGGCATCAAGCTGTGGGCGGCGGCGCATCTGCTCGCCAATGGCGATCTCGGCTCCATCGTCCTGTTCGGCTCGTTCCTCGCCTGGGCGGTCTATGACCGCATCTCGCTCAAAGCTCGCACCGACGCCGGCGCCCCGCCGATTCCGGTCGGCGGCCCCACCAACGATCTGATCGCGGTCGCGGTAGGCGTGGTCGCCTATCTGGCCCTGGCCTTCGCCTTCCATCCGGTGGTGATCGGTGTGCCCGTGATCGGGGTCTAGCCGATCGGCGCAAGACGGGGCTCGCCTGACCGTGCGGGGAAGATAACGAGAGCAACAAGCCGAGGGCATCCCAATGGACTGGTCGCAATTTCAGATCCCGCCGATGCGGCGCGAGGCGCGCTTTGGCGATCGGGTGATGCCGGCATTTTGCGATCGGCCATCGAGCCTCTGGGCGATGATCGCGGAGGCGCGCGGCCGCAATGCCGATGGCGAAGCGTTGATCTGCGGCAATGTCCGCCTGAGCTGGCGGCAAGCAATGGAGCAGGCCGCGCGGATCGCCGCCGGATTTCGCAAGCTAGGATTGCAGCGCGGCGATCGCCTCGCCATCCTGCTCGGCAACCGCATCGAATTTCCGCTGCTGCTGTTTGCCGCCGCGCATGAAGGGCTGGTGACCGTGCTGCTCAGCACGCGCCAGCAGAAGCCGGAGATCGCTTATGTGCTCGCCGATTGCGGCGCGAAGATCCTGATCCACGAGGCCTCGCTCGCCGAGCGACTGCCCGACGCAAAGGACGTGCCCGATGTGATCCATCGCATTGCCATCGATGACGATGCCGCGCGGTCGAGCTTCTCTTCGCTCGCCGAAAACGCTCCGGCATCGGCACCGATCGAGGTGAGCGAAGAGGACACCGCGATGATCCTCTACACCTCCGGCACCACGGGCAAGCCGAAGGGCGCGATGCTGGCCCATTGCAACATCGTCCATTCCTCCATGGTGTTCGTGTCCTGCCTGCAATTGACGGAGGTCGATCGCTCGATCGCAGCTGTGCCGCTCGGCCATGTCACCGGCGTCGTCGCCAACATTACGACGATGATCCGCTGCGGCGGGACGCTGATCATCATGCCCGAGTTCAAGGCCGCCGATTACCTCAAGCTCGCCGCGCGCGAGCGCGTCACCTACACGGTGATGGTGCCGGCGATGTACAATCTCTGCCTGCTCCAGCCCGATTTCGACGGCTATGATCTGTCGAGCTGGCGGATCGGCGGCTTCGGCGGCGCGCCGATGCCGGTCGCCACCATCGAGAAGCTCAAGGCGAAGATTCCCGGCCTGAAGCTGATGAACTGCTACGGCGCGACCGAGACGACCTCGCCCTCGACCATCATGCCGGGCGAGCTGACCGAGCGCCACATCGACAGCGTCGGTCTGCCGTGTCCCGGCGCGCGCATCGCTGTGATGGGCCCGGACGGGCGCGAGCTGCCTCCCGGCGAGATCGGCGAGCTCTGGATCCAGAGCGCCTCCGTCATCAGGGGCTACTGGAATAACCCGAAGGCCACCGTCGAAAGCTTCACGGGCGGATTCTGGCATTCAGGTGATCTCGGCTCGGTCGATGCGGAAGGCTTCGTTCGCGTGTTCGACCGGCAGAAGGACATGATCAATCGCGGCGGCCTGAAGATCTATTCGGCCGAGGTCGAATCCGTGTTGGCCGGCCATCCCGCCGTGGTCGAGAGCGCGATCATTGCCAGGCCTTGCCCGGTGCTGGGCGAGCGCGTCCACGCCGTGGTGGTGACGCGACAGCCGGTGACCGATACGGACCTGCGCGCCTGGTGCGCCGAGCGCCTGTCCGACTACAAGGTTCCCGAAACCATGGCGATCACGACAGACCCCCTGCCGCGCAACGCCAACGGCAAGGTGCTGAAGCGACAGCTGCGGGAGCTGCTGGGAGCTTGAGCCGGGCAGGGGCATCCGGGATGTCCCGGGTGGTTAACGCCTTGATCGGGCTCGCTTTGCCTTGCCACCGCCATATCGTTAGGCTACCTCGCCGCCACACGGGGACGGGATTCCTGACGCGAACGCTTTGGCGCGCGCACCCGGACGGGCATGGGATTGGCATAAGTGTCTGAATTATTTGACGAAGTCAACGAGGAAGTACGTCGCGAACAGTTCAAGAAGCTGTGGGACAAGTATTCGATCTACTTCATCGCGCTGATGGTGCTGATCGTCGCCGGCGCCGGTGGCTGGCAGGGTTATAGGTACCTGGAGGCCCAGAAGGCCGCCGCGGCCGGTGCCGCTTTCGAGAAGGCCGCCGAGCTGTCCGAGCAGGGCAAGCACGAGGACGCCGAGAAGGCCTTCACCGAGCTCGCCGCCAAGGCGCCGTCCGGCTATCGCACCCTGGCGCGGCTGCGTGCTGCGGCCGAGGCCGCGAGCCGCGATCCCAAGGCGGCCGCGAAGATGTATGACGACATCGCCGCCGACCGCAGCATTGGCGGCGAGTGGCAGGATCTGGCCAAGATCCGCGCCGCGGGGCTCCTGCTCGACAGCGCCGGCTATGCCGACATCCAGCAGCGGCTGGAAGCTTCCGCCGCGCCGAAATCGACCTTCCGCCACACCGCCCGCGAGATGCTGGCGCTGTCGGCCTGGCGTAACAACGACATGACTGCAGCCCGCAAATGGCTCGAGGCGATTGACGGAGACGGCGAAACGCCGCCCGGCCTGCGCTCTCGCGCCGAGGCGCTCCAGGCTTTGTTGCCACCCGTCGCCAAAAGCTGACGACGGTTCTCTGACGTAACGAGACACCAAGATGCGCCGCACGCCACGCTTGATCGCAGCCGCCGTCCTGATCGCCTTCACCGGCGCCCTGGGCGGCTGCTCCAGCTTCGATCCGAGCGATCTGCTCGACTTCCTCGACACCAAGAAGAAGCTGCCGGGCGACCGCAAGCCGGTCTTCCCCGAGGGGGTGCCGGGGCTCGAGCAGGGCGTGCCGAGGGATCTCTACAAAGGCGCACAGCAGCAGCCCGACCCGAACGCACCTGCCGTCGCGGCCCTGCCTGCGGAGCCGGCCAAGCCGGCAAAGGGGGCCAAGGCAAAGAATACCAAGCAGTCCGCTGCGCCGGCCGAAGCACCCGTCGGCGAGGTCGACGGCGAGGCCCAGCCGGAGGCAGCACCAGCGACGTCCGCTCCGCCGCCCAAGCACAAGATCGTCCGCAGGCGCACCACCGCGCCGCCGCCGGATCAGCCGGCCCAGCAGGCGCAGCCGACCCAGCAGGCGCAGCCGACCAAGGCCCCGCAGCAGCAATCGCAGAGCGCCTTCCCGGCACCGCTGCCGAGCGGCAGCTTCTCGCGCTAGAGCATGATCCGGACCCGGAGGGCCGCGCTAGCGCAAAGTGTGAAGCGGTTTTCCGAAAAGATCATGCTCAAACAATATTCCCCGTTGCATTGACAGGCGCAGCCCCGGCAGCGCACGAATGACCGATGTCCTTCACGATCGCCATCATCGGCCGGCCCAATGTCGGCAAGTCGACGCTGTTCAACCGCCTGGTTGGGCAGAAGCTCGCGCTGGTCGATGACCTGCCGGGCGTCACCCGCGACCGCCGCGAAGGCGAGGCCAGGCTCGGTGATCTCCGCTTCACCATCATCGATACCGCCGGCCTCGACGAGGGCGCCAAGGGCTCGCTGACCGCGCGCATGCAGGAGCAGACCGAGACCGCGATCGCGCAGGCCGACGCGCTGTTCTTCGTGATCGATGCCCGCATCGGCCTGACGCCGACCGATCGCGCCTTCGCCGATTTCGCCCGCAAGGCCGACAAGCCGGTGCTGCTCATCGCCAACAAGAGCGAGGGCAAGCACGGCGATGCCGGCGCGATGGAAGCGTTCGCGCTCGGCCTCGGCGATCCCATCCAGATCTCGGCCGAGCACGGCGAGGGCATGGGCGAGCTCTACGATGCGCTCGCGAAGCTAATGCCCGAACCCGTCGAGGAAGATGACGATGAGGACGACGCGCCGATCTCGGAGGAAGAGGCCGCGACGCGCCCGATCCGGGTCGCGATCGTCGGCCGGCCCAATGCCGGCAAGTCGACGCTGATCAACCATCTGCTCGGCGAGGAGCGCCTGCTGACGAGCCCCGAGGCCGGCACCACGCGCGATTCCATCGCGGTCGAGATCAACTGGAAGGGCCGCGATTTCCGCGTCTTCGACACCGCGGGCCTGCGCCGGCGCTCGCGTATCGAGGAGAAGCTGGAAAAGCTGTCGGTTGCGGATGCACTGCGCGCGGTGCGCTTTGCCGAGGTCGTCGTGCTGATGATGGATTCGCAGAACCGCTTCGAGGAGCAGGACCTGCGCATCGCCGACCTGATCGAGCGCGAGGGACGGGCGGTCGTGCTCGCCGTCAACAAATGGGATCTGATGGAGACCAAGGGCGGCGGCGCGATCTCCGGCCTGCGCCGCGATGCCGATCATTGGCTGCCGCAGCTCAAGGGCGTGCCCATCGTCGCCGTCTCGGGCTTGATGGGCGAGGGCATCGATCGCCTGATGCAGGCGATCCAGGACGCCTATGCGATCTGGAACAGGCGCGTGCCGACCTCGGCGCTCAATCGCTGGTTCGAGCAGGCGATCCAGGCCAACCCGCCGCCGGCGGTCTCCGGCCGCAGGCTGAAGCTGAACTACATCACGCAGACCAAGGCCCGGCCGCCGAGCTTCGTGTTGTTCTGCTCGCGTGCCGACGCCGTGCCGCAATCCTACTTGCGCTATCTCACCAATTCCATGCGCGAGACCTTCGAGCTGCCGGGCACGCCGGTGCGCATCACGCTGCGCGAGAAGGCCAATCCCTTCGCGCACAAGCGCAAGCGGGCATCGTGAGCGACGGTGCCGGCGAGGCGGTGGTGCAGGACGCAGCGCCGGCCCCGCGCGGCGCGGTCGCCTTCATCTTCGTCACCATCCTGCTCGACATGGTCGCGCTCGGCGTGATCATGCCGGTCCTGCCGAAGCTGATCGAAAGCTTCGTCGACGACGACACCGCACATGCCGCGCGCATTTTCGGCCTGTTCGGCACCGCCTGGGCCTTGATGCAGTTCGTGTTCTCGCCGGTGCTTGGTGCGCTGTCCGATCGTTTCGGACGCCGGCCGGTGGTGCTGCTGTCGAATTTCGGGCTCGCAGCCGACTACGTCTTGATGGCGCTGGCGCCGTCGCTTGCGTGGCTGTTCATCGGCCGCGTGATCTCCGGCATCACCTCGGCGAGCATCTCGACCGCCTTCGCCTATATCGCCGACATCACGCCGCCGGAACGGCGTGCGGCGGTCTTCGGCCGGATCGGTGCGGCCTTCGGCGCCGGCTTCATCTTGGGGCCAGCGCTCGGCGGCCTGCTCGGCGATATCGATCCGCGCCTGCCGTTCTGGGCCGCGGCGGCCCTGAGCTTCGCCAACGCGCTCTATGGCCTGTTCGTGCTGCCGGAGTCGCTTGCGCCCGACAAGCGCGCGCCGCTGCGCTGGCGCAGCGCCAGTCCGCTCGGGGCGCTGCATCTGCTGCGCTCCGACGCGCTGCTTGCCGCGTTGTCGATCGTCAACTTCATCGCGCAGGTCGCCCATGTCGTGCTGCCCTCGACCTTCGTGCTCTACGCGACCTATCGCTACGGCTGGGATGCCAAGACGGTGGGCTTGACGCTCGCCATGGTCGGCATCTGCGCCATGGTGGTGCAGGGCTTTGCGATCGGCCCCATCGTGCATGCGCTCGGCGAGCGCAACGCGCTCCTGCTCGGCCTCTGCTGCGGCGCGATCGGATTCGTGGTCCTCGGCGCTGCGCCGACCGGACCGCTATCCTGGCTCGGGATTCCCATTCTGGCGCTGTGGGGCATCTCCGGTGCCGCCTCGCAAGCGCTGATGACGCGGCTCGTCGCGCCGGATCAGCAGGGCCAGCTGCAGGGCGCAACCGCGAGCGTGCAGAGCGTGTCGCAGCTCGTCGGCCCGTTCCTGTTCACGCTGACATTTTCCTATTTCATCGGCGCCAGCGCGCCGCTGCATCTGCCCGGCGCCCCGTTCCTGCTCGCCGCGGTGCTGATGGTGGTGTGCGTGGCGATCGCGGTGCGGTCGCTGGGTGCGACCAGGACAGTCTCGTAGGGTGGGTTAGCCTCGCGGTTCGCGCGAAGCGCAAACCGTGAGGCGTAACCCACCTCTTTCATTTCCGCGGAGGCGGAAGAGGTGGGTTACGCCAGCGGACTGCGCTTTGCGCAGCCGCATGCTAACCCACCCTACGATCCTACTTCTTCACCAGCGGGCAGTCGCTGTCCTTGAGCGGCTTGGCCGCATCTTCCGGCGCGATGGTGGCGACCAGCTTGTAATAGTCCCACGGCCCCTTCGACTCCTCGGGCTTCTTCACCTCGAACAGATAGGCGGGGATGAGGCGGCGTCCGTCCTGGCGCAGCGGGCCCTTGCCGAACAGCGGATCGTCGGTCGGTAGCTCCTTCATCTTGGCGACGACCTTGGCGCCGTCACGCGGATTGCTGCCGAGCGCTTCCATCGCCTTCAGGTAATGCAGGATCTCGGCGTAGAGGCCCGCAACCGTCATCGAGGGCATCGAGCCCTTGGGCGAGACCTTCTGGAAACGCTTCGACCATTCGCGGGTCTGGTCGTTGAGGTCCCAGTAGAACGACTCGGTGAAGGTCAGGCCCTGCGCGGTCTTCAGGCCGAGCGAGTGCACGTCGTTGATGAACAGCAGCAGCGCGGCGAGCTTCTGGCCGCCCTGGACGATGCCGAACTCGGCGGCCTGCTTGATCGCGTTGGTGGTGTCGCCGCCCGCATTGGCAAGGCCGATGATCTTGGCCTTGGAGGACTGCGCTTGCAGCAGGAAGGAGGAGAAGTCGGCCGTGTTCAGCGGATGCTTGACGCCGCCGAGCACCTTGCCGCCGGTCGCCGTGACGACCGCGCCGGTATCACGCTCCAGCGCATGGCCGAAGGCATAATCCGCGGTGAGGAAGAACCAGCTGTCGCCGCCCGCCTTGGTCAGCGCCTTGCCGGTGCCGTTGGCGAGCATGTAGGTGTCGTAGGTGAAGGACACGGTGTTGGGCGTGCAGGCCTTGCCGGTGAGGTCGGCGGTGGCCGCACCCGAATTGAGCAGCACCGCATTCTTTTCCTTGACGAGGTTGCTCACCGCGAGCGCGACGCCGGAGCTCGGCGTGTCGGCGATGGCGTCGACCTTGTCGGCGTCGATCCATTGCCGGGCGATGTTGACGCCGATGTCGGGCTTGTTCTGGTGATCGCCGGAGAGCACCTCGATGGTCCAGCCCTTGGCCTTCAGGCCGGAATCCTCGACCGCCATCTTCACTGCCGCCACCGAGTTCGGGCCGCCGATGTCGGCATAGAGGCTCGACATGTCGTTGAGCACGCCGATCTTGATGGTCTTGTCTTGCGCGAAGGCGGATGTGGCAAAGCCGAAAGCGGCACAGGCCAGAAGAGCCGCGGCGCGGCGTGCGGGCATCGTCATAAAGGCTTCCTCCATTGTCAAATATGCGGACGGCTCTCTTCGGGAGCCTTATTCCAATTGACGCTCTACCGTGTCCCATGGCCGACGGCAATGCACCTAAAGCCGGATGACGCTGCGTCGTAGCGTCATCCATCGGTTAACTTTTGGGCAAAATGCGTTGAGACGCTATTTCAGCGCGTTCGATGTCGGCTTGAAATTCTAAATGTGCTTTCCGGTATCGAACTCGGCGGTACGGACATTACCGCCGGCATGACGTCCAAGGCGTCGGAGGGCAATCAGGCCGGCGCGCGGAAGCTCATCAGGGTGCGGGTCTTGTAATCGTAGAATTTGCCGGTCTCGGTCCAGTCGGGCGCGCACAGCGGCACGATGAATTCTGCGACCTGCTCGGGCGTGTCGAGCGTCGCCGGATCCTCGCCGGGCATCAGGGTGGCCCGCATGCGGGTGCGCACCGGGCCCGGATTGAACAGGTTGACGCGCAGCTTCGTGTTTGCGGTTTCCTGCGCCCAGGCACGTGCCAGCGTCTCCAGTGCGGCCTTGGAGGCCGCGTAGGGGCTGACGTAAGCGGTGGCCTTGTTGGCGGCACCCGAGGTGATGAACACGGCGCGGCCGGCATCGGACTGCTTCAGCAGCGGTTCCATGCAGCGGATCAGCTGGAAGTTCGCGGAGACGTTCACCGCCATCACGTCGTTGAAGGTCTTCAGCTCGATATGGCCGATCGGCGAGGAGGGGCCGAGCACGCCGGCATTGCCGACGAGGATGTCGAGCTTGCCGTAGCGCTCGTGCAGGCCGGCGCCGAGACGCGCGATGCCGTCGGAATCGGTGAGGTTGAGCGGCACCAGGGTGGCGCTGCCGCCGTCTTTGCGGATCTCGTCGTCGAGCTCTTCCAGCCCTCCTTGCGTGCGTGCGGTGGCCACAATATGCGCGCCGGCTTTCGCCAGTGCGATTGCCGTGGCGAAACCGATGCCGCGCGAGGCGCCGGTGACGAGAGCGATACGGTTGGCGAGAGGTTTGGTCATCGTCGAATACTTCCGTCATGCCCGGGCTCGTCCCGGGCATCCACGTTCTTTGCGGCGGGTATTACAGACGAAGATGGCCGGGACAAGCCCGGCCATGACGAAAAGAAGTCTCCGATGAGCCCCCGGGGACGATCCTTGGTCAGCTCGCCTCGGCCAGCAGCGACAATTGCCGCGGCTGCGGCTCGGTCTGGGTCTGGTCGGTGAGGTGGGTCGGATAGACGCCGGTGAAGCAGTGATCGGCAAACTTCGGATTGGCGGGGTCGCGGCCTGGCTCGCCCATGGCGCGGTACATGCCGTCGATCGACAGGAAGGCGAGCGAGTCGGCGCCGATGAGCTCGCGCATCTCCTCCAGCGAATGCGTCGCCGCCAGCAGGCCGCCGCGGTCGGGCAGGTCGATGCCGTAATAATCGGGATAGAGGATCGGGGGCGAAGCGAGGCGGAAGTGCACTTCCTTGGCACCGGCATCGCGCATCATGCGCACGATCTTCTTGGAGGTGGTGCCGCGCACCAGCGAGTCGTCGATCAGGATGATGCGCTTGCCTTCGATCGCGGCGCGGTTGGCCGAATGCTTCATGCGCACGCCGGATTCGCGGATCGCCTGCGTCGGCTGGATGAAGGTGCGGCCGACATAATGGTTACGGATGATGCCGAGTTCGAACGGCACGCCGGAATACTGGCTGTAGCCGACCGCGGCCGGCACGCCGGAATCCGGCACCGGCACCACGACGTCGACCGGAACGTGGCTCTCGCGCGCGAGCTGCGCGCCGAAATTCTTGCGCACCTCGTAGACCGAGCGGCCGTGCACGATGGAATCCGGCCGCGAGAAGTAGATGTATTCGAAGATGCAGGGGCGCGGCGCCATCGGCGGGAACGGCTTGTGGATGTCCTGGCCGTTCTCGTCGAACACGATGACTTCGCCGGGCTCGATGTCGCGCACGAAGCGGGCGCCGATGATGTCGAGCGCACAGGTCTCGGAAGTCAGGATCGGGCAGCCGTCGAGCTCGCCGAGCACCAGCGGGCGGATGCCGCGCGGATCGCGGGCGCCGACCAGCTTCTTGTTGGTCAGCGAGACCAGCGCATAGGCGCCCTCGATCTCGCGCAGCGCGTCGATGTAGCGCTCGATGAAGCGGACGCGCTTGGAGCGCGCCACCAGGTGCAGGATCACCTCGGTGTCGGAGGTCGATTGCATCATCGCGCCGTTCTTGACGAGCTCGCGGCGCAACGTCAGGCCGTTGGAGAGGTTGCCGTTGTGAGCGACCGCGAGACCGCCGGCATTGAGCTCGGCGAACAGCGGCTGCACGTTGCGCAGGATGGTCGCGCCGGTCGTGGCGTAGCGGACATGGCCGACCGCGACATTGCCGGGCAGGCGGTCGATCACCTCGCGGCGGGAGAAGGTGTCGCCGACGAGGCCGAGGCGGCGTTCGGAGTGGAAGCGGCTGCCGTCGTAGGAGACGATGCCGGCGGCCTCCTGGCCGCGGTGCTGGAGCGCGTGAAGGCCGAGCGCGGTGATGGCGGCCGCATCAGGGTGGCCGTAGATGCCGAAGACGCCGCATTCCTCGCGCAGCGTATCGCCTTCCAGATCGTCCTGAAGCTCAAGCGCCGCCGGGCCTGGACCGGCGTTTGGATCGAGATCAAGCAGGGCGTCCTGGTCAGGGTGTCGCATCTCGTTCTCGCCTCTCTTTTGGGGCCCTATCAACGCGCCGCAGGTTTCTCGATCAGCTTTTTCATGCCGTCACGAGCCGACTTACTGTACCCGTCGCCACTGCCCGAAGGCTGCTGCTCGGATTCAGCTTGATCATCATCTGGTTTGTTTTTCTTGAATCTCTTCAAGATGGTGTTCTCGGGGTCGTCAGGCAAGAGGGCCATCAGCCAATCCCCGGTTCCCTGCAGCACCACGCGGGACTTGGCCCCGCTGACCCAGTCGGGGCGCTGCTTGTCCGGCACCAGCCAGGTGAAAAACAGGAACGCGACCACGACGATCAAAAGCCCGCGAGCCAGCCCAAACAGGAAGCCGAGGGTCCGATCCAGCGCGCCGATCCGCGAATCCAGGATCATGTCGGAGATCCGGACCGTGATGACGGAGACCACGACCAGGGTGCCGATGAACACGCCGGCCACCACGACGACGCTCGCGACCGTGTCGTTGTTGAAATAGGTCTTGGCGGTCGGCAGCAGCTTCGAGAACGAATACAGCGTCACGATCGCCGCGGCACCCCAGGCCGCGATCGACAGGATTTCGCGCATGAAGCCGCGAACCATCGCGAGCAGGCCCGAGATCAGCATCACACCGAGCAGGATCAGGTCGAGGATGGTTACTGGCATCGGCTGGTCTGGTCCGCTCGTACTTCAAAGGTGCTCTAGCGAATCGGTGCTTGGCCGCTGCCCTAAAAGAAGGGCAGACGGCGTTCCCGGCAAGGCCGCAACCACGCAATCCCATGCTGCTTTTGTGACGGCTGTATAGCGGCGGAGGCCTCCGGCGTCACCTCCACCTAACCCTCTCCGCGGCGGAATCTGGCCGGTGTGGCATTTTTCTCTGGCTGTGCACCGGATTCGCCCCGGCGGGAGCCCCGCGCTGCGATCTCGGCCACCAATGTCGTCAGGCTGTTCACCGCGTTCAGGGACAGTCCGGCATCGCCGCCCGCATCGCCCCGTGCCGATTCGGGCAGCACGGCGCGCTGGAAGCCGAGCTTTGCCGCTTCCTTGAGCCGGGCCGGGGTCTGCGCCACCGGGCGCACCACGCCCGACAGCGAGATTTCGCCGAAATAGACGGCATCGGTGGGTAACTGCGCATTAACCAGCGACGACACCAGGGCCGCGGCGGCGGCGAGGTCGGCCGCGGGCTCGTGGATGCGAAGGCCGCCGGCAACGTTCAGATAGACGTCGTGGCCGGACAGCTTGACCCCGCAATGGGCCTCCAGCACCGCCAGCACCATTGAGAGCCGGCTCGGATCCCAGCCGACCACGGCCCGGCGCGGGGTGCCGAGCGAGGTCGGGGCCACCAGTGCCTGCAATTCGACCAGCACGGGCCTCGTGCCCTCGATGCCGGCAAAGACCGCGGTGCCGGGCGTGCCGAGGTCGCGCTCGGACAGGAACAGCTCGGAGGGGTTGGTGACCTCGCGCAGGCCGAGGCCCGTCATCTCGAACACGCCGATCTCGTCGGTCGGTCCGAAGCGGTTCTTCACCGCGCGCAGGATGCGGAATTGCTGTGAGCCTTCGCCCTCGAACGACATCACCGCATCGACCATATGCTCGACCACGCGGGGGCCGGCGATCTGGCCGTCCTTGGTGACGTGGCCGACCAGGATGATGGCGGCCCCGGTCTTTTTGGCGAAGCGGATCAGCGCCTGCGCCGAGGCGCGCACCTGCGTCACCGTGCCAGGCGCCGATTCCACCGTGTCGGTCCACATGGTCTGGATCGAGTCGATCACGATCAGCCGGGGCACCGCGCCCTCCGACAGCGTCGAGACGATGTCCTCGACCGAGGTTTCGGCCGCGAGCTGCACCGGCGCGTCCGACAGCCCGAGCCGCTCGGCGCGCAGGCGCACCTGGGCGACCGCCTCTTCGCCGGAGATGTAGACGACGCGGTGGCCGGCGCGCGCGAGCAGGCTGGTCGCCTGCGTCAGCAGCGTCGACTTGCCGATTCCGGGATCGCCGCCGACCAGCAGCACCGAGCCGCGCACGAAGCCGCCGCCGGTGACGCGGTCGAGTTCGGTCATCCCCGAGGACAGGCGCGGCGCATCCGGGCTCTTGCCGGCGAGACTCTCCAGCGCGAAGGTCCTTCCTTTGCGCTTGGAGCGGATCGACACCGGCACGCTGCCGCTGGTGTCTTCTTCCGCCAGCGTATTCCACTCGCCGCAGGACTCGCACTTGCCCTGCCAGCGGTTATAGGCCGCGCCGCAGTTCTGGCAGACGAAGGACAGTGTGGATTTGGCCATGGGGAGCGCGAGTCGCGGGTTTCAGATGTGCTGATAGCACGGATTGGCAGGCCGATCGCCGGCGCTTCGAATATCTCAATTCGGCACGGGAGATATACCTTTCGTTAGCCCTGCGCCGCTGTGCCCGGTGCGATTTTGCCAATTCTTAGCGGACGTGGGTCCAATCTCGGAACCAATGGGGGCGGCGAAATTGACGAGATTCCTGCGAATATTGCTCGCGGCGGGCATGGCCTGCGGCGTCTTCGGGTCCGTTGGCGGTAGCATCGCGAAGCCCCTCAACATCGTCTTCGTCAATCCCGGCAAGTCCGGCGAGGTTTATTGGGACATGGTCGCGCAGACCATGCAGGCCGCCGGCCGCAAGCTCAATGCCCATGTCGAGGTGCTGACCAGCGAGCGGAACCACCGCACCATGCAGGAGCTCGGCTTCGGCGTGGTGGCCCGTCCCGACAAGCCCGACTTCCTCATCCTGTCGAATGAGGAATCTGCCGCCGTTCCCATCCTCGAGGCGGCCGAAGCCGCGGGCGTCAAGACGCTGCTGCTTTCGAACACGCTGATCGGCGAGGACGCGGTGCGCCTTGGACCGCCGAGGCAAAAGCTCAAGACCTGGCTCGGCGACATCACGACCGATCTTCAGACCGCGGGCGCGCGGATGGCCAATGCGCTGATCACGGCGGCGCGCGCCGAGAAATGGCAGAGCGCGGACGGCAAGATCCACATTCTCGGCATCGGTGGCGACGAGACCACGCCTGCCTCAATCGCCCGCAACGCCGGCCTCACGCTCGCGGTGGATGCTGCGTCCGACGTCGTGGTGGACCGCATGCTGTTCGCCAACTGGACGAAGTCCGAGGCCGAGCGGGTCACGGCAAATTACCTGAGCTGGGCCGCGCGCAAGCAGATCCGGCCCGCCGGGATCTGGGCCGGAAACGATCCGATGGCGCTCGGCGCGCTGCGCGCGGCGATCGCCGCCGGCCTCGTGCCCGGCGAGAACATCCAGGTGGTCGGCCTCAACTGGTCGGAGGATGCGCTGCGCGAGATCAAGGCGGGCCGCATGCTCCTGACCGATGGCGGGCATTTCCTGCTCGGCGGCTGGTCCGTCATTCTCCTGCGCGATTATGCCGATGGCTGCGATTTTGCAGCCGTCTCGCCCCGCGTCGAGGTCAAGACGTCGGCGATCACGCGCGACAATCTCGCTTCGGTCGGCGACCTCATCAAGACCCGTGCGTTCGACCGGATCGACTTCGCGCGGTTCCGGGCGAGGGCCGGGCGCTGCGGTCAATATGACTTTTCCCTCGATGCGCTCATCTCGTCGCTGCCGGTCGCCGAAGGCGTTGCCGACTGATGCGCAAGGATGAGGCGATGACCGAGCCGGATCGCAACGAGCAGGCAGCGCCGCCGCGCTTGCGCTCGGTCGTCCACGCGATGATCTGGGCCACCGTGCCCGTTCTGCTGCTGGTGCAATTGCTCGCCTCCGCCGGCGTCGAGGCATCGAGCTTCTGGTCGCAGCTCAGGCAACTCGACGCCCGCATGGCCCGCGTCGCCGAGAGCCGGGCCGAGCTGATCGCCGAGCCGCTCTGGAAGATGCGCTACGACCAGGTCACGGGCGTGCTCAACGAGATCATGCACGACGAGACCATTGCGGCGGCGGCCGTCTATGACGATACCGGCGCTGCGATCGCCCGCGTGGTCGCACGCCCCCAAGGCCAGTCGGTCGCCGAAGTCTCGCACCCGATCCACTACAGCAACGGCAATATGGCCGTTCAGGCCGGCCGCATCGCCATCGCCTATTCGCGTGCG
Source organism: Bradyrhizobium sp. IC4060 (assembly GCF_020193715.1). Classification (NCBI taxonomy): domain Bacteria; kingdom Pseudomonadati; phylum Pseudomonadota; class Alphaproteobacteria; order Hyphomicrobiales; family Nitrobacteraceae; genus Bradyrhizobium; species Bradyrhizobium sp. IC4060. The sequence continues at coordinate 561,200 of NZ_JADYVJ010000001.1, read as the reverse complement.
ACGCTGTACGCGGATGCGGGCAGCCGCCTGCTGCTGCTGCTCGTCGTCGGGCTCCTCGCAACGTTCGCGACCCTGATCGCCATGCGGATTTCCGCCAACATCTTCATCGGCCGGCCGCTCGCGGCCATGATGTCGGCGATCCAGCGCAGCAAGCAGGATGGCCGGGCCTATCCGGCCGACGTCACCTCCTCGAACGAATTCGGCCAGCTCGCGCGCGCTTTCAACGCCATGCAGCACACGACGTCGGGCGCGCTGGACCGGCTCGGGCACATGGCGACGCACGATCCGCTCACCGGGCTGCCGAACCGGCGCTCCCTGACCGAGCGCCTCGCCGTGACGAGCCAGAATGGAGGCGCGCCGGATACGCTGGTCGCGTTCTGCTTCATCGATCTCGACGACTTCAAGGGCATCAACGACACCTTCGGTCACGAGGCCGGCGATGCGTTCCTGGTCCAGATTTCGCAGCGCCTTCGTCGCGCGGTCGAAGCCGAGGATTGGGTCGCCCGGCTCGGCGGCGACGAGTTCGTCGTCATTCGCCCCGAGGTGAGCGACGAGCAGGCCGCGCACGCATTCGCTCAACGCGTGCTCGATGCCATTTCCGAGCCGATCCGCCTCCATGACAAGCAGGTGGTGCCGCGCGCCAGCATCGGCCTTGCCGTGCGCCACGCCGACGATCCGGAACTGTCGCATCTGCCGACGCTCGCCGACATCGCGCTCTATCACGCCAAGAGCAAGGCGCCCGGCACGGTCGCCGTGCTGGACGAAGCGCTTCAGCGCGACTATCGCCGCCGCAGGGATCTCGAGCTCGCAATTCCCACCGGCTTCGCCGAGGGCCAATTCGAGGTCTGGTACCAGAGCCAGGTCGATCTCGATAGCCATGAGGTCGTCGGTCTGGAAGCGCTGATCCGCTGGCGCCATCCCGAGCACGGCGTGATCGGCCCCGGCGAATTCCTGCCGCTGATCGAGCGCAGCGGGAACAATGCGCGGCTGACCCGCTACGTGCTGACCGATGCCTGCCGGGCCTTGCAGCAATTGGCCGCTGCGGGCAGGCCGCAGCTGCGGATCGCGATCAATCTGCCGCCGTCCGAGCTTGCCGACCACTCGCTCGCCGCCGAGCTGCGCGCGACCTGTGCGCGCTTCGGTGTCGCGGCATCGATGCTCGAGCTCGAGATCACGGAAGGGTCGCTGATCAACAACATCGCCAGCGCCTCCGAAACGCTGCATCGCCTGCGGCGCCTGGGAGCCACGATCGCGCTCGACGATTTCGGCACGGGCTACTCTTCGCTCGCCCATCTGCGCCGGTTTCCGCTCGACAAGGTGAAGATCGACAAGGCGTTCATCAGCGAGATCCCCGACAGCGCCGAGGACAAGGCCATTGTCGGCGTCATCGCCTCGCTCGCCGCCACGCTGGGACTGACATTGGTCGCCGAAGGCATCGAGCGCGCCGAGCAGGCGGAGGCCATGCGCGAGATCGGAGTGCGGCTCGGGCAGGGGTTCCTCTATCAGCGGCCGCAGCCACTCGAGGCCGTGCTGCAATGGCTCGACGGGCAGCCGGCCGTGGCGAGCCGCGTCGTCTCTGACGGCCCATCGATCACCCCCGAATTCGCTGTCTGAGTAGCGGCTGGGTCACGGCTGCGTTGCGGTCCAGAGCATCGAGAGCCCCGCCACGATCATGATCGCGTCCATCAGCAGGCGGAAGGTTTCCGGCCTCAGATGCAGCACGAAGCGCTTGGCGATGAAGGCGCCCGACATCAGCGAGGCGCCCGCGATCAGTCCCTTGATGAAGACCTCCCCGGCGAGCGCGCCGAAACGCTCGAAGGTCACCGACTTCGCGAAATAGAGCCCGAGCGAGGAGGCCGCTTCGGTGGCGAGGAACGCGCCCTTGGACAGGCCATAGAACAAGAACAACGGCACGCTGAGCGGCCCGGTCGAGACCACGATGCCGGTGAGATAGCCGATCAGCGCGCCGCCGATGGCGAGATGCCAGAGATTGGCCTTGAGCTCGTGCCGCGCCAGAAAGTGCCGCACCGGCACCATCGCGATCAGGAAGAGGCCGATGGTGAGATCGACGGCATGCGAGGGCAGTGCCAGCAGCGTCCGCGCGCCGAGCGCCGCCGCCGGGATGCCTGTGACCGAATAGGCCGCGCAGGCCCGCCAATCGACCTCGCGCCACCAGGCCAGGATCCGCGAAAAATTCGCCATGACGGAGGCCACCGCCATGATCGGCACGGCCTCCTTCGGCCCATAGGCATAGACCAGCACCGGCATCAGCATGATCGACGAGCCGGTGCCGACGATGCCGGAGATGGTGCCGGCGACGAGGCCGACGGCGAGGACGAAGAGAAAGGCCAAAACAGCCTCCAGGAATCGGGAGAGTTTAGCCGCGGGCAGCGATGCGGGCGATCAGTCCTACGCGAGGGAGCCCATCGCGCTGCGCATGGGCATGCCGGTCTGGGCGCCGGCCTTGAGGCATTTCAAAGCCGCCGCTTCGCAACTCACTTCGAGCGCGCGTTGCAGCGACACGCCTTCGCTGATCATCGCCGCAAAGGCGCCGACGAAGGTGTCGCCGGCGCCGGTCGTGTCCACCGGCGTGATGCGCTGGGCGGGCGCCCGCAGGCGGGTGCCTTCCGCCGTCACGGCGAGCGCGCCTTGTGCGCCGGCGGTGACAATGCAGGTGAGGTTGCCGGACTTCGCGAGTCCGGCGCTTGCGGCTTCGTAGTCGGCGGACGCCAGGCCGATGGCGGTGGCGGCGTCGCGCGCCTCGTGCTCGTTGACGAGGAGATAGTCGGTGACGGCGAGAAGCTCCGTGACCATCTCACGCGTCATCTGCTCCGGAACGGGTGCAAGGTTCCAGATAACGGTGCCGGAGGCCGCGGCGGTTCTTCGGGCAGCTTCCAGCGCGTGCGCAAAGGGCACCTCCATCTGAAGCACTAGCACGGTGTCCAAATTGAACAGCTCGCTCGCAAGATCGCCGGCACGCGCCGTCATGTTGGCGCCGCTCGCCACCGTGATTGCGTTCTCGCCGGCCTGATCGACGGTGATGAAAGCGCAGCCGGTCGGCTCGTCGGCTCTGATGACGCGGTCGGCGTCGACGCCGTTGGCTCTGAGGTTCTCGATCGCGCTGTCGCCAAATCCGTCCCGGCCGACGCGGCCAGCCATGCTCACGCGTCCAGGCCCGGCGATCCGCGCGGCGGCAACGGCCTGATTGGCACCCTTGCCGCCGAAATGCGTCCGGTAGGACGGCGCCAGCACCGTTCGGCCGGGACCTGGAATCACCGGGACCTGCGCGACCAGATCGATGTTTAGCGATCCGAACACCAGGATCATGGCGGAGAGCCCTCAGCCTTCCTCGTCCATGACGCGCAGCTTCTCGACGCGGCGACGGAAATCCTCGTCGGTGGAGAATTCGGCGGACAGGTACGACGACACGAGATCGACAGCGAGCCAGGCGCCGACGATCTGCGCGCCGATGCACATGACGTTGACGTCGTCATGCTCGACGCTCTGATGCGCGGAGTGGACGTCGTGGCAGACCGCGGCGCGGATGCCCTTCATCTTGTTGGCGGCGATCGAGGCGCCAACGCCGGTGCCGCACACCATGATGCCGCGCGCGGCTTCGCCCGACGTCACCTTCGCCGCCACGGCGCGGGCGATGTCGGGGAAATCCACCGGCTTGTCGTCATAGGAGCCGACGTCGATGACGTCGTGGCCGAGCTTGCGGATGTGGTCGATGACGGTCTGTTTGAGCGGCCAGCCGGCGTGGTCGGATCCGATGACGAGACGCATTCTTTGTCCTTCTTGATCTTTGCATTGATCGTGACAGCCGCGCGCGGCTGTCACGATGTCTTTCCCCGTGGTTCAGCTGCGCATGTCCGCCGGCAGATCGACGCCGTGGAATTTCTTGTAGATGGCGTTGAGCTTGCCGTTCTTGACGTTGTCGGTGATCCAGGCGTTGAGCTTGTCCATCAGCGGCTGCTCACCCTTCTTCAGGCCGATCGCGAGGTCGAAGGTCGCCAGCGGAATCCGGGACTCGAACACGCGCGAGGGATTCTTCACGCCGATCTGGTTGATGATTGTCGCGGACGAGCCGACGCAGTCGACCTGGCCCGACACCGCCGCCGTCACCATGGTGGCATCGTCGTCATAGCGCGCGATCTTGAGGTCCTTGTCCTTCATGTTGGACAAGGTTGTGTCCTGCGTGGTGCCGCGCGAGACGCCGATCGACTTGTCCTTCAGGTCCGGCCAGTCCTTCACGGTCGACGATTTCAGGCAGCCGACGTCGGATTGCAGCGTCGCATAGCGCTTGGTGAAGTCGATCACCTTGGCACGCTCGGCCGTCACCGACAGGGTCGAGATGATGATGTCGGCCTTGCCGGTCAGGACGTTCGGGATGCGGGTCGCACCGGTGGTCTGGATGAATTCCAGCTCGAGGCCCCAATCCTTGGCGAGCATCTGCGCCACTTCGACATCGGAGCCCGTCGGCTTCATGGTGGAATCCATCATGCCCGAGGGCGGGATGGCGAGGTCGGTCGATATGCGGATCTTCTTCGCCTTCATGATGTCGTCGAGCAGATCGGCCGACGCGGGCGTTGCCGCCATCATGATGAGGCCGCACAACGCGGCGGCAGTCCCCAGCACCATTCTGTTGGTCATCCCTTGGTTCTCCTCTCCTGTTATGATTTTAGGTTCCCCGTCCCCACGAATTGCGTGAGTTCGGGCGTGGTCGGCGACGTCAGGATCGAGGCAGGTCCGGTCTCGTGGACCTTGCCTCGATGCATGAACACGATCCGGTCGGCGATGCCCTTGGCGAAGCCCATTTCGTGGGTAACCATCACCATGGTCATGCCGTCAGCCGCGAGCTGTTCGATCACCTTCAGCACTTCGCCGGTGAGTTCGGGATCGAGCGCGGAGGTGACCTCGTCGAACAGCATCACCTTCGGCTGCATGGCGAGCGAGCGGGCGATTGCGGCGCGCTGCTGCTGGCCGCCCGAGAGCTGCTCGGGATAGGCGTGCAGCTTTTCATCCAGCCCGACCTGCGCCAGAACTTTTCGTGCGAGATCCTTGGCCTGCGACGTCGCCATGCCCTTCACCGCGCAGGGCGCGAGCGTGATGTTCTGCTCGATGGTGAGGTGCGGAAACAGATTGTAGCTCTGGAACACGATGCCGACGTCCTGGCGTAGCGCACGCAAGTTCACGTCGGGACGGTCGACGCGATGCCCGCAGACCACGATCTGGCCGCCGTCGACCTTCTCGAAGCGGTCGATGCAGCGCAGCGCCGTGCTCTTGCCGGAGCCGGAGCGGCCGATCAGGGCGAGCACCTCGCCACGTGCAACGGCAAAGGAGACGCCGTCGAGCACGCGGAGCGCGCCAAAGCTCTTCTGCACGTTGTGGAGCGACACGATCGGTTCGGAGGAGGGGGCGTTTTGCTGCATGTCAGGCTGGCGCGAGGTTGGACCTGCCACGTCCCATCCGCCGTTCCAGCCTCTGGCTGAACAGCGACAGGGGATAGCACATGGCGAAGTAGGTGACGGCGATGATGGCGTAGATGGCGAACGGTTCGAACAGCGAGTTGTTGACGATCTGGCCCGAGCGCATCAGCTCGACGAAGCCGACCACGGACGCGAGCGAGGTGTTCTTGATGATCTGCACCATGAAGCCGACGGTCGGCGGCGTCGCGATGCGGATCGCCTGCGGCAGGATCACCTTGACCATGCGCTGGGTGCGGCTCAGCGCCAGGCCTTCGGCGGCCTCCCATTGCGGCTTCGGCACAGACTGGATGCACCCGCGCCAGATCTCGCCGAGATAGGCGGCGACGTAGAGCGTCAGCGAGGCACCGGCCGCGACCAGCGGCGAGACCTTCAGGCCGATCGCGGCAAGACCGAAATAGCCGAGGAACAGGATGACGAGCAGCGGCGTGCCCTGGATCAACTGGACATAGATCGCACTGGCGAGCCGCACCGATTTCAGCGGCGAGATGCGCGCCAGTGCGATCACGAAGCCGACGATGCCGCCGCCGATCAGCGCGATCAGCGACAGACCAATGGTCCACAGCGCGCCCTGGCCGAGGAACATCAGGTGATTGACGTTGAGATGTCCGCCCATGGTCATCTCACAACGGCGTGCCGAGCCGGCGCCGGCGCGGAAACAGGAGGAGGCCGAGGCCCCAGAAGCCGGCACGCATCACCAGCGACAGGATGACGTAGAGCACGGCGACGATGATGTAGGTCTCGAACGCGCGATAGGTGTCCGACTGGATGTAGTTGGCGATCGCGGTGAGCTCCTCGGCCGAGATCTGCGAGCAGACCGAGGAGGCCAGCATCAGGAGCACGAACTGGCTCGTGAGCGCAGGATAGACCTTCTCGACCGCCGGCAGCAGGATGATGTGCCAGTAGATCTGGAAGCGCGACAGCGCCAGCCCCTCGGCGGCCTCGATCTGCCCGCGCGGGATCGCCTCGAAGCCGGCCCGCATGATCTCAGCGGTATAGGCGCCGACATTGATGGTCAGCGCCGCCACCGCCACCGTGAAGGCGGAGTATTTCAAGCCGAGGCTGGCGAGGCCGAAATAGACCAGGAAGATCTGCACCAGCAGCGGGGTGTTGCGGATGGTCTCGACATAGACTTTGCAGGCACCTGCAATCAGCGAATTGTGTGTGCCGCGTCCGACCGCCGCGAGCGTGCCGAGCAAAGCGCCTAGCACGGTCGCGAAGAATGCCAACTCGAGCGTGAGGACGGCGCCGGCCAGAAAGCTCGGCCAACGCTCCAGCACTGCGGGAAAGTCGAGTTGGAGGCTCATCGTTCCAGGGTCAGCCGGTGGTCTGGTTGGTCATGCGGTCATAGACGCGGAACAGCGCCTGGTTGCCGTTGCTGCCTTCGCCATGGGCGCGCGCATCGACATATTGGCTGGTGACGAGCGCGGTGCCGGCTAGGGGCACGTTCAGGGCCTGTGCGTGCTCCTGCACCAGGCGAAGGTCTTTGAGCTGCAGATCGATCCGGAAGCCCGCGGAGACGTCGCCGGCGATCATCGCGGGGCCGAGCTTGTCGAGCATCCAGGAAGCGGCGGAGCCGCCGAGCAGCACCCGGCGCAGCAGGTTGAGATCGAGGCCCGAAGCGCGGCCGAGTGCGAGCGCCTCGCAGATCGCCTGGATGTTGATGCCGCAGATCAGCTGATTGCAGAGCTTGACGGTCTGGCCGGCGCCGGATGCGCCGACATGGGTGATGGTCGTGCCCATCGCGCGGAAGAACGGCTCGGCCTTGGCGAACGTGTCCGCATCGCCGCCGGCCATGATCGAGAGCGCGGCGTTCCTGGCGCCCACCGGCCCGCCGGAGACCGGCGCGTCGATGAAGCCGACGCCTGTCTTCTGCAGGTCCGAATGGATGCGGCGGACGGCAACCGGCGAGATCGTGCTCATGTCGACGATCAGCTTGCCCGGCGGCGGGAAATTCAGCAGGCCCTGCTCGCCGTAGATCGTCGCCTCGACGTGCGGCGTGTCGGGCAGCATGGTGATGACGATATCGGTGCCTTGCGCGGCATCGGCAGGGCTTTTGGCACGCGTCGCGCCTTCCTTGACGCTGTCGGCCAGCGCGGCTTCGTTCAGATCGAAGACGCGGACCGCGTGGCCCGCCGCCTGCAGGTTGCGCACCATCTCCCGCCCCATCGTGCCGATGCCGATGAAGCCGACCTTGCCCTTGTCGTTCCGTCCCATGTCGTCAGTCCGTTTCTTGTTTGATTGGCGTCTTGATTGAAGGGCTGTGCGCGATCAGCCCGAGGCACTGGTCTTGTCGATGTCGCCGACGACGGCGCGTCTGCGGTATTCGTCGCCGATGGCGAAATGCTTGCGCAGCGTCGCATCCGCGCGCTCGGGATCGCGCGCAATGAGGGCTTCGAAGATGCGGCGGTGATCGTCGACAAGGTAGGTCTTCATCGACGGGAAGGCCTGCACCAGCTCGCGGCGGCTGCGATGCGAATGTGTCAACAGGCCCGCCATGGAGGCGTGCAGCACGCTCAGCGTCTCCGAATGTGAGGCGACGACGATCGCGCGGTGGAAGTCGAAATCGGCCATGCCGCCGGCATCGGCTTCGTCGATGGTCTCGCCGATCTTCGTCAGCGCGCGCTGCAGCCGTTCGAAATCGGCGATGTTGGCGCGCTCGCAGGCGAGCCGGATCGCCTGGCATTCGATCGCGACGCGCGCCTGCATGACGTCCTCGAGCATGTCGGCCTGCTGGGCGAGGGCGAAGGTGAAGAAGTCGTTCAGCACCGAGACATCTGGCCGCGTCACGACGGTGCCGATGCGGTCGCGGATCTCGACGATCCCGAGGACGGTGAGGGCGCGCAGCGCCTCGCGGACGATTGGCCGGCTGACGCCGAGCAGAGTGGCGAGCTCGCGCTCCGAAATCAGGCGGTCGCCCGGCCTGAGCGAGCCGGTAAGCAGGCGCTCGCGCAGGAAGGCAAACACCTTCTCGAACCCCTTTTCGCCGTCGGCGGCTCGCTTGAACTCCATCCCCGTCTCTTGGTCTGATCGTGGTCAGACCAGTATGCTTACCAGGCCGCGGAGGTCAAGAGGCTTCCCTCCGAGGGATCAGCGGGGCGAACTCGATCGCGGGGCACCGCAATGAGGAGGTTTCATGGCGCCGCCGCCGGCTCGGTTTGCATCTTTCGTCTGACGGCTCAGCCTTGAACGTTCCGACCGGCTCTCCTCGCGTGCTCCTGATGTTCGACGCAAGGAGCTCCAGTTGGCTCGCCAGAGCGAGATAGGCGTTGGAAACGCTCATAAGCACATTGGCGAGGCGCTTCGCCGATGTGGCATCATTCGCGCGCGCTCGATATTGCTCCGCAAGCTTGCGACAATCGTCGGGTTTGAGCATTCAGCCCCCAAAGAGAGCTGAACACCGCGTCGCGGTCCGGGTTCCTAATCGCGAGGCCCACTCTAGCTATACAGACGTCGTCGGTTGCGGCATACGCTCCGAGTTGCCATCATCCGTGCAAACCGCGATCATGGTGCAGTGACCCTCACGTCTCTCAAAAGCAACGTCCGACTCCTTTACGAGGGCGCAACGCCGGACGGCGTGCGCTTCCGTTATGCGCTGCTCATCTTCGATATCGTGACGGTGCTGTTCATTATTGCGACCTCGTTCCTGCCGCCCAGTGACATCGTCGAGACGCTCGACGTCCTGTTCGGCGTTATTCTGCTGGCCGACTTCTCCGCCCGGCTCCTGGTCGATCGGCATCCGTTTCAAAAATTCACCCAGCTCGCGACCTGGGCTGACATGGTCGCGATCGTATCCTTCCTGGCGCCGCTTGCCGGCGAGGCGGGCGGTTTTCTCCGGATCCTGCGAACGCTGGGGCTGCTTCGCGACTACCAGATGCTGGTGAGGCTGCGCATCGATTCCCCGTTCTTTCGTCGCAACGAAGAGGTCATCTTCGCCGTCACGAACCTCGCCGTTTTCATCTTCGTCATGACCGGGATCGTGTACGAGACCCAGAAGTTTCGCAACGACGAGATCCGGAACTATGCCGATGCCCTGTATTTCACCGTCACGGCGCTGACGACGACCGGCTTCGGCGACATCACGCTGGCGGGTACGTTCGGTCGTCTGATCACCGTCGTGATCATGATTTTCGGCGTGACGCTGTTCTTCAATCTCGCCCGCGCGCTCCTCAGTCCCCACAAGGTGCGGTTTCCATGCCCGACGTGCGGGCTCCAGAGGCACGATGCCGATGCGGTGCATTGCAAGGCTTGCGGCACCGTCCTCAACATTCCCGATGAAGGGGCGATCTGAAGAGCCCTCGGCGCCACGTGGACGCCTTCGATGGTGACATCATGCCAGTGTTTTGCCCGACGGATCAACTTTGATTTCGGTTTACCCGCAAGTCATTGAGCGGACTGGGGCCAGCTACTGTGCATGGGGTTGTTTTCAGGTTTTATCGGGCGGCCCGCTGCTGACTGCGTTTGGGTCACCGCAACACCACCCACGCCGGCGCGTGATCGCTAGCGCCGTCCTCGCCGCGGATCTTCTTGTCGACGCCGGCTTTGGCGAGGCGCGGGGCGAGGGCAGGGCTGAGCAGGAGATGGTCGAGCCGCAGGCCCGCATCGCGTGGCCAGCGGTTCCGCTTGTAGTCCCAGAACGTGTAGATGCGCTCGTCCGGATGCAGCTCGCGGATCGCGTCGCACCAGCCTTGCTCGACCAGCGCGGCAAAGGCTGCGCGGCTCTTCGGCTGGATCAGCGCATCCTTGTCCCATGAGCGCGTCGGATAGATGTCGATCTCGGTGGGCGCAACATTGTAGTCGCCGGCGAGCACCACCGGCAGGTCCTGCTTGATGAAGGTGTTGGCGTGCCGCCGCAGCCGCGCGAACCAGTCGAGCTTGTAGTCGAATTTCGGTCCCGGCTGCGGATTGCCGTTGGGCAGATAGATGCTGGTGACGATGACGCCGCGCACCGCGGCCTCGATGTAGCGCGCTTCGAGATCCGCAGGCTTTCCCGGCAAGCGGTCGCGCGTCAGCACGGGCTCGGCATTGCGGGCGAGGATGGCGACGCCGTTCCAGGTCTTTTGTCCACGCCACACCGCGCCATAGCCGGCCCTTTCGATGGCGGCCGCCGGAAATTCGCCATCACTAGCCTTCAACTCCTGAAGCGCGACGACATCGGGCTTCGCCATTCGCAGCCATGCCAACAGATTGGGCAGGCGGCGGTTGATGTTGTTGATGTTGAATGTCGCGATCTTCATCTAGAGCTACCGGCTCTGCCTTTCGTCCCCGGAGATACAATGTCCAAACTGAGCTTTGCCGCTACCGCCTTCGTCGTCGCGCTCTCCGGGGCCACGGCACAGTCAGCCGAAACGCGCGGCGCGTGCAAGGCTGACTACGACAAATTCTGCGCCGGCATCGCGCCGGGTGGCGGCATCGTCGCCTGTCTCAACGCCAAGCGCGACCAGCTCAGCGCCACCTGCAAGACGGCGCTGGACAGCAGAAAGAAGAAGTAGGTGCGGATGGTTTAACTTGGCAGCGGCGGCAACGCCGACGGCTGTTCGATCGACGGTGGGGAAGGCGGCTGCCCCGCGTTCGAGGCGGGCTCCGGCTTCGTCAGCGGCTCCTCGACATTGCCACCCTTGTAGACGCGGGCATAGCGGCGGCCGAGGCTGGTCAGCACTTCATAGCCGATCGTGCCGAAATGGTGCGCGAGCTCGTCGACGGTGATGCCTTCGCCGAGCAGCGTCACCATGTGGCCGCGCCGCACCGCGTTCGGCGGCAGATCGGTGATGTCGATCGCGATCAGGTCCATGGAGATGCGGCCCGCGACAGGGCAGCGCTTGCCGGCCACGATGACATCGGCGCCGCGGGTGCCGTCATTGGAGCTGGCGGCGCGGAAATAGCCGTCGGCATAGCCGACCGCGATGATCGCCAGTTTCGTCGGCCGCCGCGCGGTCCAGGTGCCGCCATAGCCGACGGTCTCGCCGCGCTCGATGCTGCGGATCTGCACGATGCGCGCCTTGAGGTCGACGACCTGCTGCATGGGATTGTCGGCCTCCGGCGTCGGGTTGACGCCGTAGAGCGCAGCTCCCGGGCGCACCAGGTCGAACTGGAAGGGCGCGCCGAGGAAGATGCCGGAGGAGTTGGCGAGCGCCGCCGGCACGCCTGTGAACTCGCTGGCGATGCTGCGGAAGGTCGCGAGCTGTCTGGCATTGATCGGGCTGTTGAGCTGCTCGGCCGAGACCAGATGGCTCATCACCAGCGTGATGCCGTGATCGCCGGCGTTGATGCGGGGGATGATGGCCTGCGCCTCCGAAAGCGTCAGCCCGAGCCGGTTCATGCCGGTGTCGATGTGAACAGCGGCGCCCCCGTTCCAGCCGGTGCGGCGGCAGAACACGTCCCATTCGGCGAGCTCGTTGAGATCGCCGATCACCGGACGGCAATTGATCTTGGCGTAGTGCTCGCCGGTGTTCTGGAAATAGCCGCCGAGCACGTAGATCGTGGGCTCCGGAACGGCGGCGCGCACCTTGCGGGCTTCCTCGATGGTGGCGACGAAGAAGGTCTTGCAACCGGCTTTGCTCAGGGCGCGCGACACCTGCTCGGCGCCGCAGCCATAGGCGTCGGCCTTGATCACCGCCGAACATTCGGCCGGCACCGCGGTCTTCTCGAGCTTGCGCCAATTGGCGATGATCGCATCGAGATCGACGGTCAGCACGCCGCCGAAGGCGGCGAGCGCGGCAGCCTGGTTGGCCTCCGGGGAGAGTGGGCCGGATTGCGGGATCGATTTCGGGGCGGACGCCATTGTCATGGCGTCGTTTTACGCAAGAGACGGGCCCCGTTCAACCCGGGGAACAATCTAGTAGTCGCTGCGGTCCGGCAGTTGGCCGTCATGCGCGAGGTCGCCGAAGCGCGTGACCGAGGCATCGAAGTGCAGCTCGACGGTGCCGGTCGGACCGTGGCGCTGCTTGCCGATGATGACTTCGGCGCGGCCCACGGTGCGTTCCATGTCGGCCTGCCATTTGGCATGCTCTTCGGTGCCGGGGCGCGGCTCCTTCATGGCGAGGTAATATTCCTCGCGGAACACGAACAGCACGACGTCGGCGTCCTGCTCGATCGAGCCGGATTCACGCAAGTCCGACAGCTGCGGCCGCTTGTCGTCGCGCGATTCCACCTGACGCGAGAGCTGCGACAGCGCGATCACGGGAACGTTGAGCTCCTTGGCCAGCGCCTTCAGGCTGGTCGTGATCTCCGTGATTTCCTGCACGCGGCTGTCGCTGGCGCGCTTGCCCGAGCCCGACAGCAGCTGGATGTAGTCGATCACCAGGAGATCGAGGCCCTTCTGGCGCTTGAGCCGGCGCGCGCGCGCCATCAGCTGCGCGATGGAGAGGCCGCCGGTGGCGTCGACGTAGAACGGCAGCGACTGCAGCTCGATCGAGACCTGCCGGATCTTCTCGAAATCGGCTTCCGTGATGCCGCCGCGGCGGATGTGGGAGGAGGGAATGCCGGTGCGCTCGGCCACGATACGCGTGGCGAGCTGGTCGGCCGACATTTCGCAGGAGAAGAAGCCGATCACGCCGCCATTGGCGGCCTTCATGGTGCCGTCGGCCTGAAGCTCCGGCACGTAGGCCTGCGCGACGTTGTAGGCGATGTTGGTCGCCAGCGACGTCTTGCCCATGCCGGGGCGTCCCGCGACGATGATGAGGTCGGAATGCTGCAGGCCGCCCATCTTGGTGTCGAGGTCGCGCAGGCCCGTCGAAATGCCCGACAGCTTGCCGTCGCGCTGGAATGCCTTGGCCGCGAGATCGACCGCGACCGTGAGCGCCTGCGAGAATTTCTGGAAGCCGCCGTCATAGCGGCCGGACTCGGCGAGCTCGTACAGCTTGCGCTCGGCGTCCTCGATCTGCGCCCGCGGTTGGAAGTCGACCGGGGCGTCATAGGCGACGTTGACCATGTCCTCGCCGATGCCGATCAGGTCGCGGCGCAACGACAGATCGTAGATGGTGCGGCCATAGTCCTGGGCGTTGATGATGGTGGTGGCTTCGGCCGCAAGCCGCGCCAGGTATTGTCCGATGGTCATGCCGCCGACATCGGTATCGGCCGGCAGGAACGTCTTCAGCGTGACCGGGGTGGCGATCTTGCCCATCCGGATCAGGCTGCCGGCGGTCTCGAAGATGGTCTGGTGCAGCGGCTCGAAGAAGTGCTTGGCCTCCAGGAAGTCGGAGACGCGGTAGAAGGCGTCGTTGTTGACCAGGATTGCGCCCAGAAGGCTCTGTTCCGCCTCGATATTGTGCGGTGCGCTCCGATAGGCGGGAGTTCCGGCATCGGGCGCGAGTTTGAGAACGTTCGAATCAGTCAGTGCCATGGTCGGACGTGCTTAGCAATTTTCTTGGGCGGATGCGGGGCCGGGATAAAGCGCCGCCGCAGGTCAAAGCGGAAGCAAAAGCTGACCGCTATCAACCGCTCAGTTAAAATGGTGGATGATTAGCAGTCGCAGCACGCGCCGCGCTTGACTGGATTTTGGCGGAGCTCGCTCGGCGCAGAGGGCTGTGATCGCGCCGCGGAAAAATCCTGAAACCCGTGAACCCTGGGGGCTGACGCGCAGACCTACCGAGAGGCGCGCAAAATGACGCACGCTGACCGATTCGGCTCGGCTTCAGACCAGCAGGAGGTAGACCAGCGCAACCAGAGCCGCCCCAACGCCGGTGACGATCAGGGCGTAATCGGTGCGGAGGTCGTCCTGCACGTCGAATGAGGTTTGGGTCTCTTTGCTCATGGCGACGGTCTAAGCCAGGCCCGACCAGACTTCTGTGAACCAGATCACATCTCCCCGGATTCTTTCGGGTGTCATGTCGGAACAGGCGGATGGGCAGGGGATTATCTCATTCCCCGCCAACAGGGATACGAGGCGAGCGATGCAGCCAGAACGGCAGCACCAGAACTGGCGAAGCGAGGCAGGCAGCCGGCTTTGGCTGTCGGGGCTGATCGCGGCTATGAAGCACGCGGAGCGGCCCGAGGTACGTCGCCAGCCGGTCGCCCCCGAAATCCTGCTGGAATTGCGGGCGCAATTGGCGTTAACGGCGTCTTTCCGGACGTCCGGGATTTCGACCCTGCGTCACTAGGATCCGGACCTATTCACCAGCCAGCTTGAGCTTCGGCATGGCCGCGCCCTCCCGGGCCCGCAGCCGGGCTTCTTCCTGCGGGATATAGTCGCGGGTCATCGGCACCACGCCCTGGCGACGGGTGATCTGGATCTGGAAGTTCATCATGGCTTGCTTGCGGAACGTCATCTCGCAGGCCGCGAGGTAAAATTCCCACATCAAGGCGAAGCGCTCGTCGTAGAGCTGCACGGCTTCCTCGCGCCGCGCCATGAACCGCTCGCGCCAGGCCTTCAGCGTCTCGGCGTAGTGCAGGCGCAGAATCTCGATGTCGCAGACCAGCAGGCCCGCGCGCTCGATCGCCGGCAGCACCTCCGAGAGCGCGGGAATGTAGCCGCCGGGGAAGATGTATTTGGCGATCCACGGATTGGTCGAATCCGGGCCCTGCGAACGGCCGATCGAATGCAGCAGCATGACGCCGTCTTCCTTCAGCAGCTCGGCGCAGCGCTGGAAGTAGGCGTCGTAGAACCTCGCCCCGACATGCTCGAACATGCCGACGGAGACGATGCGGTCGAACGTACCTTCGACGTCGCGATAATCCTGGAGCTGGAATCTGGCCGAGCCCGTCAGGCCCTTTTCGGCGGCGCGCGCATTGGCGACCTCCAGCTGCTCGGTCGACAGCGTGATGCCGGTGACGTCGGCGCCCGCGATCTCGGCGAGATAGAGCCCGAGGCCACCCCAGCCGGAGCCGATGTCGAGCACGCGCTGGCCATTGCTGACGAGAAGCTTCGCCGCGATGTGCCGCTTCTTGGCAAGCTGCGCGTCGTCCAGCGACATCTCGGGCGTCTCGAAATAGGCGCAGCTATATTGCTTGTCGGCATCGAGAAACAGCGAATAGAGCCGGCCGTCGAGATCGTAATGATGAGCGACGTTTTGACGGGAGCGCGGGCGGGGATTGAACTGCTTGAGGTGCCGCGTCAGGTAGCGCAGGTGCCACCACGGCTTTGCCCACTGCGGCAATGGGTCGGGTTGATCGAGCAGGATCGCGAGGGCATCAGCTATGGTGCCGCGCTCGACCACGAACTCGCCGTTCATGTAGGCCTCGCCCAGCCCCAGCTCGGGATTGACGAGGACCCTCCGCTCGGAGTCGGCGGTGACGAAGCGGACCGCGACCGGCTCGCCGGAGCCGTCGCCGACGGTGAACTTCGACCCGCTCGCGCTGGTCACCGTCAACGACCCGCGGCGGATGAATTGGGACAGAAATCGACGCAACAATCGGTCCATCGGCAATCCTCTCGAGCGAACCCGAAAGATGCGACTACCCGGCCTTTATAACTGACGCCCAGGCGCCGCAGCGGTTCCTATGCGTTTGCATTCAAATCTAGCGAGCCGGTTCCGGCTGCGCTATTGCACTGTGTTCAAAGTAGATATTCGAAAACCGCTTAATCACATCCTTGCGCGCGGACCTGCTTCCATTCGCGGCTCAATCGGTTAAAAGGTGACCGCCGCCGCGCCGGATGCCGGCTGCATTTGCGGAAATTCAACGGAGATGATGGGAATGTCGAGCCGAGCGCTCAGCCTCGCGACGGTGTTGCTTCTGATTGGCTTCGGTGCGGCTAATTCCGTTCTTGCGCAGGCGACGAACCTCGAGGCTGGCAAGACCCCGTCGCAGCTGTTCTCGCAGACCTGCAATGTCTGCCACAAGAGCCCGCGCGGGCTGCTGAAGTCCGTGTCGCCCGGCTCGCTGCCGGGATTCCTGCGCCAGCACTACACGACGAGTTCGGATATGGCGGGCGTCCTCTCCGCCTATCTGATCTCGAACGGTGCCACCGACACGCGCTATCAGGCCAAGGACGCCAAGAAGGACGGCGCCGCGCCTGAACAACAGGGTCGACGCCAGCGCGCGCAGGATGCCGCGAGGCCGGAAGGCGAGGGCGCTGCTCCTGCCGCCGAGGGTACGCGCCAGAAGCGTGCGGCGCGGCCGGCCGAGGAGGGTGCCAAGCCGGAGGGAGAGGCTGCGCCCGAGGCACGCAAAGGCAAGCGGCGCGCCAAGCCCGGCACGGAGGAAGCCCCGAAGGTCGATGCCGCGGCGCCGGCGACCGACGACAAGAAGAGCGAGCCGAAGCCGGAGTCCGTCAAGCCTGACAGCGCCAAGGTCGAGCCGCGCAGCGAGACGCCGGCGCTGCGGCCCGATCCGGTCCCGCAGGTGACGCCGGCCGCTCCAGCCGCCGCCAAGCCCGCTGAGCCGGCCGCGCCCAAGCCGGTGGAAGAGGCTGCTCCGAAACCTGCCGAGCCGGCTCCCGCGGCCAAGCCGCAGGAACAGGCGCCGCCCGCGACCGCTGCAGCCCCGCCGCCGCCGGCGGCGCCTGCGTCCTCCGGTCCGCCGGTGCCGCCGATCTCGCGCTAAGTCACCCGGATCTTTCGATCGACGATGCGAAGGCCGCGCCCATCCGCGGCCTTCGCATCGACTTGACCGCCATTAGAGTAGTACTCTAGAGTATTGCTCTAGGAGGCGCCATGACGGCGAGCGTACGAGACGATCTGTTGGCGGCCGGCCTTGCCGTGTTCGACCGCGTCGGCTTCGAAGCCGCGACGGTGGCCGCGATCCGCACCCGCGCGCGGGCTTCCAACGGCAGCTTCTTCCACGTCTTCGGTTCGAAGAAAGAACTTGCCGGTGCGTTGTTTCTGGAGGTCCTGCGGCACTATCACGCCGCGATACTGGCCGCGCTCGATCCCGGCCCCGATGCCGAGCAGGGCATCGATCGCCTGATCCGGGCGCATCTCGACTGGGTCGTCACCAGCCGGCGCGAGGCGCGCTACCTCTTCGAGATCTCGCGCAGCGAGTGGGGCGAAGACGTGCGCGACGCCCAGCGGGCGCAGAATGCGCGGCTTGCCGAAGGCATTGAGCGCTGGCGCGCGCCGCTGGTGGCAAGCGGCGAACTTCTGCCGATGACGCCGGTGATGTTCGTCAGCCAGCTGATCGGTCCGGCGCAGATCTTCTGCCGCGCCTTCCTGTCGGGTCGCGAGCGCACCGATCCGCGCATCGAGGCGGACACGCTGATCGCCTGCGCCAATCGTGCGCTGAGGCCGTTCGATCGCATCAACAAGCAATAAGGGGAGATCGCATGCGGGCCGAAGCTGATCCGGAATTTGCGCCGATTGCCGAGCGCATCCACGCCAATATCGGCCGGCAGGGTTTCATGAACCTGGTCGGCGCCGAGCTCTCCGAATTGTCGCGCGGCACCTGCACCATCGCCGTGGAGCGCCGGCCGGAGCTGTTACAGCAGCACGGCTTCTTCCATGGCGGCGTCACCGCCTTCCTGGTCGACAACGCCACTACGATCGCAGCCGCCACGTCGCGCGGCCAGCCGGCGCTGACGGCGGAATACAAGCTCAATCTGTTGTCGCCCGCGGTCGGCGAGAAGCTGATCTGCCGCGCCCGGGTGATCAAGCCGGGCCGCCAGGTCGCGGTGGTCGCCGCCGACGTGTTCTGCGTCAGCGATGGCGTCGAGAAGCATACGGCCACCGCGCTGGCCTCGATCGCGATGCTGAGCGAGGACGTCGCTGCCAATACGAAAAGCCCGGCCGCGTGAGGCAGCCGGGCTTTGATCGGGATCGTCATCCGGGTCTGGTCTTGCGGACCGTCCCGGAATGACGAGTTGAGCTGCTTACTTCTCTTCCGCAGCCGGCGCCGGCGCGACCTCGTCGTGCTGGGCTTCCGGATCGAAGAACTCGCCGGCGGCGGCGATCGCCTCGGCGGCCGCATCGCGATCCTCATTGCGGGTCGAGATGTCCTCGCCGCGGTTGATGCGCTCGGCCTCGTCCTGGCTGCGGGCAACCGTGACGGTGATCTCGACCTCGACTTCGGGATGAACGGCAACGGTGATCGAGTGCTTGCCGATGGTCTTGATCGGCGCGTCGAGCTGGATCTGCGGACGGGCGAGCGAAACGCCGTCGGCTTCGAACGCGAGCACGATGTCACGCACGTTGACCGAGCCGAACAGCTGGCCGGCTTCCGAGGCCTGGCGGATCACGATGATGTTCTTGCCCTCGATCTTCTCGGCGACCTTGGACGCCTCGGCCTTCGAGGCGAGGTTGCGCGCTTCGAGCTCGGCCTTCATGCCGTCATACTTGGCCCGGTTGTCGGCGGTGGCGCGCAGCGCCTTGCCGCGCTTGAGCAGGAAATTGCGAGCGTAGCCGTCGCGAACCTTCACGACTTCGCCCATCTGGCCGAGCTTGTTGACGCGTTCCAGCAAAATGACTTCCATATTCGTTCTCCTTTTGAAGTGCTCTCGAAGGTTTCAGTTTCGGGGTTGAACTCAAGGTGTAGGCAGTGGCGGCGGCTGCCGGCTGCGCAGGAAGCGTTCGCGCAAGCCAAACAAGGCATCCGCAAGCCCAAGGATTACCATCGCGACCACGGGCCATCCGAACACGACCACGGCGGCGTAGGTCGAGCCGAGCCAGAACGTGCGGCCGTTCAGCGCGAGCGTCAGCGTATGCAATACGGCGAAACCGGCCAGCGCATAACTCATCATCAGCGCGGCGGTGGCGATCTGCGCCACGATGCCAAGCAGCCCCCCGGTGAAGCAGAAGGCGAGGGAGATGCACAGCACCACCAGCGTCATCTGCGGCAGCTCGGTGGTCTTGAGGTCCGGCCAGGGACGGCGCAGCCGGCCCGACGTCGCGGTCACCTTGGCGCTGAGCCAGAGGTTGAGAGTGAGCGTCATCGTCGCGGCAATCGTGGCGGCGGCGGGTGCGATGCGCACCAGCGCGTCGACGAACTGGCTGGCTTCGCCCGAAGTTTGCGGGTCGGTGGCGCGCAGGAGGCGCGTCAGGCCACGGCGCAACGTGCCGGTGATGGTCTCCGCGTCGGTCCCGAGAGTGAGCAACGCGGCCATCGTGGTCAGCGTCGCGAAGCCTGCAATCCAGAGCAGGATGCGGCCGACCGGGTACCACTCGACGTCCGGCTCCGCGGAGGGCGCTGTGCCGGTGGCAGGCGCGGCGCTTCCCACCTGACGTCCGAGCAGGACGAGATGGCCGAGCCACCACGCCGGCAACGCGACGGTGACGGCGAAGGCGATGCAGTAGGGCAGGCCGAACAGGGCGCCGAGGCCGATCGCGGCGGCGATGCCACCAATGCTCGCGCAAAGCGGGCCCCAGCCGATCGCGGCGACCATCAGGGGGAGCGGAGCGAGATAGAACAGGACAAGCGCGATCAGCGCCCCCGAGATGATCGAGGCGAACATCAGGGCCGACGCAGCGCCGGCGATCAGGGCTATCAGTCCAAAGGCCATCATCAGCTGTCCCGCTCCCTTCGAGCGGTTAGAGGCGTCGCTTGCCCCAACCATCGGCGACCGGACGACCCGGAAGCCTTATGAGTTCGAAAAGTCGCGACCGGCGGCGCTAGCCGCCGCCGGTCGAATTGGTCGTATCAGCGAATGACGTAGGGCAGGAGGCCCAGGAAGCGCGCGCGCTTGATGGCGCGGGCGAGCTCACGCTGCTTCTTCGCGGACACCGCGGTGATGCGGCTCGGCACGATCTTGCCGCGCTCGGAGACGTAACGCATCAGCAGCTTGGAGTCCTTGTAGTCGATCTTCGGAGCATTGGCGCCCGTGAACGGGCAGCTCTTGCGACGACGGAAAAACGGGCGGCGTGCACCAGCTTCAGCCATGATTCTTACTCCCCATCCGTGGTTTCAGCTTCATCGCGCGGACGGCGCGGACCGCGATCACCGCGGAAACCGCCCTCGCGGTCGCCACGGAAGCCGCCTTCGCGCTCGCCGCGGAAGCCACCGCCGCGATCGTCACGCTCGCGATCACGGTCGGCCTTGCGCATCATCGCGGACGGGCCTTCCTCGAGCTCCTCGACGCGGACGCTGAGATAGCGGATCACGTCCTCGCTGATGCGCTCCTGGCGCTCGATCTCGGCGATCGCCGCGGACGGCGCGTCGATGTTGAGCAGCACGAAGTGCGCCTTGCGGTTCTTGTTCATCCGGTAGGTGAGGGAGCGCACGCCCCAATTCTCGGTCTTGGTGATCTTGCCGCCGAGACCTTCGACGATACCGGTCATCTGCGCAGTCAGCTCTTCGACCTGCTGCGGGCTCGCGTCCTGACGCGCGAGAAAAACATGCTCGTAAAGAGGCATGGTCGTCCTTTCCTCATGTTGGCGCATCGCCCGGCGTCAAACCCTTAAGAGGCCTTCGGAAAGGACTCTGGGATCAAGCTCAGAAGGCGGAAACACGGGACGACGGGCCGACTGGCCCTGCCACACCAAAATCACGAATGATTTGCTGAGACCGTCCGTTCAGCTCCCGGCCGGGGTCTGCGGATGGGCGCCTTATACGGATTTTGGCCGGCTTTGCAAGGCGGAGGGGCATTTTCAAGCCGTCCAACGGGAACAAGAACCCCATCCTCCAATATCAAGATTCGGCTTGATCTGTTTGTTTGTATAACATACAAATAAATCGACGAAGAGGATCCCATGGCAGAAGCGTCGGCCGATGCGCCGCTCGAAGCGGCAGGCGACCCCAAGCACGCCGCGCGCGCGACGCGCTCGGCCGGCCGCAAGATGCGGTCACTGCTCCTGGATGCTGCGAGCCCGCTGTTTCGGGAGCGGGGGCTGTCAGGCACGTCGATTACCGACATCGCGGCCGCCGCGGACGCGTTCCCGAGCCAGATCACCTATTACTTCCGCACCAAGGAGGCGCTGTTTGTCGAATGCGCCTGCCGCGATCTGTTGTATCTGGCGCGGGCCACCGAGCAGGCGGCGCTGAAGGCGCGGACTCCCGGGGAATACACCCATGCGCTGGCCGAGACCGTGACGGCGAGCGATTCGGTCGCCTTCTTCGCCGAGGCGCTGACGCTGACGCGGCGTCGCCAGGATCTCGCGCCACTGGTGGAGCGTACCATCGAGCGCCTGCACAGCGAGGGTACGCGCGCTTATGCAGGGCAGGTCGCGCGGCACGGCTGGCGCTCGCTGCGCGCGCCCGACGAAAGCTCGCGGCGGTTCTGGGCCGTCGCCATCGGCGTCATTCTCGAGGGCTACGCGATGGGCCGCTCGCCCGAGGCGCTCTGCGCCGAGATGCTGCGCGTGCTGGGCGAGCAGGCGAAATCCACTGAAGACACCGCCCGCCTGCGTCTCGTCGAGGTGCGCGAGGCATCCGACAATTCGAATGGAAAGGGTTAGGCCATGACCGCGCTTCGCATGCGTGCCCGCGATTTCCTGACCGACGATCAATTGGCCGAGGTGCGCCAGCGCGCGACGTGGAAAGGCGCTGCGCTGATCGCGCACGCCTGGACGCTGATCATTGCAGCCATCGCGCTGGTCGCGTGGTGGCCCAATCCGCTCACCTATATCTTCGCCGTCGCCATCATCGGCTCGCGCCAGCTCGGCCTTGCGATCCTGATGCATGACGGCGCACATGGTTGCCTGTCCGCCGACGAGAAAACCAACCTGACGCTGAGCCAGTGGTTCTGCGCCTATCCGCTGTTTGCGGAGACGCGCAGCTACCGGCGCTATCACCTTCAGCACCATGCGCGCACCCAGCAGGAGGACGACCCCGACCTCGTGCTGTCGGCGCCGTTTCCGATCACCAAGTTGAGCTATCGCCGCAAGTTCATCCGCGACGTCACCGGGCAGACCGGCTACCAGCAGCGCAAGGCGCAGTTGCTCAACGCGCTCGGGCCAAAGGACTGGTCATGGCGGCAGCGCGCAGCGCATTTCTGGGAGATGCTCGGCCCGCAATGTGTGGTCAACGGGATCATGTTTGCCGCGCTCGCCGCGGCCGGCGTGTGGTGGGCCTATCCGCTGCTCTGGCTGGTGCCGCTCTTGACGTGGATGATGGTCATCACCCGCATCCGCAATATCGCCGAGCACGCCGTCGTCCCCGATAGCAGCGACCCCTTGCGCAACACGCGCACGACGCATGCCAATTTTCTCGAGCGCCTGTTCATCGCGCCGTATTACGTGAACTATCACCTTGAGCATCATCTGTTGTTCTACGTGCCCTGCTACAATCTGCCGAAGGTGCACCGGCTGCTGAGTGCGAGCCGGTACGCCGATCGCATGGAAGTGCAGCCGAACTACGCTTCGGTGCTGCGGCTGGCCACGGCAAAGCCGAACCGCGAGGATCGGCCGGGGCAACTGGTGAACAGTGCGCGCCGAGCGCGGGCAGGAGCGGACGTCGATGCCAACCAGACCGCCGGCGGGTTTTGAGGGGCTTATTCCCCGTTGAATGCTGCTCCAAGTTCCCGTCTCGGCTTGACAGTGCGGCCCCGGACGGTGTCTACGGCCCCCTTTGGAGCATGATCCGGAACCATGGCCCAAGGAACCACGGCCTAAGGCCGGGCGTAAATCGGCTGCCGGTTCAGAACAGGGATCATGCCTGACAGCAGGGAGCGCCGATGACGGCTGCATTCACATTTCCTGGGCAGGGTTCCCAGGCTGTCGGCATGGGCAAGGCCCTGGCCGACGCCTTTCCGGTGGCGCGCGCCGTATTCGACGAGGTCGATGCCGCGCTCGGGGAGAAGCTGACGGCCATCATCTGGGAAGGTCCGGCCGAAACTCTCCAACTCACCGAGAACGCCCAGCCGGCGCTGATGGCCGTGTCTATCGCGACCTTGCGCGTGCTCGAGGCCGAGGCTGGTTTTTCCGTGGGACGAGACGCGGCCTTCGTCGCCGGCCACTCGCTCGGTGAATATTCGGCGCTCGCGGCGGCCGGCAGCCTGACGGTTTCGGATACCGCGCGTCTGCTTCGCACCCGCGGTCTCGCAATGCAAAAGGCGGTCCCGGTCGGCGCCGGCGCGATGGCCGCGCTGCTCGGTCTCGACTACGAGGCCGCCATGGAGGTCGCGGGCGAGGCGGCGCAGGGGCAGGTCTGCCAGGCCGCCAACGACAATGGCGGCGGCCAGGTCGTCGTCTCCGGCGACAAGGCTGCGGTCGATCGCGCCGTCGAGATCGCCAAGGCCAAGGGCGCCAAGCGCGCGATGCTGCTGCCGGTGTCCGCCCCGTTCCATTGCAAGTTGATGCAGCCGGCTGCGGATGCCATGGCGGAAGCGCTGTCGAAGGTCACGATCAAGGCGCCGGCCGCCCCGCTGGTGTCGAACGTGCTGGCGAGCGCCATCACCGATCCCGACGAGATCCGCCGCCGCCTGGTCGAGCAGGTCACCGGCACGGTGCGCTGGCGCGAGTCGGTGGCTTACATGGCCGGGCAGGGCGTCACCCGCTTCTTCGAGATCGGCGCCGGCAAGGTGCTGACCGGTCTCGTCAAGCGTATCGCGGACGGTGCCGTCGGCATTGCGGTCGGCGGCCCGAACGATATTGCCGCCGCCAAGGATGCATTGGCCGCTGCGAAGCAGGCTTAAAGGAGTCCATCAATGTTCGATCTGACTGGCCGAAAGGCGCTCGTCACCGGCGCGACCGGCGGCATTGGCGGCGCGATCGCGCAGGCGCTGCACGCGCAGGGCGCCACCGTCGCCATTTCAGGGACGCGCAAGGAGGTGCTGGACGAGCTTGCCGGCAAGCTCGGCGAGCGCGCCCACGTGCTGCCCTGCAATCTCTCCAAGGCCGATGAGGTCGAGGCGCTGGTGCCCGCTGCGGAAGCGGCGATGGGCCAGGTCGACATTCTCATCGCCAATGCCGGCATCACGCGCGACAATCTCTTCGTGCAGCTTCGCGACGAGGACTGGGACGAGGTTATCAACGTCAATCTGACCGCGACCTTCCGCCTGGCGCGCGCCGCGACCAAGCTGATGATGCGCAAGCGCTTCGGCCGCATCGTCGCCATCACCTCGGTGGTCGGCGTCACCGGCAATCCCGGGCAGGGCAATTATACGGCGTCGAAAGCCGGCCTGATCGGCATGATCAAGACGTTAGGGGCCGAATACGCCAAGCGTGGCGTGACCGCGAACTGCATCGCGCCGGGCTTCATCAAGACGCCGATGACCGATGCGCTCAACGACAAGCAGCGCGAAACGATTCTCACCAAGGTTCCGGCCGCCCGCCTGGGGACGCCCGAGGACATCGCAGCGGCCGCCGTCTATCTGAGCTCGAACGAAGCAGCCTACGTCACCGGGCAGACCATCCACGTCAACGGCGGCATGGCCATGATCTGACATCTCGTGCCGCGTCGCCTGTCACGGCGGTGCGGCATGCGGCAAACGGCCGTTTCCGGAGCGAAATGAGGCTTGTAGTCAAGGCAATTGAAGTATGATAACCGGACCTCCAACGGATGGGCAAAGAACGCCATTGCAGGTTTTTGAAACCCTGTATATTGGCGATGCGGAGCCTTTGGCCGTCGTTCGCCGGGGCCTCCATCGGTTAGGATGGGCCAAATCAAAGTTCGTAAGCGAAGGCAGTCAAACGACCACGACGGCTCGTATCGTCCCGGGGGGTCGGGTCTACAGGGAACAACACGAGGTTAAGCAATGAGTGACATTGGCGAGCGGGTTAAGAAGATCGTGGTCGAACACCTTGGTGTTGAACCCGAGAAGGTTGTCGACAACGCGAGCTTCATCGACGACCTCGGCGCCGACAGTCTGGATACCGTCGAGCTGGTGATGGCGTTCGAAGAGGAATTCGGTTGCGAGATTCCGGACGACGCTGCGGAAACGATTCTCACCGTCGGCGACGCTACGAAGTTTCTCGAGAAGAACGCGAAGAGCTAAGGCTCTTCAATTTCGCGGGGACAACATTGAAACCGGACGGGCCGCTTCGCAGCGGTCAGCCGGTTTCTTGTTATTGGCCGTGAATCTTTCGATGCGGAGTTTTCGGATATGAGGCGGGTTGTCGTCACGGGTCTCGGCATGGTCTCGCCACTCGGCTGTGGCGTCGAGCCGACCTGGAAGCGCATCCTCAACGGCGAAAGCGGTGCGCGCAGGATCGAGAGCTTCGATGTCTCCGATCTGCAGACCAAGATCGCCTGCACGGTCGTGCGCGGCGACGGCTCGAACGACAGCTTCAATCCGGACAAGTGGATGGAGCCGAAGGACCAGCGCAAGGTCGACGACTTCATCATCTTCGGCATGGCCGCGGCCGGTCAGGCGCTCGACGACGCCAACTGGCATCCCGAGACCGAAGAGGACAAATGCGCGACCGGCACCATGATCGGCTCCGGCATCGGCGGCCTCAACGGCATCGCCGATACCGCGATCCTGCTGAAGGAGCGCGGGCCGCGCCGGGTGTCGCCGTTCTTCATTCCCGGCCGCTTGATCAATCTCGCCTCCGGCTACGTCTCGATCGCGCACGGGCTGAAGGGGCCGAACCATTCGGTGGTCACGGCATGCTCGACCGGCGCGCATGCGGTTGGCGATGCCGCCCGCCTGATCGCGCTGGGCGATGCCGACGTGATGGTCGCGGGCGGCGCCGAGTCGCCGATCAGCCGCATCGGCATTGCCGGCTTCAACGCCGCGCGCGCGCTGTCGACCGGTTTCAACGAGACTCCCGAAAAGGCCTCGCGTCCCTACGATAAAGACCGCGACGGCTTCGTGATGGGCGAGGGCGCCGGCGTCCTCGTGCTGGAGGAGCTGGAGCACGCCAGGCGGCGCGGCGCGAAGATCTATGCCGAGGTGATCGGCTATGGTCTGTCGGGTGATGCCTATCACATCACGTCGCCGTCGCCCGACGGCGATGGCGGCTTCCGCAGCATGTCGGCCGCGCTCAAGCGTGCCGGGCTGACGCCGTCCGATCTCGATTACATCAACGCGCACGGGACCTCGACGCCGCTCGGCGACGAGATCGAGCTCGGCGCGGTCGAGCGTCTGCTCGGCAACGCCGCCTCCAAGGTCGCGATGTCCTCGACCAAGTCGTCGACCGGCCATCTGCTCGGCGCGGCCGGTGCGATCGAAGCGATTTTCGCGATTCTGGCGATTCGCGATAATGTCGTGCCGCCGACGATCAATCTCGACAATCCGTCGGTCGAGACCGCGATCGATCTCGTGCCGCACAAGTCGAAGCAGCGTGAGGTCAACGTCGCGTTGTCGAACTCTTTTGGTTTTGGCGGTACCAATGCGTCGGTGATCGTCCGGCGCCTAGTCAGTTAGTTTGTGTTTGAGACGAATCCACCGTTTTGCCGTATTCGGCGATAGTCATGGACGTGGGCGCGTGCGTTTTTGGCAGGGCAAGCGATTGTCGGGCCGCTATTGAACCGGCAGGATTCAGGTTGTTTCGATGAGTGAAAGGCCGCCCATTTCACCCCGGAGTCCGCGGGCCGCGCTCGAGCCCGAGCAACTTCCGCCGCCGCCCAAGCGGTCGGACCGCGCGCGCAATCCGTTCGTCGTCGTCGGCAACGCCATCATCACGCTTCTGCTGATCGCCATGCTCGGCGCCGGCGGCGTCTATTATTACGGCCGCCAGGTGCTCGAGGCGCCCGGACCGCTGAAGGAGGACAAGATCGTCAACATCCCGCAGCGTGCGGGCAAGCGCGACATCGCCGAGACGCTGAACCGGGAAGGCGTGACCGACGTCAATCCCTGGGTGTTCATCGCCAGCGTCGCCGCGTTGAAGGCGAGCTCGGACCTCAAGCCGGGTGAGTATTCCTTCCAGAAGAACGCCTCGCTGCGCGACGTCATCGGCACCATCGTCGAGGGCAAGGTGGTGCAGCACGCCGTGACGATTCCCGAAGGCCTGACCTCCGAGCAGATCGTGGCGCGGCTGTCCGACAACGACATCTTCACCGGCAGCGTGCGCGAGCTGCCGCGCGAAGGCACGCTGCTCCCGGAGACCTACAAATTCCCGCGCGGCACCCCGCGCGAGCAGGTGGTCCAGCGCATGCAGCAGGCGCACAAGCGTGTGCTGTCGGAGATCTGGGAGCGCCGCAATCAGGACATTCCAGTCAAGACGCCGGAGCAGCTGGTCACGCTGGCGTCCATCATCGAGAAGGAAACCGGCAAGGCGGACGAGCGCAGCCGCGTCGCCGCGGTGTTCGTCAACCGGCTGAAGCAGCGGATCAAGCTGCAGTCCGATCCGACCATCATCTACGGCCTCGTCGGCGGCAAGGGAACGCTGGGCCGGCCGATCAAACGCAGCGAGATCACGCAGCCCTCGCCCTACAACACCTATGTGATCGACGGCCTGCCGCCGGGCCCGATCTCCAATCCGGGCCGCGCCTCACTCGAAGCTGCCGCCAACCCGGCCCGCACCCGCGACCTCTATTTCGTCGCCGACGGCACCGGCGGGCATGCCTTCACCGAAACCTACGACGCGCACCAGAAGAACGTCGCCAAGCTCCGCGCGATGGAGAAGCAGATCCAGAACGACACGGTCGAGCCGCCCGAGGACGCGCAGCCGCCGGCCGTTGCCGCGCCTGGCGCTGCCGACGCGCCGACCGCGGCCACGCCGGCACGGCCCAATCAGCAGAAGAGGCCGCCGGCAGCACGCCCGGCTGCTCCAGCCAATCCCCCACCGGCCCGGCAGGGCGCGGTGCAGGGCTCGCCGCCGGTGGTTCAGCGCTGAGCCTTGCGCGCAGACCGGCTTGCGGACATTGCCGATTCCACTTTCCGGCAAAATAGTCTTAAGATTCGCGTGGCTTGATAGCCTCGCGAATCCCGTGTTCCTGGAGAATTTGAACTGATGGCGCTGTCGTCCATGACCGGCTTTGCGAGATGCCACGGCGCAAGCGGGCCGTATACGTTCGAATGGGAGTTGAAGTCGGTCAATGCCAAGGGCTTCGACTTGCGCGTGCGGCTGCCGCAGGGGTTTGATGAGCTCGAGGCCCATGCCAAGAAGCGCGCGGGCGAGCTGCTCTCGCGCGGCACCGTCTATGCCAATCTCACCGTCAAGCGCACCAATGCCGCAGCCACCGTCCGCATCAACGAGGACGTGCTCAACGCGGTGCTGAAGGCCGCCGCGCTGATCTCGGGGAAGGTCGACGCGGTGGCGCCGAGCATCGACGGCCTGCTCGCCATCAAGGGCGTCGTCGAGGTCGCCGAGCCCGAGGGCGACGAGGAGGAGGACAAGGCAGCGCGCACTGCTGCCGCCGAGGCCTTCGACAAGGCGCTCGACGAGCTCGTTGCGATGCGCAAGCGCGAGGGCACTTCGCTTGGGCAGATCCTGACCCAGCGCGTCGACGAGATCGAGCAGCTGGCGAAGAGAGCGGAGGCCGCGCCCGGCCGCAAGCCGGAGGCGATCAAGGCGAAGCTCGCTGAGCAGATCGCAGCGCTGCTCGACACCTCCGACCGTTTCGACTCCGACCGCCTGATGCAGGAGGCGATCCTGATCGCGACCAAGGCCGACATCCGCGAGGAGCTCGACCGCATCGCCTCCCACATCGCGCAGGCGCGCGAGCTGATCGGCAAGGGCGGCCCGATCGGGCGCAAGCTGGATTTCCTGGCGCAGGAGTTTCACCGCGAGGTCAACACCTGCTGCTCGAAGTCGAATGACATCGAGTTGACCAACACGGGCCTCGCCATGAAGAACGTGGTCGAGCAGTTCCGCGAGCAGGTGCAGAATCTGGAGTGATCGATGACGACGGGCGGTCACGGAACTGACGGTGTCGAGCGGCGCGGATTGATGTTCGTGCTGTCCTCGCCATCAGGCGCGGGCAAGACGACGCTGTCGCGCATGCTGATCGACCGGATGCCGGGCTTGAAAATGTCGGTATCTGCGACCACGCGCGCGATGCGGCCGGGCGAGGTCAACGGCAAGGACTATACGTTTGTCGACAAGGCGACGTTCGATGCCATGGTGAAGGCCGACGAACTGCTGGAATGGGCGACGGTGTTCGACAACAGCTACGGCACGCCGCGCGGTCCCGTGGATGCGGCGTTGTCGGCCGGCCAGGATGTGCTGTTCGACATCGACTGGCAGGGCACCCAGCAATTGAAGCAGAAGGCGCGCGCCGATGTCGTCAGCGTCTTCATCCTGCCGCCCTCGGCGGCCGACCTCGAGAAGCGCCTGCATTCGCGCGCGCAGGATTCCGACGAGGTGATCCGCAAGCGCATGAGCCGCGCCAGCGACGAGATGAGTCACTGGGCCGAGTACGACTACATCGTGATCAACCACGCGGTCGACGAAGCCTTCGCCGAGGTTCAGTCGATCCTGAAGGCCGAGCGCCTCAAACGCGAGCGGCGGATTGGCCTCGTAGGCTTCGTGCGAAGTTTGCAAGGTCAGCTTCAAGGTTAGGCCGCGACAGGCGCGGCCCTTCCTTCGCCAGCTGCTCCAGCATAGTCGTGATCGCGTCGACATCGACGGCATCGGTATCCCGACCTGCCGGCGCGTCATCGCGATCCGCCTCAATTTCGTTGGCGGCAAGCTTGGGTGCAGCAGCCCGATCGAACAACTTGGTCTCGACCTTGTCGCTTCTGGACTCGACCGGTTTTGCGGCCGGAGCGACGGCACGTTGCCTGCGCGCGTCGATCAGCTCGATCTCGCGGCCGATCGCGGCGAGTTTCGTCACTTGTCTTGTCGGTTGCGGACGTGCCGCATCGAAGTCGATCGGGCGCGGCGGCTGGGCGGCGGCCGGCGGTGAATCCCGCCAGGGCGCGTGGTTTCCGTCATGGTCCTGCGGCGCCCAATCGTCCCAATGCCCGCGGCGGTCGGCGGCCTGGGCGCGGACCCGTCCGCCGGCGAAGCGGTAGATGACGCTGGCGAGGATGCCGGCGAGCGCCAGCGCACCGCCGATCACAAGCATCAGCATCTGCAGCGAACCGCCGGACTTGTCAGTCGTGCCATCGGCCACGGGCGGGAGCGGAGCAGGGGATTTTGACGGCTTCGCGTTTGGCTGCGCGGCTGCTGCAAGCGTGGTTGGCGCCGGCTGAGGCGCTGGGGCGGTGGACGCTGTGGAGGCCTCGGGCCAGCGCGCGGTCACGGCCGGCTGCTGCGCGTTGGTTTCGGCGACGCTGCTCGGCGGCTGCGGCGCGACCGCGGGTGCATTCGCTGCAGCCGGCGCGGGCGCGGCCATGTTCGGCGTGCCCGCTGCGGCACTCGTCTGCGGCGCGATATATTCCGCGCGCGCGTTCTGCACGGCCTGCGGCGGTGCTGCATCCGGCTCGGATGTATCGGTCGTCGCCTGCGCGGTCTGTGCGGCTTTGCCGCCTGCGGCGCGCAGATACCAGCACTTGCGCTTCGTCGTGCGATCGAGGCGGTAGTACCAGTGCTGGCCCTGCGGCGCGGCATCCTTCGGCGAAGCCAGGCAGTCGGGCGCCGCTGCGGCCGTGCTCGATGGCGTCGGCGCGTTCTGCGATACCGCGGCCAATGGCGCGCCCGCGAGGATGCTGGCGACGAGGGTCGAAATGAACTTTGCGGTGCGGTTGCCCATCCTGGTCTCCCGGTTACGCATGACGCAACTCTTAACCATCCCTTTGTCATCAAAGACTTGGGTGGCAATGAGCCGCAAATCCGGAGAGGATGTGGCTTGAATCGGGCCTGCGCGGCGTTCGTTCCGCCCCCGGATGAGACTCTCCGAACTTCACGATCAGAGTTCCACGCCACGACCTGAGCCGGTTGACACGATTATAAGTCCGTACTAATCATTAGTAGTAACTTATGACAGGTCGAACAAGCGTGGCATGGGGCGGTGAGTGTCTATGGCTAAAGACAGCGCACAACTGGCCGCACTCGGCGATCCCACCCGCAGGCGGATATTCGAGCTTGTCGGTGCACGGCCACGCACGGTCGCCGAGATCACGCGACAGCTGCCCGTGTCCCAGTCGGCCGTCTCACAGCATCTCAAGGTGCTGCGCGAATCCCGCTTGGTTCGTGCAGAGCCGAAGGGCGCCAGCAACGTCTATTACGTCGATCCGGCGGGACTCGGCCAGATGCGAGCCTGGCTCGACCGGTTCTGGAGCGACACGTTGGCCGCTTACAAACTAGCCGTCGAAAAACCATCGGAGGGATCCAGATGAACACACGTGTATCGATTGCGCCCGTCAAACATTCCATCGTCGTCGAGGCGCCGATCGAGCGCGCGTTCAAGGTCTTCACCGAAGACTTCGGCAGCTTCAAGCCGCGCGAGCACAATCTGCTCGCCGTTCCCATCGCAGAGACCGTATTCGAACCTCGGGTGGGCGGAAGCATTTATGATCGGGGGATCGACGGCAGCGAATGCCGCTGGGCGCGCGTGTTGGCGTTCGAACCACCCAATCGAGTCCTCTTGAGCTGGGACATCAGCCCGCGCTGGCAAATCGAGACCGATCCCGCCAAGACGAGTGAATGGGAGGTCCGGTTCATTGCGGAGACACCAAGCCGGACCCGCTTGGAGCTGGAGCACCGTCGCCTCGATCGGCATGGCGAGGGCTGGGAAGGCGTCCGCAGCGGCGTTGACAGCGATCAGGGTTGGCCGCTCTATCTGCGGCAGTTTGCCGAACTGATTGCCGCCAAGCGTTGACGCGCTTCCTTCCGACGCCGCGTCATGACGAGGAGAGGCCCTGTCGGGCCTTGCTCCGATCGGGCCCGGAAACTTCTCACCTCCGCAGCCGTTATTTCGCGGCTGAGGAGACGTCATGCCGGTCAAGGATCAGATCAAGAACTTCGCCAAGAAGCTGGTAGAGGAGCAGCCCGATGCAGCGACGCTGCGGGGGCTGGTACGGGCCCGCAAGCCCACGGCCATGCACTTTCGCGATGACGGCATCGTGCCGAACCATCCGCGCTTCCCGGCGCTGCTCTATCGCGGCGCGGTGAAGCTGAACGGTCGGCGCTTTCCGCCCGAGGTCGTCATCGATACGCTGTTCGACACCAATGGCTGGGGCCGGTCGTGGCGCGACACCGTGTACGACTTCGTCCACTATCATTCGCAGATCCATGAAGTGATGGGCGTGGCGCGCGGCACGGCGAGGATCGAGTGCGGCGGGATCAAGGGCCGCATCCTGAAACTGAAAGCCGGGGACGTGCTGGTCCTGCCCGCGGGCACCGGCCACCGGCTGATCGAATCCAGCCGGGACTTTATGGTCGTCGGCGCCTACCCGCAGGACGGCACCTATGACGAGTGCACCGACACACGCCAGCGTCCCGACGCGGTCAAGCGCATCGCCAAGGTCCGCAAGCCGAAGACGGATCCCGTGCTGGGGAGCGGCGGACCGCTGCTCGCCGCGTGGCGGTCCGCTCAGCTTAGATAATCAGGCGAGAAATCCGCAAGTCTGCGCAGCTCGTCGGGCTGGAGCAGTTCGATCTCGCTGCCCTCCCAGGCGATCAACCCGCGATGCCTCAGCTCCTGGATGGTGCGGTTGACGTGGACGATCGACAGTCCGCAGGCGTCCGCGACGTGACGCTGCGTCATCGGCATCTGGAAGCAGTTGCGCTTGACGAGGCCGACGATCTCCAGCCTTGCCGCGAGCTCGCAGATGAGGTGCGCGACCTTGGGCAGCGCCGCCTGCGCGCCGAGGCGGGCGATCCATTGCCGCGAGATGGCCGCGTCGATCAGCGTCTCGCGCCAGAAGGCGCGGGTCAGGTGGATCGAGCTGTCGAGCAGCTGGCGGAGCTGGCTGTGGGCGACGGTGCCGACGATGGTCGGGCCGAGCCCCACGAGATCCGCGTCCATCGGCGAGACCAGCAGCGTGTGCAGGCATGGCATGTCGCCGGGAACATGGAAGGCGAGGGTCTGGCTGCGATCGCCGACGATGCGCGACTGGTAGAGGAAGCCGCTGACGACGAAGACGCAGCGGCTCGCGGCCTCGCCTTGGCGCAGCACGATCTCGCCATCCGCGACCTGGCGCAGCGTGGACGGCAAGCCCGCGATCTGGCGGCGCTCGTCCTCGGACAGGCCTTCGATCGTCTGCAGACGGACGATGAATTTCGGATGTGGCATGGGCCTCGCGTGCAGCTTCAGCCGTCCCGCGGCACGGACGCCTCGGCCAGGCGACGCGACAGTTTCGCAAGCGTCCAGTCGGAAACCGGCACGGAGCGGAACTCGCGGATGGCGCGAGCGAGCTCCTGATCCGACATCGGCCGGACCGGCTCCCTCAGCGTTCCCTTCAGCAAGGCGTCGCTGATGCTGTCCAGATGCTCGCCGGCATCGGATGCGAACAGGCGCCGGATGCGCTCCAGGAGAGTGGTGCTTTTCATGTTAAGGCCGGCTGGTCCGAATGGGGGGAATGGGGTGGCTGCGATCGATGCGTCGCAAGCCGGTTAGCAACCTGTGCTTCCGATCTGCGTTCTAGTCCGCTGAACGCAAGCCGGACGTATCATTTGATAGAACCGGCGCGATTTTTGGCGGCTCCATGGAAAAGGCTCACGACGTGCTGATACGGAACCTCGGCGAGCACACCGCGCTCGCAGAGGAGGATATTGGCGAGATTCGCGCGTTGACCTTCATGCTGCGCGATTTCGCAACCAATGAGGATTTCATCCGTCAAGGCGATGAGCCCGAGCATTCCGCTTTGGTCGTCTCCGGCATGGTTGCCCGCTATCACCTGCTCGGCAGCGGGCGGCGGCAATATCTGGCGTTCCATCTCACCGGCGATCTTCCGGATGCGCAGGGGTTGTTCATCGACCAGATGGATCACGGGCTCAGTGCGCTCGGGCCGGCGTCGGTGGCGTTCATCCCGCACCGCGAACTGTTCATCGCGTTCCGGCGGCGGCCGACCTTCGCCCTCGCGGTCTGGCGCGAGACGCTGCTCGATGCCGCGATCTTTCGCGAGGCCATCACCAACAACAGCGCCCGGCCGATGCAGACGCGCATGGCGCACTTGTTTTGCGAGCTGTTCTACCGCGCCCGCGCTGCGCAGCTGGTGCGCGGCAATCGTTGCCGCATGCCGATCAGTCTCGCGCAACTCGGCGAGACGCTCGGCATGGCGATCGCGACGGTGAACCGGACGCTCGCCGATCTCAGGCGCAGCGGCGCGATGGATCTTCGTGATGGCGAGCTGGTCGTGCTGAAATGGCGCGAGCTGCAGCGGCTCGGCGATTTCAGTCCGACCTATCTGCATCTGAAGCGGCAGTCGCCGCCGCATGCGTGAGGCGGAGGCATCAACCCTCCGCGGGTGCCGCTCCACCGCGCACCTCGTGGAAATGCTTCTTCACCCAATCGTTACAGCAGCAGGCTCTCGCTTCGAGCGCTGCTGCGTCGAGGATCAGGATGGCGCCGCGGCGGGTCGCGAGGATGCGCCGCGCCTTGAACATCTGGATGACGCGGCTGGCATAGCTGCGGGAGACGCCCAGCATGCCGGCGAGCTGCTCGTGGGTGAGAGGAATCTCGGCTCCGCCGATATGTTCCTGCGCGGACATGATCCACTTGGCGGCCCGCTGCTCGATCGAATGCGCAGCGTTGCAGGCCGCAGTCTGCAAGAGCTGCGCGAACTGGCAGTCGGCATAGCGCGCGAAGGCCTCCTGGAGCGTCGCCGATCTCTGCTGCGCCTGCTCGAGCGCGCGCAACGGCAGCCGCACCAGGGTGCCGCCAAACTTCACGACCATGCGCGAATAGGCGAGCGAAGGGCTGGGGCCGGCGGCGATGCCGACCGCGCCCTCGCGCCCCACCAGCAGGCTTTCGACCTCGCGATCGTCCTCGACCGGCACGGCGAACGACACCAGCGCGGGACCGCATGGAAAATGGACCGCGGCGACGTCGTCGCCGGCATGATGCAGGACGTAGCTCGCCTCGACGTCGATCGGCTGGAGGTGAGGCGCGAGCAGTTCGAAATCCTGATGATTGAGCTGCCGGAGCAGATCGTTCTGGGGCCGACCGGTCACATTGTGTTCTCTTGGGCGGGCCGGGAATCGGCGCCAGCGGCAAACCTACGTTTCCGCGGCGGAACCGACGGTTCCAAAGTGCACACAACGGACGTTCGAACGTTGAAAACCAGAGCACGGCGTCGCGGCTTCAGCGGGCTGGACGGCAGCGAGGATCGTCAGCCGCAGCGGACTTCGCGATCCCCCGTCAGTCGGCCCTGTGACGCAGCGGCGCGGTAAGCGTCGATCGCCCGGTTGGCGAGCATCAATTGCCGGCGCTCACCGGTTCGAAGCTGGGCCTCGATGGCGTCGAGCAGGAAGTTCGCGCTCGCGTCCGGCGGCCCGAGCTCGCCGCTCTTCTCCAGGCAGCTCCAGGCGATGAAGAATGCGGTTTCGACGGTGCAACGGATCGACATGCGCAGCCAACGCGGCGCGGCCGCAGGCGTTCCGTGCGGCGGGCGAGACTTGAGTCGGACCCGCCGCGCCGCGGTCAGTTCTTCAGGACGATGCGGCCGACGACCTTGCCGGCACGCAATTCGTCGATCCATTTCTGCACGTCGCCCATCGGCTCCTCGCGCATCGGCGTCGGCTTGATCTTGCCGGCGCGGGCGAGCGCCATCAGCTCGTGAGCCTCCGCGAGCGTGCCCACCATGAAACCTTCGATGGTCATGCGCTTGTAGACCCATTGCACCATCGGCAGCGTGAACTGGCCGCCCATCAGGCCGGAGACCACGATCTTGCCGCCGCGCGCGGCAACGGCGACGGCAAAGGCCATCGACTTCTCGTTGCCGGCGAAATCGACGATCTCGTCGAAGCCGCCCTCGGTCTCCTTCAGGATGCGTCTGATCACGTCGGGCTCGGCCGGATCGTAGGCCACCGCGGCGCCGTTCTTGAGTGCGGTCTCGCGCGCGGCCGGCGAGAGGTCGGCGACCGTGATTGGCTGCTTGAACATCGCCTGCGCGAACGACAGGCCCATCATGCCGACGCCGCCGAGGCCGATCAGCAACAGATTGCGCTGGCGCGGACGGTCGACCAGGCGCTTGAGCGCGCCATAGGCGGTGACGCCGGAGCACATCAGGGTCGCGGCCTGGTTGACGGGGAGGGGATCGTAGTCGAGCAGATATTTGGCGTCGGGGACCAGAACGTGGGTGGCGAAGCCGCCGTCGATGGAGACGCCGAGGAAGCGTTGCTTCACACAAAGGTTCTCGTCGCCATTGGCGCAGTCGCGGCACTGGCCGCAGCCGATCCACGGAAACACCGCCTTCTTGGCGCCGACGAGGCCTGCCGGAACGTCGGGGCCGACCTCGTCGACGACGCCCGCGATCTCGTGGCCGAGCGTGAAGGGCAGCGTCATGCCGCGCGTGGTGTCGAGTTTCTTGCCGCCGCCGAGATCGGCATAGCCGTCCTGGATGTGGAGATCGGAATGGCAGAGACCGCAGCGCTCGATGCGGACCAGGACCTCACGGCCTTGCGGCTTGGGCGTCTCGACGATGGTCTCGCACAGCGGCGCATCGAACTTGACCAGGGACTGCCGACGCATCAACCCCATTTTCTTTCCTCCGGAATTCTTGGTTACTCGGTTTCGCTGCGTATATCCGCCAATTCGCGCGCCATGGCAACAAAGCCGGAGATGGGAATGGTCTCGGCGCGCCGTGTCGCGTCGACGCCGGCGGCTCGTGCAAGCCGTGCGGGATCGACACCGAGCGATTTGAGGCTTTGCCGCAGCATTTTCCGGCGCTGGCCGAAGGCGGCGGCGGCGACCTGCTCGAGCAGCCTGCGATCGCAGGCAAGCGGCTCTGCGCGCGGCTTGAGGCGCACGACGGAGGAGGTGACCTTCGGCGGCGGCACGAAGGCGGATGGCGCAATGTCGAACAGGATCTTGGTCTCGCAGCGCCAATTGGCGAGCACGCCGAGCCGGCCATAGGCCTCCTCGTCCTCGCGCGCGACGATGCGCTCGCCGACCTCGCGCTGGAACATCAGCACCATCATCTCGTACCAGGGCGGCCAGGGCTCGGTAACGAGCCAGTTGATGAGAAGCTGGGTCGCGATGTTGTAGGGCAGGTTGGCGACGATCTTGGCGCGTTCGCCCGCGAGCAGCGGGCGTGGATCGAAGGTCATGGCATCGCCATGCACGATCTCGAGTCTGCCCGGGTAGCGCGCGGAAATATCCTGCAAGGCGGGGATCGCGCGCTCGTCGTGCTCGATGGCGATGACGCGGCGGGCGCCGAGCGCGAGCAGCGCCCGCGTCAGCCCGCCCGGGCCGGGGCCGATCTCGACGATGGTGGAATCCTCGAGCGGTGCGGCCGCACGCGCGATGCGCGCGGTGAGATTGAGGTCCAGCAGGAAGTTCTGGCCGAGCGATTTGCGCGCCGACAGCGCGTGCTGGCGAATGACCTCGCGCAGCGGCGGGAGGTCGTCGATCGCGCTCATCAGCTTTGCGAGGCGGCCATGCGGCTCGCAAGCTTGAGCGCGGCGATCAGGCTCGCCGGATTGGCCTTGCCCGTGCCGGCGATGTCGAAGGCGGTGCCGTGATCGGGCGATGTGCGGATGAAGGGCAGTCCGAGTGTGACGTTGACGGCGTCGTCAAAGGCGACGGTCTTGATCGGGATCAGCGCCTGGTCGTGATACATGCAGACCGCGCAATCATAGGTCCGTCGCGCCGCCTCGTGGAACATGGTGTCGGCGGGCAGCGGCCCTCTGGCCTCGATGCCGTCGTTGCGCAGCGCTTTCAGCGCCGGGACGATGACGGTCTGCTCCTCGTGGCCGAGCGAGCCGTCCTCGCCGGCATGGGGATTGAGACCGGAGACCGCGATGCGCGGCCTTGCGATGCCGAAGCGGGACTTCAGCTCGGTGGCGACGATGCGGACGGTCGAGACGATCAGCTCGCTGGTGAGCTCGCCCAGCGCATCGCGCAGCGAGACGTGGATGGTCACGGGCACGACGGCGAGCTGGGGCGACCACAGCATCATCACCGGCTGCGGCACGCGGCCGTTCTCCGCGGCGAGCTCGGCGAGGAATTCGGTATGGCCGGGATGACGGAAGCCGGCGCGGTAGAGCACGCTCTTGGCGATCGGGTTGGTGACGACGGCGCCGGCACGGCCCGCGCGCACGTCGAGGACCGCCTGCCGGATCGAGGCGAGCGCGGCCGGCGCGCTGGATGAATCGGGCTTGCCGGGCTCGGCGGTGGCGCGCTCGCCGGTCGCGACCACGGGCAAGGTGTCCGTGAACGCGGAACCCGCTTCACTGGGGCCCACCGCGGCGATCCTGATATCGGCGCCGAGCGCCTTGGCGCGGCGCGCGATCAGGGCCTCGTCGCCGAGCAGATAGAAGGCGGGCAGGTTCAGCTCGCCCCGCCTGAGCCAGGCCGCGATCGTGATGTCGGGGCCGATGCCGGCGGGCTCTCCCAGGGTGAGGGCAAGGGGCTTGGCTGCAAGGGGCTTGGCTGCAAGGGGCTTGGTTGCAAGAGGCTTGGCTGCGGACTCGGTGGAGGGCTCTGAGAAGGGCTTAGCCATCAGCGGTTGCGATATTCGATCATCGCCGCCTTGCGCAGCTCGTCGAGATAGGCCTTCTGCGTCTTCTCGTACTTCTCCTGATACATCTTCTCGCGGACCTCACGCTTCTTCGGCGTGTCGATCATGGTCGGCTTGCGCGAGCACAGCACCACCATCTCGATGCCGTTCTTGGTCATCTCGGGCGCGGTCAGGCGGCCGATCGGGGTGTCGTCGAGCACCTTGCGCAGCGGCTCCGGCAGCTCGGCGGTGGTCTTGGTGACGGTGTCGCGGATGGTCGCGTTCGGGGTCGAGCGGAACAGCGAATTGGCCTCCTCGCAGCTCCCGACGCGGGCCCGATAGGACTCGGCTTCTTTCTTCCGGGTTTCCAGGAACGCCGCCGACGAGCCGCGCGGCACGATCAGCACGATCGGCTGCATCTTGTACTCGGTGCCCTCGATCTGAAGCTTTTCGCCGGTCTGCGCTTGCACGGCCTGCGCGACGTCGCGCTCGCCGACCAGCAGCTTCTCCTTGAAGCGGCCGCGCACGAGGCTGCCCCAGACCATCTCGGCCCTCATGCGGCTCTTCAGCGTCTCCGGGCGGACTCCCTTGGATTCGAGCGACTTGGTGAGCTGATCCGGCGTGATGCGCATGCGCTGCGCCATGCCGTCATAGGACTGGTTGATGTCGGAGACGCTGGGATCGACGCCGTATTTCTTGCCTTCCTTGATCTTGACCTTGTCGTCGATCAGCACGTTGATGACCTCCTGCCGGCTGGGGGTCTTCTGTGTCGACAGCTGGTCGAGCTTGATGCGCTGCTCGATGTCGAAATCGGTGATGGGATCGCCGTTGACCATCACGGCGATGTTCTGCGCGCGCGACGGCGAGGGCAGGGCGGCCAAGATCAGCCCGGCACCGATGGCGAGAAGGAGGCGGAAGACAGGCAATGGCGTCGTCATGATGTCGCTCGCATGTCGGCCGCGTCGAGATAGGGCAAACGCGGCCGGCACTTCAAACCATTTACTGGAGGCCGGCGGAACTGCTGGACGTCGTTGAGTTCGCCAGCGTGCGCAGGCCGATTTGGAACATGAACGCGTGGCTCAGCGTGGGCGGTGCGGTGCCCGCCGAATAGCTATACGAAGTTACGTAATTCGCCGCCAGCACGAAGCAATCGTCGACATAGCCGGCACCGAGCACATATTGGTTGATCTTGTTGGTCTCGAGGTCCCAGCGCGCCGAGCCCGACACCACCCAGTTGGTCGCGACCTTCAGCGAGCCCGTCGTCAGGATGCCTTCGCGGCGGGTCAGATAGCCCAGCTCCGGCTGCTCTGCGTAATTGCCGTACAACACGCTGACCGACCAGCGATTGAAGTTGGCGCGGCCTTCCGCCTCGAAGCGCTGCACGTTCCAGGTCTGCTCGTCCATGCGGGAGCGGACGCTGAACGTGTAGGTGCTGTTCGGCGAGTAGTTGGCGCTCGCAACGTAATCCGACCGCGGCTTGTCGAGGCCGGAGTTGAGGCCGGTATTGATGGCATCCTGCACCGTGAAGGAGTTCAGGCCGAACAGGTGGTAGGACTGGCCGAACAGCACCTTAACGGCGCCGCCCCTGTCGAACTGCGTGGTGGACTGCACGCCGACATTGGCGCGGCCGCCGCCCTCGACGCGGTCGTAGCCGGAGAACTTGTCGACGCTGAACAGGTTCGAGGCGTCGAACACCAGGCTCTGGGCGTCCTCGTTCGGCAGCCTGCCGGCATAGGTCTCGTTCGGCCGGATGATGATCTGCGCGATCGGCTCGAGGGTGGTCGAGCCCCAGGGCTGAACGTTGATGAAGGGATAGCGGTACTCCAGGCCCAGGGTCGGCATCAGGCGGAACGCCTCGGTGTCGCCGACGGGCAGGTAGTTCGACACGCCGGGCTGGTTGGAGACCGAGGACCTGATCGCGTCGGCACGCAGGCTCGCGAACGGCGTCCAGATCTGGCCGAACGGGTCGGTGAAGGACTTGCGCCACTGCGCTTCCGCGGTGAGGCGGGTGTAGGTGCCGGGGAAGCCGCGCAGCAGGCACTGCGAGGGCATCCGCGCCAGCGGATCGGCCGATGCCGTGGTGCACAGGCTGTTGGTGTTGGCGAGCGTCGTGATCGGGTCGAACACCGCATCGTCGCGCGACAGGTTCACGAAATTGGTCTTGTAGCTGACCTCGCCGCCGAAGACGGGATAGTTGAGCACGTTGGAATAGTCGATCACCGGGTAGACGATCGGCACCTGGCTCTGGTTGCCCGAATAGCTCAGCCAGTACATCGTGCGCGCATCGAAGAAGCTGCGGTTGCCGACGCCGGTCAGATAGAGCTGCGACAGCGCTTCCGTCGGCAGCAACAGGAACGAGCCGAGCGGATCGCGGTACTGATAGAGCCGGTAGTCCGAGAAGAAGTAGTAGTCGGACATCAGCACGCCGTCCCAGCCCCAGACCCATTTGTCGTTGAGGGCGAACTGACCCTTGGTGTCGATGGCGCCGCGGAACTCGCGGTCGCCGGGCAGCCCGGCGAATGCTCCGGGATCGAGCTGGTAGATGCCGTAGGCACGGATCTGGTAGGCGCCGTCGATCAGGCGCTGGCGGAATTCGCCCTGCAGCAGCGCGCCTTGCCGCGACAAGAAGCGCGGGGTGATGGTTGCGTCCATGTCGGGCGCGATCGCCCAGTAATAGGGGACCTCGACGCCATAGCCCGTTCTGTCCGTGCCCGAAATATAGCCCGGCATCAGGAAGCCGGATTTACGCTTCACGGTCGGGTCGGGCGTCGAGAAATAGGGCATGTAGGCGAGCGGCACGCCGAAGAACTCGATCTGTGCCGTCTCGAAGTACAGCATCTTCTCCTGCTGGTCGTGGATGATGCGGGCACCCTTGACCTGCCACAGCGGCGGCTTCTTCGGATCGTCCTTACACGGCGCGCAGGCCGTGTAGACGCCATTCTCGAACACCGTGTAATTGCCGCTGGAGCGGTCGGCGCGGCTCGCGGCCATGCGGGTCTGGTCCGCCGTGTCCACGCGCAGCGAATCGACGAAACCGTCGCGGTAATCGTCGGAGAGATCCAGGATCTCGGCATAGGTGATCTTGCCGTCGGCATCTGTCATGCGGATGTTGCCCTCGGCATGCAGCCGCTTGGTCTTCTGGTCGTAGATGACCCGGTCGGCCTCGACGCTGGTGCCGTTGTAGAACAGCTGCACGTTACCGACCGCGGAGACGCGCGAGTTGTTGTAGTCGTAGTTCACCTCGGTGGCCTGAACCAGCATCTGGTTGTCGTTGGGGGCCTTTGGCGGCTTCGCACGCGGCGGCAGCGGATTGTAGGTGAAGCTCTGGGCCTTCGCCGGCGCCACGGCGGCAGCGTCGATCAAGCCGCCGAGCGAGGCAGCCGCGACGACGGCAATCAGGAGCCTGCGGACGGACAAGTCGCGCCCGTTCGCGCGCACCCATGTGCGCCGCGTCAAACGAGACACGAGCCCTCGGCGGACGGCAGTCACTATCCGTCCTCCTGATAGAGCAAGGCCAAAAAGCCGGTGAGGCCGCCCACCACAACGGGCAACCACGCCGCAGCGATCGGATGCATCAACTCAGCCTTGCTCAAGTCCTCAGTTACTTTCGACAGAACGTAGAGCAGAAAGCCTGCGCCCACGCCACTCAAAACCATCTTCTGCACGCCGCCCATCCGGAAGAAGCGCAACGACACGGAGGCCGCGAGCATCACCATGGCTGCGAGCAAAAACGGCTGTGCCAGAAGCTTCTGATACTGGAGTCGGTATCCCGCTGTCGCGAAGCCCGAGCTTTCGGAGGAGCGGATGTAGCTCGGTAGTTGCCAAAAGGACACAGTCTCGGGGGTGGAAAAGCTGTTGCGGACCTGCGCCTCGGTCAGCGTGGTCGGAATTTCCAGGGTGGCCTGGTCGATCGGCGGTCCGTCCAGCGAGAAGCGGCGGACGCCCTTGAATAGCCAGCGGCCGGCATCCAGCGTCGCCTCGCGCGCCTCGACCCGCTCCTTGAAGTGCTGGTCCTGGTCGAACCGGAACAGCGTCAGCCCGGTCAGCCGGATGCCCTGCTGCTCGCTGCGCGCCGCATTGATGATGGTCTGCCCGTCGCTGGTCATCTGGTTGAGCCAGAA
The DNA here is from genome assembly GCF_020193715.1 of Bradyrhizobium sp. IC4060. Taxonomy (NCBI): domain Bacteria; kingdom Pseudomonadati; phylum Pseudomonadota; class Alphaproteobacteria; order Hyphomicrobiales; family Nitrobacteraceae; genus Bradyrhizobium; species Bradyrhizobium sp. IC4060. The sequence continues at coordinate 518,415 of NZ_JADYVJ010000001.1, read as the reverse complement.
GCCGGAGGCGTCCTGGATGCCGCCGCCGGGTGCGGAGCCGAACAGCTCGGCCTCCATGCGCTTGGACAGCTCGCGCAAATTGGCCGACATCGGATTGTAGGCGACGGTGGCGATCACGCCGATCAGGAGCGCACTGCCGAGCGCGGGCGCGATGAACTGCCAGGCGGAGATGCCCGCGGCGCGCGCCACCACGAGCTCGAGCCGGCGGGAGAGGGCGAGATAGCAGGTCATGGCGCCGATCAGCATGCAGAACGGCGTCAGCTTCTCCAGGAGCTGCGGCACCCGGAACAGCGAGGTCTCGGCCACCATGAGCGCGGAGGCGGATGCAAGGCCCGAGGTCTTGCGCACCATCTCGATGTAGTCGACCAGCACCAGCAGCAGGAAAATGCCGCCGAAGACGCCGAGCGCCGCGACCACGAAGCGGCCGGCGAAATAGCGCCCCAGTGTGTTGGTGAGCATGCTCATGCGGTGGCCGGACGTCCGAACAGCCGTGCGATCCGTGCATTCGACCGGTTGATGGCCTCCATCAGGCCGGGAGGCGGCTCGACCACGACACCGCGGATGATCATCCACAGCCCGACGCCGATGGCGCCGAAAACCATCGCATATTGAGCCAGCACCGCGCCCGGCGACTTCACCGCCATCACCGAGCAGGCGAAACCGGCCATGCGCAGGCCGAACACCGCCACGATCGAGGAGGCGATGGAGAAGTTGCGGCTCTGGCGAGTGGTGCGCGGCGCTCCGAGAAAGGCAAAGGTCAGCACCGCAAAGGCGAACGGATACATCGGCGCGAGCAGGCTGTCATGCAAGGCCGCGCGGAACTGCCCTGGAATCTGCTTGTAGACGGGATCGTTGTCGGATGGCGAGAACAGCTCCCAGAGATAGCGCTCGCGGATGCCGAGGGTGACGTCGCGGCCCTTGGCGAATTTCGACATGTCGAAGCCGTAGCGGCCGAAGGCCACGAGCGCCGGATCGCGCTTGCCCGCCTCGAAGCGCTGGAGATTGCCGGTTTCCAGCACCAGGAACGAGCCGGTCTCGTTCTTTACGACCTCGCCGTGCTCGGCGACGATCGAGACGCGCTCGTTCGGATCGCGGCGGTCGTCGATGAAGATGCCGGCGAGGATGCCGCCCGGTTGGCGTTCGCGAATCCGGATCGTGAGGTTCTCGTCGAGCCGGGCGAAGCGGCCGGGCTGCAGGATGTTGGTGAGCACGTCCGCGGTGATCTCGGCATCCCACTGCTTGATGCGCCGCATCCCGTCTGGGGCGAGATAGGCCGCGATGAAGGCGACCAGCAGCGCCACCACGCAGGTGGCATACAAGAACGGAACGAACAGCCGGATCGGCGAGAAGCCGGCGGCATTCATCACGATGATCTCGGAATCGGTCGCGAGCTTGTTCAGTGTGTGCGAGATCGCGATCATCAGCGCGATCGGCGAGATGATCAGGACCAGGGCCGGGATCACGAGGCTGGTGATGCCGAGGAAGGTGAGGATGGTCTGACCCTGGCTCGTCATCAGGTCGATGCCGCGCAACGCCTGCGTAATCCAGATCACGCCGGTGAGGCTGACCAGGACCAACGCAAACGACGCCAGCGTCGTGCGGAAGATATACCTATCGATCGACCCCATGCGCTACCGCACGAATTCCCACCAAGCCCCAATTCCGATCGGAATTCCGGCTGCCCAACCAATCCCCGATCAGGGGATCCCCAAGGTCGGCCAACAGCTCTTCCGCCAGTTCATCCTCTCACTACCATCCCTTTGATCCGTCAACAAAATGGCTGCCCCGTGGCACCCTCATCATATGGTTAATATTTCGCTGTTGTGGCGTGGGGGCCACGGCGGAGCTTGGCATCTGCCGGGCGGGTGGCCCATAGTGGGGGACGCCTCAGTGAATCGCCGTTCAGCTCCGGTTGTGGCTGGAAACGCCCGAACGACGAAAAGCCCCATCTTTTGGAGGAGTTATCCATGTCCGATGCCATCAAGGTCGGCTTTGTCCCGCTGTCTGCCGCCCCTCGTGGCATCCTGGTCGTGTTCTGCGACGACGGCCTGAAGCTCGGTCCGGCGACGGTCAAGGCCCTCGGCGGCGCTGCCGAGATTGTGAAGCGCGCGGCGGCTGCGGCCGCCTTCAAGGGCAAGAGTGGTGCTGCGCTGGACATTCTGGCGCCGGAGGGGGTGAAGGCGACCCGGCTGATCGTGATCGGCGCCGGCAAGGCGACCGGCCTCAAGGCCAACGATTTCCTCAAGTTCGGCGGTGTGGCGGCCAGCAAGCTGCCCGCCGGCACCAGCGCCATGACCATCCTGGCGGAGCTGCCGGGTGGCGCCCTGACCAGCGAGCAGGCGGTTGCGATCGCCTCGGGCCTGCGCTTACGCGCTTACAAGTTCGATCGCTACAAAACCAAGAAGAAGGACGGCGAGGAGGGCGGTGCGCGCGCCGACGTCTCGCTTGCGGTCGGCGATGCCGGTGCGGCGAAGAAAGCGTTCGCCGCGGCCGGCCATGTCGTCGACGGTGTGATCATCGCACGCGACTTCGTCAACGAGCCGCCGAACGTGCTTTTCCCGGAGGAGTTCGCCCGCAGAGCGGGTCAGCTCCGCAAGCTCGGCGTCAAGGTCGAGGTGCTCGACGTCAAGGCGATGCAGAAGCTCGGCATGGGCGCGCTGCTCGGTGTCGGCCAGGGTTCGGCGCGGCCGAGCCGCACCGTGATCATGCGCTGGGACGGCGCCAAGAAGGGCGAGGCCCCCGTCGCCTTCGTCGGCAAGGGCGTCTGCTTCGACACCGGCGGCATCTCGATCAAGCCGGCCGGCAGCATGGAGGACATGAAGGGCGACATGGGCGGCGCGGCCTGCGTCGTCGGCCTGATGCATGCGCTCGCCGCGCGCAAGGCGAAGGTCAACGCGGTCGGCGCCATCGGCCTCGTCGAGAACATGCCCGACGGCAACGCGCAGCGGCCGGGCGACATCGTCACCTCGATGTCCGGCCAGACCATCGAGATCATCAACACCGACGCCGAGGGCCGCCTCGTGCTCGCCGACGTGCTTTGGTACGTCGCCAAGAAGGTGAAGCCGAAATTCATGGTGGACCTTGCGACGCTGACCGGCGCCATCATGGTGGCGCTCGGCACCGAGCATGCCGGCATGTTCTCCAACAACGACGAACTGGCCGACCGGCTGCTCACGGCAGGCATCGAGAGCGGGGAGAAGGTCTGGCGCATGCCGCTCGGCCCGGAATACGACAAGCTGATCGATTCCCAGTTCGCCGACATGAAGAACACCGGCGGCCGCCATGGCGGCTCGATCACCGCCGCGCAGTTCTTGCAGCGCTTCGTCGACGGCGTGCCCTGGGCCCATCTCGACATCGCCGGCACCGCCATGGGCGCGCCGAAGACCGACATCAACCAGAGCTGGGGCAGCGGCTACGGCGTTCGCCTGCTGGACCGCCTGGTCGCCGACCATTACGAGCGCAAATGACCCGACATGACTGAAGTGCTGTTTTACCATCTGCAAAACATGACGGTGGAGAATGTGTTGCCGCCGCTTCTCGAGAAATCGCTCGAGCGCGGCTGGCGCGTCGTGGTGCAGTCGACCTCGGAGGAGCGCGCCGATGCGCTCGACTCGCACTTGTGGACCTATCGCGACGATTCATTCCTGCCGCACGCGACATGGCGGGTGAACGATGTGGCCGACCAGCCGATCGTGCTGGCGATCGAGGGCGGCAATCCCAATGGGGCCAATGTCCGCTTCCTGGTCGACAACGCCGCGCTGCCGGAGGACGCGCAGGGCTATGAGCGCATGGTGCTGCTGTTCAACGGCGACGATCCCGACGCGCTTGCGCTCGCCCGCACCGCCTGGACGGATTGCAAGGCGCGGGGATTTGATGTCACCTATTGGCAGGCCGACGACCGCGGCCGGTGGCAGAAGCGCAATTAGCCGCAATTAATGATAATTTGCACTTTTCGGGCGATGCTGGCTTCGGCCACCTTCATGCCGCAAAGGGATGTTGGGACAATCGCTTAGGGCTGGTCCTTCACGTGGGGAATTCGTTTATCGTGCGACATCAAAAGCTTCCCGGCTCGCTCTTGATTGCGTTGGCTGCCGTAGCACCGCTGGTCGCGGGCTGCGCGGGCGGGGCCGATTTGCTGTCGAAGGATGCCGAATGGTTCCAGAAACCCGGCCGCCTCTTCATCAAGAACATCTCGATCGAATCGCCGCCGCTGACCCCCGACAAGCCGGTGCGGGCTGAGGATCTCGTCAGCGCCGACGGCGCCTGTCCCGGCATGGCGCCGCCGCCCGGACCGGCCGATGCCAATGCCTCGACGACGCCCGCGCCGATCGGCGGCACGGTCGCGCTCGGCCACACCGAATGCGACGTGGTGCGCGGCATCGGCGCGCCCTCGACCGTCAACCTGTCCAACGACGCTGGCGGCCGCCGCGTCGCCGTCGTCACTTGGACCACTGGTCCGCGCGCCGGCATCTACACGTTCACCGCCGGACGTCTGTCCTCGATCGAAGGCAATCCGGACCCGCAGCCGGTGCCGAGGGCGGCCAAGGGGAAGAAGAAGCAGGCATAGGCGGGGATCACTTCCGCAGCAGTGAAAGAATCTTCGCACTCAGAGGATCGGCTTGGTGCTCAAGCGATCAGGCTCGCGAACGCGGAAACGGCCCTTCATCTTGAGGCCGTCACGCATGTTGAGACCGAGCAGAACGATGTTCGCTGCTCCGGCGGCCAGCTCGAGAGCCTGCACGGCGTAGAACGTGGTGTCGAACTCCGCGGCCTTCGCCTTGGAGGCAAGAAACAACGCGGCGGGAATCAGAATCAGGATGCCGTTGCCGGCAATGAACGGCATGCGTTTGATCTTCGCACCGATCAGGCCGGCGCGCCGCTGCTTTGCCAGGACGAATCCCGAGCCTCCCGTCGCCGCAAGCATCGGAATGAGCAGCAGGAAGCCCCACGGTATGGCGGTCTTCACCATGGCTATGGTCTCGTGTGACGCAAACAGCTCGGTGAGAGCCGTGGAAAGCCAGAAAGTCGCAATGGTGATCAGTGCGACCGCTCCCGCGACTGGGTGGATGATCTTGGTCATGGGTCTGCCGTTTTCGAAGCGAGCTACGCGACGCAGATGCCGGGCACCGCGACTTTCTGGAACAGGTGCGGGGAGGCGACCGCGGATGCAGGGTAAGCCGAGATCTTCGACCTGAACTCGGGGTGCGTGAACGCAGCCCGGAAGTCGGCATTCGTCTGCCAAACTGCGTAGTTCAGATACGTGGGGCTTTCGCCGATCGCCCGATGAAGCTGGGTGGAGATGAAGCCGGGCTGCCGCTTCATGAAGGCGGCATCGTCCTGCCAGACCTGGAGAAAGCTTTGTTCGTCGGCCTTGTCGAGCGTGAACAGATTCACCAGCACCAAAGGGCCGGTGTCGATGCCGAGCTGACGCTCGATGGGAAAGTCAGGGTCCAGTGGGCGTAAGCGTGCCATGACGAACTCCGTCGAGATGGTTTTATGATGTCAGTATGGTACTATGGCCAACCTAGTAATTTGACATCATGATGTCAATAACTGCCTATGGTGACGGATGCGGAAATCCCAACGGACGCCGGCCGGCGATGCCCTGACGAACCTCATGCTTGACTTGTTCCGGCTGAACAGCCTGCTCCTGACCGCAGGGGACCGTTTGGTGGCCCCGCTCGGGCTCACCAGCGCCCGCTGGCAGATTCTCGGCGCCATCGTGCAGGCAGAGCGACCGCAGCCGGTAGCCTGGCTCGCCCGCGATCTCGGCGGCAATCGCCAGAACGTGCAGCGGATCGTCAACGACCTCCATGCGGAAGGCCTCGTTGCCTTCGAGGCCAATCCGCATCACCGCCGCGCACAGCTCGTCGTCCTCACCGACAAGGGGCGGCGCGCTTTCGACGCGGCCATGGCTTTGCAGATGCCGTGGGTCAACAGCCTTTCCGAAGGGCTTGCGGTCAAGGATCTGCAAACGGTTCATCGCATCGTCGCGGCACTCCGTAACAAGCTCGAGAGCGATGCCGAGGCGCAGACGTGAGGTGGGCGATGGCGAGGCCGCGTGCAGGTCGCATGTCCTCCATCGAAGGCAATCCGGACCAGCAGCCGATGCCGAGGGCAGCCAAGTCCGAAGAGGAAGCAGACGTAAGGTAACGGCTACGGCCGTCCCTTCATTGCATCTTCGAACAACAGGATCTGACCGCTCAGTCCCCTGAATGTAGTTTTCTCGGGCCAAATTTTCTCGAGCTCGCCGAGCAGATGGCGGGTGAGCGGCTTCCAGTCCCAACCCGACCTTAGAGAATAGATGCTGAGGGTCATGCCTTCATCCGCACAGTAGGATGGATACGAGCGAGCCACGGCTCGTCGTCCACGCTGATGCTGATTCCGGCATCGTTGCACAGGCTTACGCTCCGCCATATGACGTTTCCATCCTGGCTGTGTACGTCGCGCCGAATTGATAGCGCTTGCGCTTGACCGAAGTCGGCGAAGGTTTGCTCGAGTTTTTTCCATTCTTCGGGCGGCACCCTTAGATTTGCATGGACTTGTAGTCGGACGGGCGTGCGGCTGTCCCGGAAGAGATTGTGGCAGCTTTTGTCTCTTACGACGACCGGCAGGACGAAGACGCCGCATGTCAGAAGGACGGCTGCAGAAACGACACGCCATGATCGTTCATCAGACCCGGATATTCGTATGGCGGCCCAAAAGGTGAGGCCGCCAACAAGGCCCAACGAACCCAGGAGTCCTAAGGTGCTGACGTACTCGATCCAACCAAACGGGGGTGGTGCGCCGTTGAACCAATTGATCGTTGTCGGCGTGCCGCCACCGATCATGGAAATCAATGCTAGGACGCCGAATGGCATTGCCCCGACGGCGAAACCTCCGAGAGCGCAGGCCGCAATCCCGACGTGCGATCGCTTGCGGCTGATGAGAAGATAGAGGGGAAGACCGAGCAGCACTGCGTGCGCCGTTGCGACCATGAACGTCGTCATGGTCAGGTTCAGGCCTTGCGTGATCACGACGATATTGATCGTCTCTTCGATCTGCATGAAAGATGGGATGACGAACGCAATGGTCGCAGCGAACGCCGCAAGTAGAGCCGCAGCCAATAGATGCAAATGCCGCTGAAATCGCATGTCGAGTGGTGGCCCAGATTGTCGTGATCCCACAACTGACAACTTAAAGCATGATGCGGAAAAAGAGCGAAGCGGTTTTCCGGAGAGTTCATGCGCAGCGAACAGCCAAAAGCGTGACAGCTCAGGATCTCGTCGCGCATTAGCGCACCGCCTGATCAATTGCCGGCTGCTTGCCACGGGCCCGGTCGCAGTCGCTCAGATATCCGTCTGCGTAGGTGGCCCGACCATAATCGTGATCGCAACACTCCTGCTGACGTCGCTTTCGTGATGGCCGCCCGCCCCGGAATGCGCTTTGATGGCGCAAACAACAATCCGGAGGAAACTAATGCGGTTCATAGCCCTCGTATCGGCTCTGCTCGTGTCGTCTGGCGCGGCGTTCGCCCAGGACTATCCGACCCGGCCCATCACCATGCTGGTTCCATTCGCCGCGGGCGGGCCGACCGACACCATCGCGCGCCTGACTGCGGCAGGCATGGCGAAATCGCTGGGACAGCAGGTCATCGTCGAGAACGCGACCGGCGCCGGCGGTACCATCGGCACGACCCGCGCTGCGCGCGCCCAGCCGGACGGCTACACGCTGCTGATCCATCACGTCGGCATCTCGACCGCGGCCACGCTCTACCGCAACCTCAGCTACGACACCAAGACGGCCTTTGCGCCGATCGGGCTCGTGACCAACGCGCCGATGACCATCATTGCGCGGCCCGATTTCCCGGCCAACACGCTCAAGGAGCTCGTCGCCTACGCCCAGCAGCAGGGCGACAAGCTGACCTACGCCAACGCCGGCCTGGGTGCGGCCTCCCATCTGTGCGGCATGCTGTTCATGACCGCGATCCAGAAGCAGCTCACCACGGTGCCCTACAAGGGCAACGGCCCGATCATGAACGACCTGCTCGGCAAGCAGATCGATCTCACCTGCGACCAGGCGACGAACACGACCGGGCCGATCACGGCCAAGCAGGTCAAGGCCTACGCGATCACCACCAAGGAGCGGCTGAAGAGCCTGCCCGATCTGCCGACGGCCGACGAGGCCGGCCTGAAGGGTTTCGAGCTCGGTGTCTGGCACGGCATCTATGCGCCCAAGGGCACGCCGCCGGCGGTCGTTCAGAAGCTGACGGCGGCGCTGCAGACCGCGCTCAAGGATCCCGCGCTGATCGCCCGGTTCAACGACATCAACACCGAGCCGGTCCCGCAGGACAAGGCGACACCGGAGGCGTTGGGCGCGATGCTGACCAGCGAGATCGACCGCTGGGCGCCGATCATCAAGGCCGCCGGGCAATACGCGGATTGAGCTATTGCGTCCCGCCGGGCTTGAAGGCCGAGCGGGCAAAAAGCAACTCCTTCAAAGGCTAGTTCGCCGGTGCCATAGTGCCGGTACTGTGCATGGGGTTGTTTTGCACGTTTGGTTGGAGTGCGGTGGAGACGTTAGCCCGCCGCCTCGTCGAACTGCGCGCTCGCCTCGAGCCATTGCTCCTCGGCGCGTGCCAGCGCGTCGGCGGCATTGGCACGCGCCTTGGACAGCTGCGCCGCCTGCTTGGGATCGCGCGTGAAAATGTCGGGCAGGGCCAGCGCCGTGTCGATCTTGGCGATGATCTCGCTGACGCGGGCGATCTCGGCCTCGGCTTCGGCGATGCGCTTCTTCAGCGAGCCGCGATTGTCCGCTTTCGGCCGCTGCGGCTTCTCAGGCGGCGCACTGCGCTCGCGCGGGGCTTCCGCGTTGCGCGTGGACAGCACCAGGCGGCGATACTCGTCGAGATCGCCGTCGTAATTGGTCACGGTGCGATCGGCGACTATCCAGAGCCGATCGGCGCAGGCCTCGATCAGGTAGCGGTCGTGCGAGACCATGATCACCGCGCCGGGAAATTCATTGATCGCTTCTGCAAGCGCGCCGCGGCTGTCGATGTCGAGATGGTTGGTCGGCTCGTCCAGGATGATCATGTTGGGGCCGAAGAAGGTCGCAAGGCCCAGGAGAAGGCGCGCCTTCTCGCCGCCTGACAATTTGCCGGCCTTGGTATCGGCCGCCTTGCCGGAGAAGCCGATCGCGCCGGCGCGGGCGCGCACCTTGGCTTCGGGCGCATCGCCCATCAGCTTGCGGACGTGGTCGTAGGCGGAGGCGTCCTCGTTGAGCTCGTCGAGCTGGTGCTGCGCGAAATAGGCGATCGACAGCTTGTCCGCGCGCGTCACCTTGCCCGAGAACGGCGCGAGCCGTCCGGCGAGCAGTTTTACAAGCGTCGACTTGCCGTTGCCGTTGGCGCCGAGCAGCGCGATGCGGTCGTCGTTGTCGATGCGCAAGGTGACGCGGCCCAGCACCGGGCTCGCCGGGTCATAGCCGACCGAGGCGTTGTCGACGGCGATGATCGGCGGCGACAAGATCTTCTCCGGTGCCGGGAAGCTGATCTCGCGCACGTCCTCGGTGACCAGCGCCGTGATCGGCTTCAGCCGCTCCAGCATCTTGACGCGCGACTGTGCTTGCCGGGCTTTCGAGGCCTTGGCCTTGAAGCGATCGACGAAGGACTGCAGGCGGGCGCGCTCGGCCTCCTGGCGCTTGACCGCCTTGGCATCGAGTAGCTCGCGCGCGGCGCGCTGCTCCTCGAACGAGGAGTAGCTGCCCTTGTAGAGCGTGAGCTTGCCGCGCTCCAGGTGCAGGATCTGGTCGACCGAGCTTTCCAGGAGGTCGCGGTCGTGGCTGATCACGATCACCGTGCGCGGATAATGCGCAAGGTGATCCTCCAGCCACAACGTGCCTTCGAGGTCGAGATAGTTGGTGGGCTCGTCGAGCAGCAGAAGGTCGGGCGCCGCGAACAGCGTTGCGGCGAGCGCGACGCGCATGCGCCAGCCGCCGGAGAACTCGGCGCAGGGGCGGAGCTGATCGGCGGCGGAGAAGCCGAGGCCGGAGAGGATCGCGGCCGCGCGGCTCGGCGCCGAGTGCGCGTCGATGTCGACGAGGCGGGTCTGGATCTCCGCGATGCGGTGCGGATCGGTCGCGTGCTCGGCTTCATTGAGCAGCGCGTCGCGTTCGAGGTCGGCCTTGAGCACGACCGAGATCAGGCTTTCGGGACCGTTCGGCGCTTCCTGCGCAAGGCTGCCGATGCGCCAGCGCGGCGGCAGGGTGACCGAGCCGTGCTCCGCCGCAAGTTCGCCGCGGATCACCTTGAACAGCGTCGACTTGCCGGTGCCGTTGCGTCCGACCAGGCCGACGCGCGATCCGGGCGTGATCTGCACGGAACTCTGGTCGATCAAAAGGCGTCCGGCGAGGCGGATAGAGAGGTCGGTGATGGCGAGCATGCGGCCTTGTCACCGCAAGGCGCGGCGAACGCAACTCGTTTTTGCGTTAGTGCGTCTCGCGCTCGCGCCGCCGCAGCTCGTTCAGGAGCTGCTCGAGATGGGTCGGAAGGCGCGGCTCGGGCCGGAGGCTCTGCTGCAGCCGTTCGCCCACGGCATCGCAAATCGAGCGGCTGGTGCGCCGGTCGATCTGTTCGCTGTCATTGGCAAAAAGCCCAGCCATCGCAAGGTTCCGTGTTCTCGAAGTAAAGACACGGTACCAAGTCATTGCCGGCGAAATGGTTTCGCTGGCTTTGGGGAAAGCCGGGTATTCTCGTAAAAATTGTATGAGCGGCGCTTTGTACGCTCAAGGCAAAGCCCCGGCGAGGGGGCGCCGGGGCTTCTCTTGGAAGGTACCTGGGGGGCTTAGGTAGCCTTCGGAAGGTGCTGACGGATTCAGTAGCAGCGGTTGATCAGCCGCCAGCGGGGTCCCCAGGGGGTCGGGACCAGCCGGCGCACATAGCAGCCGCCATAACCGTAGGAGACGGGACCGCCGGCGTAGAAGCGCGGTCCGCCCCAGCCATGGCCGTGGTGATGGCCGTGGTGATGGTGCGCGTGCCCGTGGTGCCGGCCACCGCCATGCCCGCCGCCTTGCCAATGAGCGGAGGCAGAGGTCGGCGCCAGCGCAGCTCCCAGCGCGACCGCGGCGACAGCGGCAAGCGAAAGTTTCCTCAACATGGTTATCTCCTGAAGACTGCCAGCGCGGGGCTATCGCGCCGATGGAAAGGCCGCCGAAACGGTCCGCCTGAGGTCAGGCTTCGGTTTCGATGGGCCCAACCTTACGCCGGGGAAGCTGAACCGGATCCTGACGGCGGTTTCAGATTGGGTTCATCTGGGTGAAATTGTCGTCATCCAGCGGATCGGGAGCCATCCCCTCGCGGAAACCGCCTGTGAGGCTGTTCCGCGGTCGCTTGCCGTCCGGCAAAGGCGCCGATATAAGCCCCGCAACCCCGAACCCCCGCTTTCTCCCCAAGGACAAGATCATGGCCATCGAACGCACTTTCTCGATCATCAAGCCCGACGCGACCGAGCGTAATCTGACCGGCGCAGTCAACGCCGTGATCGAGAAGGCGGGCCTGCGCATCGTCGCGCAGAAGCGCATCCGCATGACCAAGGAGCAGGCCGAGACTTTCTATGCCGTCCACAAGGCGCGCCCCTTCTTCGGCGAGCTCGTCGAATTCATGACCTCCGGCCCGGTCGTGGTTCAGGTCCTGGAAGGCGAGGGCGCGATCGCCAAGTACCGCGAGGTGATGGGCGCGACCGATCCGTCCAAGGCTGCCGAGGGCACCGTGCGCAAGCTCTACGCCAAGTCGATCGGCGAGAACTCGGTGCACGGTTCGGATGCGCCGGAGACCGCCGCGATCGAGATCGCGCAGTTCTTCTCGGGTAACGAGATCGTCGGCTGATCCAGTCGGCAGACTAGAGGCGACCGGCGAAGGGACTCATTGTGGACTGGCTCTGGCAGATCTTCGATCCCGCTACGATCGGGAGCTTCTTTACCCAGTTCCGCAACGAGATGGCCGCACCGACTTTCTGGATCGCGGTCGGCAAGATCATCTGGATCAACATCCTGCTCTCCGGCGACAACGCGCTGGTGATTGCGCTCGCGTGCCGCGGTCTGTCGCCGCGGCATCGGCTCTGGGGCATGATCTTCGGCGCCGGCGCAGCGGTGATGCTCCGGATCATCTTCACCGGCATCGTCGCCACCCTGATGGAGCTGCCGTACCTCAAGCTGGTCGGCGGCTTTGCGCTGATCGTGATCGCGGCAAAGCTCCTGGTGCCGGAGAACGAGGACGAGAACGACGTCGACGCTGCCGCGCATCTGTGGCACGCCATCCAGATCGTCGTGGTGGCCGACATCGTCATGAGTCTCGATAACGTCATTGCTGTCGCTGCCGCGGCCAATGGCAGCGTGCCGCTGCTGATCCTCGGCCTTACCATCAGCGTGCCGCTGATCGTCGCCGGCGCCGCGCTCATCATGGCACTGCTCACAAAGCTCCCGGTGCTGGTCTGGGCCGGTGCGGCGCTGCTCGGCTGGATCGCGGGCGAGGTGATGGCGACCGATCCCGGGGTCACGCCGCGGCTGCACGCGCTGTTCGAGGGGCCGTTCGGCGCCTCGCTCGACGCCATGCTCGGGGTCTCGCGCATCCCGCCGCAATTCGGCCATGGCGGGGCCGGCGGCGAGTATTTCTGTGCCGTGATCGGAGTCGTCGTCGTGCTGGTGGTCGGCACCATCTGGCGCCGGCGCAGTCTCACCGCGGCCGCCCTCGAATCCTCCGAACGGCACGCCAAGGCCTCCGCGGAGTGACGTTGAAGCGCTGATCGGTGCGGCCGCCCCTCCAGCGACGAGAGGCGTCCACATCACTGGGGCGCTTCCCGCGTTGGCAGGACGCGAGCGATCACCGGCCAGGGGTTCGTCCGAATCCTCCCATCATTGCATTCGTATGACCGGCGCGCATCACGCTTCGCGAGAGCTCGCGTCGCGCGCGCGTGCGCGCGGGCGTTGCGTGGAGAGTGGTCGTTCGCAACCCTCACGCGATTTAGACCTTGTCTTATTATAAACTACTGAGATTCATGGGTGCTTTCGTTGACTCGACGAGGGTTCCCACGGCACCTCGCCCCGACGTTCATGTTCATGAAATCGGAAGGTGCGATGTCGTCGAAAGTGTTTTCTCGTCCTGTTGCCGTTCTTGCCGCTCGCATCAAGACGCTTCTGACGTGCGCCAGCCCGAGAGCCTTCACGGTTTCCCTGGTCTCCATTGCCTTGTGCAGCGACGGCGTCCTGCACGGCAGCAGCGCGCAGAGCGCTGCGCCCCAGGCCGCGGGGGGAGGCACGTTGCCGGCGGTGACCGTCACCGCAGACGCGCCGAAGCCGCGCGCGCGTCCACGAGCCAATCCAGTCAGGAGGGCGGTCCGCGGCGCGCCCGCGAACGAGCAGGCTAAGTTGCAGGCGGAAGCGACCCCGACGGCTGCGAGGCCCGGTGCACTGCCGCGGACTTACGCAGGCGGGCAGGTGGCACGTGGAGGCCAGGTCGGTTTGCTCGGCAACAAGGATTTCATGGATACGCCCTTCAACATCACAAGCTACACGGCGAAGAAGATCGAAGATCAACAGGCCGTCACCGTCGCCGACGTCGTCAGCAACGATCCCTCGGTCCGTTTCACCGGCCAGACCGGCGGCATTCTCGATTCCTTCTTCATCCGCGGCTTTCCGATCGGGGAAGGCAATGTCGGGGAAATCGCCTTCCACGGCGTCTATGGCGTTGCACCGAACTACCGCGTGTTCACCGATTACGTCGAGCGCATCGAGATCGTCAAAGGCCCGACCGCGCTGCTCTACGGGATGGCGCCGAACAGCAGTGTCGGCGGCACCATCAACATCGTTCCGAAGCGTGCCGGGGACATCGATCTCACGCGCGTCACGACCGACTACGCGTCGAACACCCAGCTCGGCACACATCTCGACGTGAGCCGGCGGTTCGGTGAAAATCGCGAATTCGGTATTCGCGTCAATGGCAGCTATCACAACGGCGATACGCCGTTGGACAACCAGACGCGGGAGGCGCATGTCGGCTCTGCAGCCTTCGACTATCGCGGCGAGAAGTTCAGGGCCTCGCTCGATTTCATCGAGCAGGAGGAAAAGTTCGACGCGCCGACGAGACCGTTCCTGGTCGCAACCGGCGTGGCCGTTCCGACCGCGCCGGTCGGACGGCGCAATGTCACCCAGGCCTGGGAATTCGCCAAGGTTCACGACAATTCGCTTCTGGCGCGCGCCGAATACGATGTGACTGACGCCGTGACGGTGTTTGCAGATGTCGGAGGCGGCAGGACCCAGGTCGACCGTCTGTTCGGGACGCCAACGATCCTGAATGCGGCCGGCAACACCACGTCGACCCCGGGACGGTTCAAGTTCGACATCGACAGGAACGTGGCCGACGTCGGCGTGCGGGCCCGGATCGAGACTGGCGCGATCAGTCATGCCGTGAGCTTGCAGGGGAGCTACTACGGGGATGAGATCTCGCGGGGCTCGGTGAACGGCACGGCAGTGTCGTCCAACATCTATGCGCCGATCGCCCGTCCCCAGCAGTTCGTTGCGGCTCCCGCGACCGTGCCGCGGCTGTCGGACACCGAGCTGACCGGCATTGCGCTGGCGGACACCATGTCGGTTCTCCAGGAGCGGCTTCAGCTGACGGTCGGCGTCAGGCAGCAGGGCGTTAGGTCGAACAACTACAACACCACCACGGGCGCCGTGAGCTCGGCCTATGACCAGACGGCGTTCACACCGATGGTCGGCGTGGTCGTCAAGCCCTGGAGCAACGTTTCGCTCTACGCCAACTATATCGAAGGGCTCAGCAAGGGCGACACCGCGCCGACGACGGCCGCAAATCAGGGCGAGGTCCTTGCGCCGTATCTGAGCAAGCAGAAGGAAGCAGGCATCAAGGTCGATTTCGGCACGCTCGCGACCACGATCAGCCTGTTCGAGATCACCAAGCCGTCGGGACAGCTGGGTGCCGGCAACGTCTTCCGGGCTGATCAGGAGCAGCGCAATCGCGGCGTGGAATTCACGGTGTTCGGAGAAGTGCAACCGGGCATTCGCGTTCTTGGCGGCGTGACATTGATCGATGCGGAGCTGACGAAGACGAGCACGCTGGCCAATTTCGGCAAGACGCCGATCGGAGTGCCCGAGGTGCAGGCCAATCTGTCCGCCGAATGGGACACCCCGTTCGCACCAGGGCTGACATTGGTCGCCAACACCATCTATACCGGGCACCAATATCTGAATGGGGCAAACACGCAGGTTGTTCCGGCCTGGACGAGGCTCGATCTGGGCGCGCGCTACACCACGCGCATCAACAACCGGCCAGTGACGGTTCGGGCCCTGGTCCAGAATGTGTTCGACACCAACTACTGGGCTGGCGTCGCGAGCTTCTCTGCGCTAGCGCAAGGCTCGCCCCGAACCCTGCTCTTGTCGATGTCGACCGACTTCTGAGCTTTGGCCTCCTCGGGCCGGCTGCGGAGCTGGATCGGGCGCAGACGACGGGTGCTCTGAATGGACCAAACAATCAGGGCACCACGTCGAGGCGGCTCGGCGCCCGCCCGATCCAGGATGATGCCCGGACGCGTGCAGCACGCGCTGCTGTGGGCGCACCGTTGGTTCGGATTGATCGGCGGCATCGTCGTGGTGCTGATCGGCCTGACTGGAAGCTTCATCGTCTTCTACCGGGAGATCGATGTCGCCCTGAATCCGGCGCTCTATGCGCCCGCCGGTCCGGAGCAGAGCGTCACGTTAGCGGAGGTGATGCACGCCGCCGCAGCAGCGGATCCCGCGCCGATCGCGACGATCCTGGCGCCAGACCGGACCTGGCCGGTCTGGATCGTGATCCATTCGCACGAGACCGCGCCAGGCAGCTACCCGAACCGGTGGACGACCATGGTCGATCCTTCCAACGGCAAGGTGCTCGGGCGGCGTGACTACGCCAACGCGTTCGCGCTCAAGGTTTACCGTCTCCATTTCACGCTGCTGCTCTACGAGTTCTGGGGCAAGGAACTGGTCGGCGTGGCCGGGTTCGTGCTGCTCGGCTTGGCGGTCTCGGGTCTCTTCCTTTGGTGGCCGAAGCCGGGGCGATTTTGGCGATCGATCTCGGTGCGCAAGAACGTCTCGCTGCTTCGATTTGTTCTGGACCTTCACGGTGCGGCAGGCTTTTGGGCGCTGTCCGTGCTCTTGTTGATCTCGATCACCGGCGTCGGGATCGTTTTTCCCGACCTGGTGCGGCCCATCGTCGGCCTCGTGTCGCAGCCGACGCCTGATCGCTCGCCGCGAGTCGAAATGCCGCCTCCGGCAGGGACGCCGGTACTCTCACCTGACGCGATCATGCGACGCGCGCAAGAGGTCAAGCCCGGTGCGACGGTCGCCATGCTCAATCCGCCGACCGCAACGCGCACCACCTGGCGGGTGCAATTTCGTCCTGATAGAGCTGATCCCGCGGTGCGGTCGCGTGGAGCGATCTGGCTCGATCCGTGGAGCGGCGCTGTGGTGCACGACCGCACGCCGGGCACCATGTCGATGGGGGACCGCTATCTGGCCGAGCAGCTCTGGCTCCACAATGGCGCGACGTTCGGATTCGCAGGACGCCTGCTGGTGTTCGCGGCCGGCTTCGCACCGCTAGTCCTCTTCGTCAGCGGCGCGATGATGTGGCTCAAGAGACGGCCCGGGAAGATGAGGCCCTGAGAGGTCAGCGCCTGACGATTGAACCGGCGCGGCCAACCAGGCGGGCGAGCTGACGGAAGCGGCTGCCGACGCGGTCGGCGACGAGGTCGCCGAGCCGGTGCTCGAACACCAGCATCAATTTGCGGCCCTGGCTGCGGAAATGCGTGGCTGGCAGGACGCCGGGACGTGCGGCCGAGATCAGATGCGCGACGCGGAACGCGGCGCCCAGGAGGCGCGCGCGTTCGAGCTGGGCCGGCGTCAGCAGCTCCTGCATGGTGACCGGCGGCTGGTTTTCCTCGCTGAGGCCGGCATAGCGATAGAACACCGACAGGCCGACGAAGGCGCGTTCGGTGTGGGTGATCGCGCCGAAATTGCCGTTGACGACGAGGCTGAGCGTCTGCTCGCCGCGATGATCGGGATGCACGCGCCAGCCGATGTCGGAGAGCAGGCACGCGGTGTGGCGGAGGCGGCGGTCCACTTCCGTCTCGCGCAGCTTGACGACGCGCACCAAGCGGTCGGTCCAGGCAATCAGCTCGCGCGCGTGCCTGGCCGAACGCGACAGCAGCTGGTTCAGCTCCTCCGCCGCGCAGATCAGCCCGTCCTTGTTGCGTTCGGTCTCGGGCAGCTTCTCGTGCAGCAGGCCCTCGCGCACGCCGAAGGTGGAGAACACGATGTTCTTTGGCTTCGCGACGCGGATGATGTGCTCGAGCACCAGCGCCGCATAGGTGAGGAGAGGGCGCCGCGCATCGGCGACGATCTCGATGTCGGCAAGCATGTCGGCGGCGGCGAGGCGCCGCAGGCGGCGCGAGAAGTCGAGCGCCTCGGCAGCCGGAATGGAATAGCCGTGCATCACCTGGAGCGGATAGCCGCTCTGGATGATGTGGATGCGCGCGAGCGCGCGCCAGGTGCCGCCGACGGCATAGAAGGTGCGACCGCGGCCGGCAGTGAGTAACTGGACCCCGTCGATCTCCTCGCGCACGATGCGGTCGGCGCGCTTGAGCGATTTGTGGGCGAGGTCCTGCAGTGCGAGGCCGCCGAGCGGCAACGTCACGCCGCTGCGTACGGCGTTCCTGCGCACGTCGATCAGCTCGAGCGAGCCGCCGCCGAGGTCGCCGACGATGCCGTCTGGATGGTGGATGCCGGAGATCACGCCGAGCGCGGACAGTCGTGCTTCGCGCGAGCCCGACAGGATCTCGATCTTCACCGCGCAGATCCGCTCGGCCCTGGCGATGAAATCGGGGCCGTTGGAGGCGTCGCGGCATGCGGCGGTCGCGATCGCGAACACGCGTCCGACCTTCATCACCCGGCACAGCGCGCGAAACCGTTTCAGCGAGGTCAGCGCCTTGTCGATGGCGTCGGGCGCGAGCAGGCCCGTGCTCTGCACCTCGCGCCCGAGGCCGCACAGCGTCTTCTCGTTGAAGATCGGAATCAGGCTGCGCGCCAGCGCCTCGTAGACGACGAGGCGGACCGAGTTGGAGCCTATGTCGATAACCGCGACGCTCGAGCCGCGCTTGCGCGGCCGCTTCACGTCGCAAATCCCCGATCAGGATTGATGACGTTCGTTCCGGCGCGTGAGACGACGCGGCGAGGATTCCTTGAGCGACTTTCCACGGCCAGACAGACTCGGATTCGTCATGAAGTAGTTGTGGACGTTGAAAGGCTCCTCGCCCTTCGCGGTCTTCATACGCGTTGAAGACCCATCCGGCAACAACTGCCAGCTCTGCTCATTGTCCTTCAGGTTCGCGACCATGATCTGTTCGAGAACCTGCTGATGCACCGTCGGATTTTGCAGCGGACACAGCACCTCGACGCGGCGGTCGAGGTTGCGCGGCATCATGTCGGCGGACGAGATATACACAGCCGCTTTCGCGCTCGGCAGTCCCTGGCCCATGCCGAAGCAGTAGATTCGGCCATGTTCCAGGAAGCGGCCGATGATCGACTTGACGCGGATGTTCTCCGACAGACCGGGAATGCCGGGCCTGAGGCAGCAGATGCCGCGCACCACGAGCTCGACCTGGACACCGGCCTGCGAGGCCTCGTAGAGCGCGTCGATGATATCAGGATCGACCAGCGCGTTCATCTTCATCCAGACCGCGCCGGGACGGCCATGCCGCGCATGTGCGGTCTCGCCCTGGATGTGCTCGATGATGCGCTTGCGCAAGGTCAGCGGCGACACCGCCATCTTTTCCAGATCGCTCGGCGCGGCATAGCCGGTGATGAAATTGAACACGCGCGCGGCATCGCGGCCGATCGTCGGGTCCGAGGTGAAGTAGGAGAGATCGGTGTAGATGCGCGCGGTGACCGGGTGATAATTGCCGGTGCCGGTATGGACGTAGGTCGTCAGGCTGCCGCCCTCGCGGCGCACCACCATCGAGAGCTTCGCGTGCGTCTTCAATTCGAGGAAGCCGTAGACGACCTGCACGCCGGCGCGTTCGAGATCGCGTGCCCAGCGGATGTTGGCTTCTTCGTCGAACCGCGCTTTCAGCTCGATCAGCGCGGTGACTGATTTGCCGGCTTCGGCCGCTTCGGCCAGCGCGCGCACGATCGGTGAATTGTTGGAGGTGCGGTAGAGCGTCTGCTTGATCGCAACGACGTCGGGGTCGCGCGTGGCCTGCTGCAGGAATTGCACCACCACGTCGAACGACTCGTAGGGATGGTGGACGATCAGGTCCTTCTGCCGGATCGCGGCGAAGATGTCGCCGCCATGCTCGCGCACGCGTTCGGGGTGGCGCGGCACGTAAGGGGTGAATTCGAGGTCGGGCCGGTCGAGGCGGGTGAGCTGCGAGAGCTCGTTCATCGCCTGCACGCCGTCGACCAGGAAGATCTCGTCGTCGGCGGCGGAGAGCGCGTGCTGCACGAAGCTGCGCAGCTGCTCCGGCATCTTGGCGTCGATCTCGAGCCGGATCACCGATCCGCGGCGGCGGCGCTTCAGCGCGGTCTCGAACAGGCGGACGAGATCTTCGGCCTCCTCCTCGATTTCGAGCTCGGAGTCGCGGATGATCCGGAAGGCGCCTTGGCCGTGCAGATTGTAGCCGGGGAACAGGCGGTTGATGAACAGGGCGGTGGCCTGCTCCAGCGAGATCAGGCGCACCGTGCCATCCGCCGGCAGGCGGATGAAGCGGTCGATCTTGCCGGGCATGCGGATCAGCGCGTTCATCTGCTTGCCGTCGGCAGCGCGCGTGAGCTGCAGTGCGATGGTGAAGCCGAGGCTCGGAATGAACGGGAAAGGGTGGGCCGGATCGATCGCCAGCGGGGTCAGGAGAGGGAACACGTTGTGGAGGAAGTAGTCCTCGATCCAGGTTCGTTCCGCCTTTGTGACGTCCTTGCCGTCGACCAGCACGATGCCGACCTCGGCCAACGTGGCGCGCAGGTCGCGCCAGATCGCCTGCTGGTCGGAGGCGAGCTGGGAGACGGTGCGGTTGATCAGCGCGAGCTGTTCGGACGGCGTCAGGCCGTCGGGGCTGCGCTCGGCGATGCCCTCGCGGACTTGGGCCTTGATGCCGGCGACGCGAACCATGAAGAACTCGTCGAGGTTATTGGCCGAAATCGACAGGAATCGCACCCGCTCCAGCACGGGGTGGCTCGGGTTGACCGATTCCTCCAGGACGCGGCGGTTGAAATGCAGCCAGGACAGCTCGCGGTTGATGAACCGCTCGGGACTGGACGCGATCGCCGGAAGGCTCTCGGTTTCCGGGGCTTTCTCTTTGGTTTCAACAGCTTGCGCAGAGTCCATCAGAAGTCGGTCCATCCAGTTCACCCCAATTGCGACTCAAGCGCAAAAATCGGCGGGAGCATGTGTTAGAGCGATGACGTTTCGATGACATTGATGTTCCGCCCCCGCGCCGCGTCAAGCGGACTTCGGGGAGGCCTGCGAGCCTGTCAGGCGTCCCGGAGCAGCTCGGCGGCCAGCGCCCGGGTGACGGGACGGCCGAGCCGCAGGGCTTCGCTGTCGAGCAGCTCGACGGCCCGCCGGGCGGCGGCCGAGGACCGTTCCAGGCGCGTCGCGAGGTAGCCGACCACGCTCTCGTCCACATTGAGCTGGCGGTCGGCGCAGAACTTGACGATGAGGCCGCGGAACAGCTGGTCGTCGGGCGGCATCAGTGTGACCGTTGGAACGGCCCGCAGGCGCGAGCGCAGGTCGCGAAGCTCGATCGGAAGCGCGGCCGGCGCCTCGCGGCCGGTGAACAGGACGTAGGCGCCGTCCTCGCGGGCGAGGTTCATCAGGTGAAACAGGGCACGCTCGTCGAATTCCCCAGCCTTGAGATCCTCGACCACCAGCGCGCCGGTGGCGAGCGCGCCGGGCACGTCCGTCGCGGTCAGCGCATTGGCGGTGGTCGAGCGGGCGCCGGCTTCCTCGGCCCAGATCGCGGCGAGATGGCTCTTGCCGCTTCCTTCCGGGCCCGCCAGCGACATGATCCGGTTCGGCCATTCCGGCCAGCCGTCGATGAGGCCTAGACCGGCCGCATTGGCGGGGCCTTCGAGGAAGTTGTCCCGGCTGAGGCTCTCCGCATGCGGAAGCGCAAACGCCAATTGTCGGGGATGAACGCGGCCTGCCACGCTTGCTCTGCTCCATGCCGGCGCGCCGGCCCGCTTGTAGAGATTCGACTTGATGGTGCGGGACTTGGCCTTTTGCTGGGCTGCTTCCTCGCTCATTTGGCCTCGATCGTGCTCATGTGCCGCAGCCACTCGACGAGATAGAGCGACACGGAGGAGAGCGTGAAGACCGTGACGAGACCCATCAGGATGATATCATAAGGCGCGGGCTTGAAGCCGAAGGCAAGCGCCGCCAGCACCAAAGCTGCGAATGCCACTTGTGCCACCGTGTTGAGCTTGGAGACTTTCGACGGCTTCATCTCGACCGGCCGGTCGAACAACCAGGACACGATCACGGCGGCGACAATCATGATGTCGCGCGAGACCACCAGGATCACGATCCAGCGCGGGATCGCGCCCCAGATGCCGAGCGCCATGTAGATCGAGACCAGCAGCGCCTTGTCGGCGAGCGGATCGAGCAGGGCGCCGAGCTCGCTCGTCATGTTGAAGCGCTTGGCCAAAAAGCCGTCCACGGCATCGCTGATGCCGGCGATCAGGAAGACGGCGAACGCCACCTCCATTTGGCTCGACACGATGGCCCAGACGATGATCGGGACCAGCATGATGCGGCCCAAGGTAATGATATTCGGAATACTCACGAAAGCGCTTCCCGGCACCGGTTCTGACCTCAAATCCGGCCCGTTGCAGGCTGAACCGGTTGATATGTCTACATAGTATAGCGGGGAGCGCCATGCGAGCCATTGCGCGTCCCCGGAATTCAACGTAACCAGCCGCAAACCCACTGGAAATCGGGCATGACCGACCGCAAAAACGGCCTCACTTACGCCGATTCAGGCGTCGATATCGACGCGGGCAACCGCCTGGTCGACCTGATCAAGCCGATGGTGCGCGCCACCGCGCGGCCGGGCGCCGATGCCGAGATCGGCGGCTTCGGCGGCCTGTTCGACCTCAAGGCGGCCGGCTTCAAGGATCCGGTCCTCGTGGCCGCGACCGACGGTGTCGGTACCAAGGTCAAGATCGCGATCGAGACCGGCCTGCATGGCGGCATCGGCATCGACCTCGTCGCCATGAGCGTCAACGACCTCGTGGTCCAGGGCGCCGAGCCGCTGTTTTTCCTGGACTATTTCGCCTGCGGCAAGCTCGACCCCGAGGCCACGGCCGCCATCGTCGCGGGCGTTGCGGAGGGATGCCGCGAATCCGGCTGCGCTTTGATCGGCGGGGAGACTGCCGAAATGCCCGGCCTCTACAAGGACGGCGACTACGATCTCGGCGGCTTTGCCGTCGGCGCCGCCGAGCGCGGTACGTTGTTGCCGCGCAAGGACATCGCCGCGGGCGATGCCGTGATCGGTCTCGCTTCGTCCGGCGTGCATTCCAACGGCTTCTCGCTGGTCCGCAAGATCGTCGAGCAGTCGGGCCTCGGCTTCGAGGCGCAGGCGCCGTTCGCGCCGGTGATGACGCTCGGCGGCGCGCTGCTGACGCCGACCAGGCTCTACGTCAAATCCTGCCTGCGCGCGATCCGCGAGACCGGGGCGGTGAAGGGGCTCGCCCACATCACCGGCGGCGGCTTCACCGACAACATCCCGCGCGTGCTGCCGAAGCATCTCGGTGTCGGCATCGACCTGGCACGCCTGCCGGTGCTGCCGGTGTTCAAATGGCTGGCGGCCCAAGCCGGCATCGCCGAGCTGGAAATGCTGCGCACCTTCAATTGCGGCATCGGCATGATCGCGATCGTCGAGCCCGACAAGGTCGACAAGGTCGTCGAAGTCTTCACCGACGCCGGCGAGACCGTGGCGCAGCTCGGCACCGTGATTCCGGCCGAGGGCGAGCACCGCGTCGTCTATAACGGCCATCTCGACATGGCGCTATAATGACTGGCGCCGTGATGAAGCGCCGCGTCGCCATCCTGATTTCCGGGCGCGGCTCCAACATGGCTGCGCTGATCAGGGCAGCCGCCGCCGCGGATTTCCCGGCGGAGATATCGCTCGTCATCTCGAACAAGGCGGATGCGCCCGGGCTCGAACGTGCCAGAGCGAGCGGCGTGACCACCGAGGTGATCGAAAGCAAGCCGTTCGGCAGGGACCGCGCCGGCTTCGAGACGGTGCTGCAGGCCGCGCTCGACAAGCACGGCATCGAGCTGATTTGTCTCGGCGGCTTCATGCGCCTGTTCACGGCCGAGTTCACCAAGGCCTGGTACGGGCGGATGCTCAACATCCATCCCTCGCTGCTGCCATCGTTCCCCGGCCTCGACCCGCACGGCCAGGCCCTGCGCGCCGGCGTCAAGCTCTCCGGCGCGACGGTCCACTTCGTCATTCCCGAGACCGATGCCGGCCCGATCGTGATGCAGGGCGCGGTTCCCGTCAGCGACCACGATACCGCGGAGACGCTGTCCGAGCGCATCCTCGAAGTCGAGCACCGCATCTATCCCGAGGCGCTGCGGCTGCTCGCGGCCGGCAAGGTCCGCATCGAGGGCGATGTCTGCAAGACGGCGGGAAGCGCAGCGTCGGAGAATTTTTTGGTATCGCCGGTGGTGAGTTAGACAGCTCGGGACTCAAGAGCCGTAGAGCAGTCGATCGACCAGTCTGCCGACTTGCCGGGGGTGATCGAACACACCCGCGAATGCCTCGTCGGGAAGGTCCGAGCCGAAAACATCGAACGGCGTGAGTGCCTTCTCGTCGCACGACGAAGCTGGGCGTTGGAGTTCGTCGGCCGTCGTCTCTGGTCGATTGGTGGTGATATTCGTTTCTCCAGCTACGCGCTGTTTTGCTGCAGTTCGAAACAAAATCCCCCGGCAGAGCCGGGGGGCAACGTCATGATCGCTCGCATGCCGCGAGAGACATCAGGAAACCTTGAGGTTCTCCGCGGATGATTTGCCGCGGTTCTCCACGAGGTCGAATTCAACCACCTGATTCTCGTTGAGGGTAGAGAGTCCGGCACGCTCGACGGCGGAGATGTGGACGAACACGTCCTTGTCGCTGCCATTCGGCTTGATGAACCCATAGCCCTTTGTCGGGTTGAACCATTTGACGGTGCCCTTTTGCGGCATCGCTCGTCTCCTCCACTAGATATAAAAACGACGCGGCCGCTTTTTCGCGTGCCACGCCACAAACGGGCTCCCGGAAGTCTGTTCGAGTCTTGAGGCGCAATGTCGCGAAACGCACAGCAAACGGCCAATTCCGATTGTGACCGATATTGCAACATGAAATTCGCCGGCTAGCAAGCCGCGCGCGGATTTCAAGACCAAGCCGGGTGCCTTCAAGCGCAATTTGCGACCTGTGGCAGCAGAACCACAATCGGTGCAATAGCCTCGGCCGTTATGCGCCAACCGGTTGACCCCTCGTGGCAGTTCGGCCCAAATCGCCGCAAGCGCCGCAGACCGTGTTGCATTTTTGCGCGCCGCCACTTCGCTTTCGGGATTCATCGTCATGCGCTGCGCCGCGCAGCTCTCCGGGAGACGGCAGACGATCGGGCTGGACCGCGTCCGGCGGATCGTGGCTGCGCTCGCGATGGCGTTTGCGCTGGTCGTGACGATGGCGGCCGTGAGCCCCGGCTTCGCGCAAAGCACGCCCACACCGACCCCGACGCCCACGCCGACACCCACGCCGTCACCGACCCCGATTCCGTCGCCGACCTCGACCAATCAAAATCAGTCAGCCGGCAACAGCATGCTCAATTTCGGCTCAGGCTTTCTGGAGCGGCTCGGCAATCAGGCCTCCGGCGGCGTCAACCGGGCGTTCCGCACCAATCCGGGCGGCGGCGGCGCCTCGGTGGCTGCGGAAGATCCGCGCTACCGCACCTGGTTCGAGGGCTATGGCCTTTCGGTCCGCACCGATGCGCAAGGCGACTTCGTCGGCGACAAGCGCAAGACCTTCGGCGGCGTTGCCGGCTTTGGCGCGCGGCTCGCACCCGGCGTCAACATCGGATTCTCCGTCGACCACAGCCACACCGACATCGACGTGCCGCTGGCGCTGCAATCCGCAACCCTCGATCTCACCCAGCTCGGCTTCAGCGGCTCCGTCGACAAGGGCCCGTGGACCTGGGCCTTTGCCGTGGTGCACGGCTTCGGCAAGGTCCATTCCAGCCGCGATACCGGCCTTGGCCTTGCGACCGCGCGCTATCGCGCCGCCGTGGACGGCGCGCTGACCGAGATCAGCTATTACTGGACCAAGGACGAGATGCGCATCGTGCCCAAGGGCGCGCTGGAATATGTGCGTGCCACCAGCGCCGCGTTCCAGGAGACCGGCGGGCTCGATCCGCTCAACGTCGGCTCGTCGGCGCTCTCGCGCGCGCGCATCATGCTCGGGGCCGAGGTCGGCCGCTATTTCATCATCGACCAGAAGATCCTGGACCTCTCGGCCTACGGCAAGTTCGTCGACAATTTCCACCAGGACCTCGGATCCATCCAGGTCAGTCTGGGCGCCCAGAACGTCATCGTCCCCGGCATCGGCGAGAGCCGTTACGGCGCGGATGCCGGCGCCTCGGCTTCGCTCAGCCTGACCAACGTGGCGAGGCTCTACGTCAATTACGACGGCAAATTTCGCAACGAGCTCACCTCGCACCAGGGCACGCTCGGCTTCGAATACAAATGGTGAGCTGACGCTCGCCTGCGTTAAGTCGGCGCCGTCGCCACGTATCCCGCCAGGCCAAAGCCCTCGCGCGCCGCCGTCATCATCGGCACCAGCGCGTTCGGATGGATGAACTCGTCGCGGAAGCAGGGATAGGTCCTGGCATCGAAGATCTTCTTCAGCCAGTCGACCACGATCTTGTGCCGCTCGGAGCTGCGGAACTCCTTGTGATAGGTGAGCCAGAGATCGGCGTGATGGCTGACGCCGAGATCGACCGCAACGAGCGGCGCACCGAGCGCGATCGACACCGTCGGCAGGAAGCCGATGCCGGCGCCGCGCTCCACCGCGTAGAGCACGCCCACCGACGAATTGGTCTTGATCCCGACGATGCCTTCGAGCGACTTCAGCCCGAGCACGCGGGCATAGGCGCCGTCGTCGACCTGCGGCGCGCTCTGCTTGATGATGCGGTGATTGTTCAGTTCGGCGAGCGTTGCCGGCACGCCGTAGAGGCTTTCATACTCCTTGGAGACGAAGGGATAGATGTGGAGGCGGCCGAGCTTGGCGACGATCAGATCGGGATTGGTCGGCGGCTCGAGCTGGATCGCGATATCGGATTCGAGCCGCGCGACGTCGGCCTGCTCCATCGCGCAGCGCAGATCGACCGTGATCTTGCGGTACGTCTTCTGGAAGTCGATCAGCCGCGGCAGGATCCAGAAATTGCCGGGGCCTTCCGTCACCGCGACGCGAACGGTGCCCGAGGTGTCGTTCGAGGACCGCGCCGCGCGGCGGAAGACGTTGAAGGCATGACGCTCCATATGCGTGACGTCGGCGATCATCGCAGCGCCTTCGTCGCTGAGCGTCAGCCCGCTCTGGTCGCGCAGGAACAGCTTGCACCCAATGCTCTCCTCGAGCCGGTCGATGCGGCGCATCAGCGTGGTGGAGGTGAGGCCGAGCTCTTCGGCGGCATTCCGAAAACTTTTAAATTTTGCGCACGCTAAAAACAGCTTCAAATCATCCCAGGACGCGCCCAGGGCTTCTTCACGGTGCTGCATCATCGCAGCACCCCGGTGCAATAACTGCTGCATACTCCTGATCCCCAACCGCTAAGCTCGTCGTAGCGGGGCATGAAAGCCTCGAACGATAGAGGCGCGACATGAGTATGGAAAGGGGCACGTTTGCCGCAAGGCATGATTTCGATGCCTTGCCGCTGAGCCCGGACGTCGACGTCCGCTGTGCGCAATTTTCCGAAATTGGAGCGCTTTCGGAGATGGCGCACCGGCTGGTGCCGGGCGTGCAGATCGGGACGGCGGAGCTTGCCAAATATTACGTCTTCGATCCCCAGAGCATCCTGACATTCAGCCGCAAAGGCAAGCTCGTCGGCGGCATGGCCTTCCTGTTTCTCAATGACCGCGGACATGACGCGCTGCTGCTCGACGAGATTTGCCTCACCGCGCCCGAGACGCGTTATCTCGCATCGGCAGACGAAGACGTCGCTGCCATCTACATCTGGGCGATCGCGGCGACGGGCCGCGGCATCGCCGGTCTCGGTAAGGCCGCGGCTCATCTGCGGCAGATAAGGTTTCGCGATGCGGATTGCTATGCGCAGCCGTCAACGGTGGCCGGACGCGACATCATGAAGGCAACAGGCTTTGCGCCCGTCCCGAGCTTCCAACCCGACCTTTGGTGCTACGAGCGGCCCTGGCATCGACAGCCGATGCGCATGCCGGGAGCGATCATCCAATCAAGGAGCTTTGCAGATGCACGGTACTAGGATTCCAGTCGCCAAGCCCTGTTCCCGCGCCATCACCATCCGCCTCGCGCGCGACCCAAGCGATCTCATGCTGGTGACCGCCATCCGCTCGGCGGTCTACCTCGCCGAGCAGGATTGTCCGTTCGAGGAGGAGTTCGACGGCAACGACATGGTCGCGGCGCATTTCATCGGCTTCGTCGGCAACGAGCCTGCGGGCTGCCTGCGGGTGCGCTTCTTCGGCGATTTCGCCAAGGTGGAGCGGCTTGCGGTGCGTCACCAATATCGGCGCTCGCGCGTCTCGTTCAAGCTGGTGCAGGCCAGTGTCGATTATGTGAAGCGCAAGGGCTTTCGCAAGATCTACGGCCAGGCGCAGGACCGGCTGGTCGATTTCTGGGCCCATTTCGGCGCCAAGCCGCTCGGTCACAACCGCAAGATCACGTTCTCGGATTTCTCCTACACGGAGATGCTGCTGGAGATCGAGCCGGGCCCGGACGCCATCACGCTGGATAGCGATCCCTATGTGATTATTCGTCCCGAGGGCGATTGGGACCGTCCTGGCGTGCTCGATGCCTCGGCCGGGCGGGCGGTGACCTCGCCGCTGCGGGACCTCGCGCTCGCCGACCGCTGAAACAGGTGCAGCTGCGCGCAACTCGATGCTGGTTTCAATGCACGATGATCCGCCGATCCTGGTCTGTGCGGATCTTCAGGTCGAGTACCTGACTCCCGGCCGCCGTCACGTTATCCGCGACGGCGATGCGACGGCGGCGCGCTGCCTGGAACTCCTGACGCTGTGGCGCAGCAATCTATGGCCGGTGATGCATCTGAAGCGCATCGCGCAGGCGGCCTGGTTCAATCCGTCATCCAGACTGACCGATTGGATCGCGGAGACCAGGCCACAACCGGGCGAGATGACGTTCGAGCACCCGCTGCCGTCCGCCTACAGCTCGTCGCGGTTTGGCGGCCACATGTCCGCTATCCGCACCACACGCTGCATCCTGATCGGCTTTTCCCTGGACGAGACCATCCTGGCCACTGCCGTCGAGGGGTTTCACCGCAGTCATCGCTACCATGTGATCACCGACGCGGTGGCTTGCCGGCAGCCGGGCACGGACGATGCCGCGGCCTACCGGCATGCGGTAGTGGATGTCATTGCGAATTTTGCCACAGTCCAGTCCAGCGCCGAACTGATCAGAACCAGCGGCGCCGTTGCGGTGTAGGCGGCCGCGGCCGGTCGATGGGGTTGAGAATTGTCGCGGGGAGACGAGCTCAAGGAGCTGGCGAGCGATCTGTCGCATGCCGCCGAGAAGGCGCGCAGGCTTGGGCTGCCTACCACGGTCTACTTGCTCTCGATGGCGCTGATGGAGGTGAGGGAAGCCGTTTCCGCCACCGACGAAGTGGACGACGACGGCGCGGCGTGAGAGCTGCCCAGCCCGATTCTGCGATCCGCGGTCCTGTCATGTGCGGCTTTGTGCATCGCTGCTGAGCGCTTGCCGCCGACGAATTGGCATTGCAAGTTTTGCGTCGTGGCAATAGCCAAGTACTTGAGACAAGTACTCGCCATCGAGTGATGACGCCGGCCCGCCGGCGGCGTGACGCTTTTAGGGATCATCGCAAATGTCCATGCTGCCCAATTCGCAAGAGGCCCGGGATGTGGCCTATCAGCTCCATCCCTACACCAATGCGCGCACGCATCAGCAGGCCGGTCCGCTGGTGATCGAGCGCGGCGAGGGGCCTTACGTCTTCGACGCGTCGGGCAAGCGCTATTTCGAAGCCATGGCGGGCCTGTGGAGCGTCGGGCTCGGCTTCAACGAGAAGCGACTGGTCGAGGCGGCGCACAAGCAGATGCAGGCGCTGCCGTTCTACCATACGTTCTCCGCCAAATCGCACGGTCCGTCGATCGACCTCGCCGAGAAGCTGGTCGCGCTCGCGCCGGTGCCCATGAGCAAGGTGTTCTTCACCAATTCCGGCTCGGAAGCGAACGACACCGTGTTGAAGCTGATCGCCTATCGCTCCAACGCGCTCGGCCAACCGCAGCGCAAGAAGGTGATCAGCCGCCTGCGTGCCTATCACGGCGTCACCATCGCATCCGCCAGCCTCACGGGCCTGCCGAACAACCATCGCTCGTTCGACCTGCCGCTGCCGAACATCCTGCATACGGGCTCGCCGCACTTCTACAAGGACGGCGCCCCCGGCGAGAGCGAGGAAGCCTTCGCCACGCGCCGGGCCGAGGAGCTCGACGCCCTGATCCAGAAGGAAGGGCCGGATACGATCGCGGCGTTCTTCGGCGAGCCGGTGATGGGGGCGGGCGGTGTCGTGGTGCCGCCGGCGACCTATTGGGACAAGATCCAGAAGGTCCTGAAGAAGTACGACATTCTCCTGGTCGCCGACGAGGTGATCTGCGGTTTCGGCCGCACTGGCAAGATGTTCGGCTGCGAGACCTACGGCATCAAGCCCGATGCGATCGTCGTCTCCAAGCAGATCACATCGAGCTATTTCCCGCTCTCGGCGATCATCCTGAACGACCGCATGTTCGAGCCGATCGCGGACGAGAGCAACAAGATCGGCGTGCTCGGCCACGGCTTCACCGCGGGCGGCCATCCGGTCGGCTCGGCGATTGCGCTGGAGAACCTCAAGATCATCGAGGAGCGCGGCCTCGTCGCACACGCGGCCGAGCTCGGTGGCTACATGCAGGGCCGCTTGCGTGAACTCGCCAGCCACCCGCTGGTCGGCGAGGTCCGCGGCGTCGGCATGATCGCCGCGCTCGAGCTCGTGCTCGACAAGGCGCGCAAGACCGCGGCGGCAACGCCGGGCGCCGTCGGCGGCATCGCCAGCCGCATGCTCCAGGAGCGCGGCGTGATCTCGCGCAACATGCTCGATGCCATCGCGATCTGCCCGCCGCTGATCACGACCAAGACCCAGATCGACGAACTGGTGGACGCGATCTCCGGCGTGCTGAACGACATGAAGAGCGAAGTGGCGAAGCTGACGCCGGCGTAAGGCTTCGTCGCTCTCTCCGTCGTCATTGCGAGGAGCTCTTGCGACGAAGCAATCCAGACTGTTTCCGACGAGGGATTCTGGATTGCTTCCCTGAACCTGTCATCGGGCCGCGCTTCGCGCGGAGCCGTTGGCTCGCAATGACGGGAAATCGGCGCGACAGCGTGCCCCTACGCCCGCTGCACCCCGATCACGCGGCCTTTCTCGATCGCGAGCGCGAGCTCGCCGCGCTTGAGCTTCAGCGCGGCGTCGCCGAACAGCTCGCGGCGCCAACCGCGCAAGGCGGGCACGTCGGCCTCATCGTCCGCCGCGATCTCCTCTAAGTCGTCGACGGTCGCGATCACCTTGCTTGCGACTGCGTGGCGCTCGGCGGTCATCCGCAACAGCACCTTCAACAGCTCGACGATGGCGGCGCCGTTGGAATTGTTGCGCGGTTTCTCCAGCTTGGGCAGCTTCGAGAAGTCCCGCGCCAGCCCCCGCTCGACCGCGGCGATGATGTCCGCGCCCCATTTGGATTTCTCGAACCCCTTCGGCACCGAGCGCAGATGGGCGAGCTTCTCCAGCGTGGTCGGCGCGTGGGTCGCGATATCGGTGACGGCTTCGTCGCGCAGCACGCGGCCGCGCGGCACGTCGCGGCTCTGCGCCTCCTGTTCGCGCCAGGCCGCGACCTCCATCAGCACCGCGAGGTCTTTGGGCTTGCGGACCCGCGTCTTCAGGCGCTCCCAGGCGCGCTCGGGATGGAAATCATAGGTGCGGGGCGAGGTCAGGACCTCCATCTCGATGGAGACCCATTCGCTGCGGCGGCGTTTCTTCAGGTCGGCGTCGAGCGCGGCGAACACGTCGCGCAGATGGGTGACGTCGGAGACCGCGTAATGCATCTGCTCCCTGGTCAGCGGCCGGCGCGACCAGTCGGTGAAGCGGTGGGTCTTGTCGGGACGGTGGCCGGTGACCTTCTCGACCAGCGCGTCATAGGCGATGCTGTCGCCGTAACCGAGCACCATCGCAGCCACCTGGGTGTCGAACACCGGGTGCGGGATGATGCCCGCCTGGTGCCAGATGATCTCAATGTCTTGGCGGGCGGCGTGAAACACCTTGAGCACGCCCTCGTTGCCCATCAGCTCGAAGAACGGCTTGAGATCGATCCCCTCGGCCAGGGTGTCGATGACCACGGCTTCCTCGGCGCTGGCCATCTGCACCACGCACAGCAGCGGGTAGTAAGTGGTCTCGCGCAGGAATTCGGTATCGACTGTTATGACGGGGTGCTTGGCCAGCCGGCTGCAGGCAGCCGCGAGGTCAGCGGTGGTGGTAATTAAATCCATGAACGGCCCATGACACTTGGTATCAGCCGTTCCGCCGAAAGTGCTGTGATGTCAAGGGGCTCTAAGCGAATTCGAGCCTTGCATCGGGCCGGAATCGTCCCTTTCCGACGAAATTCCTATTCGTAACGGATCCGGTGCGAGGATTTGCGGGCGCAGGGCAGCGCCACCACGATCACGCACATGGCGACCAAGGCCAATCCCAGGAACTCGAAAACCAACAGATCCACGGCGAAATCTCCAGAAACATTGATAGATTTGTCGGGGGTGCGTTGAGGGTCTGTTAATTCTCGTGGTTACCGGCGCCAGGCCGGGCCGGATGGTGGACGAGAAGTTAATTGGGCGCAGCCATGGTCACGCCATCAGCTTCGGCAAGCCGGTCGCGAGGATGTCCACGGCGGCGCGCACCTTCGGCGGCAGCCGGGGTGAGCGCGGCCAGAGAGCGTGGCACTCGTAGAGGAATTGGGGCTGACTGCTGAAGAGATTGACCAGCGCACCCGTGTCGAGGCGCTCGCGGACCAGCCAATAGGGAAGCCAGGCGAGACCCATGCCTTGTGCCGCGGCATCGGCAATCGCCTCCAGGTCGTCAAGTCGGAGCCGGCCCGATGGCATGATCTCGCGCTGAGGTCCGCCCTCCTGCGGAAAGAGCCACGGCCGGACACGCCCTGAGCCGCGATAGATGATCGCTTGATGGGCGGCGAGATCGTCGAGCGATTTCGGCCTGCCGCTCGTGCGCAAATACGACCGCGCGCCACATACCACCATGCGCTGGCTTGCGATGCGCCGTGCGATCAGGCCGGACTGGTCGTCGAGATCGCCGGTTCGGATTGCCAGATCGTAGCCGGCCTCGACGATGTCGGCAATCGGATCGCCGAACGAGAGGTCGAGTTCGAGATGCGGATATTTCCGCGCGAGCTTCATCAGCAACGGCGCAATGCAGTGCCGTCCCAGCAGGGCCGGCATGGTGACGCGCAGCCTGCCGCGCGGCTCCGACAGCTGGTCGGCAACGACGCTATCTGCGGCTTCGGCCTCGCTCAGCACCGCGCGGCAGCGTTCGTAGTAGGCCTGGCCGGCGTCGGTCAGGCTCTGGCGCCGCGTGGTGCGGTTGAGGAGCCGCGCCCCGAGGCGCTCTTCGAGGAAACGGACGTGCTTGCCAACCATCGGCCCCGACATCTCCAGGGCATCGGCCGCAGCCGCGAACGAGCCGAGATCGACGGCCCTGACGAACACGGCCATGCTGGTCAGGCGGTCCATGATTGAAAACTCCTGGTTTCGACTGTTGGCTTGCTTGGGCGATTTATCCTCTTCGCACGGATCGGCATAGCTCTATTCAGTTCAACTGTTTTGGAGTGCATCCATGGCCCGCGCCGTTCGCTTTTATCGCCATGGTGGTCCCGACGTGCTGCGCATCGAAACGATCGATGTTCCGCCACCGACGACGGGCGAGGTGCAGATCCGGGTCAAGGCACTCGGCCTCAATCGCGCCGAGGCCTTGTTGCGAAGGGGAACCTATATCGAGTGCGCGACATTTCCATCTGGGCTGGGTCTCGAGGCGGCCGGCATCGTCGAAGCGGTCGGGGACGATGTGACGAGCTTTGTGCCGGGCGACATCGTGAGCATCGTGCCGCCGCTGTCGATGGTGCGATGGCCGGCCTATGCCGAGCTCGCGACGTTTCCGGCCGAAC
Organism: Bradyrhizobium sp. IC4060; assembly: GCF_020193715.1. NCBI lineage: Bacteria > Pseudomonadati > Pseudomonadota > Alphaproteobacteria > Hyphomicrobiales > Nitrobacteraceae > Bradyrhizobium > Bradyrhizobium sp. IC4060. Next base: position 484,892 of record NZ_JADYVJ010000001.1, on the reverse strand, counting down.
TCATCGTGAAACATCCGCCGGAGCTCGGCTTCAAGAAGGCGGCGGCCGTGTGGATGCAGTATCTGACGGCCTACGGCGCTTTGGTTGATATCGCCCGGCTTGCCCGAGGGGACATCGTTGCCATCACCGCTGCATCCAGCAGCGTCGGGCTCGCGGCGATTCAGATTGCGAACCGGGTTGGCGCGACGGCGGTCGCACTGACGCGGACCTCGACCAAGCTTGGGGCCTTGCGCGATGCCGGCGCGGCCCATGTCGTCGCCTCGGACGAAGACGACATTCGGGCGCGGCTGGAGGCGATCGCCGGATCTAACGGGGTCCGCGTCGTCTTCGACGCCGTCGGTGGTCCCGCGTTCGAGCCGCTGACCGCGGCCATGTCGCCGGGCGGAATCCTGATCGAATATGGTGGATTGAGTCCTGAGCCGACGCCGTTTCCGCTGTTCAACGTGTTGACGAAGAGCCTGGTGCTGTGCGGCTACCTCGTGCACGAGATCATCCGCGATCCCGCGCGCCTCGCGCAGGCCAAGGCGTTCATTCTCGACGGGCTGTCGGATCGCACGTTGCAGCCGGTCATCGCCAGGACGTTCCGCTTCGAGGACATCGTCGAAGCGCATCGGTTTCTGGAGTCGAACGATCAGTTCGGCAAGATCGTGGTGACGATCTGATCGAGCGCATTCCCAACGCATTCGGCGCCCCGCATGACGGGGCGCCGAAGCTTGTTCGTGCGATGGACAGCCGATTTTACGGCAGCTTCAGCGACGTCTCCGCATTGTACGGCTTGAGCGTCTCGTCGGCGGCTTTCTGGGCGGCGGCGAGGGCTTCCTTCGGCTGCTTCTTGCCGTTGAGGACCAGCATCACCTCGTCCTCGAGGTTCTTGCGCACCGGCACGGTCTTGTAGGTCGCAAACCACGGCTTTGCGACGTCGAGCTGCTCGACGGCGGTCTTGGCGTCCGGGTTCTTGCCCAGGAATTCGACCATCTCCGGCGTCTTGTAGGCGGCCATGTTTGGCGCGAAATAGCCGGTGGCGCGGCTCCACCAGCCGCTCTTCTCGGGCGAGGTCATCCACTTGATCAGCGTCCAGGCGGCCTTCTGCTTGTCGGCCTCAAGCCCGGCCGGCATGATCAGGGAGGCGCCCCCGATCGGCACCGCGTTGCGGACGTTGCGCGGGATGAAGGCGACCTTGTAGGCGAACTTGGCGTTGTCGCGCACGTAAGTGAGCGAGCCCGTCGACAGCATCATCATCGCGGCATTGCCCGAGATGAAGGAGGTGCTGACGGCGGGACCAGGCGTGGCGCCGGGCGTGTGGACCTTGTGCTTGTAGATCAGGTCGTTCCACCAGGTCAGTGCACCCAGCATCGAGGGCGTGTCGTAATAGACCTCGCCGCCGAACTCCTCGTTGTAGTAGCGGCCGCCATTGCTCATGGTGAGCGTTTCCATCATCCAGCCGCAATAGTCGTAGGCGCAGGGGATCGCGATGCCCCATTGGGTCACCTTGTCGCCCTCGCGCTTGGTCAGCTTCTTGGCCCAGTCGGTGAGCTCGGCCCAGGTCTGCGGCGGCTTGCTCGGATTAAGGCCCGCTTCCTTGGCCTTGTCGGCGTTGATGTAGAGCAGCGGCGTCGAATTGTGGAACGGCACGCCGTAGACCGAGCGGTTGATCACGGCATTGCCGTGCAGCGCCGGGAAGAACTGGCCGAGGAACTGCTCCTTGGTGGTGCCGTCGGCCTTGATCAGCGCATCGAGATTGGTGAGCTCGTTCTCGATCTGCATGTCCAGCAGGAAGTTCGCCGACATGATCACGGCGGCCGGCGGCTTGCCGGCCTTGATCGCGGCGCGGGTCTTGATCAGCGTGTCGTCATAGGAGCCGGTGTAGACCGCAGTCGCCTTGACGCTGGGATGAGTCTCGTTGAACTCCTTGATCAGGGTGCCCATGTCGCGGGCGAGCTTGCCGTCGACGGGGACGGGGAAGAACAGGTCGACCTCGGTCGGACCTTCGGCCTTGGCCGGAACGGCGAGGGCGCCTGCCATGGTGCCTACCATGGCAAGGCCGAGCATGAGCCTGCGGGACAACAGCATCGTGAAAATCTCCTATTTGATGCCTGAGGTGACGAAAGAGCTGATGAAGCGTTTCTGGAAGATCAGGAAGGCGACGAGCAGAGGCGCGATCACCATGAGGGTACCCGCGGCGATCGTGCCCCAGGCCTGCGTGCCTTCGGCGGTCTTGGTGAAAACGGAGAGGCCGATCGTGAGTGGGCGCTTGTCCGGCGAATTGATCACCATCAGGGGCCACAGGAAGTCGTTCCAGTGGCTGGTCACGGAGATGATGGCGAAGGCCGAGAAGCTCGGCATCGACAGCGGCACGTAGATGTGGCGGATGCGCTGGAATAGGCCCGCGCCGTCGATCAGGGCTGCGTCTTCCAGCTCGGTCGGAATGGCCTCGAACGCCTGGCGCATCAGGAAGGTGCCGAAGGCCGAGGCGAAGAACGGCATCATCACGCCGGTCAGCGTGTCGTAGAGACCGAGCTGCGCCACCAGCGACAGATTCGGCACGATCAGCAGCACCGGCACCAGCATCAGCTGCATCAGGAACAGGTAGAAGATCGGCGTCTTGCCGGCGAAGTCCAGGCGCGCGAAGGCAAAGCCGGCCAGCGTGATCGTGACGAACTGCACCAGGAGGATGCCGGTGCAGATGATCGTAGTGTTGAGCGTGTAGCGCGGGAAATCGCCGATCTCCCAGGCGTCCCTGACGTTGTCGAGCGTGGGTTTGAGGCTCGGCATCAACTCGGCCATGGCGTTGATGCCGTCGGAGGCGGGGCGCAGCGTCGCGATGACCATCCACAGGAAGGGGATCAGCCAGACCATTGCGAGCAGCACGGTCAGGGCGAAGCCGAGCTTGGGCGTGATCTCGCCGCGGGTGGCGAGCGGGGCGTCCTTCCACAGCGTATCAAACAGCTTCATGGCCCGCCCTCGCGGCTCGCCATGGTGCGGAAGGACAGCGCGGTGAGGGCCATCAGCGCGGCCAGCGTCAGCAGCGTCGCCGCCGAAGCCTTGCCGATGTCGTAGTGCTCGACCGCCTGCTGGTAGATGTAGAACAGCACGAGGTTGGTCGCATTGGACGGCCCGCCCTGAGTCATGACGAAGACGTGGTCGACCTGCGTCACCGCATTCAGCGTGGCGATGACGGTGACGAACAGGAAGGTGGGCTTGAGCTCCGGCAGGATGATATGGCGCAGCCGCCGATACGGTCCGGCGCCGTCGAGATGCGCCGCCTCCATCACGTCCTCGGGCACGGCCTGGAGGCCGGCGAGGAAGAACAGCATGTAATAGCCGGCGTTCTTCCAGACGGTGATGACCATGATCGCGTAGAGCGCGATGTCGGGATCGCCGAGCCAGTTCGGCAGCACCGGCAGCAGCCGGCCGATGTAATAATCGAGCAGGCCGACATTCGGCAGGAAGATGAACAGGAACAGCGCCGAGGCCGCGACCATCGGGATCAGCACCGGCAGGAACAGCGCGGCACGCAGCGCGCTGTTCACGGCATGGGTGCGCGCCAGCGCCAGAGCGAACAGCAGCGCAAGCGCAATGCTCGGCACCGCCGTGCCGAAGGCGTAGATCAAATTGTTGATGACGGCTCCTGCGAAGGCGGGGTCGGCAAGCACCGCGCTGATGTTCTCAAAGCCGACGAAACGCACCGGCGCCTTCGGCGTCGCGCGCTGATAGAGCGCATCGATCAGCACGCGCCCCATCGCGCCATAGGTGAACAGCGCGAGGAAGACCAGCGAGGGCAGGAGCAGCAGATAGGCCGGCAGCGAGGCCTTGAAGCGGCTCGTGAAGCGCTTCAGAAGGTGCAGACGCGGTGCCGCCGACGTCGCGACCGGGAGAGCCGCGGGTTCAGCGAGGCTCATCTCATCGCGCCCGGAAATTGAGCGCGTAGTCGCGGCCGTCCACTCCCGCCGGCGGCTCGAAGGGGAAGCGCAGACTCTGGTCGAGGAAATCGTGGCTGTGCACGACGAGGTTCTCGTCGTCGATCAGCACGACGCCATAGGCCGGCGGCTCGTGGCTGGCGAGATGCTCGCTGGCCGCAACGTCGAGCTCGAACCAGACCTGGTGGTTGGTGCCGCGCAGCGTCGAGAACGGGATCTTGCCGTAGCTGCCGAAGATCGGCCGGTGCACATGGCCGAAGAAAAGGTGGCGGATCCGCGCGCGATAGGGCGCGATGACTTCCGCGAATTCGGCGCTCTGCTTCAGCGCGATCTCGTCCATGGCGTGGACGCCGACCGGGAAGGGCGGATGGTGCATGAACACGACGAATTCCTGGTCGGCGGACGCGGCGGCGAGCGTGCTCGCCAGCCAGCCGAGGCGCTTTGCGCACATCTCGCCGGCATGGCTGGTCTCGTCCAGCGTGTCGAGGAAGACGAACAGGCCGTGCTCGGTGGTGCGCGTGCCCTGCACGAAGCCGTTGGCATCGCGCGGCGCCGCCTTCAGCGCGTCCAGGCAGGTGACGCGCTTGTCGTGATTGCCGACCATCGCGATGTAGGGAAGTTTCAGCGCCGCCATCGCCTCGGCGAAGTTGGCGTAGGACTCAGGCTCGCCCCAATGGGTGAGGTCGCCGGTCACGACCGCAAACGCAGCGTCGGACTGATGCTTGTTGATGTCGGCGATCGCCGCATCCAGCCGGGCGCGCGGATCGAGGCCGTAGAGCATCGAGCCGGGATTCGCGAGATGCGTGTCGGTGAGGTGGATGAATTTGAAGGGCATGGCGCGCCTAAATCGGGACGGTGGGAGGATCTGCGCCTCCGGCAAGACGGCGCTCTCAGCCCGTTAGAGCGCGTGTGTTTCAGTTTGATGACAGCGGTTCCCGCGGCCTGCTGAAGATGTGGACACGCCTCCGGGGGCAGATGCGACGCGGACGGCGCCTCACGATTGCGCTGCAGTGAAGGAGCTACCTTGCCGTGAAGATGCGGTCATGGTTTGCTGGTCCAAGCCTCATTGCATCACGAGTTTCCCCAATGCCGCCGCGAGTCTTCCGCAAGCTGGGATTGCTTGCTTCTCTCTCCGTCCTGCTTGCCGTGTTGAGCACCGGTCCGCGTGCGACCGCGGCCGAGTTCAACTTCGCCCGCTACAAGGAGACCGATCTCGACGAATTCCTGGCGCGCCGGCGGCCCGCCACCGGCATGGACGTCTACCCAATGTCGCCGCTGAAGCTCGATGTCACGCTGGCCTCTCACGGCGAGCCGTGTGCCAACGGAGCGCTCAAGCGGTCTCTGATCATGAGCGGCTTGCCCAAGCAGGATGCCGACAGCCTGCAGGCGACCAACTGCATCACGGTGCGCTCCGCCAAGGGGCGCGAGCTCAAGGTCTTCATGCAGGACGTGGTTTACGGGTTTCTCCCGAACGAGGTGCCGGTCGGCGGCAAGCTCTCGCTTTATGCGATCCATGCCTTCACCTCGCCCGACGGGCCGGGACTGCTGGTCAGCGAATTCCTGACCCCGCGCAGCTTTCCACGTGCCGACAAGCCGGCGGACACGACGATGACATCCTGCGGATGCTGGACCCACGACGAGCATCCCGGTGTCGATTTCACCGCCGACAAGCCGGGCGCTCCGGTGGCAGCGATGGCGGACGGCGTTATCGTCAAGATCGAGACCGGCGAGCAGGCGCCGGCCGATTTTCCCGGGATCGGCGGCTGCGGCCGATACGTCGTGCTCAAGCACACCTATCCCAATGGCGGCATCGTCTACACGCGCTACGTCCAGCTCGGCCGCGTGGTCGGTCCGAAAGGCGAGACACTTAGGGTGGGAGCGACCGTCAAAGCGAAGGACACGATCGGCGAGATCGGCTCAAACAAGGTGCTGCATTTCGAGCTCCGCCCCGTCGCACCCGGCAACACGACGACGGACAAGGCCTGGAACGAACGCTACGGCAAGATGCCGGACATGGAGTGGTCACGTTACGAGACCGTCGATCCTCAGAAATTCGACGTGGCATCGTTCGGCGGCGTCAGGAAGGCGACGAAGTAGGGGGTTAACGATCGATCGTGCGCAAACGCTCGATTTCGGCGATCAGTCTTGGAATGTCCTGCCGCGCGTGAGCGATGAAGTCCTGATCGGCTTCCGTTGCGCCGGTGAGGTAAATATCCTCGCCTTCGGTCTGGATGAAGTCAGATCCGCTGATATTCTCGCGCGTCTCGATGAACGATTTCCACGGACCGGCGGTAGCCTGTTCGCATCGCGCTTTGATCGCCTCGATCTCGTCGGCAGTGAGTGGATCATTCATGTCGGCGACTCTCCGTTGCCCGCTCGATCTCGCTTCGCAACATGGTCGGCCCACCAGCGGATCCAATCGCGCGCATAGGCCCTGTCGACCGGCGTGATCCAGTCGGCATCCTGGAGTGACAGCTGGAAAGCCTCCAACACTTCGCCGACAAATGGTTTGACATCGATCTCCGCGATATCTTGCGCATCAACCTCGACCACAGGGCCCTTTGCGCCGAGGTGCTCGACTGCATGCGCGTGCTCGGTCAGAAAGAGGGGCCGCCCGGATTCCAGCCTCACGAACATCGAGGCGGCCCAGCCGAGGCCGTCGTCCTGATAATGGATCAACGTGAAGCCGAAGCGTTTTGCGAGGTCTGCGATCCGAATTGCGAGGGAGCAGAGCGGCATTTCGGGTCCGGAGAACCGAAAGTCGTCCGGGAGTTGCGTGATCACGACCGATCGCTCTCAGTTCGCTGGACCAGAGTGACCGAGTGGGCGGACGCATTGCTGCCGGAGATCTCGCGTTTGCGCCGCGTTTGCTCGATGTGTCGATAGAGCCTCTGCAATTGATCGGCGGCTTCAACGCTACCTTGCTGGATTGCATGTTTGAGCCAGCGGACGGCCTCGTCCTGATTGGCCTCAACGGACAGCGTGCCCATCCCGTATTTGATGGCCAGCGCGGTCGTGTAAACCGGTCCGGCTCCGAGTTCGACCGCTTTCAGCAGGTGATCGAAGCACCGCCTGTCCTTCTCGAGATAGGGGAGGTTGCCGAGCCTTCGGTCATACGCGCTACTCAATTCGAGATGCGTTTCGACGTCTGCGGGGGCCATGGTAGTTTCGACCTCATCGATCAGACGATCGACCTCATCACGCACGAGGCCTGCATTCTCGCCCATCTTCGCGAGAATCACGCGTGCGGACATGTTGCCTTCCTCGATCGCTTGGCGAACCAGCGTGAGCGCTTCCGAATAGCGTCGGGCAACAAGTAGTTCCGCCACTTCGAGGCGCCATTCGGGATGCATATTCCGCTTGCCTCACGTCCCGCAGAACGTCTGCAACACGCGCTGATCCGGCAGCGGCGGATCGGCGTAGGCCGCATACTCCGGCTGGTCGTCGAACGGCCTCGCCAGCACCTGCACCAGCTCCTCGAACGGCGCGTAATCGTCGTCGTTCACCGCGGCCTGGATCACGGCCTCGACGCGGTGGTTGCGCGGGATGAAGAGCGGGTTGACCGCGTGCATGGCGGCCTGGCGCTCGGCGGCGGTTTGCGGCTCCAGCGCGATGCGTGCGCGCCAGCGGCCGGCCCATTCGTCGAACGCTGCGGGCTCCATGAACTGGGCGCGCACGTCGGCAGCCTCATCGCCAGTGGCCTCGCCGAGCTTGCGGAAGGTGAGGGTGAAGTCGGCCTGGTTCTTGGCCATAGCATCGAGCAGGTCCTGGATCAGCGCATCGTCGCCGTCGCGCTCCGTGAACAGGCCGACCTTCCTGCGCAAGCCGGCCTGATAGGCCGCGCTGAACTGGTCCGAGAAGGCGCCGAGAATGTCCTGGGCTTCGGCGACGGCCTTCTCCTGGTCGTCCGAAAATAGCGGCAGCAGGCATTCGGCAAGCCGCGTCAAATTCCACAAGCCGATGCGCGGCTGGTTGGCATAGGCGTAGCGGCCCATCTCGTCGATCGAGGAGAACACCTGGGCAGGATTGTAGGAATCCATGAAGGCGCACGGGCCATAATCGATGGTCTCGCCCGAGATCGAGCTGTTGTCGGTGTTCATCACGCCGTGAATGAAGCCGACCAGCAGCCAGCGCGCGATCAGCTCGGCCTGGCGCGCGACCACGGCGGCGAGCAGCGCGTGATACGGCCGCTCGGCGTGGAGCAGGTCCGGATAATGGCGCGTGATGACGTGATCGGCGAGCCGGCGGATCGCCTCGGTGTCGCGGCGGACGGCGAAGAACTGGAAGGTGCCGACGCGGATGTGGCTGGAGGCGACGCGGGTCAGCACCGCGCCGGGCAACGCGGTCTCGCGGATGACGTGCTCGCCGGTGACGACCGCGGCGAGCGAGCGCGTGGTCGGGATGCCCAGCGCAAACATGGCCTCGCTGACGATGTATTCGCGCAAGACCGGGCCGAGCGCCGCGCGGCCGTCGCCGCGGCGGGAGAATGGGGTGGGGCCGCTTCCCTTGAGCTGGATGTCGCGGCGGACGCCGTCTTTGTCGATGACCTCGCCGAGCAGGATGGCACGGCCGTCGCCGAGCTGCGGCACGAAATGCCCGAACTGGTGCCCGGCATAGGCCATGGCGATGGGATCCGCTCCGGCGGGAACCGTCTTGCCGGCCAGGATTTCCGCGCCTTCAGGGGTCTCCAGCACATCAGGATCAAGCCCGAGCTGGACCGCCAGCGGCCGGTTCAGCTTGATCAGCCGGGGCGCGGCGACGGGGGTCGGCGCGACGCGGGCGAAGAAGTTGTCCGGCAGCGCCGAATAGGAGTTCTGGAAGGGGAAATGCACCGTCATGACCTCAAGATAGGGCTGGAACGTCAATCGGCAAAGGTTCGCCCCCGGATAAGCCAAAAATGGGCACCTGAGGTCCAAATCCGGCCGTTCCCTCGGTTGCCGCCCCCGTCCTGCCGGGGTAAACCCTGCCGCAACTTCGGACCGGCAATCACGGGCCGTTCGATTCGCTTCCTTCAGACATTGATTTTGGGACGACCATGCATCGCTACCGGTCACATACATGCGGCGCGCTCCGCGAGAGCAATATCGGCGAGACCATCCGCCTCTCCGGCTGGGTCCATCGCGTCCGCGACCATGGCGGCGTGCTGTTCATCGACCTGCGCGACCATTACGGCCTGACCCAGTGCGTGGTCGACCCGGACTCGCCGGCGTTCTCGCTGGCCGAAAAGCTGCGCTCGGAATTCGTGGTCAAGATGGACGGCAAGGTCCGCCGCCGCCCCGAGGGCACCGACAATGACGATCTGCCGACCGGCAAGGTCGAGGTCTACATCAGCGAGATCGAAGTGCTGGGCCCGGCCGGCGACCTGCCGCTGCCGGTGTTCGGCGACCAGGAATATCCCGAAGACATCCGCCTCAAGTATCGCTTCCTGGATCTGCGTCGCGAGAAGCTGCACCAGAACATCATGACGCGCGTCGAGATCATCAAGTCGATGCGCCGGCGCATGGAGGGGCAGGGCTTCTTCGAGTTCAACACGCCGATCCTGACCGCGTCCTCGCCGGAAGGCGCGCGCGACTTCCTCGTCCCGTCGCGCATCCATCCCGGCAAGTTCTACGCGCTGCCGCAGGCGCCGCAGCAGTACAAGCAGCTGCTGATGATGTCGGGCTTCGACCGCTACTTCCAGATCGCGCCCTGCTTCCGCGACGAGGACCCGCGCGCCGACCGTCTGCCCGGTGAGTTCTACCAGCTCGACGTCGAGATGAGCTTTGTAACGCAGGAAGACGTCTTCGCGGCGATGGAGCCTGTGATCACGGGCGTCTTTGAAGAGTTTGCCAAGGGGAAGCCGGTGACCAAGGGCTGGCGCCGGATTCCGTTCGCCGAGGCGTTGCGCAAGTACGGCAGCGACAAGCCGGACCTGCGCAATCCCATCGAGATGCAGGACGTCTCCGAGCATTTCCGCGGCTCCGGCTTCAAGGTGTTCGCGCGCATGCTCGAAGATCCCAAGAACCAGGTCTGGGCGATCCCGGCACCGGGCGGCGGCAGCCGCGCCTTCTGTGACCGCATGAACTCGTGGGCGCAAGGCGAGGGCCAGCCCGGCCTCGGCTACATCATGTGGCGCGAGGGCGGCGAGGGCGCAGGTCCTCTCGCGAACAACATCGGGCCCGAGCGCACCGCCGCGATCCGCGCGCAGCTCGGCGTCAAGGAAGGCGATGCCGCCTTCTTCGTCGCCGGCGATCCCGACAAGTTCTGGAAGTTCTCAGGTCTCGCCCGCAACAAGGTCGGCGAGGAATTGAACCTCACCGACAAGGAGCGGTTCGAGCTCGCCTGGATCGTCGACTTCCCGATGTACGAGTACAACGAGGACGACAAGAAGGTCGACTTCTCGCACAACCCGTTCTCGATGCCGCAGGGCGGCCTGGAGGCGCTGAAGTCGCAGGATCCGCTGACGATCAAGGCGTTCCAGTACGACATCACCTGTAACGGCTACGAGATCGCCTCGGGCGGCATCCGCAACCACGTGCCGGAAGCCATGGTGAAGGCGTTCGAGATTGCAGGTTACGGCGAGCAGGAAGTGGTCGACCGCTTCGGCGGCATGTACCGCGCCTTCCAGTACGGCGCGCCGCCGCATGGCGGTATGGCCGCCGGCGTCGACCGCATCGTGATGCTGCTCTGTGGCACCACGAATCTGCGCGAGATTTCGCTGTTCCCGATGAACCAGCAGGCCATGGACCTCCTGATGGGCGCCCCGTCGGAAGCCACGACGAAGCAGCTCCGCGAGCTGCACATCCGGGTGAACCTGCCGCAGAAGTGAAGGTGAGGCTACGCCTCTCCTCGTGCGCGGAAAAGCGCGCTCTCTCCTCCTCGTCATTGCGAGCGCAGCGAAGCAATCCAGAATCTTTCCGCGTAACGAGTCTGGATTGCTTCGTCGCAAGAGCTCCTCGCAATGACGAGGAGGAGAGAGCCGCCTGTCTCTTCCCTACAGCCCCGTCGAGGCCTCGATCCTGAACTGCGCCAGCGCGCTCTGCGGGTCGGTTTGCGAGAGCTGCATCAATTGCATCAACGGCACCTTGGCGCGGGGCGTCAGCTTAATGGTCAGCGTCTGCCCCGGCGCTTCCACGAATCCGGCGAGCGCGTCGACCGCGCCCCTGGCATCGCTATTGGTCCCTGCAATCTTCTCGCCTTGCGCCCTGATCATCGCGACGATGGCGCTGCGGGCAGCATCGCGGCTGACATTCTGCATGCGTGCGAACTGCGCCACGACGAGATCGACCACGCCGCCGTCACGCAGCGAGGCCTCAAGCGCGCCGGTTTCGACCAGCGCTGCCTGACCCATCGCCTGCGCCGGGTCGGTCGTGAACAGGCCGCGCGGCACATTGACGAGCGCGACGCGGGTCTGCAGCCTGGCGAGGTTGCCGAGATCGAGCGTAGCGGGGGCGAGCGCGAACGCGCCCGACGATTCCGTCCAGGCCGCGCCGAGATCCAGATCGATCGCCAGCTTGTCCACGCCTGCCACGATCAGCGGCTGCAGCGCCGGATTGTCGGGATCGGTCGGCGCGACCATCTTCACGACCAGATTGACCTTGCTCGGGATCGGCCCGACGAACTCCCCCCAGTTCAGGCTGATCGTATCGATGGTGAAGAGCTGCCGCGTCGTCTTGTACGGCGAGACCACGCCCTTGATCTCGGCACCTTGGAGCACGCGGAATAGGCCGACCATCTGATCGGGCGAGGGCGGCCGTCCCGGCGTTTGGAGACTCGCCGCCCAGCGCATCAGATTTGCCACGCTGAAGGACTTCAACGCGAAGCGGTCCATCTTGAACTGGCCCTGCGGCATCGGGATGTCGAGGCCCTCCAGCGTTATTCTGTCCTGATCGTATTTGACCGCGTCGAGCCGTCCCGTCCCTTGCGGCGTCTCGGCCGTTTGCCGGCCAATTTCGGCCTTGCCGATCTGGAAGCCGTCGAAGAGGTCGGCCACCTTCTCGATCATGTCACGCGACTGTGCCGGCGTTGGGATCGAGCCGTCGGCCGGCACCAGCGCGATGATCTCGGCCGGCCGGAATTTCGAGGGCCGGATGGCAATGTCGTCGAAGGTGAACCCGTCCACCTGCATGCGCATGCCGGGAGCCGCCGTCACGACATAGGAGTTGACCGAGATGCGCCGATAGATCCTGTGAAAATTGTCGTCGTTCGATCCTTGCGGATCGAGCGCAGCCCTCACGGCGGTTGGGTCGAATTCGTAGATGGCCAGGCCGGACAATTCGCCGGTCATCTTCGCGGGCCTGCCCGGCTGGGTCAGGTCGACCGTAAGGGCGACGCGGTCCATCTTCGCCGTTTCGATCTTGCCCCGGTTGACGTTCTGGATGGACACGCCCGAATAGACATAATCACCGCCGCCGGCATTGCCGCCCGCATCGACGTTGACCTCGAGGGTCGGCACCGCGATCTCCGACGCCGAGATGTTCGCGTATTGCGCGAGGATGAAGCGGTACATGTCGATAATCGAGCCGGTCACCGGCGTGCCCTCTGCGCGGGTCGGGCCGGAAAAATTGCGCGCGGTGATCTGCGGGAGCTTGTAGTTCGCCTTCACGGTGATCCGCTCGGTGGATGTAAAGCCGACCTCGACGCCCGACGCCTCGATGCTGTCGGCCGAGAAACGAGCCTCGTCCGGCTGGCGCACACCGACGGCCGTGATCTTGGCGACCTTCAAGGTGGCGAGCTGCGCCTGGGCAGGCTCGACTTTGATGTCCTCCACCGTCAGCGTCCGGGTCGCGAGCTCGAACCCGATCTTGCCATGGCTCGCCTTGCCCCCACCCGAGCGGATCTGCGCGAACACCGCCTCGACCTCGGCGGTCGCCCGGTTCTGCACATACAGATTGAAGCCGAACCATCCGCCCGCGGCGAGCACCGCTGCCACGACGAGGCCGATCAGGATTCGCTTCATTCCCAGCTCCGATTGCCGATTTTGGATCGCGCAACCTGCCATATTCGCGAAACGCCGCGCGGTCCAGAGAAAGCTATGGTTTCAAATATTTGACGGCGCGCCCTGTTGACGGGGATGCAATCGGATGTTGCCACCGGGCCTTCGGCCGTGCTTCATCCCGTTTCCATGACCCGGAAATACGGTCCGCTTGGGCCGTCGAATCGCATTTTTGAGGCCGGTAACGCGAGGCGAGACACCGCATGTCGTCCTATTCTGATGATCTCCACCAGGCGGCGCTCGCCTACCACCGTCTGCCGCGCCCTGGAAAGCTCGAGATCCAGGCAAGCAAGCCGCTTGCCAACCAGCGCGACCTTGCGCTGGCCTATTCGCCAGGCGTCGCCGCGGCCTGCACCGAGATCGCGAAGAACCCGGCCGAGGCGGCCACGCTCACCACGCGCGCCAATCTGGTTGCCGTGGTCTCCAACGGCACCGCGGTGCTCGGCCTCGGCAATATCGGTCCGCTGGCCTCCAAGCCGGTGATGGAAGGCAAGGCGGTCCTGTTCAAGAAATTCGCCGGCATCGACGTGTTCGACATCGAGATCGCCGCCGACACCATCGACCGTGTGGTCGAGACCGTGGCCGCGCTGGAGCCGACCTTCGGCGGCATCAATCTGGAGGACATCCGCGGGCCGGAATGCTTCGAGATCGAAGCGCGCTTGAAGGAGCGCATGAAGATTCCGGTCTTCCACGACGACCAGCACGGCACTGCGATCATCGTCGCCGCCGCCATCACCAATGGTTTGAGGCTGAACGGCAAGAAGCTGTCCGAGGTCAAGATCGTCGCGTCGGGGGCAGGGGCCGCGGCGATCGCGACACTCAATCTCCTGGTCTCGATGGGCGCGCAGCGCAAGAACATCTGGGTCTGCGACATCGACGGCCTCGTGCACGAGGGCCGCAACACCTCGATGGACCGCTGGAAGGCGGTCTATGCGCAGAAGACCGACAAGCGCACGCTCGCCGACGTGATCGGCGGCGCCGACATCTTCATCGGGCTCTCGGCGCCGGGCGTGCTCAAGCCGGAGATGGCCAAGGCGATGACCGACAAGCCTTTGATCATGGCGCTCGCCAATCCGGTGCCGGAAATCATGCCGGAAGAGGCGCGCAAGGCGCGCCCCGACGCCATGATCTGCACCGGCCGTTCCGACTACCCGAACCAGGTCAACAATGTCCTCTGCTTTCCCTTCATCTTCCGTGGGGCGCTCGACGTCGGCGCCACCGCGATCAACGAGGAGATGAAGCAGGCCGCCGTCGAGGCGATCGCGCAGCTCGCGCGCGAGGCGCCGTCGGATGCCGTCGCGCAGGGTTTCGACACCGGCGAGACGCAGGGCTTCGGTCCGGGCTCGCTGATCCCGAGCCCCTTTGATCCCAGGTTGATCTTGCGCATCGCGCCGGCCGTGGCGAAGGCGGCGATGGAATCGGGCGTCGCAACGCGCCCCATCACCAATTTCGACGAATACACCGCGCTGCTCGAGCGCTTCGCCTTCCGCTCCGGCCTCGTCATGAAGCCGATGTTCGCCAAGGCCAAGACCCAGCCGGTGCGCGTGATCTATGCCGAAGGCGAGGACGAGCGCGTGCTGCGCGCCACGCAAGTCGTGCTGGAGGAAAAGCTGGCGCGGCCGATCCTGGTCGGCCGTCCGTCGGTCGTGGAGGCGCGCATCAAGCGCTTCGGCCTCTCGATCCGGGCCGGCAAGGATTTCGACCTCGTCAATCCCGAGGACGATCCGCGCTACCGCTCCTACGTGCAGTCCTATGTCGAGGTCGCCGGTCGCCGCGGCGTGACGCCGGATGCAGCCCGCACCGTGGTGCGCACCAACAATACGGTGATCGCCGCGCTTGCGGTGACGCGCGGGGAAGCAGACGCCATGCTCTGCGGCGTCGAGGGCCGCTACATGAGCCATCTGCGCCACGTCCGCGAGATCGTCGGCTTCTCGCCTGGAATCAGCGACTATGCGGCGCTGGCGCTATTGATCACCAGCAAAGGCGCCTTCTTCATCGCCGACACGCAAGTTCGCCCCCATCCGAGCGCGGAGGAGCTTGCCGAGATCGCATCGCTCGCCGCGGTCCACGTCCAGCGCTTCAACATCAAGCCGAAGATCGCCTTCGTCTCGCATTCGGATTTCGGCAGCTACGACACCGATTCCTCGCGCAAGATGCGGCTGGCGACCCAGCTTCTGAAGGACAAGCATCCGGAGATCGAGGCCGACGGCGAAATGCAGGGCGACACCGCGCTCTCCGCAGCTGCGCGAAGGATGGTGCTGCCGCATTCCAAGCTGGAGGGCGAGGCCAACATCCTGATCATGCCGACCCTGGATACTGCCAACGTCGCCTATCAGATGATCAAGTCGCTGGCGGACGCGCTGCCCGTCGGCCCGATCCTGGTCGGCCCGGCGCGCCCCGCGCATATCCTCACCCCCTCGGTGACGGCACGCGGCATCCTCAACATGACGGCCGTGGCCGTGGTGGAAGCGCAGGAACGCGCCTCGCGGCAGCAGCCGACGTTGTTTACGTAAGGCACCGCTGTCGCGCCGCTGGAGGTGCAATCCTTCTCCCCTTGTGGGAGAAGGTGGCATAGGCGGCCTTCGGCCGCCGTTCTTAGCGACGCCGAAGCGAAGCTTCGGCCGTGGCGCCGGATGAGGGGTTGTTTCCGCGAGTCGGGATCTCGCGAGTTGCCCGTGCCGATAGATACCCCTCATCCGTCTCGCCGCTTCGCGGCGAGCCACCTTCTCCCACAAGGGGGAGAAGGGAAGAGACCGGCAATTTTGAATTCCTATCAGTTCGCCATTTCCCCGTTTGTAAACCGGCGCACGACTCTCCATAATCTCCTCAAGCGTTCTGCGCTCCGAGCTTGCCAAGAGGCCGATCATGCCAGCGTTCGTGACTTTCGGGCGAATCCTGTTCGCCGTGCTGTTCATCTACACGGGCGCGACCAAGCTGTTTGCCATCCAGGCCACCGCCGACGTCATCGCAACCAAGCTCGTGGTGCCCGATGTCGTCGCGCCTTATGCCCAGCAGGTCGAGACGGCGACCGCCATGACCACGCCGCAGCTCTTGGCGATCGCGATCGGCGGGCTCGAGATCATTGCAGGGCTGATGATCGCGCTGAATTTCGGCGCGCGTTTCTTCGCGATGCTGCTGATCGTCTACGTCGCCGTGGCGACCGTCCTGTTCTACGATTTCTGGAACATGGCGGCGCCCGACAACGCCAAGATGCTGGTCGACGCGCTCAAGAACCTCTCGATCATCGGCGCGCTCTGCATGATCATCGGCTATGGCCGCACCACGCGTCCGGCCGAGGCGGCCTACGGCGACGTCTAGCGGTCACTCCGCTCTCGGCGGCGCGATCTCGCGCATCCAGCGGGAAATCGTCGCGCTGCTCGCTCCATCGCTGCCGCGCTGCCGGCCGAGCAGGGCGGCCTCCCGTGCGGCGCGGGGCGTGATGCCGTAGGCGGCCTTGAACGAGCGTGTGAAGTGCGCGTCGGTGCCGAGCTGCCAGCGCCGTGCCACCTCGCTGATCCGGGGGCCCCGCGCGCCCGAATCGGCGAGGTCGAAGAAGGCGCGGTGCAGCCGGCGGCTGCGGATGTAGTCGGCGATGCCGCCGACCGGGGCGAACAGCCGGTACAGCGAGGCCCGGGACAGGCCGAAATGGGCGGCGATCGAATTGGCCGACAGATCCTCGCTGGCAAGGCCAGCCTCGATATATTGGCGGATCCGCATCAAGGACGGGCTTGCCGCGACGCCATGGTCGGCATCGGCCTCGCCCCGTTCGATTTCGTTGCGAAGGCACGCGGCCAGCAGCGACACCGTGCCCTCGACCACGGATTGGCATTCGTCGAGGCTCATGCGCGGGGCAAATTCGAACAGGGCGGTGAGATGCCCCGCCAGCAATCGCGCGATCACGCTGCTGCCCGGCAGCACCAGGCCATGCAAATCATCGACCCGCAAGAGATGGGCGGCGAACATCGGGCGCGGCACGACCAGCGTGACATTCTCGAACGCCGTCGCCTTGGTCTCCAGCGCCTGGGCGAGATCGAACAGGCAGATGTCGCCGGCGCGTACGCGCATCGGCCGTGTGCCGGCAACGCCGTCATAGCCGCCCTTCAGATAGAGCTGGAGGATGATGTGGTCGACGCCGCTGCGCGCGATCGTTTCGGCCGTCCGGCGGAAACGCTGGCCGCTGGCACGGCTCAGCCCGATCAGCACCGGTCCCATGGCGTAGGAGCTGAGGTCGGCGCGAAACGGGCCCGGTTCGCCGGCGGCGAGCTCGTCCACCTCGAACAGCGTGGCGACGGCTTCCCGCCACGCTGCGATGTTCGCCTCCGTCTCCATCTGATCGGCGCTGAAGCCGAATGCCGGCAGCAGGGACGATATCGGGGCGACATCGTCATTCAATCCGGAAGCGTCCGTCGGACTAGTCGTCGTGCAGTCGTCGCTCATTCTGGCCGTGGGTTAGTTTTTGCTCTTTTGTCTCAGTCTATTGATGCGGTGTGTCGCAGCCGTTGGCTCGTATTGACGCCGCGCCGCGGACGTTGGCTATAGCGCCACGACCGCCGTCGGGGCCGATTTTCGGGTCTCGGCAAATATGCTAGCCGGCTTTGCGCTGGCCGGCGGCGGGACCAATTTTAGCACGGCACATCAGCAATATGCGGAACGGTATGATGTTGCAGGTACTGTGCATGGGGTTGTTTTTCCAGTTTGGGTCGGAGCCGGCGTAAGCGCCGCCACTGCCGGCAGGCTACCCCCGCCGCCACGGGGTCACGGTCACTTCATGCGCCGCGTCGAGGAGGTAGGGCGCACCCGGCCTCATCCCGTGCGCAGCCAGCACCTCGTGAGGCGTCCGCTGGGGCACGCCGACGAAGCAGCCCTCGCCGCCGGGCAGCCGCACATGCGGAGCCTCCGACAGCCAGAACGTGTCGTAGCGGTCCATGAACAGGTCGAACACGACCGGTCCGCCGATGACGGCGACCATGCCGGATGCGACGTCGGCGAAGGCGCAGGCCTGCTCGAAGTTCGCATGCTCAGGATTCCACAGCGTCGCGTTCGGCATCTCGGGATCGACGGTGAGGTCCCTGATCTTGCGGGTCAGGATCAGCCGCCTGCGCCTGGCCGAATTCGGCTGCTGCTCGTGCGAGTTGCGGCCGTGCACGATCAGCGCGGCGCGATCGAGCGCCTGCTCGAAGAACCGCTTGTCACCTTCGAATTTCAACGTCTCAGGCATGATGTGCGACGGATCGGCGAGCATGCCGTCCGCGGAGACGATGACGTAGCCTTCGATACGGAAAGACAAGTGCGACGGCTATTCGGAAACGGTGGTCACCACCGAATTGACCGGGCGCTGGCTCACCGTCGGCAGCTTGAGATCCTTGAGCAGCTCCTGGTCGTATTCCGGCAGCGTCGAGGCCGGGAACTTGGCGCGCATCGCGACCACCTTGTAGCCGCCGGCCTTCAGCCGCTTGAGCAGCTCGGGCAGGGCCTCCGCGGTGTGCTTCTGGAAGTCGTGCATCAGGATGATGCCCTTGCCCTTGGTGTCGAGCTTCTTCATCACGGTCTCGACGATCTTCTCGGGCTTGGAAGCCTTGAAGTCGAACGAGTCGATGTCGCAGGAGAAGCTCGCGACATTGCGGTTGCCGAGATAGGTGACCATCTCGGGCGGATGCTGCAGCGCCGGGAAGCGGAAGAACGGCGCGGGCGAGATGCCGCCGAGCGCCCACTTCACCGCCGCAAAGCCCTTCTCGATCTCGTCCTTGCGCTGCGCTTCGTTGAGCTTCTTGTTGTTGAGGTTGGCGTGCGACCAAGTGTGGGCGCCGACGGTGTGGCCGGCTGCGTAGACCTGCTTGAGGACCTCCGGCTCGTAGGTCGCGTGCTTGCCGATGATGAAGAAGATTCCGGTGGTGCATTCGTCCGCGAGCGCCTTCAGCACCGCGGGCGTGTTGCGCGGCCAGGGGCCGTCGTCGAAGGTCAGCACGACCTCCTTGTCGCGCAGGAAGTCGAGCTCCTTGAAATGCTCGAAGCCGAAGCCGGGACCGCCCGTGGTGTCGATCTCGACGGTGCGGGCGACGCCGAGTGCGCCCGGTGTGTTGCAGGCCGCGCGGGCCGGCTGCGGCGGCTGTTTCGGCGGAGGCGGATTGACGAAACCCGCCGGCGCCGCGGCCGCTGCTGCGGGCGCTGGAGCTGCAGGGGACGTTGCAGCCGCCGGTGTTGCCGTCGGCGCGGCTTGCGGTGCGGCCGCGGGCTTCGCGGCCGGCGTCTGCGACCATGCGGCGCCGGAGAGCGCCACCGACATCGCACCTGCTAAAATCAGTCCTGCCGCCACGCGCATGGTGATGTCCCTCGAGATTGATCCCGTTGTTCCGCCGTGGCTTTTCGCCTGCGGCAAAAACCGTCCTGCCCAAAACAATCCTAGCCTAGATGGTGGGCCATCGCCATTGCAACGGCTGTTTGATGCCGCGTCGCAATTGTGCCCAGCCGGATGGCGTGCACTTGAGTCGTGCACGTGAGTCAAGTGTCGGCCAGGGCCCTTGCAATGGCGGTCTTGATCCGCGTGTCGGCCGGCTCGACGGCGGATGGAAATACCTCGGCGATATAGCCGTCGCGGCCGATCAGGTATTTGTGGAAGTTCCAGCGCGGAACTTCCTTCGGTCGGGCTTCCGCGGCCCATTTGTAGAAGGGATGCGCCCGCGCACCGACCACCGCAGCCTTGGCCGTAATCGGGAAGGTAACGCCATATTGGTGGTGTGCGGTCTGCGTGATCTCGCTGCTGCCACCGGGCTCCTGGCCGCCGAAATCGTTGGACGGCACGCCGATCACGGTGAGCCCGCGCCCGCGAAACTCGTTCCAGATTTCCTGCAGGCCGGCATATTGCGGCGTGTAGCCACAGAGCGAGGCCGTGTTCACCACCAGCAGCGGTTTGCCGGTGAACGTGGCGAGGCGGATGTCGTCGCCTGACAATGCGGGGAAGGAGAAGGCGTAGGCCGAGATCCGGCTCATGGCGCCATCAGCGAGGGCGCGCGTGACAGGCGCGAACGCGCCCGCAAGCGTGACGCTCAGCACGGTTCTGCGATTCATCATGACGGCGTCCCCCGAGATGATCCGAGGGCAGATTACTCCGCCACTGCGGCCTCGCGCGTCAACACCGCGTTATCGGTCCTGCGAGAGAGCTAGTACAGGCGGACGATGAAGTCGGTACCTTCGCCGGTCTCGCCCTGGTTGATGCCCTGGTCGGAGACGATGATCGAGCCGCCTGACGTCAGCATCTCGTTGATTTTCGCCATGGTCTCAGTGGGGACCGAGATGCGGTTGAGGGCTTCGGCTGGGCTGTCCGGCGTCACCACCGGTTTTGCGGCGACGGGGATCACGGCGGCACCGCGCTGGCGGCGCGCCACGCGGTTGTCGTCCTCGCGCGCCACGGAACGGGCGGACACGGGCAGCGACACCACCGACCAGTGCAGCGTGTTGGCATCGGCCTTGTCGAGCTCGGCGGTGAAGACATGCGTGCCGAGCGGCCGGTCGCTCGCGGCGATCGTGACAGGCACCTCGAACAGCGGCGCAAAATTCTGCCGCACATAGAGCTTGGAATCCTTGCGGCTGATGAAGACGGCAATCTGGCCGGCCCGCTTGGGTGTGTCCGGCTTTGCCGCCGGCGCAGGATCGGTGAGGCGGCCCTCGTCCTTCTTTGCATCGGGTGCGGTGGCGAGCGCCGGCGCATCGGGTGCCTTCGCGGCTTCCGTTTTGACCGGGTCGACCTTGTCGGCAGGCTTGTTCTCGGTCGCCGGCTTGGCGGCGTCTTCGGACGCAGGCTTGGCCGCTTCGGCCGTCTTGACCTCGTCGGCCGTCGCCGCGGCTTCCTCGCGCGCAGCCGCATGGCCGGTGGTCACGTCCGACAACACGGTGTGGCCGACCGAGGTGCGCAGCTCGACCACGCTGTCGGCGCTGGCCGTCTTGGTCTCGACCGGCTTGGCTTCGGTCGTGCCCTTATCGGCCTTGTCAGCGACATTGGTCTGCGGCGCGAGGCTCGCGGCGGGCTGCGGCGGCACGCGCATGGAGGCGAGCACGGGATGGGAGAAGCTTTGCGGCGACACCTGGCCGGGCGCCACGATCACGCGCGCGCCCATCCTGGTCCAGTTCCACATCTTCATCGCGAACGCCATGGGCATGCGGATGCAGCCATGCGAGGCCGGATAGCCCGGCAGCGCGCCAGCATGCATCGCGACGCCGGACCAGGTGATCCGCTGCATGTACGGCATCGGCGCGCCGCTATAGAGGTTGGAACGGTGGAATTTGTGCTTCTGGATGATGCTGAACACGCCCATCGGCGTCGAGTGGCCCTTCATGCCCGTCGACACCGGTGATTCCGCGAACACGCCGGCTTTGTCGTAGACCGTCATCTTCTGCCGGTCGATCGAGACGACAATGACGAGTGGCCCTTGCGGCTTGGTGCCGGCTTCCTTCTCGACAACGACGTCCTTCTTGCTTGCGGCGCCGCGCTTTTGCGGCTTCTGGCGCGGTATTTCGGGAAGCCGGTTCGGCCGGGCGTAGTAGGGCCGGTCGGAATAGTCCGTCCAGTAATAAAATGCTGCGTTTGCTTCGCTGGTTGCGCCGATCGCACCCGCCGCCGTCAACATGGCGACCTGCCACAGCCGTGCCGGCTTGGCAGGCGAACCCCACCCGTTCACGCTGTTCATCCTCGAATCCATTATCCAAATCAGACGTTAGTCTCGCAAAGGGGATACGCGTTCACCAGCAGCGCGGTTCTGCCATCAGCTACTTTTGTCCAAGGCGTAGCAAAAAAGCCTCACGGAGCGGTAAACGGCGGCCGGGTCCGCTCCTCTGCCGCCTTCCTGACCGCCGCTTGCGTTCCTACATTGCGGGGACTTGTTAGCGGAGAACTTCATGTCATCTCGTTTCCCCGGTCTTTCGAGCATCCGTCTGAAAGGCCTCGCTTTATTCCTCCTGGCTCTGACCGCGCCAATGGCCTCGGCATCTGCGGCCGACGAACCTGATCTGATCTTCCGCCGCTCTACCGTGTTCAAATGGATGAGCCCGAACGACAAGCTCGCGACCTATGGTCTCGACGATCCCGAAGTCGAAGGCGTCGCCTGTCATTTCACGGTGCCGGAGAAGGGCGGCTTCAAAGGCTGGCTCGGCCTTGCCGAGGAGGTCTCGGACATCTCGCTGGCCTGCCGCCAGGTCGGTCCGGTCAAGTTCAAGCACAAAATGGAGCAGGGCGACGACATGTTCCGCCAGCGCCGGTCGCTGTTCTTCAAGAAGATGCAGATCGTGCGCGGCTGCGACGCCAAGCGCAACGTGCTGGTCTACATGGTCTATTCAGACAAGCTGATCGAAGGCTCGCCCAAGAACTCGACCTCGACCGTGCCGATCATGCCGTGGGGACCGGCGGACGCAAACGTCCAGAAGTGCGGCGAGTTCTTCACGCAATGAGGCGCTCCGCGTTCACTCCTGCAACGCGCTCGCGTTCACCCGGCGGCGATCGCGCGGCGTCGCAAGGCGCGATCCGGTCAGTCGCACGAACGTTTGCGGCGCCGCCTCGAGGCCGCGGCTCGATTGCAGCGCCATTGCGCCGGTGCTGCCGCGAATGATCGGTTGATCTGCGCGCTCCGTCGGTGGATTTTCATCGCGCGGCGTTGCGCGATTTCCCGCCATCATGGCCATCCCTCACGTGAATGCGCCCGATGATCCGGGCGTCTCGGTTTCGATGGCTTGGGTCGTTGCTGAACCAATTCCGGTTCGACAGGATCCAGCCTTCTTTTGCCGCCCTTTCAGCAGAAAAACGTAAAATGCATGTGAAGCGCGCGCGGCGGCCGCGTGACAACGCCTGGGCGGGGTGCACGTCCGTGCCGGCGCCGGAACTTGGCAGGCGACTTTGGCCTGCCGCCAGACCTATCTGAAATAACTGGCATTTTCCGAGAATTGTTTCGTCGCCGTGGCCGGGACGAAACAATTCTCACGAAGACGAAACCATTTTCAGTTTTTCGCGCATCACGCGCGAAACCGCCCGTGGTTATCAGGCTCATAACGACGACGGCGCACCGCCGGCAATCGAATTGGGACACAGATCATGCGCGCGCTCAGCTTCATCCTTGCTTTCGGTTTCGTGCTCGCCGGCTCCTCGTTGGCGGGTGCGCCCGACGGCAATCTCCCCGGTGTCGGTACCTTCCAGTACAGCGGCTCGCCCGTTGCGGTTCCGGCCGCTCAGCCGATCATGGTCGCCGCGCGCTTCTGACTGCACACAACGAAACAGCCGGCAAAACTATCATGTTGCTTCGTCTCTGCGCCGCAGCGTTCGTGTCCCTTCTGACGATCAACTCCGTTCAGGCGCAGGTCCGCTCACCTTCCAGGCTACCCGATCCGCGTGGCGAATTCGTGCGCCAGTGTGCGCCGCACATGCTCGGGCGCTGGCAGCATCCGGAAGCGGTCTGCGGCTGCCTGCACGATCACGCCGCCGCGGCCGTCGAGGATCGCGATCTGCGCGAAGCGCTGCTGCGCGGCATCAGCGAGACCGGCGTGCCCACCATCGAGACCGATTGGGTACCGGCCTCCAAGCACAGCGAGATCGGCCCGACCTTCACCAAGATCGCCAAACCGACCCTGCAGTGCATGTTCGATCCGGCGAAATAGTCCCGGATCCTTACTTCGTTTTCGGTCCGTGCCGGGGCACGCAGGAACTCGTGCGCGAGACTCCCTTGTCGGTCATCTTCGCGCCGCGCACTTCCCTGAGCTGACCGGCGGGGCAGGTTCCGTCATCCACGAGCACGCGCTGGCCGAGCTTCAGATCGCCGATGTCCTGCTCGCGTCCGACTGTGGCAGCGGGTGCCGTCGAGACAAGCGCGATGGAGATCAGCAGCGAGAGGCAGGTCGCGTGGCGCAGCAGCATGATGTGAGGTCCCGGAATCGATGCCGCAATCTAGGGAGCGGCGGGCGATTCTGATAGTGAAGCTTCGTCAGGCCCGGCGGGCCGGTTTTCCTTTTGCGGCCAAGGCTGCGCGCGATTCCCTCGCGAGACGTTCCGCGGACGCCACGAGCTGCGGCACGGGATGTCCGGAAAATCCCAGCACGAAGCCGGGCAGGGGACGCCCGCGCGAATAGGTGTCGGCCAATAGCCAGCCTTCGGCGCCGGCCGCCTGCTTGGCCAGCGCCGCCACCGCCGGATCGACGGCAGGATCGAACCGGGCGACAAGATGCAGGCCTTGTGAGGGCACCGGCACCGAAAGCGCGCCACCGGATGCGACTTCCAGCCTCTCGGCGAGCACGTCGCGCGCCTCGCGATAGAGTTTCCGCACGCGCTTCAGATTCGCGGCGAAGGCGCCGGAATTGAGCATGTCCGCCACCGCGCCCTCCATCAGCGTGCCGGGAAAGCGGTCGAGCGCCGCCCGCGCCGTCGTCACGTCCGCGATCAGGCGTTCGGGCAGCGCGCAATAGCCGATGCGCAGGCCCGGAAACAGCGTCTTGGCAAAGGTGCCGAGATAGATCACGCGCTGGAGCCGATCGATGCCGGCGAGCGACATCAGCGGCGCGCCGTCATAACGGAACTCGCTGTCGTAATCGTCCTCGAGCACGAATGCGCCGGCCTGTTTGGCCCAGTCCAGAAGCTCGAGCCGTCGCGGCATCGACATCTGCACGCCAAGTGGAAACTGGTGCGACGGCGTAACGTAGGCCGCGCGCGCGGACGGTGCCGCGATGCGGCCTTTGGCGACGCGCATCCCGTGCTCGTCCACCGCGACAGGCACAGTGCGATAACCGCAATGGACGATGGTTTTTCGCGCGGCGGGATAGCCCGGGTCCTCGCACCAGACCTGGTCGCTGGATTTCAGGATCGCGCTCAGCACGATGCGCAGCGCGTGCAGCGTGCCCGAGGTCAGCATGATCTGGTCGGGATCGCAACGCAGCCCCCGCGCCGACAACAGATGGTCGGCGATCGCAACGCGCAGCTCGCGGCTGCCGCGAGGGTCGCCGTAATGCAGGTGCTCGGTTCCGAATGCGCGCATGCGGCGGCCGACGAAAGCGCGAAAACGCTGCACGGCGCGTTCGTCGATATGGGTGCAGCCAAGCGCAAACGCGCCCTGCTTTGGAGCTTCGAGAACGACCTTCGGCTTGTTCGGCTCGGCGGCGCGCTTGGGGATACGTGCCGCGACGAACGTTCCGGAGCCGACCGTCGCGTCGGCAAAGCCGTCGGCGATCAGGCGCTCATAGGCGGTGACGACGGCGTTGCGGCGGAATCCGGTCTGCCTGGCCAGCGTCCGCGACGGCGGCAGCGGCTCGCCCGGCCTGACCAGGCCGGAGACGATCATCTCGCACAGCGCCTGATAGAGCCGGTGCGCGGCGGAAGCGCCGGCCGTGACGTGAGGGCCGCTGAGATCGAGCGGAAGCTCGGGCGTGGTTCGGGACGACGAATTGGTCGGAATTTTTCGCATGGAATTGGAACTATCGCAGACCAAATGCGCCGCTACAACTGCTCCGGATTTCTTCCATCCGAGCAGGAGCGGCCGTGAGCCAGACCGAGACCTCGAATTCCTATCCGACATCGGCACGCAACCAGGTGAAGCGCCGGCACGACCGCGGCTTCTATGATCACGACACGGTTCACCGCATCCTGGATTCCTCGATGCTGTGCCACGTCTCCTACGCAATCGACGGCCAGCCTTATTGCACGCCAACCTTCTTCTGGCGCGAGGGCACCAGGCTGTACTGGCACGGATCGAGCGCCAGCCGCATGCTACGCAACCAGAGCAAGGGCGAGCGCGTCTGCCTGACGGTCGCCCATCTCGACAGCCTCGTGCTGGCACGCTGCGGCTTCAACCATTCCGCCGACTACCGCGCCGTGATGGCGTTCGGCACAGCCTATCTCGTCACCGACCCCGATGAGAAGGAGCGGGCGCTGATCGCGATGGTCGATCGCTTCTTCCCGGATCGCACCGCCGGCCTGCGACAGAGCACCACGCAGGAAATCAAGGCGACGTCCTTCATCGCAATGGAAATCGAGGAAGCCTCGGCCAAGATCCGCGCCAAGGGCGTCGCCGACGATGACGAGGACTATGCGCTGCCGATCTATGCGGAGCGCATTCCGGTCCGCACCGTGCTCGGCGCCCCCGAACCGTGCCCGCGCCTGCTCGATGGTGTCAGCCGGCCTGCGACTCTGAACGGCTATTCCGAAGGCCGGCTGCTCGAAGATGCATTGCGGGATGCATATTTTCTGGAGTACCCGAACGGCTGAAATCGGCTAGTTTGCGCGCTCCCTGGGACCATTGGAATGTCTGGAGTCGCCCGAATGAATGCCGAAACGCAGCAGAGGATTCTTGACGCCGTCGACAGCGGCTTCGAGGCTCAGCTTGCAACCACCCGCGATTTCGTCGCGATCCCTTCGACCCGCGGGGCGGAGGGACCATGCCAGGACATGATCGGCGATCTCCTGCGCGAACGCGGCTACGAGGTCGACGACTGGCATATCGACGTCGAGGATTTGAAGGACCTGCGCGGCTTCGGTCCGATCGAGCACGATTTCTCGAAGGCGCGATCCGTGGTGGGAACTTACCGTCCGAGAACCAATGGCGGCAAGTCGCTGATCCTGCAAGGGCACTGCGATGTGGTGCCGGCCGGTCCGCTGGAATTGTGGGAAACACCGCCATTCGCGCCCGTCATCAAGGACGGCAAGATGTTCGGCCGCGGTGCCTGCGACATGAAGTCCGGGACGATCGGTGCGCTCTATGCGCTGGACGCGATCAAGGCCGCGGGCTTCAGGCCGACGGCGCGGATCCATTTCCAATCGGTGATCGAGGAGGAGAGCACCGGTGTCGGCGCACTCTCGACGCTGCAACGCGGCTATCGTGCGGACGCCTGCTTCATTCCGGAGCCGACCGGCGGCAAGATGGTGCGCTCCCAGGTCGGCGTGATCTGGTTCCGCCTCCGCGTGAAGGGGCATCCGACCCACGTTGCCTTCGCAGGCTCCGGCGCGAACGCGATCATGGCGGCATATCACCTGATCCAGGCGCTGCAAAAGCTCGAGATCGAATGGAACGAGCGGGCCAAGGCCGACCGTCACTTCAAGACGCTCGACCATCCCGTCAACTTCAACGCCGGCATCATCAAGGGCGGCGACTGGGCCTCGAGCGTGCCGGCCTGGTGCGATGTCGACTGCCGGATTGCGGTGTTGCCGGGCTGGTCGATCGCCGATCACCAGAAGGAGATCATGGCTTGCGTCGCCGCCGCTTCGCGCAACCACCGCTTCCTCGCCAACAATCCGCCGCAGGTCGAATGGTCCGGCTTCCTGTCGGAAGGCTATGAGCTGACCAACGCCGCGGAGCCCGAGGCTGCGTTCGGGAAGGCCTTCAACAGGGTCTATGGCGGTACGCCAGAGGACCTCGTCTTCACGGCGCTGACCGACACGCGCTTCTACGGCCTCAACCACGGCATCCCGAGTCTGTGTTTTGGCGCCACCGGAGGCGAGATGCACGGCTTCAACGAGTTCGTCGACCTGGAGTCATTGAAGAAGGCGACCAAGGCGATGGCGCTGTTCATCGCGGAATGGTGCGGCGTGGAGAAGGCGTAGCGGTCTCCCCATCGCCACTGCGGTAGGGTGGGCAAAGGCGCACTTGCGCCATGCCCACCACCTTTCTCTCGGATGAACCAAGATGGTGGGCACGCTCCGCTTTGCCCACCCTGCGACAGCTCAGCTCGTAGCGGTCGCTGCCCAATCCACCGGCTCTCCCTCAATCCTTTAAGCTTAAAAGAAAGACTAGGATGCCGCCCTGACCGGTGGCAGACTGGCGTTCGGTTAGTCCTCGGGAGCAACAATGCGCGATTGGGATGACGCTTACGCCAATTCGGCCCACATCCCGGGCTCGGACAAGCTGCCGGCTCTGTGGGCGGAGCGGGCGGCGGCCTACCGCGCCGGGCTGAAGGAATTTCGCCCCGACATCGCCTACGGCGCCGGCGAGCGCCAGAGGCTCGATCTGATCCTGCCTGACGGCGACAGCAAGGGTCTCGTCGTCTTCGTCCATGGCGGCTACTGGATGCGCTTCGACAAATCGA
The DNA here is from genome assembly GCF_020193715.1 of Bradyrhizobium sp. IC4060. Lineage (NCBI taxonomy): Bacteria > Pseudomonadati > Pseudomonadota > Alphaproteobacteria > Hyphomicrobiales > Nitrobacteraceae > Bradyrhizobium > Bradyrhizobium sp. IC4060. The sequence goes on along the minus strand of NZ_JADYVJ010000001.1, from coordinate 456,959 downwards.
CCTGGACCGATCTCGCCGAAGGTGCGCGGCACCATGGCTGGACGGTGGCGCTGCCGAGCTACACACTGGCACCAGCTGCCCGCATCTCCGATATCACTGCGGAGATCACCGCCGCGATCGCCAAAGCGGCATCGCTCGTCTCGGGGCCGATCCGGCTCGCCGGCCATTCCGCCGGCGGCCATCTCGTCACACGCATGCTGTGCGGCGACAGCCGGCTCGAGTCCGCCGTCTACAACCGCATCGCCGGTACGCTCTCGATCAGCGGCCTGCACGACTTGCGTCCGCTCCTGAAGACGGGGATGAACGAGACGCTGCGCATGACGATGGAGGAGGCGACGCTGGAAAGCGCGGCGCTGCATCTGCCACGAGGGCGTTCGCCAGTGACGGCCTGGGTCGGCGGCAGCGAGCGGCCCGAATTCATCCGCCAGTCCGATCTGATGGCGAACATCTGGACCGGCTTCGACGTGCCGACGCACCTCGTCGTCGAGCCCGGCCTCAACCATTTCACGGTGATCGACGGGCTCAAGGATCAGTCGTCACAGATCACCGCGCGCCTGATCGGCCTCGATGAATGAGGCCAGGGACGATCGATCGAGAGGGGCCAGCCATGACGTCCAGCGATTACGATCCCACAAGCGAAGGCGCCGAGACCGATTTCACCCGGCGCATGTCCTACGGTGATTATCTCGCGCTGGACGCGATCCTCGGTGCGCAGCATCCGCTGTCGGAGGCGCATGACGAGATGCTGTTCATCATCCAGCATCAGACCACGGAACTGTGGATGCGGCTCGCCATCCACGAGCTCGCGGCTGCGCGCCGTGCGATCTCACGGGATGAGGTGCAACCCGCGATGAAGATGCTGGCCCGAATGTCGCGTATCTTCGAGCAGCTGAACGGGGCCTGGGACGTGCTGCGCACAATGACGCCCAGCGAGTATACCCGCTTCCGCTCGCAGCTTGGACAATCCTCGGGCTTCCAGTCGCGGCAATACCGGCTGATCGAATTTCTGCTCGGCAACCGCAACCACGCCATGCTGAAGCCGCACGCGCACGATGCGGAGACGATCAAGCTGCTCGAAGCCGAGCTCGCGACGCCGAGCCTCTATGACGAGGTGCTGCGGCTTGCCGACCGCAACGGGCTCAAGATGCCTGCTGCGGTGCTGGCGCGCGACGTTCGCGAAACCCACAGCTTCAACGAAGGCGTGCTGCAGGCCTGGCGGATCGTCTACGAGGCGCCGGAAACCCACTGGATGCTCTACGAACTGGCCGAGAAGCTGGTCGATTTCGAGGACTATTTCCGGCGCTGGCGCTTCAACCACGTCACCACGGTCGAGCGCGTCATCGGCTTTAAGCGTGGCACCGGCGGCACTGGCGGCGTCAGCTATCTCAAGCGCATGCTCGAGGTCGAACTGTTTCCCGAACTCTGGCGCGTGCGTACGATTCTGTAGGGATGTCCATGACCCGGCTTCGCGTCTACGACGATACCAGAGCCTTGTTCCATTTGCCTGACGGCGTGATCTATCTCGACGGCAACTCGCTGGGTGCGCTGCCGCTGGGCGTTGCCGAGCGTGTCAACCGCGTGATCACCGAGGAATGGGGCAACGAGCTGATCCGCGCCTGGAATAGTGCAGGCTGGTATGTGCAGCCGCGCCATGTCGGCGACCGCATCGCGCGGTTGATCGGCGCGGAGGCCGGCTCGGTCATGGTCGGCGACACGCTGTCGCTCAAGGTCTATCAGGCGCTAGCTGCCGCGCTCGACATGAGCGTCTCGCGCAAGGTGATCCTGTCGGATACCGGTAACTTCCCGACTGACCTATACATGGCCGAAGGCCTGATCGCGACGCTCGGACGGGGCCATCAATTGCGCCTGGTAGCACCGGAGGAGATCGAGGACGCATTGTCTGAGGAGATCGCCGTTCTGTACATCACCGAGGTCGACTACCGCACCGGCCGCCGCCACGACATGGCGAAGTTGACAGCGAAAGCGCATGCGCTCGGCATCGTCACGGTCTGGGATCTCGCCCATTCCGCCGGCGCGCTGCCGGTCGATCTCGCCGGGAGCGGCGCCGATTTCGCCGCGGGGTGCACCTACAAATATCTCAACGCCGGCCCCGGCGCGCCGGCCTTCCTCTATGTCGCACCGCGCCATGCCGACGGCGCGCGCGCCGCGCTGTCGGGGTGGATGGGCCACGCAAAACCGTTTGCTTTCGAGCTTGCCTATGCGTCCGCGGGCGGCGTCGAGCGCATGCGCGTCGGCACCCCGCCGGTGCTCGCCATGGCGGCGTTGGAGGCCTCGCTCGATATCTGGGACAAGGTCGATATCAAGGAGGTTCGTGCGCGTTCGCTGGCGCTGGGCGATCTCCTGATCGGTGAAGTCGAGCGCCGTTGTCCGCAACTCAAGCTCGTGACGCCGCGCGACCATGAGCGGCGCGGCTCGCAAGTCTCCTTCGCCTTCGCCGGCGGCTACGCCGCGATGCAGGCCCTGATCGCCCGCGGTGTCGTCGGCGACTTTCGCGCGCCCGACATCATGCGCTTCGGCCTCACGCCGCTGTACATCGGCGAGAGCGAGATCGTGCGGGCCGCGGAGATCGTCGAAGAGGTGATTTCAGGGGAGGTGTGGCGACGGCCGGAGTATCAGGTCGTGCATGCAGTCACGTGAGGGTGGTCTCGTGCCCCGGACGCAGTGCAGCGCTTCCCGGCTCTGCGCGCCGATGTCAGCATCGCCATTACCTCGGACGTCATTGCTTTGCGGCTTGAAGCAATTCACGTTGAGCCAACAAGAAGTTGGGAGGAGATCCGATGACGCCGCTCGAGAAACTTAAAGCGATGAAGATGCCGTTCGCCGAACTCAAGGGCGTCGAGTTTGTCGAGGCGGAGAAGGACCACGTGGTGGCGCGGATGACAGTCCGGCCCGAACTCTGCACGCTTTACCACACCATCCACGGCGGGGCCGTGATGGCGCTGGCCGATTCCGTCGGCGCGGCGGCGACCGTGATCAATCTGCCCGAGGACGCCAAGGGGACGACCACGCTGGAGAGCAAGACCAATTTCATAGGTGGGGCCAAGGAGGGGGCCACGGTCATCGCCACCGCGACCCCGGTGCACAGAGGGCGGCGGACCCAGGTCTGGACCACCAGATTGGAAACCGAGGACGGCAAATTGGTTGCGGTGGTGACCCAGACCCAGCTGGTCCTGTGAAACTACGGGACTTTGATTTTATTAACGAATTGGTCGCTTCGGTGCCCGAAACTTGGGCAGGTCTCCGTCTTGAAAATCATGGTGCGATGCACAATATAGGAGGCCTAGGGATTCGAACGCCTCCTCGAGGGACACCAAGAGGAGTTCTGACGTGGTACTTGAAGACACCGTCCGTACCGTTCCCGGCTATGTGCGGACCCTGATCCAGCAGGAAGAATTGCCGCTCCTGCGCGATCACCTGCTGAGGCTTGATGCCGGCAGCCGGCACGACCGTTTCAACGGCTTTCTCGACGACAGCTTCATCGAGCGCTACGCCGCCCGCTGTGCCGAGGACGGCACCGTCATCGTTGCCTATATCGTCGAAGGCGTGGTGCGCGGCGCGGCCGAGCTGCACCCGCCGGAGGACGGTTCCTTGCCGGAGGTCGCCTTCAGCGTGGAAGCCTCCGCGCGCCGCCAGGGCGTCGGCACCGTGCTGTTCCGCCGCCTGATCGCAGAGGCCCGCTGGAAGGGCTACAAGCAGCTGCGCATCACGACGGGCGCGGACAATCATGCGATGCGGGCGCTCGCCAGGAAGTTCGGGGCCCATCTGGCTTTCCGCCATGGTGAATCGACCGGCACGATCGACCTCGCCAAGACGCCCGAGGCCGAGCTTGCCGATCTCGCGGCCTCGCCGTTCACGGCCGGGCGCGCGCTTCTCAGCTTCAACAGCACGTGCTGGAAGCTGATCTCGAGCATGTACGGCAATCGCGCCGCATAACCGGGAAATTGCGGACAGGAATCAAAAAGCGGACCGGCCAGGCCGGTCCGCTTTCGTGTTCGGTGCGATGAAAGGAATGCTCAGCTGCGCGTGCCGGCGCCGAAGCGGCGGACGACGCGGCGTTCGACCACGACGGAGCGCTGCGCGCCCTGTTCGCCGGCGATCACGCGGGTGGCGGTGATGCGGCTGTTGGAGCGGGCCTGCTTCTTCACCTCGGCCTGGACGACGTCGAGCGGCATCCCCATCAAGGCTGCGGCGATCTCGGCCTGCTGCGCCTGGTCGTCTGTGATGCCGACAGCGGCGAAGATCGCCTCGTCCAGGGTCGGGGGATCGTGGCGGACGCGCCGCGTGCCATATTTGGTATTCCAGTCTGCGCTCATAACGGCCTCATCTTGATGCCGGGATACCTAGTGCCGCCAATGTTGCATTGCAATATGAAATCGGTGCGGCATCTCAGCTATGCACCGGTCTGGTGTCACAGCGGTGACGCAGCACCTGCGCCGACCTCCACCCGTTGCTGAGGCCAACGTTTCAGGGCGGCGTGTCCAGCTTCGGTGAGCCGGTAGATTCCCCGCTCCGTGCGTTCGAACCAGCCATACACATTGTTAAGTAAGATCTTGCCGGCATCGGGGCAGCGTTCGCGCAGCTCGCGCACCGGCTTCGGCCCTTCGGCAAGAGCCGACGCGCAGGCCAGCGCCTGCTGGCGATAGGCCGTCATGATCGGTGCGCGGGTGCTGCCGCCGAGCACGGGGTCGCCCTGGCGGCGCTGATGCTCGGCGACGAGACGCGAGCGCACCTTCGGCTCGCGGCGCGGCGCCGCGGTCGGCGGCTTCACCAGCACTTCGACCTGGCCGCGATCGGTCACGCCGAGCATGCCGAAGCCGAGGCGGCGGCAGAGATTGCGATAGCGTGCGTCGCTCTCGCGTCCCTTGCCGCGCGCGGACATCTTCGCTGCGATCCAGACCTCGTCACCGGCCGGCGCGCGATCGACCGCCTGCAGGATCAGCTCGAGATTAAAGGCAAGCTTGAGCTCGCCGATCACCACCACTGGCGGATCGCCCGCGCTGAGGCCGACGAGATCGCAACCACCGATCTCGCCCTTGACCGTGAAGCCGAGCTCTTCGAGGAAGCGTTTGACGGGCAGGTAAAGCGCGGTTTCCAAGGGACGTCCGATCGGAGAATCAGTTGTGGACAGTCTAGAGCCTTCTTGGCCCTGATTGAATCCGAGCCGATGTCTCTAACGTTCCAATCGGAACGCGATTACATCCGTCCACCGACGGGGATTAGGGCGCCCGTGACGCCGCTCGCGGCATCGCTGGCGAGGAACAGGATGACTTCGGCGAGCTCCTGGGGCGTCACCCATTTGGAAAAGTCGGCTTTCGGCATGTCGGCGCGGTTGGCCGCGGTGTCGATGATCGAGGGCAGCACCGCGTTGACGGTAACCTTGCCCTTCCACTCGTTTGCGAGGGCCTCGGTCAGGCGATGCACGCCGGCTTTCGACGCGGCATAGGGGCCCATCCCGTTGCCGGCCTGCAGTGCGCCCATGGCGCCGATATTGACGATGCGGCCGGCCGTGGACTTGGCAAGGTGCGGCAACGCCGCACGCGAGGCGTTGAGCGCGGTCAGCACGTTCAGCGCATGCATGCGCTGCCACGTCGCGATATCGCCGTCGCCGACGGTCTCGAAGGCAAAGCCGCCGGCGATGTTGATCAATGCGTCGAGCCGGCCGAAATGCTTTGCCGCCGCATCGACGGCCGTTTTCGCCTGCGCTGGGTCGGACAGGTCAACGCCCGCGATGTCGATGTGGTCAGCGCTTGCGGCGGTTTGCGAAGACGCGTGATCGATGCCAGCCACGCGCGCGCCGCGTACCAGCGCCGTTTCCGCGACTACTTGGCCGAGCGCGCCGCCTGCGCCCGTCACGATCAAGATTTTGCCTTGCATGATCGTTCTCCCGGCACAGCCGCCCTATGCTTGCAGATAGCGCGCCTTCAGCGCGTCTCGCTCTGCCGTGCCGAGCTTGAGCCCGTCGCGCAAATAGGTTTCGAGATCGCCATATTCGCTGCCGACCGCTTCGAAAGCGGCCGCAAGGTACGAGGCCTCGACGCTGCCGATCGCGTCGAGGACGTCGGCGGGCAGATCGAAGACGTTCGACGGGTCGCGCTTGTAGTGCCGGTTGGTCAAGAGATAATCCTCGGCAATGACCTCGTCCGCCACGCCGAGCGCATGCAGGATCAGCGCGCTGGCGAAGCCGGTGCGGTCCTTGCCGGCGGTGCAGTGAATCACGAGCGGCGCGCGATCTTCCAGCAAATGACCGAACAGCGCGCGGAAGCTGTGCGTGTTGTGGCGCACATAATTGCGATAGGACTCGCGCATGAGCTCGAGCGCCACGGCCGCGGTCAGCGTGCCCTTCGCGAGCTCGGCGCGCAGCCCGGCCACGACGGTCGGCTCGATCGGCAGCGAATGCACCGTGATCTCGTCCACGACGCAGATGCCGGCCGCGCGCTCCTCCAGGCCACGGAAATCGAACGCGCTGCGCACGCCCAGCGCGCGGACGACCTCGATGTCGGCAGCGGTGAGCTGGCCGAGATGGTTGGAGCGGAAGATGTGCCGCCAGCGTGTGGTGCGGCCATCAATGGTCGGGTAGCCGCCGAGGTCGCGGAAATTGCTCGCACCCTGAAGGGCGAGATGGCGGGCGGGGGAGTCCTTCAGGGAGGAGTCTTGCATGGGATCAGCTTGGGTTATGGTTCCACCGGATGCACGTTTGGCGTCCTTGCGGTCTATTACAGGGGGCGATCATGGGCCGGCACAAGGCCATTGTTTTGACGGTCAGCATGCTGGCGGGCGCAATGCTCGGTGCGCGGCAGGCCGATGCGCAGACCTTCCAAACCTACCGCTGCGCCGATGGTACTCAGTTCATCCTGGGCTTTTATGACCACGACAAGCGGGCCTTCGTCCAGATCGATGGCCAGCCGGTTACGCTCGCCAAGCGGCTGGCGGTTTCGGGGATGCGCTATTCGGGGGCGGGAGTCACGCTGAGGATTCCCAAGACCGGGCCCGCTACGGTCAAACACCTGAAGCGGCCGGTTACGGCCTGCGCGGTGGTCGACAAGCCCGGGATCTAGGCGCGGGCGCGCCTGGAATCAAAAAGGGCCGAAACGCCGTTGTTTCGACCCTTTTTCAAACTGCCGCTGCCGCTTGCGAAAGCCCGGCACTGTCAGACCAGCAGCTGGCATCAGCGTTCCCATTTGGGCTTGGCTTCGTCGACCGCATCCTGGTGATACCAGCTGTCGCTGCAGATCGAGACGTTCGCGGGCAGCGAAGCCTGATCGGCGGGAAGGCGGGTCTCGCCATAGCGGCGTCCGGCGAGGGCCGCACGGCCGCCGACGGGGAATTGGTAGATCTTTGCAGATCCGTGACTCAGACCATTGTTCATCATTGCGATTCTCCTTGGTCGAAGCGCCTTGGCCTCCATGGTGCGCCCGACTCGTTCGATTGTGGTTACTGGAATCCCCATATCGGCCGCTCATCCCCGATTGGAAAGTGCTGAAAAGGAAATCAGTTTCCGCTCAATTTGTAGGCAGGAAGCCTTCTGCATCCTCCAAGGCACGCTACCGCTGACCAACGCGTGGGCCATTCCGAAGGTTGCTGAGGAGGGGTGGGGGAGTTTGCGAAAGTTACCGGACGTTGATGCGCGTTTCATCGGCAATGCGCGGTCGGCGTCCGCTGCTTCTAAATCGGGCGTTTTCCGCCGGATTTTTGCAGCGCAGCTTCGCGCCAAGGTGCGCGGCTATGACGCACGGTGCCGTGGAGGGCCCGTCTGTGGCGAAGAGGAGGCGGAAGCGGTGGAAAACCGCCCGTACTGCGGCCTTTTGGCACGCGAAATGCTTGGGAAAGGCTGGCCGATGATGGCCGGGTACAAACGTGCGGGGGCCCTCCCGGGCCCCCAACCTTTCGCATCATCTACAGAGAGGCTCAATGACCAAGTACAAGCTCGAGTACATCTGGCTCGACGGATATACGCCGACTCCGAACTTGCGCGGCAAAACTCAGATCAAGGAATTCGCGTCGTTCCCGACGCTCGAGCAGCTTCCGCTCTGGGGCTTCGACGGCTCCTCCACCCAGCAGGCCGAAGGCCACAGCTCCGATTGCGTGCTGAAGCCGGTCGCGGTGTTTCCGGACGGTGCGCGCACCAACGGCGTGCTGGTGATGTGCGAAGTCATGATGCCCGATGGCAAGACCCCGCATCCGTCCAACAAGCGCGCCACCATCCTGGACGATTCCGGCGCCTGGTTCGGCTTCGAGCAGGAATACTTCTTCTACAAGGACGGCCGTCCGCTCGGCTTCCCGACCGCCGGCTATCCCGCGCCGCAAGGCCCGTACTACACCGGCGTCGGCTACTCGAACGTCGGCGACGTCGCCCGCAAGATCGTCGAAGAGCATCTCGACCTGTGCTTGGCTGCCGGCATCAACCATGAAGGCATCAACGCGGAAGTCGCCAAGGGCCAGTGGGAATTCCAGATCTTCGGCAAGGGCTCCAAGACCGCTGCCGACCAGATGTGGATGGCCCGCTACCTGATGCTGCGCCTCACCGAGAAGTACGGCATCGACATCGAATTCCACTGCAAGCCGCTCGGCGACACCGACTGGAACGGCTCGGGCATGCACGCCAACTTCTCGACCGCCTATATGCGTGAAGTCGGCGGCAAGGAGTATTTCGAGGCGCTGATGGCCGCCTTCGAGAAGAACCTGATGGACCACATCGCCGTCTACGGCCCGGACAACGACAAGCGTCTGACCGGCAAGCACGAGACCGCGCCGTGGAACAAGTTCAGCTACGGCGTTGCCGACCGCGGCGCTTCGATCCGCGTTCCGCACTCCTTCGTCAACAACGGCTACAAGGGCTATCTGGAAGACCGCCGTCCGAACTCGCAAGGCGACCCCTACCAGATCGCTTCGCAGATCCTGAAGACGATCTCGTCCGTGCCGACCGACAAGAAGGCCGCGGCCTAAGATCCTCCCGGCCCGGGCTGGGGGCTGGCCCGGGTTGGCATTCAATCCGCCGGAGCGAAGGCTCCGGCGGATTTTTGCATTTTGATGACAACCGTTCCTGTGCCTGCCGACCCGGGCGCCGCGAAACTTGTCCATCGCCGCCGAAAGCGGGATAGAGTGCATCCGGATGCGCGCAGGGCCGGGGACACGGCTGGTGATTGAAGGCTTCTACAAAGTCAGATTTCAGCTCGGCGATACCGTCGGCCGCAGCGTGATGCATGCCGGCGACGGCAAGATGCTCGGCGGCAATTCGGCCTTCGCCCATATCGGCACCTATGAGAAGACCGACAGGGGCGTCGACATCGTGATCAAGACCGTCCGCCATAATCCCGATCCGAGCTACCGCGCCATGGCAGGCACCGACGACGCAACCCTGATCGCGAAGGGCTGGGCTGACGGCGATCTCTATCGCTTCAAAGGCGAGCTCAAGGAGTTGCCGGGCGTGCCGTTTCAGTCGCTGATGACGCCGATCACGGACGAGGAGGTGCCGATCGCCGGCGGCGTCGGCGAAGCCGGCATCAGCGACGGTCTCTACTCCATCCATTTGCGCATGCTCGACGGCCTCGACGGCGGACTGACCGGAGTGATGCTGCTCAACCAGGGCCGCATCCTCGGCGGCGATGCGGCTTTCTATTATCTCGGCAGCTACACCGCCGCGAAGGGACGCTGGAAGGGCCAGATCCTCAACCAGGAGCACACGCCGGCCAAGGACGATCCGATCTTCGGCGGCCACGAGGTCGGCATCGGCTTCTCCGGCAGCTACGACGCGGAGCAGGCGGTGCTGGAGGCAACCGCGCTGGCCGGCAAGCGGAGCTTGCGCCTGACCGCAGCGCTCAAGCTGATGCATCGCGCCTGAGCCACCCATCGCAGACGCGAACCGACTTGAGCCTTGAATTTGCCGGGCCACAGACGCAACGTGACGATCATGCGGACTTTCCTCCTTGCCATGCTCTTTGCGCTCGCCGCGCCCCTGACGGCGCAGGCGCAATCAGCCGATCTCGTGTTGTGCGACCGTCTTGCCGCCGATCCCAGCGATCCCGACAAGCCGGGCGACGTGAAGGGCGTCGCGGAGATCGCTTCCGCCGACATCGCGACCGCGGTCAAGTTCTGCAAGCAGGCGGCAAATTCCTCGCGGCGTGCGATGTTCGCACTCGGCCGCGCCTATGCGGCCAACCGGCAGACCGCAGAGGCGATCGCGGTCTGGCGCAAGGCGGCCGACAAGGGATCCAGTGCGGCCATGGTCGAGCTCGGTGTTACCTACGCCACCGGCTCGGGCGTCGCCAAGGACGAGGCGCAGGCGCGTAAGCTCTTCGAGAAGGCGGCGCAGGCCGGCAACCCGCGCGGCGTCAGCAATCTCGCAGCGCTCGGTGGCGCAGGTGGCGCCGCGCCGGCCGATCCCGCCCAAGCCCGTGCGCTGCTCGGCAAGGCCGCCGAGACCAATGCGGAAGCGCAGTACCAGCTCGGCCTGATGTTGTCTGAAGGCGATGGCGGCGCAAAGGACGATGTCGCGGCGCGCGCGCTGTTCGAGAAGGCGGCGGCGCAAAACCATCCAGGCGCGCTGGAGCGGATGGGCGCCTTCGCGCAGGAGGGGCGCGGCGGTGCGAAGGACAAGGACGCCGCAAAGGCCTACTACGAGCGCGCCGCCGCGCTCGGCGACGAGGATGCCAAGAAGGCGCTGGAGCGCATTCGCTGTCCCTATGCGATCAAGGACAAGCAGGGCAGGCTGGTCACCACGCTGTGCTTCTAAAGCGCGATGCGATCAGGATGAATCGTCATCGCGCTTTAGCCTATTGTTTGAGCATGATCTTTTCGGAAAACCGCTTCACACTTTTCCGGATCATGCTCTAGTTCACTTCATGTAGTAGGCGAGATCGTTGCGGGCATCGCGGTAGGTGGTCTCGAGATAATGCGGATATTTCCGCGCGGCCTGTTTCACCGCGCGCGCCACGCAATCCTCGAAATCGCCGTTCCAGTCGAAGTGCTTGTTGTAGGCGTCTTCGAATTTGACCGCCGTGATGATGGCTTGCCGGATCGCCTGATCGTCGGCGCGCGGATGAGCGCGCTTCACATAGCCGAACATCGGCCCTTCATGGGCGTGGGCGCGTTCATGGCGGTACTGGATGATGAATTCCTCCGGCGAGAAGGTGCGATTGACCCGCACCTCTTCGGCGGTGGGGCGGCCCGCGATGGCCTCCAGACGGTAGCGTTGGCGCCAGAGCGCGTAGGCGGCATCGAGCAGCGGCTGCTTCGCGGCGCCGGCGATGATCGCGCTGAGCTCGTCTTCGGCTGATTGCGTGTCCATGCGCGATTGGTCGTGCGTCCGTGGGGGCAGGTTCGAGCCTGGCACCGGTCGGCCGAGGAGCTTTTTTCGGAGGCCGGCAAACAAACCTCCAAAACGACCCCATGCACAGTAGCCAAGTCCCTGAAATCATTGACTGCGGGTTTTACGAAGTGAAGTTTTGACCCGTCGGGCAAAACAGGGGCATAATGGCATCACGGCGGGCGGAGGTCCCCGGGGTGGCGATGCGCGCAAAAGCCGATGGCTTCGCTGTGGCGTCGGTGCTAGGTAGCCCGCAATTCATTTTCGATTTGCAGGTTCAAGACGTTGCTGGACGGGCTCTACAAGGTTGAATACGGCGTCAACGATGGGTTCGGCTGCAGCATCATGTGCCTGCACGACGGAAGGATGCTGGGCGGCAATTCTGGCTTCGCGCATCTCGGTACCTATGTCGAGCGCGACGGCGAGATCATCGCCCAGGTCATCACCGAGCGGCACAACCTCGACCCCAGCTACAAGCCGCTGATGGGCGCCGACGTCGCCTCGATCGGAGCGCGTGGCCGGCTCTACGGCAACCAGATCCGTCTCGAGGGCGGCGCGGACACCATGCCCGGCGCCAGGTTCTGGGCCAATCTCACGCGCCTCGACGACGAAGGCTTGCCGCCGAGCGGAACGGTCGGACCGGGCGGCATCGCCAACGGGCTCTATGGGATGGGCTTGCGCGCTCTCGACGGCGTCGATGCTGGACTGTCCGGCGTGATGCTGCTGATCGACGGGCGCATCCTCGGCGGCGATGCGTTCTTCTACTATCTCGGCGCCTATTCCTCGGCGGACGGCCGCTGGAAGGGCGAGATGCTGAACCAGGAGCACACCCCTGCGAAAGGCGAGAACCCCGTGTTCGGCGGCCTCGAGGTCGGCATCGGATTCTCCGGGACCTGCACCGAAGACAGCGGCGAGCTCGAAGGCATCGCGCTTGCGGGGAAGCGAAGCCTGCGGCTTGCGGCCTCGCTCAGGCTGATGCGACGGGCGTAGGACGCACATTCATTGGCTCAGGTGCCCGCTTCGTGAGCTGAAGCAGACCTCAGGCCTCGTCCGAATGTCAGCAAGTTCGCGGGAGTCTCCAATCAAACCCGCTCGCGGTCCTTCTTCAGCAATGTGATAATGCGAATTGCGTGAGACGGGGAGGCCGGACCTATTTAAGCAGCCATGGCAAATTGCCGCTGCACGCCGCCGCCTCAGCGCACTGATTCTGCGGAGATATTTCAGAAACGACAAGCTGCGTTTCAATTCCGGCGAGCCAGTTCTGCAGACTTAAGGCAACGTTGCCAGCTAGTATTTGGAGCACTGGAATTCTCGATGCGTCGTCCTCAGTTCATCGCCGAACATGCGCGGAATGCCCGCGGCCTCCTCGGCCGACTCATTGCCTTCTTAATGGCGCGCGAGACCTGGGGCCAGAATTTGCGCGTGATGGGTGCGCTTGGCATTGAGCAGAACGATGAGGTGCTCGATATCGGATGCGGTCATGGTCGCAGCCTGATGGAATTAGCGGCGAGAGCTCCGCGGGGCCACATCGTCGGGCTGGACCTCTCCGAGCTGATGATTGAGATCGCTGCGCAACGGAACCGGTCGCTCATCGAAGCCGCTCGCGTGGAGTTGGTCCTCTCGACCGCGGAATCGCTGCCCTTTCCGGACGGCGTGTTCGACAAGGTCCAGTGCGTCCACGTGCTCTATTTCTGGAAGGATATCGAGACGTCGCTGCGCGAGATCGCGCGTGTGCTGAAGCCCGGTGGCCGTCTCGGACTGCTGTTCCGGACGAATGCAGACCCGAAAGCGATCGCGTCGTTCCCACCGGAAATCTACACATTTCCCGCGCTGGCCGACGTATCCGCAGCGCTCCAACGCGTCGGTATGGATGTCCATCTCGCGGAGGATAGCGCGAACCAACCCGCTCTTGTGCTGGCGACAAAGCGGTAGGTGAAGCGATCAAGCCATCGCAATCGGGGCTTGGCCTGTCTCGGCGACTATTCCTCGGCGGATGGGCGCTGGAAGGGCGAGATGCTGAACCAGGAGCACACCCCTGCGAAAGGCGAGAACCCCGTGTTCGGCGGCCTCGAGGTCGGCATCCTCTTCTCCGGGACCTGCACGGAGGACAGCGGCGAGCTCGAAGGCATCACGCTCGCGGGAAAGCGGAGCTTGCGGCTTGCGGCCTCGCTCAAGCTGATGCGAAGGGCGTAAGTTGCCGATAATTCCGTCGCATCTGTTCCGAAGGCGACATTCAAGTCGCGCATCTGGATGTCAGCGGCCGGTGCCCCAGGTTTTTTCCAGAAACGCGAAGATTCGTCGCTGCGCCTCGCGGGTTGCGCTTAGGTCGTATCGGTAGATCACTTTAGTGCCACGAAAATCGATCTTTGAGAACCCGTTCAGGTGCTGACAGTCCCAACAATGCGTAGCATTCGGGACGGTGTACCACTCAACGGGCGCACCGGCGTTCTTTGCCGCTTGAAGTTTGGGAATACATTCTTCCGGCGGCGTTTCGGTATCCTTATCGCCCATCAAGACCAGAGTAGGACGGTCAATCTTGGTCTGAACGATTTCATATGGAGAGCCTGCTTTGGGTTGGATTGAGAAGCAACCCGGATACACCGCCACAGCTGCTGTAAATGCTTCACTGCCTGGCGCAGCTGCTCGCCAATTGCTGCTGCTGCCTAGCAGCGCGACCATTGCACCCCAGGAAAACCCTACATGGGCGACTCGTTGCTTGTCGACGAATGGAAAGGCTCGTAGGTGATCAGCAGCCTGAAGAGCATCGCGGACGCCGCGCGGAAAGTTAACGCCCTTCTTCGCTTCCAAACACACCATATCGACATCGCGAGGTCCCAGGGAATCTATCAAAAGCACTACAAAGCCTTGCTGAACCGCAGCTTGCGCCCAGGCGCCCATCGACCTGTTCGGGCCGCCTTTGGTGCGCAGACCGCCGCATTGGTGGTGCAGGACCATCGCAGGAAACGGTCCGGCTCCCTTCGGTTTGAGCAAGATCATACGTGAACCGTCTGCTGGGCTAGCAGACGGCGAATCGGGAAACGTCAGATCCTTTGCGCCTGTAGCGGCAGCCAACAACCCCTGAGCGCTGGCATTATGTTGATTCAGCCAAACAACGGCAGCAATCACGCCGAGCCACTTGGCGAGCGTACGTACTCTCTTGCGGTGAGATTGAATGAAATAATCCATGTTCGCTGGGTTCAAAAACTCCGCCGCCTCATGCCCATTTCCCCTGCTCGAACCGACATCATAGCGGGGCAGACTAGCGCTTCGATAGGGGCTGAAAGTGCTCGCGCATTCAGATGATGCCCGGCCATGTCGGCCTTGGGTCGAAATGCGAAGGAACTCAGGTTGAGCAAATCTTGTCCACTCTACCGCCATAAGCGGACCTCCGACAGATGTGTCGCAACTTCGCAGATCGGCCATAACCGGAAGTGCCACCCTATTCGATCACGTCGTCGGCGCGAGCAAGTAGTGTAGGTGGGACCGTGAGACCCAGCTCTTTGGCCACCTTAAGATTGATCACCAACTCGTATTTGGTTGGCTGCTCAACCGGCAATTCAGAAGGTTTATTACCTTTCAAGATTTTATCGACATAGCCGCCAGCACGACGAAACAAATCGGGGTAATCGGGACCGTATGAAATCAATCCAGCAGGGGTGGCAAATTGTCGGCTGAGATAAATCGCCGGTAGGCGATGCTTCGCCGCCAACGCCGCAACTTGCGGAGCATTGCGCAGGGTCAAAGGATCACCAAAAGGAACGATTGCATCTGGTTGCTGTGCTGCGGCTGCGGCAAAGGCGGTGTCCAGTTCCTCGGCAGTCGCCGCCTCCACAATCACGAAATTCAAGCCTAATTTCCTGGCTGCTTGGGGCAACTCCTCGGCCAATACGAACTTGTGGATGGCATTGCCCGGGTTGGCTACCACAGCGATTTTCGAGGCAGTAGGAACCAGCTCGCGCAATATTTCGATCTGTTTGCTGATGAACTGACCCGGCACGAAAGTCGCGAGACCTGTGATGTTGCCGCCCGGACGCGCAAGGTTATTGACGAGGCCGATCCTGATGGGATCGGCCACACCCACGAATACGATCGGTACGCTGGCGGTTGCCGATTTCAGGGCTACAGCTGCCTGTGGGTTGCCGGCCATAAGAACATCGGCACCAACAGCGACCAGTTCTGCTGCCATAGCAGGCAAGCGATCCTGGGATCGGGCAAATCGGTACTCAAAGGTCAGATTTTTTCCCTCAACCCAGCCGTGGTTTCGCAAGCCGTCGAGCCATGCGCTCTGCCAAGCGGGTGGCAGCTCATTGACAAAGAGCAAGCCTATGCGGCGGCGGATCTCTTGCGCTACCGCTGGTGAAAGTAGCAACGCCGCAGTAGCGGCAATGAACTCTCTCCGCTTCATCCGGCACCCACCAGGATGACAGATCAACGTAGTTACATTTTGTCGCCGGTCCATGCGGCCGAATGTCCGTTTCGGGTCAAAATCCGCGGTCCGACCGCTCTGCTCGTCCGGTCCGGTTTCTCTCCGAGAGCAGGCTTCGCGGCGGTCATGGGCAGTTCGGCTGAGGGCCAATTGACCTGACATTCGATGCAAAAGCGCGTCGGTCCGCTCACGGCGGCCGAAAGGCTCCTGCTATTGGCCCGACGACGTCGCGGCCAGCTGCCGGTCGATGGGATCGAACGAAAATGAAACGAGATGCTACGGATATATCCGCTTCGGAGCGACCATCCTGGCCGATGAGTATCAATCCGGCGCCGCCATTTGCCACATTCAGAATGATCGGCTCGCCGCTCCATGTCTTGACCGGGTCCATTCCGATGATGAGAAATTCGCCGATAGGCTGGTCGAAATATTGAAGACGCAATTGCGGGCCGACTTCGGCCGCAGCGAGTTCGAGGCCGAACTGCTGGGCGCGTGCGTAAACGTTAGCCAAAGTCACGGTATCGGACGTGAATCCAAGCTGCGCAGGCGATAGATCGAGAAGCTCCACATATGTCTTCCGAGAGCTAACGGTGAACGTCGACCTAGCAAGGATTTCAGCGGCTTGACCACCGACATTGCAGCCCTTGCTATCGAGTTCGTTGCGCAAGCCAAGAGAGTCGGCGAAGGTACCTATTGTGATCGTTTTCCATGTCGCAACGTCGCGCGCGGACTTGATAGGCTGTTGCGACGCCGGAGCCGAGCGCGTCTTGAGCTTCAGCTTGTTTTGCAACACGTCGCGCGCCGCGCATTGAGCGGACGCGGCGCTCGCAAAGGAAATGACGCAGGCCGCCGAGAGTATGGAAGCCAAAAGGTAGAGGAAAGGTCGGCTTGCTTGGTTATGACCTGCCGCGCGCCGGGCTCGGCTTGTGAAAATACACATGGCAAATGACTTCTCTGAAACGTTTGGACCGAAAAAGCCCAATTCCGGCAGCGGACGCTGCGCCGACGCGATGCCCTTCTCTTATCCGGCTTCTTCCAACCGTACTCCGTTTAACTAAGACAGCATGTGAACCAGCTCACAGCCTCCTTCGACGCGTGCTTACGCGCTTACATCACCGGCGCCGAACTTGTGATCAACGGCGGCTACCTGCCGCAATAGCCCGCTGCCACGGCGGTACGCGCGCTCAGCATTGCACGGCATACAGCGCGCGTCCGCCGTGATGCAGCTCGATTGAAAAAAGAGTAGGGAGCACGCTTGGCAACGTCTAAACTATCACAAGAGCCATCGCGCTGACATCATGCTCTGGCGTTCTCGTCTCCTACCGCCCGCCTCAATCACGCTTTAGTCACCTCACCACCTGAGGAGCAGAAATTGAACCATCCCGCGCCGCCTCGCTCCTCTGGTTGCCTGCTGGCCCTGATCATCCTCGCACCGGTCGCGGCGCCGGTGCCGGCGCACGCACATGTCAAATGGTTTGCGCCCTATATTGTCGGAGCGCCACCACAGTCGATCGGGGCCACGTTGACCAATGTATGGTTCTGGACCGGCATTGCGCTCGTGCTGGCATTCTTCCTCGCGTCACGAGCCATCGAGAAGTCGAGCGCCGGCGAGACGATCCTGCTGGCCATGGATCGCATCACCGACCCTCTCTGGATGCGCCTCGACGACTTCGTGCGCGTCGTCATCGCCGCCTTCTTCGTGGCGATCTTCGCCGTCGGCGGCGTCTACCTGACGCCAGATCTCAAAACGCCGGCCGAATGGGTGTCCTGGACCCAGCTCCTGGTCGCCGGGTTGATCTTCTCTCGCAAGACGCAGCCACTTGCGGCTCTCGGGATCATCGCCTTGTGGCTACTCGCGCTGCGCGACTATGATGTCTTCCATTTGCTGGACTACCTGGCGCTTGGAGTCGGTGTCGCCGCCTATCTGGTGTTGGAGGCTTCATCCAATCCGGAATGGCGCAACCATCGCTTCGAGGCGCTGCGCTGGGGCGTCGCCATCGCGCTGATGTGGTCGAGCCTCGAAAAGTTTGCCTATCCGGACTGGTTCTACCCGCTCGTGCAGGAAAAGCCCTTCTTGACCTTCGGCATGCCGCGCGACGTGTTTATCCCGATGGCGGGCGTCGCCGAATTCACGATGGGATTTGGCTTGATCTGGACGCCGCTTGTCCGCCGGCTGTCGGCCATCGCTCTTTTCATCATCTTCAACGCAGCGGTCTATCCGTTCGGGCGAACCGACCTGATCGGACACGCGCTCATCATGGCGGTCGTCGTTGCCATTGCTGCCGATCATAGTCGTGAGGTTCATTTCCTGCCCGCACTCAAGCGAAGGCTTGCCGGCGTCCCGACCGGACTTGCGGCGGCGCTAGTCATTTTCACAACGGGTTACTGGGGACTGCACATTGCGATTTATGGCCTCGAAGGAGACATCGGAACGCTGGCTGGAGAGCGGCTGACCCATACGCCGAACCCCGAACATCCGCATGGCATGCACGGCGCTGCGGCGATAGGGTTGACGGCTCCGGATGCCTACCGCGCCGCCATGGACCGCATGCACGGTCCGATGATGCGAGGCATCACCAACGCTGATCCCGATGCAGCCTTCGTGCTCGGCATGATCCCTCACCATCAAGGCGCAGTCGACATGGCCGAGATCGTCCTCAAGTTCGGCAAGGATTCTCGAAACCAGCACTTTGCTCGCGAGATCATCGACACCCAAAGGCGGGAGATCGGCGAGATGCGGACATGGCTCAGTCAGAAGAACATTCCGCAACCGTGAGGAAGGGTGATGAGCGCGACAGGCTCCGTCGTCCTGATTGGTCCCGCTTGAGCGCAACAGATGCTCGGCAGGAACAAACATCACGTCAGTAAGCAGCCAGCTCTTCTATCGATCCAAGCTCTTACGAAAGCACTGAGCAGTCCACAAACGGTGCGGCCAACCCAGCAGTTCGCTCTCCATCACGACAGGCCGGGGGTTACCCCAAGCCGACCGAGGCCAGGTAGCTTGAGCGCCGGGCGTCGGATGTCGATGCCGAGAACGGCGCCGAAGAAATTGATCTCCAGACCTTCGACCCAGCCGAGCGAGAAGCCGATGTATCCGGCAAGCGAGGCGTAGATGCCCGTGCCGGACGCCGTTACGCCGAACCATTTGCCGGTGTACGGGAAGTCCTTGCCGATCGCGGTCGGCGGCAGGACGGCCCGGAGCTCAGGGACGGAATCGAGTGCGGCCTGCACGAAGGTGTTCGAATTGGGCCCAGGCCAGACGCTGTAATCTCCATAGGATCGAAACCTGTAGTTTTCGACCACATGCCTGATCTTCGGGATCAGCGCCTCCGCACGCTCGCCATCGACGGCCACGACGATTTCAGGCACAGCGCCGAACCATCGCCCGTCCGGAGCGAAGCCGTTGGTGCGGATCGGCTCGCCCCAGGCCGTGTAGTCGTACCTTGTGTACGTCGGCGCATCTTTCTCTTTGACGACGATCCAGGTGTGAATCGCGAAGATGCCGCGCCATCTCACCGTTCTTGCTCCGAACACCCGGATGACGGCCTCACGGTGGTCGGTCGCGGAGGTCAATAGACCCGCGCTGGAGCGGTCGGCCGTTTGCCAGTTCTGGCGGCCATCATCCAGCCAAAAATATCTCGCCGCCGATGCGGCAAGCGGTGCGAAGACGAGGAACAGAAAGATGAGCAACGGCTTTTTCAAGGGAGTGGTACGGCGGGGATCTTCGGCAAACATATAGTTCGCATCGATGTCGACGCCATAGCCGCCGCCCCCGGTCGCCGAACGAGCCTGTCACCTCGGTCGGACGGGCACGAGATCGATCGAGTTGTTCCGCAACGGATGGAGCACACGCATGGACATGAAGGAAGCCGCGGCAATGACCGAAGCCTCCGGGCTGACGGACGATCAGGGCGGCATGGAGCGGACTTCAGGCCCGCGGCCGGGTTCCGGAGAGCAAGGAGGAGCTTTTGCTCCGCAGGCCCGCACGCCGTCGCCAGAGCCGGCGAAGCGATGGGCCGACCAGTTGCGCGAGGTGACGGTGAGGGCGCCGTTACGGTCCTTGCTCGTCGCTTTCCTGGCCGGAGCATGGATCGCTCGCCGCCGCTAGGAACTGTGACAAGAAGCAAGCGGTTTCAGACGCTGGCATAGGAAAGGGTGGACGATGAGACTTCTGGTTTTGGCCGCGACTGTCCTTCTGGGCACCATCTCGTTTTCCATGGCGCAAAGCTCAGGAGGCGGTTCGGGAGGTGCTTCCTCCGCTGGAGGGGCGGGCGCAACCGGTTCGGGCGGCGCTGGTGGCTCGACGCTCTCGAACGGGACGACGCTGAGCGGAACCGGCGGTTCGCCGGGGCCCAACACGCTCAATGCAAAAGGGCAGGGAACGACGGGCCAGAGACTCGGCGTGACCCCGTCCGGTCAGGAGGGCGGCGGATCTCGACCGTCTTACAACACGCCAGCCGCAAACGCCGCCGTCCAGCAGCTTGGAAACACCAACACGGGCATCCTTAAGAAGTAGCGGTGATCAAGGCGGCGTGCCCACTCGCTATGGCCGCGCTTTGGTCGACGTCCCCTCGCAGTGGACCAGGAGCAGGCATCTGTGTTGATCGGCCGCAAGGGCTGCTCACCTGCATTGCAACTCGAGCCTTTTGAATCGGCCTGTGCAATTTCGGGCCTAATTGAGAAGGTGTTGGCTTCGCAGGAAGCCAATCGCGCTTGCGACGCCGTCTTCGACGCGGATCGCTTCGCCAAGGCGGTTCGCTCGCTGCTGAATCAACGGATTTCCGGTGGCCTCTGCGATCGCGGCGGCCAGCCAATCGGCTGAAAGGTTCCTCACTCCTCTTGATCTTGGTCCGACGCCCAGATCATCGATGCGCCTTCCCCAGAACGGCTGGTCGCCAAAGAAGGGACAAATGATATTCGGCTTGCCAGCTCGAAGCGCAGCCCCCGTAGTGCCGGCCCCGCCGTGATGGACGCAGGCCGACATCAGCGGGAACAACTGCGCATGCGGTGCGCCTTGGATGAAATGGACGTGACTGGCTCCGAGATCGCCTCGAAGAGCACCGCCGCCGACCGCTAGAACGCCGCGTTTCCCAGCCTTGGCCAATGCCTCCAGTACGAGTTTCGTCAGGGACGTCGGGTCGACACCTGGCATGCTGCCAAAGCCCACATAAACAGGCCGCTCATCGCCCTCTACGAAGCGCTGGAGTTGCGGGTCAGGCTGCCAAACGTCGTCGCCTCCCAGGAACCAGTACCCAGTCACCGCGACAGTATTCGGCCAGTCCGGCGGAACGGGCACGACATGCGGACTATAGGCGTAGAGCGTCGCGCGAGGCCGCAGCTTCTTCTCCGGCGTGTTTGCGAGGTGGAGCTCGGTGGCCCGCCATTCCCCGATCATCCCGCGAAAGAGGGCGTAGGCGCTGTGAGCCATCGCGCTGTGCGTGAGTCTGTTGAGGGGGCCAAGCGAGCGGAACGGCACGAGCGGGCTCGCGAACGCTGCTGTCGGTGTGAAGCCAGGCAGGGGAGAAGCCAGAACGGCAGGGCAGGATAACTTTTCTGCGATATGCGCCGCGGCGATGGCCTTCGGGTGATAGATGATCAGTTCTGGACGAAATCGTCGGGCGGCTTGCCATTCGGCGCTGAGCTGTTGGCGGCCGATCGGCCTGAACTGCTTCAGCATCCTGAAGCCAGCCATAAACCCCGCACCGCCCGCCATTGCCGCCTTGGCTTCCGGGGTTTCCAGGAGGGCGAGATATTCACTCGGAAGATGCGCGAAAGCGATGCCGCGGCTCACGACGAACGATTCGAACTGCGAGGGCGCGGCGATCAGCACTTCGTGCCCGGCCTGCTTCAGACCGAGCGCCAAGGCGAGATAGGGTTGCACGTCGCCGCGGGTGCCTAGTGTATGGATTGCGACTCGCATGCTTCTGACCATTGAGAAATGGATTGGGACGACAACCGCTGCTCAGACAAGCCGCTTCTGATGAAGCTTTGATCTCCCGGAAGGATCAAACTTGCTGGCGGCTCGATAGTTGTTTGTCCCTCCCCAGTTCACTGACCACACCCCACCCATGTGTCGCAATCGGGCGCGAGTTTCTGCTCACTGGTCAGACGCTCCGGTTTCGGGAGATCGAGAGATCGGCCGATAGTGTGACGGCCCGCCAGGCTTTATGTTTGAGCCTCATCGTTCAGCGACGCCAATGAGCGCGGTCGAGCTTATCGGCAGCACCGGACGACCATCGGCTCTGGCCCGCACCTCGGCAATCACCGCCGCCTTTTCGATGTCGTCCAGGCTGGTCCAGTCGGGCGACATGCCAAAGAGCGTGTCAGGCGCGTCGAGCGCCGCGACGTCGAGCAGAAAATCATGAGTCACCGTGTCGATCCGGGGATTGCGATAGCCGGCAGCGACGAGGGCGCGGGCGAAATCGTCCGGATCGCTCAGGGCCTGAACGGCTTGAGGCATTGCCATGCCCGGCCGATCAGGGAACAGCTTTTGCCGCACTTCGCCCAACAGGAGGAAGGTCGCCGCGCCCCGATCCTGCCAGGTCGCAACCACGCCATGCCCGCCGGGGCGCGTCACCCGTCGCATCTCGGCCAAACCCTTGCGCCAATCGGGGAACATGATGACACCGAAGATCGAAAAGACGGCATCGAAATGTGCGTCGGGCAGGTCCAGCGCCTGTCCGTCCATGACCCGCGCCTTCACATTGGGCAGACCAGCAGCTGCGATGCATCCGACCATGCCGGGCGAGAAGTCGGTCGCTAGGACTCGTGCGCCGGTGCGAGCGGCTGCGAGGGCGAGCGCGCCGGTGCCGGCTGCCACGTCGAGAACATGACTCTGAGGCGTCAGGGTTACGCGCGCCAGCGCCTCCTCCGCAAACAGGGCGGTGAAGGGGTGCGCGGTCTCTCGATAATGCCTGGCTGCGCTGTCCCAGTGGTCTGGATCCTCAAACTGTTGCACGTCGGATACCTCACGAGTCATGTAACTTTATATGTATCATGACTGCGTGCCCTTGCCAATGATGGGATGCGTGCGAAAGATCAGCCGATGCGAAACGACAGCCGCCTTTCTCGAATGCTGCATGTGCTGCTCCACATGGCGCGACATGACGGCCCCATGACCTCGGAGGCGATCGGCACGATGCTGGGGACCAATCCGGTCGTCGTTCGCCGCACATTGGCGGGGCTGCGCGATGCGGGCTATGTCCGGTCGGACAAAGGGCATGGCGGCGGCTGGGTCATCGCGTGCGACCTCGAGCGCGTGTCACTTCTCGATGTCTATCGTGCGGTTGGTGGTCCCCGGCTATTTGCGATCGGGAACGAGCATTCCAATCCAGACTGTGCGATCGAGCAACTCGTCAACGCAGCGGTGGACGATGTCCTTCGCGATGCCGAAGCATTGCTGGTCGAACGGTTGGGCGCGGTGAGCCTCGCAGACTTGAGCAAAGGTCTCGACGCGCGCTGCGCAGGCGATCCCAGGTGGCAGCTCGAACGGGTTGGCCGCTAAAGCTCTCTTCTTGTCGTAATTCCGGCTGCTCCGGCCAATGCCGAGAAGTGAAGCGTCTTCTTGCCATGGGGCATTCAGCGAGGCGCGCCGTTCGTCCGCAGGGATCGCACGAAATCGATCACGGCCAGCACCACGACGCAGACAACGATGATGATGAGCGGAATGGCCTTGATCCAGACCAGCAGGATTCCAAGAAATGCGATCATGAGCGCGAGGCCGATGAGTCCGGTGATCAGATTGGTCATCGCACTTTCCTTTTCTCCGCGCCGGGAGCCGAGTTCGATCCGGCGCTCGGGGCGTTGCGCCGACCGCTGCCACGCATGCGCCCAATGGTCTTGATCAGCCAGTGCGCCGTGCGCAAGAGGCGGGCGTCGTTGCCGCGGCGGCCGACGAGCTGGGCGCCCAGCGGAAGGCCCGTTTCTGAACGCATCAAGGGCAGGCTGATGGCGGGCACGCCGAGATAGGTCCAGAGCGAGCAGAAGACCGGATTACCCGTCGTTTCGATTGCGGGCGCCGCGCCCGGTGCCGCGGGCGTCAGGATGGCGTCGTATTCATCGAAAACGTGGTCCAGGGCCTGGTTGAGCGGCGCAATCCCGGCCAGAGCGTTGCAATAATCCGCCGCAAGATGCGCGCGGCCGCGCGCGATCGCCTGGCGTAGCCGCGTGCTCAGTCTGTCGCCGCCGCGTTCGTCATCGCGCCGCAGATTGTGCGCCATATCGACTTCCATGATGATGCGGTGCATGTCGACGGCCCCGTCGAAGCTCGGCCCAAGCTCGACCTCGCTGCACGCTTCGCCCAAAGCGTCGACGAGCTCGGCAAAGGCTTCACGCGTCTCCGGCTCGGCCTGATCCCAGACCGGAGAGCGCACGAAGGCAAATCGCGGCGGCAACGGCGGCTCGCTCGCCGCGACCGCAGAAAACGGCGGGCGTGCAACAGGCCGGGTGTCCGGATCCTCCGGGTCGAAGTCGACCATGACCTCCGCCAGCAGGGCCGCGTCCTCGACGTTGCGCCCGAACACGCCGACATGATCGAGCGTGCGCGACAATTGGAGCGCGCCGCTGCGTGGAATGAGACCATGCGTGGGCTTGAAGCCGACCACGCCGCAGAAGGCGGCAGGGCGGATCACCGAGCCGTTGGTCTGCGAGCCGATGGCACCCGGCACCATCAGCGCCGCGACGGCCGCGGCGGAGCCCGAGGACGATCCGCCGGGGGTGTGATTTGGGTTGTGCGGATTTCGGGTCTTGCCCGGATTGTAGTACGCGTACTCGGTGGTCACCGTCTTGCCGAGGATCACCGCTCCAGCCGCCCGCAGACGCGCCACGGCCGCCGCATCGCGCCGCGGCGTGCGTCCGGCCCACAGCTCCGATCCGAATTCGGTCGGCATGTCGCCGGTGTCGAAGATATCCTTGATGCCCACGGGCACGCCATGCAGCGGGCCTGTGGCCTTGCCGTGCTTGCGATGATCGTCGGCCGCCTCGGCCTGCTGCATCGCGTGGTCGCGATCGAGAAACGCCCACGCCTGGATATCGCGATCGACCTCATCGATGCGCCTGAGGCAGTCGCCGACGAGTTCCACCGAGCTGAGCCGGCCGTCGCGGATGCCGGCCGCAGACTCCGCGAGGCCGAGCGCGTTGAGACTCATGCGCAGCCTCTCGTCGGTTTGCCGGGTCCGCTCATCGCGCCCCATAGAGATAGCTCGGCAGCCACAATGCGATCCCCGGGAAGATGTAGACCAGTGCCATGGTGAGGAAGACCAGGCCGACGAACGGTAGCGCGCCGGAGAAGATGTCGGTCAGCTTCACCTCAGGCGGCGCCACGCCCTTCAGATAGAAGGCGGCCATGGCGACCGGCGGCGTATTGAACGCGGTCTGCGTGTTCAGTGCCACCAGGATGCCGAAGAAGATCGGATCAATGCCGTACTGCGGAAGCAGCGGCAGGAAGATCGGCACGAAGATGATGATGATCTCGGTCCATTCCAGCGGCCAGCCGAGCAGAAAGATGATGATCTGGGTCAGCAGCAGGAACTGGATCGGCGAAAGGTTCATCGAGGTGAAGAACTGCTCCACCACCGATTGTCCGCCGAGCACGGCAAATACCGCCGAAAACGTCCAGGAGCCGATAAAGAGGTAGCAGACCATCGCCGTGGCGCGCACGGTCAGGTACACGGATTCGCGTATCATCTCGTAGTTGAGCGAACGATAGGCAGCCGCCAGCACGATGCTCATGAGGGCTCCCACCGCGGCCGCTTCCGAGGGCGTCGCCAGCCCAAACAGGATCGCGCCGAGCACCGAAACGATCAGCAAGGCGAGCGGCAGGAACGACGTGGCAAGCGCCCAGATGACCTTCGAGGTCGGCACGTCGGTCTGCTCGCGCGGCAGCTTCGGCGCGAGCGCGGGATTGATGATCGCGCGCGTCATCGCATAGAGGACGTACAGGCCGGCCAGCATGAACCCGGGAAAGAACGCGGCCGCGTAAAGCTTGACCGCCGAGACGCCGGCGGTCGCCGCATAGACGATCAGGAGAATGCTCGGCGGAATCAGGATGCCCAGGCAGCCACCGGCGCAGACGACGCCCGCCGACAGCTTGGCGTCGTAGCCCGCTCGCAGCATCGCCGGCAATGCCAGCAGCCCCATCAGCGTGACGACGGCACCGACGATGCCGGTGGCGGTCGCGAACATGGCGCAGGTGATCAGCGTGGCCACGGCAAGTGCGCCCGGCACGTTCTTCATCGACAGCTGCAGCGAGTAGAACAGGCGGTCGAGGATGTTTGCGCGCTCGATCAAATAACCCATGAACAGGAATAGCGGAACCGCCACCAGCACGTCGCTGGATGTGACCTCGAACGTCTTCTGCACCAGAAGCGTGAAGATACGGTTCTGAAAGAAGTCCTGACCGGGGGTGTAGTAGGCGTAATAGCCGAACGAGACGCCCATCGCCATCAGCGTGAAGGCGATCGGGAAGCCGAGCATGATGATGAAGATGAAGAGGCCCAGCATCAGCATGCCGAGTTGAGGATCGGTCATGCGCCTGGTCCCTTCTCACTCTGCGGCTCAGCCGCGTGCTGCTGATGTTCGCGGATGACGAGGCTCTCGGTCTCCTCCACGTCGTGCAGGCGCTGCGGCCATCGACCGGTGCGGATGCACAGCACGCAGCGGATGATCTCGGCGACCCCTTGCAGGAACAGAAGGAAGCCGGTGAGCGGGATCAGCGCCTTCAGTGGAAACACGGGAACGCCGGCCGGACTGAAGATGCTGACTTCGCGGAAGCGCACCGACATCTGGGCGTAGTTCCAGCCCGAATACATCAGCGCCGCGATCGCCGGCAGGAAGAACAGGATATACAGGACGAGGTCCATCGTCGCCTGGGTGCGCGGCGACCAGAGGCGGTAGACCACGTCGGCGCGGACATGGCCGTTTCGCGAGAGCGTGTACGCGCCGGCCATCAGGAACATCGCGCCGTAGGTGATGTAGCTGATGTCGAAAGCCCAGGTGGTCGGCGCACGCAGCACGTAGCGCACGAACACCTCGTAGCTGACTCCCAGCGTGAGAACGAGGATCAGCCAGGCGAACGCCTTGCCCACCCACGTGCTGAGCTCATCGATGAAGAACAGGAATTTCGTCATGCGAGCTGAACTCGCTGCGAGCAGTCCATCCGGATGTCCCCCTCCAACTCGTGGGCGGCGCTTCAATTGCGCCGCCCTCGCGATAAGACCTGACGCGATCCCCCGCGACAGCCGTCAGACCTTGAGCACGCCCGGGAAGTGATGCTCGAAGGCGCCGCGGTAGTCCGTCGCGTTGTTCATGTTGTAGTAAACCACACGGCGCACCCATTCCTTCTGCGAATCCATCACCTTCTTCATGAACGGATCCGAGCCGAGCTGGGCGATCAGACCGTCCCACGCCTTGATCTGCGCGTCGAACACAGACTTCGGTGTGCGCTGGACGTTGACCTTGTCCTTGTTGATCAGCTCCTGCAGGTCCTTCGAATAATAATCCATTGCCTTCCATTCGTTGGCGGAGGACACGGCTTCGGCGGCGTATTGCAGGATCGCCTGCTGTTCCTTCGGCAGCGCGTTGAATTTCGTCCGGTTGAACATGATCTCGAAATATTCCGTCGCCTGATGATGGCTGCCCATCATGTAGTTCTTGGCGACATCCTGCGCGCCGAAGCGCCGGTCCGAGGTCGGATTGTTGAACTCGAACCCGTCGATCACGCCGCGCTCCATCGCGGGTACGATCTCGCCGCCGGGCAGCTGCGCGACCGATGCGCCCATCGCCTGGAAGAGATCGGCGGCCAGACCCACCGTGCGATATTTCAAGCCCTTGAGATCGGCGTCGCTGGTGATCGGCTTCTTGAACCAGCCGAGCGGCTGGGTCGGCATCGGCATGGCGAAGAAGCTCTTGATGTTGACGTTCATGATCTTGGTCTGGAGCTCCTCGAACAGCTCCTTGCCGCCGCCGTTGTGGATCCAGCCAAGGCCTTCGTTGGCGTTGAAGCCGAACACCGGGCCGGTGCCGAACAGCGAGGCGGCCTTGTGCTTGCCGTACCAGTACACCGTCACCGTGTGTGCCGCGTCGATCTGGCCGCCATGAACGCCGTCGAAGACCTGGAACGGATGCACGACCGAGCCGCCGACCAGATAGTCAATGCGCAGCCGGCCTCCGGCCATATCGTTGACGCGCTTCACATAATCTTCGGCCATCTCGTTGAAGACATCGGCCTTGCCCCACGAGCCCTGCATCTTCAGGGTCGCTGTCTGCGCCCGGCTGACTTGCGGCATGGCGATGGTGGCAGCGCCGGCCGCGCCGGCGGTCAGCAGGAATTTGCGACGAGTTGTTCTGGTCTTTTCGGACTTTGCAGTCATGGACGTCCTCCCTGGCGGCCTGATTGTTCGAACGCGTTTCGACGCGCTTGTCGTTGTGAACCGCTGGAGGTATGCCGCATTCCAGCGACTTTGATCACAGTTTGGACGCATTGCCGGCATCCGACAAGCCCCGGTGTCGCATTATTGGTCTTAGACGTTCGACTCCAAGCAGCCGGATATTCACGCGCATGTCGCGGCGCAGCAAAGATGCAGCCGGACTTCTGCCAGTGGTGCCCGCCCGATGCGATTCTGGAAAATTTCGCGGCTCCTCAGGGCTCGCGTGCCGTCATAGGATCGGATCATCCGGGCTTCATTTCCAAGCCCGTTCGTTGTGAACTCGACCTTGGCGGCGAAAGCAGATCTGGACATCCAGCCCGGCCGTTGTCGCGAACAAAAGCACAGAGGGGGGATCATCATGCCTGCGTTGTCACGCCGCGATTTCCTGGCACTCTCGACGGCGGCCGCCGCCGTCGGCCTCGCCGCGCCCGCGCGCGGGGCGATGGGGCCGAACGACAAATACGATCTGGTGATCCGCGGCGGCGAGGTGCTCGACCCCAGCCAGTCGCTGCGCGCCAAGCGCGATGTCGGCATCCGCTGGGGCACGATCGAGGCGGTCCAGGAGGCGATCCCGGCGGAGCGCGCGCTGAAGAGCATCGACGCCTCGGGCAAGCTGGTGATGCCCGGCCTGATCGATCTGCATTGTCACGTCTATCCCTACGGCTCGGCCATCGGCATTCCCGCCGACGAGCTGGTCCAGTTCCAGGGCACGACGACCGTCGTCTCGGCGGGCGATGCCGGCGTCAACAATCTGGCGGCGTTGCGCCGCTTCATCGTGGCCCAGACGCGGGCGCGGATGTACGCCTTCGTCCACATCGCCAATAACGGCCTGTCGGCGTTCCCGGTCGCCGAGCTCCACAACATCGATACAGCGCAGACCGAAGCCTGCGCCATGGCACTGGCCGAGAATTCGGACTTCCTGCTCGGGGTCAAGGTGCGCATGTCGGAAAACGTCATCTTCAAGCATGGGCTCGAGCCGCTCAAGCGCGGCATCCAGGCGTGCGAGATGTGCGGCTGGCCGGCGAAGATGATGGTACATATCGGCGGCGTCGAATCCAAGGAGCTGATGTCGCAAATCCTCGACCTGATGCGCCCGGGCGACGTGCTGACGCATGCCTATTCGGGCGCCCCGAACATGTCGAGCGTGTTCACGAATATCGTTCAGGACGGCAAGCTGCTGCCTGCGGCTCTCGCGGCCAAGCAGCGCGGCGTCATGTTCGACGTCGGGCATGGCGGCGGCAGCTTCGATTTCACCGTGGCGGAAGTGGCGATCCCCGGCGGATGCGCTCCTGATACCATCTCTTCGGACATCCACGTCTTCTCCGGCAATTCGCCGGGGATTCCCTTCCTGCCCAACGTCATGAGCAAGTTCATGACGCTCGGTTTCACGCTGGAGCAGGTGGTCGCAATGGCAACGACCGCGCCGGCGAAGATCATCAGCCGCGCGCCGAAGATCGGCACGCTGCAGGTAGGTGCGCCCGCCGACGTCGCGATCATGGAGCTGGTGGAGGGACCGGTCAGCTTCGTCGACACGCGCAACAACAGGAGGGAAGGGAAAGCGCACCTCAAGCCGATCCAGACCGTCATCAACGGCGTGCCGTTCGGGCGGCCGTATCAGGCGCCGTTCTCAGTAAGATAGAGAGGCGGCGCCGGTCTCAGGTCTCTTCGAGATTCGGCGAAAAGTTCTTACAGGCCGAGCGTTGATCTCCGGGCCTTCGACCCAGCCGATGGAAAAGCCGACATATCCGGCAAGCGAAGCATAGATGCCCGTGCCGGACGCAGTTAGCCCGACCCATTTGCCCGTAGGCCCCGCACCGAGCGGTCACGAGCGAATGGGCTGAATCCCGGCCTGTCCCGGGCTTCCCCTCACGCCCCGCATGGCCTATGACGCTGCAACGCAAAAATCCCCCAAAAGACACGCATGATCCGCCTCGACAACGTCAGCAAGCAAGCCGGCCACCAGATCCTGTTCATCGAAGCCTCCGCGGCTCTCAACAAGGGCGAGAAGATCGGGCTCGTCGGGCCGAACGGCGCCGGAAAGAGCACGCTATTCCGGATGATCGCCGGCGAGGAACTGCCCGACGAGGGTCAGGTCTCGATCGATCGCGGCATCACCATCGGCTATTTCAACCAGGACGTCGGCGAGATGTCTGGCCGCAGCGCGGTGGCCGAGGTGATGGATGGCGCAGGCCCCGTCAGCGAGGTTGCGGCCGAGTTGCGCGAGCTCGAGGCCGCCATGGCCGATCCCAACAAGGCCGACCAGATGGACGAGATCATCGCCCGCTATGGCGAGGTGCAGCACCGGTTCGAGGAGCTCGACGGCTATGCGCTCGACGGCCGTGCGCGCGAGGCGCTGGCGGGGCTCGGCTTCAGCCAGGAGATGATGGACGGGGACGTCGGCAAGCTCTCCGGCGGCTGGAAGATGCGCGTGGCGCTGGCGCGTATTCTTCTGATGCGGCCCGACGTGATGCTGCTCGACGAGCCGAGCAACCATCTGGATCTGGAAAGCCTGATCTGGCTGGAAAAATTCCTGCACGATTACGAAGGCACGCTTCTTATGACCTCGCACGACCGCGAGTTCATCAACCGCGTGATCTCCAAGGTGATCGAGATCGATTCCGGCTCGCTCACCACCTACACCGGCGATTACGAATTCTACGAGCAGCAGCGGGCGCAGAACGAGAAGCAGCAGCAGGCGCAGTTCGAGCGCCAGCAGGCCATGCTCGCCAAGGAGATCAAGTTCATCGAGCGCTTCAAGGCGCGCGCCTCGCATGCGGCCCAGGTGCAGAGCCGGGTCAAGAAGCTCGACAAGATCGAGCGGGTCGAGCCGCCGCGCCGCCGCCAGAGCGTGGCATTCGACTTCCTGCCGGCGCCGCGCTCGGGCGAGGACGTCGTCGCACTCAAGAACGTGCACAAGGGCTATGGCTCAAAGCGCATCTATGACGGGCTGGACTTCATGATCCGCCGTAAGGAGCGCTGGTGCGTGATGGGCGTCAACGGCGCCGGCAAATCGACGCTGCTCAAGCTGGTGGCCGGTGCGAGCGAGCCGGACGAGGGCACCGTGGCGCTCGGAGGCAGCGTCAAGATGGGCTATTTCGCCCAGCATGCGATGGATCTGCTCGACGGCGAGCGCACCGTGTTCCAGTCGCTGGAGGACGCGTTTCCGACGGCGGGGCAGGGCTCCTTGCGCGCGCTCGCCGGCTGCTTCGGCTTCTCCGGCGACGACGTCGAGAAGCGCTGCCGCGTGCTCTCGGGCGGCGAGAAGGCGCGCCTCGTCATGGCCAAGATGCTGTTCGACCCGCCGAACTTCCTGGTGCTGGACGAGCCCACCAACCATCTCGACCTCGCCACCAAGGAAATGCTGATCAATGCGCTGTCGGATTTCGAGGGCACCATGCTGTTCGTCTCGCACGACCGGCATTTCTTGGCGACGCTGTCGAACCGCGTGCTGGAGCTGACGCCTGATGGCATCCACCAATATGGCGGCGGCTACACCGAATATGTCGCGCGCACCGGCCAGGAGGCGCCGGGGTTGCGGAGCTAGTGAGGGCGGTAGCCCGGATGGAGCGAAGCGCAATCCGGAATCCGTGTGCGACGTCGGCGCTCGTGTCGTGCCGCGGGACCATCCCTGGATTGCGCTGCGCTCCATCCAGGCTACGGGCGGCCGTGATGGACCGGTAGCCCGGATGGAGCGTAAGCGTAATCCGGGATCAGTCTCCGCGTTCACCAAAGCTGCCGCTTATCTCGCCGGCTCCTCCCCAATCGGGAGGTAGAATACCAGCGCGAACGTAGTGATGGAGCGAGCTGTAGGGCCACTCAATCGCCGCTGCAACGAGCCCGTGCTTGACCGGAGTGTAGTGAATGTAATCGGCGCAGCGCTCGAAATCCGCATCGTTAGGAATTGTGTGTTCCCAAAATCGCCGCTGCCAGAGCGCGTACTCGCCGCGATGATTGCGGCAGATCGGTGCGCCGGAAGCTGCCAGCCGGTGTGTGAAGGCACTCTTGATGCGCTTCCAACGACCCGAGAAGTCCGAGTCACTATCGGGGAGCCTCATAATGACATGCAGGTGATCAGGTAGGATCACGATCGCATCAATCTCGAATGGTCGTTCGGCACGCGTTACGCGAAATGCGCTGCGGAGCTCGTCGACATGATCAACCAGCACGGATGACATTCGATCGTCCAGCGTGACGGTGAAGAAGAACATCCCGCCGGGTACGAAATTTCGCCGATAGCGAACCATGCGAGGGACTTTCCCGGATTGCGCTTCAGTCGGGCGAAGGATGGGCCGAAGCCCGGATGCCGCGCAGGGCAATCCGGGGAGTGCTACAGGGACAGTCGTGCCGGTGCTTGGTCTGCCCCGGATTACGCTGCGCTTCATCCGGGCTACAACTGGGGCGGCCCTCCGGGTCCGGATCATGCTCTAATAGGCGTAGAACATCCGCTGAATGTCCTTGGTGTCGGTCGTCCTGGTCAACGCCAGCATCAGCAAGATGCGCGCCTTCTGGGGATTGAGCGTATCCGAGACGACGAAGTCGTGTTCATCGTCCTTGGCCTCGCCATTGCGCGCGACGATACCGTTGCCGACACGGCTGCTGCGAACGATCACCACGCCCTTCTTGCGGGCATCGTCGAGCGCCGGCTCGACCGCCGGGCGGGCGAGGCTGCCGTCGCCTACGCCGGCATGCACGATCCCCTTGGCGCCGGCGGCGACAAAGGCGTCGATCGCGACCCGGTTCATGTTGGCGTAGCCGTAGACGATGTCGACCTGCGGCAGGACATCGAGCTTGGATACGTCGAATTCGGAATCCGCCGTGTGCCGGCGGGTCGTTTGGCGATAGAAATACGGCTTGTTGCCCTGCATGTAGCCGAGAAAGCCGAGCTCAGGCGTGCGAAAGGTGTCTGCCGTGGACGTGTTGTTCTTGGTGACGTCGCGCGCGGCGTTGATCTGATCGTTGAGGGCGACGAGCACGCCCTTGCCCACGGCTCCTTCACTGCCTGCGAGGATCACCGCATTGAAGAGATTGATCGGGCCGTCCGCGCTGATCGCGGTCGATGGCCGCATCGCACCGACGACGACCACAGGCTTCTTGCTCTTGACGACCAGATTCAGGAAATAGCTGGTTTCCTCGATCGTATCGGTCCCGTGTGTGATCACGATCCCGTCCACGTCGTCCTGCGCGAGGAGCGTATTGACGCGCTTGGCGAGCTTCAGCCAATAATCATTGTTCATATTCTCGCTGGCGATCTGGAAGACCTGCTCGCCCTTGACGTTGGCCACGGTTTTCAACTCGGGGACGGCGTTCAAGAGGGTCTCGATGCCCACCGTGGCTGCGGTATACCCGATGACGGTGGTGCTGCTCGCCCCGCTGCCGGCGATCGTGCCGCCGGTTGCGAGAACCATGACGTTGGGCAGGCCGGGGCCTCTCGCGTTGGCAACGTCAACGATCATGAGCAGCGCAAAGAGCACGCTCATTATCGCCATCATGTGATCACGCACGCGGAACTGCAACATCTCGTCCATCCTTTGCTGGAAGCCTCGTTGATGCGCCCCGGTTCGCTCAGCGTCGCATCATCTGTCAGCCGCT
The DNA here is from genome assembly GCF_020193715.1 of Bradyrhizobium sp. IC4060. Taxonomy (NCBI): domain Bacteria; kingdom Pseudomonadati; phylum Pseudomonadota; class Alphaproteobacteria; order Hyphomicrobiales; family Nitrobacteraceae; genus Bradyrhizobium; species Bradyrhizobium sp. IC4060. The sequence continues at coordinate 423,196 of NZ_JADYVJ010000001.1, read as the reverse complement.
GCGTTCTGTCTAGGGTCGCGGCGCGTTTGCTTTACGCGCTCAGCGCGTGTCGGAAACTGGCGGTGGGGAGGCACCAAAAAGCAAATGGCCGGGACATTCTCGCGCGAAGACGCGCTTCTGCCCGGCCATGACGGCATTTCGCTTGTGGCTTTGCTGAAAAAGCCGGGAACGGACTGCGCGTTACGCGCTGGTCTCGCACTTCTTCATGAAGCTGTTCTTGGCGGCGCCGGCGAGCGGCTTGCCGTCGGCGCTGACGGCCTTGGGCGCGCAGGCGTCTTCCTTGCACTTCTTCAGAAACGAGGTCTTGGCGGCGCCGGCCAGCGGCTTGCCGTCCTTGCCGACGGCCTTGCTCTCGCAGGTTTCTTGCGCAAGGGCCGAGCCCGCTGCGAAGGTGGCAACGATCGCAGCGAGAAAAATCCGTTTCATCATGGGGGTCTCCTGAACCAGAAATGGCCGGGAGAGTGGAGCCGGGAATCGTGGCGCAATCAAGCAGGATGAGCACTGGGCGCCCGGTCGCCCGCTGATTTTTGGGCGCCAGCTCGGAAGATGTCGCCTCTGTTGCAGTGCTCGCTGACCGCATCGGGCGATCCTGCTAGCGTCGGTCCCTTGAGATGGAGAGGAAGCATCGTGATGGACGCCGCGATCCCGCACGACCAGGCAGCCGATCGGCATTCCCACCTGGTTCGACCCCAAGACATGGATTGGCAGAAGACGCGCTTTCCGGGCTGCGAGGCCAAGACGCTACTGTTCGATCGCCGTACGGGGCTGATGACCGCCTTGATGCGTTTTGCGCCAGGATCGGTGCTGCCCGATCACGAACATGTCGGCATCGAGCAGAGCTGGGTGATCGAAGGCGCGCTCGTCGACAAGGAGGGTCCAGCCAAGGGCATTGCCTGCAAGGCCGGCGAATTCATCTGGCGCGAGGCGGGGAGCCGGCATGCCGCTTGGTGCCCCGACGGCGCGTTGATTCTGGCGATCTTCCAGGTGCCGAACAAGTTTTTCGAGGCCGACGGCCGCGTGGTCGATGCCGCTGGCCAGGACTGGGATGAGACCTGGGGGCACACCGCGGCGCAGCGGGCGCAGAGCGCCTGATCGCCTTCACGCGCCGCGCATCAGCAGCGCCTTGAAGTCGGCCCGCGCGCGCTGCGCCTCAGTGCGCGCGACGTCGGAGGCGTCGCCCATGCCGAAATAGCCATGGATCAGGCCGGGGCCCTCATGGTGCTTGACCTTCACGCCGGCGGCCTCCAGCGCCCGCGCATAGGCGGCGCCTTCGTCGCGTAGGGGATCGAACCAGGCGGTGGTCACGACCGCGGGCGCGACGCCGGCCAAGGAGGCGGCCCGCAGCGGCGAGACGCGCCAGTCGCCGGCGTGTGCGGGATCGGCGAGATAATGGCCGCAGAACCATTCCATCGTCGCCCGCGTGAGGAAGTAGCCCTCGGCGTTCTCGCTGCGCGAGGGATAGCGCGCGTTCTCGCGCGCATCGGCATAAGCGCCGACGACGTCGGTGACCGGATAGACCAGCAGTTGCGCGGCGAGCTTGATGCCGGCCTCCCGGCAGGCGATCGCGCTCGTCGCTGCGAGATTGCCGCCGGCGCTGTCGCCGGCGACGCCGAAGCGCGTTGCGTCACCGCCAAATTCCGCGACGCGGCCAAACACGTCGCTGACCGCGGCGAAAGCATCCTCGAAGGCGCCGGGAAAGCGCGTCTCGGGCGGGCGGCGATAGTCGACGGAGACGACGACCGCGCCGGTCTCGATCGCAAGGTTGCGCGCCTGCCGGTCATGGGTTTCGAGATCGCCCGCAACCCAGCCGCCGCCGTGGAAGAACACCACCGTCGGTGCCGGCGCGGCGCCGACCCGATAGACCCGTGCGGGAAGCAGACCGGCGCCGCCTTTCACCCTGATATCCTCGACGCTATCGACCGGCGGCGGCGGAATGGCGGCACGCGAGGCAGCGAGTGCGCGCAAGGAATCGCGGGCGCTCTGTGGCGTCATGACCGTGGGATCGCGCATCGGCATGAGCGGAATGATCTGGGCGATGACGGGATCGAGCGGTGCGGCCATGGACTTTCCTCACAGGGTTCTTGGTCTTGCTTGGCCCTTTAGCATAGGTTTTGCGGGCCGCATCGGCAACCGGCGTGCGTCGCAAGGCCGGACGAACGGGCAGGGAGGTTCACGAGGTGGAATTCGAGACGCTGGTCCAGTCGCGCCGCAGCGTGCGTGGCTTCAAGAACGAGCCGGTGCCGCGCGCGGTGATCGAGGCGATCATCGAGAGCGCCAAGCGCGCGCCCTCGTCGATGAACACCCAGCCCTGGCATGTCCATGTGCTCACGGGTCATCCGCTGGAGGAGGTGCGTCGCCGCAACATGTCGGAGATGGCCGGCGGCGCCAAGGTCAAGCGCGACATCGTCAGCCATGGCGAATACCAGGGCGTGCATCGCACCCGGCAGGTCGACATCGCCAAGAAGCTGTTCGGCGCGATGGGAATCGCACGCGACGACAAGCCGATGCGGCAGGACTGGGTGCTGCGCGGCTTTCGCCAGTTCGACGCGCCGGTCTCGCTGGTGCTGACCTATGACCGCGTGCTCGATCCCGGCGCGGTCTGCCACTTCGATCTCGGCGCGCTCTGCTACGGCATCGTGCTCGCGGCGTGGGACCGCGGGCTCGGCTCGGTCATCAACGGGCAGGGCATCATGCGCTCCGACATCGTGCGCGAGGTCGCCGAGATTCCGGAAGACGAGGTCATCATGACCTGTGTCGCGATGGGCTATCCCGATGACGGCTTTGCCGCGAACGCCGTGCGCTCGGACCGCGAGCACAACCACCAGTTCGTGCGTTACGTGGGTTTTGCCGATTAGCACGAGCAAGAGGAGATTATTCTCTGGCGGAAAATTTTTGGTGCGGTGTCGCGAGTGGCCTCTTGCATTCTCGAAGTCGCGGGAGGAACAATATGCGGACTGAGAGGTTTGTTGCTGGCGCGAGGGAATTGATATGCGGCGGCTGGCTAGCCTGGTTCGGCGGTTCTTCGGTCCGCGACTGCGGCCCAAGATCGACGATGATCCAAGTCTTCCTTTCACACCCGAAGAGTTCGGCCGGCTGATTCGCAGCGGCCGGCACGAGGACATGAAGCTGCTGGCCGACGGGCTGGCCTGCCGCTCCATCCCGCGCCGCGCCAGCCATCGTGCGACGCATTAGGCTGCGCTCGAGACGGGTCACAGCGCTCACCGCGTGAGCGCGACCTGCTTGAACGCGCGGACTAGCGCCTTCTCCAGCTTGCCTGTCATCTCGCACAGAACGTCGTAGGCCTCCGCGCGCGGCATGGTCGGCTTGTAGTGCCGGTGCTCGATCAGGGCTGCGAAGATGTCCGAGATCGTTAGAATCCTGACGATATCGCCAATGCTCTCGGCGCAGAGCGCATCGGGATAGCCGCTCCCGTCGAGGTACTCGTGATGATGGCGGACGGCATCGAGAATCTCCGGCGAGATCCCGTCATGGTCCTTGAGAAACGTATAGCCGGCGGCGGGATGCGTTTCGATCAGCGCGCGCTCGGCGGCATCGAGGCGGCCCGGCTTGTCGAGGATGGCGAGCGGAATCTGCGCCTTGCCGATGTCATGGAACATGGCCGCCGAGTAGAGACGTTCCAGGTCGGCCCTGCCGACGCCAAGGCTCAGACCGAAGTCGATGGCGACACCGGTGACGAGCAGGCAATGCTGATAGGTTCCTTCGTGGTGCCGCCGCACCGTCATGAGCCACTCCGTCAGGCCATGCCGGGTGATGCGATCGGCGATCTGGCGCCCCGCTTCCTTGGTGGCGTTGACGTCAAGCGGCTGGCCCAGGGTGACGGAGGTAAACATGGATGCGATCGCGGTCGCGGCGGTCTCGACGGCAGTGTCGGCCTGCGCGCTCTCGCGCGACGCGGCCGAGAGCGGATCAGGCGGATCGGACAGCGCCGCCAGCAGCCTCGCCCGGTTGATGGTGCCCGGAAGGACCAGTGTCGCTCCAAGCGCATAGGCCTGCGAAACGGCGACATGCGAGGTGTGCTCCAGCAGGAAAATCCGCTTCTTCGCCTTTGCGAGCTTGCCCGCCCGTTTCTTGATCGCCGCGATATTGTCGACATCGCGAAGCTCGGCGCGAATGACGATGGCGGACGGCACCTCTGACAGCTTGGCCTCGGCGTCCAGCCGCTCGCCCGCGACGGCGAAGCGTTGCTCGAGGAGCGAGCACACACCGGCCAGCTTGTCGGACGTGTCGGCCAGCACATGAACGAATGGGCGCGGCGCTGCAGCGACCGCGACGCCGCCAAGGCTGGTGGGTTTGAGTGTGGTTTGCGCGTTCTGCACGGATATGCCCCGGAATAGCGCGGGCTCCAATCGATGGGTCGAATTCTCGGTCTATTTGGCCTGATCGGAGCTCTGCGCTGCGGCAGCCGGCGCAATCGCCTGCTTCTTCTTGCTTTGTGCGGTGACGAAGTGGATGCCAGCGGTGGTGCCGTCGATCCAGACCAGCTCGCAGCGCCGGTAGGCCAGGCCCGTCGACGACAGCAGCATGAAGAATTCCTTGGCCTGGAGCACGTCCAGCGTGCCCTCGACCTCGACCTTCGCGCCCGTCTGCGAGACGTCGAGCAGGACGCAGCTGCGCCGCCAGGTGCCGTCGGATCCCATGAGATTGACCGGCTGCCTGTGGTCCATTTTCACGCGAAAGGCTTTGCGACCGTCGAACTTCATCGGCTAACCCCCATCTTTTTTGCGTCGCGATGTCCCCGGCCGCACTCCTTGGCGTTTGCGGCAATTTCGCCCCATCGCACCGTCCACTGGCTGGTCGACAGCAGCAGCGTCTCGAAAATGTGCTGCGCGCGTTCGCGCTCGGCGAAAGTAAGCCGTGTGCCGCTGCGGTTGCTCAGGATGGCGAGCGTGGTCTGCCAGTTCAGCCGCGAGGCGCGGCAGGCCATGACGAGAGCCTCGCAATCCTCGTCGGTCATGACATGCTCGACGATCTCGATGGGAGCGCCTGAAAGCACCGACAGCGCGGTGATGAGGTTGGCGGTCTCGCCGCGGATGGCGAAGCGGTTCACCGTGGAATCGTTCAGCTTGCCGATGCGGCTGAGTGCAACGATCTCCGGTCGCGCGATCGCATAGGCCGCCGCGGAGGGTAGCTTGGTGACGATGGGTGCGGCCGTTGCGGCTTGAAGCGAGACGGTGGCGTTCAGGCCGATGCCGGATTTCGGCGCCGGTGAGGCCGACAGCAACTTCCGCATGACTGTGTCGGGCGTGTCGGGCCTGAGCGCCAGTGCCTTGGTGAGTTCGTCATCCACCAGGCACTTCTCAACCAGCGCAACGTAAGCGGCTTCGGAGAATCTTGCCTCGCTGTTGCCGATCAGCGCAAGACAAACGCTGGAAGTGCCACCCTTGATCAGCGTCTCCATCACCCGTGGATCGATCGGCGCGCGGCCGGCGATGGCACATTGCTGCCGTACGCCGCTCGCGGCTGCGATCAGTGTGAGATCGGCCGTGGACAGCGACCGCGAGCGGAGCAAAACGGGGCAGGCGACTTCCGGGTCGCGGTGCGAGGCGAGACGTCGCACGGTGTCCGGCGGAGCCGCCTTGAGCTCTGCGAGCGCCGCGCTGACATCGATCAGCGCGCTGGCCTCAACCCGCTCGATCAGTCGCACCAGGACGCCGTCGACCACACCGGCGAGCAATTCCTGGGATCGACCGCGGCTGCTTGTGAGCAGTTGCAAAAGGCCGAAGAGAATGCGGGCGCACCGGTCCAGCGGACACGTTGCGACCGCGTTCTCCAATTCGGCCAGATTGTCGGCAGGCGAATTTGCCGTCATGGCAGGAGCCTGAAATGAAATAAATTGCACAATCAAACGACGGTTATTCCGCCGCAAAGGCGTTAATTTGAATCTTAAATGGCAACGGCTTCGGTATTGGCGCACCGCCTCAATCGCAGGAAACGCTATCGAAATTCGGCGAGACAGGGTTGTCCCGGATTGTTCTTTCAACCGGCCCGTCTCCAATTGATCAGGGCACGTTAGGATCGATTCTAACGAAATAACCGAAGGAGGCAGCGAACGGCACCCCGCGGCCGGACGCACATTCAGAGCGGCGCGGCATTTCTCATATTTCCATGAACAGCATTGACGATGTGCCGAGGTCGGCACTCAAAACATTTCGTTTTTCAGACGTCGACGAATTTCGAAGCGCTATACGCGGGCTGAATTTCGAATTCACCCCTTTTGTGCGGAAGATTTCGGCTGAGCAGACGATCCTGGCCCTACCGGGCTGCGACGTGAATTTGACGCGCGCGTTTCCGCGGGTGGTTGACGCACAACTCGTGGAGAATTGCACGGCGATCGGCTTCACGATAGACGATCTCAATGTGCCAATTCGCTTCAACGGCTCGCAGCGGGCGCGACCCGTCGTGGTCATCGGCAACGGTGGGGCGGCCTACACCACCGTCGAGGAGGTGCAGCGGCAAATCGCCTCGGTGGTTTTCCGGCCGGAGGTGAGGGATCGTGGCTGGCCGTCCACGCTCTCGAGCTTCAAGATTTTTGAGATCTCCACGGCCGGCTTGCAGCGATTGCGCGGCGTGGTTAGGGAGGTGCTGGCCGAGGCGGCCGGCCCGATTTCGGCACCGGAGCTCTTGTTGAAGGGCGCGGCGATGAAGGAGTCCCTGCTCGGAGCCGTTGACGAGGCCTTTGCGACGATCGTTCCGGCCCGCTGGACCTTTGCACCCAACGACGGACGGAATCTCAGGATCTTCCAGGATATCCGCGCGCTGCTGTCTGACGACCTGTCGGAGCCGATTTATAGCGACGAGATCGCGCGCAAGCTGGGGCTGTCCGTTCGGACCATGCACGACGTCGTGCGCCGCTATCGCGGCATGAGCCTGCACCGCTATTTGCGTCTGCATCGGCTGTGGCTGGTGCGTCGGCGCCTTCTCGCCGGGGCCGATAGCGTCAAGGCGGTCGCGCTGGCGTATGGCTTCTGGCATCTCAGCGATTTCTCAAGAAGTTACCGTGACCAGTTCGGCGAGACGCCGTCGCAAACACTGGGCCGTGGTCGCGGAAGGTAGTGCGACAAATCGGGTAGGGCTGGACGCCGGTTTCGTGCTACCGTCCGGCCATGAGCAATCGCATTCTCGTTCTCTACGGTTCTTACCGTTCCGACCGCATGGGCATCCGCCTTGCGAATTTCGTCATCAACCGGCTGCGCGATCGCGGCGAGGACGTCGAATTCATCGACGCCAAGGCGATCGGGCTGCCGATGCTGGACCGCATGTACAAGGAACATCCCAAGGGCTCGGCGCCGGAGGCGCTGGAGAAGCTGGCCGGGCAGATCCGCGGCGCCGACGGATTCGTCTTCGTCACCGGCGAGTACAATTGGGGCATCCAGCCCGGGCTGAAGAACCTCACCGATCATTTCCTGGAGGAATGGTTCTGGCGCCCGGCCGCGATCGTGAGCTATTCGGCCGGCCGGCTGTCCGGCGCGCGCGCAGCGACCGCCTGGCACGGCACCCTCTCGGAGATGGGCATGGTGGTGGTATCGAGCACCATCGGTGTCGGCCCGATCGCGCAGACGCTGTCGGAAGCCGGCGAGCCGATCGGCGACGGCGGCAAGGCCCTGGAGCGCTCGTTCCCGCGCTTCGCCGACGATCTGACCTGGTGGATCGAGGCGGCGAAAGCGCAGCGCGCGCGCAAGGCGCCGCCGTATTGAGGTCGCGTAGCCTGGATGGAGCGACAGCGTAATCCAGGGTCTCGCGCGTCAACGGCACTGTCCCGGATTGCGCTGCGCTCCATCCGGGCTACGACTTCGCGTGCTACGCCGCCCGGACCTCACCGAGGAAGCGCTCGAACTGGCCGGCGAGATCGCGCGACTGGGTCGAGAGCTGCTCGGCCGCGCCCAGCACCTCTCTTGCCGCGGCGCCGGTGTCGTCGGCGGCGCGCTGCACGCCGGAGATGTTGCTGTTGACCTCCTGGGTGCCGCGGGCAGCCTCCTGAACGCTGCGGGCGATCTCCTTGGTCGCCGAGCCCTGTTCCTCGATCGCCGCGGCGATGGCGGTGCCGATCTGGTCGATCTCGGCGATGACGTCGGCGACGTTGCGGATTGCCGCCACCGTCTCGTCGCTCGCGGTCTGGATCGCGGTGATCTGCTCGGAGATCTCGGTCGTGGCCTTGGCGGTCTGCCCGGCCAGCGACTTCACTTCGGAGGCGACCACGGCAAAGCCGCGGCCGGCCTCGCCGGCACGGGCGGCTTCGATGGTTGCATTTAGCGCAAGCAGGTTGGTCTGCTCGGCGATGCTCTGGATCAGCGTCACGACGTCGCCGATCTTCTGGGCGCCTTCGGCGAGCGTCCGCGCGGTGTCGCCGGTGCGGCGGGCATTGTCGACGGCACGGGCCGCGATCTCGGTGCTTTGGGCGACCTGACGCCCGATCTCCGCGATCGAGGAGGTCAGCTCTTCGGTGGCGCTCGCGACCGTCTGCACGTTGGTCGAGGTCTGTTCGGAGGCGGCGGCGACCACGGCGGCCTGGCTGTTGGTCTGCGCCGCCGTCGAGGTCATCGACTGTGCGGTGCTTTCCATTGCAGCAGAGGCCCGCGACAGGCCGCCGACCAGCTCGGTCACCTTGGCCTCGAAGGCGCGGGTGAGATCGTCGAGCGCCTGGGCGCGGCGCATCTTGCCGTCGTTCTCGGCCTGCTTCTCGGCCGCGAGCCGATCGGCGCGGATCATGTTGTCCTTGAACACCTGAACGGCCGCGGCCATCGCGCCGATCTCGTCGGAGCGCTCGGCGCCCGGAATGCTCTCCGCAACCTCGCCGTCGGCGAGCCGCGACATGCGCGTCGTCAGGCCGACGATCGGCGCGCAGACGCGGCGGCGAACCGTCACGATGAGGCCGGCGCTGGCGATCAGCACGGCGACAAGGCCGACGAGCGCGATCGTGAAGCTGGTGTGCGCGGCCGACGAAGCGCCGGCGAGAATCTGCTCGGCGTTGTCGTAGAAGGCGTCGCGGACGCCGATGATGGTGCCGAGGCCGCGCTGCGTGGCGGCGTAATAGGTGTCCATGTCGTGTTCGTACTTGCCGGTGATCGCGCCGTCCTTCACCAGCTTGAGCTCGCGGCCGAACTCCTCGACATAGATCGCGTTGAACTTCTCCAGGGCCTCCGCGACGTTCGCCGGCGTTGTTGGATTGCCGCGCAATTCCTGCAGCGACATCACGACCTGATCGTTGCGGCCCTGCGAGCGGGCAATGTCGGCCTTCTCGGCGTCGGTCGCCGGCTTCTTTCCGCCGAGGAGATTCTTGTGCAGGCTGGAGTTGAAGCCGCCGACGTCGCGCAGTGTCATCGCGACATTGGCGTAGCTGGCCTGCCGGTAGGCGTCACCGTTCAGGATCGCCATGCGGCGGACCTGCTCGTTGAGCAGCGCAGTCACGCCGCCGTTGAGCACGGCATTGTCGGCGACGATCTTCTTGGCCGCGTCTTTGCGCGCCTCGGCGGGACCCGCCAGCGCCTTGTCGATGGCCTCGCGCAACGCGGTGAACTTCGCGTTGATGCCGTCGATGTTGCTGCCGATCGTGGTGCCGTCGTCGAACGGGCCGGGCAGCTCCTTGCGCAGTGCATTCATCTTGTCGCGGGCGCGGTCGGTCTGCTTGCGCAGCTTGTCCTGCTCGGCCAGCAGCGCAGGGTCGATGGCCGCGGGTCCGTAAAGGATGTTGGTGGAAAAGCCGCGCTCCGGATTGAGATAGCGCGGGATGTCGCTGACCGCACGGACGATTGCGAGCCGCCCCTGCGCTTCAGTGATCCGTTCCATGGTCTGGTACTTCGTCGCGGCGACGTAGACGGCGAGGCCGCCGCCGACGGTCGAGAGCGAGACGATGGCGCTGGTCAGGAGCGTACCGATTTTCATGATCTGTCCGGCAAATAACGGAGAAGTATTTTGCCCGGACGATAGGGCGGCCATGTTAATCTGCGGTTTACGCTCCCTGGCCGGCTCAGCTGTAGGTCGCGCTGACCGATCCCAGCGGACCAAAATCGGCAACGTAGGTCTCGCCAGCCTTGGGCCGGAGCATACCGGTCAGCGTGCCCGTGCTGATCGTCTGGCCGGCCTTGAGACCGATGCCGGTCCGCGACAGCTCGTTGGCAAGCCAGGCCAGCGGCACCAGCGGATGGTCAATCGCCTCTGCAGCGGAGCCGCGGCGCCTCTCGATGCCGTTGCAATTGAGGACGACATCCTGAGTGGCGACGTCGCGGCTGCGCCAGTCGGCGATGGGCTCTCCGAGCACGATCGTTCCTGATCCGGAGCCGTCGGCCATGATCGCCGGCATCGGTGGAAACGCCGCATCGTGAATGAAGCGGCACTCCGCGAGCTCGATGCCGGGATGCAACGAGACGACGGCGTCGCCGACCTCGTCCACCGTATAGGGCTTCGCGCGCGGTGGCAGATCGGCGCCGAGACGCGCCTGGAACTCGACTTCGGGGATCGGGCTGCATTGTCTGGCATGCTCGACGCTAGCGGGCGAGCTCTTGATCAGGGGCGCGAACACCCGCCCATAGATCGGCGCGGAGATGCGAAGCTGACGCTGGAGCCCCGACTTCATGCCCGCGATCTTCCAGCCGACGACATCCCAGCCGAGTTCTTCTTCCACCATCTGCGCGACTTGGTACGCCGTGTCCGCATCCGGTGGGACCAGCCGTTCGTCGAGGCCGCTCTGTTGCCGGCCCTCGCGACGCAAATCGGCGAGCTGACGGGCGAGTTCGCGTTGTCGGGACAAGTCCATTGCGCGTCTCCAATCTATTTGCTTGTGCGGGCGAGGGCGGCTGCGAGGACGATCTCCAATTCCTCCTGGACCTGATCGAGCGCGTCGGCGCTGCGGCTGGCGCGGCACATCGCGACCGTGCCTTCGATCGAGGCGACGACAAGCGTTGCAAGCCGCTCGGCGCGCTCGGCAGCCAGTCCTTCGCGCAACAAGGCTGCTTGCATGATCCGCCGCCAATCGGCGAACACGCCGTCGGCGAGGTCGAGCAGGTGCTGCTGCGCGGCCGCGTCGTCCTTGTCGCTGGGCTCACCGACATAGCGATCGACCGCCACGGCGAGCACAGGGCAGCCGGCCTCGAAGCCGGTTGCCTCCAACTGGCGGTGCCATGATGCGACAAAAGCCTTGAGGCCGCCGATCACGCCGCGTTCGTTCATGGCTTTCTCCAGAGGAATGGATACCTGCCGGCCGGCGAAGGTCACGGCTTCGGCGATCAATTGCGGCTTGCCGTCGGGGAAGTGGTGGCTGATCGAGCCGCGCGGCGTCGCTGTGTGGCGGACCACGTCGCGCATGCTGGTGGCGTTGACGCCGCGGCGGCTCATCAGGTCGGCGGCGCCGGCGATCATCCTGTCGCGTGTGGTGGCAGTCATCGGGAATCCTGCAATTGGCCATCTCCATCTAGACTATGACACTTGACATAGGCAAGCCGTGCTGAGATATGACGAGTGTCATATTCGTGGAGAGGTGCCGATTTGACCATCATTACCGTCACCGCACCGGCCGGACGGCTCGGCCTGCCGCAGCGCCGGCAGCTTGCGGAAAGCCCTGACCGACGCCGTGCTCGAGCCCGAGGTCGGCCAGAGGGCGCCGGCGGTCCGAATGGGGTTTCAGGTGCATTTCCACGACCTTCCGGTCCGACAGCATGGCGATCGGCGGCCGGTTGCTGTGCGACCAGGACAAGCCGCGCGACATCATCACCGTCAACATCGCCGTCATGAACGCGGCCTGGCCGGCGGAGGTGCGCGCCGAGGTGATCCGCAACGTGCTGGCGCGGCTTGCGGAGGCCTGCGGCATGCCGGCGCCGTCGCCGACCTGGTGGGTCAATTTCGAGATCATCGATGAGGGAAGCTGGGGATCGCGCGGCGGGGTGCTCTCGATCCTTCAGCTGCTGGATTCCGGCGTGTTCACGCCGGCCCGGATCGAGGCGATCCGCGCGGCGCTTCAGCAGCCGGCCTGACTTGCTGCCAACACCAACAATCGGGAGACGAGCACATGAGCGAAGGTCAGATCGGCACCGAGGTGCACGGCCACGTCCTCAAAATCATCATCGCCAACGCCGCGAAGAAGAACGCGTTCACGCCTGCGATGATGGAGCAATGTCCGATGCACTCACCGAATTGCACCACAACGAGGCCTATCGCGTCGGCGTGGTCTGCGCCGAGGGCGGGGATTTCACTGCAGGTCTCGATATGCCCAAATTCTTCGGTCCCACCGCGGAGAAGCGCAACACCAAGGACGGCAATGTCGACCCGTTCGGGCTCAACAAGCGCTGCCGCAAGCCGATCGTGACGGCCGTGCAGGGTATCGTCTACACCATCGGCATCGAGCTGATGCTCGCCGGTGACATCGTGGTTGCGGCCGACGATGCACGTTTCTGCCAGATGGAGGCGAGGCGCGGCATCGCACCGCTGGGCGGCGCGCATTTCCGCTTCCTGTCGCGGGCCGGCTGGGGCGATGCGATGTATCATCTGTTCCTCTGCGACGAGTTTTCGGCGCAGCGCGCGCATGCGATCGGTCTCGTCCAGGAGGTCGTGCCTGCAGGCGAGCAGATCGAGCGGGCGATGACGCTCGCCGCCATGATCGCGCGCAATGCGCCACTCGGCATCCAGGTGACCAAGGAAGCGGCGGCGAACTATGTCGAAGCTGGCGAAGCGGCTGCGATTGCCTACATCCCGAAAATTCGCGATCGTGTGCTCGGCAGTGCCGACGCCAAGGAGGGCATCCAATCCTTCATCGAGCGTCGCGCGGCCGTCTTCCAAGGACGTTGATCGGCGCCTGCTAATGCCGGGCCTGATCGAGCCTTTCGAGGATATCCAGCGTGGCGCCATCGCGTTCGCCTGCGAAATATCGGGCGAGCGCCTGATCGAAGACGGGCTCGTCGGAGACCGCGCCGAACAGCGTCATCGACGAGCGGAATTTGGCGTCATCCGGCGCGCCGAGGATCGCGTTGATGGTCCGGCCCTCGACCGCGAGCACCAGCTTGGTGCATTCGATCAGCCGGCCGCCCAGGATAGGGTGGACGAGATAGGCCTCGGCCTCCGCGCGGGAGCCGATGGCATATCGCTGCGACATGGCGCTGGCGCCGAGACCTGCGACCTGGGGGAAGATGAACCACATCCAGTGAGTCTGCTTCCGGCCCCTAGCCAGCTCGCCCAAGATGTCGCCATAGACCGGGTCCTGGGCCTGGACAAAGCGATCGAGATCGAACGGATCGGTCATTGGATACCTTAGGGGATACCTTTGGAGGGCCTTGGCGGCCCCGATTATGCCTAACTTTTGGCTCCCAATGTGGTAGCTGGTATAGAGTCTCTCCGGGTGGGGGTGGGTAAGCCCCCGGGGGTCGATTTGGGGATCTGATGGTTTCCGACGCAGCACACGCCGAGAGGCTGTTGTCGCGCCGCCGTGTCGGGCGGGCTGAAACGATTCTGCTGTCTGTGGCCGCGATGGCGCTGGCGCTCGGCGCCGCCGCGTGGGTCGCCGATATCAGCGATTCGACCCCGCTGGTCTCCGCGGCGTTGCCGCCGGCCAATGCCCCCTCATTCGAGGACCGTTTCGCCTCGGCCTCGGCCGGCCCGTCGCCGCGCGAGCTTGGTCTGCGGGTGCTGGAGCGCTCCGCGGTGAATGCAGCCCAGCTCAAGCTGCGGGATGCCAAGGCGATGCTGGCCCAGAAGCTCCAGGGCGACGACTGGCGCTCGATCCTGACCGAGGACGACCGGTACATGACCGAGGAGGCGAGGCGCTCGCAGCGCGCCGACGCCATCCCCATGCCGCGCGCGCGTCCGGTCCAGGCGGACTTCTCCGCTCAGATCGCATCCAGCCAGGCCTATGCGGACACCAATCTCAGGGTCGACAACCGCAATTTCTTCGAAAAATTCACCGACAAGATCAAGCTGGCCTCGCTGACGCCCGGCGACGGCCTGCTCGGCAGGGGGCCGGACCTCGCCGCGCTCGGCTACGATTCGCGCACCGCGGTCTATGACATCTCGGCCAAGGCGGTCTATCTGCCGAGCGGCGTGGCGCTGGAAGCCCATTCCGGCCTGGGCGCCCTGATGGACAATCCCGACCATGTCGACCGGCGGATGGTCGGCGCGACGCCGCCGGCGATCTACGATCTGAAGCCGCGCGAAAAGCCGTTCCACGGCGTCCGTGCGCTGCGCATGACCCCGGTCGAAGGCACCAGCGCGCTCGGCCGCGTCGGGCTGCTCACGCACAATTACCTGCTCGGGCCGCGCGGCGATTCCAACGGCTGCGTCTCGATCAAGGACTATGATCGGTTCATCAAGGCCTACGACAATGGCGAGTTCAACCGCCTGGTCGTGGTGCCGAGTCTGCGCGGCGCGGCGACCGCCTCGCAGCGCGCGAGCACCGATTCCTGATATTCGCCTGCGACGGCGGGGCTGCCGTTTCCCCTTCGTTAAGCCGTCCTCGTCCAGAAGCAGCACATGAGCGATCCATCCAATTCCGAGACCCCGCTGCGCACGACGTTCAAGATCAAGCTGAACGGCGACACGCTGGCGATCGCGACCGTCGGTCAGGCCTATCAATTCCTAACCAACTTCAAATCGGTCGAGTGGATGGAATTTCGATCGCTGCACGAGGACGCCGTCGCGGCCCTGGAAGGCGCCGCCGGTAACGCCATGCTGGCGGTGCAGGCAACCAACGCCGTGCGCGCGCTGTTCGTCAGCGCCAAGCTGCTCTGAGAGAATCTCTCCCTCTGGCCTGATCCGTCGCCCTCGAACCCACTGCAAGGCGGGTGCGACGAAGGCTTGCGCGTCCGCGCCAGGGAGAGGGAATATGAAATTGGCAGAATTCATTGCAGGCATCGACGTTGGCGCGGAGCAACCAACCGAAGCCGCGCTCACCGCCTTCGAGACGTCCATCGGCTGTCGCTTGCCGGACGACTATCGCCGCTTCCTGCTGGCCTGCGCCGGCGGCTATCATCAGGGGGGCGCCGACTTCAGCTGGCCGCATGGGGACTGGGCGGGTTCGGTGCAGGAGGTCCTGGGATTGCGGTCCGACGAGTGCTCGCTGGTGCAGACGCGCCAGACGCCGCAATGGCCGACTGTCGATGAGCTGTTGTGGATCATGAGCGACCACGGCGGCAATCCGATCTGCATGACGATCGACAAGGCCCATTTCGGCGAGATCTGGTTCATGGACCACGAGATGGCCGAATACGAAAAGCCCTGGACACTGGCGCAGGCGATGTCCGATCAATGGGGCTATGTCCTGCCGCTAGCACCGACGTTCAGCGATTTCATCGCCGGCCTGTACGAGGAAGCAGCGGCCGCCTGAGGCGAGGCCGGGCCGAGCGGGCGGGTCCGCCGCGACATGCTGGGTCCAGCTGGTCCACGGTATCCGGTGCAGGCCCGACCTTTCTTTTCCGTCGCTTGAACTCCGCTCCCGGAACGGGCAAACGGTTCGCCAAGAAACCGTGGCCCAGGCCATCCATTCGACGCTGAGTTCAAGGGAGACCCATCATGAAACGCCGTACATTCCTCCAAGGTGGTGCGGTCGCCGGCGCGACCACGCTGGTTGCGGCCCCTGCGATCGCGCAGAGCATGCCCGAGATCAAATGGCGCCTGACGTCGAGCTTCCCGAAATCGCTCGACACCATTTACGGCACGGCGCAGACCTTCGCGAAATATGTCGCCGAGGCCACCGACAACAAATTCCAGATCCAGACCTTCTCGGCGGGCGAGCTCGTGCCCGGCCTGCAGGCGCTCGATGCGGTCAGCACCGCATCAGTGGAGATGGCGCAGACGCCGCTCTATTTTTACATCGGCAAGGAGCCGGCGCTGGCCTATGCCACCGGCGCGCCCTTCGGCATGAACCATCGGCATCAGGAATCATGGTGGCACTTCGGGGGCGGCGCCGACCTCACCAACGAAGCGCTCAAACCCTTCAAGGCGCACGCCATCCTCTGCGGCAATTCCGGCACCCAGATGGGCGGCTGGTTCCGCAAGGAGATCAAGTCCGTCGACGACCTCAAGGGCCTGAAATTCCGCATCGCCGGCATGGGTGGCCATGTGCTGGCAAAGCTCGGGGTCGTCCCGCAGCAGATCGCGGGAGGCGATATCTATCCGGCGCTGGAGAAGGGCACGATCGACGCGGTCGAATTCGTCGGTCCTTATGACGACGAGAAGCTCGGCTTCTACAAGGTCGCCAAATACTACTACTTCCCCGGCTGGTGGGAAGGCGGTGCCATGTTGCACATGATCGTCAACGACGAGAAATGGAATTCGCTGCCTAAGCAATATCAGGCGATCGTCAACCAGGCGGGCGCGGCGGCCGGTGCGTGGATGCTCGAGAAATACGACAGCGTGAACCCCGGTGCGCTAAAGCGGCTGATTGCGAACGGCACCGAGCTGAAGGCGTTCCCGCAACCGGTGCTGGAGGCCTGCTACAACGCGACCCAGGACCATCTGAACGAGCTCGCCGCCAAGAGCGACCTGTTCAAGCGGACCAAGGAGAGCCACGACGCGTATATGAAGGAGGTGCTGTTCTATACGCAGATCGCGGAGAATTTCTACGACAACTATCTGCTCAGCAAGACGCGCAGCAAGACCTGAGCGGAAGAGGCGAGGGCGCGGTGTTTACGCCGCGCCCAGCTTCGTAGCCCGGATGGAGCGCAGCGCAATCCGGGAGAGTGCCGGGTGATGCGCGAGACCCGGATTGCACAAACGGGCGGCGCTTTCGCGCCGACCGTTGGCTCCATCCAGGCTACGGGACCGCGCATCCACTCACGTAACCCCACGGAGACATTAACCAGCCATTAACCATATCGGCCGCATCGTTAACCATTCAATAACAGGGAACGAGTCGGCCGCCATGGAGGCTGCAGCAAAGGTCCAACGTCAGATGGTGCGCCTGCGCGGGCGCTCCTATGTGGCTTTCGTGTTCACGCCGACGGTTCCCGTGCAGGACTGGCTGCACGAGATCGACGCCACGATTGCGCGCTCGCCCGGCTTTTTCGCCGGCCGGCCGGTGGTGATCGACCTGTCCTCGGTCGATCTCAGCCAGGCCGGCATCGGCCATCTGCTCACCAGCCTGCAGGACCGCAACATCCGCGTGCTCGGCATCGAGGGCGTGGAGGAGGGAAGGCTGACGCCGATGATGCCGCCGCTGCTGTCGGGCGGACGCAGCTGCGTGGTCGAGCCGAGCGCGCCGAAGAAGGCCGAAGCGAAGGTCGAGACCAAGCCGACGTCGCTGCTGCTTGAAAACCCCGTGCGCTCGGGCCAGACCGTGATCTTCCCGGAAGGCGACGTCACCATTCTCGGCTCGGTCGGCTCGGGCGCCGAGGTCGTCGCCGGCGGCTCCATCCATGTCTACGGCGCGCTGCGCGGCCGCGCCATGGCGGGCGTCAATGGACACACCAGCGCGCGCATCTATTGCCAGAAGATCGAAGCCGAACTGCTTGCAATCGACGGATTTTATCAGACCGCCGAGGACATCGACGAGGCCCTGCGCGGCAAGCCGGCGCAGGCCTGGCTGCAGGGGAATACCATGCGAATTACAGCACTGAACTGACCAGCAAAGGAGACATTTCAGATGAGTAAGGTACTGGTCGTGACATCAGGCAAGGGCGGGGTCGGTAAGACCACGACCACCGCCGCGCTGGGAGCTGCCTTGGCGCAGCGCGGCGACAAGGTGGTCGTCGTCGATTTCGACGTCGGCCTGCGCAACCTCGACCTCGTGATGGGCGCCGAACGCCGCGTCGTGTTCGATCTCATCAACGTGGTGCAGGGCGTCGCCAAACTCCCGCAGGCGCTGATCAAGGACAAGCGGCTGGAGAATTTGTGGCTGCTGCCGGCGTCCCAAACCCGCGACAAGGACGCGCTGACGGAGGAGGGCGTCGGCAAGGTCATTACCGAGTTGCGCAGCCGGTTCGACTGGGTGATCTGCGACAGCCCGGCCGGCATCGAGCGCGGCGCTTCCATGGCGATGCGCTTTGCTGACGAGGCCGTGATCGTCACCAATCCGGAAGTCTCCTCGGTGCGCGATTCCGACCGCATCATCGGCATGCTCGATTCCAAGACGGTGCGGGCCGAGAAGGGCGAGCGCGTCGAGAAGCATATTCTCATCACTCGCTACGATCCCTCACGCGCCGCGCGCGGCGAGATGTTGACCATCGACGACATCCTGGAGATCCTTGCCACGCCCTTGCTCGGCATCATCCCCGAGAGCCAGGACGTGTTGAAGGCCTCCAACGTCGGCACGCCTGTGACTCTGTCGAATGCCGATGGAGCGCCGGCACGAGCCTATATGGACGCCGCTAAGCGCCTCTGCGGCGAGAACGTGACAATGCACGTTCCTGCCGAGCGCAGAGGATTTATGGACCGGCTGCTGCGACGGAGGGCTGCATGAGCATGGGTCTGCTTCGACTCCTCCGCGGCAAGAAGGCCACAGCACCCGTCGCGCGCGAACGGCTGCAGATCCTGCTTGCCCATGAACGTGGAATGCGCGGCCAGCCCGATCTGCTCGGTGTGCTGCGTGAGGAAATTCTCGCTGTCGTGTCCAAACATGTGACGCTGGACCCGACCAAGGTCATCGTCCGGCTCGAACGCGGCGACGAGGTCTCGACCCTCGAGGTCGACATCGAGGTGCCCAACGATTTCGAGGGCAAGAAGGTGGCGGTCGCGTAGGGGACGCGGCCCGCAGACTCCCGTTTTGGGGTGGGTGAGAAGGCGGTCCGCCGGGCATGGCGGGCCGCCCTTGTCTTGCCGCTCACATCGATTGGACGGAACGCGCCCCGCGCCTCGACCGTTGTGAACCACCCGCGGCAGCGTTGCACCGCGGCTGGTCAGACGGGAGAGCGCCCATGATGTCCGAGGTCCAGGTCCATACACTTGCCCGGCAGATGCTCGAACAGCACGGCTTTGCTGCGATCGCGAAGGCCGCTGAGCAGGCTCAGGCCTGCGAGGGCCGCGGCGAGGCCGATGAGGCCAGGGAATGGCGTCACATCGTGGACGCCATGAAGATCATGCGCGGCCCGCATCAGAGCTGACATCCGAAGGCGCGAGCCCCTTCAACGCTCGCCGCGATCGCCGCCTTGGGACGAATTGCGGTTCTGTGTCTGCGGCTGCGCGCGCTCGCCCGATTCCTTGCAGGGCAGCGGTTCCCACGAGCCGTCCGGCGCCTGCTGATAGGCACTGCAGGACGGCGAGGTGGACTTTTCCCCGCCCTTCTGGGCGTCGGAATTTCTCGCCAGTGCGGGCGCAGTCAACACCGCGGCGGCTGCAATCGCGCCGGCGAAAACGAAATGGATACTCCGCATGAGGACCTCCTGTTCGAATTCGGAAAGAGGCCGCATGCTGTGAAAAATTATGACGATTTTGGGCCGCGGCAGAGGTTCCGTCGCGGCGTGCTTAACGGGGCGGCGCGCTAGCCACCCTTGCTGCGGATCAGGCCGGCGAGATTGGTCTTCTGGGCTTCGCACCAGCCGGACATGCCGAGGCGGCGCTGGTCCATGTCGGTCGCCTGGGTCGCGATCGCGACCTCCGCCATCAGGTCATCGTCCTGCTTCTCGCCCATCTTGCCGCCGGTATGCAGCCAGGCGATCGCCTTGCGCACCTTCTCGGTGGTGCCGTCGGGTAGGTGCATCTGCTGCGCCCTCTGCACGAGGTCCTGATAGGCGAGATCGGTGTTGGGGCACTCGACCTTGGCGGCGAAGGCCTGCAAGACCATCGTCACATAGGTCGATCGCGGCGGCGCATCGCCCGCGAGGGCCGGCGCGGCCAACAGCAACAGGCCCGTCATCAGAAAACCGGTGCGCATCCCTGGGACCTCCTCCATTTTATCGAGAGGCTAGCGTCCGGCGCGCCGCTCGGCAATGGGATCGGGACACAATTGTCGCCGATCGGCCCAGTAGGCTAACCTGCGCTCCCCAGCATCGGAGCGCGATATGAGCCTGTTCAGCACGCCGTTCGATCCCACACGCGACACCGCGCTCGTCACCGGCGCAGGCAACGGCATCGGCCGCGCGATCGCGCTCGGCCTGGTCGGCGAGGGCGTCCGCACCGTGTTCGCGGATGTCAGCGCGGAGCGGGTGCGTGCCGCGATCGGCGCGAGCGAGAGGCCAGGTCTCGCCGTGCCCTGGGTCGGCAATCTTGCCAGCCTCGAGGCCTGCGATGAGCTGCTGTCGGCCGCACATTCCGCGCTCGGCGAGGTCACGCATTTCGTCCACAGCGCCTCGCCGCCGCGGCGCGAGGCCGATCATGTGCTCGCGGTCGATCGCAGCACCTGGCAGGAGATGCATGCCGTCAATCTCGATGCCGGCTTTCACCTGGCGCGCGAGCTCGCCAAACGGCTGATCGCGGCGAAGCGGCCGGGCTCGTTCCTGTTTCTGACGTCGCTGCACGCAGGCACGCCGCGCAACCTGGCGCATTACTCGACGGCAAAGGCCGCCGTGGCGATGCTGGTGAAGGAGCTCGCGAAGACGCTCGGGCGTTACGACATTCGCGTCAACGCGCTGGTCCCCGGCGCGGTCGCAGCCGGCGGGTTCGTCGCCGATCCCGCGCTGGCGCGGCATATTCCGCTCGGGCGCCTCGGCGAGGCCGGGGATCTCGCCCCGATGGCTCTCACGGTGCTGTCGAACAAGCTGTCCGCTTATGTCACCGGCGCAGCCTTCGTCGTCGACGGCGGATTGTCGCTGACGAACTGGTTCGAGGCGCCGGTGCTGGATTAGCCTAGCGCTGCCAGGCCGGCACCGGATCGAGCGGCGTGCGATAGACCTCGTTGTGATCGCGATCGGTGACGCGCACCGCGCAACCTTTCTGCTGTAGTTCGGGCTTCACCTGCGACAGCTCGCAAGCCAATTGGTCGGCGCGATCGGAGGCAACCTCGATGTCTTCGAGGATGATTCCACCCTGGTTCTTGAACTCACCACCAACCACGAGATCGAAAGAATAGTAGGGCATCCGAATTCCCCGGTGTGACGATCTGAGCTTCAGTGCAAGTCTCAACACATGTCGGATGGTACCACTGAGTCGACATCTATCGAATGAACAGAGCGCGCAATCTCTGGGCTTATGGCGCAGAAATGATGTGCAACGTGTGGGCTCGTTAAGAATTTATTAAATATACCCGCGCGATCATTAGGCATGGAATTGCAGCAGAACCGGGCTCCGGGAACCGGCAGCTGCAAGAGAAGGCCGCCGGCATAGATCCCGACGGCCTTTTCTCTTGAGCGAGACGTCGCTCACCGTAATCGCCCGGAGTTAACGCTTCACATCGACTCGGACAGCGTGCGTGAGCGCGTGACAGCAAGGCTGCGTCGTTGCTCTAAAGCGCGATGCGATCAGGATGAATCGTCATCGCGCTTCTGGTTGTTGTTGTTTGAGCATGATCGTTTCGGAAAACCGCTGCGCACTTTGCGCTTACGCGGCCCTTCGGGTTCGGATCATGCTCTAGCGCAGCGGCATCGGCGGACGCACGATAGGTCCGTCGTCATCAGCAACGGCTTGCGTCGTCGTGGTCGGCGCAGCCGGCGGCGTGGCGGCGGCGGCCTGCGATAGCGGCGGCGGAGGCGCGAGCGGTGCGGGCGAAGAGGCCGGCGTGTAGGTCCGCGTTACAGGCGGCTTGGGCTTGCGAACCGGCGCCGCCGCAGGCTGCGGCGGGAGCGCGGCTGCGCGTGGGCGCGGATCGACCGGCGGCCTCGCCTCGGTGGCCGGCTTCGGTGCGGGAGGCCTCGCCATCTCACGCGCCATCTGCTCCTGTCCGGCTTTCAACTCGGCGATGTTGGCCTTGAGCTGCTCGATCTGCTGCGCCATGGCGGCGAGATCGCGTGTCATCGATTGCACCGATTGCGCCGCGTCGACCGACTGTGGTGCCGCGGGCGCAGTCGCAGCTAGCTGAGCCGCGGGCGGCGTCGCAGCTTGATCTGCGGTTTGGTTGGGCGTGGCTTCCGCTGCGGGCGGCGCAGCCTGGGCGGCGGCGACCGGCGCGCTTTGCTGCGGTGTCGCAGACAACAACGAGGTCGTCGGGAGCAGCGAGGTCAGCACCGGCGTCCATTCGGCCAGTAACTGCTTTGCTGTGTCGCCGTGCTTCTCCCAGGCGATGCTGGCGGCCACGCTGGCGCCGGCAAGCAGGAACGTGACGAACGCCCCGCGCAGCCACTTGCCGACCGAGGACCGCTTCTTCATCACGGGACCATCGCTGGACGTGACGCGGACAGCGGTGTCGATCGACGGTGCCGCAGTGGATTTTCCGTAGACGACGTTGATGCTTGGCTCGGGCGCGCGCGCCGGCTCCAGAGTGAACTTCGGCGTGACCTTGGGCTGCGGGGCAAACTTGGGTTCCGGGGCAAACCTGGGCTCCGGACGCGGCGCGATCTCTGGCGCCAGCGCAGGCGACACGCTGGCGGGGCGCGAGGCCCGCACGATCTCGGGCGAGATCTGGACCGCGTCGTGAGGATCGTTGTCCTTGACCGTGTCTTTCACGATCTCATCGACGATTTGCTTGGCGTTCAGCGTCGCGAGCATCGCAGCTCCTTTGAAGCCCAGTGTTCGAGGTTAAGGCATCCGCATTGGCGCGGGGCTGATCCGAGGTGAGGCCATACCCGGTCCCCATGTCGCACGAGTCCAGCCGGGTTTGACCAAAGCAAGGCGAGGGGATGGAGATGATGCGACACTCTTCCGCCCTTTGTGGTGATGGAACCCAATTTGCCGAACACGCGCATGTGTTCCTGCACCGCCTTGTTTTCAGCACGATTTTGGCAATATCTGGTGACGGCGGGGGCGTCGTTATTCCGCTATCGGGGGGCCGGCGGTGCCAAGATCTCTACTCGTTTTGTTCGTCGCAGCCTTGCTGCCGCTGGGCGGCTGCATGCAGACGACACTTTCGCCATCGACGGATGCGAGCATGACGCCGCGCGACCGTCAGTTGCTCGCGCACGCGCCTTACGCCAAGGCGAACGTGCCCCAGCAATATCTGCGTCACATCGTCGATTACCACCGCAAGGAGCAGCCGGGCACGATCCTGGTCGATACCGACGCGCGCTACCTCTATTACGTGCTGCCCGAGGGCAAGGCGATCCGCTACGGCGTTGCCGTCGGCGAGGAAGCCATGGCGTTCTCCGGCGTCGCGCGGGTCGGTCGCTTGGCGGAATGGCCGGACTGGGTTCCGACCGCGGATATCCAGGCGCGACTCGGTCCCTATCCCGCGCGCGTTCCCGGCGGTCCCGCCAATCCGCTGGGCGCGCGGGGCATCTATCTCTATGTCGGCAACAAGGACACGCTCTATCGCATCCACGGCACCAACCAGCCCGAATATATCGGGCAGGCGATCTCGTCCGGCTGCATCCGGATGCGCAACGAGGACGTCATCGATCTCTACGACCGGGTGAAGCTCAATTCGATGGTCGTGGTGCTGCCGCCGGGGCAGAGCGCGCAGGCCGCGGCGGGCGGGCGCTGGCGCGGCTGAGGTCTGCGCCGGTCAGTTCGAATTTAGGTGCGTTGTCACGCTCTAGTTCTCAGGCCGGGCCACCCGCCATTGCAGCGTCGTGGCGTTGCCGTTGGCGTCGCCCGGCGCCTTGTCGGCGGGCGAGGTGTAGAGCGGGCGATAACGGTAGGCCCACATCTTGCTGCCGTCGTTGCGGTTGATCACGGTGAAGTCGCCGACGGCCCTGGCGTCGGCCGTTGCGGCGAGCGGCACCCAGCTCTCGATGCACTTGCCGTTGCAGTTCGACGTCTTTCCCGTGGTGTCGCGCTCATAATAGTAGAGCGTCATGCCGTTGAGATCGACGAGCTTGGGCCCCTGCTTGGTCAGGATGACCTTCGCGGGAGCCGTTGGCGCCTCGACCTTCGGCGGAGGAGGATCGCCGCCGCCATGGCCCCCTGCGACCGCCTGAACGGTCGAGAGCGCGACGGCCGCGGCCACAACGAGGAACCTGAACATCCGAAACTCCGCCCCGCAAAGTTAATCGCGCGTTAAGCGCCCCAATGCGGCCGACGTTAGCAGCCGAAGGTTAGTTCCTGGTTTCGTGCGCTGCGACAATTACGGACATGGTCCGCGATCAGAGCTGCGCATCGCGCAGCGGCGCGCGGCTGAGCTCGTTGCCGGCGGCGATGGCCTTGCGCAGCAGCCGCATCAGCTCCTCACCCTCTTTCGCGCTGAGGCCGCGCAGCATGATGCGCTGCGCGGATTCGACGGCCGGGGTGATCTTGCGCAGCGTGCGGCGGCCCTCGTCGGTGATCTCGAGCTCACGCGCGCGGCGGTCGCGGCTGGAGGGGCGCCGCTCCGCGAGGCCCTTCTGGACGAGGCGATCGATCACGCCGGTGATGGTGGTGCGATCGTAGGCGATCAATCCGGCGAGCGTCACCTGATCGAGCCCCGGATTGGCCTTGATGGTTGCAAGCGCGGCGTATTGCACCGGAGTGAGATCGAAGCCGGCGTCCTCGACCTCGGCCAGGAACACCGCGACCGAGATCTGCTGGAAGCGGCGTGCCAGATGTCCGGGCATGTCGTTGTTGTCTTTCACCGAGATCTCCTCCGGGGCAGAGCGGTGCGGATCATTGACAAGTATACTGATAGTCAGCATACTGATCAATAAGAAACAGAATTTGGCGGGAGAGGTGCTCATGCAGTTCCATCTCAATGGATTTCAGCCGGGCGACCCTGAAATCGCCGATCCTGCCGCGCGCGTTCAGGCATCGGGAGCGGCGGGCGCCGTGCCTGGCGAGGTCGATGTCCTCATCGTCGGCTGCGGGCCGGCCGGCCTGACGCTCGCCGCCCAGCTCGCGCAATTCCCCGACATCAGAACCTGCATCGTCGAGCAGAAGCCGGACCGCCTGCTGGTCGGTCAGGCCGACGGAATCGCCTGCCGCACCATGGAGATGTTCCACGCCTATGGCTTCAGCGAGCGTGTGCTGAAGGAAGCCTGTTGGGTCAACGAGACCACGTTCTGGAAGCCGGATGAAGCGGCGCCGGAGAAGATCGTCCGCAGCGGCCGGGTGCAGGACGTCGAGGACGGGCTGTCGGAATTCCCGCACCTCATCCTGAACCAGGCGCGCGTCCATGATTGCTTTCTCGACGTCATGCGCAAGTCGCCGGCGAAGCTCGCGCCGTATTACAGCCGGCGCGTGCTTGATGTGAATGTCGATCCGGCCGCCGGTGCCGACGATCATGCCGTGACCGTGCGCCTCGAACGCGTCGATGCCGCGAACGAGGGCAAGGTCGAGGCGATCAAGGCCCGCTACGTCGTCGGCTGCGACGGCGCCCGCAGCACGGTGCGCAAGTCGATCGGGCGCGAGCTGCACGGTGATTCCGCCAACCACGCCTGGGGCGTGATGGACGTGCTGGCCGTGACCGATTTTCCGGACATCCGCTTCAAGTCGCTGATCCAGTCGGCCAAGGACGGCAGCCTGCTGATCATTCCGCGCGAAGGCGGCTACATGGTCCGCATCTATGTCGAGCTCGCCAAGCTCGATGTCGGCGAACGCGTTGCCAATCGCAACATCACCGCCGATGACGTGATTGCGAAAGCGCAGCGGGTCCTGAAGCCGCATCGGCTCGAGGTGAAGGAGATCGCCTGGTGGTCGGTCTACGAAATCGGCCAGCGCCTCACCGACAAGTTCGACGACGTGCCGGAGGGCGAGATCGAGACGCGCCTGCCGCGCATCTTCATCGCCGGCGATGCCTGCCACACCCACAGCCCGAAGGCCGGGCAGGGCATGAACGTTTCAATGCAGGATGCCTTCAATCTCGGCTGGAAGCTCGCCGCCGTGCTGCGGAGGCAATGTGCGCAAAGCCTGTTGCATTCCTATTCGGCCGAGCGCCGGGCAGTCGCGAAGGAGCTGATCGATTTCGATCGCGAATGGGCTGATATCCTCGCCTCCGCCGCCAAGGCCGGCGGCGCCGATGCCGCCAAAACGCAGGACTATTTCGTCCGGCACGGACGTTTTACCGCGGGCACGGCAACGCATTACAAGCCGTCGATGCTCACCGGCGCGGCCACGCATCAGCACCTCGCGCAGGGCCTCATTATCGGCACGCGCTTCCATTCCGCGCCGGTGATCCGGCTGGCGGACGCCAAGCCGGTACATCTCGGCCATGCCGCACGGGCCGATGGCCGCTTCCGCATCTACGCGTTCTCGCCCGATGAGAACCCGGCAGCGTCGGGCTCGGCCATTCGTGCCTTGTGCAATTTCCTCGCGGAATCCCGGAAGTCACCTATCCGTCGATATACGCCTGTTGGGGCTGACATCGACAGCGTGATCGATCTGCGCGCGGTGTTTCAGCAGGACCATCGCGAGCTCGCCATCGAGGCGATGCCGCCGATGTTGCTCCCGAGCAAAGGCCGTTACGGCTTGTACGACTACGAGAAGATGTTCTGCCCGGATCTCAAGAGCGGCCACGACGTCTTCACGATGCGCGGCATCGATCGGACAGCCGGCTGCATGGTCGTGGTGCGGCCCGACCAGTATGTCGCGACCGTGCTGCCGCTCAACGATTTTGCCGGGCTGGCCTCGTTCTTCGACGCATTCATGCTGCCGGCGAGGTGACGCCGAAAGCGCCGCGCGGGCCGTTCCGCCCGCGTTTCCGCCGCCGAGCTCTGGCTAGCCGCAACGAAAGCCCGGCCTTGGTGCCGGGCTTTCCGCTCCCGCGCGATCGGGTTCCGTGCGCGTACAATTTAAGAAAGTTCTTCGCGGGCAGATTTCATCGATCGTAATATGTCTATCCAAAGCTGTAAGCATCCACTCGGGGCAGCGGGGCACCGGAGGATGACGATGAGACAGAACCAAGCGGAGACGCGCCGTCAGCAAAATGTCGCGAAGCGGTCGATGACCAAGGAGGCCAAGCAGCTGGCCGGCCTGATTGCCGGACTGCGCGAATCCCTCGAGGAGATCCACAAGGAGCGGGCGGGCACCAAGCTGTCGGGCGCAGAAATGGGACTACTCGATGAGCGTCGCAACAATCTGCTGCTCACCATCGCAGCCCTCAATGACCGCCTTTCGGCGGTGCAGGGCCTGATCAATCTCGGCCGCCCGCACATTATCCGCGTGCACTAGCGCCGATCCGAGGCAACGAGATCGGCTCTGTTGCGACGGCACGGGGCCGGCCACAGGCCTCGTGGATGGCACCAAATTGCCACGCTCCCGGCGAATTGCCGCCAAAGCCCGCTGCCACGACAAGGCCGGGTGCAGGGCGACGCAAGGGGATGCGAATTGGCCTACAAGATGGTCGCAGAACGCGACAACGAGAAGTACAGTTTCGCCCGCGAGAGCCGGTTGCTCATCGTGGCGAAGGCGAAAGTGTGGGCGAGCGAGGGGTGGCGGGTGGTCGTCACCGACCAGGATGGCAAGGCCTACGCGCCGTCCGAGCTCGATCAGCTGTCCGCAGCGTGATGGTGGGGCGCGACCTCTTGCTCAGAGTCGGCACCGCGCGCATCAACGCACGGTGGTCTCCGAGAACAGGTTGATGATCACCACCCCTGATACGATCAGCGCGATGCCGACGAAGGCTGCGGCGTCCAGGATCTGACGGAACAGCACGAAGGAGACGGTGGCGGTCAGGATGATGCCGACCCCGCCCCAGATCGCATAGGCGATGCTCAACGGGATCACCCGAATCGCCACCGAGAGCGCGTAGAACGAGGCGACGTAGAACAGCACCATCGCCAGCGTCGGCCAGGGACGGGTGAACTGCGCGGACTGCTGCAGGAACGCCGACGCGGTGACCTCGAACACGATGGCGAGGGCGAGAGCCGTATAGGCGTTGAAGACGGAGGTCATGCGGAGGCTGTGTCCGGGCCGACGGATGGCTGACGTGCGACCGCAAATATCACGCGGGAATGACGAGTCCGCGACAGGACGCAGCGCTTGCGTCGCCCGAAGTTTGACTCTACGGACCTCTTTCATGCTCGTCATCTCCATCCAGAGCCAGGTGGTCCACGGCCATGTCGGCAACAGCGCGGCCGCCTATGCCATGCAGGCGGAGGGCGTGAACGTCGCTGCGGTGCCGACGACGCTGCTGTCCAACCATCCGCGCTATCCGAGCCTGCGCGGACGGGTGCTGGAGACCGAGCTCGTTGCCGATCTCCTGAGGGGAGTCGAGGAGCGCGGCCTGTTCGACGAGGCCGCGGTGGTCGTCACCGGCTATCTCGGCTCGCCCGGCAATGCCGCCGTCATCGCCGATTTCGTCGAGCGGGCGCGCACGCGCAATGGGAAGCTCGTCTATCTCTGCGATCCCGTGATCGGTGACGACGGCCGCGTCTATGTCGCGGACGGCATCCTGGACGTGCTCCGCCACCGGCTGCTGCCGACGGCGAACCTGACGACGCCGAACCAGTTCGAGCTCGAGCTGCTCTCTGGGGCCGCAATTGCCGACGCCGAGAGCCTCAGCGCGGCCTGCGCGGTGCTGGCTGGGGCAGGCACCGACGTCGTCGCCACCGGCTGCACCCTCGCTGACACGGCGGCGGGGCAGGTGGAGACGATCCTGTGCACTGATGGGCGATTGTCGCGCTTTGCGACGCCGCGCCTGCCGATCCGTCCCTACGGCACCGGCGATCTCCTCACCGGTCTGATCGCGGCTCATCTGGCCAAGGGCGAAGCAATGGAGTTGGCGGTACGGCGCGCGGTCGACACGGTCTTTGCCGTGCTGGTGCGCACGCAGGACGCCGGCTCGGCCGAGATGCGGCTGGTGCCGCTGCCGACGGCAGAGCGCAAGCCGTAAACCGTCAGGTCGCGCGCTTGCCGGCCGATTGCGCCGACTTCTGCGGCTTGGCCGCCGGGCCCTTCTGCTCGCGCGCGACGTCGGCCTTCGGCGGCTTGGCGCTCGCAAGGCCCTGTGTCTTCTTCGGCTTAACGCCGGCAACGTCCTTGCGGTCGGAGGTGCCGCGCTTCGAGATATATTCCTGGCCGTCGATCGGGCCGACATGGGGCGGATCGCGGCCGAGATAGGGTCGGCCGATGCCGTACGCCTTGCCGTTGGCATCGACCCACTTCCACAGGATTTCGGTCGAGACCCAGCGCTGCGCCCTGTTGCTGCCTTGCGTGCTGACGATGTCTGCCGCCATGCCGTGACCGTAGCCGCCGCGCGTGCTGCCGCCGTGATAGGAGCGGTTGGAGGCGGCCTTCAGGCCGCTCGCGATCGACTGGCGATAGTCGTCGCGGAACGCGCTGGTGATGCCCGGCGACAGGCCGGCGGCTTCGGCCGCGAGCATCATGCGGAACAGCTTCTGCTTGAAGCTCTTGTCCATGCCGCCGATGACGTAGTCCATCATCGACATGCCGGCGCGCTCGGCCGCATGCGGATCCTTCCAGGTGAAGTCCTGATCGACCAGCTTGGTGAAGCTGCGCATCACCGTGACGGTCTTGCCCTTGCGCTTGATGGTGACTGCGCGCCGCTCCTGCACCTTCATCGTGTCTTCCTTGGCGGTGCGCTGATAGAGCGCCCAGAGGTAGCGGTCGATGCAGGCCTCCATGACGAAGCATTCGTCGAGCACGGCGATGTTGTCGGCAGGCGGTGACGCCTTGCGCGCAGGCGCAACGGGGTCGCTCGCGATCGCCGCGGCCGACAATGTGTCCGTCGTCACGATCTCGGTGGGATCGGTGGATGCGAGCTTGACGGGCTCCGCCACAGGGGCGGGGGCAACCTCGCTGACGACGGGCTCCGGTTCAGGCAAGATCGACGGCGCGGGCACGGCTTCCACCGGCAGGATCAGCGCCGGGTCGGCCGAGGCAAGCTTGATGGTGGAGGCGGGCTCTTCCGGCGTTGCCTCTGCCGGCGCGGGAGGGTCGGGCAGCGCAGTGACGGTGGCTGCGATGTCGGCGGTCAAGGCGAAGCGGTCCTCAAGGGTCGCAGCGCGCGGCACGTCGGCGAGGTCGATGCGGCCGAGATCCTTGGCATGATCCTTGGCGCGCGAGATGGCGGCCGCATTGGCGGCGCTGTTTTCGATGAGCGCAGGCGCATAAGCGGAGAGAGACAATGCCAGCCAGCCGGCGAGAACGGCCGAGGGACACGACACCGCCACCAGAAGAGACCGCCGATCGTTCATGATCCCTGCCTCCAAACGGTCTGCTCGAACAATCTTGCCCGAACAGTGATGATGCAAACAGTCTGACGAAACAGTCGCACGGAAAGGCACGCAGCACGTCGATTGTTCGGGCCACGGTGTGGCGGCGCAATGGCGCAAATCGGGGATTGCGGGCTTTTCGGGGCAACTGTGGCCGAGGTGCAACGCCCGGTTCCATTTGACGTTGCCGCAACTTTGTTGCGGCTGGTGCGTTGGAGGCGCCATGACGCATCCCTCGCTTCGTCCCATGGACGCCTTCGACCCCACCGAGCCCGCCATCCTGCACGATCGTCTCTCCGACACGATCATCACCTGGACCGCCGACCAGGCCGAGGACTACCGCCGCGCCAGCCGGCCCGGCGCGGATGGAACCGTGGCCTGGAAGACCTATCTCTTCGACGGCTGGGGCAACGTGCTTGGTGGCTGAGCGGCTCCTCTGGAGGCGCCGCGTCGCAGCCGGCGTGATTCGCCCAAATCCCTGGACGCATTAGGCATAACGTCATGCATTGCATGCGATGTTGCAATGCGGCGGTGTATGTCGCACTGCAGCAAAATGCGCCTAAATAGGCTCCGACTCTCAAACCTCGGAGCATCACCAATGAACAAAAAGACCTTGTCGATCGCCGCCTTCCTGACGATCGCGGGCGGTACCGCGGCTTTCGCCGCCGAGCTGCCGACCTATGAGGCCAACGGATTCCCGGCTTCCCCGCTGCAGTTGCGCGTGCTCGGTGCCGCACATGTCGAGCAGCAGGTCGCAACGCCGCGCGCCAGCGGCTGCTTGGCCGGGCAGACCGGCCGGCAATAGATGCCCGTGGTCTTCACCGCCGTGAAGAAGCGGCCGTCATAGCGGGGATCGCGGCGCAGGCGCGCGGCGTTGCAGACATCAAAGCTCAGCATGATCGCATGGTAGCGCATGAGGTCGGCGGCGGAAGGGCTGCCGGATGACCGAGTCCGATTGCGGCGAGCCGCGGCTCGCACCGCGGCCTAGAAGGCGGTTCTCATCGCAACACGGCTGGAGACCCCATCGTGACCAGCCCGAGAGACGTCGTACTGAACGCCTGGAAGACCTTTTCGTCACGCGATCCCGAGCGCATCGCAGCACTCTTCACCGACGACGCCGAATGGATCGCGCCGAAGGCCAATGCCACCGCCGTCGCGCTCGATCATACCGATCACATGGTGGGAGCGCACCAGATCGCCCGCTTCATCGCGCAGGAGATGCACCGATTGTTTTCGGACATCGATATCGTCTTCCGCGGCGTGTATGTCGACGGCGATGTCGTGATCGTGGAGGAGCGGATGCGCGCCACGCTGCCCGGCGGCAAGCCGTACGAGAACGAGTATTGCTTCGTGTTCGAGGTGGTGGGCGACCGGATCAGGCAAGTGCGAGAATACATGGATACGCGCAAGGGATGGCGGATGGTCTTCGATGAGGGGCTGTAACACGCGTAGTCGGCATCGCCCTCGCGTGACAGCCCTGCAGCCGCGTGGGTTGAGCGGCTCAGCGAGCCGACATATCGAGTGATCCATGGATCAGCGGACGAGCGGCGCCGACGCTCAGAAGAAGGATACCGCGCCGGCACTGCTCGGCGTGGTCTGCGGGCTTGCCGCAGCGCTGTTCTGGGCGCTCGGCTTTGCCGCCACGCGGCACGGCCTCAAGGCCGGCTTCACGCCGGTCGATCTGCTGGTGCATCGCTATGTCTGGTCGGGGATCGCATTCCTGCCCCTGGTGTTGCGCGCCGGACTCTCCGATCTCTGCGGCATCGGCTGGGGCAGGGGGCTCGTGCTGATGGTGCTCGGTGGTCCCGTGATGTCGCTGATCTCGTACATCGGCTTCCTGTTCGTCCCGCTCGGCCATGGCAGTGTGATCCAGCCCTCTTGCGCCACGCTCGGCGGCCTCCTGCTCGCGGCGGTCGTGCTGAAGGAGCGGATCTCCGCCTCGCGCCTGACTGGCGCGCTCGTCATCGTCGGAGGCCTCGGCGTGATCGGTGCGGAATCAATCGGCCACATCGGTGCCGACGGCATTCAGGGCGATCTCATCTTCGTGCTCGCCGGATTCATGTTCGCCGGCTTCGGCGCGATGCTGCGTCGATGGCGCGTCTCGGCCTTGTCGGCTGCGCTCGTGATCAACGTGCTGTCGCTGCTGCTGGTGCCGGTCTACGTCGCCACGGTGGGTCTCGCCCACATTGCGTCGATCGGCATGACCGAGAACGCCATCCAGGCGCTGGCGCAGGGCGTGCTTGCCGGCCCCGCGGCGCTCTATCTCTACGCCGTCTCCGTCCAGCGTCTCGGCGTGGCCCGCGCCGCGGTGTTTCCGGCCTGCGTGCCCGCGCTGACGCTGCTCACCGGCTGGCTGCTGCTCGGCGAGCCGCCCACGATGCTGCAGACGGCAGGCCTCGTGACGGTGCTGTGCGGGTTCTACCTGGCGCAGCGGCAAAGCTAGCGGACCTCACGCCTTCTTCACGAACTCCGACTTCAGATTCATCGCGCCGATGCCGTCGATCTTGCAGGCGATGTTGTGGCCGTCGCTGGCGTCCTGCAGGCGGATATTGCGCACCTTGGTGCCGCCCTTGACGACCGAGGACGAGCCCTTGATCTTGAGATCCTTGATCACGATGACGCTGTCGCCGTCGGCGAGCACATTGCCGTTGGCATCGCGCACGCCCGCATCCTGCGCCGTGTCCGTGGCCGCGTCCGCCGCGCCGCTCCATTCATGGCCGCACTCCGGGCAGACCCAGAGATCGCGGTCCTGATAGGCGTGCTCGGAATTGCAGGTCGGGCATTTCATCGCGTCGGTCATGACGGTCTTGTCTCGCGCGTTCGTTCGCGGCGCGACCGTAGAGGCGGGAACCGGGAAAGCAAGCAAAAGCTGCGCACGGCGCGGGCCGAGCGTGACCTACGGGTGCGATATAACGGACCGGTGCCTGCCGGCGACTTCAACATCGCCGCCGCGCGTTGAGCTGCATCAACGGCACTGCGCGCGAGGGGCGTACCGTGTCTTCAGGAATGACCGCCGGAGGCAGCGATGGACGACACACTCAGACGAAAAATCCAGACCTTGCTGGACCAGCACCGCACGATGCGGATCGCGACGCTTCGCGCCGATGGCTGGCCGCAAGTGACGACTGTCGGCTATGCCAACGAAGGTTTCACCATCTACTTTCTCTGCGGCCCCGACAGCCAGAAGGCGCAGAACATCTCGCGGGACGAGCGCGTGTCGCTGGCGATCGATGACGATCCGGCGCAGGTGATGGAGATCACCGGCCTGTCCATGGCGGCGCGGGCGGTGGCCGTGACCGATCCGGCCGAGGCCGAGAAGGCGATCGCGCTTTTGATGGCGCGCTATCCCGAGCAGAAGGCCATCGGCCTCCCCGTGCCGAAGCCGTCCGAGGTGCGGCTGATCCGTCTCACACCGACGGTGATCTCGCTGCTCGATTATTCCAAGGGATTCGGCCACACCGATCTCGTCACGTGCTGAAGACGCGAGCTGCGAGCTGGCTTGACGCAGATCAAGCTGGCGTCGTGGTGCACATCTAAGCTGCTCCACAATTCAATGCCGTGAGGTCGGGCGATGTCGCACAATGTTCGAATCTCCATCGGCATCGCCGTCCTGATCGCGCTGTCGGTGCTGTTCCTGTTCAGCCTCGTCCACACTGCTGCCGGGGCGCCGAGGCCCGGCTCGCGCGCGGTCGCTGCAGGTCATCGCCTGGCGCAGGCGTGGTGCCAGTCGTGTCACGCGATCGAGCCGCACATGGCCGGCTTCTTCCAGGAGGCACCGAGCTTCCAATCCATCGCCGACCGCAACGGCACCACCGCGCTCTCGCTCAAGGTGTTCTGGCGGACCAGTCACCAGACCATGCCGAATCTCGTGATCTCGCCGGAGCAGGCCGAGGTGCTATCGGCCTATATCCTGAGCCTGAAGCGCAATTGAGGGCCGGCTCAAGCAAGTGTTGCGAAAACAACCCCATGCACAGTAGCCATCCCCATGGAATTGCTCGGGGTTTTTCCTGACTTCGGCAAAATCGAACAGGATTTGACCCGTCGGGCAAAACAATGGCAT
This sequence comes from Bradyrhizobium sp. IC4060, assembly GCF_020193715.1. Lineage (NCBI taxonomy): Bacteria > Pseudomonadati > Pseudomonadota > Alphaproteobacteria > Hyphomicrobiales > Nitrobacteraceae > Bradyrhizobium > Bradyrhizobium sp. IC4060. The sequence goes on along the minus strand of NZ_JADYVJ010000001.1, from coordinate 389,095 downwards.
GATGCCATCGTGGAACGCGGTCGGGGGCGTCGGGTGCGGCACCATCCCGGATTACGCTTGCGCTCCGTCCGGGCTACGCTCGCGCCTCAACTTGCGACGAGCCGCTCATGAGCTTCCTCCTCAACATCGACGTTCCCGACGTGGCGAAAGCCACGACGTTCTACACCGAAGCCTTTGGCCTCTCGGTCGGCCGCCGCTTCGGCGCCGACTTCGTCGAGCTCAACGGCTGGCCCGCACCGGTGTATCTCTTGACCAAGCAGGCCGGCACCATCGGCGCCGGCGGCGACCGCCGCCGCTATGAGCGGCACTGGACGCCGATGCATATCGACGTCGTCGTCGACGATGTCGATGCCGCCGTCGCGCGTGCCCTCGCTGCGGGTGCGATCATGGAAGTGCCGGCGAGCGATGCGCCGTATGGGCGGATCGCGATGCTGGCCGATCCGTTCGGGCACGGTTTTTGTCTGTTGGCGTTCAGCGCGCAAGGGTATGACGCGTTGCTTGAAGGTGCGTAGCCTAATCCGGGGCCGAGCGTGCTGAGCCACCCGGATTGCGCTTTGCTCCATCCGGGCTACGATCGCCTGCGGAAGGCTGCGCCGACATCGGAGCGACATGGCAAAGAAGCTGAAGACGTACCAGACCTCGCTCGGCTTCTACGATCAGGCGATCGCCGCGCCCTCGATGAAGGCGGCGCTTGCTGCCTGGGGCGCCAGCTCCAATCTGTTCCATCAGGGTGTCGCCAGGGAGACCGACGATCCTGATGTCGTCGCTGCAACCCTGGCGAAGCCGGGCGTGGTGCTGAGGCGTCCGGTGGGTTCGGACGGCCCGTACACCGAGAGCGCTGAGCTGCCGACAGATCTCGGTGACGGCGAGACGAAGCCCAGATCCAAGAGCAAGTCGAAATCGAAAAAGCGTCCCGCCAAGACGGCCCGGAATATATCTCGCGAGATCGACGCTGCGGCCGCGCGCAAGGCCGCCGCGGCTTTCGAGAAGGAGGAGCGGCGGCGCGAGGCAGCGCGTGCCAAGGAGGAGGCCGCTCGCGCGAAGGAGCGTGCGCGGCGCGACAAGGCGGTTGCCGCGGCGGAAGCCGCACTCGATAAGGCAAGACGCGAGCACGAAGCGAAGGCCGAGGCGATCGAAGCCGAGCGGGCCGCGCTCGAGGCGCGCGCCGAAGCGGAGCAGGAGCGCTGGGACAAGCAGAGGCACAAGCTGGATCAGGCGCTGCGCCGCGCGCGCGAGTGAGGGGCAGGTGCCGACGTCCGGGGAGATTTGTTGCTCATCCAGACCACTCTTGCGTCATACTCGCCGTCATTGCGAGCGGAGCGAAGCAATCCAGGCTCCCTCCGCGGAAGGACTCTGGATTGCTTCATCGCAAGTGCTCCTCGCAATGACGGGGAGAGGTCGGAGCGCCAAAGCGCACAGCGCTTATGTCCGCACCTCGCGCGAAATTTGCTTGCCTCGGCTGGCATCCTTTTGCACTCTTTAAGCGAAGGAGACTAACGCATGACCAAGATGACTGCCGCCTGCGCGCTCGGAACCGCCCTGGTTCTGAGCAGCCTTGCAATCTCGGACGCCGAAGCCCGGACGCGGAGAGCCGTCGTCGTTCGCGCGCCGCAAGAGCGGCTCGTCATCACGGCGCCGGTGCTGAGGCCGACGCCGTGGGATTACAACATCGTGCCACGCTATCGCTATCGCCCCGAGCACGACCGGGTCGATCCCTACGGCCCGCCCTTGGTGCCGTCCTACGTGCGCTATGAGGGATGGCGCTGGCCGTATTGGTGGTGAAGGCCGACGGACGCCAAACTGATCGGCGCATGAGCGTACGCTGACAGATGCAGGACGTGCATCTGCTCGTCATGGTCTCCACTTTCCATTCGGCAGAGAAGCGAAAGGGGCGGGGCTGCGCCGCCCGTGCTCCTACGGCCGCTCCGGTCCTTGCCTCTGATAACCAGGGGTTGTACGCTGCACTGCAGAAAAGTGCAGTGTAAATGGATCGGCTGAAATGAGCGTGGTTGAGAGCGTGGCGTCCGAGCAGCTTGCGGAGCCGAAGATGCCGCCGGGCGTGCTGACCGAAGGTCCGGTGGTCGAGGCCAAGTTTCGCGATTCCTACATCTCGTTCGCCATCATGGTCGGCGGCTCGGTCGCGGCGCTGGTCTGGGCCTTCTGGCAAGGCATCGGCTGGGTCGAGGTTTCGGTCTTCGCCGGCACGTTCATCATGTCCACGATCGGGATCGGCTTCATGCATCGCTACTTCGTGCACCGCAGCTTCCGCTGCGGTCCGGTGATGCGGACGATCTTTGCCGCGCTCGCCACCATGGCGGTGCAGGGCTCGATCCTGAAATGGGTGAGCAACCACCGGCGGCACCATCTGCACTCCGACCGGCCCGGCGACGTGCACAGCCCCTATTACGACGGCGGCGGCAATCCCTATACCAGCTTCGCCAAGGGCATGACGCATGCGCAAGGCGGCTGGGTGTGGGACCGCGAGACCACCGATGCCAGCTACTACGCCAAGGACATCCTGGCCGACCCGATCGCGATGTTCTTCACCAGGACGCGCTGGTACTGGTACGCGCTCTCGGCGCTGATCATTCCGGGCGCCATCGGCTACGCCTTCGGCGGCGTGCGCACGATGATCGGCTGCATCCTGTTCGCCGGCCTGTTCCGCAGCTACCTGATGACGATGGCGACCTCGCTGGTGAACTCGGTCTGCCACAGCGATGGCCGCTGGGGCTACCGCCGCTTCGAGACCCATGACGGCACGACGAACGAGCTGGTGACCACGCTGCTCACCTTTGGCGAAGGGCTGCACAACAACCATCACCGCTATCCGCGCGATGCCTACATCTCGCACGCCTGGTACGAGGTGGACATCAACGGGTTGATCATTCTGGGATTGGGGAAGCTCGGGTTGGTGCATGATATTTTCGCGGCGGGCGGTGCCGGCCGCCAACGTGCGGCGGATGCAGGGCCGGGCGAGCCTGCGCCAGCCGCCGTCGGGAATGCCTTCGAGGGCGACGACCTTCGCGCCCCCGGAACATAATCGTGCCCGCCAATGGCGGGCGCGATGCGGATTTCCGCTGCGCAGGCGGTTCGCCGGACGTTGAGGTTGGCGACAGTGCCGGTCGAACTCGTCGTCAGGTTCGCGCGTTCGAACAGGTGCACGGAAAAATTGAAGTTTGATGGCTCGCCGTCTCTGCGTGCAGAGTTGGCGATTGGGTAAAAGTGGCAAAGTGGAGACTGTCAAGAATACATAGAGGTAGAACGGCATTTATCCCCGTAATAAACCCAATGCTGCTTGGGGTTTTCAGCGCGTATTGGGAGGACAGTCATGGCAAGTGTCGAACAATTGCACAGACGGGACGGAGTGAACTTGGTCCAACTCGAAGCGGACATCACTTCGATCCGGTCGGGAAACTCCATTACTTCAGTTAATCTGCCTGATTACGTGGAGCACACCGCGGGCGTGTCGCGCGTCGGTGCGCTCAGTGCAGAAGCGGTCATTCGCGACTATGAGTCCGCTGCAAAAGAGATCGAGGCCATGGGCACCGAGTTGATCGACGCCGCGCAAAAATGCGAGGCGCTGACGGCCCAGGTTCATGATGCGATCGCCTTCATGCGAGAAACGGCGGCAGGCTACCGAGAAGAGGGACGCAAGATCTTCAAGCGTATCGAAGAATGCGCGCTGTTCACCGAAGACGTTCGCAAGACCTGCGAACAGGTCAAACGCAGAATGGCTGAAGTCTCGGTCGGCCCTTCCGATGAGGAGCTTGCGCCGCAAGAGCCCGAGCTGACGGGGATCGCGGCCAAGGTGACGATGAGCGAGATACGCTGAGGCGCACGCAGGGTCGGGCGTCAAATCCTTGCGGGATCACCAATCCGGGTCGCCGTAATAATAAGGGTCGGCCATATAGCGCGGCGGCATCCAGCCGCCTCGCGGCGGCGGCCTCGTCCGCCGTGGCGCGGCGTCTGGTAGGTGCGCCCGGGCACGCGCAGCCGTGTCGTTGTTGACCACGCTGCGCGCGACGGGCTTGGCGGGTGCAGAGGCGGATGGCGCCGATGACGCGCTCAGTTGCGTTTGCAACGCCTGGACCTGCGCGGCGAGGCGCGCATTGTCCGCCGCGTCCCTCTCCTGCGCGGCCTTGAGCTGCTCGATTGTGGCGGCCTGGTCGCGCAGGGTCTGCTCGCTGCGGCTCTTCAGCTGCTCGAGCTTGCCGTTGATGTTCGCAAGCTCGCTCGTGATGGCATTGAGCGATTGCGCGAGCTCGGACAATGACGGCTCGGCCGCCGTGGCGGCAGGCTTCGGGGCGCTTTCGGTGTCCTTGGGCCCCGGCGGCGCAGGCACCGGACTCGGCTCATCCGCGGCCGCCAGCAGGACCGTCGCCGGCTGCGCCGGACTTTCCGCCGCGGACGCTTGCGGGGGCGCGCTCGCGAGTGGAGCCCATCGCGCCATGATGGACTTGCCGATCGATGTCGCCTCGTCGCTGTATTGCGATGCGACGGCGGCACCGAGAAGGCCGATCGCCATCACGAGAATGGCCAAAGCGCGCATCATGGCCTTGTCTCCCCTCAGGCCCTGATTGCGTGGCTTGGTGTTTAGAACCCTGGCATCCGGCGTCGGCGCCTTGTTTGCGAAGGTGGCGGCTGCCGTCGAGGCGGCGCTTGCGTGCGAGGTCCGCGGGGCTTCGCTGTTGCGTTCCATTCCGGAAACCAGCCGGTCCAGCCGCGCAAGGTCTTCCTCTGCGCTCTTGATCCGGTCGTAGGCCCGCGCCAGCCCACCGTCGGCGCGCGCCTCGTCCGGCTTGGACGCATCAGGCTTGGCGGTATCAGGCTTGGCGTTATCGGTCTTGCCGGTATCAGGCTTGGGGTCGTTCGTGTCAGGCATCGATGCGCTCTCCATCCGGTCGGGCGTCAATGGGAGGCAGTCCGATCAAGGATAGGTCTCGCCGCTGTCAGACACAACGCGTGTGCAAAGGAGAAATTATGGCGGGCGAGGGAGCGAGCGGAGTGAGGGCGTAGGATGGGTTGTCGCCGCGACTGCGCAAAGCGCATTTCGTAGGGTAGTCGAGCGGATCGAAGCTCATCAACGAATGACGATCCCAGGGGCGTCCAGCCCCGCGGCGCTATGAACGTTCGCTGAGGGGAACGGGCGCTAGTCCATTCCGTTTCCTTTGAGGGGTTTGTCAGAGGAGGACAACATGAAAGCAATGATCATCGCGCTTTCGGCTGCCGTTGTCATGGCTACCGCACCAGCCGTATTTGCTCAGGGCGTATCGAGCAAGACGCCAGGTCATGAGATGCAGCAAATGGGCAAGAAGGGCGAGCCGGGCGCTTCCAGCTACGCTCCGGGACACAAGAAGAAGCAGCACGCGAAGTCCTCGAAGAGAACCAGCCCCGGCGCGTCGAGCTACGCTCCAGGACGGACTACAGGGCAAACCACAGGTCAAACCACAGGCGCGGGCACCGGGTCGACCACCGGCACGAAGTCAGGGTACTGAACTTCAGGCGGTCCTCAGGCGCGTAGAGTGAGTTAGCTCCGCGACGGCGCAAAGCGCAGGTCGGGTAGCGCAACCCACCTCTTTAATCTCGGCGGCGGAGAGGTGGTGGGTTACGCCGGCGGACCGCGCTTCGCGCAACCGCCAGCTAACCCACCTTACGTCCCGCGGCGCCGCAATGTGCACCCGTCGTCAGTGACGTATCGTGCGGATTTCGAGCGTGGTCTGGGTGAGCCTGGCCACGAACCCCTCAAGATGCATGACCCTTTCTCTGGTCAATTGTTCATGCAGCTCGGTGATCTTCTGGGATTCGGCGACAAACGAGTCGCAGGCCTGTTTCGCGTACGCCATCTGAAGCTCAAAGGCCTCGACGGGTGAACGCGCCGTCGCGAGCTTTCCCAGGAAGCTCCAGGCTTGCTCAAGCGAGGTCCTGATGTAGTCGCTATAGGCGTCGGCAATCGCCTGCGTACTAGCCTCCAAGGGTTCGACCGGTGCGACGGGTGGGCTTGCAGCGAGCTCCATCCCGGAAGCCTCGTTCGGCAAGGCTGCAGCCGAAGGTATCTCCGCACTGATCGGTCGGCTCGGCTCTTGCCCGGTCTCGTGCCTGGTCTCCGCCGGGGCATCCGGCAATTGATGCGCTGCACTTGCGCGTTGCTCGGCGGCCCCGGTCCGATGTCCCGATTTCTTCTTGCCGCCGCGCCGGCCGGATTTTCCCCTTGGCTTGTTGTCCACCGCACTCAACATTGCAAATGGCTCCTGAATATCGATGAAGCCGCGAGCCTCCGTCGCGTTTGCGCTGAAATCGCGATTGTGGGCTGTCGCTTGCGTGGCGGTCATGTGGTGAGATTTTGCCGCTGCATCGTCGAGGCATACGGCAAGACGTCGCCGATCCAGATAGCCGCGGGGTGGCCGCCTGTGTCGCCGCCTTAGAAGGCCGCCACACGGCATCGGGTGCGGCAACTCGGTTAACACATTGGTCATTTCTTTGCGGGCATTTTCACGACCTCAGTCAGCGAGGAGGCACCATGTCCGACATCACCATTCCCGGCGGCAAGATCCGTTCCTTCGTCGAGCGGATCGAGAACCTCGACAGCGAGATGCAGGAGTTGAGCGAACAGAAGAAGGAAGTCTTTGCGGAAGCCAAGGGCGAGGGTTTTGACGTGAAGATCCTCAAGGAGATCATCAAGCTGCGCAAGGAAGACAAGAACGAGCGCGACGAGCGCGAAAGCCTGCTCGACCTCTACATGCGCGCGATGGAGACGGCCTCGCCGGAGCAGGCGAAGGCGGCGTGAGACGATTGGGTTGATCGGTGAGGAGAGATGGCCGCGATCGAAAGGATTGCGGCTGTCGGTTCGGTGGAAGCCATGCAAGCTGGAGCGCGCGCGCGAAGCGCGAGCCCGGAATCCATTGCGCCACTCGTCGTGCCGCCCGATGGATTCCGGGCTCGCGCCCAAGCGGGCGCGCCCCGGAATGACGGTGTCGGCAATCAATAGCGGCCGCCGCTGCCCTTTTGCTGCGTGATCCAGTCCGACAATGATTTCGGTTTCGATTTCACAATCCGGCCCGGTGATGCCTTCGGATTGTCGCGGACACCTTTCGTCGGACGGGTACGCGGCGCTTCCGACTGCCTGACGCCCTTCAGGGCAGCCGCCGATGCCTCCGCGGCTTCCTTCTCCAGCCGCAACTGCTTCAATCGCGCCATCTTGATGCGCTCTGCCTCGACTTCGGGTCGTTCGGCGAGAAGCGGCTTGTGCTCAGCAAGCTCGGCCGTGACGACGACGGCGAGAATGGTCGCCTCGCCGAGCGCCTTGCAGGCCTCTAACCGATGCAGTCCCTCGACCAGAACGAGGCGGTCTCCGTCGAGCCGAACGGAGATGGGGGCCTGTTGTCCGATCTCCAGAATACTTTCCGCGATCTCGGCGACGGTCTCGGGCTTGATGGCTTTCTTCTGCTTGGTGGGAACGAAGATCTTCTCGATCGGGAAGCTTTCCGGTTTGGGCATGACTTTAACTCCGCTTCTACCAGGCACGTCGGAACCCATGCCGTTGAGGGTGGGAGTTTAGGGGGGAAGGGCGCAGCCACAAAGGCAATTTCGGCGGTGGGTATTGATGAGCCTCGAAGCCGGAACCACCGCGACTGCGGTGACGGTGCAAGAACCGTCACCGAGATCCCATCCCTAGGTTCGTTGTCGATTTACAAGCCGACCTGCGCTTCTCACCATATCTGGATATTTACGGACGATCGATATTGGCTCGAATCCTTGTCGATATTGGTTTCCGTGCGCTATCGCGAACTCATCCGAAAGTCTTTGCAGGACCCATCGAGAATATGGAGCAGTGACTTCGTGGTTGAGGTCATGTAACCCCCGACTTGACTGGGAAACAAAGTCATTGGCTAGGCTTACGCCGGAGGTCATTCCGTCGGAACGCTCATGTCTCGTCGCTGGAAATCTAACTGGCCAATGATCAACGCCACCTAGCTTCTGGTGCAAGTTATTGAGGGCCGCTGAGAAGTTGTGGTCAAATGGTGCGGACTGCTTCTGTTGATGGGCGACTATCACTGGAAACAGCACGCAAATTTCAATCTTTAGACGATTGTTCCAGGCGGACACCACGCTGCGGAGAATGTCGAAGACTTGCTCGATATCCCGCAGGGGTAAACCAAAAAAGTCAAATCCGTTGCTCAAGTATGTTGCTAGGCTAGTGTTGGGGGGTAGTGAGATTTTCGTTTCATCCAAGGGCGTTTGCGACAGAATATTCTCGATGAACTGTTGTCGCGAAACACGATCGAAGTAGTAGGTCCGGTCAAAAAAGCGAGAAAGGTAGCCTTGGCTATTAAAGCCGCCCCCATAGACCCCTTCTACTGCATGACAGAGCTGTGCTGTATCGGTCGCGATAATGAAAACGACTTGATCGATGTCGAACAAGTGCTTGACGCGTTCGAGCATGGCGATAGCAAACGTTGGTCTGCACCTGTCGAGCTCATCAATGAGGATAAACAGCGGGAGCGGCTGTCCCTTCTGAGATGCCTCCTGAAGAAAGCCATGAAGGCTTCGGCGGAACCGCTCGATCGTCTTCTTGCTTTCCCGAAAGGTTGCCAAAAGGGCTTTGCCTTTCTCGTCAATGATATCTCCTAACGATTTTGCTACGTCATCGCCAGTTTTAGCGAGATCGGGCGGAGCGCCTCCTGTTGATAGAATGGCGCCAATCTCATCGATCCCACTGCCGATGAGCTTCTTTGTCGCCTGTACCGCGGCTCCCTTGGCTGCGGCGATGGCGATGGCTGCTCCAGTACGTTTGACCTCATTCCATCGGTCGCGAACATGATTCTCGTGCTCAACTAGCGGTGCGACGGCTTGATCGACGGCGTTCATCACAGACAGGAGGGGATCGTCGGCGTGATCGTCATGCCAAGCGTTTACCTCTGCGACGAGAAAGTGTTCGTCTCGCAACATCCTCGCAAAACGCGAGAGAAAGAAGGACTTTCCTTGTCCCCATTGTGCGTCGATGTTTAAAACGTACGATTCTGACAGCTTGGCTTGCTTTCGTTCGCTAAGGCGGCCTAGTAGAAAGTCTTTGAGAAAAATGGCATCTTCGGCGCGACCCAAATGATCGTCCGCCCATAGATCACTGTATTTGTCCTCGGTCATCGAACGAGTAATCTTTCTACAATAGTTCGGATTGAGCTATCACGACGGCTTGAGCGGTACATTCGTTATGATCATCGCTTCGATCTGTACTAACGTTGTAGGCTAGCCATCCTCGGGATGGTCGCCCACGTAGCCGCAACTCTCGCATCCAACTTTGGTCGCTAACGGCAGAAGCGTTTGGGATTTGCAAGCCGGACAGATCGCCTGCAAATAGTTTGGGCGTCGCTCATTCCTGCGCATTAGTGCTTGATGTGCCTCATTGGATTTGAGAACACGGGCCGCCGCTTCAGCTCTTTCGCGCTCAATTTGAAGGCGTTCGTAACAAATTTCTGCGGCTGATAAGCTGACTATGAATTCGGCCGAAATTTCGAAGGGCGATGCCAATTCTGCCGCGCGAAGATCATCAATGAGAAACGCCGATGCGAAAACCTTCGCTTGATGTTCCGCCGACTCCGAAGCGTTGATCTTCGACAGGCTGGTTGTCCCTGCGGCGCCGGTTGGTCGATGATCTATGGCGCCGGAAGTGGCATGCAATACAGCGTGCCCGAGTTCGTGAGCCAGAGTCATCCTCGGCCGGTCGTCTCCCCAACATGCTTGAGAATCGATCGTTCTCTTCGCCGTGATAACGATGGTGCCGTCTATCTCTTCGGTTCTGGCGTCCTTGGTGCCGAGAACGTGGTCGTCGACGACATGATACCGAAGAGGCTTTTCACCCCGAAGCGTCAGGATCTTGTTCGAACGAAGAATCTGGCCGATGTAGACCGGCCAGATTCTCTTGATGCCAAAATAGGCTTTTGTGTTTTGGGCAATGCGACGGCATTCGTCGTTTGAGCGACGGGTAACGCGACGATCGTCGTGTTCCTCGTGATCCATTGCCGTCCTATTTGAGTTACCTTCTCACGAACATCCCGTCGTGGACCCGCACGTATCGCACTTCATGCACGTCCCATTCCGCACCAGCGTGAAGTTGCCGCACTCTGAGCACATCTCGCCCTCGTAGCCCTTGGCCTTGGCTTCCGCGCGGCGCTCGGCCTTTGTCGGAGCGGCGGTCGCGGCGCTGCCGGCCTTGCTCCATTGCAACTGCTCGAGCTTTTCCGTCGGCGACAGGTCGTGCTGGGCTTCCTGCTTCAGGGCGACGGCGCCTTCGATGGCGTCGCCGACGCGGGCGCTAGCGCCGTGGGCGGCGAGCGCCGTGACCCGGCTGCCGCCTGACGGTGCGCTGTCGTTGCCTTGGCTGACCGCGGCCGAGCCGCCGCGCATCACGACGAGATTGTCCGTGCGCGAGCGGGTGAGGCCGCGCGAGACGAGCTTGGTCGCGTGGTGGCCGCCGTCCTCGTCCGGCTCCTTGCCTTCCTCGACGCCCTTGCCGAGCGCGTCAAAGCCCGTCTCATTGGGATCGACGTGGGCGAGATCGAAGCGGGAGAGATAGCTCACCGCGAGCTCGCGGAAGACGTAGTCCAGGATCGAGGTCGCGTACTTGATGCTGTCGTTGCCCTGCACGGGGCCCGCCGGCTCGAAGCGGGTGAAGGTGAAGGCGTCGACATATTCGTCGAGCGGCACGCCGTATTGCAGGCCGAGCGACACCGCGATGGCGAAGTTGTTGATGAAGGAGCGCAGCGCCGCGCCTTCCTTGTGCATGTCGATGAAGATCTCGCCGAGACGGCCGTCATCGTATTCGCCGGTGCGGAGATAGACTTTATGTCCGCCGACCACCGCCTTCTGGGTGTAGCCCTTGCGGCGATCGGGCATCTTCTCGCGCTCGCGCATCACGACGATGCGCTCGACCAGCTTCTCCACGACCTTCTCGGCCACATGCGTGGCGCGCGCCGCCATGGGCTTTTCGTGCAGCAGCTCGACCGCATCGTCCTCGTCCTCGTCGTCGCTGATGAGCTGCGAGTTGAGCGGCTGGGAGAGCTTGGAGCCGTCGCGATAGAGCGCGTTGGCCTTCAATGCCAGCTTCCACGACAGCATGTAGGCGGACTTGCAGTCCTCCACCGTGGCGTCGTTCGGCATGTTGATGGTCTTGGAGATCGCGCCCGAGATGAAGGGCTGCGCCGCCGCCATCATGCGGATGTGGCTCTCGACCGACAGGTAGCGCTTGCCGATCTTGCCGCAGGGATTGGCGCAGTCGAACACCGGATAGTGCTCGGCCTTGAGGTGCGGGGCACCTTCCACCGTCATCGCGCCGCAGATGTGGACGTTGGCCGCTTCGATCTCGCGCTTGGTGAAGCCGACGGCCTGGAGCAGGTCGAAGCCGGGGGCTGCAATGGCTTCCGCACCGATGCCGAGCTGGTCGCGGATGAAATCCTCGCCAAAGGTCCACTTGTTGAAGGCGAACTTGATGTCGAAGGCGGTCGGCAAGGCCTTCTCGACCTTGGCGATGGCTTCATCGGTGAAACCCTTGGCCTTCAGCGTGGTGACGTTGATGCCGGGGGCGTTCGCCAGCGAGCCGTGGCCGACGGCGTAGGCCTCGATCTCGGCGATCTCGCTCTCGCGATAGCCGAGCGCGCGCAGCGCTGCGGGGACCGCGCGGTTGATGATCTTGAAGTAGCCGCCGCCGGCGAGCTTCTTGAACTTGACCAGCGCGAAGTCGGGCTCGATGCCGGTGGTGTCGCAATCCATGACAAGGCCGATCGTGCCGGTCGGCGCGATTACCGTGGTCTGGGCGTTGCGATAGCCGTGCTTCTCGCCGAGCTCGAGCGCCGCGTCCCAGGCCGCCTGGGCATGGCTGACGAGATCGGCTTGCGGGCAGGAGACGAGGTCGAGCGGCACCGGGTTGACGCTGAGCGCTTCATAGCCGTTGGACTGGCCATGCGCGGCGCGGCGGTGGTTGCGGATCACGCGCAGCATATGCGCGGCGTTCTTCTTGTAGCCGGGGAAGGTGCCGAGCTCGGCCGCGATCTCGGCGGAGGTCTTGTAGGTGATGCCGGTCATCACAGCGGTGAGGGCGCCGCAGAGCGCGCGGCCTTCCTTGGAGTCGTAGGGCAGGCCCATGGTCATCAGCAGGCCGCCGATATTGGCGTAGCCGAGGCCGAGCGTGCGGAACTCGTAGGAGAGCTCGGCGATCGCCTTCGACGGGAACTGCGCCATCATCACGGAGATTTCGAGCACGACGGTCCAGAGCCGGCAGAGATGCTCATAGCCCTCGACGTCGAAGCGCTTGGTGTCGGTGTTGTAGAACGTCAGCAGGTTGGCCGAGGCGAGATTGCACGCCGTGTCGTCCAGGAACATGTATTCCGAGCACGGATTGGACGCGCGGATGTCGCCGGACGCCTTGCAGGTGTGCCAGTCGTTCATCGTGGTGTTGAAGTGCAGGCCCGGATCGGCCGAGGCCCAGGCGGCGTAGCCGATTTTCTCCCAGAGATCGCGCGCCTTCAGCGTCTTGGTCACCTTCTTCGAGGTGCGGGCGTTGAGATTCCAGTCGCCGTCGGTCTCGACCGCGCGCAGGAAGTCGTCCTTCAGCGAGACCGAGTTGTTGGAGTTCTGGCCCGAAACGGTGAGATAGGCTTCGCTATCCCAGTCGGTGTCGTAGGTGTCGAACTGGATGTCCTTGTAGCCTTGCTTGGCGAACTGGATGACGCGCTTGATGTAATTGTCGGGCACCAGGCTGCGGCGCGCGAGCTTGATCTCGCGGCGCAGGGCAGGGTTCTTCTCGGGGTCGAAGCAATCGTCGCCCGAGCCTTCGCAGTTGACGCAGGCCTTCAGCACGGCCTTCAAGTGCTTCTGGTTGATCTTGGAGCCCGTGACGAGGGCGGCGACCTTTTGCTCCTCCTTCACCTTCCAGTCGATATAGGTCTCGATGTCGGGGTGATCGACGTCGACGACGACCATCTTGGCCGCGCGGCGCGTGGTGCCGCCGCTCTTGATCGCGCCCGCAGCGCGGTCGCCGATCTTGAGGAAGCTCATCAGGCCGGAGGAGCGGCCGCCGCCGGAGAGCTTTTCGCCTTCGCCGCGCAGGCGCGAGAAGTTGGAGCCGGTGCCGGAGCCGTATTTGAACAGGCGGGCTTCGCGGACCCAGAGGTCCATGATGCCGCCCTCGTTGACGAGGTCGTCGCCGACGCCCTGGATGAAGCAGGCATGCGGCTGCGGATGCTCGTAGGCCGACTTGGACTTGGTCAGCTTGCCCGTGAAGGGGTCGACGTAATAATGGCCCTGGCCGGGGCCGTCGATGCCATAGGCCCAGTGCAGGCCGGTGTTGAACCATTGCGGCGAGTTCGGCGCGACCATCTGCATGGCGAGCATGTAGCGGAGCTCGTCGTAGAAGGCCTGGGCGTCGTCGTCGCTGGTGAAATAGCCACCCTTCCAGCCCCAATAGGTCCAGCAGCCGGCGAGGCGGTCGAACACCTGCTTGGCCGAGAGCTCGCTGACATAGCGCTCCTTCTCGGGGAGAGCGGCGAGGGCTTCGGTATCGGGCACGGAGCGCCACAGGAAGGAGGGGACCGATTCCTCCTCGACCTTCTTCAGGCGCGCGGCAACGCCGGCCTTGCGGAAATATTTCTGGGCCAGCACGTCGGAGGCGACCTGCGACCACTCGCTCGGCACCTCGACGTTATCAAGCTTGAACACGACCGAGCCGTCGGGATTGCGAATCTCCGACGTGGTCAGGCGGAATTCGATTCCCGCATAAGGTGACTGTCCCGAAGTGGTGTGGCGCCGCTCAATCCGCATGGTCTTGCCCCGTCCTTTTCTTTGACCGGTCCCGCCCCTCGTTGTGGGCGTGCCGGGTCGTCATTGCATCTCGCGTTGCCTTCGGCCGTTCGGCCTCGAGGCACCGCAGTTCAGCCGGTGGATCCGGCCCTGTTTTTCCCGGCGCGACCTCGATGCGTCGCATCGATCATCCCGCCGGCATGTCCACACCCATCCGCCCCCAAGGGGATGTGCGCGACATGCGTTCAACGCCCCACAACGTCACTTCGTCATCGATGCCATCCGAGCCTGTTGCCGGCCCGTTCTGGCGCCCCGAAGAGCCTGCATTCCGAGGGCAGACAAGCCCTCATCCGCAGCCTTTGGCCGGCTGGCGGAGCTGAAATTTGCGAGACCCTTTGGGGGAGTGCCGGCGGGACGCAAACTCACTCGCGCCGAACGGACCGAAAGCTAGGACTCTCCGTTGCGCCCGTCAAGAACTAGTGCGAGTTCCTGAATCAAATACTAAATATGGTGGATTGCGGGGGATAACAGGGGTCTTCGCCGCGCCTGTCGTGGACCCAAGTATCAGTGAGTCCTCAGGGATTCCCAACTGAAAAAATTTGCATGCCGTGATGACGCGGGGCCTTCATCCCGCTGTTCACAGGGCAGGTATATTTTTGAGCAATGGGATTGCGTCAGCAGGACTCACGTAGCCCTACGGACGGTGAGGGCAGGCATGCCCGCCAAAGCGGTGGTGGGACCCGCGAATCCGGGCCAAGGTGACCGCCCGATTTGCCGGACTAGCCGACATGCTTGATTCGACGACGCCGGGCGTGCGGCCGCGCATCGCCCCGGCCGGCCTGATGTTCCTTGCGATCACCTCGATCGGCTGGGGCTTCAACTGGCCGGTGACGAAATTCCTACTTGCCGAGCTGCCGCCTCTGACACTGCGCGGGGTCACCGGTGTGCTCGGCGCGCTGCTGCTGGCGCTGCTTGCGGTGATCCGGCGGCAAAGCCTGTACGTGGAGGGCGCGATCTGGCCGCGCCTGCTCACCGCGGCCGCGCTCAACGTCACCTGCTGGATGGTGCTGATGGGCCTGGCGCTGCTCTGGCTGCCGGCGAGCGAGGCGGCGCTGATCGCCTATACGATGCCGGTCTGGGCCTCGATCCTCGCCTGGCCGGTCCTGGGCGAGCGGCCGACGGTCTTGCGCACGCTTGGGCTGGTGCTGGCTTTCGCAGGGCTTGCCTCGATCATGGGGGGCAACGGCCTTGCCGCCAGCACGGAAAAGCTGCCGGGCATCATCATGGTGCTGGTCGGCGCGTTCGGCTTTGCCCTCGGCACCGTGCTCTCGAAGAAGTACCCGATTCACCTGCCGCCGCTCGCGGCGGCAGCCTGGCAGATCGGGATCGGCTGCCTGCCGATCTCGATCGTCGGCCTCCTGATCGAGACGACGCATTTGTCGCATGTGACGCCGCTCGGCTGGTGGCTGCTGGTCTATTCGGTCGTCGGGCAGTTCTGCATCGCCTATGTCAGCTGGTTCGCAGCACTGGCGCGCCTGCCGGCCTCGGTCGCCGCGATCGGCACCATGGCGGTGCCGGTGATCGGCGTCGTGGCCTCGGCGGTCGCGCTTGGCGAGCCGCTCGGGCCGGGGCAGATCGCGGGGCTGGTGTTTACGCTGGCCGCGGTGGTGCTGGCGACACGGGGGTAGCCGTCCGGACGCCGGGTTATCAGTGGTCCTGAGCCTCTTTCTCTCGCCTCCGTTGTGCCAAGCCCGGCAGTTTCGACGGAAGGTCAGCAGGTGCGACGGCAAAGACCTCGAGAGCCTGGTCGTAGCCTTTGATGGTCCGCTGTCCGAGCGATGCCATCGGGACGCTATCCCTCACTCTTCCAGCGATCGTGGGATCAGCCAGGATCTGCGCGTCCTTGGCGAGATTACAGAGCCGCGAGGCCAAATTCACCACGGCTCCCATCGCCGTGTAATCCAGCCGGCCGTTGTAACCGACCGTTCCTACCGTTGCCGGTCCCATGGCAACGCCCACACCAAAGCCGATCGCGTGGCCGGCGTCACACCATTTGCCGGCAAGGGACTGAACCGTCATTTGCAGGTCGATCGCGAGGCGGACCGCTTGAGTTGCCGGCTGTTCGCATGCGATCGGGGCATTGACCAGCAGCATGACTCCGTCGCCATCAAAGCCGATGAGCGTTGCCTCGTGACGAGTCGTCACGGCGCCGACGGCCTCGTAGTACTCTCGCATGACGGCCATGATGACATCGGGTTCATTGCGAGTGGAGAACGCCGTGAAGCCGCGCAAGTCGCCAAAAATGACAGCCACTTCACGTCGCTGCCCTTCGAGCAGTTCGTGAGAATGTTCGACCAATTCGGCGACCTGTGATGGCAGGAACTGCTTCAGCCGTTCGATCCGCGCAGATTTCTGCTGCGAGATCGCCAGTTCAGAAGCCATTTCATTGAAACGCAACGCCAGCTGCTGCAACTCGTCACCGCTGAAGATTTTGATGCGATGCTCGAATTGTCCGGTTCTGATCCGCTCCACGCCCTCTTCCAGTTGCTTGATCGGACCGGACATTCTGTGCGCGCGCCAATAGGCGAGCGCCAGCGCGACAAGAACACCAAAGGCAATGAGAATTGACGAGCGCCACAAGGCCGCCCGAATTGATGCAAAGGCTTCCGCGGTTGGCTGCATCGCGATCACCGTCCATCCCACATCGGCGGCCTGAACGGATAGCGCCACCACCGGGTTGCCTCGCTCCCCGGTTATCACCGCCGCTCCGCTCGCCGCGCCAACGAGATGCTTGATCCGGCCAAAACTGCCGGAGCTGGCGCGGCCGCGCAGAACCCGGCTGATATCGGGATGTGCGATCAGATGACCGGAATCATCGACGACAATGGCGTAGCCGGTCTCGCCGATTCTAATGGCTGCGATGACATCCCAGATCAGCTTCAGATTGACCTCGGCGATCGCAACCCCTGCGGCCGGCAGGCTCCCGGCAACCGCGATCCTCATATAGGGCTCTGAATCTTGCTGGTACTGAACCGGTCCGTACCAGACTTTGTTGCCGCGTGCGCCCAGAACAGCGGGATCCGCAGACATATCGATGCCGCGCCCGGTCCTGTTCAGAAGCAGCCTGGAAACAAAGACCCGTTCGGTGCCGGTCTCATCCAGAAGCGAAACCGAAACGATTGCAGGCACCTGCTGGAGGAGACGCAAGGCATCGATCTTATGTTGCGCATCGTCTCCGGCAGACCAGGGAAGCTGCACCATCCAACCCAGCTGATCTCGCATGCCATCGGTGAACGCCTCGATCCTGTCGGACGCCGCGCGAGCATCGGCCTGCAGCACCGCGCTGATCTGGCGACGCTGGTCTCGGTAACCGAAAGAAGCCTCGACGGCCGCGCCGAGTATCAGAGGCACGACCGCAGCGACAAACAACGTCGCGAAGTACTTGCAGAACAGCGAGCGACGCGGAGGCATCGTACACGAAGAGGGCTGCGCAGCACCGTCCTTCATAGCTACGCTCAGGAGATCACCTTGCTGGCGCGAAACAGGATCGACGACACATCCAGCTCGATACCCAGAAGCCTGGCTGTCTTCATATTGATTGCCAGTTCAAACTTCTCGGGACGCATCACCGGAAGGTCTGACGGATATTCACCGCGCAGGATGCGATCGGCATAAGTGGCAAGCCGAAAATAGGTCGTGCGCTGGTTTGCGCCGTAACTCAAGAGACCTCCAGCGTCACAATATTCAGACCAGCCAAACATCGAAGGCAGCCGGTGCGCGATTGCAAGCTCCGCAATCTTCGCACGATGCACCAGCGTCACAGCATCGGGAAACACGAGGAGAGCATCCGCGTCCACCTTGCCGGCAGCCATCAACCCATTCTCGATTTCGCGCGCGCCGCAGAACGGAACGTAGGCTGCCTCTATCCCAAGATTTCGGCACGACTCCAACGTCGCACGCCATTCCAGCGGCTCTCCCGGATGATCCGTGTTCGACAGGACCGCCAGTTTTCGCAGCTTTGGATAAATGTCCTTGAGCAGCTCAACGCGCTTTCCTGCCAGCTCGAGCGACAGGAATGTGCTGCCGGTGAAATTGGTGCCGGGGTGAGCAAGGCTCTTCACCACACCCAAAGCGACGGGGTCGCCGCTCAATGCAAACAGCACTGGGATGTCGGTGATTGCAGTCATGCCGCGTGTCGCCGGACCGCTCGAGACCACAAGGTCGACATCCCCTCGCTGCAACTCGGAGACGATCTTCCGCAGTGCCTGCGGATTTCCAGGGGCATAATGCGTCTCGAAGGTTACGGTCTTGCCTTCGACATATCCCAGGGCGCGCATTCCATCGCGAAAGCCGTCCAGGAAGGGATCCGGTTCGGACTCAGTCGAGACCCAGAAGATTCGATGCAGCTTGGCTCCGCCCTGCGCCCGTGCGATCGCAGGCCAGGCCAACCCCCCACCAATCAAAAAGATGAACTCTCGTCTTTTCATGCGAGCACCTGTCGAGGCTGGGCCTTGCAGTTCCGGCCGCAGACCAAGATCCTAGCTGTGCGTCTGATGACTGTTGCGCTCCGCAAGCGGACTGTCGCGCCACCGGCTCCGACATTTGTCCTCGTGAGCATGCTCAGAGACTGGGCTGGCGAGACGATTTGTCCTTGAGATGCGCTTGATTTTTACTTGAGACCGGCCCGGTTAAGACCAAAACGGCCTTACGCGTTGCATCGCGCGGTGTCCGAACACCTCCAGCGCGGATCCGGGCTAGCTATGGCGTCTCAAAAGGACAGTTGGAACTCACATCCTGAGCCAGTGCCCACGACCTCATAGATTGGGTGACTGCAGCGCCTTCGGCAACTCACGGGCTAGCGCGTGTACTCATACGGGCTAGGGGCTCATAAAGGCAATGTTCGCTCCTGAGGGACGAGCGGAGATATTCTGATCTGCCAGAGCATCACTGCTTGTGACCCAGAGCCATCATGACACCGATGCGCTCAATACCGCCTGACGGATCCTCATCATTGCGAGATGAACCAATCTGTACCCTGGGGTTTGGACCCGCAACGGAACATATGGCGCTAAATCGTCGGGCGCGCTGGCGATTGCCCAAGTGCCAGAAGCGCTGCGGCCAGCGCCGCCGCGGCCTTTTCGGGCCGGGCTTTCTCATAGATTGCGAACTCAAGGTCAGGAAGGCGCGGCAGCCCCTCTTGCGATCCCAGAATGCGCAAACCTGCAATGACCGCGCTCGCGGGAAGCGGCGCGATGGCGAGACCAGCGAGCGCCGCCGCGCGCACACCTGTCAGGCTGGGGCTGGTATAGATGATCTCCCACGTCAGTTCGCTGTCATTTAGCGCGGCGAGCGCTGCCTCACGCGATACTGACCGCTCGCGATAGAGCGCCAGCGGCAGCACCGCGCCCGGAACCAGATCAAACGCGTCGGCGGCGGCCCAGACCATGGGTTCGCGCCAGACCAGGCGCCCACGCGACGTACCGAGCGGACGCTTAGCGAACACGACGTCGAGTCGTCCCTTGTTCAACTGCTCGATCAATTCCGCACTAACGCCGATCTGCACCTCGAGCTTCACGCTCGCGTGCAACATGGCGAAGCGTCCCAGCGCCGATGGCAGCGAGCCGCCGGCGACTTCCTCGACCACTCCAAGACGCACGGCTCCTGACAAGCGCGGCGCTGACAGGCGATGGCGGGCCGCCTCCTCGAGTTGCAACAGACGACGGGCGTCACCCAGCAGCATCTCTCCATCGTCGGTCAGCGCGACGCTGCGGGTCGTGCGCCGGAACAGCGGACGTTTGGTTTCAAGCTCCAATCGCTTGACCTGCTGGCTGATGGTCGACTGCGTCAGATTGAGCCGTTCGGCGGCGCGGTGGAAGCCGCCGCAATCCGCGACGGCAACAAAGGAACGCAAAAGCTCGAATTCCAGCATGCCGATTGATCCAAATTCATGATCAATCATATTACAAAATATCGTTTCTATAATCAATACTGGTCACCTAACTTCTGCATCGAAGACAGCGTCGAGCGAAGGAGGTTCATCATGCACGCCACATCACGACCGGGAGCGGATCGCTCCGCGAGGCTAGCTCGGGCCGCCACGATCTGCTCTGAAAAGCTCTGCCCTGCCGAGCGCGCGACCGAGTTGCTCGAAGCGATCATCGAGCCGGGCGACCGCGTTGCCATCGAGGGCGACAATCAGAAGCAGGCCGATTTTCTTGCCGCCGCCCTGACGAGCGTGGATCCGGCGCAGATTCACGATCTGCACATGGTGCAGTCGGTGCTGGCGCTGCCCGATCATCTCGCCGTGTTCGAGCGCGGTGTCGCCAATCGGCTCGATTTTGCCTTCGCAGGTCCGCAGAGCCGCAAGCTCGCCGAACTGGTCGGCAGCGGCACGGTGAAGATCGGCGCAATCCATACCTATCTCGAGCTCTATGCTCGGATGTTGGTGGACCTGACGCCGCACGTGGCGCTGATCGTCGCCGACAAGGCCGACCGCAACGGCAATCTCTACACCGGTCCCAACACCGAAGACACGCCGACCATCGCCGAAGCCGCGGCCTTTCGCGGCGGCATTGTCTTGGCGCAAGTCAACGAGATCGTTGACCGGTTGCCGCGAGTAGACGTCCCCGGCGACTGGGTCGATTTCGTCATACCGAGCCCAAAGCCTTACGCGATCGAGCCTCTGTTCACGCGCGACCCCGCCAAGGTAAGGGACGAGAACGTGCTGATGGCGATGATGGCGATTGCTGCGGTCTATGAGCCATTTGAGGTCCGGCGGCTCAACCACGGCATCGGTTACGCCACCGCGGCGATCGAGCTGATCCTCCCGACATTTGCCGCCCGGCGGGGCCTGAAGGGCAAGATCGCGAGCCAATTCGTGCTCAACCCGCACCCGACCCTGATCCCGGCGATCGAAGCCGGCTTCGTCGACGGCGTCTATTGCTTCGGCTCCGAGCTCGGTATGGAGCGCTACGTCGCAAAGCACGCCGATATATTCCCGATCGGCGCCGACGGCAACCTGCGGTCGAACCGGGCACTGGCGCAGGTCGCCGGACAATATGCCTGCGACATGTTTGTTGGCGCCACGCTGCAAATCGACGCGCGAGGCAACAGTTCGACGGCCACGAAAGACCGGATCGCAGGCTTCGGCGGTGCGCCGAACATGGGCGCGGATGCACGCGGTCGTCGCCACGACAGCCCCACCTGGCTTCGCGCCGGTCAGGAAGCAGGCGATCTCTTACGCGGCCGCAAGCTTGTGGTGCAGATGGTGCAGACCCATCAGCCAAACGGCACGCCCAGTTTTGTCGAGCGTCTGGACGCGTTCGATCTGGCCGCCTCCGCCGGCTTCGCATTGCCGCCGGTGATGATCTATGGCGACGACGTGAGCCATGTCATCACCGAGAAGGCCGTGGCGAACCTGTTGCGCTGCCGATCACCGCAAGATCGCGAGGCGGCATTGCGCGCGATCGCCGGCGACACCGAATTTGGCAAGCGCCAATCGCCGGACACAACCGAGAGCCTCCGCCGTCGCGGCATCGTGATGTTTCCGGCAGACCTTGGCATCGACGTCGGCACGGCGACGCGCGATTTGCTCGCCGCCAAGACGATCGATGACCTCGTGGCCGCCTCGAGCGGACTCTACGCGCCACCGGCCAAGTTCCGCCGCGCCGTCACCGCCCAAGCTTGAGGAGGAATAGTCATGTCCGCAATCCGCCAAACTTTCAACGATCCATCCAGCACGACAATGCCGCCCCTCGATCGCGCGAAGCAGCTCGCAGCATCGCTGCTCTCCGAGCGCAGCCAGGCCTCAGGAGCGCTGGTCGCGCGGCAATTGCGCGAGATGCTTGGTGCACTCGACGACAACGATCGCCGCTGCTTTCAGCGCTATCTCGCCACGGAATTCCATCCTCACGGTCCGGCTTTGCGCGCGGCGGCGCAGCGCTACCTCGCCGAAGGCACCGCAGAAGCCGCGGCCGCACTCGCGCGTGCTGCCGAGCCGCCGCGCCAGGAAGTGCTGCGGCGAATCAACATGGCACCCGGCGGGATCAGCGCGCTGATCGCGATTCGCAGCGAAATTGCTTCATACATGCGCACTGACCCCGAACTGAAGTTGCTCGACGCGGATCTCAAGCATTTGTTCGCCTCATGGTTCAACCGCGGCTTCATCGAGTTGCGGCGCATCGACTGGCAGACACCGGCCGCGGTGCTGGAAAAGCTGATCGCCTACGAAGCCGTGCACGAAATCAAGGGCTGGGACGACCTGCGCCGGCGCCTTGCACCCGATCGGCGCTGCTTTGGCTTCTTTCATCCCGCACTTCCAGGCGAGCCACTGATTTTCGTCGAGGTTGCTTTGGTGGAAGGACTGGCCACGGCCGTGCAGCCGTTGTTGTCGCAGGACGACGGTGAAGCCATCGCGCAGCAGCGCGCCGCGCGCGCCGACACCGCGATCTTCTACTCGATCTCCAATTGTCAGGACGGCCTGCGCGGCGTGGCGTTCGGCAATTTCCTGATCAAGCAGGTCGTTGAAGAGCTGCAGTCGGAGTTTCCGCAGCTGAAGCGTTTTTCCACCCTATCTCCGGTACCGGGATTTCGGCAATGGCTCGCTAATCGGCTTGCAAATGCAAGTGATCCCGATGCGGCGCTGTTATCGCAACTGGAGAGCGATAGCTGGTGGAATGACCCGGCGCAGAGCGAGAAGCTGCGCGTGCCCTTGCTGCGGCTCTGCGCTAGCTATCTGACACGGAAGCCCTCGATACGCATCGACCCCGTGGCGCGTTTTCACCTCGGCAACGGCGCACGGCTCGAACGCATCAATTGGCTCGGCAATACCGCTCTGCGTGCGATTCAAGAATCCTTCGGGATCATGGTCAACTATCTTTATGACCACAACACCATTGAGACCAATCACGAAGCATTTGTACGCGACGGCACTATCATCCGTTCGCCTGATGTCGATGCTCTACTGCACATCACCGACTGAGCCGCGATCAAGTTCGTTGCGCTAGCTCGGCGCCATCCCGCCGCCGTTCAGCGCCTTGCGGATCATCTCGGCGAGCTGGTTGCGCCGATAGGGCTTGGTCAGCAGCAGCACGCCGTCGTCGAGCTTGCCGTGATGGACGATGGCGTTGTCGGTGTAGCCGGAGGTGTAGA
Organism: Bradyrhizobium sp. IC4060; assembly: GCF_020193715.1. Lineage (NCBI taxonomy): Bacteria > Pseudomonadati > Pseudomonadota > Alphaproteobacteria > Hyphomicrobiales > Nitrobacteraceae > Bradyrhizobium > Bradyrhizobium sp. IC4060. The sequence goes on along the minus strand of NZ_JADYVJ010000001.1, from coordinate 366,157 downwards.
GCACCTTCACGCCCGGCCGGCGCCTCGCCACCTCGTCGGCGAGCTCGCGGCCGCTCATGCCGCCGGGGATGACGACGTCGGTGAACAGCAGGTCGAAGCTCTGCCCGGCCTCAATCAGGTCCAGCGCCGCCTTGCCGTCGGACGCGGCGATCGTCTTGTAGCCAAGGCTCTGGAGCTGCGCGGTGACGAAGTTGCGGACCAGCGGATCGTCCTCGACCACGAAAATGGTCTCGGCGCCGCCTTCGGCCGTCGGCGTGACGCCGGTTGCGATGTCCGCTGCGCCTTCGCCCGGCGGCAGGTAGAGCTTGATCGTGGTGCCGTGGCCTTCCTCGCTGTAGATCTTGATGTGGCCGCCGGATTGCTTGACGAAGCCGTAGACCATGGAGAGGCCGAGGCCGGATCCCTTGCCGACCTCCTTGGTGGTGAAGAAGGGCTCGAACGCCTTCTGCTGCACGTCAGAGGGCATGCCGGTGCCGGTATCGCTGACCGCGAGCATGATGTAGGGGCCCGCTGCCACGTCGGCATTGGCCTGCGCATAGGCTTCGTCGAGCACGACGCGGTGGGTCTCCAGCAGCAGCTTGCCGCCGCCCGGCATGGCGTCGCGGGCGTTGATCGCCATGTTGAGCACGGCGTTGGTGAGCCTGGACGGATCGATATGCGTCGTCATCGGCCCCTGCTCCAGCACAGTCTCGATCTGGATCTGCTCGCCGAGGGTGGGGCGCAGAAGCTTTGCGATGTCCGAGATCGCGGCGTTGATGTCGACGTTGCGCGGCTCGAGCGGCTGCCGGCGCGCGAATGCCAAGAGGTGCTGGATCAGCTCGGCGCAGCGTTCGGCGGCATCGTCGATCAGCCGGGCCGTGCGCTGCAGCTCGGGCTGGTCCTTCAGGCGCTCCACCAGCGTCTCGGTGTTGCCGGAGATGACCGTGAGCATGTTGTTGAAGTCGTGCGCGACGCCGCCGGTCAGCTTGCCGATCGCATCCAGCTTCTGCGACTGGTGCAACTGCCGCTCGGTCTCGCGCGAGGTCGTCGCATCGTGATAGACCAGCACCGCGCCGGAAATGTTGCCTTGCCCGTCCCGCATCGGCCGGCCGCTGACCATGAGATGGCGCGGCGGGTTGCCGCTGTGCGGGCGGACGATCATCTCCAGCTCTTCGAACTGCTCGCCGCGCAGCACGCGCGTCGATGGCAGCTCGTCGGCCGGAAGCGGCGTGACGCCGTCGCCGTGAAACACGTCGGACAGCGCGCGCAGATTGCCGACGTTCATGCCGGTGCGATGCAGCAGCATGCGCTCGGCGGCCGGATTGGACAGCAGCACGGTGCCCTCGGCGTCGATGACCAGCACCGCCTCCGCCATGCTGCGAAACGTGCTCTGGAGCACGTTGACCGACAGGCGCAATTCGTCATGCGCGGCGACGAGGTGCTCGGTGCGTTCGGCCACCGCCGCCTCGAGCGCCGCCTTGGCGGCTTGGGTCTGCTCGAGCGAGCTCTGGAGCTCACCGGTCGTGCGGCGGCTTTCGCGCATCACCAACGCGACCAGGAGCAGGATCAGCACGGCGCCGGCGACGTCGATGCCGAGCAGCACGATGCCGGTGCGGCGCGAATCCTGGGAGCGGGCGGCGAGCAGGCGTTCTTCCTCCGCGCTCAGGCGGTCGAGATTGCGCATCACCGTGTCCATGAGGCCGCGGCCCTCGGCCTTGCTGTTGAGCGCGGCAATGCCGGCCTGGTCGTTGGCGGCCCGCAGGCGCATCGCGGTGGCGGCGATCTCGATCCGGCGCAGCGCCAGCGGCTCGGTGCCCTCAAGCAGGGCGACCTGATCGGGGGTGTCGCGCACGTCGCGCTTGAGCTCGGCGAGGGCCGGCGCGAGCTTGGCGTGCACCGCCTGGAACTCGTCGCTGAAGCCCTGGCTGCGATAGAGCTCGTAGCCGCGCGCGGCGCTCTCGGCCCGGCGCAGCAGCACGCGCAGATCGGAGATCTTCTTTTGCACCTGGACGGTGTGGTTCACCGACGCCGCGTCGGACCGCGACTTGACGTCGAGGGCGATCGAGGCCGCGGTGATGATCAGGAGGATGGCAAGTCCAACACCGAGAATGACGCGCTGCGTTGGAATCAAGGGGCTTCTTTCTGGTCCTTCGGCGGCGCGCTCTCGCCCGCGCCGGCAAGGCATTCCCGGATCGTGGTCAGCAGCGCTTCCGGCGTGAACGGCTTGCGCAGGCAGCGCGTTGCGCCGAGCTCAAGCGCCATGCGGAGAAAATCGGGAGAGGGCGAGGCGGACGAGGCGAAGGCATAGCCTGACATCGCGATCAGCGGCGTGGCAGGGGCGCGCTCGTGAAAGATGCGGATGGATTCGAAGCCGCGCATATGCGGCATGAAGATGTCGACCAGCATGACGTCGAAGGCTTGCGATTCCAGCGCAGCCAGTCCTGTTTCGCCGCCGTCGGTCAGCGTGACGTCGAAGCCCTGACGTTGGAGGAGGACCTCGATGGTCGCGCCGACCATCGGATCGTCATCAACCACGAGAATACGCGGCATGACACTTCCCAGAAGATCGAAGTCCCCACTGTGATTTGTGATATCCGCGAATCGTGGGTCCGGTCAATTTGCGATTGGATCGCGCAGGATATGCACGGTTTGGTGCATAAAGGTCCATTTGCATCGATTTGTATTTATCTGCGAGGGTGATGGAGCCGAAAGGAGCGAGGAAGGCGCCGATTGCAAAAAAGGCGCCGCATTGCTGCGACGCCTTTCGCCTCTAGTCTTCGCGATCTGCTTACGGGCAAGGATGCCGCCGGCCGTCGTAGCCGAGATAGGTGCCCGAGGCCGGGTCGTAAGATTTGAAGCGCCGCGCGCAATAAGCGGCGTCGCCGCCGCCATCCTGCACTACGGCAACCGACGGCTCGTCATAGTAGCCGTAGTAGTAGGGATCATCGTAATAGCCGTAGCCGCTGCCGTAATAGGCGTAGGAGCCGAGGCCTCCGATCGCCGCGCCAGCCGCAAAGCCCGGCCAGAAGCCGCCGTGGCGATGATGATGGTGGTGGCGACCGTGCCAGTGACGACCGCTCCAGTTGCCGCTGCCGCCCTGCCAATTGCCGCTGCCGCCCTGCCAGTTGCCCGCAACTGCAGCGCTACGGGTCCCACTGAAGCTCGGCGAGATAGCGGCACGGTCTGCCGCGCCCCCGACGAAACTGCCACCGCCCGGACGGACCGCGCCACCGCCTGCGAAATTGCCACCGCTCGGGCGCATCGCGGCTCCGCCCCCGAAACCGCCGCCACCGCCCTGGAACGCGGCGCCGCCGCCGCCCATGCGGGCGCCGCCACCGAAGCCGCCGCCTCCGCCACCGACCGCGGCACCTCCGCCACCGATCGCCGCACCACCGCCCGCTCCGACCGCGGCGGCACGACTCTGCTGCGCAAAGCTCGGGCTCGCCAAGGGAAGAACCAACGCCACCGTCGCAGCGGCACTCAACAATTTCAGACTGTTCATGGTAAACTCCTTTCCCGGAAAGCAACCCTGAGAAAGCGCGGGGGTTCCTGGGATCACGCCGGTTTGCGCGCGCATGGAGCCTCAGGTCCCGCCGCTGTACCGCGCATGAATGAATCGCGTCGGCTTTGCGGCAGGGGCGTGCGCGGCAGGCGGATTTGCGGGGGCGCCGACGCGCCTGCCGAACTGGACATTTCGGCCCCCGGATGGCATCAGGACCCCACGAAGCAGGGCCCTTGCCGCATGAAACAATTCTTCCTCAAGTTCTTCACCTGGTGGAATGGCCAGACCTTTGGCACCCAGCTCTGGACCAAGCGGTATGGCGAGCTGGTCGGGGAGGACGAGCAGGGCAACCGTTACTACCGCACGCGGGGCGGGGCGATCGATCCGGCGCTCGGCTTCGAGCGGCGCTGGGTGATCTATAACGGCTACGCGGAAGCGAGCCGGATTCCACCGTCCTGGCATGGCTGGATTCACCACGTCGTCGACAAGCCGCCGACCGAGATCGATTATCAGCCGCGCGAGTGGGAGAAGCCGCACCAGCCGAATCTCACCGGCACGGCCAAGGCCTATCGTCCCTCCGGCTCGACGCTCGCCAGCGGCAGGCGTCCCAAGGCGACCGGCGACTATCAGCCCTGGACGCCCGGCTAAGCCCCTTTCGGCCGACCCACGAATCACCATCGTCCAAAGCGGATGCACATGCATCCGCGCCGCGCCGCTGTGGACAACGGGAACAGCGGGGATGCCGCCTGCGCAGGTGTTGCCGCGAGGCGGGCGATGCGGCTCAATGATCCCATCTTACGGAGATGGGAGACCATCGCGTTCGGTTCGGGCAACAGTTCGCGACTGTCCCGAGATGCAGCGGCCGCCGAGGAAGGACTCGATCGGGAGATAGGCCCCCGGTCTGGAAGCTCCGACATCGCCCGATGTGAATGTGCAGCCACCGTGAGACAGGAAAGGCCGCTCGGGAAACCGAGCGGCCTTTTTCTGTCGTTGTTCGCCTCGCGTGTCCCGGACGCGGTGCAGCGTGCAGCGCTGCGCTGCGTCCGGGGTACAAGAGCAAGCCCGATCCTTTACGCCACCCGCTCGGCCGCGCGCTGCACCGCCTCGAGCCGCCGTGCATGGTTCTGCGCGCCGCGCTCCCTCAGCAGCGCCAGCACTTCGGCTGGCGCGGTGTCGGGCGATCCGGCATTGAACGGCGGGGCTGGATTATATTCCATCTGGAGCTGGATCGCTTCGGCCATGGTGCGATTGACCATGATCGAGACCAGCGTCAGCGCGAAATCGATCCCGGCGGTGACGCCGCCGCCGGTGATGCGGTTGCGATCGACGCAGACGCGTGTCTTGGTCGGCGTCGCGCCGAACTGTGCGAGCATCTCCATTGCGCTCCAATGGGTGGCGGCGCTGTAGCCCTTCAGAAGGCCGGCGGCGCCGAGGGCCAGCGATCCCGTGCAGACCGAGGTGACGTACTTGGCGCCTGCCGCTTGCCTGCGCAGGAATGCGAGCACGTCCTCGTCGTTGAGAAGGTCGTTGGTGCCCTGGCCGCCCGGCACGCAGATGACATCGAGCTGGGGGCAATCCGCAAAGGTCGTAGTCGGCGTCAGCGTCAGCACGGAATCGCTCGGCACCGGCTCGATCCGCTTCCAGATCAGGTGCAGCTTTGCGTCCGGGACCATGGCGAACACCTGCAAGGGGCCGGTGAAATCGAGCTGGGTGACGCGCGGAAATACCAGGATTCCGATCTGGAGCGGTGACGACATGGGAGCCTCCGATAATGCGCTTGACGCCGGCAGAATGGCATGGTGCCCTTCTGTCTGAAATGGCATAATTCCCTCGCTTTCGGACATACCAACTCTACATACCAGGCTTGGCCCATGATCGGCATCCTGATCTTCCCGGACTTCCAGCTGCTCGATGCGGCAGGTCCGATCTCGGCGTTCGAGATCGCAGCGCGCTGCCTCGGCAAGGCGCCAGCCATCCGCGTGCTGGCCGCCAAGCCGGGGCTGGTGCGCAGCTCGTCGGGCGTCGAGATGATGGCGCGCGACTTCAAGACCGCGAACGCGATCACGACGCTCGTCGTCGCCGGCGGCATGGGCGTCGCGGAGGCCGCGCGCTGCGAGGTCACGCGGGCCTTCGTGCAGCGGCTGGCACGGCGCGGCGTGCGGGTCGCGAGCGTCTGCTCGGGCGCCTTCGTGCTCGCCGCGGCGGGGCTTCTCGACGGTCGCAGAGCCACCACCCATTGGGGACGGACGCGCGATTTCATCGCGCGCTTTCCCAAGGTGAAGTTCGAGCCGGACCAGATTTTTACCCGCGACGGCAATGTGTGGACATCCGCAGGTATCACCGCGGGGATCGACCTCGCGCTGGCGATGATCACCGAGGACCACGGCGAGGAGATCGCGCAGGCAACCGCGCGGCAGCTCGTGCTCTATCACCGCCGCAGCGGTGGGCAGTCGCAATTCTCGTCGCTGTTGGAGCTGAAGGCGCCGAACGGACGCTTCGGCACGCTATTGTCCTGGGCACGCGAAAATCTCGATGCGCCGCTGACCGTGGAGGATCTCGCCGATCGCGCCGGCATGAGTGCACGGCATTTTGCCCGCGCCTTCGCCGCCGAGACCGGCACGACGCCGTCCAAGGCGATCGAGCGGCTCAGGCTCGAAGTCGCGCGCGAGCGCGTGCAGTCCTCGCGCGAGGCGATCGAGCGCGTGGCGGAGGTGACCGGTTTCCGCGACCCCGAGCGCATGCGGCGTGCCTTCATCCGCGCCTATGGCCAGCCGCCGCAGGCGCTGCGGCGCGCGGCGCGGGCGGGGTAGGACGTTTCTCTTGACCTTGGCGAGCCCTGCGGAACGGCGAAGTCGGGCGTTGCTCAGAAGCGGACTTCGGCGATGCTCACTTGTCCGGCTTCTCGCTCACGATGGCGCCGGTTTTGGGATCGGCACGGAATTCCATCTTCTGGCCGTTCTTGATGCCTTCGCCCTCCCACCGGCCATCGTCGGCTTCAAGCTTGGTGACCTCGGAATAGCCCGCCTCCAGGATCTTGGCTATCACTTGTTGCATCGGCATCCAGTCGGGGCCGGGTCGATCGGCTCTCGCGGCCGAGCCCAGCGCGAGCGAGCCGAGAACCAAAATCACGGCAAACCTCATCGCGACCTCCTTTGGGTAACAGACCTTGAACGGCCACCTTAGATTGTTGTTCCTTCACGGCGCTCCTGTGACACAAACGAGTGAACTTCGGCCTTTTTTGCCTCGCTGGACCCATTCGTGCGTGCCGTCAGGCGCCTTGCGATCGGCATCAGCATGTACGGCGCAAAGTGAATCGGAAACTGCGTCAGCGCGAAATAGAGCCAGGTCGTCGCCGGCAGCGCGCCGGCGGTGGCCGCCAGCATCAGGCCCAGATTGCGCTGTGACACCATCAGGCCGAGCGCGAACGCGCGCTCGGTGCCGGCACGTCGGAAGATCAGCGTGGTTGCGGCGAGGAGGGTGAAGTAGACCGCAAAAGCGAGCAGCGCGACGGCGATCGTGAACAGCGGATCGGCGAGAAACTCGGTTGCGACGTCGCCCATCACTGCGGAGGCGAACACCAAGAGTATGATGATGTTGAGGCCGTCGATCGGCCGCTTGTGGCGCTGGATTGCATCACTGCCCACCAGACGGCGGATGATCGTGGCGGTCACCAGTGATGCGGCGAGGATGCCGAGCAGCTTCAAGCCGAGCGTCATCGGAGAGATGCTGAGCATGCCGCCGAGAAACAGGCTCGCGTACAGCGAGGCGGTGAATGGCACGAGCGCGGTCGAGGTCACCAGCGTGACCAGCACCAGCGCGGCATCGAGGCCCATCAGCGCGGCAAGCGCTGGCGCCGCCATCATCGGCGAGGCCATGCCCTGGAGCATCAGCGCGAGAGCAAGGCCTGGAGAGCTCGTGGAGAGCCCCGTCGCGTGGGCAGCGAGGGCGAAGATTAGCGGCACACCGATCGTGGTCCAGGCGGTGGCGGCCGCGACCAGCGCCGGCCGGCGCAGATGTCCGTACAGCGCGCCGAGATCGACGCGCATGAAGGAGATGCAGAGCAGAAGGAAGATCGCCTCGGTGACGTAGGGGCGCAGCAGCGCGCCGAGCGGCGGCACCGCGACCGCGATGAAGGCAATCGCCGCCACCGCGCGCGTGCCCTGGCCACCAAGCCAGCCGAGGGCACGCAGGGGAAGGGCGAGGACGGCTCGGAGGAGGGAGGGCATTTCTGTCGGTATTATCGGCTGTGTAGCGCTTTGGAGGGTATGCTCGCCTTCGGCCATGGGGGTGCCCCGGCGAGGGGCTCAGGACTATCCCATCCGGGAGCCGGCCTGGCCAGACCGGGCCGGGAAGGGCAGGGATGCCGCCCTTCCCCCGCCGTATTCGGCGTGTTAACCGGAAGGCCTGCGAGCGGCGGTATCCCCTGTAGAATGTCCAACGAGCCCGATTCGCTGTTGAAGCCGCGCGAAATGTTCAAAACCTTTTCCCTGACCGGTCTTGCGGCGCTTTTGGCCGCCACCGCACTGACGGCTGCGACGCCGGCAAGTGCGCAGATCGGCACGATCTTCTCCGATCCGCCGCCGCTGCGGCCGCCCGGCAGCATTCCGCGCGGCCAGCCCCAGCCGCAGCAGATGCCCGAGGACGACGAAGAGGTGCCGGAGCTGCCGCCGCAGGGCCGAGTGCTGCCGTCGCGCCCGATGCCGCCGCCTCCGGGCCGGCAGGGCAACGTGATGCCCGGGCCGGTCGAGACCCAGCCCCTAGCACCGCCGCCGGGCTCGACCCTCGCGCCGCCGAACCAGCCGCCCTCGGCCGCGATCACTCCGCCGGGTCCGCAAGGCGCTCCCGGAGCGCCCGGTCAGCGCCAGCCCCAGCAGAAGGGCGGCGTGCCGCAGACGCCGGCCAGCCTCCAGCCGGGCGACGAGGTCGTGACGGAGCCGCCGGCCCAGAAGATCGTGAACAAGAAGGCGACGTTCTCCGGCCTCGACAAGATCACCGGGCGCATCATCAATTTCGACGAGGAGATCGGCGAGACCGTCCAGTTCGGTGCGCTCCGCGTCAAGACCAACGCCTGCTACACGCGTCCGGCGACTGAAGCGGCCAACACCGACGCCTTCGTCGAGGTCGACGAGATCACCTTGCAGGGCGAGGTGAAGCGGATCTTCTCGGGCTGGATGTACGCGGCGAGCCCCGGCCTGCACGGCGTCGAGCATCCGATCTACGACATCTGGCTGACCGACTGCAAAGAGCCGCAGCAGACCGTGGCGACGGCGGCACCGGATCCGGCCGCGGCCAAGCCGCCGCCACCGCCGCCCGCGCAGAAGAAGGCCGCGCCCAAGCAGGTGCAGCAGCGCCCGCCGCAGCCGCTGCCGCCGATCCAGCAGCAGCAACCGGCGCCGCCACCGCCGCCACCACCGGAGCAGCGCCCAGGCCTGTTCGGCATTCCCGGATTTGGCCGCTAACCGAGCTGTTCGTTATTGCCGCGCAGCGATGATCTCGAGGGCTCGTGCGCCCGGGATCGCTTCGCCGGCGGAGAGCTTCAGGAAATCGCCGGGCTCGCCCGCCAGCGCCTTGTCGAGCAGCGCGGTATAGCGTCGCCGCGAGATCTCGACGGCGCCGAAGCTCTTCAGGTGCTCGGTGACATATTGGGTGTCGAGCAGCTCGAAGCCGCCGTGAATGAGCCGCGCGACCAGATGCACCAGCGCGACCTTCGAGGCATCGCGCACAGTGTGGAACATGCTCTCGCCGAAGAAGGCCCGCCCCAGGCTGACGCCGTAGAGACCGCCGACCAGCTCGTCGCCCTGCCAGGCTTCGACGCTGTGGCAATGGCCGAGCTCGAACAGCCCGCCATAGAGGTCGCGGATGCGCTTGTTTATCCAGGTATCCTCGCGGCCCACTTGCGGCGCCGCGCAGCCGGCGATGGTCGCCTCGAACGCGGTGTTGACGGTGACGCGAAACTGATCCGAGCGCACGGTGCGCGCGAGGCGCGAGGCGACGCGGAAGCCGTCGAGCGGGATGACGCCGCGCAGCTCCGGCTCGACCCAGAACAGGGTCGGATCGTCGGCGCTTTCCGCCATCGGAAAGATGCCGCAGGCATAAGCGCGCAGCAGCACGGCCGGCGTGATTTCAGACGGGGCGGAGTCGCGCGAAGTCATGGCTTGCCATCATAGCAGGATCGCAATGCAGTTGCGATGGGTGCGGCCGGACCGCTCAGCTGGCGGCAGCGGTGCTGGTCTTGCCGACGCTTGCGGGCATGCGGCCGAACTTCAGCACGACCCGGGTTCCGGAATGCGCGGGATCGCGCTCGACCGCGGCGTCGAGCTTGGTGGCCATGGCCGCGACGATGCGCTGGCCCATGCCGGTGGAGCGCGGATCGGCCTTGGCGTTGTCGCCGACGCCGTCGTCGGTGATCGAGAGGAGGAGGTCATCGCCTTGCGAGATCAGCTCGACATGGATCGGGCCGGCGCCGTCGGGGTAGGCGTATTTCACCGCATTCATCACCAGCTCGTTGACGATGATGCCGACGGCGACCGCACGGTCCGGATCGATCTCGATCGGCTCGGCCTTCAGCGTCAGGCGCGACATGCGGTTGCCTTCGGCCGACCGCCTGAGATCCTCGAGCAGCGAGTCCAGATATTGATTGAGGACCACGCTCTTGAGGTCCTGCGAGGTGTAGAGGCGGCGGTGCACCTGCGCCACCGCGGCGACGCGGCCCATCGCGTTGGTCAGCGCCGCCTTGACCTCGTCCTGTGCGGCGGAGCTTGCCTGCAGGTGCAGCAGCGAGGCGATGATCTGGAGCGAGTTGCCGACGCGGTGGTTGACCTCGCGCAGCAGGAGCTCGCGTTCGGCGGCGAGCGCCGCGTAGCGGTCGCGCGAGGCGTGGATCTCGGCCTCGGCTTCCTCGCGCGCCCGTTGCAGCTCGGCCTGGCGCAGCGCGCCTTCGGCCGCGACGTGGAGGAGCGGGATGAAGTCGCCCTGGACGTCCTTGACCAGATAGTCGGCCGCTCCCGCCTTGAGCGCCGTCACCGCAATGCTGGAATCCTGCGAGGCGGTCACGAACACGACGGGCGGCGCGTCCGGGATCGCCATGATCTGCTCGAGCGTCTCGAGCCCGTCGAGGCCCGGCATGTACTGATCGAGCGCGACGACGTCGATGCCGCCTTCGGTGCTGTTCTGGGCGGCGGCGCGGCGGATGTGCTCGAGCCCTTCCTCGCCGCTCGCGGCATGGACGACCCGGAAGCCGCGCCGCGTCAGGCCGCGATCGACCAGGCGCGCCAGCGCCCCGTCGTCGTCAATGTAGAGCAGTGTCGGCGTGCGCTGGTTCATGTGGCGGCGGGCGGGACCTGGATGACCGAGAAGAACAGACCGAGCTGCCGGATGGCGTTGGCGAAATTCTCGTAGTTGACGGGCTTGGTGATGTAGACGTTGCAGCCGAGCTCGTAGCAGCGCTTGATCTCCTGGGAATCGTCGGTGGTGGTCAGCACCACCACGGGCGAGGCCTTCAGGTACTTGTTCTCCTTGATCTGCTTCAGGATGTCGATCCCGGTCATGTCGGGGAGGTTGAGGTCGAGCAGGATCAGGAGCGCGTTGCCCTTCTGCACCAGCCCGGAGCCGTCGGCGCCGAACAGGTGCCGCATGGCGTCGGTCCCGGTGGTGAAGGAGACGATCTCGTTGTTGACGCCCGAGCGGCGGATATTGCGCTCGATCAGACGGGCATGGCCCTCGTCGTCCTCGACCATGATGATGGTGACAGGCTGGGTCATCGATCTCTGTTCCGGTTGCTCACGTTCCAGGCGATCGGCAGCGTGATCGTGAAGGTGCTGCCCGTGTTGAGTTCCGATGATACCGACATGGTGCCGCCGAGGCGACGCACAAGTGCACGCACATGGGCAAGACCAATGCCCTGGCCGGGCTTGTCCTGGGTTCCCGCGCGGCGGAACAGGTCGAAGATCCGCTGGTGGTCCTTGGGATCGATGCCGCGGCCGTTGTCGCTGACCTCGAAGATAGCGTAGCCGAGCTTGGTCCGCCCGCGGATTCTGATCTCGCCGGGCACGCCGGGCTTGAGATATTTGATGGCATTGTCGATCAGGTTGGAGAAGATCTGCTCGAGGGCGAGACGGTCGCTCACGAGGTCCGGCAGGGGCTCGACGTGAATCTCGGCCTGCGCCTCGGCGGCCTGGTGCGCCAGCGTCGTCACGATGGCCTCAATCAGCTCGCGCGTGTCGACCTTCACCGGCTGGAATTCGCGCCGGCCCTCGCGGGTGAGGTTGAGGATGGCCGAGATCAGCCGGTCCATCTTGGCGATCGACGATTTGATGAAGCCGAGCGCTTCGGAGAAATCCTCCTGCAGCTGCTTGTCGGCGCCTTCGAGCGCGATCTCGCCCGGCGCGGCGGGCGCGAGCGGCGCTCCATCCGCGGGGGCGTGCGCGAGGCTGCCGATGCGGCGGAAGATGTCGCCGCCGAGCTCTTCGAGCTCGCTCGTGAAGCCCATGATGTTGACGAGCGGCGAGCGCAGATCGTGGCTGACGATATAGGCAAAGCGCTGGATCTCGTCGTTGGCTTCGCGCAGATCCGCCGTGCGCTCGTCGACGACGGCCTCGAGATTGAGGTTGGCATCGCGCAGGCGCGCTTCGGCCGCATCGCGTTCGCGTGTCGAACGCCGCACCAGCCAGATCGAGATCAGCGCCAGCACCACAACCAGGCCGGATCCGATACCGGTCATCGAGGCGGCCAGGGTCTGGCTGCGGTCGGAGTTGGCCGTGCGGAGGCGGAATAACCGTTCCTCCTCCTGAAGCATTCCCGTCGCGACTTCGGCAATCGCCGCCGTGGTATCGGCGGAGGCTAGCTCGCGCACCAACCCTGCGGCCTTCTCCGGCTGACCCTGACGGATGAAATCCATCTCCTGCGCGAATTGGCCGAGCCGCGTCTCGATCACCGAACTCAGCTTTTCGATGCTCTTGCGCTGTTGCGGATTGTCGCCGATCAGGCGTGTAAGCCTGTCGAGCGCTGGCACGATTGCAGCGATGGCCTTGTCGTGGTCTGCCTTGAAATCCGATCTTTGGGTCAGCAGGTAGCCGCGGGCGGTGCTTTCCGCACGCCGGATTTCCAAGAGGAGGGCGTTGATCTGGTTTTCAGCCTCGATGGTGTGAACCACCCACTTGCTGTCCTCCCGCGCCTTGTTGACGAGGTAGACGGAACCGGCGCTGATCACGGTCAGCACCAAAAGGCCCGCCGCGAACAGCAGGATCTGCCAGAATGCGCGCCGTCGCTGGCCTTCAGCCGTCACGACGGTTCACCTGTTTACAGGCAATGGAGTTCAAAACGCCCCCTTAGAACTGGCCCCAACCCTCCAGAACGCGATTGGAGGCAAGGGGTTCCATGAGAGGGCGTGATTATCGTGGCGCTGGTTCCACCTTGCCGGCCAGGTACTGCTCCAGCCAGTGGATGTGGTAGTCGCCGTTGATGATGTCGGCTTCGCGCACCAGCGCGCGGAACAGCGGCAGCGTGGTCTCGATGCCCTCGACCACCATCTCGTCCAAGGCGCGGCGCAGCCGCATCAGGCATTCGGCGCGGGTCTTGCCGTGCACGATCAGCTTGCCAACGAGGGAGTCGTAATAGGGCGGGATCGTGTAGCCCTGGTAGACGGCGGAATCGATCCGGACCCCGAGGCCGCCGGGCGGATGATATTGCAGGATCCGGCCGGGCGAGGGGCGGAAGGTCTGCGGATTCTCAGCGTTGATGCGGCACTCGATCGCATGGCCGATGACCTGGACCTCGTCCTGCCTGGCCGGCAGGTCGCCGCCGGCGGCGATGCGGATCTGCTCCAGCACGAGGTCGATGTCGGTGATGCTCTCGGTGACGGGATGCTCCACCTGGATGCGGGTGTTCATCTCGATGAAGTAGAACTCGCCGTCCTCGAACAGGAATTCGATGGTGCCGACACCGAGATATTTCATCTCGCGCATCGCTTTCGCGCAGGTCTCGCCGATCTTGGCGCGCGCGGCGGCAGCAAGCACGGGCGAGGGGCCTTCCTCCCAGACCTTCTGGTGGCGGCGCTGCAGCGAGCAGTCGCGCTCGCCGAGATGGATCGCGCCGCCGCGGCCGTCGCCGAGGATTTGGATCTCGATGTGGCGCGGCTTCTGCAGGTATTTTTCCAGATAGACGGAAGCATCGCCAAAGGCGGATTTGGCCTCGTTGGCCGCCGTCGATAAGGCGACCTGGAGGTCGGCCTCGCTGTGCGCGACTTTCATGCCGCGGCCGCCGCCGCCCGCCGCCGCCTTCACCAGCACGGGGAAGCCGATTTTCCTCGCGATCGCCATCGCATCGTCGTCGGGACCGACGGCGCCGTCCGAGCCGGGCACCACGGGGATGCCGAGGCGCTTGGCGGTCTTCTTGGCCTCGATCTTGTCGCCCATCAGGCGGATGTGCTCGGCCTTCGGACCGATGAAGTGCAGATTGTGCTCGGCGAGGATTTCCGCAAAGCGCGCGTTCTCGGAGAGGAAGCCGTAACCGGGATGCACGGCATCGGCACCGGTGATCTCGCAGGCCGCGAGCAGGGCGGGCACGTTGAGATAGCTGTCCTTGGACGCCGGCGGCCCGATGCAGACGCTCTCGTCCGACAGCCGCACATGCATGGCGTCGGCATCGGCGGTGGAGTGCACGGCGACGGTGGCGATCCCGAGCTCCTTGCAGGCCCTGAGGATGCGAAGGGCGATCTCGCCGCGGTTGGCTATGAGGATCTTGTCGAACATGTTGTCCTGCAGCGAATGGCGAGTGGCGAATGGCGAGTAGGGAAGGCTGACGCCATTCGCTATTCGCTATTCCCCATTCGCGTCACTCAATGATCACCAGCGGCTCGCCGTACTCGACCGGCTGGCCGTCCTCGACCAGGATCTGCGTCACCGTGCCGGCGCGCGGCGAGGGGATCTGGTTCATCGTCTTCATGGCTTCGATGATCAGCAGGGTCTGGCCGACTGAGACCTTGGTGCCGACGTCGATGAACGGCTTTGCGCCCGGCTCCGGCGCCCAATAGGCGGTGCCGACCATCGGCGAGGTCACGGCGCCGGGATGCTTCGACAGATCGGCCGCGGCAGGGGCCGCGGGGCTTGCTGCCACCGGCAGGGCGGCCGGAGGAGCCGTCACCTGCATCGGCATGGTCGCGGCAACGCTGATGTTGCGGGCAACGCGCAGTCGCAGACCCGCTCGCTCGATCTCGATCTCGGTGAGGCTGGTCTCATCGAGCAGAAGTGCCAGCTCGCGGACGAGCGCGGAATCCTCGCTGGAAAACTTTGCGGCTGCTTTGTCGTCTGGCTGGCGCGCCATGTTGTTTGATCCGAATGTTCTGTTGGAAGGGAGCGTCAGGCGTTGGGCTTGATGCCGAGCTTGGCGGCAAGGCCCTGGATGGCGAGGCGGTAGCCCTCGATGCCGAAACCGCAGAGCGAGGCGAAAGCCGCGCGCGCGGTGTAGGAATGGTGACGAAAACTCTCACGGGCGTGGATGTTGGTCACGTGCACCTCGACGGTCGGAATCTGCACCGCGAGCAGCGCATCGTGCAGTGCGATCGAGGTGTGGGAATAGCCGCCGGCATTGATGATGATGCCCTTCATCTTGCGCGCATGCGCCTCGTGAATGAAATCGATCAACTCGCCTTCGCGGTTGGATTGCCGGCAGTCCGCCTTCAGGCCGAACGTCGCGGCCGTGTCCCGGCACAGCGCCTCGACGTCGGCCAGCGTCGCATGGCCATACTTGTCGGGCTCGCGGGTCCCCAGCATGTTGAGGTTCGGCCCGTTCAGGACGAGGATCGTGTCGGTTGCAGGTTCGGCCATTCCAATCCCGGAAGAGGTGTTTCGGCGTGGCGGGGGTTATAGGTAACAAAGCGCGTGAGGGGAAGCCTTGAAGGGCCTCAGCGGCGGGTTCAACCGCCTCATCCAGTGCGCAAAAACCTGTGCGGAAACCACGGAAATTGCTTGTTAACCAGTCCGAAGCATGGCTGCCCGGCGCATGCAAAGGGGCGGGCATCGCTGCCCGCCCCTGAGATTGCCCGTGTCCGCCTTAGACGTTCAGGACGGCCACGATCTCGTAGGTGTCCGGATCGATGATGACGATCTCTTCCCGGACCAGGACGTACTTGTAGCTCCGCCATTCCGGATAGATCGACACGACCCGCGACGGCAGGGCGTGAAGGGTGATGCCCTCCCGCGGAATGCGGGTGCCGACCGAGATCGAGAAGTTCACGTTGGTCACCGGGGCGACGCGCTGCTCGCGGATCACGGACGTGATCTGCGTGCGCTGCTCAGTCGAAAGCTTGGCAGCGGCGCCGGCCTGGCCGACCGTGGTCGAGCTCTGGCCCTGAACGTTCTGGGTCGAACTGGTGCCAGTCTGGCCCTGCGCGTTCTGGTTCGTGCTGGTGCCGGTCTGGCCCTGAGCATTCTGGTTGGTGCTCGTGCCGGTGCCCTTCTGGGTCTCGGTGGTCGAGGTGCCGCTCTTGCTGCCCTCAGCCTTCATGTCCTTCTGGTCCTTAGCACCGGACTTGCTGGTGTCCTGGCTCATGCTCTTGGACTTGTCCTGCTGGGACTTGTCCATCTGGCCCTGCGTGCGATCATCGGTGCGCTGGCCCTTGGTGGTACCAGACTTGTCCTCGGCCGCGTTCTTGTTCATCGCGCCGCCCGAGGGGCGCTCGTCCTTCATCGCGCCGGACTTGTCTTCGGACTTCATCGTCCCGGAGCCGCCGGCCTGGCCAACGGTCCCCTTGTCCTGGCTCATCGAGCCACCGCGCTCAGCAGCGCCGCCGGAAGGCTGCGAATGCTGCGTCTGCGCGCCACCGGCGCCGCCGCCGCTGTCGCGGCCCATATTGCCCTGCGCGTTCGCGAGGCCAGTGCCCGCGACGAGCGCGACTGCGGCAACCGAAATCATAAAGCGGTTCAACATCGAAATTCTCCTCACGTGTTCATTCGCGTCATTGCCCGCGCCGACAACGAAAGGGGATTTGAGTTGTTCCGGAACTTCGACTGTTCCGCGGCTTTTGTTTGTTGAACGCCAGATGAATGACTTTGCACGAAGGCGCCAACGTTCAGCGCAAGAAAAAAGGCCGGCATGTCTGCCGGCCTTTTTGTGTTCTCGCTATCGTAAAACTGTGATCAGCAGGTCGCCTTGCCGCAACGGGCAATGCCGATCTTCTCCTTCAGGCTTTCAACACCGACGGCACCGATCACGATCTGCTTGCCGATCACGTAGCTCGGCGTACCGTTCATGCCCATCGCTTCGGCAAGCTTGAAATTCTCCTCGAGGGTGGCGCGCACCTCGGGGCTGGCGATGTCCTTCTCGATGCGAGCCGTGTCGAGACCGGCTTCCTTGGCGGCTTGCATCGCGCGGGCCTTGTCGGCGGCGCCGCGGCCGCTGAGCAGTTTCTGATGGAAGTCGAGATATTTCTTGCCGGAGGGATCCTGCATGCGCACGGCGACCCCGACCTGCGCCGCTTCCACCGAGCCCTGGCTCAGCACCGGAAATTCCTTCAGCACCACCTTCAGCTTCGGATCGCCCTTCATGATGGTCAGCATGTCGTCCATCGCGCGCTTGCAATAGCCGCAATTGTAGTCGAAGAACTCGACGAAGGTGACGTCGCCGTCCCTGTTGCCGAGCACGACCTGGCGCGGCGAGTTGAAGATCGCCTCGGCGTTCTGCGCGATGCTGGCCTGGTGCTTCTGCGTTTCGGCCGCGGCCTGGCGCTTGCTGAGCTCGGCCATGGCCTCCTCGAGCACCTCGGGATGGCTGACGAGATAGTTCTTGATGATCTTCTCGATCTCGGTGCGCTGGCTGTCGGAGAAACTGTCGGCCGAGGCGGGCACGGCTGCGCCGAACATGGCGAGCGCGAACAGGGCAGGAGCGAGCAGGCGCAGCGAAGGCATAGTCAAATCCTCTTATCCAAAGCGGGTTTCGAGAAACGTCCCGGCGGATTCAAGCCCGGTGTCGTGACGTCGTGGTCGGGCGTCGTTCGAGTTTGCGTCAGTTGCGCGGCGGCTTCGCCGCCACGATGTCGTCGGCCTTGACCCATCCGGGGGTGCCGACGGCGAAACGTGTTTTCGCGCGCGTGGCAAGCTCGCGGGCGGTTTTGTTGTCGCCGCGCAAATATGCGGCCTGGGCCGAGGCGAGATCTGCCTCCGCATAATCTCCCTTCCGGCCATAGGCCATCGCGAGCTGGGTATAACCGAGCGCCGCCTCGGGCTCCCGGGCCACCGCGGCGCGGAGAATCCGAACGGCATCGTCGGTGTAGGCCTTATTATCGGTTCCGACCAGAGCCTGCCCAAGTAACATCTCGATGAGGGGGGCGTTGTTCGAGAGGGCGACGGCCTTACGCAAGGGAGCGATCGCTTCGGCCGCCTTGCCGCTTTCCAGGAGCGCCTGGCCGCGCACCTCGTAGAAATACGGGTTGTTCGGCTGCACCTGGATCAGCGCGTCGATCTGGGCGAGCGCGCTGCGCAGATCACCGTGCAGATAGGTGCTGATGGCGCGGGCATAGCGCGCCGGCAGGCTGTCGTTGGTCTGGGGATAGCGGCGGTACACCGTCTCCGGCCGCTCCATGAAGGCGGAGATTTTGGCGCGGACCATGTCATGCCGAAGCTGGAGCGCGGGATCGTCCTTCTTGTTCCAGTAGGGGCTGGAGCTTGCGAACTCCTGTAGTGCGGCGACGCGCTCGGCCGGCATCGGATGCGACTGCAGATAGGGATCGGCGCCGCGCGCGGCGAACAGGCTCTCGCTGGTGAAGCGCTTGAACGTCTCGTACATGCCCTTGGGCGATTGCTGGGTCGCAGCCAGGAATTTCACGCCGGCGCGGTCGGCATTCTCCTCCTGCTGGCGCTGGTAGGACAGCAGCGTGCGGCGGATCACCTCCTGCGGAGCGGCGATGGCGGCCGCGCCAGCATTGGCGAGCCCGTTGTTGCCTACGCTGCTGCGCTGCGTGCTGCCGGCCGCAATCGCGCCGGCGCCGAGCAGCATCGCGATGATCATCTGGGTCTGGGCGGCGGCGAGCTGCTCGCGCAGCTTGGACAGATGGCCGCCCGCCAGGTGTCCGGTCTCGTGCGCGAGCACGCCGATGATCTGGTTCGGCGTCTCCGATTGCAGGATCGCGCCCCAATTGACGAAGATGCGGCGGCCATCCGCGACGAAGGCGTTGAACGAGCCGTCGTTGATGATCACCATCTGGATGTTGTGCTTCTCCAGACCCGCAACGCGCAGGATCGGACGCGTGTATTCGCGCAGCAGCTGCTCGGTCTCGGTGTCGCGCAGGACCGGCGGCCCCTTGGCCTGCGCGCGCGCGGCCGAGAACGGCGTCAGCGCGATCGCCGTGGCCGTGACGAGGGCGGTGAGGGCGGAGGCCTTCTTGCGCAATGCGATCTGGAGCGACATCAAGCGGTCTTGGTCAAAAGGGGCTCGGTCAAGTGGTCTTGGTCAAGCAGTTCAGTGATTGGTTTTGGCGATTGGCGGCGGACCGGATACGCGATATGCCCTTGTGAGCGGTGCCCTTATGAGCCGTACAATGCGGCCAGTCTGGGGCACAAGCGCCCCGTTTACGGACCGGACGGACCGGTTCGCCAGCCAATAGCAGAAATCGATGCGCGACGCGACATTGAGGAACCGGTTGGGGCAGTGGCTCGAGCCCTCCCGCCGCAGCGATGTTCCCCCGTTCATGGTGATGGATGTCATGGCCGCGGCGGCCCGAATCGAGGCCGCCGGCGGTCATGTGATCCATATGGAGGTCGGCCAGCCTGCGGCCGGCGCGCCCAGGACCGCGATCGCGGCCGCCCATGCGGCGCTCGAGGCTGGACGAATCGACTATACGTCCGCGCTCGGCATCCCTTCCTTGCGCGCGCGCATCGCGCGCCATTATCGCGACACCTATGGCTGCGATGTCAGCCCCGAGCGGATCGTGGTGACGACGGGCTCGTCCGGCGGCTTCATCTTGGCCTTCCTGTCGATGTTCGAACCTGGCGATCGTGTCGCCGTGACGGTGCCGGGCTATCCGCCGTATCGACACATCCTGACCGCGCTCGGCTGCGAGCCGGTGCTGATCGAGACCACGAACGAAACGCGTCACGCGCTGACCGGCGAGGCCCTGCTCGCAGCGCATCGCAAGGCGCCGCTGAAGGGTGTTCTGGTCGGCAGCCCCGCCAATCCGACGGGCACGATGATGTCCCGTGAAGCGCTCGCCGGCCTGATCGCGGCCGCGGAAGATGCCGGCATCCGCTTCATCTCCGATGAGATCTATCACGGGCTCGATTACGCGTTTCCGGCCGTGACTGCGGCCGCGCTGTCCGAGCACGCGTTCGTGATCAATTCGTTCTCGAAGTATTTTTGTATGACCGGTTGGCGCGTCGGCTGGATGGTGGTGCCCGAGATCCTTGTGCGGCCGATCGAGCGGCTGCAGCAGAACCTCTCGATCTCGGTGCCGGCGCTGTCGCAGATCGCGGCGGAGGCCGCCTTCGACGGCGCGGCCGAGATGGAGGAGATCAAGCACGGCTACCAGGAAAACCGGCGCGTCCTGATCGATGGTTTGCCCAAGGCGGGACTGACGAAATTCCTGCCGGCCGACGGCGCCTTCTATCTCTATGCAGACGTCTCGGACTTCACCGCCGACAGTTTCGAATTCGCAAAGCAGATGCTGGAGCAGGCGCGCGTGGCGGCAACGCCCGGCCTTGATTTCGATCCCATCCATGGCCGCTCGTTCATTCGTTTCTCCTATGCGCGCTCGCCAGGGGAGATGCGTGAGGCAGTTGACCGGATTGCTGAGTGGCTTAAATAACTGCGCCAGTTTTCTTCAGCCTTCCGGAGTTCAGCTTGTCAGACCGTTCCGTCCCGTCCGCCGCTACGCCACATTCTTCTCTCGCCGCATTGATGTGGCCGACGCGACCGGGCGAAGCCGTCGGCGCGCTGCGTGCCGTCGTGCTGGTCGCGCTCGGCACGGCGTTGATGGCGCTGTCGGCCAAGGTGAATCTGCCGCTGCCTTACGTGCCCATGACGTTGCAGACGTTGGTGGTGCTGATGATCGGCGCCGCCTATGGCTGGCGCCTCGGCAGCGCGACCATGATCGCTTACCTCGCCGAGGGCGCGATCGGGCTTCCGGTGTTCGCCGGCCCCGTGGGTGGGATCGCGCCGCTGGTCGGCCCGACCGCGGGCTATCTGTTCGGTTTCGTGCTGGCTGCGTTCGCGACCGGTTGGCTCGCCGAGCGCGGCTGGGATCGCAGCGTCGTGCTGCTGTTTGCGGCGATGGCTGTTGGCCACATCGTCATTCTCGCGGCCGGATTCGGCTGGCTGGCATTCGGCCTTGGTCTCGGCGCCGCCAAGGCCTGGCAGGTCGGCATCGTGCCTTTCATCGCGGCCTCGCTGGTCAAGAATGCGCTCGGCGCGACCCTGATGCCGGCGGCGCGCCGGATTGTCGAGCGTCGCGGATAGGATGCGCTCGCTAAAATCGCTCGGGCCGGTACGGCGTGGGATCGACCGCGGGCGTTTCGCCGCTCATCATTTCCGCGAGCAGGCGCCCGGTCGCAGGGCCCAGCGTAAAACCCTGGTGGCCGTGGCCGAAATTCATCCACAGGCCGGGGTGGCGCGGGGCTGGGCCGAGCACCGGGAGCATATCGGGCGTGCAGGGCCTCGTGCCGAACCACGGATCCGGCTCGACCCGTTTGCCGAGGTCGATCAGCTCGCGCGCCGAGGCTTCGGCGCTGGCGAGCTGCACCGGGGTTGCGAGCGCGTCCGCGCCCGTCAATTCCGCGCCGGTGGTGATGCGGATGCCCTTGGCCATCGGCCCCATGGCGTAGCCACGGGCCTTGTCGACCAGCGGCAGGTCGAGCGAAGCGCCGCCGCTGTAATGCATGTGGTAGCCGCGCTTGCGCACCAGCGGGATGCGATAGCCGAACTTGTACAATAAATCAGGCGACCACGGCCCGAGCGTCACGACGGCGTGGGCAGCGTCGATGCGGCCCTGGTCGGTGTCCACCGACCAGCCGGTCGCGGTCTGTCGCAGCGACTGCGCATCACCGAGCACGATCCTGCCGCCGAGCCGCGCGAACAACTCGGCATAGGCCGTGACCAGCGCGCCGGGATCGGACACGGTCCAGGTGTCGAGCCAATGGATCGCTCCCGGGAGATCATCGCGCAGGATCGGCTCGGCCCTGGCAAGCTCGCTGCCCGACAGCACGCGGTAGTTCACGCCGAATTCGCGCTGATCTTCCTCGGCAGCCTTGACCGAGAGATCCAACGAAGCGGCATCGCGAAACAGCGCTCGGTAGCCGGCGCGGCGGATGAGATTGTCGGCATGCGCCTCGCGGATCAGGATGTCGTGCTCGGCCGTTGCGTAGGCGATCAGCCGTGCCCAGGCCTCGATCGCCTCGCGATGCCGCCTCGGCGCCGAATGCCACCAATAGCGGAGCAGGGGCTCGATGTGGAGATGCAGCGAGGAGAGGCTGTAGCGCACGTCGTTGGTGCGGCCGGTCGCGATCTTCAAAAGCGAAGCGAGGTCGCGCGGCATCGGATAGGGGCGTACCGCTTCGGCCTGGATCATCCCCGCGTTGCCGTAGCTGGTCTCGCGGCCCGGCTCCCTGCGATCGATCAGCGTCACCCACCAGCCGCGCCGCTGCAGATGCAGCGCGGCGCCGACGCCCACCATGCCGCCGCCGAGAATGATCGCGCTTTGCATCGCAACTGACCTCATCAAATCAAAACCGCCCGGTTGGGCCGGGCGGTTTCAATTCCATTTGTCCCTTTACTCGCCGCCGCCGAAACGGCGTGACCACCAGCCGGCACGACGTGGGGTGGCCGGGGTTTCGCTTGCCGCCTCCGGCGCGGGCTCAGGTGCCGGCGCGGGTGCAGCAACCGGCTCGGTCGCCTCCGCCGCCGGCGTTGCGGGCTCCGCCTGGCTGTTCGCCAGGAAGCTCACCTTTTCGCGCACGGTGGAGCGGCGCCGCGCGGCCCTGTCGCCGGCTGACTCTTCGTCCGGCGTTGCGGTCGTCGCGGCGGGAGCGGGCTCCGGCTGGGCCGGCGCCTCGGTTCGGATCTCGGCGTGCGGCTCAGGCTCCGCAACTTGCGGCTCGCCGGTCGGCTCGGCCTGCGCGATCGAAGGCGAAGCCTGGCTGCCGAGGCCGTCGAAATCGGCCACTGCATCGGCAGCTTCCGGCGGCGGGTTGGTGCCGAGCTCGTCGCTGATGGAGCCGGCAAGACCTTCCTCGCCGCCACCGCGACGGCGGCGACCGCCGCGGCGGCCACGCCGACGCCGGCGATCACCGCTGCCCTGCTGTTCGCCACGGGCGGCCTGTTCCTCGCCTTCCTCACCGTCCTGCTCGGACTCGGTCTCCTCCTCGCTTTCGCCGGCGATCATCGCGGGCTCAGGCACGGTCGGTGCCGTATCCTCGCGCAACTCTCCTTCGCGCTGGCCGCCGCGGCCGCGCCGGCGGCGCCGGCGCTTGCGGCGCTGGCCGTCCTGCTCCGAGGCTGCCTCGCCGCCAGCCTGCTCGTCGGCAAGGCCTTCGGTCTCGTCGGTTTCGACCTCGGATTCCGTCTCCAGGTCGAAGACGTCCTCGTCGTCATAGGCCTCTTCGGCCGGTGGCGGCGGGCTCGCAGCGGCTTGCGCAACGAGCAGCGCCTTGGCGGCTTCGAGCGTATGCACCTGCTCGCCGCGGTCGATCACATAGGCCTGCGGGCCGCTGACGCCGGGATCGGCGATCACCGACAGCGTGACCTTGAAGCCGTTCTCGAGATCGCGCAGATGGCCGCGCTTGTGGTTCAGCACATAGAGCGCGACGTCGGTGCGGGTGCGGACCACAAGATTGTGGGTGGCGCCCTTCATCAGGATCTCTTCGAGGCCGCGCAGGAGCTGCAGCGCCACCGAGGACACCGAGCGGACGTGGCCGGTGCCGCCGCAATGCGGGCACGGATCGGTCGAGGATTCCAGTACGCTGGCGCGGATGCGCTGGCGCGACATCTCGAGCAGGCCGAAATGCGAGATGCGGCCGACCTGGATGCGCGCGCGATCCTGCCTGAGGCAATCGGACAGCTTGCGCTCGACCGCGCGGTTGTTGCGCTTCTCGTCCATGTCGATGAAATCGATGACGATCAGGCCGGCGAGGTCGCGTAACCGGAGCTGGCGGGCGACCTCTTCAGCCGCTTCCATGTTGGTCTTGAGCGCGGTGTCCTCGATATGGTGCTCGCGCGTCGATCGTCCCGAGTTGACGTCGATCGAGACCAGCGCCTCGGTCTGGTTGATGACGATGTAGCCGCCGGAGCGCAGCTGCACGGTCGGCGAGAACATCGCATCGAGCTGGCTCTCGACGCCCATGCGCGAGAACAGCGGCTGGCCGTCGCGATATTGCTTCACCGCGCCGACATTGGCGGGCATCAGCATCTTCATGAAGTCGCGGGCCTCGCGGTGGCCGGCTTCGCCGGCGACCAGGATCTCGTCGATCTCCTTGTTGTAGAGGTCGCGCAGCGAGCGCTTGATCAGCGAGCCTTCCTCGTAGACGAGGGTCGGGGCCTGCGATTTCAGCGTGAGGTCGCGCACCGTCTCCCACATCCGGATCAGATATTCGAAGTCGCGCTTGATCTCGGGCTTGGTCCGGGCGGCGCCCGCGGTACGCAGGATGATGCCCATGCCCTCGGGCACGTCGAGGTCCTGCACCACTTCCTTCAGGCGCGAGCGGTCCTGCGCGCTGGTGATCTTGCGGCTAATGCCGCCGCCGCGTGCGGTGTTCGGCATCAGGACGGCGTAGCGGCCGGCGAGCGAGAGGTAGGTCGTCAGCGCCGCGCCCTTGTTGCCGCGCTCTTCCTTGACGACCTGAACCAGCATCACCTGGCGGCGCTTGATGACTTCCTGGATCTTGTACTGGCGGCGCGGGCGGAAGGTGCGCTCCGGCACTTCCTCGAGCACGTCGTCGCCGCCGACGGATTCGACGACTTCCTCTTCGGCATCCTCGCCGTCCTCGTCCTCGTCGTCCTCCTCGGCTGCTTCCCCGGCGTCCGCATGCGGGGCTTCCGTGCTTTCGCCGGCGGTGTAGATGGCCTCGGCCGGCTCGGCGGCCGATGTCACGGCCTCCGCCAGAGGCTCCGCCTGCGCTTCCGCGGCATGAGCTTCTGGAGCGGGAACGTCGAAGGTTGACGCCGGCTGCGGCTCGGCAGCGGTTTCGACCGCGGGCTCGGCGCCGACCGCCGCGACAGGCGCGGGCGTCTCGTCGGCGTGATCATGATCGTGATGATCGCGTTCGTCCTCGCGGCCGTGGGCATCATCGTGAGCGTGATGGTGCTCGTCATCGCGGGCATGACGATGTTCGTCATGATCATGGTCACCATGATCGGGATCGTGGCCTTCGTGCTCGCCATGATGCTCCGTATCGGCGTGCGGATGCTCGCCCTCGGCATGCTCGGGCAGCGCGGCGCCTTCGACCGGCTGAGCGGCGGGATCGGCGCCGGCTTCGAGACCTTCGACGATGTCGCTGCGCACGCGCTCGCCATGACCGCGGCGGCGGGCGTTGCGGTGCCGCGAGCGGCGACGGCCGTGCGAGCGGTTCTCGCTTTCTTCCTCGGCCTCGCGATGGGCCTGTTCCTCGGCCTCGATCAGCGCCTGCCGGTCGGCGACCGGGATCTGGTAATAGTCGGGATGGATTTCGCTGAAGGCGAGAAAGCCGTGGCGATTGCCGCCATATTCGACGAAAGCAGCCTGGAGCGAGGGTTCGACCCTTGTGACCTTGGCGAGGTAGATATTCCCGCGCAGTTGCTTGCGTTGCGCGGTCTCGAAATCAAACTCTTCGACACGATTGCCGCGGACCACGACGACCCGGGTCTCCTCCGGGTGGGTGGCATCGATCAACATCTTGTTGGGCATGTCTTAACTCTTGGCGGCGGCGGACGCGATAAGCCGTGGGCGCGTATCGCGCCGGCGGGTGACGCGACGGTCCACCTGATTCGGGGGTGAGGGGAAGGCCGAAACGCCGTCTCTCGCGCCTTGCCGAACCGGAAGCTTCAGGACCATTGCGACGCACGGGATTGTCACTCCGCAGCGTCGCGAATGCTCCTTCAGATTTCGTCGGCACAGTCTGGCGCATCAAGCGTCGGCCCGTATGAAACACTGGGCGGCGAGGCCGCCCTTCAATCAGTTGCTGCTGGCCAGGCACGGCGCGAGCGCGCTCGCCTTGGGGATCACGAACCGCCCCCTTGGGATCAAGGGACCGGGTAATGGGTTACGCCGCTGTCAGAACCGTCCCGGCAACATGAGTGGTAGCCCGAGACCGTCCGCCGCCGGGGCTTGACCCGCTCCACCTCGCTGCCGCGCACCGCGCTGGTCATAGAGGGAAGTGGAAAACGCTGGAATTCTCAAACCTTGAGAGTTCCGGCGCTGCACCGGGAGGCTGAATGCGACACAACCGGAAATATCGGCCGTCAGCATTCCGTACATACGAGGAATGAGCCATCCGTGCAAGGGAGCGTCGCACGGCGGTCACAGTCGCCGAGTTTCGCGTTTCCGTCATTAAGGATCGATTAACCCTGTGGTTCTATTGCGTTAAGAGAGCTGCTCGGAGGCACGGAATCGGTGGCGAGCCGCACAAATCGACGGATTTTGCTGGGGGGCGTGTTGCTATGCACTGCGGCATTGCCCTGTGCCGATTCCGCGCGCCTGATCGCCGCCGAGAGCCGGCTGCAACCTGCTGCCGTTGCGGCGAATTTTCCGGTCGCCTCGGCCGCCCGCCTGGCCGGCGACGGCAAGCAGACCCGCTTCATCCTCGACCTCGACCAGACCGTCACCTTCCGCGCCGTCACGCTGGGCGACCCCTACCGCGTGGTGGTGGACGTGCCGCAGGTCAATTTTCAGCTGCCCGCCGGAACCGGAAACGGGGGGCGGGGGCTGGTCAAGGCCTTCCGCTACGGGCTCGTCATGCCCGGCGGCTCGCGAATCGTGTTCGACCTGACCGGACCGGCGAAGATCGCCAAATCCTACGTGCTGGAGGCGGCCAACGGCCAACCGGCCCGGCTCGTGCTCGAGCTGGAGGAGGTCGAGCGCACCGCCTTCGTGTCGTCACGTGCCCCCGAGAACCGTCCCGAGCTGCGGCCCGCAATCGCTGAAGCGCCGCCTGCCACGGTTCCCAGTGCCGCGGCCCCGGATGGCGCGCAGCAGAAGGCCGATACTCGACCGGTGGTGGTGATCGATCCCGGCCACGGCGGCATCGACAACGGGACGCAGTCGAGCGGCGAGAGCGAGAAAAACCTGGTGCTGGCCTTTGGCCTGGCGCTCCGCGACAAGCTGGAAAAAGCCGGCAAGTACCGTGTGGTCATGACGCGGGACGACGACACCTTCGTTCCGCTCAATGACCGCACCAAGATCGCCCGCAATCTCAAGGCGGCCTTGTTCGTCTCGATCCACGCCGATGCGCTGCCGCGGGCGGAAGGAGATGCGCAGGGCGCGACCATCTATACGCTCTCCGACAAGGCGTCCGACGCCGAGGCCCAGCGGCTGGCGGATGCGGAGAACCGCGCCGATGCGATCGCCGGCTTCAACCTCGCGGAGGAGCCGACCGACGTCGCCGACATCCTGATCGACCTCACACAGCGGGAAACCCGCACCTTTTCAAACCGTTTCGCCCGCCATTTGATGAGCGAAATGAAGCAGACGGTGCGGATGCACAAGCATCCCCTGAAATCCGCCGGCTTCCGGGTTCTGAAGGCGCCCGACGTGCCATCGGTGCTGGTCGAGATCGGCTACGTCTCCAACAAGGGCGATCTCGAGCAGCTGGTCTCCGAGGGCTGGCGCTCCCGCGCCGTGGGCTCGATGGCCCAGGCGATCGACGGATTTTTGACCAAGCGGATGGCCACGGCGGGGACGTCGAACTGAGCCGGTTTGTTCCTCCCGGCCCGAAGGCCCTAGTTTGGCCACAGCGGACGCTTTATAGAAACCGGTAGAGGGTTCCGGAATCGGCGAGAACCTGTTCGGCAAGCGTCTTAAGTCCGGCCTCGATGTGATTGCGTAAGCCGGTGAATTCGCGGCGTGAGGTTGGTACCGTTTTGTGTGCCAAAGGGCTGATACTGGGCTGATCCAGAGTTTGAACGGATAAACAGATAATGCGCTTGCTGGTGCGGTTCATGGGCTTCCTGTTCGCCGCGGGAACAGTGGTGTTCCTTGTTGGCGTCGGGGCCGTGGCAGGCCTGATCTGGCATTTCTCCAAGGACTTGCCGGACTACTCTCAGCTTCAGGATTACGAGCCGCCGGTGATGACGCGTGTGCACGCGGTCGACGGTTCGCTGGTCGGCGAATACGCCAAGGAGCGGCGGCTGTATCTGCCGATCCAGGCGGTGCCGAAGCTCGTGATCAACGCGTTCCTCGCGGCCGAGGACAAGAATTTCTACGAGCATGGCGGCATCGACTACACCGGCATGGCGCGCGCAGGCCTGCTCTATCTGCAGAATTACGGCTCCAACCGCCGTCCGCAGGGTGCGTCCACGATCACGCAGCAGGTCGCCAAGAACTTCCTGCTCACCAACGAGGTCTCCTTCTCACGCAAGATCAAGGAAGCCTTGCTGGCGATGCGCATCGAGAAGACCTATTCGAAGGACAAAATCCTCGAACTGTATCTCAACGAGATCTATCTCGGCCTCGGCGCCTACGGCATCGCGGCGGCCTCGCTGGTCTATTTCGACAAGTCGGTGAACGAGCTGACGGTGGCGGAAGCGTCCTATCTGGCGGCGCTGCCGAAGATGCCGGCGACGCTGCATCCGGTCCGCAACCGCGACCGCGCCATCGAGCGCCGCAATTACGTGATCGACCGTCTCGTGGAAAACGGCTGGATCAAGCAGGCCGACGCCGACAAGTCGCGCAAGGAGCCGCTCGCCGTCACCAGCCGTTCCAACGGCGCCCACACCTTTGCCGGCGAATATTTCGCCGAGGAAGTCCGCCGCGACATTTTCGAGCGCTACGGCGAGAAGAAGCTCTACGAGGGTGGCCTGTCGGTTCGCACCACGCTCGATCCGAAGATTCAGGTCATGGCGCGCAAGGCCATGGTCGCCGGCCTCGTGAATTATGACGAGCAGCAGGGTTATCGCGGCGCCATCAGCAAGCTCGACATCTCGGGCGACTGGGGCGTGAAGCTCGCCGAGATCAAGTCGCTGTCCGACATCTCGCCTTGGCGCATGGCGGTAGTGCTGGAGACCAGCGATCAGTCGGCACGGATCGGCTTTCAGCCTGGCCGCGAGCTCGGCGGTGCGGTGAGCAAGCAGCGCGAGACCGGCATCGTGACGGTCGACGGCGTGCGCTGGGCGCGGGCGCTGCAGGGCGGCACGAGAGGCAAGACGCCGACAGCGGTGTCGCAGGTGCTCCAGCCCGGCGACGTCATCTATGCCGATCCCCTCTACAAGGACGGCCACCCCGTCGAGGGCCAGTACCGGCTTCGCCAGATTCCGGAAGTCTCCGGCGCGATGGTGGCGATGGATCCCTGGACCGGCCGCGTGCTCGCGATGGTCGGCGGTTTCTCGTTCGACCAGAGCCAGTTCAATCGCGCCACGCAGGCCTACCGGCAGCCCGGTTCGTCGTTCAAGCCGATCGTCTATTCGGCCGCGCTCGACAACGGCTACACGCCCTCGACCGTCGTGCTCGACGCGCCCATCGAGATCGACCAGGGGCAGGGCGCCGGCGTGTGGCGGCCTGAAAACTTCTCCTCGGGCAAGTTCCAGGGACCGGTGACGCTGCGCAATGCGCTGCGGCAATCGCTCAACACCGTGACGGTGCGCCTCGCGCAGGACATCGGCATGCCCCTGATCGGCGAATATTCCCGCCGCTTCGGCGTCTATGACGAACTGCCGAACTATCTCTCCTACGCGCTCGGCGCCGGCGAGACCACGGCGATGCGCATGGTCACGGCGTACTCGATGCTCGCCAATGGCGGCCGCCGCGTGAAGCCGACGCTGATCGACCGCATCCAGGACCGTTACGGCCGCACCATCTTCAAGCACGACCAGCGCGAATGCCGCGGCTGCGACGCGCCGGGCGGCTGGAAGAACCAGCCCGAGCCGCAGCTGATCGACCGCCGCGAGCAGGTGCTGGATTCCATGACCGCCTATCAGATCACCGAGCTGATGGAGGGTGTGGTGCAGTCCGGTACGGCCACGGTGATCAAGGAGGTCGGCAAGCCCGTCGCCGGCAAGACCGGCACCACCAACGAGGCCAAGGACGCCTGGTTCGTCGGCTTCTCGCCGGACATCGCAGTCGCAGTTTACATGGGCTACGACAAGCCTCGTCCGCTCGGTAAGGGCAATGCCGCGACCGGCGGTCATCTCGCTGCTCCGATCGTGCGTGACTTCCTCAAGCTCGCGCTCGCCGACAAGCCCGCGGTCCCGTTCAAGGTGCCCGCCGGCATCAAGCTCGTTCGCGTCGTCGCCAAGACCGGCATGCGCGCCGGCCCCGGCGAGACCGGCGGAACCATCCTCGAAGCCTTCAAGCCCGGCACGGCGCCGCCGGACAATTATTCGGTCATCGGCGTTGCCGACGCCGACGGGCGCGGCATGCCGGTGCAGCAGCAGCAGCCGGATTCCGGCTTCCTCTTCCGGCCGGGCACTGGCGGGTTGTGGTAGGCCGCGGATAAGGCCGGCGATCACGGTTTGGGCGGTTGCGCTTTGCAGCCGCCGCCGCTACATCCCCTCTCGAACTGCACGCGGGATTCCGCAAGACAGAGAACAACATGCGCGCCGAAATCGAACGGTTGGTAGAAGAGATCAAGCAGTCAGTCGGGCTGCTGAGGAGGCATCTTTGACGTCGAGAAATCGACGGCGCGCCTCGCTGAGCTGAACAAGCTCGCAGAAGATCCCAATCTCTGGAACGACCCTCAGAAAGCCCAGAAGCTGATGCAGGAGCGCACCTCGCTTGAGGATGCGCTCTCAGGCATCGGCAAGGTCGAGCAGGAGCTCGAAGACGACATCGGCATGATCGAGCTCGGCGAGGCCGAGGGCGATGACGGCGTCGTCGCCGAAGCCGAAGCTGCGCTGAAGAACCTCAAGAAGGAAGTGGCGCGGCGCGAGCTCGAGGCACTGCTCTCGGGCGAAGCCGACCGCTTCGATTCCTATCTCGAAGTCCATGCCGGCGCCGGCGGCACCGAGAGCCAGGACTGGGCGCAGATGCTCCTGCGCATGTACACGCGCTGGGCCGAAACCCACGGCTTCAAGGTCGAGTATCTCGAAGAGTCCGAGGGCGAAGAGGCCGGCATCAAGTCGGCGACCATCCAGGTCTCCGGTCACAACGCCTACGGCTGGCTGAAGACTGAAGCCGGCGTGCATCGGCTGGTGCGCATCTCGCCATTCGATTCCAACGCGCGGCGGCACACCTCGTTCTCGAGCGTGCAGGTGTTCCCCGTCATCGACGACAGCATCAAGATCGACATCAAGGAATCCGACGTCCGCGTCGACACGATGCGATCGGGCGGTGCCGGCGGCCAGCACGTCAACAAGACCGAATCCGCGGTGCGCCTGACGCATATCCCGACCGGCGTCGCCGTGGTCTGCCAGGCCGGCCGCTCCCAGCACAAGAACCGGGCGCAGGCCTGGGACATGCTGCGCGCGCGTCTGTACGAGATCGAGCTGAAGAAGCGCGAGGAGAAAGCCGCCGCCGACCAGGCCGCCAAGACCGATATCGGCTGGGGCCACCAGATCCGCTCCTACGTGCTGCAGCCCTATCAGATGGTGAAGGATTTGCGCACGGGCGTGCAGACTTCCGACACATCGGGCGTGCTCAATGGCGAGCTCGACGAGTTCATGGCCGCGACCTTGGCGCAGCGCGCCTTCGGCACCACCGCCGGCGACATCGAGGACGTGGACTAGCCATGTCCCGAATCGCCTTCATCGGGCTTGGGCGGATGGGCCATGGCATGGCCGGCCGCTATCTCGATGCCGGCTTCACGGTAACGATCTGGAATCGCAGCAAGGCAAAGGCCGAGGACCTGATCGCGCGCGGCGCGATTTGGGCGACCTCGCCGGAGGATGCCGCGATCGATGCCGACGCGGTCGTGACCATGGTCGCCGACGACGAGGCCTCGCGCGCGGTCTGGCTCGGGCCTGACGGCGCCGCCAAGACGGCGAAGGCCGGCACCATCGCGATCGAATGCTCCACCGTCTCCTATGACCATTCCCGTGAGATGGGCCGCGAGCTCAACGCGCGCGGGCTGATCTATATCGACTGCCCGGTGACGGGATTGCCGGACGCGGCGGCGGCCGGGAAGTTGACGCTCTTGGTTGGCGCCGACGCGGCCGATCTCGAGCGCGCGCGGCCCTATCTGACGCCGATCGGCTCGACCATCCGCCATTTCGGCGCGGTCGGCTCCGGCACGGTCTACAAGCTGATCAACAATCTCATGGGCGCGATCCAGATCGCCGGCCTCGCCGAGGGCCTTGCGATCGCCGAGCAGGCCGGGCTCGACATGAACCTGGTGCTGGAATCGATCCAGGCAGGCGTCGCGGCGAGCCCGCAGGTAGCGCGTCACTCCAAGCGCATGGTCGCCCGCGATTTCAGCGGCGCGACCTTCACCGCAGCGCTGCGGCACAAGGATGCCGCCTACGCCGTGAAGCTCGCCGAGAGCCTGCTCGCGGGCAAGCCGCTGGTCGCGCGCGCCGCGGTCGAGGCGTACGCGCAGGCGAAAGCGGTGATGCCGGACGATGATGAAGGCAGGATGATCGAGCTGGTGTCGCGGCCGAAGAAGCCATCCTAGTCAAACCGCGCTAACCGGTGCCCCTCAGTCACTCCATTCGCGCCGAGCATCGGTTTGTAAACCGGGACCTCGTCAGAAATCGGGTGGCGACATTGATCGCACCGTTCTAGGCCATGGGGCTGAGGTAAGACCCCATGCCCGACAATGACCACCGGATCGATGCACGCGACTGGTCGTTGCTCGCTCTGCTCTCGATCCTCTGGGGCGGCTCGTTCTTCTTCAACGGCGCAGCCTTGCGGGAATTGCCGCCGCTCACACTGGTGTTTTTGCGCGTCGCGCTCGGCGCTGCAATGCTGCTGCCGCTGCTGCGCGCACATGGCATCGGCTTTCCCAGGAGCTGGACGGGCTGGGCGCCGTTCATTGCGATCGGGCTGCTCAACAACGTCGTCCCGTTTTCGCTGATCGCGATCGGCCAAACTTTCATTCCGAGCGGGCTGGCCTCGATCCTGAACGCGACCACGCCGATGTTCACGGTGGCCGTGATGATTGCAGCGGGCCAGGAGGCCTTGCAGATGCGCCGCCTGGCCGGGGTGGCGTTGGGCTTTGTCGGCGTGATCCTGCTGCGCGGATGGGGCTTCGAGACCAGGCCGGGACAGGGGCTCGGCATTCTGCTCTGCCTCGGCGGGGCACTGAGCTACGGCTTTGCGGCGCTAGCTGCGCGGCGCTTGCTGAAGGACGCAGCGCCGCTGGGGACGGCGACGTTTCAATTGATGTCATCCACGGTGATGATAGCGGTCGTCGCCGGCGTCGTGGAGCAGCCTTGGCAGTTACCGATGCCGAGCCTCACGACCTGGCTCGCCGTGCTCGGCCTCGCCGCGCTGTCGACGGCGCTCGCCTACATCGTCTTCTTCCAGATCGTGCGGCGCTCGGGTGCGAGCAACGTGATGCTGGTGACGCTGCTCATTCCCGTCACCGCCATCCTGCTGGGCTGGCTGGTGCTGGATGAGCCGATCTCCGGCCGCGAGATCGCCGGCTCGATCGTCATCGCCAGCGCGCTGCTGGTGATTGATGGGCGTGCATTCAGCTTACTGCGCAAGCTCTCGGCCGCCATCTCTGGCTCTCGGGAAGCTCTGCGCTGCGAAACTGAAAAGCGCGGGCCTAACCCGCGCTGAGCCGCACGCCGGCGCGCAGGAATTTCTGTGGATCGACCGCTTCACCTTCGATGCGGGTCTCATAATGCAGGTGCGGACCGGTGGAGCGGCCGGTCGAGCCGACGAGGCCGATGACCTGGCCGATCTTCACGACTTCGCCGACCCTGACGTTGATCTCGGAGAGATGGCCGTAGCGGGTCGAAAGCCCGTTGCCGTGGTCGACCTCGACCATGCGGCCGTAGCCGCCGGACCATCCGGCGGAAACCACCTTGCCGTAGGCGGTGACGCGGACGGGATCACCGCTGGCGGCGCGGAAATCAAGGCCGGTGTGCATCGCAGGCCGACCCAGGAAAGGATCGCTGCGCACGCCAAAGCCCGAGGTGAACTCGACCTCGCCAATGACGGGCTTGCGATACGGCACCAACGCCAGCGTGCGGTTGAGACGGTCCATCTCGGCGCGCGTGGTGTGGATGCGGTGGAGCTGCTTCTCGAACGGTCCGGCATTCGCCGTCAGCTTGACCGGGACGAACGGTCCGCCCATCGCACTGCGCGGCACGGCGGCTTCGAGATGGGCAAGGTTCAGGCCGAGGTCGCTGACCACGCTGCGCATCCGGCGCATGCGCGAATCCATGCTTTCCTCGACCGCGTTGAGCGTCGCCATCTGGCGCCGCTCGACCTGATCAAGCGAGGTCGTGAGCCGGACCAGCACGTTGTCGAAACCGCGGTTCTTGGCGAACTGGCTGGTCGGCGTTGCCGCAACGCTCGGCGCGCGCGATTCGAGGCGCGCTTCGCGATCCGGTGGCGCCACGAAGATCACGGTGTCGCTGATGGGCGACGGTTTTGGCGTGGTCGGGCTTGCATCGCTGCGCTGCGGAGCGGCGCGGGGAATCGAGCCGGTCACGTCGGGCATGGCGCCGAGCGCCGTGGCCCGGGACTCGAGCGCCGTCTGGCGCTTCATGATCTGGTCGAGCTTTTGGTCGAACTGCTCCTGGTCGAGCAATTGACGGCTGGTGGTGCGATCGATCTTGGCGCGCAGCTCGGCGATGCGGTCCTCATAGGCGTATTGCATCTCGGCCTGGCGGGCGATCAGCCGGGTCAGGACGTCGTCGCGGAACGCGAAATAGGTGGCGGTGGCGGCCGACCACAGCCCGAGCAGCACCACGGTGCCGACCACGATCCAGAACACCACGGGTCCGAAGCGGACCTGCTTGCCGGCATGCACGATGGTGTAGGCATCGTCGGTGGCGGGCAGGGGAATCGCGGTCACCGCCGCCGGGGCACCCAGAGGGCGCCGGAAAGCCCGTCCGTGGTCGTGAGGGTGATGTTGGGGGTACTGCGAGTATTGGGCAGAACTTTTCGACATCGGCACTCCCGCGCCGGTCGGATGGGTTCCTTGCGGCTCAATTGCCGCCGCAATCTGGGCCGCGCATGGTTAATTTTCCGCAAATGGGAACGCGCGAATTTAAAGGATTGGTTAAAGGCTCCTTGCCGCTTCCAGCACTTCGTCGGCATGGCCGTCGACCCGGACATTGCGCCAGATCCGCGCCACCTTACCGTCGGCCCCGACCAGGATGGTGGTGCGAAGAATCCCCAGGAAGTTCTTGCCATACATGGACTTTTCGCCCCAGGCCCCATACGCCTCCAGCATCTCAT
This sequence comes from Bradyrhizobium sp. IC4060, assembly GCF_020193715.1. Lineage (NCBI taxonomy): Bacteria > Pseudomonadati > Pseudomonadota > Alphaproteobacteria > Hyphomicrobiales > Nitrobacteraceae > Bradyrhizobium > Bradyrhizobium sp. IC4060. Next base: position 331,220 of record NZ_JADYVJ010000001.1, on the reverse strand, counting down.
GCGTCTCGTCCGAGATGAGGGGCACGCCAAGCTTGTGCTTGTCGCGGAACTTCTCCTGGGCCCTTAACGGATCGGCGGAGATGCCGAGCACGGCGGTGCCGGCGGCCGCGAAGGCGCCCGCCAGGCGCGTGAAGTCGATCGCCTCCCGCGTGCAGCCGGGGGTGTCGGCGCGGGGGTAGAAGAACAGGACGAGCTTTCGGCCGGCGTAGTCGGCGAGCGTGACCACGTCGCCGCCATCGCGCGGCAGGCGGAAGGCCGGGGCCTTTTGGCCCTCGGCCAAGCCGGACTTCAAGCCCGACTTGGCGGCAGCCGGAGAGGAGGCGGATTTGGAGGATTTTAACTGTTTCGATGCGGCCTTATGTGATCCTGCTTTTGCTATGGTCGCAGCTGATTTGCGTGCCGGTGTGCGCTGCGTTTTCGCGGATCTTGTTTGAGTCGATGCCCGCGTTTTTGCGGACTTCTTTTCAGCGGTCGGACTGCCGGAGGGCGTTTTGGACGATTTCTTTCGGGATTTCTTGGACATACGCCTTCCTTTCGACGCTTTCGGCAGGTCAACCGAAGCGGTATTGCAGCTCTTGTCCGGCGAGCCGGAATCGTGCCCTCGGCTGGGCAAGTCTGGCGACGCCGGAGTATGGTTACAAGGAATTCCACGCACCACCCCACTGCTCGTTGAACGCGCTCCCGGGGCGAAATGACGAACAGCAGGAATATTCGAGGTATGGCGGCAGTGCCGGCGCAGGGAGCATCACTTCCCGCGAACGGCTGCGGTCCCGGCGGCGCTCAGTCCTATGACGGGCGCCTGTATCGAGAGGCAATGGCAAGGAATACGTCGCCCCAGGACTACAACCGGGATTTTGATCGGCGCGGCGGCCAACTCGAGCCGCAGGAATGGGACGACGCCGACTGGGATCCGGATCAGGAAGCGGCTGCGCGCAATCGCGCACGCCGGTTGCTGGCGCGTTCCGGTTCGGGCTTTCTTCGCTTCGGTGGTGGATTTAGCGCGCTGCGCCGCTGGACGGGTGGGGGACGCTGGCTGAAGCGCCTGGCGGTGGCCGTCGCCACCGTCATCGTCATTTTCATCGGCTGTTTCGGTGCGCTGTGGTGGCGGCTCGGTGCCGGTCCCATCAGTCTGGACATCGCAACGCCGTGGCTCGCAGCCGCGATCGAGGACAATATCGGCCACGGGAACACCGTTGAGGTCGGCGGCACCCAGATCGAGCGGGCCGGCCGGGTCCGCGTCGCCGTCCGCATCCGAGACATCATCGTTCGCGACCGCGATCACGCCGTCGTTGCCAGCGCGCCGAAGGCCGAGGTGAGGCTGTCGGGTGCGGCCCTCCTGATGGGGCACCTGCGTGCCGAGAGTCTTAACCTGGTCGATGCCGAGCTCGCCATCCGCATTGCGCCCGATGGCACCGTCACCGTGTCCGCCGGCGACACCGCAAAGCCGCTCGCGACCGGTGTCGCGTCCAAGAAGGATGCGGGCCTGCCGCCGACATTCCCGCGCAGCGGTGTCCCCCCGCCGCCATTCGCGACCGCGCCTGCGAGCTCGGACGCATCGCAGGCCGCACCGCAGGCGACCGCGCAGAGCGGCATCCTTCAGGGCCTCGACTGGCTCGACAGCCTGAGCATGACGGGCCTCGACGGTCAGAACCTCAACGAGATCGGTCTGAAAAACGGCGTCCTGATCGTCGACGATCAGCAGCGCGGCAGCAAATGGTCGTTCGAGAACATCACGCTCAGCCTGAGGCGGCCGAGCCGCGGCGGCGTCGCGCTCAGCCTCGGCGAGCAGGGCGCGCGTCCGTGGCTGCTGCGCGCCACGATCGGACCGGCCGAGAACGGCGTGCGCTCGGTCGACATCAAGGCCGACAAGGTCTCGACCTCCAACATCCTGCTGGCGCTGCGGGTGAAGGACCTCACCTACACCGCCGACCTGCCGCTGACGGGCGAGCTCAAGGGCGAACTCGGCCGCGACGGCGTGCCGACCTTCTTCCGCGGCAAGATCGCGGCCGGCGCCGGCAACATCATCGATACCGACACGCCCGACTACCCGATGGCAATCGACTCGGCCGAGATCAACGTCGAGTGGGATGCGAACCGGCGGGTGCTGGTCGCGCCGTTCAAGGTTCTCTCCGGCGCGAACCGCCTGACGCTGCTGGCCCATCTCGAGCCACCCAACGGCAACATCAACGACTGGCAGCTCGGCTTCAGCGGCGGGTCGATCCTGCTCGGCGGCATCGACAACGAGCCGCCGCTCGTCTTCAACCGCATTGCGATCGGCTTCCGCTTCGACGCCGACCACAAGCGCATCCTGCTGACACAGGCCGACGTCTCCAACGGCGAGATCGGCGTCGCCGGCACCGGCGCCCTCGACTATTCGGGCGAGCCGCGGCTCACCCTCGGTTTTGCGGGCACGCCGATGTCGGCCTCCGCCTTGAAGCGGATGTGGCCGACGCTGATCGTCCCGGAATTGCGTGAATGGGTGATCGAACGGATCGAGCGCGGAACGCTCCAGCGCATCGAGATCGGCGTCAACTCGCCGACCAGGAACCTGCCGCGCAAGGGTCCGCCCATTCCGGACGACGGCCTGTCGGTCAACATCGTGGCGAGCGGCGTTGCGGTCCGGCCCGTGGACGGCATGCCGGTGGTGCGCGATGCCGATCTGAAGGCGCGCGTGACCGGACGCACCGCGACCGTCAACATCGGGCAGGGCATTGCCGATACCCCCGCGGGCCGCAAGGTCACGATCTCCGATTTCGTCTTCGAGGTGCCCGACATGGCGCCGAAGCCGTCGCCGTCGCGGAGCAGATTCCGTGTGGAAGGGCCGGTGCCCGCGGCCGCTGAAATGCTCGCCAATGATCGGCTGAGCGACCTGTCGGCGACCGTCGTCGATCCCAACACCAGCAAGGGAACGTTCTCGGCGAACATCCAGCTCGGCATGCCGGTCAAGGGCGAGCTGACCAAGGCCGACACCACCTATGCCGTCACCGCCGATCTCAACGGTTTTGCCGCCGACAAGCTGGTGATGAACCAGAAGCTGGAAGCCAACAACCTCAAGATATCAGCCAACAACCAGGGCTATCAGGTCAAGGGCGACGTCAAGATCAACGGGCAGGCGGCCTCGCTCGATTATCGCAAGCCGGCCGAGGGCGACGCGGATGTCAGGCTGCAGGCGACGCTGGACGATGCCAGCCGCGCGCGGCTCGGCTTCGATCTCAGCCCCGCCGTCATCGGATCGTTGCCGATCAAGCTGTCGGGCAAGATCGCGAGCGGCGCGGATCAGACGACGAAGCTCGGCGTCGAGGCCGATCTGACCTCGGTCAGGCTCGACAACATCCTGCCCGGCTGGGTCAAGCTGCCGGGCAAGTCCGGCAAGGCCAGCTTCAAGGTGGTGCCGACGGCGCAATCGACGCGTTTCGAGGACATCGTCATCGAAGGCGGCGGCGCCTCGATCAAGGGCTCGCTCGAGCTAGACGCGAACAGCGATCTCGTGAACGCGAACTTCCCGACCTACGCGCCGTCCGACGGCGACAAGGCCTCGCTCAGGGTGGAGCGCAGCCAGGACGGTGTGCTACGCGGCACCATGCGTGGCGACGTGTTCGACGGCCGCGGCTTCCTGAAGTCGGCGATCTCAGGCAATTCCAAGGACGACAAGAACAAGCTGAAGAACGTCGATTTCGACATCGACGTGAAGCTCGGTGCCGTCGCCGGCTTCAACGGCGAGGCCATGCGCAGCCTCGATGCCAAGATGTCGAAGCGCAATGGGGCTATCAAGGCGTTCACGCTGAGCGGCAAGATCGGCCGCGACACGCCTGTCGCTGCCGACCTGCGCGGCGGCCGTGCCCAGGGCAACCGCGAGGTGATCTACCTGCAGACCAACGACGCCGGCGCGCTGCTGCGCTTCACCGACACCTACACCAAGGCGGCCGGCGGCCAGATGGTGGTGGCGATGGAGCCGCCGTCTTCCGAGCCGAACGCCGCGCGCGAGGGCCTGATCAATGTCCGCGACTTCACCGTGAAGGGCGAGGCGCAGCTCGAACGCGTTGCCGCCGGCGCGCCGAACGGGACCGGGAATGGCGTCTCCTTCAGCGCACTTCGCGCCGAGTTCACGCGGCAGAACGGTGCGCTCACGGTCCGTGACGGCGTGGTCAAGGGGCCGATGATCGGTGCCACCATCGAGGGCTCGATCGACTATCCCGGCAACCAGGTCTGCATGAGCGGCACCTTCGTGCCGATGTACGGCGTCAACAACATCTTCGGCCAGATCCCGCTGTTCGGCATCTTCCTCGGTGGCGGCAACAATGAGGGGCTGATCGGCGTGACCTACGAGGTCGTCGGCACGCCAGCCGCGCCCGTGATGCGCGTCAATCCGATCTCGGCGATGGCGCCGGGCCTGTTCCGCAAGATCTTCGAGTTCAACACCGGCAAGCAGAACTCGCCGTTCGAGGAATTCCCATCGCATTCGAACGACGGCTCGACCGGATCGACGCGCCAGCTGTCGAGCGGTTGCACCCTCGCGCGGCGGTAATCCCCACATTCCCAGGTGCTCGTCATTGCCCGGGCTTGTCCAGGCTTGTCCCGGGCATCCACGTTCTTCGTGCGGCGCGGCCAAAAACGTGGATGGCCGGGACAAGCCCGGCCATGACGAATGTGGCGATGCTTTCGCGCCAAACGTTTTGAGGCTGGAGCGGGGCGTCAGGCCGCGCGCACGCCCTTCAGGAATGTTCCGACTTCGCCGGAGAGCTGCTCGGCCTGCTTGGAGAGGTTGCTGGCTGCTGCGAGCACCATGCCGGCAGCGTTGCCGGTCTCGTTGGCCGCCGTGGAGACGCCGCCGATATTGGTGGTGACCTCTTTGGTCGCCTCCGCGGTCTGCGAGACGCTGCGGGCGATCTCGGCGGTGGCGGCGCCTTGCTCCTCGATGGCCGCGCCGATCGAGGTGGCGATGCGGCTGACCTCCTCGATGGTGGCGGTGATGCCGCCGATCGCATCGACAGCTTCCTTGGTGGCGCCCTGGATCTGGGCGATCTTGTCGCCGATCTCGCGGGTGGCTTCCGCGGTCTGGCTCGCCAGCGACTTCACCTCGGAAGCGACCACGGCAAAGCCGCGGCCGGCTTCGCCGGCGCGGGCGGCCTCGATGGTGGCGTTGAGCGCGAGCAGGTTGGTCTGCGCCGCGATGTTGGAGATCAGCTCGGCGACATGCTCGATCTGCTGGGCGCCGTCCGAGAGTGCGCGCACGATGGTGTCGGTGCGGCGGGCGCTGTCCACCGCACGTCCCGTGACCTCGGCCGATTGCGCGACCTGGCGGCTGATCTCGGTGATGGAGGAGGAGAGCTCCTCGGCGGCGGAGGCGACGGTCTGGACGCGCTGGCTGGCCTCATTGGCGGCCGAGCCGACCACGGCGGCGCGGCGATTGGTGCCTTCGGCGGTCGACGACATCGACTTGGCCGTGGTCTCCAATTCACCGGAGCCGGAGGCCATCAGGCCGACGAGCTGGCCGACGGAGGCATCGAAGCGGTCGGCAAGGGCGATCAGGGCCTCGCGCTTCTCCTGCTCGCTGCGGGCCTTGGCCGCGACCTGCTCGGCCTCCAGCGTGCGGGCCGTGAGCGCGGTCTGCCTGAGGATTTCGAGCGTCTCGGCCATGCGGCCGATCTCGTCGCCGCGGTCGGTCTCCTCGACCGGCTTGTCTATGGCGCCTTCGGAAATCGCCTGCATGCGGCTCTTCTGACGGTCGAGCGCGCCGAGCACGTCGCGCGCGATCAGCCAGGACAGCGCCGCCATCAGCAGCATCAGGCCGATGCCGATGGCGCCAAGCTCCAGCGTCAGGGCGCGCACGTCGGCGTCGATGTCGTCGACATAGAGGCCGTAGCTGATGATGACGTTCCAGGGCGCGAACTTGCGCGCGAACACGGTCTTGCGGACCGGCTCGGTCTGGCCGGGACGGGGATAGAGATAGGAGGTGACGCCGCCCTGCGCAGTCTCGCTGCCGGCCTTGATGATGGCGTCGGCGATCAGCACGCCGTTTGAATCCTTGGCGCCGGTGATCTTGCCTTCGAGCTGCTGATTGGCGCCGTTCACGACCAGGGAGCCGTCCGGATTGTAAACCACCGGATAGCCCTGGTTGCCGTTGAAGTTCATGCGGCGGCCGCGCTGGTGGAACAGGCTCTTGGCCTCGGCCGCCGTCAGCTTGCCGGCAGTCACCTCTTCCTGGAGCGCTTGGGCGTAGTTGTAGAGGAGCTCGACGGCAGTCCGCATCTGCTGGACGCGGTCCTCCATCATCCGGCTCTTGCTGAGCACGGCCGATACGCCGATGATGGCTGTGACCGTGAGAGCCGCAAGGCAGACCATGCTGGCAAGCTTGGTGCGGATCTTCAAATGACTCAGCAGTTTCATCACAGCCCCTACGGAATGGTTGTTATGCTCGCACCGGTAGCATGAAGTTCTTACCAATCATGAATGGAGGCATGCGGCGGCCTGCCGCGCGGACAACGTGCGCAGGCGCGTGCGCAATGGTGCAGGCAAATCGCCGTGCAGACGGACTCCAGCCCGTCTGGGGAAGGGAATCGATCTTGGGTTTTGGCAGCTAGACCGTCTGGACGGACCTGCAATGAATCGATTCGTTCATCGCATCATCATGTCTCTGCTGCTCGTCGCCGCCCTCGTTCTGATCTGGAACGTGCTGGGCGCGCGCTGAGACGGCACCGGAGATCTGCCGGCGCCATCCTCGTGCTTAGCGGATGAGATGTGCTTCAGCGGGGCGCGGATGCGCCCGCCGGTCCGGCGGCTATTTCTTGCCCATCGCTGCGTCGACGCTGACCGGGCCTCCGCCCGCCGCCGAGAGATACAGGCAGGCGAAGCAGAACAGGATCGCCAGGGTGCCGTTGTTCAGCAGCGGCAGGAAGATCGGCGTCTCGCCCCTGAACATGTGGCCCATGAAGTAGGCGAAAGCCATTTCACCGGACAAGATGAAGGCTGCGAGGCGCGAGAACAGGCCGATCATGAGCAGCCCGCCAAGCACCAGTTCGAGCGCACCGGCGGCGCCGTAAAGCGACATCAGCTCGACCTTGGCGAACATCGGGACAGCCGGAAACTTGAACAGCTTGGCGACGCCGTACTGGAACAGCAGCAGGCCGGTGATGAAGCGAAACAGGCTCAGGAGAACCGGTTGAAAGCGAGTGAGATAAGGAAAGTCCATTGGTTTGCCCTCCATCCAATGCTGGACCCAATGCTGCGACTTGGACCGCATTCGCTTCCGCCTCGCAAGCCACCCAGGATCAATTCAGCGCTGACATTTTCGTCATGTCGGACAAAACACCGCAAGGCGCCGCCACCAGCGGCACGCGACCCTCTTTTTGGCGCATGTTCGCCTTGCGCTCGTCCGTAGGATTCCGGTGAAACCAGGGTGTGCAGGTTACGTCGGGGAGACCTACTCCCGCAAAGCAGGGACGACCAGGAACGGAATCATTCCGAGGATCACGCTCGCAAGTGCGAAGGCGAGCAGGAGATCGTAGCCGTGTGTGGCATCGTGGATCAGGCCGCCGCTCCATGAACCGAAGGCCGAGCCGAGGCCGCTGCCGATCGAGATCGTGCCGAAGATGGTGCCGACGCGCTTGCCGCGAAAGATCTTCATGGCGGTGGCGCTGATCAGCGGCCCGCGGGAGCCCATCATGCTGCCGAAGCAGACGACGAAACCGGTGAGCAGAATGACGTTCGGATAGTACTGCAGCAGCCAGAGCAGAACGATGCCGAGAATCGAGATCGCGTAGCTGAGCAGCACCGACGGCCGCCGTCCGATCAGGCCGTCGAGCGCGGAGACGCCGAGCATGCCGAACACCAGCACGATTCCGGAGAAGCCCCAGGCGGTCGCAGCCTGGAGCGGCGGAAAGCCGGCGTCGATCAGATAGGCCACGATCTGCGCCGCGATCGCATACATGCCGACCGCGGTGAAGAAGAAGGTCGAGAACAGCGCCCAGAATGCGTGGTGGCGCATCGCGCTCGCAAGCGTCCAGCCGCTGTCGACGAAGTCAGGATCGCTCTTCTTGGCGACGTGCGGCGAGCCGGCCGCGAACATGCGCCAGGGCAGCAGCAGCAGCGGCGCCAGCAGCCCGAGCGCTGCAAAGCCGAACAGCTGGTAGGTCTCGCGCCAGCCGAGATGATCGATCAGGAGCTGCGAGGCCGGCAGCAAGGCCAGCACGCCGCCGCCCATCGCCGAATAGACCACCGCCATGGCGGTCGGCAGCTTTGGTCCGAACCAGCGGCCGAGCAGGATCGAGTTCGGCACATTGCCGATGAAGCCAACGCCGATGCCGACGCAGATGCCGATCGAGAGCTGGAATTGCCAGAGCGCGTGCGCATGGCTCGCGATCAGAAAGGCCGAACCGAGCAGGAGCAAGCCGAGCGCATAGACGAGCCGTGGCCCGGAATGATCGAACAGGCGCCCGACCAAGGGTGCGGTCAGCCCGCTGACGAGCCAGGTGAGGGAGTAGATCGAGACGGCCTGGGCGCGGTCCCAGCCCAGGCTTTCCGAGATCGGCTTGAGGAAGACCGTGAAGCTCTCGCTCAAGCCCCGGCCAAGAACAGCCAGCGTGAAGCAGAGGCCGAGCACGACGAGTGCGGTGCGCACCGCGTCCCGCCGGGCGCCTCCGACCCTTTCCCTGCCCGTTTCCGCTTTCGTTTCCTTGGGCCTGTCCTGTTTCATTGCCGTCAGGGAGCGCGCATCCGTGCGCCCTGACAAGCAGTGAAAAGCTCATACGCCTATGCAGGCCTGATGAGCACGTGCTTCTTCTTGCCAAAGGACAGCTTGATCACGCCTTCCGGCGTCAGGTGGCCTGCCGACAGCGCCATCTTCTCGTCGGTGACGGGCGCGTCGTTGACGCGCAGGCCGCCGCCTTTGATCTGGCGCCTCGCTTCGCCGTTGGAGCCGACGAGGCCCGCCTTGACGAAGGCGTTGAGCACGCCGAGGCCGGCGTCGAGTTCGCCGCGCGGAATTTCCACGGTCGGCAGGCTCTCGGCAAGCGCGCCTTCCTCGAAGGTGCGGCGCGCGGTCTCGGCGGCTTCGTTCGCGGCGTCGCGGCCGTGCAGCAGCGCGGTCGCTTCGGTTGCGAGCACCTTCTTGGCCTCGTTGATCTCCGAGCCGCCGAGCGCCTCGAGCCTTCTGATCTCGGCCATCGGCAGTGTCGTGAACAGTTTCAGGAACTTGCCGACGTCGGCGTCCTCGGTGTTGCGCCAGTATTGCCAGAAGTCGTAAGGGCTGAACTGGTCGGCGTTGAGCCACACCGCGCCTTGCGCGGTCTTGCCCATCTTGGCGCCCGAGGCGGTCGTCAGCAGCGGCGTCGTCAGCGCGAACAGCTGGTGGGTGCCCATGCGACGGCCGAGATCGACGCCCATGATGATGTTGCCCCACTGGTCCGAGCCGCCCATCTGGAGGCGGCAGCCGGTGCGCTTGGCCAGCTCGACGAAGTCGTAGGCCTGGCAAACCATGTAATTGAACTCGATGAAGCTCATCTCCTGCTCGCGCTCGAGGCGCAGCCGCACGGAATCCATGGTCAGCATGCGGTTGACCGAGAAGTGCCGGCCGACGTCGCGCAGCATCTCGATCCAGTTCAGCTTGGTCAGCCATTCCGCATTGTCGAGCATGACCGCGTCGCTCTTGCCCTCGCCGTAGCGCAGCACCTTGGCGAACACGCCGCGGATCGATTCCTTGTTGGCCTCGATCTCGGCGATGGTGCGCATCGCGCGCGTCTCGTCTTTGCCGGAGGGATCGCCCACCATGGTGGTGCCGCCGCCCATCAGCGTAATCGGCTTGTTGCCGGACTGCTGCAGCCAGTGCAGCATCATCATGGTCAGGTAATTGCCGATGTGCAGCGAGCGGGCGGTGCAATCGTAGCCGACATAGGTGGTGGCCTCGCCCTTGGCGGCGAGTGCGTCCAGCCCCTCGAAATCGGAGCATTGGTGGATGAATCCACGTTCCTGCAGGGTGTTGAGGAAATCCGATTTAAATGCAGTCATCTGTCGGCGTGCCTGACAATTCTTGGTTTACCGTTTTGGGGGCAATTTAAGGGTCTTCCGCGGGAACCCGGTTGGCCGCCCGCCACTTGGCGCGTTGGCATTATAAGATGTGCCCCTCTGGCACAAGATCGGCATGCCAGCGCGGGTCTCTTGAGGATGCTGGTCCATGATGTTGACGGCACTCGGTTTGATGAGCGGCACCTCGCTGGACGGGGTGGATGTCGCGCTGATCGAGACCGACGGAAAGCAGGTGCAGGCGTTCGGACCGTCCGGTTACCGGCCCTACGGCCCGGCCGAGCGCAACCTGCTGCGCCAGGCGCTGAGCGAGGCCGTGCATCTGCAGCAACGCGACGCCCGCCCGGGCAGTCTGGGCGATGCCGAGCGTGCGGTGACGCAGGCCCATGCCGAAGCGGTCGCGGCCTTCCTCGCCCAGAATCGGATGAGGGCGGAGGACGTCGACATTGTCGGCTTCCACGGCCAGACCGTGCTGCACCGGCCCGAGAGGCGGCTGACGGTGCAGATCGGCGACGCGCCGGCGCTCGCAAGGGCCATCCATATTCCCGTGATGCACGACTTCCGCGCCGCCGACGTCGAGGCTGGCGGGCAGGGCGCGCCGCTCGTGCCGGTCTACCACCGCGCGCTCGCCCATTCGCTGGAGCGCGAAGGGCCGATCGTCGTGGTCAATATCGGCGGCGTCTCCAACATCACCTATATCGACGGCAACGAAACGCTGATCGCCTGTGACACCGGCCCCGGCAACGCGCTGCTGGACGATTTCATGTACCGCAGCATGAACCAGGCGTTCGATGCCGAAGGCAAATTCGCCGCTCTCGGCAAGGTGGACGAAGCCTGGATCGCGCAGGCGCTGGAGGTGCCGTTCTTCGCAAGCCCGCCGCCGAAATCGCTCGACCGCAACGATTTTGCGGCCCTGCGGCTCGGTGACGTCGCGCCTGCCGACGGCGCAGCGACGCTGACCGCCTTCACCGCGGCCGCGATCGCCCGCGTCATTCCTCTTCTGCCGCGACGGCCGCGCAGCTGGGTTGTCTGCGGCGGCGGCGCGCGCAACCTCACCATGTTGCGCATGCTGCGGGAGCGGGTGGGCTCGGCCACGGTCGAGGCGGCCGAGACGCTCGGCTGGGCCTCGGACGCCATCGAGGCGCAGGCCTTCGGCTTTCTCGCCGTCCGCGGCATGAAGGGCCTGCCACTGTCCTATCCGGCGACCACGGGCGTGCCGATGCCGATGACCGGCGGGGTGATCGCCAGGCCGTAAAGCGGGGTGCCCGCCGGCCAGCTTTGCGAGGAGACCGAACTTGAACGATTCTACGAATGGTTTTCCTCCGGGTCCCTCTGATGGTTTGCGGGGCACCTGTCTCCATTGTCAGCATCCCATCGGCTATCATCATCTGGAGGGCGATAGGTGCAGCTGCAAAGATTGCCACTGCCCGGGATTTGAAGACTATCCCCGTCCGGCAAACTCAAACTCGAAGCTCCCGGGCTAATATTTGGTAGTTAATGCAGGTGCATGGATCTTGACGATTGGATGCAGTTGCATCTATATTGGATGCAGTCGCATCTAACTGCCGGAATCCTTGCCATGACCTCTTCCCTGAAACTGATCAGCCACAAGCTTTGTCCCTATGTGCAGCGCGCGGTGATCGCGCTGAAGGAGAAGGGCGTGCCGGTTGAGCGGATCGACATCGATCTCGCCAACAAGCCCGACTGGTTTCTCAAACTCTCGCCGCTCGGCAAGGTGCCGGTGCTGGTGGTGACGACGGAGAAGGGCGAGGTCGCGCTGTTCGAGAGCAACGTGATCTGCGAGTACATCGAGGAGACGCAGGCAGGCAGCAGGCTGCATCCGGCGGATCCGTTGCAGCGGGCCGAGCACCGTGCCTGGATGGAGTTCGGCTCGGCGATCCTCGGCGACCTCTGGGGCTTGGAGACCACAACCGATCCGGCGATCTTCGAGAGCAAGCGCCAGGCGCTCGCGGCAAAATTCGCGCGGGTCGAGGCAGCGCTCGGCGCGGGCCCGTACTTCGCCGGCGAGGCGTTCAGTCTGGTCGATGCGGTGTTCGCACCTGTCTTCCGTTACTTCGATCTGTTCGACGAACTGACCGAGCACGGCATCTTCACGGATGTTCCAAAGGTCCGTGCGTGGCGCGCCGAACTGGCGAAGCGTCCAAGTGTCCGCACCGCCGTCGGCGAAGACTATCCGCAATTGCTGCGCGCGTTCCTCGTTCGCCACGACGCGCATCTGCTCAAGCTCGCGGCGTGAGCCGATTCGATGTCGCAATCCTTCGCGTGGCTCATGCTGGTGATTGCGGGCCTGCTCGACGTCGGCTGGGCGATCGCCATGAAATATGCCGAAGGCTATACGCGCGCCGGCTGGACCATCGCCTCGCTCGTGCTGCTCGCCGCGTTCGTATTCCTGCTTGGGCGGGCCTTGAAGGTGCTCGAGGTTGGCGTCGCCTATTCGGTGTGGACCGGCATTGGCGCGGCTGGCACGTTCCTGATGGGCGTGGTGCTGTTCGGCGAGAGCTTGAGCGCGATGAAGCTTGCCGGCATCGCGCTCGTCTTGATTGGGATCGTCGCGCTCAAGCTGGCGTAGTCAGTTGCTGCGATCAGATGCACCCATCCGCGAGCAGCAGCCTGCTGGTCGTCGTCGCCTGACGCAGTTTGAACAGGGGTTGAATCTCAGGATCATCCAAGAAGGCCTGAGCCTTCTCGCGGTCCGCAAATTCGATGATGACGAGACGCTCGGGCGCCCAGTCGCCCTCAATCGTTGTCGGCTCGACGCCGCGGACGATGTATCGCCCTGCGTGCTTGGCGATGAACGCCGGAACTTCAGCGATGTAAGTCTTGAATCCGGCGTAGTCGTTCACCGAGAGATCAAGAACCAGATACGCCTTCATCGCTCGCAAATCTCCAGCGTGATGGGTTCGCAGCCATGCCGCGAACCCATCCACGTCGGAAGAATTACCGCACGTTGGCGAGGCGCATGTCGAGATAGGCCGTGATGGTTTCCATCAGCGGCTCGAGCTTGGAATCGAAGAAGTGGTTGGCGCCGGGGATGATCTGCTGATCGATCACGATGCCTTTCTGGGTCTTCAGCTTCTCGACCAGCGTGTTGACGTCCTTGGGCGGCACCACCGCATCCTTCTCGCCATGCACGATCAGACCTGAGGACGGGCAGGGCGCGAGGAACGAGAAGTCGTAGAGGTTGGCCGGCGGCGCGATCGAGATGAAGCCTTCGACCTCGGGGCGGCGCATCAAGAGCTGCATGCCGATCCAGGCGCCGAAGGAGAAGCCGGCAACCCAGCAGGCGCGCGCCTCGGGATTGATGGTCTGCGCCCAATCGAGCGCGGCGGCCGCGTCGGACAATTCGCCGGTGCCGTGGTCGAACGCGCCCTGGCTGCGGCCGACGCCGCGGAAATTGAAGCGCAGCACCGAGAAGCCGCGATGGGCGAAGGCGTAGTAGCACTGGTACACGATCTGATGGTTCATCGTGCCGTGGAACTGCGGATGCGGATGCAGGATCATCGCGATCGGCGCATTCTTCTGCTTGGCCGGGTGATAGCGGCCCTCGAGGCGGCCGGCGGGGCCGGTGAAAATGACTTCAGGCATCGATGATCTCTGATCTAAGTCCCTTGGAGGTGATCCCTGCGCAATCGTCCGATTGGGACTCTCGCAGCGTTGCCGCCGACGAGAGCACGGATGAAGGGTGGAGAGGCGCGCCCTCGGATGATGCGCGAGTGGCGCGCAGGTGAACTGACGCGCGCTTCTAACACAAGGCCAGGGTCAAAAAGCAAGCTTCTTCGACATCTCTCAATCAGCTCAAGAGCTTAGCCAGTCATTGCATTGTCATCTCTGGCTTGCCTGCCGCGACCTGGACCTGCCTGAATCAACCGAAGCACGGCAAGAGCCGGCCGTCCTGCCGAAGGGCGCTATCCAACTCATTGAAATCACGATTGTTTAGGGGGCGCCTGGGACGATTGCCGCGGGCGCGGTTCGGCTTCCGAGCGACGCGACCGCCGGCCGGTAGCGCCGGCTGCCGCCGAGCGTCTGGCCGTTGTCGAAGGCGAGCTCGAAATCCCCTGATGGCTTGAGGTCCACGCCGCGCACCCGGTCGAGATTGGCGAGCTTGGTCCGGTGGACGCGAACGATGGAAAAGCGCGCCAGCTCGCTTTCCGCCGCTGCCAGCGTGCCCCGTATGAGGTGCTGGGTGCCGTCGGCGAGGCTATATTCGATGTAATTGCCGGCTGACGCGACCCAGAGGATATCGCGCGGCACCACGCGAATGCGGCTGGTGCCGTCGCGCAGCCAGATCAGATCGGGGGACGATGGCTGCTTCGGGGTGGGCGGCGCCGACGATGCGACTGCCGCGCTCTTCAGCTCACGCCGGCTTTCGAGCAGCCAGATCGTGGCGGCGATCAGGGCAAAGGCCACGGCGTCTTTGCGGAATTCGTACAGGACCGTCGCGAGCGAGAAACGGAAATCGTAGGCGCCGCCGGCGAGCCAGAGCGCGAGCTTCCGCACCCAGACCATGCCGGTGATGTGGAGGGTGGAGAAGCCGAGCAGGGCGATCGCCCCGATGGCCGCCTGGGCGGCGAGGCCGGCTGTCCGGCGCATGCGGCGCACCGCCAAGACCAGGATCGGCAGCAACAGCAGGATGACGGCGATGCTCGACATCTCCCAGAACAACCGCCGGCCGATGTCGTAGCTGTCGCCGCGCCAGGCCGCGTCCTGAGCGAACGAAAACGCATTGACTACTCCGATCACGAGCGCGACGGCCGCGATCGCCGCGAACATCATCCGGTCGCCGCCGCTGATCCCAAAAGACCCGCGACTCGTCCCAGCCGCCGGCGGCTCATCCCCTCGCGTCCGATTCTGATCCCAAACCGGCTCGACGCGCGCCGCAGGTGGAGCATTTTCGGTGTCAGCCATTTTCGTCAGTCCTGGCCCCGAAACCGCGTTTGTCGTCCCGTCAAGGAGCAGAAAACCATGACAACACCACAGCAATCCCAAAGCTCTGAAAGGCGTATCGACCTGGATTGGGTGCGGATTTTAGCCTTCGCGCTGCTCATCTTCTACCACGTCGGCATGCTCTACGTGTCCTGGGGATTTCACATCAAGAGCGTGCACCGGCTGACCTGGCTGGAACCGGTGATGCTCTTCCTCAATCCGTGGCGGCTGTCGCTGCTATTCCTGGTATCAGGGGTTGCCACCCGCTTCATGCTCGGCAAGTCCAGCCTCGCCTCGCTTGCCGGTGCGCGATCGGCGCGGCTCCTGATCCCGCTCATTTTCGGCATGCTCGTGATCGTGCCGCCGCAGGCCTATCTCCAGATCGTCGAAAGCCTCGGCTATCCCGCCGGCTTCTTCGATTTCTACGCCAGGCACTACTTCGCCTTCGGCGCGCAATTCTGTCCGAAGCCGTGCATCGTGTTGCCGACCTGGAACCACCTCTGGTTCATGGTCTATCTGTGGGTCTACACCATGGCGTTGATCGGCGTGCTCGCGTTATGGCCGGCCGGCGCTGACTGGCTTGGCCGAAAGCTGGCTCGTGCGCTTACCGGCCCATGGCTCCTGATCGCGCCCTGCCTGCTGTACGCGGCCTGGCGCCTGGTGCTGTTCCCGGCTTTCCCGTCGACACACGCGCTGTTCGGGGACTGGTACAACCACGCGGACCACGCCACGGCCTTCCTGATCGGTTTCCTGCTGGCCAAGCAGGAGGGGATCTGGCGCGAGCTCGAACGCCTGCGCTGGGCGGCCCTGCTGGCGGCCGCCGCCTGCTTCGCTGGCTTCATCCTGGTACGCGCCGGCCTGTTTGCGCCGTCGCCCATGCTGAAGTGGTTCGCCGCCTCGGCCTATGGCTGTTATCAATGGCTCGCGATCGCCGTCGTGCTGGGCTTTGCGCGGCGCACCTTCACAGCCGACAGCCCGGCGCGGCGCTATCTGACCGACGCGATCTTCCCGTACTACATCGTGCATCAGACCGCGATCATCGTGATCGCGCATCAATTGCATGGCAGCGGTCTGTCGGCCGGCATCGAAGCGTCCATTGTCATCGTCGGGACCGCGCTCACATGTGTGGCGACCTATGAGATCGTCCGGCGCGTTGCCTGGCTGCGGCCGCTGTTCGGGTTGCGCGCGGTGCCGCCAAGTGTTGCGAGGATGGAGCAGCAGCCGGCCTGACGAGCGCACGCCCTCCGATTGGCCGGACGACAAAAGGTGCTAAGAGGGCCAGATGCCGAACCGTGTCTACCTCGACTGGAATGCGACCACGCCGCTGCGCCCCGAGGCGCGAGCGGCGATGGTCGCGGCCTTCGACCTGGTCGGCAATCCATCCTCGGTCCATGCCGAGGGGCGGGAGTCGCGGCGGCTGGTCGAAGAAGCCCGCGCGACACTCGCCGCCGCGGTGGGGGCGCAGCCGCGCAACATCGTCTTCACCTCCGCCGGAACCGAGGCCAATGCGCTGGCGCTCTCGCCGGGTTTGCGGGGCCCGTCCGGCGCACCCGTCGAGCGGCTGCTGGTCTCGGCGGTCGAGCACGCCTCGGTGCTGGCCGGCGGCCGGTTCCCGGCGGACAAGATCGGGCTGATCCAGGTCACGCGCTCCGGCTTGGTCGACCTCGATCATTTGAAGGCGCTGCTGAAGGGCGGCCCGCCGGCCCTGGTCTCGATCATGGTCGCCAACAACGAGACCGGCGCCCTTCAGCCCGTCACGGAGGCTGCAACCATCGTCCACGAGGCCGTCGGCTTGCTGCATGTCGATGCGATCCAGGCGATGGGAAAAATGCCATTTGATATCAACACGGTAGGCGCCGACCTTGCCACCTTTTCTGCGCACAAGATTGGCGGGCCCAAGGGGGTCGGCGCATTGGTGATGAGCGAAGGAATCGGCGGGCTGGAGCCGGTGCTGCGGGGCGGCGGGCAGGAGTTCAACCGCCGGGCCGGAACCGAGAACGTAGCCGGGATCGCCGCCTTTGGGGCCGCGGTGAAGGCTGCGCTTCAGGCTCTGCCGGAGGATGTGAAGCATATGGCAAGTCTCAGAGATCGCTTGGAAAATGGCCTTCGCGAGGTTCCCGGGACGACCGTTTTTGCGAAAGACGTGGCGCGGTTGCCGAATACCGTGCTTTTCACGGCGCCCGGCTTGAAGGCCGAAACCGCCGTGATCGGCTTCGATCTGGAAGGCATCGCGGTGTCTTCCGGCTCCGCCTGTTCCTCCGGTAAGGTCCAGCCGTCTCACGTCCTGTCGGCGATGGGCTATGATCCCGTGGTGGCCCAAGGAGCGGTGCGTCTCAGTCTGGGCTGGTCCACGGAACCGGCGGACATCAATAGGGCGTTAGAGGCTTGGCGAAAGCTTGGTAATACCCTACTTAAGGGTTGAGCGATGAAACACGGCTTGAACGGTTCTAAGCCCGTGCTTTCCGCAGAGAAATATCGTAATACTCGTCCGAGTTTGATCCACCGCGGTCCTTGAAACCGCGAGCGGAGGATGGAATGCCAGCCGTACAAGAGACGGTCGAGCGCGTGAAGCGCATCGACGTCGACCAGTATCGTTATGGGTTTGAGACCCTGATCGACTCCGAGAAGGCCCCGAAGGGGCTGTCGGAAGAGATCGTCAAATTCATCTCGCAGAAGAAGAACGAACCCGCCTGGATGCTCCAGTGGCGGCTCGAGGCCTATCGCCGTTGGCTGACCATGCAGGAGCCGACCTGGGCCCGCGTCGACTATCCCAAGATCGACTTCCAGGACCTCTATTACTACGCGGCGCCGAAGCCGAAGAAGACGGTCTCCTCGCTGGATGAGATCGATCCGGAGATCCTGAAGACCTACGAGAAGCTCGGCATCCCCTTGCGGGAAGTCGCCATGCTCGAAGGCGTCGAGCCCAAGCCCGGCGAGGAAGATCCGGCCCGCCGCAAGATCGCGGTCGATGCTGTCTTCGATTCGGTCTCGGTTGCGACCACGTTCAAGGCTGAGCTGAAGAAGGCCGGCGTGATCTTCATGCCGATCTCGGAAGCCATCCGCGAGCACCCCGAGCTGGTGCAGAAATATCTGGGCTCGGTGGTTCCGACCTCGGACAATTTCTATGCGACGCTGAACTCGGCGGTGTTCTCCGACGGCTCGTTTGTCTACGTGCCGCCGGGCGTGCGCTGCCCGATGGAGCTGTCGACCTATTTCCGCATCAATGAGCGCAACACCGGCCAGTTCGAGCGTACGCTGATCATCGCCGACAAGGGCTCCTACGTTTCCTATCTCGAAGGCTGCACCGCGCCGCAGCGCGACGAGAACCAGCTGCATGCCGCCGTGGTCGAGCTCGTCGCCCTCGACGACGCCGAGATCAAATATTCGACGGTGCAGAACTGGTATCCCGGCAATTCGGAAGGCAAGGGCGGCATCTACAATTTCGTCACCAAGCGTGGCGACTGCCGTGGCGCCAACTCGAAGATCTCCTGGACCCAGGTCGAGACCGGCTCCGCCATCACCTGGAAATACCCGAGCTGCATTCTGCGCGGCGACAATTCCCGTGGTGAATTCTACTCGATCGCGATCTCGAACGGCTATCAGCAGGTCGATAGCGGCACCAAGATGATCCATCTCGGCAAGAACACGTCGAGCCGGATCATCTCCAAGGGCATCGCCGCCGGCAAGTCGCAGAACACCTATCGCGGTCTCGTCACCGCGCATCGCAAGGCGACTGGCGCGCGCAACTTCACCGCCTGCGACTCGCTGCTGATCGGCGACAAATGCGGTGCGCACACCGTGCCGTACATCGAGGCGAAGAACTCGTCCGCGACGTTCGAGCACGAGGCGACCACCTCGAAGATCTCCGAGGACGTGCTGTTCTACTGCATCCAGCGCGGGCTCAGCCAGGAAGAAGCGGTCGGCCTCGTCGTCAACGGCTTCGTCAAGGACGTGCTGCAGCAGCTTCCGATGGAATTCGCGGTGGAAGCGCAGAAGCTGATCTCGATCTCGCTCGAAGGGTCGGTCGGCTAGCTCGGACCTCGTCCTGAAGAGGCCGCGCAAGCGGCCGCCTTGAAGGATGGATACCGGAAAGATTGGTGGCCTCAATCCTTCGAGACGCGCCTGCGGCGCTCCCTGGGATGAGGGGATAGATGGAAAAACATTATGGCTTTGCTTAAAGTGAAAGACCTCAAGGTTCGTGTCGAGGAGCGTGAGATCCTCCACGGGCTGACGCTGACCGTGAACGAGGGCGAGGTGCACGCGATCATGGGGCCGAACGGCTCCGGCAAGTCGACACTCTCCCATGTCATCGCCGGCAAGCCCGGCTACGAGGTCACCGACGGCCAGATCCTGTTCAGGGGCGAGGACCTGCTGGAGATGGATCCCGACGAGCGTGCCGCCAAGGGCGTGTTCCTGGCGTTCCAATATCCGGTCGAGATCCCCGGCGTCACCACCATGAATTTCCTGCGCACGGCGCTGAACGCGCAGCGCAAGGCGCGCGGCGAGAGCGAGCTGATGGTGCCGGACTTCCTCAAGAAGGTCCGCGAAGTCTCGAAGTCGCTGAACATCCCGCAGGACATGCTCAAGCGCGGTGTCAATGTCGGCTTCTCCGGCGGCGAGAAGAAGCGCAACGAGGTGCTGCAGATGGCGCTGTTCGAGCCCAGCCTGTGCATCCTCGACGAGATGGATTCGGGCCTCGACATCGACGCGCTGCGCATCGCGGCCGACGGCGTCAACGCACTGCGCTCGCCGGGGCGCGCGATGGTCGTCATCACCCATTATCAGCGGCTGCTGAACTACATCGTGCCCGACGTCGTGCACGTGATGTCCAGGGGCCGCGTCGTGAAGAGCGGCGGCAAGGAATTGGCGCTGGAGCTGGAAGCCTCCGGCTACGCCCAGTTCGAGGATGCCGCGTAAGGAATTTTAAGATGAACGTTGCTGTGGCAAAGACCGGGAGCGGCCGCGCGGTGAGCGATCTCTTCGCCAGCGCCGAAGGCCGCCTGCCGGGTTCGCCTGACGTGATGGCGGCGCGCCGCGAGGCGTTCGAGACCTATGAGCGTCTCGGTCTGCCGCACCGCCGGATCGAGGAATGGAAATACACCGACCTGCGCGCGCTGGTCGGCGAGGTGCTGCCGCTGGCCGCCGTGCCCGATGCGACCGCGCTGAAGCGCGCCGCGGACGCGGTCAAGGCGCATGCCATCGCGGGCGCCCGCAAGTTGGTGCTGGTCGACGGCGTGTTCGCGGCTGAGCTTTCAGACGTGAAGGCGCTTGCGTCCGAGGTCGGCTTCAAGACTCTGCGCGAGACGCTGGATAAGGATGCCGGTCTCCTCAAGACCGCGTCCACCGATGCCGTGATCGCGGTCAACGCGGCGCTGGCGACCGACGGCGTGGTGCTGTCGATCGCGGATGGAACGCAGCTCTCTGCGCCGGTCCAGATCATCCATGTTGCGATCGCCGCATCGGCCTCGGCTTTCACCCGCTCGCAGGTGGCGATCGGGAAGGGCGCCCGCGCCACCATCATCGAGAGCTTCGCCGCCGCCGGCGCTGCGGCCTACCAGGTCAACGACGCCGTCATCGTCTCGATCGGTGACGACGCCGACGTCGCGCATATCCGCCTGATGGACGATGCGGCCGATGCGGTGAACATCACCTCGCAGTTCGTCACCGTCGGCGCCAACACCAAGCTGAACGTCTTCAACATGACCAGCGGCGCTGCGGTCAGCCGCTTGCAGGGCTTCATTACGCTGGCGGGCGAGGGCAGCCAGCTCTCGGTCAACGGCGTCAACCTGTTGAAGAAGACCGAGCACGGCGACACCACACTGGTGGTCGACCATGCCGTGCCGAACTGCGTCAGCCGCGAGATCTTCCGTGCGGTGATCGACGACCGCGCCCATTCGGTGTTCCAGGGCCGCATCATCGTCCGTCCCGACGCGCAGAAGACCGACGGCAAGATGATGACGCGCGCGCTGCTGCTCTCGGACGAGGCCGAGGCCGACAACAAGCCCGAACTCGAGATTTTTGCCGACGACGTCTCCTGCGGCCACGGCGCCACCGCCGGCGCGCTCGACGACAGTCTGCTGTTCTACCTGAAGGCCCGTGGCCTGCCGGAGAAGCAGGCCCAGGCGCTGCTGATCCAGGCCTTTGTCGGCGAGGCGATCGAGCAGATCGCCGATGATACTTTGCGCGAGCACGTGATCGGCATCGCCGAGCGCTGGCTGGAGCGGCGGTCATGAGCACGCATCCGGCGGTCAAGAACGGCGCCTATGACGTTACGCGCGTGCGCCAGGATTTTCCGGCGCTCGCCATGCAGGTCTACGGCAAGCCGCTCGTCTATCTCGACAACGCCGCCTCGGCGCAGAAGCCGAGTGCTGTGCTCGACCGCATGACGCAGGCCTATACATCCGAATACGCCAACGTGCATCGCGGCCTGCACTACCTCGCCAATGCCGCGACCGAAGCCTATGAGGGCGGCCGCACCAAGGTGGCGCAGTTCATCAACGCTGCGCGCACCGAGGAAGTCATCTTCACCCGCAACGCGACCGAGGCGATCAACCTGGTCGCGTCCTCGTGGGGTGCCCCCAACATCGGGGAAGGCGACGAGATCGTCATCTCCATCATGGAGCACCATTCCAACATCGTGCCCTGGCATTTCCTGAGGGAACGCCAGGGTGCCGTGATCAAATGGGCACCGGTCGACGATGAGGGTAATTTCCTCATCGACGAATTCGAGAAGCTGCTGACGTCGAAGACCAAGCTGGTCGCGATCACGCAGATGTCGAACGCGCTCGGCACCATCGTGCCGGTCAAGGACGTCGTCAGGATCGCCCATGCCCGCGGCATTCCGGTGCTGGTCGACGGCAGCCAGGGCGCGGTGCATCTGCCG
The DNA here is from genome assembly GCF_020193715.1 of Bradyrhizobium sp. IC4060. Classification (NCBI taxonomy): domain Bacteria; kingdom Pseudomonadati; phylum Pseudomonadota; class Alphaproteobacteria; order Hyphomicrobiales; family Nitrobacteraceae; genus Bradyrhizobium; species Bradyrhizobium sp. IC4060. The sequence goes on along the minus strand of NZ_JADYVJ010000001.1, from coordinate 309,376 downwards.
GTCGACGTCCAGGATATCGGCTGCGACTTCTACGTCTTCACCGGTCACAAGGTCTATGGTCCGACCGGCATCGGCGTGCTCTGGGCCAAGTACGACCATCTCGTCGCGATGCGCCCCTTCAACGGCGGCGGCGAGATGATCCGCGAGGTCTCGCGCGACGTCGTCACCTATGGCGATCCCCCGCACAAGTTCGAGGCGGGCACGCCGGCGATCGTCGAGGCCGTCGGCCTTGGCGCCGCCATCGACTACGTCAACTCGATCGGCAAGGAGCGCATCGCCGCCTACGAGGCCGACCTCACCGCCTACGCCCAGGAGCGCCTGCGCGAGATCAACTCGCTGCGGCTGATCGGCACGGCGCGGGGAAAGGGCCCCGTGATCTCCTTCGAGCTCAAGGGCGCGCACGCCCACGATGTCGCCACCGTGATCGACCGCCAGGGCATCGCGGTGCGCGCCGGCACCCATTGCGTCATGCCGCTTTTAGAGCGGTTCAACGTGACGGCGACATGCCGGGCCTCGTTCGGCATGTATAATACGCGGGAAGAAGTCGATCATCTGGCACAGGCGCTGCTGAAGGCGCGGGATTTGTTTGCATGAGTGACACGGCCGAAATCAAAGCCAATCCGATGGAGACCCATTCGGCATTGCCGCCGGAGGAGACCGAGCGGCTGACCCGCGAGATCATCGCCGGGCTCAAGACCGTGTTCGACCCGGAAATCCCCGCCGACATCTACGAGCTCGGCCTGATCTACAAGGTTGAGATCAAGGACGACCGTTCCGTGGACGTGCAGATGACGCTGACGACGCCGAACTGTCCGGCCGCCGGCGAGCTGCCGACCATGGTCGAGAACGCGGTGGCGAGCGTGCCCGGCGTCGGCGTGGTCGACGTCAAGGTCGTCTGGGAGCCGCCGTGGTCGCCGGAACGCATGAGCGACGAGGCCCGCCTCGTGCTGAACATGTGGTGACGCCCTCGGGCCGCATTGAATTCGCTCCGCAACGGACCACATAGACAACATGACCCAGATTTCGTCAGGCTCGACACCAGCATCCACTCCGAAGCCGCGGCGCCCGCGCCCGCAGGTGATGCGGCTGACGGATGCCGCTGCCCAGCGCATCACCGAGCTGACCCAACGCGCGGACTCGGAGATCGTGGGCTTGCGCGTCGGCGTGAAGAACGGCGGCTGCGCCGGCCAGTCCTACACGGTCGAATACGCCCACGACATCCGCCCGACCGACGAGGTCGTCGAGGACAAGGGCGTCAAGATCCTGGTCGATCCCAAGGCCGTGCTGTTCCTGCTCGGCACCGAGATGGACTACAAGGCCGACAAGATGCAGGCCCAGTTCGTCTTCAACAATCCCAACCAGGTCTCCGCCTGCGGTTGCGGCGAATCGGTCGAGTTGCGGCCGGCAAAGATCGACGGGTAGACTTTCCAGCGTCACTGCGAGGAGCCCGCGACAAAATTGCGAGCAATTTTGCGCTGGCGACAAAACAATCCAACCTGCCTCCGCGGCGGAAGTCTGGATTGCTTCGCTTCGCTCGCAATGACGGAAATGCTATGAAGGCTCACTTGCTTGCGCAGGGAAGCCTCCGATGGACCGCGAATTCCTGATCGACCTGTTCGCTGATTTCGGCCCGGTCACCATCCGGAAAATGTTCTCCGGCTACGGCATCTCCGCCGACGGCGTCAATTTCGCGCTGTCGCTGCGCGCCGGCCTGTTCTTTCGCGCCGACGAGACGACCATTCCCGACTTCGAGGCCGAAGGCTCGAAGCCGTTCCAGTATTCGACCCGCGCCAAGACCGTGGTTGTGAATTCCTACTGGGAGCTGCCGGCGCGCCTGTTCGACGATTCCCAGGAGCTTGCGCAATGGGCGAGGGCGGCGCTCACTGCCGCCCAGCGCGCCAAGGTGAAGAAGCGACCGAAGGCGAAGAAGGCGGCGGCGAAGAAGAAGGTTGCGCCGAAGAAGGGTGTGGCGAAGAAGGTTGCCGGGAAGGCGATGCGTGGGGTGGGTTAGCGCAGCGTAGCCCACCACTTCATACACCTTGATAGACAAGAGGTGGGTTACGCTGCGCTAACCCACCCTACAGACGCGAGGATGAACGTCACGCCACCCGGCTGTGGCTCTCGATCGCGAATTCCGGATCGGCTTCGCAGATCACGCGGTTGCGGCCGTTGCGCTTGGCGGCGTAGAGGCAGGCGTCGGCACGCTCGATCAGCGCGTCGGTGTCGTCGCCCTCCCTGAGCATGGAGACGCCGACGGAGATGGTGACGCGGCCGAGGATCTCGCCGGTCGATTTCTTCTTCAATTCCTTCGCCATCACGGCGCGGCGAATGTGATCGGCCACCGTCAGTGCCTGGCGCATCGCGGTGTTGGGGAGAACGACCGCGAATTCCTCGCCGCCGTAGCGCGCCGTGATGTCCTGGCCCTTGATGGTCTGCTTCAGCGAAAGGCCGACGAGCCGCAGCACCTGGTCGCCGGTGAGATGACCGTAGGAATCGTTGAACGACTTGAAGTGATCGATGTCGAACAGCAGCAGCGACAGCGGCTCGCCCGAGACGAGCGCGCTCTGCACTGCCATGCCGATCATGCGGTCGAAATATTTGCGATTTCCCAGGCCCGTGAGCGGATCGGTCAGGCTTTCGGCGCGGATCGCCTCCAGGCTCTGCTGGAGATTGCTGATCTCGTTCTTCGACAGCGTCAGCCGGTCTTCGAGCGCCTTGTTGGTCTCGCGCATCTCGCTAGTGGAGCGCAGCAGCGCCTCGACGATCGCCTTGACCTGGTCGCGGTTCTCGGCCGACGACAGTTTCTCGGTCGCATCCGACAGACTGGTATCGTAGGCCCCGGTCATGCCGAGCGCCTCGCCCAACACCTTCACGACGTCGTCGATCTCGCCGACGACGCGCGCGCCGACCTTGTCGATGCGGTCGGTGGTCTTGATGTGGGAGAGATAGGTCTCGTAGATCTGCTCGAGATCGGCCTCGGTCAGCTTGCCGCTGCGCGCCAGCGTCTCATTGATGATCTTGTTGAGCGGTGCGTTGTAGCCGGTGGCGTAGACGTACCAGATCTCGTAATTGCGGGGAATGGCCGTCTGTCGAAGCGATCGGATCTGGCCGAGCGCCACCTCGGCGAACGCCAGCGTGCGTTCGTGTTCGTCGAGTACCTTGATCACTGAACATCCCCACAGCGGCCGACGCGCCATCGACCGCAGCAATCCTTAAATTATGTTCGTAGGCTAACGGACGATCGTGAACGCCCCGTAAATATACGTTCACGGGAGTATCCAAAAAATTGCAGATCGATGTTTTTCAACCGAGATGTGGAGCGCCGGCGCGCTTCAAGCCCCGGCGGGGGAGCGCACCGGCCGCAGCAGAAACGCCGGCAGATGCGAGTGATCGCCCGGCTCGCTGTCGATCTCGCGCTGGCGGCGCGGCTCGGGACGGCCGATCGAGGGCACATGCGACGAATTCGCTTGCGGGCGCGCACCATTGCGCGGCTCGGATGATTGCCTGGCTTCGCGCGGAGGCCGTGCCTCGCGTGCCGGCCTCGCCTCGGGAGCCGCCCGTGCCTCGCCACGCGCCTCGCGCGGCTCGTGGCTGCGTTCGCGGTCATGACCGCGCCGCTCGCCGCGCTGCGGCTTGCCGCGTCCGCCGCGTGAACGCTCGCGGCCGCGCTGCTCGCGCGGACGCTCGCCTTGTTCGCCCGCTTCGGCGTGGACGTCATAGTCGCCTTCGGCGCGCGGAATGCTCTGGCCGATCAGCTTCTCGATCGCCGCCATCGACTTTTGGTCGAGCGGTGTCACGATCGAGATCGCGGTGCCGGTCCGGCCGGCGCGGCCGGTGCGGCCGATGCGGTGGACGTAATCGTCGGCGTGGTGGGGAACGTCGAAATTGAAGACGTGGCTGACCTCGGGAATGTCGAGGCCGCGGGCGGCGACGTCGGAGGCGACGAGGAGGGGCAGCTCACCCTTGCGGAACTGGTCGAGCGCGGCCATGCGGGCCGGCTGGTCCATGTCGCCGTGCAGGGCGCCGACGCTGAAGCCGTGCTTCTGCAGCGATTTATGAACGATCGCAACCTCGCGCTTGCGATTGCAGAAGATGATCGCGTTCTTGAGATCCTTGGCCTCGCGCAGCAAACGGCGGAGCAATTCGCGCTTCTCGTGCGCTTCGCGCCCGGCGGGCACCTGGGCTTGCGTCACGGTGACGGCGGTCGTGGCGGGCTTGGAGACTTCCACCTTCTGCGGATTGTGCAGGAAGGCTTCGGTGATGCGCCGGATTTCTGGCGGCATGGTCGCGGTGAAGAACAGGGTCTGCCGCGTGAAGGGAACGAGCTTGCAGATGCGCTCGATGTCGGGGATGAAGCCCATGTCCAGCATGCGGTCGGCTTCGTCGATGACGAGCAGTTCGACGCCGGTGAGCAACAGGCCGCCGCGCTCGGTGTGGTCGAGCAGGCGGCCGGGGGTGGCGATCAGCACGTCGACACCGCGCATCAGCTTGGCATCCTGGTCGCCGAAGGAGACGCCGCCGATCAGGAGGGCGACGTTGAGCTTCTGGCCGGCGCCGTAGCGATCGAAGTTTTCCTTCACCTGGGCCGCGAGCTCGCGGGTTGGCTCGAGGATCAGCGTGCGCGGCATGCGCGCCCGGGCGCGGCCCTTTTCGAGGATGGTGAGCATCGGCAGCACGAAGGCCGCGGTCTTGCCGGTGCCGGTCTGGGCGATGCCGAGCACGTCCTTGCGTGCGAGGACGTGGGGGATCGCCTGTTCCTGAATCGGGGTGGGGGTGGTGTAACCGGTGGCCGCCACTGCGGCGAGGACTTTTTCGGACAGTCCGAGATCTGAAAAGGACATTGAGCCTCTGGTCGAAACCGCCGTTCGGAATCGAGGGTAATAAGGCTGTCGCGTTCCACCCCGAAACGGCGCGCTCTCGAAGAAGCTGGGGGTGCTGACTCACGCGGACAAAGCGCAAGGCTCAGGAATCGCTCGTCGATCTGAGCCGCGTCGACCCGGAACATAGGCGGGAATTGGCCAAAGTCAATGGAGCGGGCGCGGGAAGGGCCTAAAAAGCCTGAGGTTTTTGCCCAAATCACGGGCGCGGCTGGGGTTTTCCCCGAGCCCCCTCCGCCTGGCCGCAACCGCCAAGACAGCAGCTAACGCCCGTCCGAGCCTTTTGCCCGGAAATCACCTGGGGCCATGCCATAGGCGGCGTTGAACACCCGGTAATAGGTCGCCAGGCTCTCGAAGCCGCACGACGACGCGATGTCGGCGATTAGCCGTTCCGGCGCCTCGCGCAGCAGGCGGCGGCTCTGTTTCAGGCGCTCGTCGGTCACCGTCTGGGAAAAGCTCTTCTCTGCCATCTCGAACAGCATGTGCAGGTGACGAACGGAGACGCCGAGCAGGTCGGCCACCATGGCCGGCGCAAGATTGGGGTCCTGAAGGTGGCGCGCGATCAGCCGCTGGGACTGCGAGAGGCGGGCGGTCCGCAGTGCCTGCTGTCCCCGCCGGCTGCCGGGCCGCACGACGCCGCGCTCGATCAGCGCCAGATGGGCCAAAGCCTGGACCAAGGACGACTGGACGGCAGACGCCGTATCGTCCGCGGCGATTTCGTTGAGATCGGCAAAGCAGGCCGCGAGCAGGGGCGCCAGGGCCGGATCGTTGAAGGTCCGGGGCGCTAGATCGCGCATGCGCTTGTCCTGCACCGGGATGTGGCTCACGGGGATCTTGAGGATCCGCAGGTGGAAGCCCCCGGTGCCCAGCGGGGCGGTGCGGTACGGCAGGTCGGTATGGCTGGTGGCGAAGCTGCCATTGGCAATGGCAAAGTCGCTTGCGCGCATGCCGCCGAACCAGCCGCCGCTGCCGAGCTGTTGGTAGACGCAGATCGCCTCACCCGGGGCATAGGCGATGTCCGACGCGCTGCGCTCGACCGCGTAGGGCGAGGCCTTCAGCTCGACGAGGCCGGCGCCGCCCAGCTTACGCAGCGAGAATTCGCCGAAGAAGTCCGCGCGCCGCTCGCGCGCGAGCTCGGCGGTGACGCCGAACAACCCCTTGGCGCGCACCTCGCGCCAATAGTCGAAGCGATCCTTCGGGTCGACCTCGTCCGTACACCAGTGCAACACGGCAGCCCCTCGCTTCCGGCGAAATTGTCCAAAAGGAAACAGATTCCAGCGGAATCGGCCATAGTCGGATCGTACAATCGGAGCCCCGGGGGCCTTGAACCGTGGTCAGGTCTTGGCCGACTATCACACAGCGGCAGGGGGTCCCATGAACTGCCGTTCCAATGGATCGGCGGCAGGGCCGGTTCTGCAACGGGAAATTTTGCGATGACGCGTCGGCTTTTCAGAATTCTGGCGGCCCTTGGCCTCGCAGCAAGCCTGAGCGGCTTTGCAGCGCCCGCTTATGCCGAGAAGCGCGTCGCGCTCGTCGTCGGCAACAACGATTACAGGAACGTGCCGAAGCTGCTCAAGGCGGTCAACGACGCCCGCACCATGGGCGACACCTTGAGGCAGCTCGGCTTCTCGGTGATGGTCGCCGAGAACCAGAGCCGGCAGCAATTCTCCGAGACCCTGCTCGCCTTCGATAAGGCGATCGAGCCCGGCGACACCGCGTTCTTCTTCTACGCCGGCCACGGCTTCGAGATCGCCGGCCAGAATTATCTGCTGCCGACCGACGTGCCGGCGGCGACCGAAGGGCAGGAAGAATTGGTGCGCGACGCCTCCATCCTGGCCGACCGCATCGTCGAGCGCCTTCAGAACAAGAAGGCGCGGACCTCGATCCTGGTGTTCGATGCCTGCCGCAACAATCCGTTCGAGCGCAAGGGCACCCGTGCAGTCGCAGGCGCCGGCGGTCTCGCACCGATGACCCAGCTGCCCGAGGGCGTGTTCTCGGTGTTCTCCGCGGGTCCCCGCCAAACGGCGCTCGATCGGCTCTCCAATGACGACGCCAATCCGAATTCGGTGTTCACGCGCACCTTCGCCAAGGAGCTGCTCAAGCCCGGCGAGAATCTGGTGCAGGTGGCGCAGCGTACCCGCCGCGCCGTCAGCGAGCTCGCCGACACCGTGAAGCACAGGCAGGTGCCTGTTTATTTCGACCAGATGGTCGACGACGTCTTCCTCAGCGGCCTTGCCAAGGACACCGCCGCGCGTTCGGACGATCCACCGCCCACGAAGCTTGCGGCGCTGCCGCCGGTGTCGGTGCCGAAGATGCCCAAGGAGGAGACCCTCAATGCGCCGATCGCGAGCTTCTCGCGTCACAATGGCGGCTGGAGCGTGACGTTCTCCTTCGCCGATCCGACGCTCGGCATTTCCTGGCGCATGGCCGGCACCAGCGATTTCCGCGAGACCGGGTTCATCGACACGCTCGATCCGCGCACCCGCAAGCGGATGCCGAACCCGTCGATCGAGCTGCCGCCGGATGCGCAGGCCGGGACCATCGAGGTCCGTTACGTCGATCAGTCCGGCGACATGCAGGGCCCGTTCCCGATCAGGTTCGATCCCGAGGCCGCGTTGATCCGCGACCAGCGCAAGATCCTTGATATGACTTCGACGAGCTGGCTGTCGTTCCGCGAGTTCAACGGGCTACTCGTCTACTACACGCATCTCGTCTCCTACCGCTGCGCCATCCGCGAGGTGCGTATCGGCGTCGACAGCGCCGTGCCCAACCAGGTGCTGAAGATGCCGCCCTGCGACATGCGCGACCCCAGCGCGGTCAGCGCCGGCATGCCGCTCTACATGAAGCTCGCGCCAAGCACGAAATCCGTCTCGGTCGAGCTGACCTATCGCGACGGCAGCGTGTCGGAGATCAAGAGCTTCAGGAGCGCGAACCGGAGTAATAATTGATGCGCTGTTCGATTGTGACGGGATGATCTTGCGCAGCGGCCGAACTTAAATCGGACAAGCCTAGGTGAAAGTGCTAGAGCCGGGAATGACAAAATTCATTATTGTCGCGCTCCTTACGACGCTTCCGGTTCTGGCTCAAACGAATCCAGCTCCCACAGCCCCACCTCTCACTGATCGCGAACGCGTCCAGGCGGACCGCGCGAAGGCCGCCGAGGATGAGAAGGGGGCTCCGGCCACGCGACCATGGGATCGCGACGCCGATGGCAAACGGCCGTGGGACCGCAAGTCGCCAAAGTCCTGAGACGAGAAGCTCGCTTCCCCTGCGGAAGGAACAACTCCTGCCGGGCTGGATTGTCTGCCAAACCAGGGAGACGATCCATGATCCGTAAATCCATCCTCGTCACGATCGCTTGTGCTGCGCTTTCGACGGCCGCCCTTGCTCAAGGAGGCGGTGGTGGCGGAGGCGGTGGTGGTGGCGCAGGCGGCGGTGGCGCAGGTGCGGGTGCCGCGGCAGGCACGGGGACCGGCGGAACCAGCGGCGGATCTGCGGCCTCATCGGGCGCCGGAATGGGAACGTCACCCAGCAGTGCCAATTCCGGGCCGTCGGCTCCCTCCGGCATGGGAACGCAGGGCACCACCACAGGCGCCAACATCAACACCAATAACAGCCCGACCAATCCCAATGTTCAAGCGCCGACTGCCGCCGGCAAGTCGCCAACGGCAGCTCAGGCCGAGCGAAACATGGGTGCCGGGCGTGCTCCGAATGGGGTGCCGATCGGCAGTCCGGGGTCCGGGACCAGCAGCGAGGATCAGAAATAGTCGAACGCGACCGTCACGGAAGGCCCGCACGAAGCGGGCCTTTCATTTGGCGCCGGTCTGCTGCTCCCAACCGGCATTGATCCAACTGCGCCCTGCATAATTAGGACTCTCTTTGACCTGAATCGCGCTAGTATCGGCGGACATCTCTTCATCGATACTCACCTCGCGGTTCGCGTCTGCAGTGACACCCAACCCACAATCTGACAGGACCATGAAAGTCCGCTGCTGCATCGTCGGCGGGGGACCTGCCGGCATGATGCTCGGCTACCTTCTGGGACGCGCCGGCATCGACGTCGTGGTGCTGGAGAAGCATGCGGATTTCTTCCGCGACTTCCGCGGCGATACCGTGCATCCGTCGACGCTTGAAGTGATGGATGAGCTCGGCCTGATCGACGGCTTCCTGAAGCTGCCGCACCAGCGCCTGCAAAAGATGGACGGCCTGTTCGGCGGCACGCCTGTGCGCATTGCCGATCTCAGCCGGCTCCATACCAAATACCCCTTCATCGCCTTCATGCCGCAATGGGACTTCTTGAATTTTCTGCGCGAGGCGGGCAGGCGCTTTGCCTCGCTCGAGGTGATGATGAGCACGGAGGCGATCGATCTGATCCGCCGCGGCGAGACGATCGCCGGCGTGCGGGCGAAGACGCCTGAGGGCATCATCGACATCGAGGCCGATCTCACCATCGCCTGCGACGGCCGGCATTCGACGGTGCGCGAGCGCGCCGGCCTTAGCGTCGAGGAGATCGGCGCGCCGATGGACGTGCTGTGGTTTCGCGCCGGCCGCACACCCGAAGAGACCGAGAACGTGTTCGCGCGGGTCGAGCCCGGCAAGATGATGATCACCTTCGACCGCGGCGAATATTGGCAGTGCGCCTATGTCATCGCCAAGGGACAGTACGATGCGGTGAAGGCGAGGGGACTTTCGGCGCTGCTCGACGACGTCGTGCGCATGGCGCCGATCCTCCGCTCCGGCATCGCCGAGGTGAAGAGCTTCGACGACGTCAAGCTGCTCACCGTCGCGATCAACCGCCTAGCGCGCTGGACGCAGCCGGGCCTATTGTGCATCGGCGACGCCGCACATGCGATGTCGCCAATCGGCGGCGTGGGCGTCAATCTCGCCGTGCAGGATGCGGTTGCGACCGCAAACCTCCTGGCGCACAAGCTGCAGCATGGCTGCCCGTCCGAGCACGAGCTCGATGCCATCAGGCGCCGTCGCGCGTTCCCGGTGAAGATGACGCAAGCTATGCAGGTGGTCGTGCAGAACAACATCATCAGTGGCGCCTTGCAGGGCGGCGACCGGCCGCTGAAGGTGCCGCTGGTCGTGCGCCTCATCACCGCGCTGCCATGGCTGCAGGGCATCCCGGCGCGCCTGCTCGCGCTCGGCGTGCGGCCCGAGCACGTGCATTTGCGCGCCGCGCCGCAATCCTAGCGGAGGACTTCGGTAGGGATAGCGCGGCGTGAATTCGCGCGCGATGCGTTGCACGCTTGCAACATCGCCATCGGATTCACGGCGCGATGCGGGCCCAACCGCCACGTTAACCGTGTTGATTTCAATTTTAGTAAGAGCCGTCTGTGACCGTGCGTCCATCAAGGACACGGGGTGTACCATGCGTAATAAGTTGATTGCCGCCTTTGCCTGCACGACGGCTCTGGTTTCGACCGGCGCGGCCTCCGCCGCCGATCTCGGTGCGCGTTACACGAAGGCGCCCGCCTATGTTGAGCCGCTGTTCAACTGGACCGGCTTCTATGTCGGCGGCCACATCGGTGGCGCATGGACCAACCAGCAGTTCATCAACAACGGCACCGGCGCGGCGTTCGGCGATCTGCTGCCGGGAGAGGGCTATCGCCAGCGCAACGCGGGCGTCATGGGCGGCGCGCAGATCGGCTACAATTGGCAGGCCAACAATTACGTGTTCGGCGTGGAAGGCACGATTTCGGGTCTCGACAACAAGGGCTCGTTCACGAACACCGTGTTTGGCGCCGCGGATGACGTGTTCTCCTGGCGTACCAACGTGCTCGCGACCGTGGTCGGGCGCGCCGGATTCGCCGTGCAGAACAACCTCTTCTACATCAAGGGCGGCTATGCCGGCGCGAACAACCGCCTCTCGGTCACCGACACCGTCGGTGTGGCGACGGGCTCGGGCGGACAAACCCATTGGGCCAATGGCTGGACCGTCGGCGCCGGCTGGGAGTACGGCGTCACCCGCAACTGGATCGTCGGCCTCGAATACAATTACGCGGCCTTCACCAGCCAGACCTATCAGCTCGGCGGCACCTCCGGAAACTACACCTTCGATGCCAAGCCGCGCGACATCCAATGGGCCGTGGTGCGCGCGAGCTACAAGTTCGACGCACCCACCATCGCCCGCTACTGAGCACGTCGACGCAACGCGACCAACGATCAAGAAAAGCACTGTCTCAATTCAAAAGCCCCGGCGTCGTCCGGGGCTTCTTTTTTGCGTTTGGATGGCGGGCAGGCCGGCTTCAGGCCATCACCGAGAATCCGCCGTCGACCGGGATCGCCGTACCCGTGACGAAATTCGACGCGGGCGACGCCAGGAACACGGCGATGCCGGCGAAGTCGTCGATGTCGCCCCAGCGCCCCGCAGGCGTGCGCGCCAGCACGCGCTCGTGCAGCCCCGAGACCTGCTGTCGCGCGCCGCGGGTGAGATCGGTGTCGATCCAGCCCGGCAGGATGGCGTTGACCTGGATGTTGTTCGGCGCCCAGGCATTGGCGCAGGCGCGCGTATACTGCACGATGCCGCCCTTGCTGGCCGCATAGGCGGTCGCGAAGCTCGCGCCGAAGATCGACATCATCGAGCCGATGTTGATCACCTTGCCGTTGCCGGACGCCTTCAGCGCCGGATAGGCCAGCTTCGAGCACATGAAGGCGCTGGTGAGGTTGGTGTCGATCACCTTGTTCCACTCGTCAAGCTCGAGCTCGTGCGGCGGCTTGCGGATGCTCATGCCGGCATTGTTGACGAGGATGTCGATGCGGCCGAGCTCCTTGACGACACGGTCGATCATGGCTGCGACCGCCGCCTTGTCGGTCACGTCGGTGGCGACGGCGATCGCCTTCACGCCGCGCTGCCTGAGATCGGCCACGGCGGCGGCGGACTTGCTCTCGTTGCGTCCGACCACGGCGATGTCGGCGCCGGCATCGGCGAGGCCGCGCGCCATGCCGAGCCCGATGCCGCCATTGCCTCCCGTGACGATCGCGACCTTGCCGCGGAGATCGAACCGGCTGGATGTCATGCTTGGATTCCCTGAGTTCTTCTATTGGTTGCTCTGCCAGATCAGCACCAGCCCGAACCCGGCCATGGCTGCGCCATAGCCGGCCCAGTGCAGCTGGTTGACCATGAAGCTCGATCGCGGCCACGGAACCGTGCCCGTGCCCTGTCCAATCCAGAGCAGCCCGAGAGCGGTTGCAAACAGGCCTGCCACCAGCAGAAATCTGCGCATGCCTTCCTCCCATCGGTCCGCTTCTGTCGCGCTCCACGGCATCAACGACTGCCGCAGCCACGAAAACTTGCCGACAGACTAGCCGTAGCTCTGGTACGGACACAATGGGCCGTGGCCGCAAGGACGCTAGCTAGGCCCAATACGAAAAAGCCCCGGCGATGCCGGGGCTTTGACGCTTGATCGTGAGATCAGATCAGTACTTCGCGACGACCGGACCGGTCCAGTTGAAGCGGTAGACCAGCGAGGTCGAGATCGTCTGGTTCCAGCTGTTGGCGCGGACGCTGTTGATGGTCGGGAGGTCGCCGATATCGGTGCGGATAGCCTCAGTCTTGGCATTGTAGAAGGCCGAACGGTACTCGGTCTTCATGAACCAGCCGGGCGAGGTGATGCCGAAGATGTTCAGGCTGTTCTCGACGCCGCCGCCGATGAACCAGCCGTGACGATCGTAGCCATTGAGGTGAACACCGGCCGGGGTACCGCCGAGCGTCGTGAAGTTGGTGCGGCCGAAGTGAGCGCCGGAGTAACCGCCGTTGACGTAGGAGAGAACGTTCGGAGCGACCAGCCAGCCGAGGCGCACGCCCGCGGCCCAAGAGGTCTCCAGCTTCTGGTTACCAGTGATGTCGAAGATCGGATCCTGGATGGTGGAGCGGATGCTGCCGAACTGAGCGTCGCCAAACACACCGGCGACCCAGGTGCCGCTGAACTGCCAGTCGTAACCCGCGCCGACCGTACCAAACCAACCGGAACCGCCCTGACGCTGGGTGATGGTCAGCGGGGTACCCGTGGCGGTGTCGACAATCTGCTGGTCAGCATTGGAGAGGCCGCCGCCGCCGCCGCCGAAGACGTAGAAGCCGGTCCAGTTGGCGACGGGCGCCGGCATCGGGGCCTTCGCGTAGGGACGGGCGCCCAAGTCGGCAGCCGAGGCCGAGCCGGTCATCGCCGCAACCGCGGTCAGAGCGAGCAATGTCTTCTTCATTTTAAATCCCCAAACCTTGTCGGCGCGAGCGCACTGAAGTCCGTGTCATCTGATGACCGGACTATAGACGGTTCTTGCCGAAATGCTGTTGCCGGACAGGCACAGTCGCCGGAAAACGCCGGTGTGGGGGTATTTTGCGGCGGCCTCGCCCAGATCTAGAAAAATTGTTATGTTTCAAGGGCTTGACCGAATTCTGGCGACTCGATTTTGAGTAAGGTTTCGTTAGCAAATTCGGTTTTGTCCGAGACGGAGGCAATCCTGCTCCCGGCCGCAGCATCCGCTGAGTCGCTGGCCGAGTCGCCGCGAGACGAATCCGGAAAGCAACGAAGATCCCGGCAGCACACAAGGCAAACTGGTCCGAAACGGCGGCCGCTGCCCCAAAGACACAGCCCCGGCTTTGGGCCGGGGCTGTGTTGGCGTGCAGCCGGTTTGGTTGCCGCCTCAAACGTCCAGCAGCTCGTCGCTGGCAAACTCGGCCTTGTCCGAGATGAAGGCAAAGCGCGCCTCGGCCTTGGTGCCCATCAGCCGCTCGACCGAATCCGCCGTGGTGTCGCGGTCGTCGGCCAGCAGCACCACCTTGAGCAGCGTCCGCCTGGCCGGGTCCATGGTGGTCTCCTTGAGCTGCGCCGGCATCATCTCGCCGAGCCCTTTGAAGCGGTTCACCTCGACCTTGGCGTTGGCGTTGAACGCGCTCTTGAGCAGCGCCTCCTTGTGCGCGTCGTCGCGGGCGTAGACCGACTTGGAGCCGTGGGTCAGCTTGTAGAGCGGCGGCACCGCGAGGAAGAGATGGCCTTCGTCGATCAGCCGCGGCATCTGGCGATAGAAGAAGGTGATCAGGAGCGAGGCGATGTGGGCGCCGTCGACGTCGGCGTCGGTCATGATGATGATGCGCTGATAGCGCAGATCCTCCTCGCGATATTGCGCGAGCGTGCCGCAGCCGATCGCCTGCACGAGGTCGGAGAGCTGCGCATTCGCCGTCAGCTTGTCCTTGCCGGCGGAGGCGACGTTGAGGATCTTGCCGCGCAGCGGCAGCACGGCCTGGGTCTTGCGGTCGCGCGCCTGCTTGGCGCTGCCGCCGGCCGAGTCGCCCTCGACGATGAACAGCTCCGAGCCCTCGGTGCCGGCATCGGTGCAGTCGGCGAGCTTGCCGGGCAGGCGCAGCTTCTTGCCGGCCGTCTTGCGTGCGGTCTCCTTCTCCTGCCGCCGCCGCAGCCGCTCCTCGGCGCGGTCGATGACGAAGTCGAGCAGTCGGTTGGCCATGTTCGGATTGCCCGACAGCCAATGGTCGAACGGGTCCTTCATCGCCTGCTCGACGATGCGTTGCGCTTCGGCGGTGGCGAGGCGATCCTTGGTCTGGCCCTGGAATTCAGGCTCGCGCACGAACACCGAAAGCATCACGGCGGCGCCCACCATCACGTCTTCCGAGGTGACGGAGGCGGCGCGCTTGCCCTGGCCGACGCGCTCGGCGTGATCCTTCAAGCCGCGCAGCAGCGCGCTGCGCAGGCCGGATTCGTGGGTGCCGCCGTCGGGCGTCGGCACGGTGTTGGTGTAGGAGGAAAGGAAGCCGTCGGCATCCGCGGTCCAGGCCACCGCCCATTCGCAGGCGCCGTGCGCGCCGTTGCGTCCCGACTTGCCGGAGAAGATGTCCGGATGCACCAGCGTGTCGGCGTGGATCGCAGCAGCGAGATAGTCCTTGAGGCCGCCCGGGAAGTGGAACGTCGCTTCCGCCGGCACGTCCTCTACGCCTTTGAGCAGCTCGGGCGCGCAGTTCCAGCGGATCTCGACGCCGCCGAACAGGTAGGCCTTCGAGCGCGTCATCTTGAACAGGCGCTGCGGCTTGAACGCGGCCTTCTGCCCGAAGATGTCGGTGTCGGGCTTGAAGCGCACGCGCGTGCCGCGGCGGTTGTTGACCTTGCCGAGGTCCTCGAGCTTGCCCTTGGGATGGCCGCGCTCGAAGGTCATGCGGTAGAGCTTCTGGCTGCGCGCGACCTCGACCTCGAGACGCGAGGAGAGGGCGTTCACCACGGAGATGCCGACGCCGTGCAGACCGCCCGAGGTCTCGTAGACCTTGCTGTCGAACTTGCCGCCCGAATGCAGCGTGCACATGATGACTTCGAGCGCCGACTTCTTCGGGAATTTCGGATGCGGATCGATGGGGATACCGCGGCCGTTGTCGGTGACGGTCAGGAAACCGTCCGCACTCAGCTCGACTCCGATGAACGTCGCATGCCCGGCCAACGCCTCGTCCATCGAGTTGTCGATGACTTCGGCGAACAGATGATGCAGCGCCTTCTCGTCGGTGCCGCCGATATACATGCCGGGCCGGCGCCGCACCGGTTCCAGCCCCTCGAGCACCTCGATGTCGGCTGCCGTGTAATCGGCTTCCCCCCCACTGCGCGGCGCCGCCTTGACGGCTGTGCGGGGCGTCGGCTCGTCACCGCCGAAGAAATCGTCTTTTGCTTTTGGCTTCAACTGCTTGGACATATATCTTGATGGGTTTTGAGGGCCGCAGAAGCGGCGAATCGGTTAAGCCGACTATGCCACTTCTGACTTGGAAAGGTTACCGTAGGGCGGACTGGGCGCTGTGGGTTGGGAGCGAATCCGGGCGATTTTACGCCGCAGCCTCGCCATTTCCCGGCAATTTGACGTGCCGGCTTGGTGATGTCTGGGTTTTGTGACTTGATGTCACACAAGTCCTTGGCTTACCAGTCCTTTTCATCGAGCAGCACCTTGAGACGGGGCGGGAAGGCTATTTTGGATGGAGCAGTTTGCGCACGCCCTCACTGACTTCGTGCGCGTTCACCAGGCTTGGGCAGCGCCAATCGTGTTCGTGCTGGCCTTCGGAGAGTCGCTCGCCTTCATCTCGCTGCTGGTCCCGGCCTGGGGCGCGCTGGTGGCAATCGGTGCGCTGATCGGGGTCAGCGGCATCAACTTTTTTCCGGTCTGGATTGCCGGCGCCCTCGGCGCGGCGCTGGGTGACTGGGTCTCCTACTGGTTCGGCTATCGCTACAAGGAGAAGGTCGCCGAGATGTGGCCGCTCTCGCGCTATCCGGGACTGCTCCCCAGAGGCGAGGCTTTCGTGCGCAGCTGGGGCGTCCCCAGCATCTTCATCGGGCGCTTCTTCGGACCCCTGCGCGCCTCGGTGCCGCTCGCGGCCGGCATCTTCGAGATGCCCTATTGGACCTTCCAGGCTGCAAACTTCGTCTCGGCCCTGATCTGGTCGGCCGTGCTCCTGCTGTTCGGCGACGTGCTCGCCAAGATCATGGAGTGGATCTGGCGGGTGATCTGACCGGGCGACGGGGCCGCCCGGTCAGGGCGTCAGGCCAAGCCTTCTAAGCAAGCCTACAGCGATGCGTTCCAGATCGCGGGGATCCAGCGATATCCGGAGCCGTCCTTCTCGACCCGGACGAGACCGGGGAAGGCGGCGTGGAAGGCCTGGATCGGCATCTTCTCGGCAATCGCCATGTCGTAGAGCTTGCGGCGCGTCTGCTGGGCCAGCGGTTTGTCGACGTCGGATGCGATGTTCCATTCGGGATGCTTCACGAACAGGAACGCTGCGCCCGCGGTGATATCCACCTGCACCAGCACCTTCTCGGCGCCGGAGGCGACGATGAAGGAATTGTGGCCTGGCGTGTGGCCGGGGCTCGCTACCGAGGTGATACCGGGCGCGACCTCCTTGCCGGCCTCATATTGTGTGACCTTGCGGCCCAGGGCATCGAACACGCGGCGGATGTTCTTGAAATTGTTCTCGAGGATCGGATTGCCCATCCCTTTGCTCATCTCGCCGTCATCCATCCAGAACTTCCATTCCACCGCCGGAACCAGGATCTCGGCATTGGGGAAGGCGGGCTTGTTCTCGGCCGCCAGCAGGCCGTTGATGTGGTCGCCATGGAAATGGGAGATGATGACAGTATCGACCGCCGCGCGGTCGATGCCGGCGGCGGCGAGATTATTCTGGAATTGGCCGACCTTGCCCTTCGACTGCGTGAACTGGTCGGGACCGAGCCCGGTATCGATGACGACGAGCTTCGGTCCGGTGTTGACCACGACCGGGTTGAAGGTGTGGGTGACCTTGTCGGCCGGCAGGTGGTGCTCGGCGAACACTTTGTTGATGTCATCCTTGCTGGCGCCGGCGGCGTAATTGTCGGTCAGATTGACGGTCGCAACGCCATCGCAGACCACCGTGACCTGGTGGGTGCCGACATTGTAGCGATAGAAGCTCGCATTCTGCTTCTCGGCCAGCGGCGCGGCGGCGCCCGCGGGCGAAATCTTCACGAAAGGCAGGAGCGCCGATGCGGCGGCGCCGGCTAGCGTTGCGCGACGAGTAATCTCGGTCATGGTGATGTCCTGAGGCTGGGTGCGAACGGCTCGGGGCCGGCGAAGAGGTTGTGTCCCGCCGGTCGTTCTCGAAAACCCCTACTTCTAGTGGAAATTCCACGGCGGGCCGATGACATCTGTGCGCGTCCTGCCGTCGCGCGTGCGGCATCCTGCCGTCCCACTGAACCGATTTGCTCTTGACCATGGAACCAGCGGGCATTATAGCCGCGCGCCATGATCAACGCCGCGACCATTCTGTTCGCCCGTCGCCGCCGCCGCAGCTTAGCGGTTTGGGCGGTCGATCGCGTTTGAGATCATCGTCTTTGCCGCTGGACCCGATCCGCGGCATCCTCTCTCCTGTCAGCGCGATCTGATCCGGCGGTCCCCCGAGGAGGCCCAGCAGGAGACCACGATGTACACGCCACCCTATTTCAAGCAGGACCGCGCCGCGAGCCTGAAATTCGCCGAGGAACGCGGCTTCGGCACGATGTGCGCCTTCGACGGAAAGCGGCCGATCGCCTCGCCGTTGCCGTTCTATTTGACCTATGCCGCAGACGGCACGCCGCGGGCCGCCTTTCATCTCGCCCGTCACAATCCGCTGCTAAAGCTGGCGGGCGGCGAGGCGTCGTGGCTGCTCGCGGTCAACGGCCCGGACGCCTATGTATCGCCGGACTGGTACGTCTCGCCGGATCAGGTTCCGACCTGGCTCTACCAGTCGGTGCATCTGAGCGGGCCGGTTCGGCTGTTGTCGGATGACGAGCTGGCGGTGCAGCTCGAGACGCTCAGCGCCAAGTTTGAGGGCTGGCTGTTGCCGAAAAAGCCGTGGACGTCGGCCAAGATGACGGCGGGTCGGCTGGAGACGATGAAGAAAGGGATCGTTGGGCTGGTCATGACCGTTGAGGAGGTCGAAGGCAGCTTCAAGCTGAACCAGCACAAGTCGGAGGCCGATTATGCAGCGATCGCGAATGCGCTTGACGGCGGCGATGCCGATGCCAAGCGGATCTCACAATTGATGCGGCAGGCAAGGCCGCAGGTTTTCGCAGACGACACGAACATGCTCGAAGGGAGCGCATCATGAGCCTCGCTGACACCACCAAAGCTCCGGCCACCAGCGCGGCAAAGAAGCCGGCCACCGTCTTCGTCGATGGCGGTTCCGGTACCACCGGCCTCGGCATCAATGAGCGGCTGAAGCTCCAAAGCGACGTCGCGGTGAAGACCATTGCCGACGACAAGCGCAAGGATCCCGCGGCCAAGAAGGCGCTGATGGAGGAGGTGGATCTCGTCATCCTCTGCCTTCCCGACGATGCCGCCAAGGAAACCGTTGCCCTGGTCGACGGCATGGGGGCTCACGCGCCGAAGGTGCTGGATGCCTCGACCGCCTACCGGGTCGCGCCGGACTGGGCTTACGGCTTTGCGGAGCTGACGCCGGACCAGGCCGGCAAGATCAAGGCCGCGAAGAAGGTCTCCAATCCCGGCTGCTATCCGACCGGCGCGATCGCGCTGCTGCGGCCGATCGTCGATGCCGGCCTGCTGCCGCCTGATTATCCCGTCACCGTCAACGCGGTGAGCGGCTATTCCGGCGGTGGCAAGTCGATGATCGCAAGCTTCGAGGATGGCAGCGCCCCGTCCTTCGAGCTCTACGGCCTCGGCTTCGAGCACAAGCATCTGCCGGAGATGCAGCTCTATTCGAACCTAACGCGGCGGCCGATCTTCATTCCCTCGGTCGGCAACTACCGGCAGGGCATGCTGGTCTCGGTGCCGCTCCAGCTCGACACGCTGCCGGGCAAGCCCGGCGGCGCCGACCTGCAGGCGGCGATGGCAAAACGTTACGCCGGCTCGAAATACGTCAAGGTGATGCCGCTGCAAAACGAGGCGAGCAAGGGCGGCCGGCTCGAGCCGGAGGCGCTCAACGAGACCAACATGCTCGAGCTCTACGTCTTCGCCAGCGACAAATATCACCAGGCGCTATTGGTCGCCCGGCTCGACAATCTCGGCAAGGGGGCATCCGGCGCAGCCGTGCAGAACATGCGGCTGATGCTCGGCCTGCCGGAGGAGTGAGGCAGGCCTCTATCCTCCGTCATTGCGAGCGAAGCGAAGCAATCCAGAGCTTCCACCGCGGAAATAGTCTGGATTGCTTCGTCGCAAGGGCTCCTCGCAATGACGTGGAAAGTGCTTCAAACCAATCCGAAGATCGCCAACACCAGCACGGCCTGGGCGAAGAAGCCGACGGTGAAGGCGAGGGTGCGGAACACCGGAATTCCGAGCGCATAGACGATGGTGTGCGCGATGCGCGACCAGAAATAGACGGCGCAGGCGAGCACCGTCCATTTCGTGGAATAGTCGATCGCGTTCAGGATCAGCACCAGCGGGGCGAAGATGACGAGGTTCTCGACCGCGTTGTCATGGGCGAACATCAGCCGGTTTGCCCACTCCGCCTGGGGCTTGTCGCCGCGCGCGGGGTTGGCCATCGCACCGCTCAAACCGCGAACCTGGCAGCGGTTGATGATGTAGGGAACCCACAGAACTCCCGTCAGGATCACCGTCAGTGTCAGCCAGAACAATTCGCGTGTCATAGTGGCGGTCCCCTGTGTCGTCGCTGGATTGGGCGAGAGCACGATCCGGAAAAGTGAGTAGCGGTTTTCCGAAAAGATCATGCTCAAACAATTAGTCTATACGAAAGCGCGCCGGATTCCGCTACGCGCGAACTCTGACATAGCTGCCGGGCGCGTCCTCGATCGGCGGAAATGCGTCGCTGCCGACCACGCGCGCCGGGACTTCCTCGGGGTCGAGCTCGCCCAGCCACTCCCGCCAGTCCGGCCACCACGAGCCCTTGTGCTCGGTGGCGCCCTTCATCCACTGCGCGACGCTGACGTTCTTGATGTTGTCGTTGGTCCAATACTGGTACTTGTTCGCGGCAGGCGGATTGACCACGCCCGCGATGTGGCCCGAGCCGGACAGCACGTATTTCACCGGGCCGCCGAAGAATTGCGACCCGTAGAGCACCGATTGCGCGGGCGCGATGTGATCCTCGCGGGTGGCGAGATTGTAGACCGGCACCTTCACCTTGGAGAGATCGAGCAGGGTGTTGTCGAGCGCCATCGTGCCGGTGGAGAGCCGGTTCTCCAGGTAGCAATTGCGCAGGTAATAGGAATGGTTGGCCTGGGTCATCCGTGTCGCATCGGAGTTCCAGTGCAACAGGTCGAACGCGCTCGGCTGCTGGCCCTTCAGATAGTTGCTGACCACGTAGGACCAGATCAGGTCGTTGGACCGCAGCATGTTGAAGGCCATGGCCATCTTCGAGCCTTCGAGCACGCCGACCGTTTTCATGTCCTGCTCGAGCGCCGCGATCTGCTCCTCGTCGACGAACACGAGCAGATCACCGGCATGAGTGAAGTCGACCTGGGCCGCGAAGAACGTCGCGGACGACACGCGCTGGCGGCGCTTCTCGGCGAGCCAGGCCAGCGTGGTCGCGAGCATCGTGCCGCCGACGCAATAGCCGGCGGTGTGCACCTTCATCTCGCCGGTGATCTTCTCGATCACGTCCATCGCCGTGAGCGGGCCTTCCTTCATGTAGTCTTCCCAGCCCTTGTTGCCGAGCCGCTTGTCGGGATTGACCCATGAGATCACGAAGACGGTGATGCCCTGGTCGACGCACCACTTGATGTAGGATTTCTCCGGCTTCAGATCGAGGATGTAGAACTTGTTGATCCAGGGCGGCACGATCAGGAGCGGGGTGCGCAGCACCTTCTCCGTCGTCGGCGAATACTGGATCAGCTGCATCATCTCGTTCTGGTAGATCACCTTGCCCGGCGTCGTCGCCATGTTGACGCCGACGGCGAGATTGTCCGGGTTGGACTGGCGGATCTTCAGCATGCCCTTGCCGGCGGCGATGTCCTCGGCCAGCATCTTCAGGCCGCGCGCGAGGTTCTCGCCGCTGGACGCCACCGTCTCGCGCAGCACTTCGGGGTTGGTCAGCACGAAGTTCGACGGCGAGAGCGCGTTGGTGACCTGCTGGACGTAGAACTCGGCCTTGCGGCGCGTGTGCGGATCGAGCCCTTCGGCGTCGCGCACCAGCTCCTGCGCCCATTTGGTCGTGAGCAGATAGAGCTGCATGACGAAGTCGAAGAACTGGTTCGACTTCCATTCCGGATCGGCAAAGCGTTTGTCGCGCGGCGAGGGCGCGATCGCGGGCTCGGCGTCCTGACCGGCCATGCGACGCACCGCCGAGCCCCACAGGTCGAGATAATCCTTGGCAAGCTTGGTCTGGAGATCGGACGAGCGGGACGTGTCCGACAGCCAATATTCGGCGACCGACGTGAACGTCTTGACGACCTCGGCAAGCTCGGCCGGCGGGCGGTCCTGCACCTCGCCGCTCTCGCGCGGCTTGAGATAGGCGGCGAGCGCCTTGCCGCCGCTCTCCATCGCCCGCGCGACGTTCATCGCAAAGGCTTCGGCGTCGAACTTCGTCTCGGGTTTCGGCGTATCGGTCGTGGCCATACTCATGAGCAGAACAGTAACGATTCATTCCGTATTCGTCACCGCGAAGCTCGCATGTTTGACGTTAAACACTCTCGAAGATGTGTTGCACTGCGACAAATCTTCTTGGTTCCGTCACAATGGAGCCGCACGGCTCGGCTTGTTGGGCATCGGTTGTTTTCTCGCTCGCACCATTTGGGCAGCAATGGTTTGAGCTTGGGCACGGTCTTGGGTAAGCTTGCCCCGGGGCCGTGCATTGGGACGAGTAGGGGATTTCCCAAGTGTTGGCGTTGTGGGACCTGCAAAAGACGCTGCCGATCTGCGGCGCGGTGCTGATCGCGGCGCTCGCCCTGGGCGGGTGTTCGAGCCAACTCGCGGATCTGGCGCCCGCGGATGCGCCGCCGCGTACCAGGGAGCCCGGGAGCTATCTGCCCGTGCACGATCTGCCGCCGGATCGCGATCAGGCGATCATCCCGCTGGAGCAGCGCGCCAAGATCGAGGCCGAGCTCGCCGCCGCGCGCGATCGCCAGGCCGCTGCCGCCAAGGACGCCAAATAGGCCCGTGGCCGCGAGACCGGCAAGGTAATCGCTGGCGCCTCCGCTTTGCCGTGCTAAAAGACCTCGGTTCAGCCTGGAGTCAGGGCGAACGACTTCAATCTTCGTTGCCGACGATTGCTCTAAGTCTTTGATTCTGAGTAATTTTCGCGATGGAGCCTGAGTGCTTTCGTGCCGGCCCTCGCGGCCTGTCGATTCTGTCCTGACCGGTTGCCCGGAGCCCAGAGAGCCATGGAAGAATTTTACCGCATTCGCCGCCTTCCGCCTTACGTGTTCGAGCAGGTCAACCGGGCCAAGGCGGCTGCGCGCAATGCCGGCGCCGACATCATCGACCTCGGCATGGGCAATCCGGACCTGCCGGCGCCGGCGCATGTGCTGGACAAGCTGAAGGAGACGCTCGGCAAGCCGCGCACCGACCGCTACTCGGCCTCGCGCGGCATCCCCGGGCTGCGCCGGGCCCAGGCCGCCTATTACGCCCGCCGCTTCGGCGTGAAGCTGAACCCCGACACCCAGGTCGTGGCGACGCTGGGTTCGAAGGAAGGTTTCGCCAATGTGGCGCAGGCGATCACCGCGCCGGGCGACGTCATCCTCTGTCCGAACCCGAGCTACCCGATTCACGCCTTCGGTTTCTTGATGGCGGGCGGCGTCATCCGCTCGGTGCCGTCGGAGCCGACGCCGCAATTCTTCGAGGCGGCGGAGCGAGCGATCGTGCATTCGATCCCCAAGCCGCTCGCGCTCGTCGTCTGCTATCCCTCGAACCCGACCGCCTATGTCGCGAGCCTCGACTTCTACAAGGACCTCGTCGCCTTCGCGAAGAAGCACGAGATCCTGATCCTGTCCGATCTCGCTTATGCCGAGGTCTATTTCGACGAGAGCAACCCGCCGCCCTCGGTGCTGGAGGTGCCGGGCGCGATGGACTGCACCGTCGAGTTCACCTCGATGTCGAAGACTTATTCGATGGCCGGCTGGCGCATGGGCTTTGCAGTCGGCAATGAGCGCGTGATCGCCGCGCTCGCCCGCGTCAAATCCTATCTCGATTATGGCGCGTTCACGCCGGTGCAGGTCGCGGCGACCGCCGCGCTGAACGGCCCCGACGATTGCATCAAGGAGATGCGCGACACTTACCGCAAGCGCCGCGACGCGCTGGTGGAATCGTTCGGCCGGGCTGGGTGGGAAATCCCGGCGCCGGAGGCCTCGATGTTCGCCTGGGTGCCGCTGCCGGAAGCCTTCCGCAGCGTCGGCAGCATGCAGTTCGCGACCCTGTTGGTGGAGAAATCCGGCGTCGCGGTCTCGCCCGGCGTCGGCTTCGGCGAGCATGGTGAAGGATATGTCCGCATCGCCATGGTGGAAAACGAGCAACGGATCAGGCAGGCCGCGCGCGGCGTCCGCCGCTTCCTTGAAAGCGGCATCGAAACGTTGCACAACGTGGTTCCTCTCGCCAATCGGCGGTAATTCTCTTCTGCAGGTTTTCTGAAGTATCATGGTCGCACCGCTGAAAGTGGGCATAGCGGGGCTCGGCACCGTGGGTGCCGAGGTTATCCGTTTGATCGAAACACAGGCGCGCGTGCTCGCAGGGCGCAGCGGCCGGGGCATCCGCGTGGTTGCGGTCACCGCGCGTTCGAAGGCGAAGAAGCGCGGCATCGACCTGCGCGGCTTCGATTGGGCGAAGGACCCGATCGCGCTCGCCACGCATCCGGAGGTCGATTGCTTCGTCGAGCTGATGGGCGGCGCCGGCGATCCCGCGCTGTCGGCGGTGGACGCTGCGCTCGGTGCCGGCAAGTCGGTCGTCACAGCCAACAAAGCGCTGCTCGCCAAGCACGGCCTCAAGCTGGCCAAGGCGGCTGAAAAGCACGGCGGTGCGCTGAATTTCGAGGCAGCGGTCGGCGCCGCGATCCCCGTCATCAAGACGTTGCGCGAAGGGCTTGCCGGAACCGGCGTCAACCGCGTCTACGGCATCCTCAACGGCACCTGCAATTACATCCTGACCCGGATGGAGCAGGAGGGCCTGTCCTTCGCCGAATGCCTCAAGGATGCCCAGCGGCTCGGCTATGCCGAGGCCAATCCGTCCTTCGACGTCGACGGCCACGACACCGCGCAGAAGCTCGCCATTCTCGCCAGCCTCGCTTTCGGCACGAAAGTTGCTCAAAGTGCGGTGTATGTCGAAGGCATCTCCTCCATCGCGCCGGAAGATCTTCGCGCCGCCGACGATCTCGGTTATCGGCTCAAACTGCTCGGTGTCGCCGTTCGCACCGCCAAGGGCATCGAGCAGCGCGTGCATCCGACCATGGTGCCGAAATCCTCCTCGATCGCGCAGGTGATGGGTGTCACCAATGCGGTCACGATCGATGGCGAAGGCATTCCGCCGATCACGCTGGTCGGCCCCGGCGCGGGCGGTGCCGCGACCGCATCCGCCGTCGTCGCCGACATCGCCGACGTCGCGCGCGGCATCCGCGCCAATCCGTTCGGCCGGCCGATCGGGCAGCTGCGCGACACCAAGAAGGCGCCGATGGAGCGCCACGAGGGCGGCTATTACATTCGCCTGCTCGCCCGCGATTTCCCCGGCACTGCGGCCGCGATCGCGACGCGGCTTGCCGAGCAGAAGATTTCGATCGAGTCGATCGTGCAGCGTCATCCCAATGGCGGCGCTGCGCCCACTGACGGCAAGGCTGTCCCGGTGCCCGTCATCCTGATCACCTATGCCACTCACGAGGATGCCGTGCGCCGTGCGCTCGCCGCCGTGCAGAAGGACAAGGTGATCAGCGGACGGCCGCAGGTGATCCGGATCGAGAAGAACTAGAGCATGACCTCGGAAAAGTGTGAGCGGTTTTCCGGTAAGGTCATGCTCAAGCCATAAGGCGGTCGTTCGTTCGAACGAACACCGGGCGTTGTGAGTTGATGCGGGCGGAGATTTCCGTCCCAAACGTTTCGAAGGAGTAAGCCGATGTCGACCCATATTGAAGTCCCCCCGCACGCCTTGCTCGAGCGCATTCTCACGCTGGAGATCGTGCGGGTGACGGAGCGGGCGGCGGTGTCGTCGGCGCGGTTGCGCGGCCACGGCAACGAGAAGGCGGCCGACCAGGCCGCCGTCGACGCCATGAGGCGCGAGCTCAACAAGCTGCCGATCCAGGGCACCATCGTGATCGGCGAGGGCGAACGCGACGAGGCGCCGATGCTCTATATCGGCGAGCAGGTCGGCCTCAAGGCAGGTCCCGAGGTCGATATCGCGGTCGACCCGCTCGAAGGCACCACGCTGTGCGCCAAGAACATGCCGGGCTCGATCGCCACCATGGCGATGGCTGACGGCGGCACGCTGCTGCACGCCCCCGACGTCTACATGCAGAAGCTCGCGATCGGCCCCGGCTACGACAAGGGCGTCGTCGATCTCGATGCCTCGCCGGCCGACAATGTCCGCCGCCTCGCCAAGGCCAAGGGCGTGAAGCCCGAGGGCATCACCGTTCTCGTGCTCGACCGTCCGCGCCATGCCGACATCATTTCGAGCGTGCGCTCGACCGGTGCGGCCGTACGCCTGATCACCGACGGCGACGTTGCCGGCGTCATCCATTGCGCCGACCCCGACAACACCGGCGTCGACATGTATCTCGGCACCGGCGGTGCACCGGAAGGCGTGCTCGCCGCCGTGGCGCTGCGCTGCATCGGCGGCCAGATGCAGTGCCGCCTCATCCTCGATTCCGAGGAGAAGCGCGAGCGCGCCGCCAAGATGGGCGTCAACGATCCCAAGATGATCTACGGCATCGAGGACATGGCACGCGGCGACTGCCTGTTCGCCGCCACCGGCGTCACCACGGGCTCGCTGCTCTCAGGCGTCAAGTTCCGCAAGGACGGTGTGATCGAGACCGAGACGGTGGTGATGCGCTCCGTCACCGGCACCGTGCGCTACATCAAGGCCGAGCATCGCGAGCTGGCAAAGTTCCATCTGGATTGAGGCCGCGGTCATCCGCGCGCGATTGCTCGGCGCTTTGGTCGCAGACGGATCCGTCGTCTGTCTGCTATGGGCTGCGATGCGGTGCCGGGGCGAACATGTGCAGGTCGCGCAACATCAGAGCCAGCATGACGGCCCCCTGGAGCTGCCCAACCTCATCGGCCCAGGGCTGAAGAATGGACTTCGCGGTCGCCATGTCTCCGCGCGCGAGCGCGCTGCGCGCGTTTATGTCGGCCTCGGCATAGGTGTCAGTTGCAATCATACGGGACAGCGCCTGCGCGAGGCCTTCATCGAAGCTCTCCAGGCGTACTTCGGAGACGTAGTGATCAGGCTTGAGACCGATTTTGTTTCTTGGATGCGCCGGATCGAAATGCCCAACCTTTGCCAGCATGATCAGCAGAGGATGATTTCCGGCGATGGAAGGAGGAATGATCGGATAGGTCCTGATTCTCCCCGATCGATCATCAAGAGATGAGAAGGAGATGACCGGCCCAAGGTTGAAGCGCGACTTGCGATGGAGCACAGCAACGCGATGGTCGATCTCGGAGTCCGGTTTGAACACCTCACCGTTCTTGAAGCTCGCGTCGGGGTCGGCAGCGATGAGAAATGCCGAGAGCTGGGCAACCCGGCCGGTGACGGTGCGTTCGTCAAGCCCGTCCACCTCAAACTCGATCTCTCGTCCAGCGAACGCGGACAATCCGAGCGTATAAGCTCCCAGGGTCTTGCCGGAACGGAAGGGGACGATGTCCATCCACAATCCGAACGGCTGATCTGGATACGCCTCGAACGCGCGGCTTGACTGCTCCAGCCACATCTCGGGGGAACGGCCGATTTTTCCGTCCCAGATGACGGCGACAACATTAGGCAGTGCCGCAACCACGGCACCCACAAAGGCGGTCGTGAGGTACGTATTCTCGGCAAAATCCAGCGCTTTCGTTTCCGTATTGCCTTCGGCAGAGCCCATCGGCGCGACCACGAGGTGCGCACGATGGCGTCGAGCGGCGTGGAAAGCTTCCGGCCACAGCCAGGAAGCCCGCTCCCACAATTGCTGATCGAAAGGTATCGGCGCAGGCATCAGGAGGATCGTCATGAGATGATCTCCTGCGCGGATGAACAGGGGACCGTCAGCACCGTCGCTCGGTGCGAAGGTGCTACGGTTCCAGCGTATGTCGGCATGACGAACGCGTAAGAACTGGATCAAAGCCTCCTCGTCCGGGAGGCGGGCATCCTCGAGCAATATGTATGCGACAGAGACGGTTGTCATGGCCGGTGCGCTTCACCCCGACGAGTTGAGGTAGGCGACCAAACTCGTCCCTCACGTGCTTGATGCGCCGAACTAGCGCTATTGTTGCATGGAACGGATCATGCTTTAAAGCCCTCGATCTCGGCCGGCTAGCCGGGCCAAAACAAAATCAGCGGAGCGAAGCATGACCACACCATCCAATCTCTCCGCCGTCAAAGCCCTCGTCTTCGACGTGTTCGGCACAGTCGTGGACTGGCGCACCAGCCTGATTACCGACTTCATGTGGTGGAGCAAGCAGCGCGGCATCACCGCCGATTGGACCGCGCTGGTCGACGGCTGGCGCGGCATGTACATGGCCTCGATGGACGACGTGCGCCAACATCCCGAGCGCGGCTACGTCATGCTCGACGATCTGCATCGCCGCTCGCTGGAGCAGTTGGTCGATCAATTCGCGATCAGGGGCCTCACCGAGGCCGATCTCGACTACCTCACCAAAGGCTGGCACCGCCTGCATCCCTGGCCCGACAGCGTCGCCGGCTTGATGCGGCTGAAATCAAAGTTCGTGATCTCGCCGCTCTCGAACGGCAACGTCGCGCTGCTCACCAACATGGCGAAGTTCGCCGGCCTGCCGTGGGACCTCATCATGTCGGCCGAGCTGTTCGAGCACTACAAGCCCGATCCGGAAACCTATCTCGGCGCAGCAAAGCTGCTCTGCCTCAAGCCGGAAGAGGTGATGATGGTCGCGGCCCACAATGGCGATCTCGCTGCCGCCCAGAAGAACGGATTGAAGACCGCCTTCGTGGCGCGACCGACCGAATACGGCCCGCTTCAGAAGGTCGATTTCGAAGCAACCGGCAAGTGGGACATCGTCGCGAAGGATTTTGGCGGCATCGCCGATCAGCTCGGCTGCTGACATTCGCGGCGCAGCGGCGATCAATGGACTACGAAAGTGCGATCGGCAGTTCGGGATTGCTCGACGAGCTGCGGGAGTTCGATCCACGCGTGGTCGGGACGCTGCCTTTGGGGCTTGCGACGCCATTGAGCGACATCGATGTCGTCTGCCATGTTCTGGACGCGGTGGCTTTCGCCGAAGTGATCTGGCGCCGGTACCGCGCCTGTGGCGGGTTTGCGCTCTACCAATGGTGCTCCAGCCGACGGCCGGTGGTCGCCCGCTTCGAATGGGACGGCTGGCCGTTCGAGCTGTTCGGCGATCCGCGGCCGGTCGATCAGCAGGAAGGGTGGCTGCACTTCGTGGTCCAGCGGAGATTGCTCGCGCTCGACGACGGGCGCCTGCGCAAAGCGGTGGCCGAACACAGGGCGCGCGGGATGAAGACCGAGCCTGCGTTTGCCGCCGTGCTCGGCATTGCCGGGGATCCGTATTCCGCATTGCTTGCACTGGGCCGTGAGAGCGACGCTCGCCTGCGGGCCCGCCTGGAGCATCTGTAAGGTTCGACCGCACAGATCCGGGCGGACCGCGCCGCCCGGATCTGAACTGATCGCTACAACGTCATCTTCATCGGCTCGGGATAGTAGCGGAACCCATCTCCGACCTTGGCGACGTGGCCGTAGCCCGGCCAGGCGAAATGATAGGACATCACCGGGATCTTGTTCGCCGCCAGCATCGTCAGCAGCTTGACGCGCGACTCGGCCGCCTGCTTGGGGTCGGAATCGTAGGAGAACTCCATCCGTGGCTTTTCCAGCAGCAGCACCGAATGATGCGAGAGATCGCCGAGGAAGGCGAACGATTTGCCGGCCGAGGAGACCATGAAAATGGTGTGGCCAACGGTGTGCCCGGGCGCCGCGATCGCCTGCACGCCGGGCAGGAATTCCTCACCGTCCTTGAAGAATTTGATCCGATCCCGGACCGGCAGCAGGTTCTTGCGGGCGTGAAGGACGAAATCCTTGGCCGCGCCGCCGAGCTTGCCTTCGTCGGTCCAGAAATCGAAATCGCTCTGGGCAATGTAGACTTGCGCGTTGGGGAACAGCGGCTTGCCGCCCTCGTCGACGATGCCGCCGATATGATCGATATGGGCATGCGAGCACACCACGGCATCGATGTCCCCCGGCTTGATGCCGGCCTCCGTCATGCTTTTCTGCTGCCGTCCGGTGCTGGTGCCGAACATCTTCGATGAGCCCATCCCGGTGTCGAACAGGATGAGCTTGTCGCCGGTGTTAACGATGGGGGAATTCTGTTCGAGCACGACATTGTCCGGCGACAGGAAATTGTCGGCCAGCATCTTCTTGACCTCTTCCTTGGGAACGCCGGTGAAGGTCCCGGAGGGGTCGCCGAGCGGAAGCGGTCCGTCGGATACGACGGTCACCTCGGCATCGCCGAGAATGAAGCGGTGCCAGTAGGGCGTCTGGGTGCCGAGCTTGGGCGCCCGTGCCATCGCGCTGCTGCCGAGCATGGCGCTGGCGCCGAGACCGGCCCCAAGTGCGAGTAGGGACCGACGCGAGACATCGAGTGTCATTCTTTTCCTCCGCTTTCGTCTTTTGTTTTGCGCAATCGTTGGCGCGGTAAGCGGCCGCCCGATCGGCCACGTGGCCGGAGGGCGGCGGAAAGCATGCTGCGCCGGTTGCGACAAGCTAGCAAGTGGAATTACCCGGTACGGCACGCTGAACGAGAACAATGGCCGGAGCGTGAAAGCGACGTGCACAGCAAAGCTGCGCCAAGGCGCAGAATTGCGCGTCACGCAATTCTCAACGTGATGTCACTACCTTCCGTCTCGGCAAAGCCCGCCTGTAGCACTTCCTCGCGCTTGTGACGGAGATGCGCCCGCAGGATGTGGGCGAGGCCGACGCTGTCGCGGCGTTGGAGCGCGTTGAGGATCGCCTCGTGCTCCTTCACGGCGAGCGCCCAGCGCTGCGGCGTCATCGGCGTGACATAGCGCGCGCGCCGGATGCGCGCGGTCACCGAGGCGTAAAGCCCGGCGAGCACAGGATTTCCCGCTGCGGTCACGATGGCTTCGTGAATCGCACGGTTGCCGCGGTAGTACTGGATCAGGTCGCGCTCGCGATAATGCTGTACCATGTCCGCATGTGCGGCGGCGATCGCATCGATCTCGGCGTCGCTGATGCGCTCGCAGGCGAGTTCGCCCGCGAGAGCCTCCAGGCCCTGGCAGACCTCGAACAGGTCGCGCATGTCCTTGTCGGTCAGCTTTGCCGCGCGCGAGCCGCGATGCGGCAGTAGCTGCACGAGCCCTTCCGCGGCCAGCACCTTCAGCGCCTCGCGCAGCGGCGTGCGCGAGATTTCGAGCCGCTCGCACAGCTCGCGCTCGGGAATCCGCGCGCCCGGCGGGATTTCGCCGTCGAGCAGGATGGCGCGGATGCGGTTGACGACCTCGTCGTGAAGCATGGCTCTGAGCTCAGTTTTGAATGCAAAAAATGAACTTATACGCCCGTACGGCCAAGTTCCAGCTTGAAAATCCCAAGTTTTGCATTCAAAAATGTAAAAAACAGAAGGTATGAGGAAATGGACCTGCAAGTGGAGGCAGAAGACCTCGTGTTCGAGCGCGACGGCGGCATCGGGCGGATCACCTTCAACCGCCCGCAGGCCCGTAACGCCTTCACCTTCGCCATGTACGAGCGGCTCGCCGCGATCTGCGAGGAGGCCGACCGCGACCATGCGATCAAGGTGCTGGTGCTGCGCGGGGCCGGCGACAAGGCGTTCGCGTCAGGCACCGACATCAATCAGTTCCGCGAATTCAAGTCGCCGCAGGACGCCATCGACTACGAGAACCGCATCGATCGCGTGCTCACCACGCTCGAGCAGTGCCGCGTGCCGACGATCGCGGCGATCAACGGGTTCTGTACCGGCGGCGGGGCGGGCATTGCTGCGGCCTGCGACCTCCGCATCGGCACGACAAGCGCAAAAATCGGATTTCCCATCGCCAGGACGCTCGGCAATTGCCTGTCGATGTCCAATGTCAGCCGTCTCACCGCGCTGATCGGCGCCGCGCGCGTCAAGGATCTCATCTTCACCGCGCGCCTCGTCGACGCCACGGAGGCTGCAAGCGTCGGACTGCTCGGCGAGGTCGTCGACGATCTTGCCGCCCTTGAACGACGCGCCGACGAGGTGGCCCGGCTCGTCGCCAGTCATGCGCCGCTGACGCTGAATGCGACCAAGCAGGCTGTCGGCCGTCTGCAACGGCGGCTGACGCAGGACGAGGGCGAAGACCTCATCCTGATGTGCTACACGAGCCAGGACTTTCGCGAAGGGCTCGATGCTTTCCTCAACAAGCGCGCGCCGCAATGGCGCGGCCAATAGGACGAGCCGATGCAAAGTTCGCAATCCACCTCCCGCCATTCGGGACCGCTGGCCGGCCTCAAGGTCATCGATCTCACTCACGTCATGGCGGGACCGACCTGCACCTTGATGCTCGCCGACATGGGCGCCGACGTCATCAAGATCGAGAAATGGCCGAACGGCGACGACACCCGCCATTCGGTGCCGCCGAAGATCGGCGACGAGGCGGCGTCCTTCCTGATGATGAACCGCAACAAGCGGGGCATCGTGCTGGATCTCAAGACCGACGGCGGCAAAGAGGTGCTGCGCCGGCTGATCGCCGATGCCGACGTGCTGGTCGAGAACTTTGCGCCGGGCGCGATGGAGCGCCTCGGCTTCGGCTATGAGGCGCTGCACGCGGAATTCCCGGCGCTGATCTATTGCTCGCTGTCGGGTTTCGGCCGCACCGGCCCCTACAAGCACCGCAGGGGTTTCGACCTCGTCGCCCAAGCCATGAGCGGCATCATGAGCTTTACCGGCGAGCGGCCCGACGGCCCGCCCGTCAAGTGCGGGCCGCCGCTGTCCGACATCACCGCCGGCCTGCTCGCGAGCATGGGTATCCTGGCGGCCTACACGCATCGCCTCAAGACCGGTGAAGGGCAGTGGGTCGAGACCTCGCTGTATGAAGCCGCCCTGGTGCAGACCTATTGGCAGTCGACCATCGCGCTCGCCTCGGGCACTGCGCCGCGCGCGATGGGCTCGGCGCATCCGCTCAACGCGCCGTACCAGGCGTTCGAAGCTTCGGACGGCTGGCTCGTGGTCGGCGGCGCCAACAAGAAGCATTGGCTGTTGATGCTGGAAGCGCTCGGCGCGAGCGAGCTTGCCGACGATCCGCGCTTCGTCACCGGCGCCGATCGCATGGCCAACCTGAAAGAGCTCGAAGCCGTCCTCAGCGAGCGCTTCCGTACCCAATCGCGGGCGCATTGGCTCGCGGCGCTGGACGAGAAGGGCGTGCCGTGCGGCCCCGTGCACGACATGCTGGAGGCGCTCGGCGATCCGCAGACGCTGGCGCGCGAGATGGTCGTCGAGGTCGAGCACTCCACGCTCGGGCCCGTCAAGACGATCGGACTTCCGATCAAGTTTTCGGAGACCCCAGGCAAAGTGCGATCAGGCGCACCGGTCTATGGTGAACATACGCGAGAGGTTCTGGCCGAGCACGGGTTCGACCAGTCACGAATCGAAGCGCTCGAAAAAGAAGGCGCAATCGTCTCGGCCCTGGAACGACGCGAGGAACACGTCGCCTGACCGGACGTCGATACGACAACAACAAAAGACAAAAAATCAGCTGGAGGAAATCATGGGTCGGACGTCAACATTTCTGCTCTCCGCAGGCGCAGCCGTGCTCGCCGGCACCATGCCGGCGCTCAGCGCCTGGCAGCCGCAAAAGCCGATCGAGTTCGTGGCCACCGCCGGCCCCGGCGGCGGCACCGACAATCTCGCGCGCGCGGTGCAGAACATCATCACCAAGCACAAGCTGATCGAGCAGCCGATCGTCGTCGTCAACAAGGGCGGCGGCAGCGGCGCCGAAGGCTATGTCTATGGCAAGGCCTCCGCGGGCGATCCCTACAAGGTGATCTTCGGCACCTCGAACGCCTGGCAGCAGCCGCTCGTCTCCAAGGTCGCCTTCAACTACACCGATCTCACCCCGATTGCGGCGATGGCGCAGGACGAGTTCCTGCTCTGGGTCAAGCAGGACGCGCCGTACAAGACCGCAGGCGATTATCTGAAGGCGGCCGCAGCGGGCGAATTCAAGATGGGCGGCGCGCAGTCGAAGGATACCGACGAGGTGCTGACGCGCATGATCGAGAAAACCGGCAAGGTCAAGCTGACCTACATCCCCTTCAAGAGCGGCGCCGAGACCGCCGTGCAGCTCGCGGGCGGTCATCTCGACTCCCACGTCAACAACCCCAGCGAAAGCCTCGGGCAATGGCGCGGGGGCACGCAGCGACCGCTCTGCGTGTTCAGCCCGAAGCGGCTGCCGCAGGGGCCGAAGGTGACCGCGACGGAAGGCTGGGGCGACGTTCCGACCTGCGTCGAGCAGGGCCTCGACATCAAGCAATACGAGCAGCCGCGCACCGTGTGGCTGCCCGGCAAGGTCGCGCCGGAGCAGGCCGCGTTCTATGTCGACCTCATGAAGAAGGTGCAGGCGACGCCGGAGTGGAAGGACTACATCGAGAAGACCTCTCAGGTCGACACGTTCCTCACCGGTGCCGAGCTCGAGAAATTCATCAAGGAGGACCTCGAGCGCGTCAAGCTGGTCGCGGGCGAGCAGGGCTGGCTGGTGAAGTAAGGCATTACGCCATGATCTCCCGCCGCGCGCTTGAACTTGCGACCGCCGTGCTCACCGGCAGCTTCGGCGTGGCCGTCGTCGTCTCCAGCCTCGACAACGGCATTGGCTGGTCGAGCGCAGGCGTGGACGCCGGTACCTTCCCGTTCCTGACCGGGACCATCGTCGTGCTCGGCAGTCTCTACAATCTGGTGCGCGGCGTGGTGCCGGCCGCGACGCTCGCAAACGTTCCCATCGCGATCACGTCGATCGAGCTGCGCCGGCTCGCCGGCCTGTTCGTGCCGGCTGCGATCTTCGTCGCCGCGATCCCGCTCGCCGGGATGTACGTCGCCTCGGCGCTCTACGTCTTCGCGGTGCTGGCGATCCCCCGGCACCAATCCGTGCCGCGCGCGCTGGCCATGGCAGGAGCCACGGCGCTCGCGCTCTACCTCGTGTTCGAGCGCATGTTCCAGGTCAGCCTGCCGCACGGCGCGCTCGCTTCCGCGCTCGGGTTCTGAGGGAGCGGCGGGATGGACAATCTCCAGGAGCTCCTGCACGGCTTCACCATCGCGGTCACGGTGCCGCATCTGGTCCTGATGGTGGTCGGCGTGCTGCTCGGCATTCTCGTCGGGGTGTTGCCGGGGCTGGGCGCGCCGAACGGCGTGTCGTTGCTCCTGCCGCTCACTTTCGGCATGCAGCCGGTTTCGGCCATCATCCTGCTCTCCAGCATGTATTGGGGCGCACTATTCGGCGGCTCGGTGACCTCCATACTGTTCAACATTCCGGGCGAGCCGTCATCGGTGGCGACCACCTTCGACGGCTATCCGATGGCGCGCGACGGCCGGCCGACCACCGCGCTCGCGACTGCCTTCGGCTCGGCGGCGTTCGGCGCGCTGATTGGCGTCATCCTGATCACCTTCCTCGCCTCCTGGGTGGCGCAGGCTGCGCTCGCGTTCGGGCCGGCCGAGTATTTTGCGGTCTATTTTCTCGCCTTTGCCAGCTTCGTCGGCATGGGCGGTGCGGCGCCGATCAAGACCGTCGTGGCGCTGGCGCTCGGCTTTGCCATCGCCGCCATCGGCATCGACACGGTGTCCGGCAGCGTGCGCCTCACCATGGGCGTGGATGAGCTGGTCAAGGGCGTCAGCTTCGTCGTCGCGGTGATGGGCCTGTTCGGCATCGGCGAGCTGCTGGTGGCCGTCGAGGAGGAATTTCACGCCCGCGCCGTCTCATCCAAGATCGATTGGCGCGAGGTCTTTCGCGCCGTCGGCCGCCTGCCGCGGTACGGCATCGCCCTGTTGCGCAGTGCCGCGATCGGCTGCTGGATGGGCATCACGCCGGGCGGCCCGACCGCGGCCTCCTTCATGAGCTACGGCATCGCCCGCCGCTTTTCACGCCGCGGCCGGCATTTCGGCACCGGCGAGGTCGAAGGCATCGTCTCGCCGGAAACGGCCGATCATGCCGCCGGGACCAGTGCGCTGCTGCCGATGCTCTCGCTCGGCATTCCCGGCTCGGCGACCGCGGCCGTGATGATGGGCGGGCTCATGATCTGGGGCCTCAATCCCGGACCCATGCTGTTCGTGGACCAAAAGGATTTCGTCTGGGGCCTGATCGCCTCGATGTATGTCGGCAACATCGTCGCCGTGGTGCTGGTGCTGCTGACCGTCCCGGTGTTCGCCGCCCTGATGCGGATTCCCTTCGTGGTGATCGCGCCGCTGATCGTGATCATCTGCGTCGTCGGCGCCTATTCGGTGTCGAACTCCTATCTCGACGTCGTCATGATGCTCGGCTTCGGGGTCGTCGGCTATCTCTTCAAGAAGCTGTTCTATCCCTTAGCGCCGCTCGTGCTCGCGATCGTCATTGGCGACAAGGCCGAGGACGCGTTCCGGCAGTCGATGCTGATCTCAAAGGGGTCCTTGGGCATCTTCTTTGCGAACAAGCTGGTGACGTGCCTGATCGTGGGCGGCATCGCGCTGCTGCTGCTTCCGCTTCTGTTGCAGCTGCCGCGGCTCTGGCGCAAACCCGCATCCCCTGCAACCGATGCGCCAGTCCAGGAAAGGGCGATCATATGACCGCAAAGCCGCTGATTGCGCTGGCCATGGGAGATCCCGCCGGCATCAGCCCGGAGCTGACGGCGAAGCTCGTGGCGCAGGACGACATCCGCGCGCGCTGCCGGCTCGTCGTCATCGGCGACCGCCGCATTTTCGACGAGGGCGCGCGCATTGCGGGCGTCAAGCCGGAGCTGAAGGTGATCGAGCAGGGCGCCGACCTTCGCGCAGCGCAGGCAGATGCGCTGTTCGTCGATCTCCGCCACCTTGCTCCCAGAGAGGTCGAGCCGAAGGCCGCGACCCTTGCCGGCGGA
Organism: Bradyrhizobium sp. IC4060; assembly: GCF_020193715.1. Classification (NCBI taxonomy): domain Bacteria; kingdom Pseudomonadati; phylum Pseudomonadota; class Alphaproteobacteria; order Hyphomicrobiales; family Nitrobacteraceae; genus Bradyrhizobium; species Bradyrhizobium sp. IC4060. The sequence continues at coordinate 272,854 of NZ_JADYVJ010000001.1, read as the reverse complement.
AAATTCGCGCTGGCCAATTACAGGCACGCTCTCGAGCTCGGCCGCGACGGCCATGTCGATGCGGTCTGCTTCACGCCCTTCAACAAGCAGGCGATGCGCCTTGCCCGTGCCGAGTACGACGATGAGATCGCGTTCTCGGCCGAAATCGTCGGTCTCAAGACGCCGGCAAGCGAATTTAACGTGCTGGACCGGCTCTGGAATGCGCGGGTCACCTCGCACATCCCGCTCAAGGACGTCGCTGCGAAGCTATCCGGCGAACGCATCCATCGCGCGCTCGAGCTGACCAATTCCTGCATGCGCAACGCCGGCTTTGCGCGGCCGCGCATCGCGGTGGCAGGCCTCAACCCCCATGCCAGCGACGGCGGCAATTTCGGCCGCGAGGAGATCGACGTCATCGCGCCGGTGGTCGCAGCAAGCCAGCGCGAGGGCATTGCCGCGGAGGGACCGTTTCCCGCCGATACCGTATTCCTGCGCGCCAAGGCTGGCGCCTTCGATGCCGTGCTGACGATGTATCACGACCAGGGTCAGATCGCGATGAAGCTGATGGGTTTTGATCGCGGCGTGACCTTGCTCGGCGGCTTCCCATTCCCGATCTGCACGCCCGCGCACGGCACCGCCTACGACATCGCGGGACAAGGCATCGCCTCGATCGGCGCCAGCCGCGCAGCGTTGCTGCTCGCCGCGGAGATGGCGGCGCGTCGTCTCGGCTGAACTTGCACGCGCGAAGGGAGCGACCGCTGATTGCGCTCGCCTTGCGCGCAGACTTAGACTTTAGGGAAAAACTGGAAACTTCCGCCGTCGCGAGGAGTTGGCGCCCCATGAACATCTTCCACGTCGGAGCTGGAACATGGTCGACGACAGCCCGCTACGAACAGCGGTGGACACCGCTTGGTGCGTGTACCTTGCCCGGCATCGCAGCGTCGATGCAGCGGATGGCCGTCGTTGCCTGCTCGAGCGTCATCTGCAAGGGAGGCGGGAAGCGCGCGAGAGTAACGGTGATGCCCAGGAACTCGCAGCATTCGGGCTTGCCTATCTCGAGCGGCTTTCCGATGACGAATGTTGAGGCTCATCGAGGGCGGTATCTGTCGGCTGGCTAGCGCGAGCGCAAGGCCGGATTGGACCTTGCTCGCGATTTCGAACCTTCTGTCTGCGGCCATCGTGCTGATCGTGCGTTCAGCGATATAGCGAGCTCCAATGCGTATCGCCCAGCTGGCTCCGCTTGCCGAAAGCGTCCCTCCGAAGCTCTACGGCGGCACCGAGCGGGTGGTAGCCTGGCTTGTGGATGAGCTTGTCGAGCTCGGTCACGACGTCACGCTGTTTGCCAGCGGTGACTCCCGAACGAGAGGCAAACTCCACCCGGTATGGCCACGCGCGCTGCGTCTCGGCCGGAAGGGCGCCGATCCGAACGCAGCCTGCGCGATGCTGCTGGAAGCGATCGCGAGACGAGCCAACGACTTCGACGTGATCCACGCCCATATCGACTGGCTTCCGCTGCCGTTGCTCAGTCGCCTTGGCGTACCGTTCCTGACGACCATGCACGGCCGCCTTGACTTGCCTGGCTTGCCTGACGTGGTTCGGCAGTTCCCAGAAGCAAGCTTCGTGTCGATCTCGGATCACCAGCGCCTGCCGCTTCCGGATGCGAAATGGATTGGAACGATCCAGCACGGGCTGTCGTCGGAGCTGTTGGATCCATCCTATGAGGAGGGATCCTATCTGGCGTTTCTTGGCCGTCTCACGGAGGACAAGGGTCCGGAGGACGCCATCCGCATCGCGCACGCAGCCCGGATGCCTCTTCGCATCGCCGCGAAGATTCCACGCGCCGAGACTGCCTACTTCAGGAAACACCTTGCGCCCCGGATCGACGGCGAGATGATCCAGCTTATCGGCGAAGTCGACGACGTGAAGAAGCAATCATTCCTTGGCGGAGCAGCCGCTCTGCTATTTCCGATCGCTTGGCCGGAGCCTTTCGGGCTGGTCATGATCGAGGCGATGGCGTGCGGAACGCCCGTGATCGCCTATCGCTCCGGCTCTGTCCCTGAGGTCATCGAGCACGGCCTAACCGGTTTCATCGTCGAGAACGAGGAGCAGGCGGTCAAGGCGGTCGGCGAATTGGGCAAGCTGGATCGAAGGAGAGTGCGCGCCCGCTTCGAGGAACGCTTCACCGCATACCGAATGGCGCGCCAGTACGAAGATCAGTACCGCAAGCTGGCTGCCGCGGCAGCTCGGAAGGTCAACACGCAAATGTCGGAAAGGTGAAGGGAGGCGGCGATGTCGCTGTGCTAGATCGCCGCGCCCGATGAGGTGTCGCCGAGCCGGATTCCTTCTGTTTTGCCCGACGTGTCAAAGAATCTTCGCGCGTGCAAAAACAGCGAGGTAAGACAACCCCTTGGCTACTGTGCATGGGGTTGTTTTCGCGAGTTTTGATCGAGGCGGGCCCGCTCGCCTCACGCGCCGCAGACGATCACGCCGTACCAGCCGAGCCCGCGATAGGTCTCGTAGCCTGGGGTGGCATGGAACGCGACCAGTGTGCCCGTGCGTTCCTGATAGAAGCCGGAGCGCTGGCCGTTCAGCGACAGCGAGATGCGTTCGCTGAGGATGCCCTGGCCGTCGGAGGCCGCGATCACGCGAAAATTGGAATCGACCAGCAGCACGCGCGCCTTGTCGCTGTCGCCGACGCGCACGCCCTGCACGATGGCGCGGGCCTGCGGCTCCCAGTCGAAATGGATGGCGAGCACCCCGATCGGTGCGCCATGAGCCTGGCCGCCGGCGCGGACGCTGGCGCAATAGGTCGCGACCTGCGCATTGCCGAGCAGCGGCTGGTTCTCGACGTCGCCGGCGACATAATCGTCGCCGGAGCGAAGGCCTTTCGCATCGCGAAACCATCTGGTGTGGGCGACGTTCTGGCCGACGACGCGGAAGCGGTCGGCGCGGCCGTTGGCGATGACGTTGCCGTCGAGGTCGCAGAGCCAGAGATCGAGATAGACGGTGTAGGCCCCGAGGATCACGCCGAGGCGCTGCGAGGCATGGGAGACGGCCGCAGCACTGGGCGAGGCCGCGCAATCGACCACGGCGGAATCGGTCGCCCACCAGCGCACATCGCAGGTGCGTTCGTAGAGATTGCGGTCGATCAGCTCGATCGCGTTGAGCGACAGGTCGACCATGCGCTCGCCGCGGGAGCGCTGGCTCATGCGGTCGATCGAGGCGACGAGATCGCCGGTGCGTTTGGTCAATTGGGTCTCGAGCTCGCGGGCGATGGTCTCGACCTGCTGGCCGACGCCGCGCACCTCCTGCGCCACCACCGCAAAGCCCGCGCCTTGCGCGCCGGCGCGCGAGCTCTCGATCAGCGCGTTGAGCGCCAGCATCTTCATCTGGTTGGTGATCTGCTGGATCGACTTGGTCTTGTCGACCGCGATCTGGTTGACCTCGGCGGTGAGACGGTTGATCAGCGCGGAGATGTCGGAATCATCGTCCGCGGGCTCGGTGGCGATCGGCTTGGCTTTCAGACCCAGCGCAGCAGACATCGGGGACTTCCCTTGGCAATGAGGTCTGATCTGCAATGAACCCGGAACAACGACTTACAGATCGAATACGATTCTTTTTCGAGGATTCCGCCTAACGCCTGCTTAATTTGCTGTTTGACGGGATGCCTAAATGATAGTCAGTGCGCCCGTCGGGGCGGCCATCCACCGCTTTGTGCGGCCGGACCGTTGCAAATCCGTCCCGGATGCCGACCAATCCCCTGAAGCCAGTGACTCTGCGTTCGCGTGACCGCCTGGCCCTTCGAGTTCCCCAACATCTGCCTCTGTCATGACGCCGCCAGCCACCGCCTTGCCTATCGAAGCGCCCCAGGCCTTCCTGGGCGTGGCGCGCTCGCTCACCGACAAGCTGTGGCGCGACCGGCTTGATGCCCGCGGGGCAGCCCAGGCGCTCGCCATCGTGCAGCGGCACCAATTGCCGGAACTGCTGGCGCGGGTACTGGCGGGCCGCGGTGTCGACATCGACGCGGTGTCCGACTTTCTCGATCCGACCATCCGAAAGCTGCTGCCGGACCCGTTCACGGTGACGGAGATGGAGGCCGCTGCCAAACGCATTGCGGATGCCGCGACCAAGGGCGAGAAGGTTGCGATCTTCGGCGACTACGACGTCGACGGCGCGACCTCGGCGGCGCTGCTGGCCTGGCATCTGCGCCATTGCGGGCTCGATCCGCTGATCCATATTCCCGACCGGATTTTCGAGGGCTATGGCCCCAACACGGAAGCGGTGCGCGCGCTCGCGGCCAAGGGCGCCACGCTGCTGATCACAGTCGATTGCGGCACCACCAGCATAGAGCCGCTCGCCGAGGCCAAGCGCCTCGGCATGTCCGTGGTCGTGATCGACCATCACCAGGCTGGCACGGAGCTGCCGGTGGTGGATGCGCTGGTCAATCCGAACCGGCTCGACGATCTCTCCGGCCTCGGTCATCTCGCCGCCGTCGGCCTCGTGCTGGTGACGCTGGTGGCGGTCAATCGCGAGCTGCGCCAGCGCGGCTTCTGGACCAGCGAGATGCCCGAGCCCGATCTCCTGGGCATGCTGCATCACGTCGCGCTCGGCACTGTCGCCGACGTCGCGCCGCTGATCGGTCTCAACCGCGCCTTCGTCGCCAAGGGGCTGATCGCGATGCGTCGGCGCGACCATGTCGGCCACACCGCGCTGATGGACGTGGCGCGGCTCAACGGCCCTCCGGAGGCCTGGCATCTCGGCTTCATGCTGGGCCCGCGCGTCAATGCCGGCGGTCGTATCGGCCGCGCCGATCTCGGCGTGCGGCTGCTGCTCGAAGGCGACAGCGTCGAGGCAGCGCGTATCGCGGCCGAGCTCGACCGTCTCAACAGCGAACGTCGCGTCATCGAGCAGGCGGCGGAAGCCCAGGCCGAAGCCGAGGCGCTGGCCTCGATCGGGCTGGAGGACAAGCTCGCCGTCATCGTCACGGCCTCGGAAGGCTGGCATCCCGGCGTGGTCGGCCTCGTTGCCTCCCGCCTGAAGGAGAAGTTCTCGCGGCCGGCCTTTGCCATTGCGCTGGAGCCGGGGGGGATCGGCACCGGCTCGGGCCGCTCGATCGCCGGCGTCGATCTCGGCAAGGCGGTGCGGCAGGCGGTCGCCGACGGCATCCTGCTCAAGGGCGGCGGCCACGCGATGGCCGCGGGCGTGACGCTGCGCAAGGAGAAGCTCGCCGAATTCCGCGCCTATCTCGAGACCGCGCTGGCGCGCGACGTCGCCGAGGCGCGCCACGTCAACGAGCTCTATATCGACGGCGCAGTCACCGCCCGTGCGGTGACGCCGGAGCTGGCGACGACGCTCAACCGCGCAGGTCCCTTCGGCAGCGGCAATCCCGAGCCGGTGCTGGCGCTGCCGGCGCACCAGCTCGTGTTTGCCGACGAGGTCGGCCAGGCACATCTGCGCCTGCGTTTCAAGGCGGGCGACGGCTCCATCGTCAACGGCATCGCGTTCCGTTCGATCGGCCAGAAGCTCGGCAATGCGCTGCTCGCCAATCGCAGCCAGCAGATGCATGTCGCGGGCTCGCTCTCGGTCGATCGCTACCAGGGCGCCGAGCGCGTGCAATTCCGTGTCGTCGACGTCGCGCTACCGGACCAGGGGCCATCCGTGATTAGATGACGCATGATCCGGAAAAGTGCGAAGCGGTTTTCCGACAACGATCAAAGACAACGGTTCCAAACAACAAAAAAAGGGAGTGAGCATGGCAGGGCAGGTTGAGGGCAAGGTCGCGCTGGTGACGGGTGGCGCCTCCGGCATAGGCGAGGCCATCGTCGAGCTGTTCGCGCGCGAGGGCGCGACTGTCGTCATCACCGATATCGACGAGCTGCGCGGCCCGGAGCTCGCCAGGCGCGTAACAAACGTGGGCGGCAAGGCGATCTTCCTGGAGCAGGATGTCACGAGCGAAGAGCGCTGGATCGAGATCGTCGCCGAGATCGCAAAGCGATATGGCCGGCTCGACGTGCTCGTCTCAAATGCCGGGATCGGCATCTCCGTGCCTTCGATCGTCGACATGACCCTCGCCGACTGGCGCAAGCAGAACGCGATCAACCTCGATGGCGTGTTCCTCTCGGTCAAGCATTGCCTGCCTTTGATGCGCAAGATCGGGGGCGGCTCGATCGTCATGATGTCCTCGCTGGCGGGACTGCGCGGCTCGCCCGGATTGTCGGCCTATTCGGCGACCAAGGGCGGCGTGCGGCTGTTCGCCAAATCCATTGCGATGGAGTGCGCGGCGGCAGGCGACGGCATCCGGGTCAACTCGGTTCACCCCGGCATCATCGACACCCCGATCTGGGGCAAGATCCCGACGGGGGCGGCCGGCGCCGGCCAGAATGCCCCGATCGATCCGGAGGAGCGCGCCAAGGTGGTGACGCCGCTTGGTCGTGCGGGCCAGGCGGCGGAGATCGCCTCGGGCGTGCTATACTTGGCTTCCGATGCCTCGCGCTACGTCACCGGCAGCGAGCTCGTCATCGACGGCGGCATGAATGCCGGCGGCGTGCCGCGGCGCGCTTGAGCTGCGCAGGGCAGGGTGGCGGCCGCAGGGGCTGACGCGCAGGCGCAGTCCCTGTACAACACTGGGCAGCTCCCGACCGAAAGAGGTGTCCTTCGCCATGGCGCACAGCCTTCACGCTTCTTCACCCGCGCCCGCGCCATTCCGTTCCAACCGGCCGGATCTCGCCACCGACGCGATCCGCACCGCGCGCGAGGATCTCGCCGCCTGCTTCCGCATGGCCGCGCGCAACGGCTTTGAGGAGGGCATCTGCAACCACTTCTCGGCCGTGGTGCCCGGTCATGACGATCTGTTCCTCGTCAATCCCTACGGCTACGCCTTCCGCGAGCTGACCGCGTCGAAGCTGTTGATCTGCGACTTCCACGGCAACGTGCTCGACGGCGAGGGCGTGCCCGAGGCGACCGCGTTCTACATCCATGCCGAGATGCACAGGCTGCTGCCGCGCGCCAAGGTCGCCTTCCACACCCACATGCCCTACGCGACAGCGCTGTCGATGACCGAAGGCGAGCCCCTGATCTGGGCCGGCCAGACCGCGCTGAAATTCTACGGCCGCACCGCGGTCGACCGCGACTACAACGGCCTCGCGCTCGACAGCCGCGAAGGTGCCCGCATCGCCTCCGCCGTCGGCGCTGCCGACATCGTCTTCATGAAGCATCACGGCGTGATGGTGCTGGCGCCGACCATCGCGGAAGCCTGGGACGATCTCTATTATCTCGAGCGCGCCGCCGAGGTGCAGGTGCTGGCGATGTCGACGGGGCGGAAGGTGCTGCCGGTCGATCCCGCCGTTGCGGCGGAGACCTACAGGCAGATGCGCGAGGGCGATTCCGAATCCGCCCGGCTGCATCTCGCCGCGATCCGGCGGCAGCTCGATGCGGAGGAGCCGCAATATCGGCACTGACCACGATGTCATGCCGCGGCGCGGGAGCTGCGCTGCGCATCAGCGGGCCGCGTCGAACTCTGACTTCAGCCAGTGCCGTACAGCCTCGACCGGCTCGGTGAGCGGCCGGTTGCGGCTGCGGACCAAGTGCAGCGAAGAGCCTTCCAGCTCCGGCCCGAATGGTGCGACCAGCGTTCCCTGCGAAAGTTCGTCGGCGACGAGCACAAGACTGTGCAAAGCGACACCAGCGCCGGCGACGGTTGCCTGGATGGCATGGGTTTCATCGCTGAAACGCACGCCGGCGCGCGCATCAACGTCGTCCATGCCGGCCGTCTTGAACCAGCGCCGCCAGGTCGGATTTCGGGCATCACGACGGTGCCAGTCGAAATGTAGCAGCGTTGCTGAGCGCAGGTCGCTCGGTCTTCGGATGCCCAAGCGCGGACTGACCACCGGTGCGAAACGATCGACCGTGAGCGGCTCGGCAATCAGATCGGGATAAGGACCGGAACCGTAGCGAAGTGCGAGATCCGCGGTCGAATTGAGATCGGCCACCTCCAAGCTCGCAAGCAATGTGAGATCAATGTCGCCTCTGCTCTTTCGGAGCCCAGCAAGACGCGGCACCAGCCATTTGGCTGTGAAAGCCGGCGTCGCCGAAAGTGTGACCACCGCCCGGCGTCGCTTCCGGCTCAATCCCTCCAGAACACGCGCAAACGCATCAAAGCCGTCGCGCAGGACCGGAAGCAGGACCTGACCTTCCGCGGTGAGCAGAACCTGCCGCGTCCGGCGCTCGAACAGCCTGACCCCGACCGTCTGCTCCAGCTGTCGCACCTGATGGCTGATCGCGGTCGGCGTGACGTGAAGCTCATCGGCGGCGCGCTTGAAGCTGAGGTGACGTGCCGCCGCTTCAAATGCACGCAATCCCGCCAGCGGAGGAAGCCTTCTCATCGCGAACTCAAGGATGAATGCAGTTCATCCATAAGCTGAGCAACTTTCGTTTGTCAACGACGGGGCCTGAACCGATCTATTGGGCAAACAGATGAGAGGAGTTCTGCAATGCAACTGCTACAAATCGATTCAAGCGCGCGGTTAGAGCCTTCAGATGCAAATCCGCGCGGTTCGCACACCAGGCGTCTGACTCAGCGTTTCGTCCAACGATGGCTACAGTCGCGGCCGGGGGATCGCGTCGTCTGCCGCGACCTCGGTCGCTTCGCACCGAGTCCGGTGACGGACGACTGGGTCAAGGCGGCCTTCGCGAAGCCCGATCGGCGCGAGCCATGGATGAGAGAGGCTTTGGCGGAAAGCGATGCGCTGGTCGACGAGTTGATCTCAGCTGATCTGATCGTCGCGGGCGTGCCAATGTACAACTTCGGTGTGCCAGCGCAGTTCAAGGCATACATAGACAACATCGTTCGGGTCGGACGCACGTTTGGCTTCGACCGATCACGCCCGGACAATCCATATTCGGCGCTGCTTGAGGGCATGGACAAGCGTCTTGTCCTGCTCGGTTCGCGCGGAGACTACGGGTACGATCCGGGCGGGCGTATGGCCGCCGTCAATCATGTCGAAGGAGCCGTCCGGGACGTGTTTGCTTTCATCGGGATCACGGCCTTCCACAGCATCGCAGTCGAGTACGACGAATTCGCCGACGATCGGTTGCAGGCGTCGATTGCCGCGGCCGAGCGTGCCGTGGATGACCTCGTCGACGAGATGCTGAAGCTGACAGAACAGCGAAACGCGGCTTAAGGGTCGGCTGCAGCGGCGGCGGAGGCGCCAGCACCGACGCTCCCAGCCGTGCTAGTTGGTTTGCCGCAGCTTGGCCAGCACTTTGAGCCCGCCGTAGCCGTCGGCGGGCGCGATCCCGACCTTCTGCTGAAACTCCTTGACTGCCTTCATGGTGTCGTTGCCGACCCGGCCGTCGGTGCCGCCGGTGTCGAAGCCGGCCTTGGTCAGGCGCGTCTGCATCTCCTGCACTTCGGCGAGCGTCAACGCACGCTCGGAGCCCGGGAAGGGCTGGATGAAGGGCGGAGCTCCCAGGCAGCGATCCCCGAGATGGCAGATCGCCAGCGCGTAGTTCATGGAAGGGTTGTAGCTCTTCACCGAGTAGAAATTCGGCCCGAGCAGGAAGGTCGGCCCGCCCGCAACCGGCGTCCACATCTGCGCGGATGCGTTGGGCTGCGGAAACGGTTGGCCGTCGGCACGCGTCACGCCGGCCGCCTGCCAGGCCGCATAGGTCCGGCTGCCGCTCATGTTGGCGGGCGCGCGCACCTCGTAGCCCCAGTGCTCGCCGCGATGCCACTTGCCACGATTGACGAGATACTTTGCCGTCGAGCCCAGCGCGTCGTCGGGCTTGCCGAATGGCGAGACCTTGCCGTTGCCGTCATAGTCGATGCCGACATTGAGCCAGACCTCCGGCATCCATTGCGAATGGCCCATCGCGCCGGCCCATGATCCCCGCATGTCCTCAGGCGTGGACCAGCCCTTGTCGACGATGCGCAGTGCATTGATCAGCTCGGTCTCCCAATAGGCCTTGCGGCGCGGCTCGTTCCAGGCGAGCGCGGCGAGCGAGGGAAACACCGGCCTCATGTGGTTCTGCTGCACCAACGGATCGCCATAGGCGGACTCGACGCCCCATAGCGCCAGCAGCGTGCCGCGCTCGACCCCGAAATCGCGCTCGATGCGGGCGAACAGCGCCTCATTGTTCTTCAGCGCGATCTTGCCGTTGATGATGCGCCAGTCCGAAACGCGGCGGTTGATGTACTGCCAAACCTGCTCGCGGAATTCGGGCTGGTTGCGCATCTGCGCGAACACGCTCATGTCCGGTTCGACCCGTCCCATCGCGCGCTGCCATGTCGCGGCGGAAATGCCTTTTGCCATCGCGCGCGCACGGAAGCTCTCGCGCCATTCGTCGAAGCCGGGAGGCGCGGCGAGAGCGCGGGTGGGAAGCGCGAGCAAAGCGGCTGCACCGAGCGTCGATTGGAGCAGCGCGCGGCGTGTGTGACGGGGCGTGGAATCAGTGTGCTTCATGGGCACATTCTAGCCGGAAACATGGCACGTGTGAGTCGGTTCCGAAATGGCCGCGTGCGTCAACTCGGCCCGACCCCGTCGGTCGTTCCCACCGGAACAAGTGCCGCACTCCCGCATTCCTCCCACGCCAGGAGGAGAAGAGTCGGTCCTGGTACGGCCGTCCTTCCTGTTCATCGAAGCATTGGGGTGGAATGAAGATACGCACACATGCCGAAAGCCATATCGTCGAACTCGACGACGGATCGCAATGGAAGATCTTTCCCGGCGACCTCGCGACGACGCTGAGCTGGAAGCCCGAAACCGATCTGCGTCTGGAGCCGAGCGGTGAGCGGGTGAATTCGCACGTGCTGGTCAATCCCGCCGACCAGACCCGCGTGCGGGTGATCGCGGCCGACGAGAGCTGGCCGGACGGCGCAGTCAAGAACGCCTTGAAAGGCGGGTAGCACCAAGGGCCACGATAGCCGCGAATGCCGGCCGCCTAGTCCTCCTTAAGGTCAGCCGCGATTCCGGAAAGCCAACGCCGGATCGTGGTTTCCGCCTTTGAATCCAAATTGCGAGCGAGGCGCTTCTCCAATTCGAGCACACGCTGCCGGCACGCCTTCAAAAGAGTCGCGCCTCGCGGCGTCAGCGTCCATTGCTGGATGCGGCCGTGAACGGGATGAGGCGTCATCGCAATCGCGCCGTCGCGCTCGAGATTGCGGATGATGACGCCGACGGTCTGGGGCGTCAGGAAGGTGAGACGGGCGACATCGGCCCCCGACAAGCCCGGATAGGCGTTCAGCATCGTCAGCACCGCAAATTGCGGCGAGGTCACGCCGAGATCGGCGAGCGTGCGCTCCATCGTCAGGCGAACCGCGGCGTGGGCCTGGCGCAGCAGGTAACCGAGATTGCCTTGCTCGCCGCGCTTGCCTTCGCCCGGTGCTGGAACGTGCACCGCACCGGCTGCAACGGCCTTGGGTCCCGATTGCGATTTCGCGACATTCGTCTTGCGCGACATATAAGAGCTCTTATAAGATGTCCGTGCTCTTATAATATGCCGAGGTGAATGGCAATGTCACACGCCCGCAGCGAATATGAAGATTTCAAGCGGATCGCGCCCGATGCGTTTGATCTGGTGCTGGCGCTGGGCCAGCTTGCGGCCAAGGCCGGCCTCGACAAGCAGCTGCTCGAGCTCGTCAAGCTGCGCGCCTCGCAGATCAACGGCTGCGCGTTCTGCGTGCAACACCACGTCCTGCTGTCGGAACGGATCGGCGTTCCCCTCGACAAGCTTCATCTGCTCGCGGTCTGGCGCGAGGCGCCGATCTTTTCGCCGCGCGAGCGGGCCGCGCTCGCCTGGGCCGAGGCGCTGACCTGTCTGCCTGACGGGGTCAGCGAGGAGGTTTACGCCGAGGCGTCCCGCGAATTCTCCGAGACTGAACTGACGTATCTGACCTCGGCGGTCGCCTCGATCAACGTCTGGAACCGTTTTGGTGCGGCGTTTCGCTGGACGCCTGCAAAGCGGCCGGTCGCAGCGGCCGCCGCTGCAGCTTCGTCCTGACGGAGAGAGGGGAGGATCACGATGACAGTCATGAGCCTTTCGGCCCTGCAGTACCCGTTGCCGTCACGTTCGACAGCGTTCGCCGTCATCGCAGGATTAGTCTGCGCGCTGGCAATCGGCAAAGCTCTGCCGGTGACGATCGACAGCGTGTCCAGCGCCCTCGCGCCGCTCTGCGCGACGGCGGCGGAGGGCTCGCCGCTCGACAAGGTCGAGCCGATCGGCTCCTACGCGCTTCCGAACGTGCCCGGCAAGCGCGTGACCATCGTGCGCGTGTCCTATGGTCCAGGCGGGTTTTCGCGGCCGCATCGTCACTCCGGCTCCGTCACCGCCTACATCACCAAGGGCGAGATCCGCTCGCAGCTCGGCGGCGGCCCGGTCGAGACGTTCGGCGTCGGCCAGTCCTTCTTCGAACCGCCGGGCTCGACGCATCTGGTCTCGGCCAATGCCAGCATGACCGAGCCGGCGGAACTGATCGCGGTGTTCGTGGCGGATGAGGGCGCGCAGCTGACGACGTTCCTGGAATAGGCTGCGCGCGTCATCCGCAATGGCCGTGCTCAGGCCGATCGCGATCGCCTCAACCGCTTCCAGGCCGGCGCGAGTCCGTATTGGACGACCGGAATGGCGACTGCGCCGACGAGCAGTCCAAGCGCACCCGAGATGGCTGCCTCGACCGACCATTCGACGATGCCGGCAACGGATGGAAGGAGATGTGCGGCAGCCTCGGTTATGGCATGGACCGTGTGGCCGATCGCGGGTGGGCCGTACTTCTCGATGCCGTGCAGGATGATGCCACCGCCGACCCAGATCATGGCGGCGGTGCCGATCGTGCTCAGCACCGCCAGGAAAACGGGCATGCCGCGGACGAGCGCGCGCCCAAGCAATCGGATCGCGCCGCCGGCGAGCGAGGCGCCGTCGAACCGCGCGAGGGCGATGCCGGCATCGTCCGCTTTCACGATCAGGGCCACCACGCCATAGACACCAACGGTGATGAAGAGGCCGACCAGCGCCAGCACCAGCGCCTGCGTCCAGATGCTGCCCGCCGGGAGGGCCGCCAGCGTGATCGCCATGATCTCCGCCGACAGGATGAAATCCGTCTTGATGGCGCCAGCGACCTTCTCGTCCTCGACCGACTGGGCATTCAACGCAATCGGCTCGAGCTGAGCTTCGTGCTGGTGCGCATGATGCGGCATCACGGCTTCGAGCACCTTTTCGGCGCCTTCATAGCAGAGAAAGGCGCCGCCCAGCATCAGCAGCGGCGTGACCGCAGCGGGAAGGAAATAGCCGAGCAGCAGGGCAATCGGCAGCAAGATCAGCAGTTTGTTGCGTAGCGATCCGACCGCGATCTTGCCGACGATCGGCAGCTCGCGTTTCGAAGCGAAACCGATGACGTAGTTCGGCGTGACCGCCGCATCGTCGATGACCACGCCAGCCGCCTTTGTGCCTGCCTTGGCTGCCTGGCTAGCGACATCGTCGAGCGAGGCTGCAGCCACCTTTGCGATCCCCGCGATATCGTCGAGAAGACCGATCAGTCCGACACTCATCAACTCATCCTTCTTCGTTCGAGGGGGGGAGTGCGCGACCAGATGCGTGCTGCCCGCTCCAGCAACGAACCAGCACGCTGTCAGTTCTCCTCGCCGCCCGCTCCCTCGCGCAGGTCAGGCTTGAGCACGTCTTCCGGCAGCGCATGGGCCACCGGCTGCGCCGTGACCGCGATCTCCGGGCCGATCTCGCGGCCGCGCGCGCGGATCAGCCGTTCATAGGCCGAGACCAGCGTCGCGTAGGGGCTGACCCAGATCCAGCCATCGCGGGTGAACACCTGGACGTCGAAATGCAGGTGCATCGAGGTGCCGGCGGGACGGTCGAGGTAGTTCGAGATCACGCCGATCTTCTCGCCTTCGGTGACGATGCGGCCGTTGATGACGCCATCGGCGTTCATCGCATGCGGATTCATGTGCATGTAGCGGAAACGGATGTGCTCGGTGCGGCTATTGACCTGAAGCGTCGCGGCCTGGTCCTTGGCTCCACGGATGACGATTGCGTCACGCACGGCGACGACGCCGCGCCGCTTGGAATCGCAGGGCTCGCGGCCTTCGCCGGGCGGCGGGCAGTCGGCGGCGCGGATGTCCTCGCCCTGGTGGCCGTAACCTCCGCCGCATTGCCACACCTCGAAACTACGCGACTCGCAGAAATTGTCGCGCCAGGGATAAGCGGTCGGGCCTTCGCTCTTGTCGCGCTTGCCGAAGGATTGGGAGCGCACGAAGGCGGGCGCCTTCTCCAAGGGAAAGCGGATCTGGGCATAGGCCATGGCGTCGGGATGACCGCCCTGCTTGCGGTAGCCGGTGTTCGGAATGATGTCGCCGCTCGGCCGGTAGCTGAAATCCGGTGAACGCACCGCGGGCCGGTCGATAATGTTGGAGGCAACGTCCGCCAGGGGCCGCATGCGCTGGCCCCCTGCGACGCGCAGTGCCTTGAGGAAGCGCTCGGCGACTGGATAGGCCTCCTTGCAGGCGAGCCGCCGTGGCCTCGCGACACTGTCGAGGCACTGGATCGAGACCACATAGGTGGCGCCGAAGCGGGTGAAGGCGTAGCGCACATAGCCTTCCCGGATGAACCTACGCAGATCCGGGTAGGTTGCGGCGAGCGGCTTGACTGGCTCGCCCTTGCCCCCGGCCGGATCGGCGATGTCGTAGATCAGCGCCGAGCCCGTGATCTGCACCTCGACGGGCTTTGCGTACACCCGGCTCGGCATGCCGTCACCGGCGCCGGGCTCGAGCGAGAAGGTCGCGCTGTAGCCGGCAGGACCGGCATCGAACATGTCGACGGGATTGAAGTCGGCCTGGTAGCGCGACAGCGCGAGCGTCGCCGGCGCGCCGCTGCGCTGCGCATCGAGATACGCGGCGGCGTCGAACGGCAGCAGCACGGGGACGGGACTTCGGGTAATGCCGGTGAAGAAGCGCGAGGAGACCGCGTTGAGCTGCACCAGTGCCGGCATCGCGCGCGGATCGTAGCGCGGCACCGAACGGCGCGGTGCGAAGATGAAGTCGCCCGCAATTTGCGGACGGCTGTTGATCTCGCTGCGAAGCTGATCGAGCGCCGCGCGCCACTCGATGCGCAGGGCCGTCAGCGAGGGACTGCGGAACTCGTCCGCAGCGATCGGTGCAGCAACGAGGAGCGACGGCAACGCCAGGAGAAGCGAGACGAAGCGGAGACTGTTCCTGCCCACTGCTTCGCCCCCCGGCGGTACCTGTTCCGATCCTCGATGGCTCGTTTAGTCCTTAGCACGCTCGGAGTAGGAGCCGTCTTCGGTCATCACCACAATGCGCGTGCCGACCGAGATGTGCGGCGGCACGGTGGTGCGCACGCCGTTGGACAGCACCGCCGGCTTGTAGGAGGAGGAGGCGGTCTGGCCCTTGGTCACCGGCTCGGTCTCCACCACTTCCAGCGTCACGCGCTGCGGCAGTGCGATCGACACCGGATTGGTGTCATGCATCGACAGTTTGACGGTCATGTCCGGCTGGAGATACGCGGCCGCGTCGCCGACGACGTCCTTGGAAACCTGAACCTGGTCGTAGGTCTCCGGGTTCATGAAGTGGTAGCCATCGCCATCTTCGTAAAGGAAGGTGTAGTTGCGCTCTTCGATGGTGGCCTTTTCGACCTGGTCGGTGGTCTTGTAGCGTTCTGAGATCTTTACCCCGTCCGAGATTCGGCGCATTTCGATCTGGCTGACCGGGGTTCCCTTGCCGGGATGGATGTTCTCGGCGCTCACGACGACATAGAGCTTGCCGTCTTGCTCGATCACGTTGCCCTTGCGGATAGAACTGGCGATGACTCTCAAAGCTGTATTTCCTGCTTGCTTGGCCCGGCACCAGCCAGGACGTGGTCGAATTGCTGGGGGACTTGGGGCCTCAATTCGGACCTCGGCACCCGTTTCGGGCCGCAACATACTGATTTTGCCGTTGGATGCCAGCATTTTGCTGCCGGCTGGGGCGGTCGGTTGATGGCTGGGGACAAGCCGATGTCGCCGTTTTGGTCGCCCGCGCGCCACCTCGACCGACGGCCGTTCCTCCAGGCTAGGGGCGCCGTGACCGGAGCTTTGCGGGGGTTTTTCGCCGAACAGGGGTTTGTGGAGGTCGAAACCTCCGTTCTCCAGGTCTCTCCGGGCAATGAGACCCATCTGCACGCCCCCCGGACCGAGATCATGCGGCCCGACGGCAGCCGGGCCAGCCGATACCTGCGCACCTCGCCCGAATTCGCCTGCAAGAAGCTGCTGGCGGCGGGCGAGACGCGGATTTTCGAGTTCGCACGGGTGTTCCGGGACCGCGAGCGCGGCGACCTGCATCTGCCCGAGTTCACCATGCTGGAATGGTACCGGGCGGGAGCGCCCTATGATGCCATCATGGCCGATTGCGTCGTCGTGATCGCTCGGGCGGCGCAGGCGACCGGGATCGGGACCTTCTCCTTCCGCGGCCGAACCGCCGATCCCTTCGCCGAGCCGGAGCTCCTGACGGTCGCAGGCGCCTTCGCGCAGTTCGCCGGCATCGACCTGCTGTCGACAATCTCGGGCGGCGAGGGTAACCGTGCGGCGCTTGCCGCTGCGGCAGCCGGGAAGGTCCGTGTCGCCGAGGATGACACCTGGTCCGACATCTTCAGCAAGGTGCTGGTCGAACACGTCGAGCCACATCTGGGGCAGGGGCGTTTGACCATCCTGTTCGAATACCCATCTCCAGAGGCGGCGCTGGCGCGGGTGAAGACGGACGATCCGAGGGTCGCCGAACGTTTCGAGGTCTATGCCTGCGGCGTCGAGCTCGCCAACGGCTTTGGAGAGCTGACCGATGCCGGGGAGCAGCGCAAACGCTTCACGGAATCCATGACGGAGAAGCAGCGCCGCTACGGCGAAGCCTATCCGCTCGACGAGGATTTTCTGGCGGCGGTCGCCGCAATGCCGGAGGCGAGCGGTGTCGCGCTCGGCTTCGACCGGCTGGTGATGCTGGCGAGCGGCGCCACACGAATTGATCAGGTGGTGTGGACACCGCCTGCGGATGAGAGATGACAAAGACGAACCTTGCACGCACTCTGCGCGAACCTGCCGAGCTGGTAGCCGAGGGCCTGGTCCCCGCATCGGCGCTGCCGGCGCTCGAACGCGTCGCCGCGCGCTATGCTGTGGCGATCACGCCGGATCTGGTCGGGCTGATCGACGCGACGGATCCCGACGATCCCATCGCGCGGCAGTTCGTTCCTGTTTCGGCCGAGCTCGAGGCGCAGCCGGGCGAGAATGCCGATCCGATCGGCGATCACCCGCATTCGCCGGTGGCGGGAATCGTGCACCGCTATCCCGACCGGGTGTTGTTCAAGCTCGTGCACGTCTGCGCGGTCTATTGCCGCTTCTGCTTCCGCCGCGAGATGGTCGGGCCCGGCAAGGAGAATGCGCTGTCGGAGAGCGCCTATCGCACCGCGATCGACTACATCCGGTCGCATGACGAGATCTGGGAAGTGATCCTGACCGGCGGCGATCCCCTGATGCTGTCGCCCCGGCGGATGAGCGAGATCATGGCTGACCTTGCGGCCATCGATCACGTCAAGATCATCCGTCTCCACACCCGTGTCCCGGTGGCCGAACCAGCGCGCGTCAGCGCGGAGATGGTTGCAGCCCTGAAGGTTGCGGGCGCGGCCACCTGGGTCGCGGTACACGCCAATCACGCGCGCGAACTGACGGGGGCCGCGCGCGATGCCTGCGCGCGGCTCGTCGATGCTGGAATTCCCCTGGTGAGCCAGTCCGTGCTTTTGCGCGGCGTCAATGACGACATCGCCGCTCTCTCGGATTTAATGCGAGCTTTCGTCGAATGCCGGATCAAGCCCTATTATCTGCACCACGGCGATCTCGCCCCGGGAACGGCGCATCTGCGCACGACGTTGGCAGAGGGGCAGGCCTTGATGCGGCAGTTGCGCGGGCGGGTGTCGGGCCTGTGTCAGCCGGACTATGTCATCGACATTCCCGGCGGTGCCGGCAAGTCGCCGGTGGGTCCGAATTACGTGTCGGCGGTGAAAAATACCGCAAACGAGACAAGTGAAGCGGAATCAGAAACGCGCTATCGTATCGTCGACTATTGCGGCGACGTTCATCTCTATCCGCCCGAGGCATGAGTGGCGATAGCATCGACGCTGACTTGAGTGCTGGGCTTGGACGCTGATTTGAGAATGGAGAAATGGACATGACGAAGATCATGCTGGCAGTATCGCTCGTGGTCTTGCTTGGCGGCGCGGCTGTTGCGCAGACCGGCGGCTCCAAGGGATCGACCTCAAGCGGCGCATCGTCCGGGTCGGTGTTGCCGGCGCCGGTCGGTCATCGCCAGCCGCGTGCCAGCGATGTGCCTAGCGAGAAGAATCTGAGCGATCCCAACGATCCGCTCAGCAAGGAAAACCAGGCGCTCGACAAG
Source organism: Bradyrhizobium sp. IC4060 (assembly GCF_020193715.1). NCBI lineage: Bacteria > Pseudomonadati > Pseudomonadota > Alphaproteobacteria > Hyphomicrobiales > Nitrobacteraceae > Bradyrhizobium > Bradyrhizobium sp. IC4060. Next base: position 254,444 of record NZ_JADYVJ010000001.1, on the reverse strand, counting down.
AAGATCAAGAGCATCTGCCGCGGCTGCTGAGGCTTTCACCTCTCCCCGTCGGGGAGAGGTGAGGAATGAGCCATCCCAAGCTCGGCCATCCGTCAGGCTGATCGCTCGTGCAGTCCGGCGCGCCGGATGTTGCGGCGGATTTCGACCGCGTCGGCGAGCTGCTCGAGCGTCTTCGACGTCGTTGCCCAGTCAATGCAACCGTCCGTGATGCTCTGCCCATAAGTGAGCGGCTTGCCCGGTACGACATCCTGCCGGCCGGCGACGAGGTTGCTCTCGATCATCACGCCCATGATGCGGCTCTCGCCGCCCGAGATCTGACGGGCGATATCGGCCATCACCAGCGGCTGGTTCTCCGGCTTCTTGCTCGAATTGGCATGGCTGGCATCGACCATCACCAGCGGGGCAACGCCGGATTTGGTCAATTCGTTGCAGGCCGACGCAACGCTTGCCGCGTCGTAGTTCGGCTCAGCTCCGCCGCGCAGGATGATGTGGCAGTCCTCGTTGCCGGCGGTCGAGGCGATCGCCGAGCGGCCGAGCTTTGTGACGGCCATGAAATGATGGGGATGCGAGGCTGATTTCACCGCATCGGCCGCGATCCGCACATTGCCGTCGGTGCCGTTCTTGAAGCCGACCGGGCAGGACAGCCCCGACGCCAGCTCGCGATGGATCTGGCTCTCGGTCGTGCGCGCGCCGATCGCGGCCCAGGAGACGAGGTCGGCGATGTATTGCGGCGTGGTCATGTCGAGGAACTCGGTGCCGGCGGGCAGGCCGAGATTGTTCACCGCCGCGAGCACGTTGCGCGCGAGCCGCAGCCCCTTGTTGATGTCGAAGCTGCCGTCGAGGTCGGGATCGTTGATGAGGCCCTTCCACCCGACCGTGGTGCGGGGCTTCTCGAAATAGACCCGCATCACGATCTCGAGCTGATCGGCGAGATCCTCGCGAAGCTTTGCTAGCCGCTCGGCATAGTCGAGCGCCGCCTTGGGATCATGCACCGAGCAGGGGCCGACGACGACCAGAAGGCGGTCGTCCTGATTGCTCAGGATGGCATGGATGGCGTTGCGCGCGGCCATCACCACACGCGTCGCGGTGAGCGTGCGCGGGACTTCCCGCATCACCTCTTCCGGCGTGCTCAGCTCTTTCAGTTCGCGGATACGAAGATCGTCGGTCGTGCTCAGCACGGCGGGCTCCTGTCTGTTTTAGAACCTGCCGGCCAACAAAAAAGCCGCCAGGGTCTGGCGGCTGTTCGGACGTTTGCTGCAATGTTTCAGATTGAGCGCGATCCTCCCGCCGCCAGCGAGCTGTCGTAGCTAAAATACCAAAAATAGCTGGTGGCGACGGTGATCATGGAAAGGCCATATAGCGTGCTGCTGGCGCCTTGTCACCCCCCAATCAGAATGTGGAGCGACGAGGCGCCTCAGGTGTTGCCATTGCGTGCCGCCAGCGCCATGCCGATCAGGGTGGCGCCGCCGAACAGCAGGTTGATGCCGACGAGGACGCCAATGGCCCACTCCGCCGAGCTCGGCAGTCCCGTGATCACCATGAACGAGATCGCGATGTCGACGAGGCCCGAGATCAGCAGCCACGACCAGCGGCCGCTGAGCTCACGGCGGTGCTCTAGCGCGTACATGATGGTGGCGACGCCCTCGGCGAGGAAATAGGCGCCGAGCACGATGGTCAGCGTCAGCACGGCCTGCATCGGCCGGGCCAGCAGCAGCAGGCCGGTGAGCACGGCGAGCGCAGCCGAGATCAGCGACCACCAGAAGCCTGGCGTGCTGCGCGCCCAATAGGTCGCGATCAGTCCGCCGATGCCGCCGATCAGGAACATCCAGCCGAGGAAGATCGCGGTCGCAAGACTGGCGAGCGGCGGCACGACGAGCGCGGCAATGCCGAGGACGGCGAGCAGGATCCCTTCGAACAGAAAAGCCTTCCAGTGCGCCTTGACCGCCTGGTTCATCTCGGATTGGAGGCGGGCAAATTCCTCGGGCGATGTCATCGTCTGGCTCCGGAACGAGAGGATTGCGTCCCAATCTAGTGGGCCTGTCGCGCGTTCGCCATGCGTTGGATCAAGTGCCGCCGGGCGCCGACGAAAAGCCTTCCGCGTTGGTGCGAATGCGGTTGCGGCCGAGAATGTAGATAGCTGATGTGACAATCAGAAGCGCAAGGCCGAGCAGGATCGAGACGAAACCGATCGGAATCAGCGCCAGCGTCAGGTTGCGCTCGGGGTTGATCAGCCAGTGATGGATCGAGGTCAGGACAAAGGCGAGCCCGACGAACCCGATGCCGCCGCCGGCGAGCAGCAGCGCCCACATCCGGCGCAGCTGGCTGAGCCGCTCGCGCGCGACATCGGTTCGCGGCGCGTGGTGGCGCGCGACGCGCCGGACCAGGCGGATGGCGAAGGCGATCGAGCCGAAGCCGATCAACAGGCTCGCAGCGCCCAACCACATGCGGAGTGTCGGATCGAGATCGGGCATGCGCTGGAGCGTCAGCAGCGGGAAGTCGAAGGCCGTATGAAGCGCGAGCGGGCCACCGAAGATCAGCAGCCGGCTGGAGAGACGGGCCCAATCGCGATGGTGGCGGTTTGCGCCAAGCGCCGTGCCCGCGCGCGCGATGGTCAGGTAGGCGCCAGCGATGATGCCGAGCGCGCCGTGGAACGGCACGGTCAGGACGCTGCGCAGCGCGGCAAGCGAGCGCCACATGTCGGCGTGCTGGACCAGGTAGGCGAGATTCTCGTAGGCGGCGAAGCCGAGGCCGACCGCGGCGCCGTAGACCACGGTGTCCATCGGATTGGCAAAGGTGCGTCGCTTGGTCGAGGAGACCAGCACGATGGCGAGCACCTTGACGGCTTCCTCGGGCAGCGCGACGCCGAAGATCGAATGCATCGCCAGCGCCGCCCAGGGATCGTCGGGGGCGGCGATCATCTTGGCGAAGGGGGCGCGGGCGAGGCCCAGGAGCGAAATGCTCGCCGCCCCTAACAGGAATGCGGTCCAGACCTGGGCCGGCGGCCCCGGGCGTTCCTCGGCAGCGATGACGAGCCAGAGCAACAGCAGCGCCGGGGCGATAGCGGCAGTTCCGATGACGGTGGGGAGCGCTTCGATCAGGTACATTGGCGCCGAAAATAAGTTCCCTTGATCCGCTTATCTACGTTCTCCGATGCGACCATGTGTCATGCGCCGGCTGTCGGCTCCCTGAAGGTGCGCGACAGCTGCCGTTCATCCGGGCTCATTGTGGGGAGTAGAATACGAGCGCAATCAATCGCATGATGGCAGAAGCTCGCCAGTCACCGCAACGATTGCCCGGTGCGCTGCGGATCGAGATTCGCAAGCGAGCTCAAGGAAATGCGCGGGATTCCTCGATTCTTGGCGCATCTGCGCAGCGTGCCGGCTGCTGGCCTTAGTCTAGTCAGTGCGTCGTGATCGCGGGCGGCGCGTCGGGTGCGACGTCGAAGGCGCCGAGATGGAATTCCTCGCCGGCGGACTCGGGCGACCCGGAACTCTGCGCCAGCAGCGTGAACGCGGCGCGCGGATATCGTTTCCAGATTTCGAGATCGCCGGCGGTGATGGTGAGCCAACCGAACGTGTACATGTAGCGTCCGGGCTCGGTGACCCGGCCGACCCTGTCCCAAGTGATCTTGTCGACTGCCATTCGGTCCCCCGATCGCAAGTCTGCAAAATGACGTCCGGCCAGAGGCACAGACCTGCAAAAGCTGATCCGGCATTGGGGCCGCTATAGGGCGGCGAATTCAGGCCGACTTCAGCAAGGGCGCGCGGACGATCAGGCGGACGAGGTCGTCCCGGTCCAGCTTTTCGGCGAATTTGACCGCAAAGCCGTGCTCGAACTTGCGGATCACCCGCCCGACACAGGCGCCGACCGCAAGCGGGGTTCCGACCACCGGATCATACTCGGAGGACACCGCGACGCCGGCCGTCGAGACGTCGATGATGAAGCACGGATGGCAGCTGCCGTCCGCGAGGGTCAGCACGGTGTGCGAGACTTGCGGAACGAAACGCGCGTCACGCCGCAGGTCCCGAACATTGACATCCTTCTGCTTCTTCTCGAGCCAGGTCAGCTTTTCCGACATCCAGGCGCGCCGCGCCCGCGTCATCTCGAGCTCCATCAGGAAGCCCGCCTTCAGCGTCGCGCTGATGGTGCCCTGGAATTCGCCGAAATCCTCGAAGTAGGAGGTCAAGCGCTCGCCGACCTTGCCGACCACGGGCACGTCCACGATCATCCGGAACGGCGAGACGCGCTTGGTGCGGCAGGCGAAGCTGCGGAGCTTGCCCTCGCAATCGTACCAGCGGGGCAGCGAGTAGCTGCCGCTGACCGTAACATCCACTGCTCGCTGCCTCAGGAAGTCTGCGACGGACATGAGCGCTGACCGGGGGTTCGGGTGATTGCCGTAGTTCCACGGTAGCGAGCAAATTCTAAGCAAATGATACTGCTGCCTAATAGCTGGGGTGAATTTTCGGTAAATGGCGCGGGTCGGCAGAGCAGCGGGAAGCGCGGCATAAGCGACGGCTAGCGAGGTCCGAACAGCACCAGGATACCCAATGCGGCAAAGGCGAACTGGATCATCGTCCATATCAGTCCGTTCGGACGATCTCCCATCGCAGGCGCGGCAATGCGCGCCGCAGCGCGAGCCCGGTCAATGCTTCGACGAGGGCGAGCAGAATGGCAATGCCGGCCAGGGAAGACCATGACTGGGTCGGAGGCAGCCAAGACGCGAGCCAGGCGGGAACCGAGGCTTTCAGGGGGCCGAGCAACGCGAACCATCCGAACCAGAATACAAAGCGCTTGACGAGGTCTTGGCCGATCATTTCAGGCTCGAGGCGGATACCGATGCTTGCCAGCGCGCTTTCGATGCGCTCGCCATCGGTCAGGAAGAGAAAGGCACCGAGGTAGAGCGGAACGCGCGAATGGACGAGCAGGGCGATGACACCGAACAGCACGATGTAGCCGAAGGCATCGCCGAGAATGTCAGCGACGGCCTGGCCTGACCGCTCCGGCGAGGGCGGCGTCAACGCCGCCTGGCGCTCCGGCAGTGATTGGAGGTGGGCCATGTGCGCCAGCATCTTGGCGCGCCGGTCCGGCGCATGCTGGCGCGGGTGGCGCAGCCATGTGGGAAGCGCCGGCATCTGCGATGCGTCTGCAATGTCGGCTTTGAGCTGCGGCATGGGCCTCGACCGGTTTCGACCTGACATTGGTCGGAGACGAGGGGCGAGGAGGTTCATGCTGCCGCGGCGGCTTGCGCCTCTGGCGCTCCCTAGCGGAATCGAACCGCTCTCTCCACCGTGAAAGAGATGAGAATAGGTCCATGGCCGTCCACCTCCTTAAAAATAGACATCGACAAGGCACAAACGAAGCTCAGGAAGATCCGCGGGCAGTGGCAAAGGAGAAGCCCATCACCCGCGCTGGCATCACGCGGCGCCGCAACGCCGCCAAGCGTCGGCGGCTACGCCTCCGGACACCGTTGGGGGCGGCTCGACGCCGACGGCGCGTCGTCAGCGCAGAACAACAACCGGCGCCTGTTGTGGCTCGCGATCGAATGGGGATTGGAGCGAGCTCCGAAGGTCGGCGCCGAGCTGTGCGACTACTGCCGGAAGCACGGGATCAACGTCGACTGGATACTCGACGGCGATCTAAGGGGCCTCAAGAGGATGATCGACGAACGCCGAGGGCACCAGAGGGCTGAGCGAGCCCTTTCGCGAGGTATGCCCAGCTCACGCCTGAGCACCAGCTGATCGTGACGGCCGAGATCAACCGCATCCTGGCGGAGCGCGACCAATGAAGCACCATTGACCAGGGCCCGCCGGTTCACGCTGGCGGGCCGTTCGTTTCAGGCATTTCTGCGTGGAACAACTGCCATTTGCAATGGAACCGGAATTAACATATGATATTTTTATTACAGTTGAATTATTACAGTTCAGAGTTGTGTTCATTGAAGCAGATTGCACCCCAGGGGCTCTGTCGGCGCCCCGCTCTCGTCACGCCTGAAATGGTTGCACTCGCGATCCTCGGGGGTCTGGCCCTGCTTGCTGTGCTTTGGGGGTGGTCGAGCCCACGAGTTGAAACGCCCCAGCACGTGGTCACAAAGCCCAATCCTCCTGATTGCTACTCAATCGGCAACAGGGTAGCCGCTGGCTGCTTCGAAAAAAAATAAATGAGCGATGCCGGCGGCTTGCCTCGCGGCGACCGCAGGTTGCACAGGAGGCGCGACCGGCCGCGGCTGATGACGCACCGCCCCGGGCTCAGGCGGTAAGCACGATGGCCCGCCGGTTCACGCTCGCGAAGCGGGGCGGCGATCGAGCCCCACGTCCATGGGTGTTCGCACGGGTTTATTGGCCACACATTGGACACGGCGGCAGAGTGGGTCTTTGAGTGATTGATTTTGCTGGCGCTCCCTAGCGGAATCGAACCGCTCTCTCCACCGTGAAAGGGTGGCGTCCTAACCGATAGACGAAGGGAGCAAACGCAGGGCCCTGCCGATTGTCCCGGCACGGCCGCTGGCCGGCCGAACAGGGCCCGGCGGCTTGCAGCGGGCGAACGTATAGTGGCCTTTGCGCTCCCGGGCAAGCCGTTCGGGAAAGGTCTTTCGGGCCCGGTGGATAGCCCCGGGGCGCGGGATCATTCGGAGGCGATTTCAACGGTTTGTTAGCGTTCCCTGCGTAGCGCTGGATGGGGAGATTTTGCCGATGCCACCGCCGAAGAAGCGCGCAGCCCGCAAGCTGCTGTCGCAGCACGCCTGGATCACGCTGGACGGCGGCTTTGCCGCGCGGCACTGCCTAGTCCAGGACATCTCGGATTCGGGCGCCAGGATCACCCTCGACGAGGACGCAAGCCAGCTTCCCGGCGTGATCCGGATGGCCTTCGCACGCGATGCGCGCACCGGGCGGAGCTGCCAGGTGGTCTGGCGCCGCGGCAAGTCGGCCGGCGTCAAGTTCCTCTAGCCGCGGCCGCCGATGGCGCGCGGGTCCGGTCCGGGCTACAAGGCGGCGATGCGCACGCAGCTCCTCATCCTGCTCTCCTTGCTGGCCACGTCCGCGACCGCGGCCGAGAGCCTGCGCCTGCCGCCTGCCGAGCCGCCGCAGGCGGGCAAGGCACTGCCGCTGAACGGCAGCACGGCCGGCAAGGTGAGGGCAGGCGCCTGCGCCGCCTATGGCCCGGGCTTCGTGATGGCGGAGGGCACCGGGACTTGCGTCAAGCTCGGCGGCTCGACCAGCGTCGACGCTGGCATCCGGCGCTGAAGCCCATGCCCGCGGATCTGGTGCGGCTCGACATCATCGTTCCCGTGCTGATGTATTGCGCGCTGCTGTGGTGGGTCGGCCGCGGCCTCAGCTGGACCGCGCGGCTCGCCACGGCTGCCGTGACTCTGGTGCTGATCGTCGTCGTGCTGCTGGTCGAGCGCGGCTGGCGCTAAAGCCTGAAACAAAACCGCGAAAACAACCCCATGCACAGTAGCCGTCAAGCGCGGCGGTGACGCCGCGGGAAGCGCGCCGGAACGAGGATTCCCCGCGCGATCGCCGCAGCTTAAGGCGCGCGAGGGGTTCACGACATCGGCGGTGCGACGAATTGCGCAAATCCGGGCCGCTTGCCGAGCTCGGCGAGCCAGCGCGTCAGGTGCGGCTGGGCCGGCCGGCTGATGCCTTCGACCCCGAGCCAGCGCCGCGCATAGGATCCGACCGCGATGTCGGCGAGCGTGAACGCATCGCCCTCGATGAAGCGGCGCGTGGCAAGCAGGCGGTCGGCGATGGCCCAGACCTCGGCGGCGGCATCGGCATCGCGCTGCACCTGGATCATGTCGCGCTCGGCGGGCGCGGTGCGCACGATGCCCCAGAACACCGGGCGGTCGACCGGCTGCACCGTCGACAGTGTCCAGTCGAGCCAGCGGTCGACCGAGGCGCGCTGCTTCGGCGCCTCGGGATAGATCGGCGTGCCGCGGCCATGCGCGAGGCAGAGATAGCGCATGATGGAGTTGGACTCCCACAACACGAAGTCACCCTCGACCAGCGTCGGGATCCGCGCGTTGGGATTCATCGTCAGATAATCGGCCTCGCGCGTCTTGCCGTATTGCATGCCGGCATCGATGCGCTCGTAAGCCAGGCCAAGCTCGGTGCAGCACCACAGCACCTTCTGCACGTTGACCGAATTGGCGCGGCCCCAGATCGTCAGCTTGGTATCGGCCATGAAGCTCTCCCCGCGGCATTGTTCGGTGTCGTAGCCTGGATGGAGCGAAGCGCAATCCAGGGCTGACAGTCCCGGATTACGCTTGCGCTCCATCCGGGCTACAGATCCACCTCGCTGCGGGTGATAGCGGAATTCGGCGCGCCGAGCGATGCGCGATTGCATCGCGTCCGTCATGCAAAAAGCTCCGCACGCGGCGGAGCCTTCATTGCAAAGTTCAAACTGACGCTCAGCGGCCGAAGAACAGCCACAACAGAATGATCACCGGGATCGGCACGCCAAGCATCCACAGCAACAGCCCTCTCGCCATCGCATCCTCCTCCAAATCGGTTTCGTGAAAGGAGAACGTCCGGCGAGGGGCCTGGTTCCTGCCTATGGCTTACCAATGGCCGGTGTTCGGCATCGACGCCCACGGCTCCTGCGGCGGCTTCGGATCGCCCTTCTGCAGCAGCTCGATCGAGTGCAGGTCCGGCGAGCGGACAAAGGCCATGTTGCCGTCGCGCGGCGGACGATTGATGGTGACGCCCGCCTTCATCAGCTTCTCGCAGGTGGCGTAGATGTCGTCGACCTCGTAGGCGAGATGGCCGAAGAAGCGATCCTCGCCATACTTCTCCTCGTCCCAATTGTAGGTGAGCTCGACCAGCGGCGCCCCGCGCGTCGGCGGCTGTTTCTTCAGTGCCTCGAGATCGTCCGCCGAGCACAGGAACACCAGCGTGAACCGCCCCTTGTCGTTCTCGATCCGCCGCACCTCCTTCAAGCCCAGCGCATCCTGGTAAAACTTCAGCGCGACATCGAGATTGCGCACGCGCAGCATAGTGTGGAGGTATCGCATGGTTGTTGCTCCCTGGAACGGACGGAGGGTTTTGTGTTGGGCCGGGACGGCGGGGGTAGGAAATAGCAGGAAAATGCAGCGGGGGCACTGCCATACGTGCCGCTGACGTGCGGGTAAAACTCGCTTTGTTTTGATGGCGCTATTGCGGAGTTTGGAGGCGGTAGTTAGTCGAGCCCCTGACTGTGGCGGCACCCCTCTTGAGCCCTCGGGCGGGGGGAGGCATGGCGCCGAAGGCGGGGCGTTCGGTAACTGTCAAGAGAGTGGTCGAGAATGAGTGGGGAAAACCACCGCATTCCCTTAGCTGTGGACAGGACGAATATCCCGGATAACTCAGACGCAGCTACGCGCGCACGCGAACCCAGTGATATTGGTTGGCCGTGAGTTTGCGCTGTCTCACCGGGACGTGACCGGCATCCGTATAGGCCCGGCTTCGTACCGAATCCGAAAACATTAAAATGGCGCCAGGCGAGGTGAATCGCCTGACGCCTGGGGTGGAGATCCCGAAGGACTCTCCGCCTGAACAACTGAGGTTCTCGCTCCCCCCAGGCGCCCTGTCAATCCCGCGAGACATCGGTTCTCGCTACCAAAAGGTGTGCCCTGATGAAACGTACCCGCAAGATCACCATTATCGAGGAAGTCGAGGTAATGCCCTCGGCGCGGCCGCCCAGCGGTCGCGAGCGAGGCCCTTGGTAGCTCATCGTTCGTATCGGGTTGGCGATTGCAGCGATCTTCCACGGAGGGCATTAGCCTGCTTGCTCGGTCAGGGTCCGAAGTAAGGGCGCCGCTACTAAGGCAATTTCTTTTCAGCCTCGCTGAGGAAGAGAATAGTTGAAGCAGTCATGTGCAGCACGTAGGACACCAACTCCTCGGGCGGTTCATTATCCGGCAGTGTTCCCGCCCCATGGCCCCCTTGACGGTTGCGAGCGGTGGGAATGCCCGATGAAAGGATGTTTCTCACGCCGGTGAAATGGTTCTCCCAATATGAGGGGATCAAACCATTATCAAGACAGGTCCGAACAAGCTCGGACGCGGTGGAGCGATTGGGGTCAAAGGGCCATCCGCGCTTATGACAGATGACCTTCATCGTGCTCTCGAAGGACTTTGCACAGTCAACCAAAGCTTCTTCATATTTTCCATGCCGGTAATGATCGAAGGCACTGAGAAATTCATCCTGCGCGTTTCTGAATTCCGCTCCTCGCAGAACGGCCAGCGAGGGGACCACTGCCTCGGCATGGACAAACTCAGAGTCCATCCGAATGATCTGACGATTGACAAATTGATAGCCGACGCCGTGCTCCTTAAAGCGGATATTGAGTTCTTCGATAGCCTCGGTGGCGATCTGGTCCGACCTCTGCCGATTAAGGTATTCGAATTTACGCGTATGGCCGTCGATAAGACGAAAGGAGAGCTCGACCGCATCGAGAAGACGATCTGTATCGGTTTCACGTTCAAACCAATCCCGAACGTCTTGATATGAGTCACTCTTCGAAAACCGATCGACGTTCGGGGTCAGTGTCCATGACGCTGAATTCGCGGCGTAGGACCTGAGCGATACCGTAATAGCATTGAAAAATCTGATCGTCGCCACGGCGTCCGCGTGTATGGTAGGGCACACCGATTGCATCGTCCCAAATATGTTTGATCTGAATTTTCAGGCCGTATGGGATATGATCGCATTTATAGACGTCCGGCTGGCTGCGGCTTTCGCGCGCCTTGCGTTTTGAATAGAGGTCGTAGACTGGCATCTTCCCCTCCTGAAAGAGGAAGTCTTACACCGGCCAACGTTTAGCTGGAACTGCCCCGACTTTTAAGCGGCAGAGTTCTCAACGGCATTGTTATTGGCAGCTCAGAGCAGTTGCGAAATCTGTTGCGCAACAAGACCCGCATGCGTTTCGCTTCGCTCTACCCATCCTACCGAGCTGGTTGCGGGGCTGAGCATCTGCGTTCAATAAGTGTGTCCGACAATCATAAGGGCCGTCCTTCCCTGACCCCTTGATATTGGCTTTGTAATAGCCCAGTGAAACTCCGCGTAATAGCCCAGTGAAACTCCGCTGAAAGGAGGGCTCTACCGTCGATGTCGGTATCTCGCAGCAGTGTTAGTCGGTATCCTTCAGAAGGATACTGGTTCTTCGCGTCGTGGCAAGTGAAGGGTTTGAGGTCCACGGGACCGCGATATTCACGTTGACGACCTCGGCGTAGGCGCCCGTTGGTAAAATCAAGAACAGCAGCGTTTCATATCGATCCCCCTACTGATAATCGAAGACCCGATAATTAAGGGCAACACTCTTCCAATCATCTTCTGTAAGCAAATCTCGCGGCGCGCCAACGACCAAAGGGTTAGTTTCTCCTAGGTATTCGCGCCTGGCCATATCAACGGGGCCGCATTGGTTCGTATAAACTGACTTGAGTTCGGGATAGTGTACAAGAAATCTGAAAACGCTGGTGTCAGCTATTGCTGTTCGCAGATCCTCTATTGATTGCTTCTGAGTCGAACCGTCCTTTTTGAATAGGTTCATCACGTAAGGCGGCCCAACAGGAAGCCCCTGTTGAGTAACTATCGACGGAATCCACTGCATGTAGTCGACCGTGGATTTCTGCAGCAAGAGACTTCTCGATAACTTCTCCAAAGTCGGGTCGTCGGGAATGATCGCGAGGCTAGGCGCATCGGCGTATATTTTTTCGACATCGTCGTACTCGTGAGAAAGAACCTTGAGACGAGTAAGTTGGGTCACAATCTTGTTGGCCTTATCAACGATCCCGTCTGTCAGCGTAGTGGCTGACAACGTGCATTCCTTATAAGATTTGAGATACCAACCTCCTGCGGCTATTGCGGCAGAGATTATCGCCAGGAATGCTCCACTGTTTACGACAGTGAACAAGCGGCGATACCTTGGTTCTTGTAGAACTTCAAGTGCGTCGGGATTTTCCTCTGGAGGCATCTCGTGCGCGTTCATGTTCAACCTACAAATGAATCAAATGGAAGGGTGTAGTATTCCAAAGCTGCAACCAAAATAGAAGCCCTCCTGAGAGGGCTTCATTGGCGGTGGGCCCCATACATCGAACTGATCGCAGGTGGAGAATCCCAAAATCCAGGCATCAGCTGGCTACGAAGGATCCATACGGCGCCTGAGACTGTCTTCAGTCCAACACCTAGCTGACTGCCTGCGCCAGCAGCCGAGCAGCGTTGTGAATCCACTGACCGCGTTGAATATTGCGGCGCAAAGCGCGCCGGTTGGGCTTGATCTGCATCACGTTCGAAGCAGCTCCGCCATCTCTTTCCAATGATAGATGCGCACCTTCCCGGTTTGATGCCGCGCGGCTTGGGCGATGGCGTGCGCGATGTCGTTGCCGGTGAGCCCGCGATACCGGTCGGCGGGACCGAGGAGCAGCGGATTGAGCACGCCCCATATCGCGGCGATGAGGCGTTCACGCGGGCGATCCTCGTCGCGCGCGCCGAGGATCATTGAGGGGCGGAAAATATGCGTGTGCTCGAAATCGAGCGAGAGAATGTCCCGTTCAACTTCGCCCTTGGTCCTGAGATAGAACACGCTGGAAGCGGCGTTGGCGCCAACGGCTGTGACCAGAAACACCGACCGCGCGCCATTCGCCCTGGCAATCTCGGCTGCCAACACCGGATAATCATGATCGATCTTGTAGTACTCGGCCTCGTCAGGCGTGTGCTTGCGCGTCGTCCCCAGCGCGATGAAGATCTCGTCCGCAACCAATTGGGATTTAAGTGCGGGCAGGGAAGCGAGATCGCCGATCAGCACCGTGAGCTTCGCATCGCTCACCGCCAGCGGCTTGCGGGCCACCGCCACAACCCGCGAATAGTCCGGACTGTCCAAGAGATCGCGCAGCAAATGCGAGCCGATGAAGCCGGATGCGCCGAAGACAAGTGCGGTTTTCATTCAAGCCACCGGTTTGCGTTGAGAGACCAATGCAAGTTGATGAATGCAGATCAGGAGGCCCAAGGCAACTTGGATTAGCTCGTGGGATGGGTAGAGCACTTGCGAAACCCATCATGTTTCGTAACGAGGCGCTCGATGGGTTTCGCTCCATCCTACGCGCTGTCAGTTCATGGAGCCCTGACAGCTTTCCGCAGCCTCAATCTTAGGGAAGCTCATCGGGCCACTTCTGGGCGCCGTGCAGGACGCGCAATATCCGGATCGAGCTTTCCGTTACGGTATAGGCCGCGACGTAGGGAGTGCCGACAATGACGAGCTCGCGTGTGCCGGCGACACGGCCAGGCGCCCACTTTCGGGAAACTCGACAAGTCGATGCGCAGCGGCAGCGATCCTCTCGTCGAGCGCTATGGCTGCCCGAGGATTTTCAGCGACGATGTGGGTGAAGATGCCGTCGCGGTCCGACAGCGCGAACGCGGACCAGACGAGCTTCACGACTTTGGTTCATCCGCCCTGCGCCGAGCCGCCGCCCGCCGCTTTGCGAAATGCGCTTCAGCCTGTTCGTCGGAGGTATCGGGCCGGGTATCGTTCAGCGCCTCCAGAACCTTCGCGCGAAACCAGGCGTCATGAGCCTTGCCGTTCGTGAGGAGCTCGAGCGGTAGCGCGCCCTCATTGGCAGTCCGGGTGAGCAGGATGCGGACCGCGTCCGACACCGTTAGCCCCATCTCCTCAAGGACGGCCGAGGCGCGATCACGGACTTCGGCGTCGATGCGGGTCTGAACAAGGGCATTTGCGGCCATGTTACTTTCTCCGAAGCGATACGTCCAAGGTAATTCAATTGAATGACGAGTGCAAGGCGCCCGCGGGAGCGCGGCGCGGTAAGCGTGCTGTGTCATCGCCTATCGGCTCGCGTTCGGCCGATCAGCCACCGCGATGACTGCTCGTGAACCCCGCCAGAGCTGGCGCCGACCAAACGCCATGGCCGCACTCGTTGCAGAACTCCTGTTCGATCTCGTCAGAACCCTCGTGGGTAGCTGGCTGAGACAGGCTGCGGTGGCCATCTGTGCGTGGCTCGATACGAAGATTCACGGCCGCGCGGCACGCTTTGTCGTGGGCGGGCTACTCGGGATCGCCGCCTTTTTCCTCATTCCTGTTATCGCTGGCCTGCTGGGTCTTTGATGCCCTGGCTGAGGACATATCTCGTCATCGCATTGGCCGTGGGGGCGCTCGTCTCGACGGTGCTCCTCGTGCTGGAGCCGCTGACCGACTTCGCGTTGCTTTGGCTGGAGTGGCCGGGCATCAGCGCAGCGTATTTTTTCCGGGGAGCGGTCGGAGGCTCCGCCTTCCTCGGCATCGCCATTTCGTGGGTCGTGAATGCGCTGACCTACGGTCTGGGTGCTTTCGTCATTCTCAGCGCCTTGAAGGTGCTGAGGGACGCATGATCCCTCACGCCGTCTCCTCGTCGCCCTTGGCGACGATCTCGACTTCGAAATAGCCCATGTCGCGGAGCTCGGCGGCTTTCTTCTCGGCCGCTTCCCTTGTGTCTCGCTTCAAGATGATCTGGCCCGCTCCGTCGCGGGCACAAACGAAATAAGGCATTCTCGATTCCCAATTTCGTTTGCATACGCACGGAGCCGGGTTCCCGCAATCGGACGGCTCACTCGTCCAACCCGGCCTTTTGCCGCATCTTGTCGATCAGCTCGGAGGCCTCGGCCTTGGTCAGCTCGTCCTCGGGCAGGTCCTGGTGCGCCTGCTCGGCGAGGGTCTTGAGATAGGATTCCTGGGCTCCCGTCATCGGATCGTCGCCGGAAACCCAATCCTTCGGGTCCTTCCGGGTGTTGTCGGCCATCGCACATCTCCTATTCCGTTTTCCGTAGAACGTCGGACTCGACTCTTCGTTCCGTTTTTGTTCTCATGGGCCATATCTCGAATTCGCGAGGCGGAACAATGCCGGACCTGGACTTTCTCAGGCGGGAGATCGAACGGATGCGCATCCAGATGGGCAGGCAGAGGAAGGAGATCCTCCAGCTGCAGCGGGCGGGGATCGGGACGGCCTCGGCGCAAGCGCTGCTGTCGCGGATGGAGGCGAAGGTCGAGAGCCTGTGCGCGCAACGCGACGCGCTGAAGGCGGCAGAGCCGCGCCAGACCAAGGGCAGGGTGCTCGGCGGGAGGACATGGTGAGCAGGCGATGGTTCGACGACGAGCGAGACCTGTCGCCCTTCCTGACCGCGCTCGAGGACGTTCGCCGACGCGCGACGCGGGAAGGGTGGTGCTATGCCCACGTCCAGGCCATCATCGTCGCCATCGACCAATACGCGGAAGCGGCGACGGGCAACCGCGAGTATTTCCTCAACAAGCCGGTTTCGATCGGGGACAACCGGAAGGCCGCGGACATTCCGTGAGCGCCCAAGCGGCTCTCGGGACTGCGCGGCTATCGTTGCCGATCAGCGCGGTGAGACCGAGGAGGAGGGCGCTGACCTCGTGCGCGCGGGCGAAGCGGTCTTGCTTCGCGGCGAAGCAGCCGCACGGCTCTTGCCGGACTTCGGGCCAGCTTTTGGTGTGATCCCGTTCTGCTCGTCGAACTGCTTCAGCCAGGCCGCGATGTATCGCGGGTCGTCGGGACAAAGCCGCTCGAGCAAACGAAGGTTCTGCGCTCTGAATTCCACAAGGGTTTTCGGCATCACGGCTCCTCAAAACCCTGCCCGTCGCAAAAAGTGCGGCCGGACGGCCGCCGGGTCAACGGCAAAGAGCGCTTGAAATCCCGGGCGAGCTGATGCAGCGCCAAAAGCGAAAACCCCGCCCTTTCAGGAGCGGGGTTCTCTGTCGAGGTGAAGCTTAGGGACGCTTCAACTGTAAGACGCGCGAGCGGCAAGAAAGTTCAAAAGAACATGCGCCAGCTTCGCTGGAGTGGGGAGGCGCTCGCGCCGGGCAATTACAAATCCGTAAGTCGGTTGAAAATCGACGCCGAAAAACTATCTCTGCGTCAGGCGGCAGCGTAACAAGCCGCCCCTCAACTGACACCCAGCCGCCGCGCTCAGAAAAAGGCGAAGCTGGGTCCTTTGACATTCCCTGCTCAGGTCCCGCCTCATTGGCCTCAGAGGCAAACGTCGATGGCTGCCCGCACCTATAACCACGAACGCTGGTCGGAAGACGACGACCGGCTGCTTCGATCCATGTGCGAAACGGGAAAGAGCCTCACGCTGATGATCGTGAAGCTCAAGCGTCCCATTGCATCGATCAGGTCGCGTGCGATCGAGCTTGGCATCAATCTTCCGGGCACGCGCATCGGTCTGCGACGGAAGCGGCGAACAGCCCGCACGCCCAGACAAAGCCGCTGAAGCGACCACGACAATTCCGCCGCGCCGCTCTATGCGAGCGGAGCGGCTGAACGATGCTCAGGCCGCAATCCGCTGTTCGACCGGCGCCGTCAGGAACTTGAGCGCTTCGGCGTGGGCGAGATCCGGAACCGCGATCGCCGTGTGGCTGTACATCGCGTGTGTGCGCGACGTCGCGATCTGGTCCAGGATCCCCTTGCCCTTGACGACGTGGAGGCCCATGCCGTCATCGACGGGGAAGATCGCCAGCACCACATCGTAGGCCGCGATCACGGCTCTGAGCGCCTCGGCCTTGTCTTCGGCGACATCGACAAAAACACGAACATCTGCCGCGAGTTCACGCAGCTCGTTAAAATCCAGCACTTTGAGGATACTCCAACGCAACCAACCTGACAGAAGCTTGGTCGCGTTAGGTTACTGAAGCGTCAACAACGGATCGCCGGCCACAAGTTTCACGAACGAGGAAGCGCGATGCGATCTAGCGCTTGGCGTCCTCCTTGCGCAGCCTGGCCTCGGCGGCCTCGTCGACGAGAGTCAAGCTGGCGCCGTCATAGCTCAGCTTGAAACCGCGGCCGACGATCCAGATCCAGCCTTCCCGGTCCTTGATGGCGGAGGCGTTGAACTGCTCGGAGATGGATTTGACGGCAGCTTCCTGCGATCCCGGATTGTTCAGCGTCGCATTGACGCGCCAGATCGGATGCCTGGGATCGGTCTCGTCGCCGTCGACGGCGACCTTGGCGCCGTTGATGTCGCACGCCAGCGTGTACGGACCTCGGCTCGGCCGGCAGAGATAGTGGCGTCGCGCGACGAGCTTGTTGGCCTCCTCGAATGACATCCCGGGCGAGAAGCCGAACATGTCGGACTTTTTCACGAGGGCGAAGGACGCGGGCTTCAAGAAGCTAGGCTGGATCGCGACGAGGGCTGCGACGGCGACCACGATCAAACCTGCGATGACGATAGCGACCTTCATCAGAACCCCATCAGATACCTTTCCTGGCTTATAGCAGCCGCGGCGCTGTGCCGAGAAAATTGCAGATCCTAAAATTGCAGGTCCTGCAACGTCTTGCACAGGAAGTCGGGAACCTCGGTGAGCCCGTGCTTGCGTTTTCGGCCTCGATAGGGTCTAAGCCCGATCGCTTCATGACTTCTGGCATGAATCAGCAGCGCGCACTCGCGGGTCCGGCCGCGTCCCCAGCAGCAGAATTGCTCCGCGCACCCATTCAAAGGAATTCAGACCATGGCGAAGATGACGAAGACCCAATTGATCGATGCAATTGCCGAGGGCACGCAGCTTTCGAAGAACGACGTGAAGTCGGTGATCGAGTACATGGCGACGGTCGGCTACAAGGAGCTCAACGAGTCCGGCGAGTTCGTCATTCCCGGCTTCGTGAAGATGTCGGTCGTGAACAAGCCGGCGACCGAAGCCCGCATGGGCATCAATCCCTTCACCAAGGAGCCGATGCAGTTTGCAGCGAAGCCCGCCAGCAAGTCGGTCAAGGCCTCGCCGCTGAAGGTGGCCAAGGACGCCGTCTGACGTGCCGGCGATGTCGGTGCGGTGGGCTCATTGACGCGCCGGCGCAGCAATCAACGGCCGAGGACCAGGTGGTGCTCGGCCATCGCGATGCCCGAACACCAAGACGACCATCAGGGTAACAGCACGCGGTACTCGCTTCGTCCTGAACGACGAGCTTCGATTCCTCACCATCCTTATCCGCTTCACAAGAAAAAGCCCCGCGCTTTCGCGCGAGGCTTTTCTGGCTGACGGCGTTGGGATTTCAGCGCCTGGCCGACAGCCATGGCTTTAACCTAAAGTTGAAATCGCAAAAAGCAACAGCGCCGCCACGACGGAGTATGTTCGTCAGGCGGCGCTGCCGTGTAACTGGGCGCTGAAATCCCCAGCTTCCATAGGTGCTTGCCGCGCCGAAAAGGTTCAACGCCGCGCCCACCAAAATTTTACGTCCGGGGCTGGACTTTTTGTTCTCATTTTGTTCTAGTGAGGCGCCTTGATGGACCGTTGGAGGTTGCTCATGACCGTCGAAAAACAGCGCGAAGTGATCAGGCTCTGGAACGAGCTCAGAAAGGTCGAGGGCCCTGCGGCGGAGGAGCTGCGCATCCAGATCCTCGAATGCTTCTCGAAGGAGAAGCCGAAGCGGGCGGCCTGACCTTTGTCGACGCCACGCGGCAACGCGCAAGCGCGATCCGCTCCGAGGGTTCGCGCTTGGTCTCTCGCCGCGCTGCTTGCCGGCGAAGAGTCTTCTCGAAGTTTTCTCGATGAAGAGTCTTGTTGCAGAAGAGACTTGTTGCAGAAGACACTCATCGAAGAAGGGTCCTGCCGCGTCGACGGTGTGAGCGTGCGCGCTTCATCGATCGTTAGGATTTGCTCTCCGCGCATTCTTGCGACTCCGATTCGTTCTTCGCGAACGAAACGGAGTCGAAGCTGGAACAAAGCCGGGCGTTCTTGCGCGCTCTCGCCGCGATGGTGCCGGATGCGTCTGGCTAACGATAGCTTATGCGGATGCCGATAACCCTATTCGGTTAGGTTAAAAGCCCAATCGCGTTGCGCTTGCTGCGGCTTGGGGTAGGTGTTCGGCAAAGACAAGCAAGAAACGCCTTTGCCGAAAACGATTTGCCCAAGCAGCAATTTGCCATGATGCCTTTTTCAACTCCGTCCTTTTTCCAAGGCGACCGGCACACCTACCGGCGCGTCGCCGTCGTCGGCACGCTGTTCTGCCTTGCTTTCGTTGTGATCAGCTTCTCGCTGCGGCCGCAGGCTGAGGACACGCGCGTTGCGGTCAAGGCCGACCGGCTGGTCCGCACGGCAGGCCAAGCCGCGCGCGCCAACTAACGCCGCGCGCCAATTAACGCTCGTCGCCGCAACGGCGGTCATCGGCCCGCGCCTGCGGGGATCCGGCGCCGCGCGAGGCGAGCGCCACGAAGCCGGCATAGCCGGACAGGTTGAGCAAGACTTCGAGCCAGGCGGGCATATCTCTTTCTCTCCGCTCAGCAGGGAACGGACTCAACGTCCGCGCGCATTCCTGGTTCCATACTCCTGCGAAGAAACTCAGAGCCGGGTGGTCGGGTCGAGCCGGCGGCCGAGGGTCGCGACGGATTCGCTCGACGGCTGCTCCTTGAGGAACTCGGCGATGGCCTGCGCCAGCTCGCGGTCGCTCATCGGCGTCGGCGGCGGGCGCAGCGTGCCGACACCGAAGTTGCGGACGATCTCGTCGTAATGCTCATCCTCGGATCTGGGAACCAATTTGCGGATACGGGCCAGCAAAGCGGATAAGGGCAAACTCTCCTCCATGATTGTCGTCCCCGCTGGCAACCGTCATGGTCTGCTGCCATCTGCTCCCATGAAACTGAAAACCCCGCCAGCACCGCGGAGATGCTGACGGGGTCTTCGTGCTGTCGCCTCGACCCGGATGGCGGAGGCTCCCGCACTTGAGAGGCTAACCCCCGTCTCGCCGTTTCGTTCCCGCTTCATCGACATTTCTTGACTGCGGGCGGGTTCCATCCATGCGCAACCATCGCAGGCGCTCGCCGTTGTCTCCGCGACACGCGAAGGAGGACAAGCATGAAGAAGACACTGGCAGTTCTGGCCACCATCGCGGCGGTCGGTGTGACCGCAGTCGCGGCGCCCGCGCCGGCTGAGGCGCGTGGCCGCGGCGGTATCGGCCCGGGCCTCGCGTTCGGCCTCGCCGCCGGCGCAATCACCGCGGGCGCAGTCGCGGCTTCTCAGCCCTATGGCTATTACGGTCCCCGCTACCGCTACTACGACGGTCCCGCCTATTACGGACCGGGTCCGTACGCCTATTACGGCGGGCCGTACTACCGTCACCACCACTACCGTCATTGGTAGTCGGCGAATAGCGAAAAGCCCGGAGCGGAGCTCCGGGCTTTTTTCATTCGCAGGTCTTGTTTACTCGCCCATTTTTGCGCTTGCCGACGCGATGATGCCTACGGCCAGAGCGAGGGCCGCTCGACCTTGCGGGCATTCTCCAGCGTCGCCACGAAATATTCCTCGCGCTCGCGCTTGAACTTTTCCTGCGTGGCACGGAAGGCGGCGACACGGGCGGCGATTTCTTCGCGTTCGCGCTCTTTGCGTTGTTCGTCTTCGGTCATGTCAAATCCCCTCTACACCTGAGTATGTGCACATCCGAACTCAAGCACTGCCGCCGCAATCACGTTGAGTCGCGTCAACACATCCATTGGCACTTCCGAATGGGGCGTCAATGGGGAGGAGGCATTGCAGGATTGTGATATGCGAAGGTCGGAAGAAATTGCCGAGTGCATTGCGTTAGCGCTTGATAAGAGCGTCAACGATCTTGCCGCTTGCGCATGTTGCTGTCAGGCCAAACTATTCGGGAGGCGCGGTTGATCGCATCGGATGTGCAGAGCGGTATCGAACGGCTCGGCGACATGATCGCCGAGGCCAGGACCATCGTGCCGTTCACCGGTGCCGGCATCTCGACCGAATGCGGCATACCCGACTTCCGCTCGCCGGGCGGAATTTGGACGCGTAACCGTCCGATCCCGTTCGACGAGTTCGTCGCGAGCCAGTCAGCGCGGGACGAATCCTGGCGCCGCCGCTTTGCGATGGAGGAGGTCTTCGCCGCAGCGAAGCCCGGCCGCGGCCATCGGGCGCTGGCATCGCTCTACCGCGCCGGCAAGGTTCCCGCCGTCATCACCCAGAACATCGACAATCTGCACCAGGCCTCCGGCTTCGCGCCGGAGCACGTGGTTGAGCTTCACGGAAATACCACCTATGCGCGCTGCATCGGATGTGGGCAGGTTTACCCGCTCGACTGGGTGAAGCGCCGTTTCGATGACGATGGCATCGCGCCCGACTGCACCGCCTGCGACGCGCCGGTGAAGACCGCCACGATTTCCTTCGGGCAGATGATGCCGGACGAGGAGATGCAGCGCGCGACAGCGCTGTCGCAGGCCTGCGATCTCTTCATCGCGATCGGTTCCTCGCTGGTGGTCTGGCCGGCGGCCGGCTTTCCGATCATGGCCAAGCGCGCCGGTGCACGTCTCGTGATCATCAATCGCGAGCCGACCGAGCAGGACGACATCGCCGACCTCGTCATCCACCACGACATCGGCGAGACTCTCGGGCCCTTTGTCGGCAATTGAGGCATCAATTTGATTCGCGGCTGTGCAAGCTGTTCATAGGTTCCGGCGAATCTCTTTTTTGTCTATGCGTCTCAACCGGGAGTGTTATCTTTTGAGTCGAAAGATTCGCGTCGCGTCGAATTGAGAACATTCTCTTAAGGCGCGTGATTCGGGCGCCGCCAATGTGGCGGGTTGCATGGCAGTGTGGGGTCCGGGGTTATGGGGTCGTCGGACGGATTTGAGTCCAAGAAGCTTGGAGTTCCCGGACAGGGCACCTCGCAGGGGCGATTGACGCCGGGCGAGCATGGCGGAGCCGGCCGCGACAATGCGCTCAATCCCTTCACCGGATTGGGCGAAGCCAGCGGCAACCTCGTCGAGGTCACCGGCGTCATCAAATGGTTCGACGCCTCCAAAGGTTACGGCTTCATCGTTCCCGACAACGGCTGGCCGGACGTGCTCCTGCACGTTACCGTGCTTAGGCGCGACGGCTTCCAGACCGCTTATGAGGGCGCCCGCATCGTCGTCGAGTGCATCCAGCGCGCCAAGGGCTACCAGGCCTTCCGCGTCGTTTCGATGGACGAGTCGACCGCGATCCACCCGGCGCAGATGCTGCCGCCGCGCACCCATGTCACGGTCACCCCGACCAGCGGGCTGGAACGGGCCCAGGTCAAATGGTTCAACCGGCTGCGCGGATTCGGCTTCCTGACCTGCGGCGAGGGCACGCCCGACATCTTCGTGCACATGGAGACGCTACGCCGCTTCGGCATGACTGAGCTGAGACCGGGCCAGTATGTGCTGGTCCGCTTCGGGCCCGGCTCCAAGGGCATGATGGCGGCCGAGATCCATCCCGAGACCGGATCGCCGGGATTGCAGTCGCACTAAGGCTATGACTTCCAGCAATTGTGAGCAGAGGCGCGCTGCAAGTCCGGCGCGCCTCTTTCTTTTCCGGCGGTCGCCGCGTAAGGACTGACTTAAGTCCCACGCCGCGAGAGCCCCGATGAATTCTGATCGAAAGGCCGCCTGGTCCGCTCTGAAGGGCTGGCTTGCCGCCGTCCTCGTCATCGCCGGCTGGGCCGTCGCCGGCGCGCCGGCCGGCGCCGCCAGCTTCCAGCCGCTCGAGATCGTCACCAAGAACGGCGTGCAGGTGTTCTCGGTCGAGATGGCAACGACCCCGGAGGAGAAGGAGACCGGCCTGATGTACCGCAAGGAATTGGCCGACGGCAAAGGCATGCTGTTCGACTTCAATCCCGAGCAGGAAATCTCGATGTGGATGAAGAACACTTATGTGTCGCTCGACATGATCTTCATCCGCGCCGATGGCCGCATCCTGCGCATTGCGGAGAATACCGAGCCGTTGTCGACGAAGATCATCTCCTCCCGGGGACCCGCCCGGGCCGTGCTGGAGGTGGTGGCGGGGACGGCGCAGAAGTACGGCATCCGCCCCGGTGATCGCGTCGGCCACCCCCTGTTCGGCGGCAAATAGGACGGGCAGGGGCGATTGCGGCCCAGGCCGGCGGCTTTGGAAAGCTTGCTGGCGCTCCGGGAAGCGTGTATCGACGGGGCTCGCCGGACATTCGGGGTATAGCGCAGCCTGGTAGCGCGGCAGTTTTGGGTACTGCAGGTCGTTGGTTCGAATCCAGCTGCCCCGACCAGTCCCGGGCGGCGCTGGCCTAGAGGTCAGCATCCAACCGGCATGGCCAGGCACCCACGCGTCCGGCCTCCGCTTCGCCTGGAAATCAGCAAAGCCTCATCGAACCTTCGCCCGTCGCGATAGACAAATCCGTGTTGGGGATTTCAGCGCCCAATGCCTAAACGGACGCCGCCAAGCGATGAATGTTCCGCTTGTGCGGCGTTGCGCTTTGCCCGGCGCGCTCGTCAGTTCGAGGCGTACCAGCCGGGCGGAAATGGCACGTACGGCCAGGCCATCTGATTGTCGTTGGCGGCTTGCGGCGGCCGTTGCGACGCCATGCTCACGATTGGCGCGGGCGGGATCACGCGCAACGCGAGGCGCAGACGCGCACATTGCAATTTCATCATTGTCGTCCCCCCAGCAATCCACTTGCTTCCAAACGTCCGATCGTCTGCAAAGTTCAGTCTTAAAATCGCCCTGCGCCGAAACGGCGCGCTCGTCCTCAAATCACGGGCATTCTAGAAAAACCGGCGCGGGCTTTCAACCAAACGCGCCGCTCCATCCCAAGAAGTAAGGTTGATCGGCAAGGTTAAAGGCGAGCGGCTGTTGCGGCCGTTTGGCTGGCTGCTATCAGATCGGTCCCGGCTCGCGGTGGGCTGTCCACTCTGTGCCACCACAGATGACTGTTCGTCGCGGCGCGCGGATCAGCCTAAGTTCTGCGCCAGCGAGTTCTGCCATGTCTATTGACCGCAACATCGGGACCATCGGTCCGCAGTCAAACTGGACCGAGATCTGGCACCTCTGGACGGTGATCGTGCCGCGCCGCTCCATCAACGGGCAGTTCGTGCTCGGCAAGGTCTGGCGCCGCCATGACGGCCGCGACTGGATCTACAAGAAGTTCACCGAGTTCGACGGCGAAGAGGCGGCCTAACTGCCGCCTCTCTCAGGCCGCCTTCGCTTCCGCAGCCGGCTTGGCCGGCGGCGGCTTCAGCGGCTTGTCCTGCTTCTTCGACCACGAGATGTAATAAGCCACCGTCGTCATGATCGCGATGCCGGCGACGCTGACGAAGATCTGCGCGAGCAGCGACCCTGAGCTCATCGACAGCTCGAAATGACCGACGAAGGACAGGAACACGCCGACGCAGAACACGGCGAGCGACTGCTGGCCACAGACGATCAAGGGGTCGAACACCTTCCACTCCAGCCCCGGCCACTCCTTCGGCACGAAGCGGATCACCAGGATCACGATCACCACGAAGTGGAGGAAGCGATACGGTGCGAGGTTGGTCTTGTCATTGGGGTTGAAGGCCGAGAACAGCCATTCCGGGAACATGCCGCCGAAGGTGGGGAAACGGCCGGCCATGGTCATGACCAGCGCGAACAGGAGATAACCGAGGCAGACCCACAGCGTAACAGGCGAATTGATCAGCGTTGCCGAGCGCCGCGCGCCGCCCATCGAGCACCAGGCGCCGAACACGAACAGCACCTGCCAGCAATAGGGGTTGAAGTACCACTGGCCGGCCGGATAGGCGTTCAGGTTCCAGCCGTAATGGCGCGCGGCGAGCCACAGCACGATCGACAGGATCATCGTCAAATCGGGCTTGCGCAGCATAAACCACAGCACCGGCGGAAACAGGCCCATCAGCACGATGTAAAGCGGCAGCACGTCGAGGTTGAGCGGCTTGAAGCGCAGGAACAGGCCCTGGCGCAGCGTCTCGGTGGCGTTGTCGACGAGGCCGGCGACGTTGAACTCGTTGATCATCTCGGAATCGCCGAAGCGCAGCGCGAGATAGCTGATTGATGCGATGTAGATCACGAACAGGATGATGTGGGCGACATAGAGCTGCCAGACCCGCTTGGTCAGCCGCGTGGCACCGACGATGAAGCCGCGGTCCAGCATCATCCGTGCATAGACGAAGGAGGCGGTGTAGCCGGAGATGAAGACGAACAGGTCGGCCGCGTCGGAAAAGCCGTAGTTGCGGGTCGTGATCCAGTTCACGACGTTGTCGGGGATATGGTCGAGAAAGATCGCCCAGTTTGCGACACCGCGAAACAGGTCGAGCCGGAGGTCGCGACCCTTGTCGGGAAGTGTGGCGCTGACGTTCAGGAAGGCCATGCGTCGGGAGCTTTCAGAGAGGACAGAAGCACGGAGATCGATGAAACCGGGCCGCCAAACGGGGTCCCAGGATGAAACGCGGGTACGCAATTGTCACGGTGCAGCATAATGACTATACCGTTGGCGAGGGTTGCCGGGCCCGGAATCAGGATCAGTTCCCAACCGGCTTCTCTATACTATCCCCGAGATTTCCACCAACTGCCACCGTGACGCATCGAAATCGAACGGAAAGACCAAGAGGCCCGGACCAGTCATGACCGCACGCATTTTCAAGCCCGCCAAAAACGCGATGCAATCCGGCCGGTCCAAGACCAGGGAATGGCAGCTCGATTACGAGCCGGAGCAGCCGCGCTCGGTCGAGCCGCTGATGGGCTGGACCTCGTCGGCCGACATGAAGCAGCAAATAACGCTGCGCTTCCACAGCAAGGAAGAGGCGATCGCCTATTGCGAGCGCAAGGGCATCGCCTACCAGGTGATCGAGCCCAAGGAGTCGATCCGCCGGCCGGTTGCCTATGCCGACAATTTCTCGTTCCGCCGCGGCGAACCCTGGACGCATTGAGGGGCCATTCTCACCCGAAGCATCCAAAGTGCCGTCATGCCCGGGCTTGTCCCGGGCATCCACGTTTTTGGCGGTAGACGAAGAACGTGGATGGCCGGGACGAGCCCGGCCATGAAGAAGGGAGCGGCTGGTCGCCCGCGCCTGAGAACCCTTGGCACCAATTCCGCCCCGTGCTTCGCTGCCTCGCATGACACGACCAGGACGAGGTGGGGGATGGCGGGGCGTGACCAGCTCGACGGCGTCGATCTGAAAATCCTATCCGAACTGCAGCAGGACGGGCGGGTTCGCAACAACGAGCTGGCGCTGCGCGTCGGCGTTTCCGCGCCGAACTGCCTGCGGCGGCTGAAGTCGCTGTTCAGCCGCGGCGTGATCCGGGCGGTTCGCGCCGTGATCGACGAGCGGCTGCTCGGCTACGAGGTGGTGTCGTTCGTCTCGATCCAGCTCGGCAGCCAGGCCCAGCCGGTGCTGGAGGCGTTCGAGAGCTCGATCGCCGCAATCCCGCGCATCCAGCAATGCTGGCGGATTTCCGGCGACACCGACTATCTGCTCAAATGCGTGGCCCCGAGTGTCGAGAGTATGCGGCAGCAGCTCTTGCATTTCGCCGCGATGCCTAACGTCAAGAACGTGCGCAGCTTCCCCGTGCTCGGGGTCGCCAAGGACGTGCCGCTGCCATTGCAGGAGGTCGCGGTGGCAGTGCCGGCGGGGTAGGGCTCCGAATATTCCACGATCAAGTCTGATTCTCAGAAAAGCGCCTCAGCGATACCGCCCCCGAAACTCGCGCGGGGAGGTGCCGGTCCAGTTTCGGAAGGCCCGCGAAAAGCTCTTCTCGTTGCGGAAGCCGGCGATCTCGGCGATGCGCTTGATCGGCGTGCGGCCGCGCATCAGCTCCTGTTTGGCCAGCTCGAATTTCGTCTCCTCCTTGAGATCGCGCAGCGAGGTGGACTCCTCGCGCAGACGGCGATGCATCGTGCGGGTGGAGAGCGCAAGCTCGCGCGCGACGTCCTCGGCGCCGAGGACCCGTCCGCGCGCTTCTCGCAGCACGCGGCGGACGCGCTCGACCAGCAGGCGGTCGCGCCGGTACGGCAGCACGGTGAGCCGGAGCGCGCCCTTGAGCATGTTGTCGAGATCGGCCGCGCTGCGCGTCAGCGGTAGCGACAGATAGTGCTTGTCGAAGACGATGGCCGCGCGGTCCGCGTCGAAGCGGACGTTCCGGCAAAAGATGGTCGGATAGACCGAGACGTGGCCGGGCTCTGAGTAAGGAAACTCAGCCGCGCGGAGCGCGATCTGGGAGTCGACAGCCCAGCATGAGAAGCCGAGGACGTAGCGGAACAGCGTGACGAGGCAGAACTCGCGGAAGGGCCCGAGGTCACGGAGCTGACGGATCGACACGACGGCGGTCTCTTCGCCAACCTCGAGATCGAGCAGCACATCCTCTGTGACCAAGCGGTGATGCCGGCACCAGCGCTTGAGCGCGACCTCCAGCGTCGGTGCGGTGATCGAGGCCCGGCACAGCATGCCGTAGGTGCCCCATGGCAGCCGGCGCGAGAACCAGCCAAGCGCCTCGTCATCGAGCTCGCGCATGGCATGGCCCGCCAGCGCTTCGAACTGGGCCGCGGTCACACGCCCATCAGGAGAATTCACAAGCTCCGGCGCGACCTGACCCCGGCTCAAGGCTTCGGCGGGATCGCGGCCGTAATGCTCGTACGCGGCCACCACGCCGCGGACGAAGGCGGCGGGCGTGACGGCGCGGCGCGGAATCGCGGTGGCGGCTTGAAAAGGCATCGGAATTCCTTTCGGAAATCCTCGCCAAGTTTGGCGGAAAATGCAACCTTTTCGACTGCAAGAGGGCCGGGACCGGGCTAGTTTCGGAGCCCAAAATACGGAGGACTCGCCTTGAACATCCCGAGCATCGATTTCGATCTGGGCGAAGACATCAGCCTGCTGCGCGACACCGTTCGTTCGTTCGTGGAGGCGGAGATCACCCCGCGTGCCGCCGAGATCGAAAAGGCTAATCTTTTCCCCGCAGACCTCTGGAAGCGCTTCGGCGACCTCGGCCTGCTCGGCATGACCGCGCCGGAGCAATATGGCGGCTCCAATATGGGCTATCTCGCCCATATCGTCGCCATGGAGGAAATCTCGCGCGGTTCGGCGGCTGTGGCCCTGTCCTACGGCGCCCATTCCAATCTTTGCGTCAACCAGATCCGCCGCAACGGCAATGACGCGCAGCGGCAGCGTTATCTGCCGAAGCTGATCTCAGGCGAATACGTCGGTGCGCTCGCGATGTCCGAGCCGGGCGCCGGCTCCGACGTGGTCTCGATGAAGCTGCGCGCCGACAAGCGCGGCGACCGCTACGTGCTCAACGGCTCCAAGATGTGGATCACAAACGGCGGCGATGCCGACGTGCTGGTGGTCTATGCCAAGACCGATCCGGAGGCCGGCCCGCGCGGCATGACCGCGTTCCTGATCGAGAAGGGCTTCAAGGGCTTCACCCATGGCCAGCATCTCGACAAGCTCGGCATGCGCGGCTCCAACACCTATCCGCTGTTCTTCGACGATTGCGAGGTGCCGGAGGAGAATGTGATGGGCAAGGTGGGCGAGGGCGTCAAGGTGCTGATGTCCGGCCTCGATTACGAGCGCGCGGTGCTCTCGGGTGGCCCGCTCGGCATCATGGCGGCCTGCATGGATGCGGTGGTGCCCTACATGCATGAACGCAAGCAGTTCGGCCAGCCGATCGGCGACTTCCAGCTGATGCAGGGCAAGCTCGCCGACATGTATGCGACCTGGCAGGCCACGCGCGCCTATGTCTATGCGGTGGGCCGCGCCTGCGACCACGCCGACCACGCGCGCACCCTGCGCAAGGACGCGGCTGCCGCGATCCTCTATTCCGCGGAGAAGGCAACGTGGATGGCGGGCGAAGCAATCCAGGCGCTGGGCGGGGTCGGCTATACCTCCGAATTCCCGGTCGGGCGCCTGTGGCGCGATGCAAAGCTCTACGAGATCGGCGCGGGCACCTCGGAGGTGCGCCGCATGCTGATCGGCCGCGAGCTGATGGCCGAGACGGCTTAAGTCCTTCACCTCATTGGAATCACCATGCCGCTCCATTCCAGCATCGATCGGTCGTCATCAGATTTTGCGCGCAATTCCGAGGCCATGCGCGGCCTCGTCGTCGATTTGCGCGAAAAGCTTGCCCAAGTCGCCGGCGGCGGCGGCGAAGCCTCGCGCAAGCGCCACACCGCGCGCGGCAAGATGCTGGCGCGTGAGCGGGTCGACCTGTTGGTCGATCCCGGCACCTCGTTCCTGGAGCTGTCGCCGCTCGCAGCCTATGGCCTCTATGGCGGTGACGTGCATTCGGCCAGCGTCGTCACTGGCGTTGGGCGCATCTCGGGCCGCGAATGCGTGATCGTCGCCAACGATGCCACCATCAAGGGCGGCACCTACTACCCGATGACGGTGAAGAAGCATCTGCGCGCGCAGGACATTGCGCGGCAGAACAATCTGCCCTGCGTCTACATGGTGGATTCCGGCGGCGCCTTCCTGCCGCTGCAGGACGAGATCTTTCCGGACGAGCGGCACTTCGGCCGCATCTTCTACAATCAGGCGCAGATGTCGTCGCAGGGCATTCCGCAGATCGCGATCGTGATGGGCTCCTGCACCGCCGGCGGTGCCTATGTGCCGGCGATGTCGGACGAGAGCATCATCGTGCGCAACCAGGGCACCATCTTCCTCGGCGGCCCGCCACTGGTGAAGGCCGCGACCGGCGAGGTCGTCAGTGCGGAGGAGCTCGGCGGCGCCGACGTGCATTCGCGGCAGTCCGGCGTGACCGATCACTACGCCCAGAACGATGCGCATGCGATCGGCATCGCCCGGCGTATCGTCGGCACGCTCAAGCCTTCCGTGCGGCCGAACCTGAACATGCATAAGCCGCGCGATCCGCTGTTCGCGGCGGAGGAAATCTACGGCGTGGTGCCGGTCGACGGCCGCAAGCCGTTCGACGTGCGCGATATCATCGCGCGCATCGTCGACGGCTCGGAGTTCGACGAGTTCAAGAAACTCTATGGCACGACGCTGGTGTGCGGATTCGCCCATATCTGGGGCTATCCGGTCGGCATCATCGCCAACAACGGCATTCTCTTCAGCGAGAGTTCGCTGAAGGGTGCGCATTTCATCGAGCTGTGCTGTCAGCGCGGCATTCCCCTGGTATTCCTGCAGAACATCACCGGTTTCATGGTCGGCAAGAAGTACGAGGCGGGCGGCATCGCGCGCGACGGCGCCAAGCTCGTCACGGCGGTTGCGACGGCGTCGGTGCCGAAATTCACCGTCGTGATCGGCGGCTCCTACGGCGCCGGCAATTATGGCATGTGCGGCCGTGCCTACGCGCCGCGCTTCCTCTGGATGTGGCCGAACGCGCGCATCTCGGTGATGGGCGGCGAGCAGGCCTCGATGGTGCTGAGCCAGGTCCGACGCGATAATATCGAGGCCAAGGGCGACAGCTGGTCCAGGGAAGAGGAAGACAAGTTCCGCGAGCCCATTCGCGCGCAATATGAGAGCCAGGGCCACCCGTACTACGCGACCGCGCGTCTGTGGGACGACGGCGTGATCGATCCGGCCGACACGCGTCTCGTGCTCGGCCTTGGCCTCTCGGCGGCATCGAATGCGCCGCTCGAGCCGACGAAATTCGGCCTGTTCAGGATGTGATGTGATGGACCGCTCAAAACTCTACCGGCGTTTCCGCACGCTCCTGATCGCCAACCGCGGCGAGATCGCCTGCCGCGTTATCCGCACCGCCCGTGCGATGGGCCTGCGCACGGTCGCGATCTATTCCGAGGCCGATCGCGAGGCGATGCATGTCGCGCTCGCCGATGAGGCCGTATTGCTCGGGCCCGCCCGCGCCCGCGACAGCTATCTCAATATCGAGCGCTTGATCGAGGCCGCGCGCAAGACCGGAGCGGAGGCCGTGCATCCCGGCTACGGCTTCCTCTCCGAGAATGCCGAGTTCGCGCAGGCTTGTTATGACGCCGGCCTCGTCTTCGTCGGGCCGACCGCCGGGATGATGACGGCAATGGGCTCGAAATCCGGCTCGAAAGAGCTGATGGAGAAGGCCGGCGTGCCGCTGGTATCAGGCTATCACGGCGAGGCCCAGGACGAGGCGACGCTCGCCAAGGCGGCGGACAAGATCGGCTTTCCCGTGCTGGTGAAGGCCTCCGCCGGTGGCGGCGGGCGCGGCATGCGCATCGTGCGGTCCGCCGATGAGTTGGCGCCGGCGATCGTCAGCGCCAAGCGCGAGGCGAAGGCCGCCTTCGGCGACGACCGCATGTTGATCGAGAAGTACGTCGACAATCCCCGGCATATCGAGGTGCAGATCATCGGCGACAGCCATGGCAATCTGCTCTCGCTGTTCGAGCGCGAATGCACGCTCCAGCGCCGGCATCAGAAGGTGATCGAGGAGGCGCCATCACCGACGCTCAATGCTGCGCAGCGCGAAACCGTCTGCGCCGCCGCGCGAAAAGCGGCGGGCGCGGTGAACTATGTCGGTGCCGGCACCATCGAGTTCGTCTCCGACGGCAAGGACGTGTTCTTCATCGAGATGAATACGCGCCTGCAGGTCGAGCATCCCGTCACCGAGCTGATCACCGGCATCGACCTGGTCGAGTGGCAGCTGCGCGTTGCCTTCGGCGAGGCGCTGCCGCTCAAGCAGGATGAGATCAGGCTCAACGGCCATGCCGTCGAGGCGCGCGTCTACGCCGAGAACCCGACCAAGAATTTCATGCCGTCGGTCGGCAGGATCTCGACCTGGCGGTTGCCGGCGGAGACCGGGGGCCTCCGCATCGACGCCGGCTATCGCGAGGGCGATACGGTCTCGCCGTATTATGACGCCATGCTCGCCAAGGTGATCGCGTGGGCGCCGACGCGGGACGTCGCGATCGAGCGGCTGAACCGCGGGCTGGAGGAGTCCGACGTCCGCGGCATCGTCACCAACATCCCGTTCCTGTCGGCGCTGATGACGCACCCGAAGGTGCGGGCGAATGCGATCGACACCGGCTTCATCGAGCGCGAGCTGGCGGTGCTGACATCAGCGGCGCCAGCGCCCGGAGAGCTCGAGCTCTGCGCCGCAGTCGCCGCAATCGTCAACGTGGAGCAACAGACGGCGCAAGCGGAAGCGAATTCGCCCTGGCAGACCTTTGGCTGGCAGCCGGTCGGTCGCCGCCAACGCAGCTTTGCGTTCCGTGTCGGCCATGGTCCGGAGCAGAAGATCTCGCTGAATTACGGCAGCGGACCGTCGACGCTGATGATCGGCGAGCGCGAGCTGGCGTTCACGATCGCGGCGAAGGACGGAGGGTTCGACCTGACGCTCGACGGAGTCAAGTCGTCAGTCGCAGCGGTCATCGACAGCCATGAGCTGTACCTGCGCACGCGCAACGGCCGCTTCGACCTGCACTGGGTCGATCCGTTCGGCGGCGAGAGCGAGGAGCATGTCGGCGAGGACAAGATCGCAGCGCCCTTGCCGGGCACGGTGGTTGCCGTGCTGGCCGAGGAGGGGGCCAAGCTGGAGAAGGGCGCGCCGATCCTCACGCTCGAAGTGATGAAGATGGAGCAGACGCTGCGCGCGCCCTATGCCGGCGTGCTGAAATCCATCAAGTGCAAGGTCGGCGATATCGTGCAGGAGGGCGTCGAGCTCGCTCTGGTCGAACCTGCAGGGGAATGAGATGAGCGATCCTGTCTGCATCATCGAAATGGGGCCACGCGACGGCCTCCAGAACGAGAAGACCCCCGTCGGCGTCGAGGCGCGCATCGCCTTCATCGAGGCGCTCGTGGCGGCCGGGCTGGATACCGTGGAGGTCGGCGCCTTCGTCTCGCCCAAGGCCATCCCGCAGATGGCAAGCTCGGATGCCGTGCTGCGCGGCGTCGCGCATGTGAAGGGCGCCGAATTCCACGTGCTGGTGCCGAACGAGAAAGGCTATGACGCCGCGCGTGCCGCGGGCGCGAAAGTGGTCTCCGTGTTCGCGGCGGCCTCCGAGGGGTTTTCCCGGGCGAACATCAACTGCACGATTGCGGAGTCGATCGAGCGGTTCAGGCCGGTGCTGGCACGCGCCAAGGCCGACGGTGTGCCGGTGCGCGGCTATATCTCCTGCGTGCTGGGCTGTCCGTTCGATGGCGAGATCAAGCCGAAGGCGGTCGCGGATCTTGCGCGCACGCTGTTCGAGCTGGGTTGTTACGAGATCTCGCTCGGCGACACCATCGGTGTCGGCACGCCAGCCAAGGCCAAGGAGATGCTGCGCGCGGTGGCCGCCAACATTCCCGCAGCCAGGCTCGCGATGCATTTCCACGACACTTACGGCCAGGCGCTCGCCAACCTCTATGCGGGCCTGGAGGAGGGCGTCCACGTCATCGACGCCGCTGCCGGCGGGCTCGGCGGCTGTCCCTACGCGCCGGGCGCGACGGGGAACGTCGCAACGGAAGACGTCGTCTACATGCTCGAAGGCATGGGGATCACGACAGGTGTCGATATGGAGAAGCTGCTGGCGGCGACGAACGAGATGAGCGGCGTGCTCGGCAAGCCGCCTGTGAGCCGCGTGGCGTCCGCGCTGAACGCGAAGAAGAAGCGGGCGACGACGTAGCTTCGTAGGGTGGGTTAGCCCTGTGATTGCGCGAGGCGCAATCACTCGGCGTAACCCACCTCTTTGGTATCCGCGGAGACGAAAGTGGTGGGTTACGCCGTGCGACTGCGCTTTGCGCAGCCGTAGGACTAACCCACCCTACGAAACTTTTCCCTCAAGCCGCCTTCAGCCCGACATCCGGCAGGCGCGGGCGGTTCTTCAGCGCCTTGGCCATCAGGGCCTCGACCTCGGCCTTTTCCTGCGGCAGCAGTGCCAGGCGGGGCGGGCGGGTCAGGGCGGTGCCGCGGCCCATGATGTGCTCGCACAGCTTGATGCACTGGACGAGGTCCGGGCGGGCATCGAGATGCAGGAGCGGCATGAACCATTCGTAGAGCGGCATCGCCTCGGCGAAGCGCCCTGCCTTGGCGAGGCGGAACAGCGTCTCGCCCTCGCGCGGGAAGGCGTTGGACATGCCGGAGACCCAGCCGACGGCGCCCATCGCGACGCTCTCGACGATGACGTCGTCGAGACCTGCGAACAGCACGAAGCGATCGCCGACCATGTTGCGGGTGTCGATGAAGCGCCTGGTGTCGCCGGAGGAATCCTTGAAGCAGACCACGGTCTCGACGTCGGCGAGCGAGGCCAGGATATCGGGCGTAACGTCGTTCTTGTAGATCGGCGGGTTGTTGTAGAGCATCACGGGAAGGTCAGTCGCGGAGGCAACGGCGCGGAAATGCGCGGCGGTCTCGTGCGGCTTGGAGGAATAGACCAGCGCCGGCATCACCATGACGCCGTCGATGCCGACGCGTGCGGCTTCCTGCGCGGTCTCCACCGCAAACGCGGTGGTGAATTCGGCGATGCCGCACAGCACGGGCACGCGGCCCTTCGCGACCGACTTCGCCGCTTCCATGATCGCGACCTTCTCCTTGCGCTCGAGCGAGGTGTTCTCGCCGACCGAGCCGCAGACGATCAGGCCGGAGACGCCGTCGCGGATCAATCCGTCCATGACCTTGGCGGTCGCGTCGATGTCGAGCGAGAGATCGTCGTGGAATTGGGTGGTGACGGCCGGGAAGACGCCTTCCCAGGCAACGCGGCGGCTCATGGTTTGACTCCAGGTGTATATGCCGGCGGGGGGCTGGAGCCGCCGGCTCTTGTGAAAGGGGTGGGAACGGGATCAGAGCGTCGCGCCGACCTTGCGCAGCTCGGCGAGGACGGGGGCCTTGGGCAGCCAGATCTTGTCGAACTCGGCGATGACGGCCTCGGTGTCCTTGGCGTCGACCTGGCGGATCGGGATCGGTGCTTTCTTGAAATTCTCGATCAGCGTGGGCTCGTTGCCGGCGAGCTCGTCGATCTGCGCGTCCAGCGTCGTCTTGATCGTTTTCGTGATCAGCTCGCGGTCGGCGGCGGGCAGCGATTGCCAGACGCGGCCGGAGACGACCGCGGCCATCGGCATGAAGACGGCGTTCATCTGCAGGATCACCTTCGACACCTTGTCGAAACGCTGGTTCCAGGAGAATTCGAGATCGGCCTCGAGACCATCGACTTGGCCGTTGGCCATGGCGTCGAACACTTGCGGCGTCGGGATCGGCGTCGGCGCCGCGCCGAGCGAGGAATAGAAGTCGCGATAGACCGGCGTCGGGTTGATGCGCAGCTTCATGCCCTTGATGTCGGCGAGCGAATTCAGGTCCTTGGAGGAGAACACCGCGCGCATTCCAGTGATGCCCCAGCCGAGCCCGATCGTGCCGGTCTCCTGCGGCAGCACCTCGAACAACTTCACCGCCGCCGGATGCCGCACGAACTTTGCCACCGCCGGCGTCGAGCGCACGATGTAAGGCGCGTTGATCGCGGCGATGTGCGGCACGCGCGAGCCGAGCTCGGCGGCCTGGATGAAGCCCATGTCGAGCGCGCCGGACTGCAATTGCTGCATCATCGCGGTCTCGTTGCCGAGCTGGCCGGCGTGGAAGACGGTCAAGGTCAGGCGGCCGTTGGTGGCGGCCTTGAGCTCGTCACCGAATTTGAGCGCGGCCTTGTTCCAGGAATGGCCGTTCGGCGTGATCAGGCCGAGACGGAATTCCTTGGCCTGGGCGAGCGCCAGCGACGGGGTGAACACCGAGGCGGCGGCACTGGCGGCGAGAAAGTGGCGGCGTGAAAGCGGCATCGTGGGACTCCTTTGGGCCTATTTGACGAGGATCAGCGAGAGCGATGGGTACAGCGAGAGCAGCACCAGGAGGATGCAGGCGATGACGAAGAAGGGCAGCGTCACCATGAACATCCTGCCGGGCTTGGCGCCGGTGACGGCGGCCGCGACGAAGAAGCAAAGCCCGACCGGCGGCGACAAAAGGCCGAGCACGAGGTTGATCACCACGACGACGCCGAATTGCCGGGGGTCGATGTGATAGATCTCGGTTGCGACCGGCAGCAGGATCGGCACCGTCATGATCAAGCCGGGAATGCCGTCGATGACAGTGCCGATCAGCAGCAGGATGACGTTGCAGATCAGCATGAAGCTGACCGGGTCCTTGGCGACGGTCTGGATCCAGGCGGCTGTCTCCTGCGGCACCTTGCCGAAGATCAGCACCCAGGAGAACACCGCGGCGGCTGCGACCAGGAACAGCACGATCGCCGAGTAGATCGCGCTGCGCAGCATCATCTGCGGCAGCTGCGAGAACTTGAACTCCTTGGTCCAGAACTTTCCGACCAGGGCCGCGGCCACGGCGCCGACGGCCGCGGATTCCGTGGCGTTGGCGAGGCCGCCGAGAATAGTGCCGACAATGACGATCGGGATCAGCAGCGTCGGCGAGGTCCGCAGGATCGTCATCACGCGCTGGCGCGGCGTCTGGTAGTCCGCGCGCGGATAGTTGTAGATGTAGCCCATCAGCGCGATGACGAGGCAGAACATCACGGTGAGAATGACGCCCGGGACGATGCCGGCGATCAGCATGTCGCTGACCGAGACCTGCGCCAGCACGCTGTAGACCACGAACATCACCGAGGGTGGGATGATCGGGCCGAGCATGCCGCCATAGGCGGTCAGGCCGGCCGCGAAGGTCTTGTCGTAGCCCTTCTTCTCCATCTCGGGGACCATGATCTGCGCCATGATCGCGACCTGCGCGGTCGCCGATCCCAGGATGGACGAGATGAACATGTTGGCGAGGATGTTGACGTAGGCGAGCCCACCCTTGAGCGAGCCGACGAAGGCCATCGCCATGTCGACGATGCGCCGCGTGATGCCGCCGCCATTCATGATCTCGCCGATCAGGATGAAGAGCGGGATCGCGATCAGGCCGTAGCTGTCGACGCCGCCGAACAGCTGCAGCGGATAGGATTGGAACAGCACCGGGTTGCCCGAGGCGGCGATGTAGACGAGGCCGGCGAGGCAGAGACAGAGGCCAATCGGTACGCCGACCAGCATGAAGGCCATGAAGGCTGCTGACGTGATCATCAATTGACCCCGTCGAGCTCGGAGAGCTGGAAGCCCTTCGGCGGCGTGCGCGGGACCAGCTCGAGATCTTCCAGCAGGTTGGCGAGACCATGTACGGTCATCGACACCGCGAAGATCGGCAGCGTCAGATAGAGCACCCAGGTCGGCCAGTTCAGCGTCTGCGTGCGCTCGGTGTAGAGGAAGTTGAAGGTCTCGGCGGCGAGCTTACGCCCGTCGAAGCCGGCGCGGGCGAGGCCCACCGGGTCCATCCAGAGCACGCAGGTGACGATCAGGGCTACGCCGAACACCACGACGAGGCCGGTCGAGATCACTTTTGCAAATTTCTGGTGCTGACCGGAAAGTCGCTCCGTCAGCATGGTCACGGCGAAATCGAGCCTCAGCCGCGTCATCGCGGATGCCCCGATGAAGGTCAGCCAGACCACGCAATAGACGGCGGATTCATCGATCCAGTAGATCGGGAAATGCGAGTAGCGGGTGACGACGTTCACCAGGATCAGGCCGGTGAGCAGGTACATCAGGCCCATCAGCGCGAGCCGCTCGCAGGCCAGCAGGGCACTCGACATCCGGACGATCATGCGTCGGAGGCTGAGTGCGCGCGTGGCCGGCATGGTCTGCTCGATCATGAAAGAGGCCCCAACCCCCTGAAGATTTGTCGTGCGATTGCCAAATGTATAATTTATACATTTTGGGAGTCAAACGGAGTTTGCGGTCATTTCGGCGGCAGGGCGCGCGTTTGCTGGGCACTATGCGGCGCCCCGGCTTTTGCCGGGCAGCTCGACATGCAAGACAGGGACCGCGTCGGCCGCGCGAGTCGGGAAGGACATCGGACGATCAGATGAAACAGCCTCTGAAGCATCGCACCCTGTCGGCTGCGATCGTCGACCAGCTCCGCCAGGCGATCCTCGACGGCACCTATCCGGCCGGATCGCAGCTGCGCCAGGACGCGCTGGGCGAAGCCTATGGCGTCAGCCGCATCCCGGTGCGCGAGGCGCTGTTCCAGCTCGAGGCGGAAGGCTTGGTGCGCATCGTGCCGCAGAAGGGCGCCATCGTCTCGGAGCTGTCGTTGGACGAGATCAACGACGTGTTCGACCTCCGCCGTATCCTGGAGCCGCGGCTGCTGGCGCAGTCGGCGCCGCGCTTCACCGCGCAGGATTTCGACGGGCTCGACGACATCCACCGGAGCTTCGAGAAGGCGATCAAGGCGCGCAACGTCAGTGAGTGGGGCCAGCTCAATGCCGACTTCCACATGGCGCTCTACGTCCACGCCCCGCAGCCGCGCACGCGCGCGATCGTGCTGTCGCTGCTGCAGACCAGCGACCGCTATACGCGGCTACAACTCTCCAACACCAAGTCGATGGGCATTGCCGAGAAGGAGCACGCCCATCTGATCGCGCTCTGTCGTGCGCAGAAAGTAGAGGAGGCTTGCCGCTTCCTGGAGCGGCACATCGAGGCCGTGCGCAAGGACCTGCTGCAGGTGGTGGCGAACGCGCCGAAGTCGCGGCGGAAGGAGAAATCGTAGGGTGGGTTAGCCGAAGGCGTAACCCACCGCTGTTCGTCTCCGCTGCGACAGAAGACGTGGATTACGCCTTCGGCTAATCCACCCTACAGGCCGGCGATCGCTTCTACCTGCTCCCGTCCGGCCCCATCACGAGGTCCGGCAGCCAGGTCGAAATCCCCGGCACCAGGCACAGCAGCAGCACTGCAAGCATCATCAAGAGCACGAAGGGCAGCGTACCCCAGATCACCTCGCGCAGGGGAATATCGGGCGCGACGTTGCGGATGACGAAGATGTTGAGGCCGACCGGCGGGTGGATCAGCCCCATCTCCATCACGATGGTCATGACGACGCCGAACCAGATGATGTCGAAATTGGCGGCGCGGAGCGGCGGCAGGATGATCGGTGCCGTCATCAGGATGATCGAGACCGGCGGCAGGAAGAAGCCGAGCACCACGACCATGACGAGGATCGCGAACAGCAGCTCCCAGCGCGGCAGATGCATCGCGACGATGGATTCGGCGACCGATTGCGAGATGTGCAGATAGCTCATCACGTAGGAATAGAGCAGCGACATGCCGATGATCATCATCAGCATGGTCGATTCCCGGATCGTCGACTTCATGATCGGCGCGAGGTCGCTCGGCCGCCATACGCTGTAAATTGCAGCGATCAGCGCCAGCGCCAGGAGGCCGCCGAGGCCGGCGGTCTCCGACGGCGTGGCATAGCCGCCATAGAGCGCGACCATGACGCCGGTGAGCAGCAGCACGAAGGGGATCACGCGCGGCAGCACGCTGAAGCGTTCGGCGAGCGTGTACTCGTCACGATGCAAGATCGGAGCCTCCGGTTCGCCGTTCTTGTAAGCCACCTCGGCGGCGGCATATTCCTGGCGGAAGCGAACGACGGCATAGGCGCCGAATAGGAAGACCAACAGCAGGCCGGGACCGATGCCGGCGAGGAACAGGCGGCCGAGCGACTTCTCGGCGGCGACCGCGAACAGGATCATCGTGATCGAGGGCGGCAGCAGGATGCCGAGCGTGCCCCCCGCTGCGATGATGCCGGCGGCGAAGCCGCCGGAATAGCCGCGCTTGCGCATCTCGGGGATCCCGGCCGAGCCGATCGCCGAGCAAGTTGCCGGCGAAGACCCCGCCATCGCCGCGAACAGCGCGCAGGCGAACACGTTGGCAACGCCGAGGCCGCCGGGCACGCGGTGCAGCCAGGCATGCAGCGCCAGATAGAGATCCTGGCCGGCGCGGGACTTGCCGATCGCCGCGCCCTTCAGGATGAAGAGCGGGATCGACAACAGCGTGATCGAGGCCATCTCCTCGTAGACGTTCTGCGTCACCGTATCGAGCGAGGCCGAGGGCATGAAGATGGCCATGAACACCACCGCGACCGCGCCGAGCGCGAACGCAATGGGCATGCCCGAGAACATCACGAGCAGCGTCACGATGCCGTAGGCGACGCCGATACCGAAAACGCTCATGGCCGCTTGGCTCCGGTGAAGGGCAGCGCAAGCTGCACGAGGATCTGGAGGCAGAGCAGGCTCATCCCGAGCGCCATCAGCGAGTAGGGGATGGCGAGCGGCGGCGACCACATCGAGTTGGAGACCTGGCCGTCGACATAGGCTTCGTGCGCCAGTGTCCACGACTTCCAGGTGAAGAAGGCGCAGAACAGGAACGTGGCGGCATCGACCAGCCAGAGCCGGACCTGGTTCGCGAATGGCGAGAGCAGGCCGACGAAGGCCTCGATGCCGATATGACCGCGGTTCTGCTGCACATAGGCCGCCGTCATGAAGGTCGCGCCGACCAGGAGGAATACGGCGGCCTCGTCCTGCCAGTAATTGGCCGCCTTGTATAAGGCGCGACTGAGCACGCTGTAGCTCAGGATTGCGCAGGCCGCGACCAGAGCGATCGCGGCGAACACGACGATGATGCTGTTGAGGACGGCGAGACCGCGATCGATCGCTGCCGCAGGGCCGGTCCCCGCGGCGACGCTCGTCCGGTCGTCACGATCCGGAAGCGGACCGTGGCTCATGCTGCGACGTCGATGGCGAGCTTGAGCAGGTTTGCGGCGGTTGCGGTCTTGGCGCTGTAGTCCTTCCACGCGGTGTCGCGGGCGATGTCGCGCCATTTTCCGACGGTGGCGGCGTCGAGCGCAGAGACCTTGGCCCCGGCCTTCTCATAGACCTTGGCGACCTCGACGTCGTCATCCTGCGCGCCCTTGCGGCCGAAGGCTTCGAGCTCGGTGCCGACCGCGAGCAGGATGTCCTGATGGTTCTTCGGCAGCTTGTCGAAGATCGCCTTCGACATCATCAGCGGCTCGAGCATGAACCAATAGGAGGCGCCCGCGCCCGAGGTCAGCGACTTCGCGACCTCTTCGAGGCGGAACGAGAT
Organism: Bradyrhizobium sp. IC4060; assembly: GCF_020193715.1. Classification (NCBI taxonomy): domain Bacteria; kingdom Pseudomonadati; phylum Pseudomonadota; class Alphaproteobacteria; order Hyphomicrobiales; family Nitrobacteraceae; genus Bradyrhizobium; species Bradyrhizobium sp. IC4060. The sequence goes on along the minus strand of NZ_JADYVJ010000001.1, from coordinate 213,849 downwards.
CAGGCTCGTCGAGGAGGTGATGCCGGCATCGCAGGCGCCGGTCTGCATCGCCGCGTAGATCTCGTTCGACGGGACCGACAACACCGAGGCGCCGGCGGTCTGCAGCACCATGTCCATCTCGCGCGAGCCGCCGCGCACCTTGAGGCCCTTGGCGTCCTCCGGGGCGACGATCGGCTTGGAACGGCTAGCAACGCCGCCGGCCTGCCAGACCCAGGTGAGCAGGATGATGCCCTTGTCGGCCAGGAAGTCGGTCAGCGCCTTGCCGACGGGCTCCTTCTTCCAGCGCAGACCCTGGTCGTAGTTGGTCACGAGGCCCGGCATCAGGCCGATATTGGTCTCCGGCACTTCGCCGCCGGCATAGGGCATCGGATAGAGGCTGATGTCGAGCGCACCCTTGCGCATGGCGGAGAACTGCGCGTTGGTCTTGATCAGCGAGGAGTTCGGATAGATCTCGGCGGCAATGTCGCCATTGCTGCGCTTATTCACTTCGGCGGCGAACATGCGGCACAGCCGGTCGCGGAAATCGCCCTTGTCGATAGTGCCGCCTGGGAACTGATGCGAGATCTTCAGCGTGGTCGCGGCCTGCGCGGTGCCGGTGCCGAAGCGGAGAATGGCAGGTGCCGCGACGGCGGTCGCGAGCAGATGGCGGCGCGTGAACATGATGTAATCCCCTTGGGCGTTTCTTTGGGCGTTTCTCGGAGTGTTTTTGGCAGAGGTGATTTGAACTGGGTTCTTCGCGACCGCGGGGCCAATCCAAGCCGGTCTCCATCCGATGGTCTTTCATCTGATAGTTCGAGACAGAGTGCCGCGGCAAGTGCCGGTTGTGCTGCGCTGCAGCACATCCGATCCATGCGGGCTCGCCAATCAACGAGGGCGGCTGGCCGCAGAAATTTATCGATGGTCAGCGTAACAACGCCACACGGCTATCCGTCGAGACAGGATAGCGGCGTCCGTCGCTGACAAACAAATCACGAAGGAAGATGAACCATGACCATTCGCACCCGCATCGTGCTCGGCGTCTCGGCTGCCGCTCTCTCGCTAAGCCTCGCGTTTGCGCCGGCCGCCTTTGCTCAGGACAAGATGGGCAAGGATGATGGCATGATGAAAAAGGACACGATGTCCAAGGACGGCATGATGAAGAAGGACCACATGTCCAAGGACGACGGCATGAAGAAGGATCACATGTCGAAGGACGGCATGAAAAAGGACGACGGGATGATGAAGAAGAACTGATCCCGGGTCGTCATCGCGCAACGCCCCTTGGGCGGGCCGCGTCCTCTCGAATTCCGGCGGCATTTGAGGCCGCCGGAATGATGGCTCAGTTCAAGTTCAATTGAACGTGACCAGCGCGTTTTACTTGCGCTTAGCCTTGCGGGCGGCGTAGCGCGCATCGCGCTTGGCCTTCTGCTCGGCCTCGAGCGCAGCCTGCTTCTCGGCGGCTTCCTCGGCTTCCCGCGCGATCCGCGCAGCTTCGGCTGCCTTGGCCTCTTCCTCGAGGCGCTTCTGCTCAGCCTTTTCGGCCTCGCGCGCGGCCTTTGCCTCGGCGCGCTTGGCCGCGAGGGCCTCACGCTCGGCGCGCTTCGCCGCCACCGCGGGATCATCCGGCCCCGGCTGCGACTTGAACTTGTTCAAAAGATTTTTGCGGGCGTCCTGCGCCGCCTTTTGCCGGTCTGCAAAGCCGGGTTCCCTGAATCCACTCATCGACGAGCCTTGTCTTCCTCGCTTTCGATCCTACATCGGTGCCTGTTGGTAAGTCGGCTGGGCATAGCAGGCGCCACGCGACGCAGAAGCGTGTACATCGGCGCGCGTCGCGAAGCCACCCATAATCGCAGCCGATCAGGTCAACGAAAAATCGCCCCCCGACGATCTCTCGTAGCCCGAAAAAACTGCCGAATTGTGATGTCCCTCATAAGGGAGCACATGGGCGACGCCTAGCGTCCGCCCCGTACGAGACGGAGCACGGGCATGACGATCTCAAGACCAAGCCTGAAGGCGCTCGCGATTGCCGTCGCCCTGGCAGGCGTGGCCGGCGCCGCGCTGCTGCTGGCTCGTCCGCAGCCGGTTGAAAGTGCGGTCCTGGGAGCGGATTGGGAATGCACCCAGACCGCATTCGTGCTCACGAGCTGCGCACCGCGCGTTCAGGAGGCAATTCCGGCGGTCGAAACCTTGCGCAAGGATGCAATCCAGCAGACCCGGGGCTGAATTGGGCCGGACGATCTGGATGTGACGCGACGCCGCAGAGGTGGTAAAGCCAGCGCGCCAGCGTGACCAGGCGGCCATGTCGAAGCCAGAGTCCAGATCCGAACTGGGCGAGGAGCCCCATCCTCGACCGAACCGTCAGCCCAAGCCTCCGTCCGGCGGCGACCGCCGCGGCGCGCTGGCAGGATTGATCATCGCGGTCGTGATCCTCGGCGTCGGCTGGTGGCTTGCCCGGGATCTGACGGCAGCCAGCAAGATGCAGGATTGTCTGATGTCCGGGCGAAGCAATTGCAATGTGATCGAGCCGGCTCGCTAGGCGCGCTCCACAGCATGGCTATGGGGCCGAAAAAATGCCCTGATCTTAATCATTTGTAACGGGACTTAGCCGATCAAGCAGGGCAGTGATTTCGGCCGGCATCAGCCCGGCGCGCGGCGATTCGCCGATCGCGCCCGGGATTCACGGCCATGAGAGCAGGGGGCGAGCACGCATGAGTGCGTCCAAACATCTGAAGATCTTCATTCCCTTGGTTTCGGCCACGTCGCTGCTCGCGCTGTCGGCGCAGGCGCAAGAGGCCAGGTCCCGGCAAGAGGTCGTCCAACCGCCGGCCGGGCCGGCAGCAGGCGCGCCGCCACAGGCCAATCCGCCCATGCGCAAGGGCCCTCCGCCGCAGCAAGCGACCAGGCCTGCGCAGCCCGGCGGTCAGCCCCATGCGGGTCACAACGCCGGGGGCCCGCCGCCCGGACGTCACGTCGCGCGCGGTCCTGCTCCCACACGTGATTGGGGTGGGCACACCTATCGCGGCAACCTTGCCTGGGAGGGTGGACGCTGGCGCCACGACGTCCGCCATGGCCGATCCGGCTGGTGGTGGGACGTTGGCGGCGTCTGGTATTATTATCCGCAGCGTATGGCCGGCCCGCCCGCCTACATTTCAGAGGACTATATCGACGACGTGCCGGTGGTCTACGCCCGGCCTCCGGTGGCCTATGCGCCGCCACCTCCGCCGCCGCCACCGCCGGCCGATCCCGGCGCCAGCGCGCTCGGCGGCGCGCTCGTCGGCGGCCTGCTGGGCGGACTGATCTCGGGCAATGCAACCGGGGCCGCCGCAGGCGCGGTTCTTGGCGGCGCGACGGGCGCGATTGCTGGCGCGACCGCAGCGTCCCAGCCCGGCTATTACTGGGCGCAGGGCACCTGCTACTACCGCTATCCGAACGGCCAATATGTGCAGGCCGATCCCCGCGCCTGCTATTGAGTTTTGCAGGCAGGATCGGACCATTGGAGGCGGGCTTCGGGCCCGCCTCATCCTTTTGCACGCCGGCGGTTGCTATGAATTGGCTCTGGTGCTCGTCGCCCCCTCACGTCAATTTCAAAGAAAAATGACGGGATGATTCGCGGGGGATGTGGTGCATGCTGGATGCCATCCAGATCAGCGTGGCGCTCTGGGCCATGATCGTTTGCGGCGGAATTAAACTCTCGCAGGCGTTGCCCTACCTGCTCTAAAACGGCGATCAGCTGGCAGGCCAATGCCTTGGTCGGTCAGGACACGAGCCAATCGAAGAATGCGATCGAGGCCCAGACCAGGCCCGCGATCCAGGCCACCATGACGACGCCGATGGTGCCGAGATAGGCGATGCCGAGCAGGTCCGCGCGATGTCGCTGCCTCGGGACGATGACTTCGGTTGCTGCTTTGCGTGTCATGACCGGACATCACCCATGAAGCCTGGACACGTAGTTTAGCGGAGATGTCGCGGACAGGCTGTGACGTGGTTCACAGACCGGTGCAGGAAGGCTGGTCGTTACCCCGCAATCATACGGACGAAATTGCCACGCACTCGTCCAGATGGCCGGCTAGAGTCTGCGCATGTACACCGAGTACGATCCGCAACATGAGGCCGAGGCCGCTATGAAGCGCGCCGCGGAGGCCGAGGGTGCCGACAGGCAACGGCTGATCCAGCTGGCCCTGGCATGGCACGAGCTCGCCCGCGATCTGCACGATGAGCAAGCCGGCCCCTCGCATCGAGCCGGGCGCAGGCCTTTGGCCCGAGAGCGCTGAGATGAGAAAAACCCCGTGCTCGGGGGACAAGCACGGGGTCCTTCAAAGCCGACCGGGGCTGGCGGGTCGGCACCACTCAGTTCGGTCATCCAACGCGCGGATCGCGCATTCGTTCCCGGTCAATCCGCAGCGCTGAAATCCGATCGCATTGCAGCGACCTTCCGCAGAAAGTCATCGTTAACGAATGCTCCGCGCAATCGAATTGCAGTCGCGATTCGTACTCGCGAACGAAGCGGAGTCGGACCGTGAACAAACAAAAAGCCCCCGCAGGGGCTCAGTGTTTTACGCAGCTTCGGTCTTCGGGACGGCGTCGGCATTCACCGACAGCTTGACCACGTCGCCTTCGACGGCGCCGACATATTTCGTGTCGATGTAGTGATGATGGTCCTTGTGACCTTCCGGGCTGTCCTTGCGCGTCAGCTTGATGCGGTTGCCCTCGAGACGATCGACGGTGCCGACATGTGCGCCGTCCTTGCCGATGATCTTCATGTGCTCTCTGATGTCAGCCATGCTGTCCTCCTTGCATGGCTTCAACTGCGAAGGCGCCGGTTCGTTGCAGCAGGCACGTTGGACCCGTTGGGATTTCCGGACGTTGACGCCTGATTGGATCTGTCAAGAAGCGCGATGGAGACCGTTCGGGCCTATCTGGAACGCAAGCACTGGGAACTCAGGCTGTTGAACGACGGCCTGAGAAACCCGCTCGATTTGGCGTCGCCGCGTTCCGTCGATGACGTCGTCAGGTCCAAATTCCAGATCACTGCCGCGCTCAGGGCGGAGCATGAATTACACGAGTGGAAGGCGACCGAGACCGCCTGGTCGCACACGGCCGATCCCGCCAGCGGGCCGTTCGAGTTCAGTTACGACTACCAGCGGGCCGATCTCACGGTACGCGGTCCGTCGTTCTACGAGCTCGACGGCGGCTGCACGAGCACGGCGATCTACACTGCCTCGGGGATGGCGGCGATCTCCGCGGTGCTGCTCGCCTCCGCGCGGATCGTCGCGAAGGCGGATATCCTGGTGCTGCCAGGCTGCTATGGCGAGACGCTGGAGCTGATCCGAAGCTTCATGCCGGATTTGCGGATCGAACCCTTGCCGCTGCCGCTCGGCGATGCGCTTGCACGGGTGAGCTCGCCGCGGATCCTGCTGCTGGATTCCTGCTCCGTCGCCGGCGCCATCGAGGCGGTGCTGCGCTGTGACGGCTCGGGCCTCGATCTCCTGATTTTCGATACGACGTGCTTCGCCGGCAGGTCGGGCCGCATCAGGCGCGTCGTGGGGTGGGCCAGGCGACACGGAATTGCGCTGGTGCTGGTGCGAAGCCACAACAAGCTCGATTCGCTCGGAGCGGAATATGGCCGCCTCGGCTCGGCCGTCTTCGTGCGCGGGCATGAGCGTCCACCGCGGGCAGGGGACGCTGAATGGTCACGTCTCGCGTTCGAAACGCGCAACGCAGTGCGGCTGCTCGGCGGCGCGGCATTGCCGGCCCACTTCCCGCCCTTCGCGGGCAGCGCGGCGTATTGGGCGCTGACGAAGCGGCGCGTGGCGGCGATCTTGCGCAACGGCCGCAGCTCGGCGCGATGCTTTGCCGCCGAGATCCCGGCGCTCTCGGCTCAGCTTCGCTTCGCTCACGGCCTCTACGTGACTCTTCGCGGAAGGCGCGCGCTCGACGAGGCGGCAGCACGGCAGGCTGCCGAGGACATGAGCTGCGAATTGCGCCGCGCGGGCTTTCCCATCCGCCACGCCGGCAGCTTCGGCTTCGATTTCGCCGCGACCGAGTGGTTTCACGACGCGACGACGGACCAGTACAGCGTCCGGGTGGCGGTGCCGGACCTGCCGACGGAGGTGTGGGACGATCTCACCGCGGCCATTGCGCGGTGGTGGCGGGGTCATCAGCGGGCAGGCTGTGGATAGACCGGAGGGCGGGCGCGTCGATCAGTCGACCGCCAGGCAATATTCGAGTCGCGGCTTGTCGTGACCGCGGCGCGCCCAGTCCTCAACTGCAAATGCAGGCTGACGTTGTCCCGTTGCGGCGCCAAGGATCGAGGCCTGGACCACCTTGATGGGCCTCGTGACCGCATTGGTGCTCACCAAGCCCGCGTCGACCGCCAAATACGAGATCGCAACGACCGCGACCGCAGATGCGATCGCCATTCTCGTCAATTCGGATTGCTGCATTCCCAAACCTATCGGGCGCGTCTCACCCGGCGCTTAGATAGGGCTGATCGGCGCCGTTCAAAGGCCGGCATATGGTTACCCACGCGTTCGTGAAGAGCGGCGGCGAGGCAACGAGCTGGCGATCCCGGCAGGACTCGAACCTGCAACCCGCGGAGTAGAAATCCGCTACTCTATCCAGTTGAGCTACGGGACCGTCTTGAGCCGGCCGGTTTGGGCCGCCCGGATTGGCGGCTGGCCGTTCATGTAGCATGCCAATATGAAAAAAGTGGTGTTTCGCCAAGCCTGAACCGAACCGTTTTCCTCAGTGCGGCGACAAAGCGGAACGGTGGGGTGTCAGGGTGCCGGGTCGAGCGGCAGCGGACTGGACGATGGATCACATCGCAGGGAACGCTGAACAGCTTCCGGGGCACGGCCGCCGGTCGACTGGTCAGGTAGTGCTGCGCCATCAGGACGGCGTGCGTGGCGATATCTTGGCCGGTCTCCTCTGGGCTTACCTCTGTCATGGCGAAAGCGACGCTTTGCACCTTCTGGTTCCATCGCCTTGAGTCCGTCACCTTTCCGCGCATTTCATTTGCCGCCGCGGCGTTCGTCCGCGCTTTCCGGGAGTCTTCAATGATCGGTCTCGTTCGCGCCGTCACAATCTGCGCCGCGCTAGCGCTCGGCCTTGTCACCGCGCAGGCCGCCGACAAGGCGTTCAAACGCGACGACCTCGCGGATTCCGCGATCAAGCTGGAGGCCCAGATCAAGAGCGAGGCGGGGCCGGTCGCCCGGACCAATGCGACGCTGAAGACGGACGCCGACGCCGCCTTCCGGCGCAATGATTACCGCACCGGCCTTTCGGTGCTCGGCCAGATCGCCGCGACCACGCCCGAGGATGCCGGCAACTGGCTGCGGCTCGCCAAGGTCATCTTCCAGATCTCGCCGAAGAGCTCGAGCGAGCAGACCTTCCTTTTGGAGCGCGCCTCGACGGCGGCCTATATCGCTTACATGCGCGCCGGCAATCCGGGCGAGGAGGCCGACGCGCTCGCCGTGCTCGGCAAGGCGCTGGCCGACCGCAAGCTGTGGCGGCCGGCACTGGATGCGCTGCGGCTGTCGCTCGACATGCGCGAGGTCGCCGACGTCCGCGGCCAATATGAGAAGATGCGCGACGAGCACGGCTTCCGGCTGCTCGACTATACCGTCGATTCGGACTCGGCGAGCCCGCGTGCCTGCTTCCAGTTCTCCGAGGAGCTCGCCAAGCGCACCGACTTCGCGCCGTTCCTGGCTCTCGCCGGGCAGGACAAGCCGGCGCTGTCGGCCGAAGGCAAGCAGCTCTGCGTCGACGGGCTGAAGCACGGCGAGCGCTACAACATCAACCTGCGCGCCGGCTTGCCGTCGACCGTGAAGGAGGGGCTGCCGAAATCGGCCGAGTTCAACATCTATGTGCGCGACCGCAAGCCGTTCGCGCGCTTCACCAGCCGTGCCTATGTGCTGCCGCGGACCGGCCAGCGCGGCATTCCCGTCGTCAGTGTCAACACGCCTGCGGTTAGCATCAATGTCTTCCGGATCGGCGACCGCAACCTGATCAACACGGTCGTGGACAGCGATTTTCAGAGGACGCTGTCGAAGTACCAGCTCAGCGAGCTCGGCGACGAGCGCGGCGTCAAGGTGTGGACCGGCGAGCTTGCGACTGCGACGACGCTGAACCAGGACGTCACCACGGCGTTCCCGGTCGACCAGGCGCTCGGCGAGCTCCAGCCCGGTGTCTACGTCATGACGGCCGCGGCGAGGGCCTCGGACGAGGACTACCAGCTCGCCACGCAATGGTTCATCGTCTCCGACCTCGGCATCGCCGCTTATTCCGGCAATGACGGCATTCATGTCTTCGTCAACTCGCTGGCGTCGACCGACCCGGTCGGCAAGGCCGAGGTACGCCTGGTCGCGCGCAACAACGAGATCCTGGCGACGCGCAAGACCGACGATGCTGGTCACGTGCTGTTCGAGGCCGGCCTTGCGCGCGGCGAGGGCGGATTGTCGCCGGCGATGCTCACGGTCACCGGCGAGAAGGCCGACTATGCCTTCCTGAGCCTGAAGACCTCGGCCTTCGACCTGTCCGACCGCGGCGTTTCGGGGCGCGCGGTGCCCGCCGGCGCCGATGCCTTCGTCTATGCCGAGCGTGGCGTCTACCGTTCCAGCGAGACCGTGTTCCTCACCGCGCTGCTGCGCGACGGGCAGGGCAATGCCGTCACCGGCGGGCCGATGACACTGGTGGTCGAGCGCCCGGACGGCGTCGAATATCGTCGCGCCGTACTGGCAGATCAGGGCGCCGGCGGCCGCACGCTGTCCGTGCCGCTCAACTCGGCCGTACCGACCGGCACGTGGCGGGTGCGCGCCTTCACCGATCCGAAGGGAGCTTCGGTCGGCGAGACCACCTTCATGGTCGAGGATTACGTCCCCGATCGGATCGAATTCGACTTGTCCGCCAAGGACAAGCTGATCAAAGCTAACGCTCCAGTGGAGCTTAAGGCCGACGGTCATTTCCTCTATGGCGCACCTGCTTCGGGCCTGCAGCTCGAAGGCGACATGCTGATCGCGCCGGCGGCCGAGCGGCCCGGCTTTGCCGGCTACAAGTTCGGCGTCGACGACGAAGAGACCACCTCGAACGAGCGCACGCCGCTGGAGAACCTGCCGGAGGCCGACGCCAATGGCGTCGCGACCTTCCCGGTGACGCTGGACAAGCAGCCGGCCTCGACGCGCCCGCAGGAGGCGCAGATCTTCGTCCGCATGGTCGAGACCGGCGGCCGCGCCGTCGAGCGCAAGATCGTGCTGCCGGTCGCGCCGGCAACGGCGCAGATCGGCATCAAGCCGCTGTTCGGCGACAAGAACGTCACCGAGGGCGACAAGGCCGAGTTCGACGTCGTGTTCGTCTCGCCGGAGGGCGAGAAGCTGCGCCGCGACGGCCTGCGCTACGAGCTCCTGAAGATCGAATCGCGCTACCAGTGGTACCGCCAGAACAATTACTGGGAGTACGAGCCGGTCAAGTCGACCTCGCGCGTCGCCGACGGCGACGTCACTGTTACGGTCGACAAGCCGACGCGGCTCTCGCTCACGCCGGAGCCCGGCCGCTACCGGCTCGACGTCAAGTCGAACGAGGCCGACGGCCCGGTGACCTCGGTGCAGTTCGACGTCGGCTGGTACTCGGACGGCAGCGCCGACACGCCGGACCTGCTGGAGACCTCGATCGACAAGCCGCAATACGCCTCCGGCGACACCATGACGGTGTCCGTCAACGTCCGCAGCGCCGGCAAGCTCACCATCAACGTGCTCGGCGAGCGGCTGCTGACGACGCAGACCATCGACGTCAAGGAAGGCACCGCGCAGGTCAAGCTCCCGATCGGCAAGGATTGGGGCACCGGCGCCTATGTGGTGGCGACGCTGCGCCGTCCGCTCGATGCCGCCGCCCAGCGCATGCCTGGCCGTGCGATCGGGCTGAAATGGTTCGGCATCGACAAGCAGGCTCGCACCTTGCAGGTCAAGCTGTCGCCGCCTTCGCTGATCCGGCCGAATTCGACGCTGAAGATCCCCGTCAAGCTCGATGGGCTCAATCCGGGCGAGGACGCCAAGGTCGTCATCGCCGCGGTCGACGTCGGCATCCTCAATCTCACCAATTACAAGCCGCCGGCGCCGGACGATTATTATCTCGGCCAGCGTCGCCTCAGCGCCGAGATTCGCGACCTCTACGGGCAGCTGATCGACGGCATGTCGGGCACGCGCGGCCAGATCAAGTCCGGCGGCGACGCCGGTGGCGAGCTCCAGGGCTCGCCGCCCACGCAGAAGCCGCTCGCGCTCTATTCCGGCATCGTCACCGTCGCCGCCGACGGCTCGGCCGAAGTGAGCTTCGATGTTCCGGAGTTCGCCGGAACCGCGCGCGTGATGGCGGTGGCTTGGACCGCGACCAAGCTCGGCCGCGCCAACACCGACGTCGTGATCCGCGATCCCGTGGTGCTGACGACGACGCTGCCGCGCTTCCTGCTCAACGGCGACCGCGGCTCGGTCAACCTCGAGATCGACAATGTGGAGGGCCAGGCCGGCGACTACGTCATCAGCGTGAAGGCGGGCGGCCCGGTGAAGATGACCGGCAATCCCGCAACCACGGTGAAGCTCGCCGCCAAGCAGCGCAATTCGTTCTCGCTCGCGCTCGATGCGACCGCGGCGGGGCAGGCGACGCTCGACGTCGACATCAGGGGCCCCAATGGCCTCGCGCTGGTGCGTCACTATGCGTTCGACGTCAAGCCGGCGACGCAGGTGCTGGCGCGGCGCTCGATCCGGACGCTGGCGAAGGGCGAGAGCCTGACGCTGACCTCGGACATGTTCTCCGATCTCGTGCCGGGCACCGGCGCTGTCTCAGTTTCGGCCAGCCTGTCGACCGCACTCGACGCGGCAACGATCCTGAAGGCGCTCGACCGCTATCCCCATGGCTGCTCGGAGCAGATCACGAGCCGGGCGATGCCGCTGCTCTATGTCAACGAGCTCGCGGCCGGCGCGCATCTTGCCATGGACACCGAGGTCGACCAGCGCATCCGCGACGCCATCGAGCGGCTGCTGGCCCGCCAGGGCTCGAACGGCTCGTTCGGCCTGTGGTTGGCCGGCGGCGACGATGCCTGGCTCGATGCCTACGTGACGGACTTCCTCACCCGCGCCCGCGAGAAGGGCTTTGCGGTGCCGGACGTGCTGTTCAAGAACGCGCTCGACCGTATCCGCAACTCCGTCGTCAATGCCGACGAGCCGGAGAAGGACGGTGGCCGCGATCTCGCCTATGGCCTGTATGTGCTCGCCCGTAACGGCGCAGCTCCGATCGGCGATCTCCGCTATCTCGCCGATACCAAGCTCGCCAACCTCGCGACCCCAATCGCGAAATCGCAGCTTGCGGCGGCGCTCGCCCTGGTCGGCGACCGCAACCGCGCCGAACGGGTCTATGGCGCGGCGCTCGACAGCCTTGCGCCGAAGCCCGCGCTGGAATTCGGCCGCACCGACTACGGCTCGCAGCTGCGCGATGCCGCAGCATTGGTGTCGCTCGCCAGTGAAGGCAATGCGCCGAGGGCGACGCTGACGCAGGCGGTGTCGCGGGTCGAGACCGCCCGCGGGCTGACGCCCTACACCTCCACGCAGGAGAATGCGTGGCTGGTGCTGGCGGCGCGTGCGCTCGCCAGGGAGAACCTCTCGATCGAGGTCGATGGCCAGCCGGTCAAGACCGCCTTGTACCGCAGCTACAAGGCGGACACGCTGGGTGGCAAGCCGCTGAAGATCACCAACACCGGCGATGCGCCGGTGCAGGCGGTCGTCTCGGTGTCGGGCTCGCCGGTCACGCCGGAGCCGGCGGCGTCCAACGGCTTCAAGATCGAGCGCGGCTACTACACGCTCGACGGCAAGCCCGCCGACATCAGCAAGGTCAAGCAGAACCAGCGCTTTGCGGTGGTGCTGAAGATCACCGAAGCCAAGCCCGAGTACGGCCACATCATGGTGTCCGACTATCTGCCGGCGGGCCTGGAGATCGACAATCCGAACCTGGTGTCGTCCGGCGACAGCGGCACGCTGGACTGGATCGAGGACGGCGAGGAGCCGGAACATACCGAATTCCGCGACGACCGCTTCACCGCGGCCGTCGACCGGGCCTCGGATTCCAAGTCGGTCTTCACGCTCGGCTATGTCGTGCGCGCGGTCTCGCCCGGCAAATACGTGCTGCCGCAGGCCTATGTCGAGGACATGTACAATCCCTCGCGCTATGGCCGGACCGGCACGGGCAGTGTCGAGGTGCGGGCGGCGAAGTGAGTGAGATGAGCGAGGCTGAGCCACATACACGGGCATCCACGGCCGCGCCGGCGGTGGGTGTTGGCGTGGATGGCCGGGTCAAGCCCGGCCATGACGGGCGGAGGGGGCGGATCGCCTTTCGCCTTCTCTCCGCAGCCGCGCTCACCTTTATCCTCGCCATCATCGGCTTCGTTGGCTGGGTCTCCGCGCTCGGCCCGCTCCCGCTCGACGAAGCCCGCCAGGTCTCAACCACCATCGTCGATCGCAACGGCAAACTGCTGCGCGCCTATGCGATGGCGGATGGACGCTGGCGGTTGCCGGTCGATGCCAGGACCAATGTCGATCCGACCTACCTGAAACTGCTGTTCGCCTATGAGGACCAGCGCTTCTACGCCCATGGCGGCATCGATCCGTTGGCGCTGGGGCGCGCCGCGTTGCAGCTGGGAACGCGCGGCCACATCGTCTCGGGCGGCTCGACCATCACGATGCAGCTGGCCCGTCTGATGGAGCCGCGGCGGCAGCGCTCGCTTTACGCAAAATTACGGCAGATCGTGCGTGCCATCGAGATCGAGCGCAGCATGAGCAAGGAGCAGATCCTCGATCTCTATCTGGCGCTGGCGCCCTATGGCGGCAATCTCGAAGGCATCCGCGCGGCGTCGATCTCCTACCTCGGCAAGGAGCCGAAGCGGCTGTCGCTGGCGGAGGCCGCGTTGCTGGTTGCGCTGCCGCAATCGCCGGAGACACGCCGGCTGGATCGCTATCCGGAGGCTGCGCGCAAGGCGCGCGACCGCGTGCTCGACCGCATGGTCGAGGAGCACGTGGTCAGCGCCGACGAGGCCAATCAGGCCAAAGCGATGCCGGTGCCGAAACTGCGCAGGCCGATGCCGATCCTGGCGCCGCATGCCTCCGACGCCGCGCAGTCGACGGTCAAGGACGCGCCGATCATCAAGCTGACGCTCGATGCGACCTTGCAGAAGGTGCTGGAGCCGCTGGCGCGCGACCGCGCAATTGCGCTGGGTCCGAACATCTCGGTCGGCATCGTCGTGATCGACAATGAGAGCGGCGACGTGCTCGCGCGTGTCGGCTCGGCCGATTATTTCGACGAGAGCCGGGCAGGGCAGGTCGACATGACCCGCGCCATCCGCTCGCCCGGCTCGACGCTCAAGCCCTTCATCTACGGGCTCGCCTTCGAGGACGGCTTTGTCCATCCCGACAGCTTGATCGACGACCGCCCGGTCCGCTTCGGCTCCTATGCGCCGGAAAATTTCGACATGACTTTCCAGGGCACCGTGCCGGTGAGGAAGGCTCTGCAACTGTCGCTGAACGTGCCGGCCATCGTGCTGCTCGACCGCGTCGGCTCGAGCCGGCTGACCTCGCGGCTGCGGCAGGCCGGCGGCAACCTCGTCCTGCCCAAGGACGAAGCGCCCGGCCTCGCCATGGGGCTCGGCGGCGTCGGCGTGACGCTCCAGGACCTCGCCCAGCTCTATGCCGGCTTTGCCCGCCTCGGGACCACCAAGCCGCTGCGCGAGATCGTGACGGCCAGGGACGATCGGGAGCCGCTGCGGCTGCTGGATCAGGTCGCAGCCTGGCAGGTCGGCAACGTCCTGCTCGGCACGCCACCGCCGGAGAACGCCGCCCACAACCGCATCGCCTTCAAGACCGGCACCTCCTACGGCTATCGCGACGCCTGGTCGGTCGGCTTCGACGGTCGCATGACCATCGGCGTCTGGGTTGGCCGTCCGGACGGAGCGCCGGTTCCCGGCCTGATCGGACGCGTTGCCGCCGCGCCCATCCTGTTCGATGCCTTCGCCCGCAGCGGCAAGACGCTGACCGCCTTGCCGAAGCCGCCCAAGGGAACCCTGGTCGCAAGCAACGCGAAGCTGCCGCTGCCCTTGAAGCGGTTCCGTCCGGTCGGCGAACTGGTGCGAAGCGGGGGCGAGCAGCCGCTGCACATCCAGTTTCCGCTGAACGGCTCGCGGATCGACGTCGATCGATCGGGTGGCCGGGAGAGCGCGGCGATGCCAGTCAAGGTCGCCGGCGGCGTGCTGCCCATGACCGTCATGGTTAACGGCACCGCGCTCGGCGAGATCGACGGCCGCCGTCAGCGGCTGATCGATCCGCCCGGCCCGGGCTTTGCACGGCTCACCGTGATCGACGCCACGGGCGCCGCGGACACAGTCGTCATTCGAATTCAATGACCCTGCCTTAAGCGGTTGTCGCCATGGCGGTTTCAGCGTAAGCGGAACCAATGGCCGACACCTACCCCAGCCCCCGTTTTGGTGCCCCCCGCGAGTCGAAATCGCCCACAAATCCGGGCAGCGGGCTCGTGCGCATGCTCGACATCGTCACGGCCAGCCACCCGCGCGCGGTCGGCTTCCTGCTGCTGTGTGCGCTGCTGCTGTTCCTGCCGGGCTTCTTCACCATCCCGCCGATCGACCGCGACGAGGCGCGGTTTGCCCAGGCCACCAAGCAGATGGTCGAGAGCGGCGACTATGTCGACATCCGCTTTCAGGAGGACGTCCGCTACAAGAAGCCGGTCGGCATCTACTGGTTGCAATCGGCGACCGTCGAGGCCGCCTCGATGCTCAAGCTGCCGAAGGCCGAATTGCGGATCTGGGTCTACCGCCTGCCGTCGCTGATGGGGGCGATCGGCGCCGTGCTGATGACGTATTGGGCCGCGCTCGGCTTCGTCACGCGGCGTGCCGCGGTGCTGGCGGCGCTGATGATGTGCGCCTCGGTGCTGCTCGGCGTCGAGGCGCGCCTGGCCAAGACCGACGCCGTGCTGCTGCTCTGCGTGGTTGCCGCGATGGGCGCGATGGCGCGGGCCTATCTGTCCTGGCAGCGCGCCGAGGACGAGACGCATCCGCCCTGGAGCTGGCCCGCGATCTTCTGGACCGCGCTTGCTGCGGGCATCCTGATCAAGGGGCCGCTGATCCTGATGTTCGCAGGCCTGACCATCGTCGCGCTCGCGATCCAGGACCGCGACGCCTCCTGGCTGTGGAAGCTGCGGCCTGTCTGGGGCCTGATGTGGATGCTGGTGCTGGTGCTGCCCTGGTTCGTCGCGATCTTCTGGCGCGCGGGCGAGACCTTCTTCACCACCTCCGTCGGCGGCGACATGCTGAGCAAGCTTGGCGCCCAGGAATCCCACGGCGCACCGCCCGGACTTTACCTGGCGCTGTTCTGGATCACGTTCTGGCCGGGTGCGCCGCTGGCGGCGATGGCGGCGCCCGCGGTGTGGCGGGCCCGCCGCGAGCCCGGTGCGCAGTTCCTGCTGGCCTGGCTGATCCCGTCCTGGATCGTGTTCGAGGCGGTGCTGACCAAGCTGCCGCATTACGTGCTGCCGCTGTATCCCGCGATCGCGATCCTCACCGCCGGCGCGGTGGAGCGGCGCGTGCTGTCGCGCTCCTGGCTGATGCGCGGCTCGGCCTGGTGGTTCGCGATCCCCGCAGCCGCCTCCATCATCGCGGTGGTCGGCTCGGTGATACTGACGCGGCAGCCCGCTTTCGTAGCTTGGCCGTTCATCGCGGCCGCGCTGATCTTCGGTCTGTTCGCCTGGTGGCTGTTCGATACCAACCGCGCCGAGCGCTCGTTTCTCAACGCCCTGGTCGCAGGCCTGATGCTCGCCGTGACGATTTACGGCATCGTGCTGCCGTCGCTGACCCCGCTGTTTCCCAGCATCGAGATCGCGCGCGCGCTTCGCAACGTCACCTGCGTCGGACCGAAGGCGGCTGCGGCCGGTTATCACGAGCCGAGCCTCGTCTTCCTGGCGGGCACCCGGACCTTGCTCACCGACGGCTCCGGTGCGGCGGACTTCCTGCGGCAGGGCAGCTGCCGCTTCGCGCTGATCGAGCAGCGCTCGGAGCGCAGCTTCGTGCAGCGTGCCGAGGCGATCGGGCTGCGCTACAAGGTCGGCGCGCGCATCGACGGCTATAACTTCTCGCAAGGGCGCGCGATCTCGATCTCGATCTTCCGATCGGAAGGTACCGAATAGGATGCGGGCTCTGACCGACGTTGCAGCGCATGCCGGCTATCCTGCGCAATTGCTAGCGGTGTCCTGGCGCGCGCTGGCGCAGCTCGTGCGGTCGCCCTCGCACTCGCGCCGCGCCGAGGCCGCCCGGAAGCTGGCGCGGCATTCGCTGTGGCTTGCCGCGGCGGGTGCAGCGCTCGTCATCGTGCTGATGGTCGCGTTCGATCAGACCGAGATCCTACTGATGCCGCCGCGCGGCACGCCGAGCCTGTGGCCGATCCGCATCCTCACCGATTTCGGCAAGGACGAGTATATCCTCTCGGTGCTGGGTGCTGCGCTGGTGGTGCTGGCGCTCGTCGCGGCCGGGCTGCGTGGGAGCCGCCGCGCGCTGCTGCTCGGCTTCGGCACGCGGCTGCAATTCCTGTTTCTGTCGGTTGCCGTGTCAGCCTTCGTCGCCGAGATCCTGAAATATGTCATCGGCCGCGGACGTCCGTTCGTCGGGGGCAAGGCCAATCCGTTCAACTTCGTCCCGTTCGAGGGGACGGGGGCTTATGCCAGCCTGCCGTCAGGCCACGCCGTGGCCGCGTTCGCCCTGGCGTTTGCCGTCTCGGCATTGTGGCCGCGTCTGCGCGTCTTCATGTTCACTTACGCAATCGTGATCGTGCTGACGCGCCTGGTGTTGCTGGCGCATCATCCGAGCGACGTGGTCGCCGGCGCTCTGATCGGAACGGTGGGCGCCATGGCCGTTCATTACTGGTTCGCGGCCCGAAAGCTCGGATTTGCCATCCGCGCCGACGGCACCATCGTGCCGCTTTCAGGGACGTTTTCCGACCGCCTTAAAAGGGTTGCCCACCGGGCATCCGCCCCATAAAAGCGGCTGCCTGCCGGGACCGCCGGTTCCTCTGGGCAGGTCAATTCCAACCACGAGCCTCGATTTGTCGACGTCCCAGCCTTCGGTGTCCATCGTTGTTCCCGTGCGCAACGAAGCCGATAACATCGCGCCGCTGATCGCGGAGATCGGCGCGGCACTCGATGGCCGCTGGCCCTATGAGATCATCTACGTCAACGACGGCTCGACCGACGCCACCGGCGAGCGGCTTGGCGCCATCATGAAGCAGCGGAGCAATCTGCGTCAGCTTCGCCATGCAAGATCGGGCGGCCAGTCGGCGGCCGTGCGCAGCGGCGTGCGCGCGGCGCGCGGAGAGATCGTGGCGACGCTCGATGGTGACGGCCAGAACAATCCGGCCTTCCTGCCCGACCTGATCGCGGCGGTCGAGAAGGGGGCAGGGCGCGTCGGTCTCGCGGCCGGCCAGCGGATCGGGCGCAAGGACACCGGCTTCAAGAAATTCCAGTCGCGCATCGCCAACGGCGTTCGCAACGCCATCCTGAAGGACGGCACGCGCGACACCGGCTGCGGGCTGAAGGCGTTCCGCCGCGACGTCTTCCTGATGCTGCCTTATTTTGACGGGCTGCATCGCTTCCTTCCCGCGTTGGTCCGCCGCGAAGGCTACGACATCGCCTATGTCGACGTGATCGACCGGCCGCGCCATTCGGGCGCGTCCAACTATGGTTTCTTCGACCGGCTGTGGATCGGCATCATGGATCTCGCCGGCGTTTGGTGGCTGATCCGCCGCAAGAAGCCGACGCCAGAAGTGACCGAGGTGGACGCATGATCATTCAATACGGTCAGGCGCTGAGCAATTATCTCTATGACGTCTTCGTCGCCAAGTTCGACTTCTGGCTGGCATTCGGCCTGGTCGCGCAGCTGTTCTTCACGGCGCGCTTCCTGGTGCAGTGGATCGCGAGCGAGCGCGCCGGCAACAGCGTGGTGCCGATGGCGTTCTGGTTCTGCTCGATGGGCGGCGGGCTGATGACGCTGGTCTATGGCGTCGTGAAGCGCGAGCCCGTCATCATCCTCGGACAGTCGCTCGCGACCATCATCTATATCAGAAACATCATGCTGATCTGGAAGAACCGCGGCACCGCCTCGAAGACGCTGGACCGCTGATCCAGCGTTCGGCTCCGCTTGTTGAAGCCTGGCACGTTGTTGGGCGAGATGCCCAATCCTGATGCTCACATGGCCGCTTTCAGGGCAGCGAAGCCGCGATCGAGATCGGCCTTGAGGTCGTCGGTGCTCTCGAGCCCGATGTGGAGACGCAGCGTCGGGCCGCCGGGCGCCCATTTAGTCGCGGTGCGATAGGCATCGCAATCGAAGGGAATTGCAAGGCTCTCGAACCCGCCCCAGGAAAAGCCCATGCCGAACAGCTTCAGCGTATTGAGCATGGTGTCGACCGCCTTCTGCGGCGCCGGCTTCAGCACGATGCTGAACAGGCCGGAGGCGCCGGTGAAGTCGCGCTTCCAGATGGCATGACCGGGATCGGTCTCGAGCCCGGGATGCAGCACGCGCGCAACCTCAGGCCTTGCCGCCAGCCAGCGCGCCATCTCGAGCCCGGAGCGATGATGCTGCGCCAGCCGCACCGACAGCGTGCGGAGGCCGCGCAGCGCCAGGAAGACGTCGTCGGGGCCGGCACAGACGCCGAGCAAGCGGATGCCTTCGGCAATCATCGGCCAGGCCTTGGCGTTGGCCGAGATGGTGCCGAACATGATGTCGGAATGGCCGCCGATATATTTCGTCGCGGCCTGCATGCTGATGTCGACGCCCTGGTCCAGCGAGCGGTGATAGAGCGGCGTCGCCCAGGTGTTGTCGTCGATGACGAGCGCGCCGCGCCCATGTGCGACTTCGGCGATGGCGCGGATGTCGGGCATCTCGAACGATTGCGAGCCCGGCGCCTCCACCAGAACGGCCCGGGTGTTGGGCTTGAACAGCTTGTCGATGCCCGCGCCGATCATCGGATCGAAATAGGTGGTCTCGACGCCGTAGCGCGTGAGCATGCCGTTGCAGAAATTGCGCGAGGGCCGATAGATGTTGTCGACCACCAGGATGTGGTCGCCGGCTTTGAGCACCGAGAGCAGGGTGGTGGAAATCGCCGACAGCCCCGACGGCACGATACCGACGCCGGCGCATTGCGGACCCTCCAGCGCCATCAGCGTCTCCTGGAACGCCTTGGTCGTCGGGGAACCGTGACGGCCGTAGGTGAACTCGCCGCGATGGGCGTGCAGGTCCTCTGCGGTCGGATAGAGCACGGTCGAGCCGTGGAAGACCGGCGGATTGACGAACCCCTTCTGCGCCTTGGTGTCGCGGCCGGAGGTGACCAGCCGGGTCTCGGCGTGCTGCTCTTGGGGGGACGAAGAATCCATGCGCCTGCTTTCAAAACCGCGTTTCCACCGGACGCATCGCGCCCCTGGGCCGACCGAAAGGCCGCGGTCGTTAATAACAGAACACAGAAGAGTCCCGTCAACCCCTTGACCCGGAACGCCAGTCGTTCTGTGATGCGCAGGTGCTATTCAGTCGCCGCATGTTGAGGGGCCTGCCGCGACCTTCGATCCATTGCCTGACCGGACGTCGCGTCACAGCCAAGAGATGGCGGGCGCCGGCGGCGGGGATGAAGGTATGGGCTCCCGAGATCGGCGAGTGTTCGGCAAGGTTTTCCAGCATGACTCTTGCAAGGCCGGATTCTTGAAGGACCTGGTTTGGCAGAGACGATCCTAAGACAACATTCCTGACCTTGAGACGACCTTGAAAGGCCCAAAGCCCATGAAACGCGTAACCCTGGCTCTCTCCCTTGCTCTCGCCGCCGGCCTCACCGCCCAAGCCGCCGATGCGCAAACGCTCAAGACCGTCAAGGATCGGGGCATGGTGTCCTGCGGCGTCAGCCAGGGCCTGCCGGGCTTCTCCTCGCCCGACGACAAGGGCAACTGGACCGGCATCGACGTCGACGTCTGCCGCGCCATTGCCGGCGCCATCTTCAACGATCCGACCAAGGTCAAGTTCGTGCCGCTGTCGGCCAAGGACCGCTTCACGGCGCTGCAATCCGGCGAGGTCGACGTGCTCTCGCGCAACACCACCTGGACCATCTCGCGCGACACCTCGCTCGGCGCCAATTTCACCGGCGTGACCTATTACGACGGGCAGGGCTTCATGGTGAAGAAGTCGCTCAAGGTGAATTCGGCGCTCGAGCTCAACAGTGCATCGGTCTGCGTGCAGACCGGCACCACCACTGAGCAGAATCTCGCCGACTACTTCAAGGCCAACAACATGAAGTACGAGGTGATCGCGTTCGCCACCAACGACGAGACCGTCAAGGCCTATGAGGCCGGCCGCTGCGACGTCTTCACCACCGACCAGTCGGGCCTGTACGCCAACCGCCTCAAGCTCGCCAGCCCCAACGACCACATGGTGCTGCCCGAGATCATCTCGAAGGAGCCGCTCGGTCCGATGGTGCGGCACGGCGACGACCAGTGGTTCGACATCGTGAAATGGACGCTGTTCGCGATGCTCACCGCCGAAGAGCTCGGCGTGACCTCGAAGAACATCGACGAGAAGGCGAAGCTGGAAAATCCCGAGCTGAAGCGCGTGCTCGGCAGCGACGGCAATTTCGGCGAACAGCTCGGCCTGACCAAGGATTGGGTGGTGCGGATCGTCAAGACCGTCGGCAATTACGGTGAGGTGTTCGATCGCACCGTCGGCGCCGGTTCGCCGCTCGGCATCAATCGCGGTGTCAACAATCTCTGGAACAAGGGCGGTCTTCAGTACGCGCCGCCGATCCGCTGATCAGCCCTGATCGGCCGGCAGCGGCATGAGCACCGAGGCTCGAAAACCGCCGCCCCAGATCGCGCTGAAGATCCGGCGCATTCTGGGCGGCAAGGCAGGCTGGAACGGCGTTGCCGTCCAGCTTGCCTTCGCGGCGATCCTGGGCTGGATCGGCTACGAGATCGTCTCCAACGCGCGGGCCAATCTCGAGAACCAGCACATCGCCGCCGGCTTCGGCTTCCTCAGGAACAATGCCGGCTTCGACGTCAACCAGACCCTGATCTCCTATACCGGCTCGGACACGTTCCTGCGCGTGTTCGTGGTCGGACTGTTGAATACGCTCGTGGTCTCCGTGGTGGGCATTGTCTTCGCCACGGTGATCGGCTTCATCGTCGCGCTGTGCCGGCTGTCGCCCAATTGGCTGCTGTCGCGGGTCGGCGAGATCTATGTCGAGGTCATCCGCAACCTGCCACTGCTGTTCCAGATCCTGTTCTGGTACCTGGCGGTGCTCGCGGCCCTGCCAAATCCGCGGCAGAGCATTTCCCTGTTCGGCATTGCCTTCATCAGCAATCGGGGCCTCGTCATTCCCAGCCCGATCGGTCAGAGCGGTCTTGCGCCGTTCCTCGCGGTGCTGGCGCTCGGCATCGTCGCCTCACTGGCGCTGCGCGTCTACGCAAGGCGAGCGCTGTTTCAGCGCGGGCAGGTGATCCGCATCTGGCCTTCCGTGCTGGCCCTGCTGTTCGGGCTTCCGCTGGCCACGATGCTGGTCTTCGGTCTGCCTTTCACCTTCGAGCTGCCGCAGCTGAGGGGGTTCAACTTCGCCGGCGGCTCACGCATCATCCCGGAATTCGTGGCGCTGACGGTGGCGCTGGCGACCTATACCGCCGCCTTCATCGCCGAGATCGTGCGCGCTGGCATCCTGTCCGTTCACAAGGGGCAGATGGAGGCGGGATCTTCGCTCGGCCTCAGCCGCGGCGCCACGCTCCGCCTCATCGTCGTGCCGCAGGCCATGCGCGTCATCGTGCCGCCGCTGACCAACCAGTACCTCAATCTCACCAAGAACTCGTCGCTGGCGGTCGCGATCGGCTATCCTGACCTGGTTTCGGTGTTTGCCGGCACGTCGCTGAGCCAGACCGGGCAGGCGATCGAGATCATCGCCATGACGATGGGCGTCTATCTCCTGATCTCGCTCCTCACCAGCGCGATCATGAGCGTCTACGGGTGGCGCGTCAGCCGGAGCCTCGGCGCATGAGCGATGTCATCTCGTCCAGCTTCGTCCGCCAGGACCTGCTCGCCGAGCGTCCGGCGCCGGTGAAGACCACGGGCTTCATCGGCCTGATGCGCACGCGCCTGTTCAACTCGCCGACCAACATCCTGCTGACGATCGTCGGCGCCTTGCTGCTCTGGTTCACCATCGTTCCCTCCGTCAAGTTCCTGTTGGTCGATGCGGTCTGGAGCGGTAAGGACCGCACCGCGTGCCTCGCCGAGAACGCCGGCTTTGCGGTCGGCGCCTGCTGGCCCTACATCCAGGCGAAGCTCCCGCAACTGATCTACGGCTTCTATCCCGAGGCCGAGCGTTGGCGGGTGAACTTGACGCTGTTGCTTGCAGTGGTCCTACTGTTGCCGCTGCTCATTCCGCGGCTGCCGGCGAAGAGCCTGAATGCCGGCCTGTTCTTCGTCGCCTTTCCGGTGGTGGCGTTCTTCCTGCTGCACGGCGGCGGCATCAAGGGCTTCGGGCTGAGCTGGACGGCCGGCCTGCTGCAATTGTTCGACGAGAGCATCGTCGGTGCCGGACAGGCGCTGCTCACCTCGAGCAGGACCTCCGCGGTCGGTCCGCTGCTGTGGGTGCTCGGGAGCCTCATCGTGCTGCTCGGCACGGTGATCCATTGGCTGATCTTTCCGCTCACCTGGCTGCGCGATTATATCCAGGGCACGGGCCAGCCGGTCTGGGCAGATTTCGCCGTCACGGGCGCGATCGTCTGCCTGATCGCCTTC
This sequence comes from Bradyrhizobium sp. IC4060, assembly GCF_020193715.1. NCBI lineage: Bacteria > Pseudomonadati > Pseudomonadota > Alphaproteobacteria > Hyphomicrobiales > Nitrobacteraceae > Bradyrhizobium > Bradyrhizobium sp. IC4060. The sequence goes on along the minus strand of NZ_JADYVJ010000001.1, from coordinate 191,027 downwards.
GTTCTCGGCGGTGGTGTTCGCACCGGCGGGCGGGCTCTGGCGTCGAGCATCGCCACCTTCATTGGCATCGCCATCGTCATCAGGCTGATGGATCTCGATCACGGCGGATTGCCGATCGTAACGACGAATCTGTGGGGTGGCCTCCTGGTGACGCTGGTGGTGTCCGTCACCGGCATCGTCACCTCGCTGCCGATCGGCATCGCGCTCGCGCTCGGCCGCCGCTCGACCATTCCCTTGATCCGGATCTTCTCGATCGCCTTCATCGAGTTCTGGCGCGGCGTGCCGCTGATCACCGTGCTGTTCTTCGCAACCTACATGCTGCCGCTGTTCCTTCCCGGCAATTTCACCGTCGACGGCTTGGTGCGTGCGCTGATCGGCATCGCGCTGTTCACCGGCGCCTATCAGGCCGAGAACGTCCGCGGCGGGCTGGCGGCGATCCCGCGCGGGCAGAGCGAGGCGGCCGCCGCCCTCGGGCTGTCCTGGTGGAAGACGACCTCGCTGATCGTGCTGCCGCAGGGGCTGCGGCACGTCATTCCGAACCTCGTCAACAGCTTCATCTCGCTGTTCAAGGACACCTCGCTGGTCTCGATAGTGGCGCTGTTCGATCTGCTCGGCTCGCTGCGCGCCTCGTTCGCGGATCCGAAATGGTCGACGCCGTCGACGGCGTTCACCGGCTTCGCCTTCGCTGGGATCATCTACTTCCTGTTCTGCTTTGGCATGTCGCGCTATTCCTTGTTCGTCGAGCACCGCCTCAACGCCCACCGCCGCAACTGATCGAGGCCACCATGTCCGAGCCCATCGTCAAGATTTCCGGCCTGAACAAATGGTACGGCGAATTCCACGTCCTGCGTGACGTCGATCTCGCGGTGCAGAAGGGCGAACGCATCGTGATCTGCGGCCCCTCGGGCTCGGGCAAGTCCACGCTGATCCGCTGCATCAATGCGCTGGAGGAATTCCAGGAAGGCGAGATCGTCGTCGACGGCATCGAGCTCGGGCCGAACCTCAAGCACGTCGACGCGGTCCGCCGTGAAGTCGGCATGGTGTTCCAAAGCTTCAACCTGTTCCCGCATCTGACCGTGCTCGACAATTGCACGCTGGCGCCGATCTGGGTCCGCAACATCCCCAAGAAGGACGCCGAGGTGACGGCGATGAAGTTCCTCGAGCGCGTCAAGATCCCGCACCAGGCCAACAAGTTTCCGGGTCAGATGTCCGGCGGCCAGCAGCAGCGTGTCGCGATCGCGCGAGCCCTGACCATGAACCCGAAGGTGATGCTGTTCGACGAGCCGACCTCGGCGCTCGACCCCGAGATGGTCAAGGAGGTGCTCGACACCATGGTCGACCTCGCCGAGGAAGGCATGACCATGCTGGTCGTCACTCACGAGATGGGCTTTGCCCGCGAGGTCGCCAACCGCGTCGTGTTCATGGATGCCGGGCAGATCATCGAGGCCAACACTCCGAACGAGTTCTTCGCCGCCCCGCAGCACGCCCGCACCAAGCTGTTCCTGAGCCAGATTCTGCGCTGAGCCCGGCGACCCGTGGCCTCGCCGGTCTGACCGCAAGCCTGGCACCATCCGAATCGGCTTGCTTCTTTTCGGACATCCTCCGGAGAGAGACCTTGCAGAGCAGTGCCGGCGTGCGCGCATACCAGAATGCGCGACTGGAAAAGAAGCTGAAGAAGCAGGCGGACGCCGTCATGGCCTTCGCGATCGAGGCACTCGGGCAGGGCAGGCCCGATGAGGCCGAGATGCTCTGCCGCGAGATCTTGAAGGAGGTGCCGGATCATTTTCATGCCACGCACCTGCTCGGCCTGCGCGCGTTCGACGGCGGGCGGCTCGATGAGGCGGAATTCCTGCTCGAGCGTGCAATTGCACTCGATCCGCGTTCGCCCGATGCGCACGGCAATCTCGGGGCGGTCTATTTCGCGCTGGAGAAATTCGCTGGCGCCCGCGCCTGCCAGGAGAAGGCCATCGCGCTCAAGCCGAATTGTCCGATCACCCTGACCAATCTCGGCAATACGTTGCTGCACATCGGGCTCGGCAACGAGGCGATCGGGCTGCACGAGCGGGCGATCAGGCTGAAGCCGGATTATGCCGATGCGTTTTGCAACCGCGGCATGGCGGAATTGATGACGGGCCAGTTCGAGCGCGCCAAAGCGAGCTTCGACCGTGCCCTGACATTTCAGCCATCTCACGCCGAGGCGATCGCGGGCAGGGGGATGGTCAGCCTCGAGCTTCGGCACTTCGCGGAAGCGGGCGCCGCCTTCGACGCCGCGCTCGCGATCAAGCCGGGTTCGCCGCGGATTCTGCTGCAGCGTGGACGGCTCAACCTAAGTTTGTCCCGGCTGGTGCAGGCGGCCGCGGACCTCGACGCGGCGCTGGCGCAATCGCCACGGCTCGAGCTCGCGCTGTGCTGGCGGGCGCAGATCGACATTCTCGCGGGCAACACGGCGCGGGCGATGGCAGGCGTCAAGACGCTGCTCGAGGTCAATCCGCAATCCGAGATGGGGTTGGCACTTTTGGCGGCGTGCCATGTGAACCAGGGAGACATCGCGACCGCGCTCGCGCACCTCGACGCCGCGCTCGAGATCGCGCCGGATTTTCCGGAGGCGATCGGATACAAGATCTTCGTGCTGGACTACCTGCCGGAGGCCGATTTCGCCGCCCAGCAGGCCGCGCGGAAATACTGGTGGGACGCGATCGGCGCGAAGCTGCAGCAAAGGACGCTGGCGCCGCGGCCACTCGATCCTGACCGGCGGATCGTGATCGGATACGTCGCATCCGAATTCAGGGACCACTCGGCGGCATACTCTCTGTTGCCGGTGCTGCGCAATCATGATCACGCCCAGTTCAAGGTCGTCTGCTATTCCTGCTGGCCGGTGCAGGACGAGATGACGGAGAGCTTCAAGCCTCTCGCGGATGTCTTCGTCGATGCCGCACAATTGTCCGATGACGAGCTGGCCGACCGCATCCAGGCCGATCGCATCGATATTCTGATCGATGTCTCCGGGCACACGACCGGCAGCAGGCTTCATGTCTTCGCCCGCAAGCCGGCGCCGATCCAGGTGACGGGCTTCGGGCATGCCACGGGGACGGGCCTTCAAACCATGGACTACGTGCTCGCGGACCCGATCTTCATCCCGCAATCGGCGCGCCATCTCCTGGCCGAGAAGGTGCACGACCTGCCGTGCCTGATCACGATCGATCCGATCCTGGACATTCCGCCTTCAGAGCCACCCATGCTCCGCAACGGCTACGTCACTTTCGGGGTGTTCAACCGCATCTTCAAGATTTCGGACGAAGCCATCCGGGTGTGGTCGAACGTGATGCATGCGGTGAGGGGATCGAAGATCATCGTCAAGAACGGGCTGCTTGACGATCCATTGCTGCGCGATCGACTGATCGCGCGGTTCGCGGCACAGGGCATCGCCGAAGAGAACGTCATCTGCATGGGCTCGACCTCGCGCCCCGAGCATCTGCGGGCCTTTGCGATGGTCGACATTTCCCTCGACACCTTCCCGCAGAACGGCGGCATCAGCACCTGGGAGTCCCTCTATGCCGGCGTTCCCGTGGTCGCCAAGCTCGGCCGCGGCGCCTCGTCGCGCGCCGGCGGCTCCATCGTTGCCGCCGTCGGCCTGGAGGACTGGGTCGCCGAGGATGACGCGGGCTATGCCGCGATCGCGTGCAAATATGCGGCGCAGCCGGCCTACCTGGCAAAGCTGCGGGCGGATCTGCCGGCTCGGATCGCAGCCTCGCCGGCCGGCGACGTCGAATTTTACACGCGCGAGGTCGAAGCGGCCTATCGCCGGTTCTGGCGCGATCATTGTGCCGCCGCCTCGGAGGTGGCCTAGAAAGATCTTGCGCCGGGCCCCGGGAAATCCCGGAGGCGGAGCGACTCCGGTGACCGGCTGGCCAGGCTCGCGAATCAGTTAGACTCTGCTGAGGGCATCCTCCGGAGATACACCTTGCAGAAGAGCGGCGGCGGCGCGCGCGCGTTCCAGAATGCACGATTGCAGAAGAAGTTGATGAAGCAGGCCGACGCCGTCATTGCCGCTGCGGCGAACGCCTATGGCCAGGGCCGATATGCCGAGACCGAGGCGCTATGCCGCGAGATCCTGAAAGCCCTTCCGGATCATGTCGATGCCATGCACCTGCTCGGCATGTGCGCCCATGACGGCCGGCGCCTGGAAGAGGCGAGGGAGTTGCTCGAGCGCGTGATCGCGCTCGATCCGCGCCTGCACGATGCACACAACAACCTCGCTACCGTGCATTTCGACCTCGGCAATTACGAAGAGGCGCGGCGCTGCCAGGAGAGGGCGATCGCGCTGAAGCCGAGTTTCGCCGTCGCATTGACCAATCTCGGCAACACGCTGATGCATATGGGGCTGTACGAACAGGCGCTCGAGATGCACGAGCGCGCCATCAAGATTAAACCGGATTGTGCCGATGCGCTCTGCAATCGCGGCATGGTCGAGATCGTGCTTGGGCAGATCATGCGTGCCAAGGCGAGCTTCGATCGCGCCCTGCTGTTTCAGCCGCGTCACGCCGAGGCCATCGTCGGCAGCGGCATGGTCAGCATGGAGCTGCGGCACCACGAGGAGGCCGCAGCCAAGTTCGCTCAGGCCCTCGCAATCAAGCCAGGCGCGCCACGAATTCTGGCCCAGCGCGGACGGCTCAGTTACGAGCTACAGCACCTGCAGGAGGCGCTGGCGGATTTCGATGCGGCGCTTGCGATTTCGCCCAAGCTCGAGCTGGCCCTTCGGGGCAAGGCGCAGGTCTGCCTCGTCATGGGAAGGACCGCGCAGGCGATGGCGGCCGCAACGACCTTGATCGAGCGAAATCCACGCTCGGAGATGGGGTTGGCGCTTCTGGGCTTCGCTTATTCGAACCAGGGAGACATGGAATCCGCGATTGAATATCTCGATCGCGCGCTGGCGCTCCGACCGGACTATGGAGACGCGATCAGAGGCAAGATCTTCTTGCTGGACTACCTTGCGGAGGCGGATTTCGCGGTCCAGCAGGCGGTGCGAAAGTCCTGGTGGGATGCAATCGGCTCGAGGATTCCGCAAAGGACGCTGCCGAAGCGGCCGCTGGATCCGGACAAGCAGATTGTGGTCGGATATGTCGCGGCCGAATTCCGACAACACTCGGCGGGACTCACCTTGCTGCCCGTGTTGCGCCATCATGATCACGCCAAGTTCAAGATCGTCTGCTATTACGCCTGGCCGGGGGCGGACGAGTACACCGCCAAGTTCAAGGCGCTGGCGGATGTCTGGGTCGACGCTTGGCAGATGTCGGACGACGAGCTCGCCGATCGTATTCAGGCCGACAATGTCGACATTCTGATCGACGTTTCCGGCCACACGACCGGCAACAGGCTGCAATGCTTCGCGCGGAAGCCGGCTCCGATCCAGGCCACCGGCTTCGGACACGCGACGGGTACGGGCATGCCGACCATGGATTACGTGCTCGCCGATCCCATTTTCATTCCGCCATCGGCCCGGCATCTGTTTCCCGAGAAGATCCACGATCTGCCGTGCCTGATCACGATGGAGCCGGTCACCAATCTAAAGCCCTCCGAGCTGCCGATGCTCCGCAACGGCTACGTCACCTTTGGTGTGTTCAACCGCATCTACAAGATCTCGGATGATGCGATCCGCGTGTGGTCGCGCATCATGCGGGAAGTGCCGGGATCGAAGATCATCCTCAAGCATGGTTTGCTCGACGATGCCCTGCTGCGCGATAGCCTGGTCGCACGCTTCATCGCACAGGGTATTGCGGAGGAGGACATCACTTGCCTCGGCACCACCTCGCGTGACGACCATCTGATGGCCTTCGACAAGATCGATATTTCCCTCGACACGTTCCCGCAGAACGGCGGCATCAGCACCTGGGAATCCCTCTACAAGGGCGTTCCGGTCGTGGCCAAGCTCGGCATTGGAGCCTCCTCGCGTGCTGGCGCCTCCATCGTGGCGGCCGTCGGCCTCGGCGACTGGGTCGCGGAGGATGACGACGGTTATGTCGAGATCGCCCGCAAGTTCGCCTCGCAGCCCGAATATCTGGCAAAGTTGCGCGCGGGCTTACCGGCCCAGATCGCAGCCTCGCCCGCCGGCAATGTCGAGATCTACACGCGTGAGCTCGAGGCGGGCTACCGAAAGTTCTGGCGCGACTATTGTGCCGCTGCCGCCGAGCACGCCGACGCTGCGGTCAGCGGGGCGGACGCACCTGGCGGCTCCTGAGCCGCATCCTGCAGGCGACCCCCGGGATATCCCGGACGGATTTCTGGTCCGGCAGCCCGGCCGGGTCGGTGCGCGAATCAGTTAGACTCGGCCTTGGGCCATCTTCCGGAGAGACACCTTGCAGAGCAGCGTCGGCGCGCGCGCATTCCAGAATGCGCGATTGCAGAAGAAATTGAAGAAGCAGGCCGACGCCGTCATCTCCGCCGCGGCGAGCGCCTATGGTCAAGGCAGATATGCGGAGAGCGAGGCGCTCTGCCGCCAGATCTTGCAAGCCGTTCCGGATCATTTCGACGCGACGCACGTGCTCGGCCTCAGCGTGCAGCAGGGCGGGCGCCTCGACGAAGCGCAACAGCTGCTCGAGCGCGCGATTGCGATCGATCCGCGTTCGCACGAGGCTCAGAGCAATCTCGCGGCCGTCTACTTCGTGCTTCAGAAACTGGAAGCGGCGCGCGCCTGTCAGGAGAAAGCGATCGCGCTGAAGCCGAGTTTTACCCCGGCCCTGGCCGGCCTCGGCAACATCCTGCTCCAGATGAACCTGCCCGAACAGGCCATCGAGGTCTACGAGCGCGCCATCAAGCTGAAGCCCGACTACGCCGACGCGCTTTGCAATCGTGGCGTGGCGGAGCTGGCGCTGTTCCGGTTCGACCGCGCCAGGGAGAGCTTTGATCGCGCGCTGCTGTTTCAGCCGCGCCACGTCGAATCGCTCATCGGCAAAGGCGTGGTCAGCATCGAGCTCAAGCGCTACGATGAGGCGGAGGCTGCGCTCGCAGCGGCGTTCGCGATCAAGCCCGATTCAGCGAAGATCTTGGCGCAGCGCGGACGCCTCAATTCGTCCCTGTCGCGGCTGGAACAGGCGGCCGCGGACTTCGATGCGGCACTTGCGCTTTCACCCCGGTTCGAGATGGCCTTGCGGGGCAAGGCGGAGGTCTCGCTCAGCCTGGGAAACACCGCACAGGCGATCCTGGCCTGCACGACCTTGCTCGAGCAGAATCCACGTTCCACGATCGCATTGGCGTTGCTGAGCTCCTGTTTTGCAAATCAGGGAGAAATCGCGTCCGCAATCGAACATCTCGACGCCGCGTTGGCGATCTCGCCGGATCCAGACTTGATGGCGCGGAAGATCTACTATCTGGACTTTCTCCCCGACGCCGATTTCACTATCCAGCAGGCGACGCGACGGTCCTGGGGCGAAGCGATCGGTGCCCGCGTGCCGCAGAGGAAGCTCGCCCCCCGGCAGCTCGATCCCGACAGGCGGATCGTGATCGGCTATGTTTCCGCCGAATTCTGGTATCATTCGGCGGCGTTCGGCTTGCTGCCGGTGCTGCGCCATCACGATCATGCCAGCTTCGAGGTCGTCTGCTATTCGTGCTCGCCGACACGAGATGCGATCACAGCCGAATTCAAGTCGGCGGCAGACGGCTGGGTCGATGCCTGGCAGATGTTCGACGACGAACTGGCCGATCGTATCGAGGCCGACAAGGTCGATATCCTGATCGACGTGTCCGGGCACTCGTCGGGCAACAGGCTTCAGGTCTTCGCCCGCAAGCCGGCTCCGATCCAGGTCACGGGCTTCGGACACGCGACCGGTACGGGTCTCCGGACGATGGACTACGTGCTCGCGGACCCGGTCTTCATTCCGCAATCGGCGCGGCATCTGCTGGCCGAAAAGGTCTATGACCTGCCGTGCCTGATCACGATCGATCCCATCCTCGATGTGCCGCCTTCGGAGCTTCCCATGCTCCGCAACGGCTACGTCACCTTCGGCGTGTTCAACCGCGTCAACAAGATCTCGGACGAGGCCATTCGCGTGTGGTCGAACGTGATGCGGGAGGTGGCCGGATCGAAGATCATCATCAAGCATACGCTGCTCGACGATCCCCTAGTGCGCGACGGCCTTCTCGCGCGCTTTGTCGCCCACGGGATTGCCGAGGAGAGGATCACCTGCCTCGGCTCGTCCGAGCGCGCCGATCATCTGCGAGCCTTCGCGCTGGTCGATATTTCGCTCGATCCGTTTCCGCAGAACGGCGGCGTCAGCACCTGGGAATCCCTCTATGCGGGCGTTCCGGTCGTCGCCAAGCTCGGCCACGGCGCATCCTCGCGCGCCGGCGGCTCCATCGCGGCCGCCGTCGGTCTTGACGACTGGGTGGCCGAGGACGACGAGGGCTACGCCGCCATCGCGTGCAAATTCGCTGCCCAGCCCGCGCATCTGGCAAAGCTGCGCGCGGAATTGCCGGCCCGGATCGCGGCTTCGGCCGCGGGTAATGTCGAAACCTACACGCGCAGGGTCGAGGAGGGCTACCGCAAGTTCTGGCGCGACTATTGTGCCGCGGCCTCGGAAAGCGGGGAGGTCGCTTAAGCCGGCCGAACCGCGCAGATTTTGTGGATCTGCGCCTTCGGCCCGAGGATGCGCGTGACGATCAGACGAAGGGCGGCTTGATGTTGCTGCGCTTCTCCAGCCATTCCGGCACCGGCAGGTTCTTGGCGCGCATGAAGTCGGCGTTGAACAGCTTCGACAGATAGCGGCTGCCGGAATCGCACAGCACGGTGACGATCGTCTTGCCGGGCCCGAGCTGCTTCGCAAGCCGCATCGCGCCGACGACATTGATGCCCGTCGAGCCGCCGAGGCACAGACCTTCATGCTGGAGCAGTTCGTAGATCGCACTGACGGCGTCGGTGTCGGGAATGAGATAGGCATCGTCGACCTTGGCAGTCTCGACGATCGCGGTGGCGCGGTTGAGGCCGATGCCCTCCGTGATCGAGCCGCCCGGCGTCGCCTTGGGATCGCCGGTCCTGAAATATTCGTACATGCCGGCACCGTGCGGATCGGCGCAGGCGATGCGGATGTTCTTGTTCTTCTCCTTCAGATAGCGGCTGACGCCGGCGAGCGTGCCGCCGCTGCCGACCGAGCAGACGAAGCCGTCGACCTTGCCGCCGGTCTGCTCCCAGATCTCAGGCCCCGTGGATTCGTAATGCGCCTTGGCGTTGTCCAGGTTGTTCCATTGGTCGGCGAACAGCACGCCATTGGGCTCGGTCTTGCGCAGCTCGTCGGCGAGCCGCCGGCCAACATGCTGGTAGTTGTTGGGGTTGGCGTAGGGAAGGGCCGGCACCTCGATCAGCTCGGCACCGCAAAGCTTCAGGAAATCCTTCTTCTCCTGGCTCTGCGTCTCCGGGATCACGATCAGGGTGCGGTAGCCGCGCGCGCTCGCAACCACGGCAAGGCCGATGCCGGTATTGCCGGCGGTCGCTTCCACCACCAGCCCGCCGGGCTTCAGCTCGCCGCGCTTCTCGGCCTCCAGGATCATCCATTTCCCGGCGCGGTCCTTCACCGACTGACCGGGATTCATGAACTCGGCCTTGCCCAGGATAGTGCAGCCGGTCAATTCCGAAGCCTGCTTTAGCTTGATCAGGGGGGTGTTGCCGATGGCTTCGACAACGTCGTTGCGAATGGTCATGTCGGGGAAAATCACTACCAAGGGGTTGATCGGCTTTGGCCCGAACCTAGTGCTTGGAAGGCCAAAGGGGAAGGCTTTTGCGCTGCGGCGAACCCGACCGAAACGCCCGCGGAAACAGTGATATGCCTGCAGTAGGAAATGGCCCAACCCCGGCCCGTGCACGAAACGATTGCGCTCCCGATCAACGTTGTTGCGACCAATTCTTGCCACGGGCGAAACGGGTCGCGACAGGGCGCGTGTCCTGTTCGCGGGGGATTGTCTAGAAATGCGGTTGTCCCTCGGTGGTAAGACCCTCAGCCGCCGCAGCGGGAGAGGCGAAGCGAACCCTGCAGCAACGGGTGTGGCCGCGATATCACATGAAATCTTGGTAAGCTTGCTTACGTTTTCCCAATGTTTCGCAATGAAGAAAGTCTCTGCGACACAGCCGCTTTTCGCATTCTTGTCAGTTCGCTCCCGCCTCGTTGGCACGGGCATCTCGCAATTGCGGCACTGTCCCGCCGTTCCGCGCCCGGCTAGTATGAAGCTCAGGTTCCGCAGAAAGCATCATTACTGTGAGCGCGTCGTCCAAAGCCTCCCGACCATCCCGCCGCGAATCGGTTAATCCGGCAGCGTTGCGGCGGCTTGATCTGCCCGGCGGGGGGTGGATGTGACACAGCAAGTTCCAGTGATCGCCTCGCGGCGGTCCCTCGGTTCTGCATTCGGAACGCTGCGCGCGGCACGATGGATTGCGGTGCTGTGCCTCGCCGCTGGCTCGGGGGCCTGCGTGCTGACCCAGGATCTTCCCGATCCCGCGCTCGACGTTCCCGCGCACTACAAATATGCCGGCAAGGGCGGCGCGCCGCCGTCGCTCGATTGGTGGCGCGGCTTCCGCTCCGCGGAGCTGACGCAACTGATGGAGGAGGCGCAGACCGTCAATCTCGACATTGCCGCAGCCGTGGCGCGCATTGTCCAGGCTGACGCGCAGGCGCGACAGGCCGGCGCGGCGCTGCTGCCGAGTGTCTCGACAGCCGGATCGGAATCCTATTCACGCACATCCGGCTCGAGCGCTTCGGGGCTGTCCATCGGCGGGCGCGAGGTCGTCAATTATTCGGCCTCGCTGAGCGCGAGCTATCAGCTCGATTTCTGGGGCCAGAACCGCGACGCGCTGCAATCGGCAGAGGAGACGGCGAACGCCAACCGTTTCGATCGCGACACGGTCGCGCTGACCACGCTCGCCGCCGTCGCCAACGCCTATTTCCAGGTGCTGGCCTCGCAGGACCGCATCAGGACCTCACAGCGCAACATCGCGAGCGCGCAGCGCATCCTCGATGCGGTCAGGGAGCGCCGCAGGGCCGGCACCGGCACCGATCTCGACGTCGCCCAGCAGGAGAGCGTGCTGGCGAACCAGAAGGCGCTGGTGCCGCCGTTGCGCCAGACGCTGGACCAGAACGTCAACGCGCTCGCCGTGCTGGTGTCGCGACCGCCGGAGAGCGTGCGCGTGCACGGCGGCTCTCTGGACCGGATCGCGATCCCGCGCGTGACGCCCGGCCTGCCGTCGGAGCTCCTGACGCAGCGGCCGGACATCCGCCGACAGGAGGCGCAGCTCGCCTCGGCCACCGCCAACATCGGCAATGCCCGCGCACAGTTCTTTCCGACCATCCAGCTCACCGGCAATGGCGGCTACCAGAGCTCGGCGCTGGTCTCGCTTTTCCAGCCGCATGCGGCCTTCTTCCAGCTCGTCGGCAGCGCGACACAGCCGATCTTCGACGGCGGCAGGATCCTCGGCAATTTCGAGTTGGCCAAGGCGCGGCAGGACGAGCTGCTGCAAACCTATCGCAAGACCATCGTCCAGGCCTTTGCCGACGTCGACAACGCCCTGTTCTCGATCAAGCAGACCACGATCAGGCTGCAATTGCAGCGCGACGTCGTCGCCGCCTCGCGTCGTGCCTTCGATCTTTCCGAGCAGCAATTGCGTGCCGGCACCGCCGACATCGTCACAGTGCTCAACACCCAACTGACCCTGTTCCAGGCGGAAGACGCGTTGTGGCAGGCCCAACTCGCACGGCTTCTGGCCATCGTCAGCCTGTACCAGGCGCTCGGCGGAGGCTGGGAGCCGCGAATGGAGAAACCGGTCAATGCTCTTTAAGCCGGACACCAAGCAAGGCGCGCGAGAGGGGACAGCGAAGCGATCGCGCGGCCGCAGCTTCGTCATGACCCTGATCACGCTCGCGATCCTCGCCGGCCTCGGCTATGTCGGCTGGATCGTCATGCAACAGCAGCAGACGAACAACCGCAATCAGCGCCCCGATCTGCCGGTGCCGGTGCTGGCGGCGAGCCCGCGCATCCAGGACGTGCCGGTTTATCTCGACGGCGTCGGCGCGATCCGCGCGCTCAACACCGTAACCGTGCGCTCGCAGGTCGACGGCAAGCTGATCGCGGTCAACTTCACGGAAGGCCAGGACGTCAAGAAGGGCGACGTGCTCGGCGAAATCGATCCGGCGATCTATCAGGCTCAGTACGACCAGGCGGTTGCCAAGAAGGCGCAGGATCAGGCCCAGCTCGCCAACCAACGCATCGACCTCGCGCGCTACGAGCAGCTCGCGGCCTCCAACGCCGGCTCCAAGCAGCAGGCCGACACCCAGCGTGCGTTGGTCGCGCAGACCGAGGCGCTGGTCAAGGCCGACCAGGCTGCGATCGACAACGCGGCGGCGACGCTGAGCTACACCAAGATCGTGGCGCCGATCTCGGGCCGCGTTGGCCTGCGCCTGGTCGACCAGGGCAACATCATCCATGCCTCCGACACCACGGGCCTCGTGGTGATCACGCAATTGCAGCCGATCGCGGTGTGGTTCAGCCTGCCGCAACAGCAGATCATGCGTGTCAACGCGGCGGCAGCGAAGGGGCCGCTCGCGGTCGACGTGTTCGGCAATGACGGCATCATGGTGATCGATACTGGCAAGCTCACCGGCATCGACAACCAGGTCGACCAGACCACCGGCACGCTCAAGCTCAAGGCCGAATTCCCCAATGCCAATTACCAGCTCTGGCCAGGCCAGTTCGTCAATGTCCGCCTCAAGGTCGAGACCTTGACGCAGGCGCTGGTGGTGCCGACCTCTGCGGTGCAGCGCGGCCCGATCGGCACTTTCAGCTACGTCATCGGCGCGGACAACATCGTCTCGGCCAAGCCCGTGACGGTGACCCAGCAGAACGAGCATGACGCCGTGATCGCCAGCGGCCTGTCGGCGAGCGAGAGGGTGGTCACCACGGGCTTCGCAAATCTGTCCGACGGCTCCAAGGTGATCGTCGGCCGCGATGACCAGACTCCGTCGGCCGATCTTGCCCCGCGCAAGCGCTCGCGCGCACCGGACGCTCAGAAGAAGGATGGTGCCAACGAAGGCCAGAAGGACGGGCAGAAGGACGGCCAAGCCAAGGACGGCGAGTTGCGCGCCAAGCGCAAGAGCAGTGAAGGCGACCAGAAGGGGCAGACGGGACCGGCGCCGGGGCCGGGGGCATCGGAAAGTGGAGCCAAGCAGCCATGATCCCGACAACAGCCGCTTGAAGCGGCAGGCATAACCCATGGGTGTCTCCGAACCCTTCATCCGCCGGCCGATCGCGACCTCGCTGCTCGGCATCGCGCTTCTGATCGGCGGGCTGCTCGGCTATTTCGCACTCCCGGTCTCGGCGCTGCCGCAGGTCGATTTCCCGACCGTGCAGGTGACGACGCAGCTGCCGGGCGCGAGTCCGGACGTGATCGCCTCGCTGATCACCGCGCCGCTGGAGCGGCAGCTTGGGCAGATCCCGTCGCTCTCGGCGATGAACTCGACGAGCTCGTTCGGCGTCAGCCAGATCTCGCTGCAGTTCGAGCTCAACCGCGACATAGACGGGGCGACGCAGGATGTGCAGGCCGCGATCAATGCCGCCGCGGGCGTGCTGCCGAGGACGCTGCCTTACCCGCCGACCTACGCCAAGGTGAACCCGGCGGATGCGCCGGTGATGACGCTGGCGCTGCGCTCGGACACGATCTCGCTGCGGGTGATGAGCGACATCGCCGACACCATTCTGGCGCAACGTTTGAGCCAGATCTCCGGCGTCGGGCGCGTGTCCGTGCTGGGCGGGCTGAAGCCGGCCGTGCGCATCCAGGCCGATCTGGCGCGCCTTGCAGCCTACGGCATCGCGATGGAAGATCTGCGCACCGCGATCGCCAATGCCAATGTCTCGGGGCCGAAAGGCTCGCTCGACGGCGCGCAGCAATCCTACATCATCGCCGCCAACGACCAGATCGCGGCGGCCGAAGCCTACAAGCCCGTCATCATCGCCTATCGCAACGGCTCGCCGGTGACCATTGCCGACGTCGCCCAGATCGTCGACGGCCTCGAGAACGACCGCACTGGCGGCTGGTACCAGGGCACGCCGGCGGTCATCCTCGACATCCAGCGCCAGCCCGGCGCCAACGTCATCGACGTCGTCAGCCAGATTCGCGCCGAGATCCCGAAACTGCAGCGCGCGATCCCGGCCGGCGTGAATCTCACCATCGTCTCCGATCGCACCGTCACCATCCGCGCCTCGGTGCGCGACGTACAATTCACTCTGGTCCTTGCCGTCGTGCTGGTGACGCTGGTGGTGCTGCTGTTCCTGCGTTCGTTGCGCGCGACCGTGATCGCCGGCGTCGCGCTGCCGCTGTCGCTGATCACGAGCTTCGGCATCATGTATTTTGCCGGCTTCAGTCTCGACAATCTGTCGCTGATGGCGCTCACGATCGGCACCGGATTCGTCGTCGACGATGCCATCGTGATGATCGAGAACATCGTGCGTCACATGGAAAATGGCGACGGCGCAATGGAAGCCTCGCGCAAGGGCGCCAGCGAGATCGGCTTCACCGTGATCTCGCTGACGGTGTCGCTGATTGCGGTCTTCATCCCGCTCCTGTTCATGTCGGGCCTGGTCGGGCGCATGTTCCGCGAATTCGCGCTGACCTTGACGATTGCGGTCGTGACCTCGGCGGTGGTCTCGCTGACGCTGACGCCGATGATGTGCTCGCGGCTGCTCAAGCACGCGCACGAGGAGCTGGCCGTGCCGGGACTGGCCGCGATCAGCCGCTTCATCGACCGCACGGTCGACGCCTATCACGGATCGCTGTTGTGGGTGCTGGAGCGCCAGCGCGCCACGCTGGTCGTGACCTTCGTTACGCTGATCGCGACCCTGGTGCTCTATGTCGTGGCGCCCAAGGGCTTCCTGCCGCTGCAGGACACCGCTTCGATCACGGCGGTGACGGAGGCGGGGCCCGACGTGTCGTTTGCGGAAATGAAGAGGCGGCAGGCCGAGGCGGCCGAGGCCATCAGGGCCGACCCTGATGTGGTCGGCGTGGTCTCGGTGATCGGTGCGGGCTCCGTCAACCCGACCACCAATGTCGGCCGCCTCGTCATGAGCTTGCGGCCGCGCGGCGAGCGCCGCGACGATGTCAGCGTGGTCGTGACCCGGTTGAAGGAGCGGGTCTCCGGCATCCCCGGCATGACCGTCTATTTCCAGCCGGTGCAGGACGTGCAGATCTCGACCCAGTCGAGCCGCTCGCAATACCAGTACACGCTGACCGGCACCGATGCGACGCTGGTCTCGGAATGGGCGCGCAAGCTGGTTGCGGAGATGCGGCGCGATCCCTTGTTCCGGGACGTCTCCTCCGAGGCGCAGGAGGGCGGCCTGCGGGCGCAGCTCGATGTCGACCGCACGCGCGCCGGCCAGCTCGGCGTGAGCCTGCAAGCAATCACCGACACGCTGAACGATGCCTTCGCGCAGCGGCAGATCTCGACCATCTACGGTCAGGCCAACCAGTATCGGGTGGTGCTGGAGGCGCTGCCGATGTATCAGCGCGATCCCTCGATCCTGTCGAAGCTCTATCTGCCGGGTGCCGCGAGCGCCACCGCGGGCGCGCCCAATGCCCAGGTGCCGCTGTCGGCCGTGGCGACGCTGAAGCGGACCACGGCGCCGCTCGCGATCTCGCACCAGGCGCAATTCCCGTCGGTGTCGCTCAGCTTCAACCTGGCGCCGGGCGCGGCGCTCGGCGATGCCGTCGAAGCCGTGAAGGTGATCGAGACCCGCATCGGCATGCCAGGCAGCATCGTCGGCGTCTATGCCGGCGATGCCGCCGAATTCGCCAAGGCACTCGCCGGCCAGCCCTGGCTGCTGCTCGCCGCCGTCATCACGATCTACATCGTGTTAGGGGTGCTCTACGAGAGCTATATCCATCCGATCACGATCCTGTCGACGCTGCCCTCGGCCGGCGTCGGCGCCATCCTGGCACTGATGCTGTGCGGACAGGATCTCTCGGTGATCGGCCTGATTGGCATCATCCTCTTGATGGGCATCGTCAAGAAAAACGCGATCATGATGATCGACTTTGCGCTCGAGGCCGAGCGCGGGCGGGGCATGTCGCCCAGTGAAGCCATCGTGCAGGCCTGTCTGTTGCGCTTCCGTCCGATCATGATGACGACGCTGGCGGCGCTGTTCGGGGCGCTGCCGCTCGCGATCGAAAGCGGCACCGGCGCCGAGCTGCGCTTTCCGCTCGGCATCTCCATCATCGGCGGCCTGCTGCTCAGCCAGCTCCTGACACTTTACACGACGCCCGTGATCTACCTGGCGCTCGACCGCATCAACCGCCGGTTCGAGCAGGCACTGCCGCCGGCTGGATCCGGCGGCCCGCCGGTCGCCGGCGCGACCGAGGGGATGCAGTGATGGCATCCATCTCGGAGCCCTTCATCCGCCGCCCGGTCGCGACCACGCTGCTGTCGATCGGGCTGTTCCTGCTGGGTGTGGTCGCCTACCGGTTCCTGCCGGTCGCCTCGGTCCCGAACGTCGACTTTCCCGCCATCTTCGTCTCCGCCAGCCGGCCCGGCGCCGATCCGTCCGTGATGGCGGCGACGGTGGCGTCGCCACTTGAGCGGCGGTTGGGAGAGATCGCCGGCATCAACCAGATCACCTCGACCTCGAGCCTCGGCACGACCAGCATCCAGCTTCAGTTCGACATCGGCCGCAACATCGACAAGGCCGCGCGCGACGTGCAGGCGGCCATCAACGCCGCGATGGTCGACCTGCCGAGCGACCTGCCCACGCTGCCGCGTTTCCGCAAGGCGAACACGGCCGGCGCACCCATCTTCGTGCTGGCGTTGACCTCCAAGACGATCTCTCCGTCGGCGATCTACGACGTCGCGGATAGCGTGTTGGCGCAACGCATCTCGCAGGTGCCGGGCGTCGGCAACGTGTCGATCTCCGGCGCCGACCAGCCGGCCGTGCGCGTGCAGCTCAACCCGGTTGCGCTGTCCAATGCTGGAATCGCCACTGACGACGTGCGAACCGCGATCATCGCCGCCAACGCGCTCGGCCCCGTCGGCATCTTCGAAGGCGAGCGCCAGAGCGAGACGCTGTCGCTGAACAAGCAGATGCGCACGGCGAAGGAGTTCCGCGACATCGTCATCAAGAGCTCGGGCAATAATTTCGTGCGGCTGTCGGACGTCGCCGACATCGAGGATTCCGTCCGCAACGTCCGCTCGATCGCCTGGTTCAACAGGCAACCGGCGGTTCTGATCCAGATCACCAAGCAGGGCGATGCCAACGTCATCGACACCGTCGACCGGGTCAAGGCGCTGATCCCCGAGCTGAAGCAGTGGATTCCGGCCGGGGTCGAGATCTCCACCCTGGTCGATCGGACCGGCACGATCCGCGCCAGCGTGCTGGACATGCAATGGACGCTGCTGGCAACGTCGGTCCTGGTGATGGTCGTCGTGTTCGTGTTCCTGCGGCGGCTGACGCCGACCATCGCGGCCGGCATCTCGGTGCCGCTGGCACTCGCCGGGACTTGCGCCGGCATGTGGGTCGCGGGCTTCTCCATCGACAACCTGTCGCTGATGGCGCTCGCCATCTCCGTCGGCTTCGTCGTCGACGACGCCATCGTCATGATCGAGAACATGTTCCGCAACCTCGAGCAAGGCATGCGGCCGTTCCGGGCGGCGCAGGAGGGCGCCAAGCAGATCGGCTTCACTGTGGTCTCGATCAGCCTGTCGCTGATCGCGGCCTTCACGCCGCTGATCTTCATGGACGGCGTCGTCGGTCGGCTCCTGCGCGAATTTTCGCTGACGCTGACCTTCGCCATCCTGGTCTCGACGCTGGTGTCGCTGACGGTCACGCCGATGATCTGCGCCCATTACATCCGGCAGGCCACCTCCGGCACGGCAACGCTGTTCGACCGCATCATCGAAGGCGCGCTGTCGCGCACCATCGTGTTCTACGCCCGCACCCTGCGCACCGTGCTGGAATTCCCGCTGCTGACGCTGCTGGTGTTCTTCGCCACCATCGCGCTCACGGTGACGCTCTACATCAAGGTCCCCAAAGGCTACTTCCCCACGGACGATTCCGGCTTCATCATCGGCGCGACGCGCGCCTCGGCTGACACCTCGTTCCAGTCGATGCTCGGCCTGCAGCAGCGGCTCGCCGAGATCGTGATGAAGGATCCCGCCGTGGCCGGCATCGGCTCGACGGTCGGCAGCGGGGGCCCGGGGCCGGCGACTTCGAACCGCGGCACCATGTTCATCAGCCTGAAGCCGCCGGAGGAACGTGGCCACGTGTCGACTGAGGTCGTGATCGACCGGCTCAGGCGCGCGCTATATCCCGTGCCCGGCATCCGCCTCTTCATGTTCGCTGCCCAGGACGTGCGGGCCGGCGGGCGTCAGAGCGATTCCGACTACCAATATACGCTCACCAGCACCGATCTCGGCCTGTTGCAGAAATGGGCGCCGATCGTGGCCAAGCGCCTGGAGAGCGTGGAGGGCATCACCGACATCTCCAGCGATCGCGATCCCGGCGGGCTGCAACTGACGCTCGCCATCGACCGCCAGAAGGCGTCCGCGCTCGGCGTCAAGGTCCAGGACATCGACAACGCGCTCAACAACGCTTTCGCACAGCGGCAGATCTCGATCATCTACACCCAGCGCAACCAGTACATGACCGTGCTGGAGATCGATCCGAAGTTCCAGGTCGATCCCAGCAATCTCGATCGCATCTACGTCGCCGGCGCGGGTGATGCGCAGGTGCCGCTGTCGGCCGTGGTGCGCGCGACGCGTGGGCTCGCTGCGCTCGCCGTCTATCATTCGCAGTCGTTCCCATCGACCACGGTGTCCTTCAACCTGATGCCGGACGTGCCGCTTCAGGCGGCGACCCAGAACATCCAGCGCGCGGTCGACGAGTTGCACATGCCCGAGGGCATTCGCGGCAGCTTCGACGGCAATGCCGGCGATTTCGCCAGGACCAGCGGTCGCCAGCCGCTCCTGATCCTCGGCGCGCTGGTCGCGATGTATATCGTGCTCGGGGTGCTCTATGAGAGCCTCGCCCATCCGCTCACGATCATCTCGACACTGCCATCGGCCGGCTTGGGTGCGCTGCTGGCCTTGCAGCTCACCAACACGCCGCTGACGGTGATCGCCTTCGTCGGCATCATCCTCCTGATCGGCATCGTCAAGAAGAACGGCATCATGATGGTGGACTTCGCGCTCGATGCCGAGCGCCAGCGCGGCCTGTCCTCGGCGGAGGCGATCTTCGAGGCCTGCCAGGCGCGCTTCCGCCCGATCCTGATGACGACCATGGCGGCGCTGTTTGCCGGCATTCCGCTGGTGATCGCGACCGGCCCCGGCACGGAGCTGCGCCGCCCACTCGGCATCACCATCATCGGCGGCCTGTTCGTCTCGCAGATCCTGACGCTGTACACGACGCCCGTAATCTACCTCCTGATCGACCGCCTGCGGCGGCGATCCGAGCCGCGTCCGCTGGCGGCCCCGGCGGAATAGGTTGTTGCAGCGCCGCGTCAAGCGTATAGCGGCGCCATGTCCAATCCGCCCCCCACTGCCGCCGCGCCGGCCGAGCCGATTCCCGAATGCCCGCATTGCCAGAAGCCAATGCCGCTCTGCATTTGCGACAGCGTCACGCCGATCGAGAACCGGCTCTCGCTCCTGATCCTGCAGCATCCGCAGGAGCAGGACAGGGCACTCGGCACGGCGCGGCTGCTGGCCAGGCATTTTGCCGATGCAACGGTGCGGGTCGGCCTGTCCTGGCCGAGCCTGTCCAAGGCGCTGGGACGGCCGGTCGAGAATGCTTCGCACTGGGCGGTGCTCTATCTCGGCTCGGCACGCGCCGCTGATCTCGAGGCCGAAGGAGAGATCGTCGCGCTCAACCGCAAGGGCGAGGTCGCGGAGAACCAGCGCGCGATCCTCGGCAAGCTCGAAGGCGTGGTGCTGCTCGACGGCACCTGGAGCCAGGCCAAGGCGCTGTGGTGGCGCAATCCCTGGATGCTGAAATGCCAGCGCGTGATCCTCAATCCGGCACGTCCCTCTCGCTACGGGCGCTTGCGCAAGGAGCCGCGCCGCGACGGCCTCGCGACTATCGAAGCCGCCGCGACGATCCTCGCCGCCCTCGAGCGGCGCCCTGATATCGCCGAGACGCTTCATGCCAGTTTCGAGCGGATGCTGGCTCGCTACCGCGAGGTCCAGGCCGAGATGCCGGAACTGGCATCCAAGCCCGCGCCCAAGGGCCGCCGGCGCGACTTCCGGCGCGGCAAGCGCGCCTGATTTCGGCTGGACATTTCGCTGTGCTACCCGCGGGCCGTGGGGTTGCCTAAGCCATTGATCCCCTATATTGGTCCGCCCTTACGGGGCCACGTGGCGGAGTGGTTACGCAACGGTCTGCAAAACCGTGTACACCAGTTCAATTCTGGTCGTGGCCTCCATCACAAGTCTCTGATTTTCCGCAAAATTTGGACTTATAGGCGGTTCCGCCGAGCCGCAGCTCCAGTGAGCCACCGGGTTTGCCCGGGGCTTGGCGGAAAGGTGCGATTCAGGTCCTCTGGCATAGACTTCGCATCTGCGAAGAGACGCATCCAAACCCTGCAGCTGGAGAGCACGTGGGCGACGTCGTTCGATTTGTCCCGAAATCCGAGCTGGAGCGGGCCCGCCTCATTGCCGAGGCGCGCGCGATCTATGACAGCATCTTCCCGCCGGCTGCACCCGACCGGGCGCCGCAGCAGGGCGAGGAGCGCGTCAAGACTTGATCGGGGCTGCGCCGGTCCCCGGCGCTCGGTCATGCCGAACCGCCCGCAAGGCGGACGCATCGGTTCACTTCAAGTCGGCCTCAGCAGGCCGCGTACCAGCCGTCGGGAAAGGGCAGGAGGGGCCAGGCGCCCTCGTTGTCATTGGCAGCCTTGTTGGCTGCCTTGGGCGTCGCGTCGAAGCTCCACGAGCGGGGCACGTAGTCCTCCACCGGCACGGGCGCGAAATCCTCAAAGACCATGGCGTCCCGGACAGCATCCAGCAGCAAATTGAATTCGGCTTCGCTCATCACACCCTCGCAGAATGCGGACGGCGCAATGTCGCAAAGCCGGTTTGTTTCCGGATTGATCCGATCGTTCGCATTTTAACGATGCGGCGATCGGGACCCGAATGGTTAGCGATTCCTGAAAATCCCCGCGGCAACCCTATGTGCCGCCGCCGCGCAGCGGGTGTGAAGGAGATCACGTTCCCGGCGGTTTATTTCTCGTAACCCCTTTGTCCCATGCCGGCCAATGCAGGCCGGAGCGGGCAAGGCAGAGCGGGAGACTGGTCATGAAGGCGAGGTTCTTGCGGTTTGCGGGCGTGAAGAGCCGGGCGCGGGGCGCCTCGACGGTCGGGCTGTTCCTGACGCTATTTGCCTCCGCGGCCCATGCACAGGGAACTGCGGAGCAGCGGCGGGCCTGTACCCCCGACGTCTACCGGCTCTGCGCCGGCGAGATCCCCAACGTCCGCGCCATCACGGCCTGCCTGCGCCGCAACCGCGCGAGCCTCAGCGAGGCCTGCCGATCCGTGTTCGACCAGGCGGGCGGCTGAACGGCCCGGCTTGTGGGCTTGTGCGCAGCAAGTCCCTCGCAGGGGCTCGCGAATCCGTCACAGGCACCCTGTGGATATGCTGTGGATTTGCTGCGGATGCTGGACGTGGATGCTTCGTACCGTCGTCGGATCTTGGTCGCCAATCGTCATATCTCCGTCAAATGAGCGCACCGAATGATTCGGCGATCTGGCAGATCGCTGCTGCGGCCAGAGCTCCTCGCAACGGCGCGTCGAGAGAATGACGGCTTACCGGAACTCCACTGCATTCGTCTCAAATTTCAACCGAAGCGTGCATCAAATCTTGATCGGCCGTCCGCTAGGGATGATCGGCCGCCTTGAACGCAGGCCCTCATCGTCGCGACTAACCGACAGAGTGCATAGGGATCAGCAGAACGTGATCGAGCTTCCTCTTCCTAAAGCACCAAAATGGTGCTTTAGTGCTTTCCATGAGCCAATCGCCTCGAAACGCGCCGTCCGCACTGCGTTACCGGCTTGCCCCTGACCCGGCCGCCAAGGCCGCCATCGAGGCGACATTCCAGGCCTATGACCGCATGATGGAAATCCTCGACGAGGTGGCGCGGATCCACAATGTGGGTTCCAACGTGGTCCTGCTCCATGCCCATGCCTATGAGCCGATCCGCAAACAGACGGCGCTGCCTTCGCGGCTGGTGACACTGGGGCTGCGCGACCGCGCGGAGTATCGCGCCGCGCAAGGGCGCCGCCTGCCGCTCGACGACAAGCTCGCCAAGATCAAGGGGCCCGCCACCATTTCGATTGCGACCGTGCAAGGGCGCTTCAGCGTGCCCTTCGACTATGCCGGCTATGCCGAGGGCTGGGGGCAGAGCGTGCCGGCGCGCCTCATCCGCACCGACGACGGTTTCGAAGTTCACTACGGCGTCACGCCGAACAGCCTGCCAGAGGAGGAGAACGCCATGGATACCATCGCTGCCGCTCCCGACAACTTCCTGTCCCGAGTCGGGCGCCTGATTGCCGGGATCGCGTACGATGCGATCGAGCAGGCGGAGGGCAAGAACAAGCTGAAGGTGGTCAGCCAAGCCATCCGCGAGATCGAGCGCGCCGAGACCGAAGCGCGCGATGCGCTCGCCGCTGCCCGGGCCGAGGAATATCGCCTCAACGCGCGCCGCAGCGAGATCGAGCGGGCGATGACCGATCTGACCGCCAAGATCGAGGCCGCGATCGCAGACGGGCGCGATGATCTCGCCCGCGCCGGCATCGCGCGGCAAATGGACCTGGAGGCGCAGTTCGAGGTGCTCTCTCGCGCCATCCACGAGAACAACGAGAAGATCGAGCAATGCGTCACATCGCTCCGCGCGGTGCTGTCGGCGCTCCAGGATGCCGAGCAGCGCCGCGCCGATCTCGAAAAGAGCGAGGCACAGGCCAGCCCACAGACATCGACGTCGTCGCGGAAATCCGGCGGCACCTCCGCTGCCGCGAAGGCGCTGCGGGCGGGCAGGGCAGTGGCACGGGCCACCGGCGTGCCGCCGGGAATTCCTTATTCGAGCGACATCGACGAGCTGAGCACGCTCCATCGCGACAAGGAAATTGCAGCGAGGCTGGCCCGGTTGAAGTCGGGCGGCTGAGTGCGGTGTCATGAGCGCTCTGCTCGAACACATCATGGCGCCTGAGGTCAGGCCGTTCGCGATTGCGGCGGCCATGATCGTCATCGTCGGCTCGGTCGAGGTGATCTCGATGCTGATCGGGGCCTCCTTGAGCGAGATGCTGGGCACCAACATCGATTTTGCTCACCCCAGCGACAACGGCGTGCTCAACGCCATCTCCTGGATCAATGTCGGCGGCGTGCCGCTGTTGATCTTCCTGCTGCTGCTGCTCGGCGCCTTCTCCATCACCGGATTCCTGATCCAGGACTTCGCGCGAATGGTTGCGGGTCCCTTACCGGCGACGGTCGCCTCGGTCGGGGCCGTCGTGGTGTCGGTTCCGCTTGTGCGCGCCGCCAGCAGGACCATCGCGCGGGTCATTCCCAAGGACGAAAGCTACGTCGTCGGCCTCGGCGATCTGGTCGGCCGCATCGGGGAGGTCGTCGTTGGCCCGCTCGACCAGGGGCCGCCCGGCCGCGTCAGCGTCGCCGACATCCACGGCAACCGCCATTTCGTCTCGGCGGTCGCGGCGCCGTCATCGGGACCTTTGCCGCAGGGAACCATGGTCCTCCTGGTCGACCGCGACGGCACGCGCTTCGTCGCGGTGAAGGCCGACGATGAACTCAAGCCGTCCAACCCCACTCTAAGCAATTAGCAAGTCCCACAGCGGAGAAAGCCATGTTCGACATCGCAGTCCCGGCCGTGATCGGCGTCGCGCTGATCGTCGTCCTGGGGATCGTCTTCACCATCCTCTACAAGCGCGCCACCCGCGACGAGGCCTTCGTGCGCACCGGGCTCGGCGGCAAGAAGGTCGTGCTCGACGGCGGCGCCATGATCCTGCCGATCTTCCACTCCTATGCCAGCGTCAATCTGAAGACGTTGCGCCTCACCGTCGAGCGCAAGGAGCGGGAATCCCTCATCACCAAGGACCGCCTGCGCGTTGACATCGTTGCCGAGTTCTACGTCCGCGTCCGTCCCGACGAGGAGAGCATCGCGCTCGCGAGCCAGACGCTCGGCGCATTGACCAATGACGCCGAGGCGCTGCGCAACCAGGTCGAGGCGAAATTCGTCGACGGCCTGCGCTCGGTCGCCGCGACCATGAGTATCCTGGAGCTCCAGGAGAAGCGCTCGGACTTCGTCAAGCACGTGCAGTCCACGGTCGAGTCTGACGTGAAGTCGAACGGGCTCGAGCTGGAATCGGTGTCGCTGACCAAGCTCGACCAGACCGACGTCAAATTCTTCAACCCGGAGAACTTCTTCGACGCCGAGGGTCTGACCCAGCTCAAGACGGTCACCGAAACCCGCCGCCGCGATCGAAACGCGATCGTGCGCGATAACGAGGTGGCGATCGCGCAAAAGGACCTCGAGGCGCGCCAGCAGACCCTCGGGATCGAGCGGACCAAGAAGGAAGCCGAGCTGTCGCAGGAGCGCGACATCGCCAACAAGACGGCGAGCACCCGCGCCGAGGTCGCGACCGCGACGCAGACGGCGCGTCTGACCGAGGAGAACGCTCGCATCGACACCGATCGTGCGGTTGCCGAGAAGGAGGCGGGTGCCAAGCAGGTCAAGGAAACCGCGGTGATCGAGTCGGAGCTGGCGATCAACAAGCGCAAGACCGACGCCCAGCGCGAGATCCAGATCGCGACGCAGGAGAACGAGATCCAGATCGCGGCGAAGAGCAAGGAGACGTCGGAAGCCGTCGCCGAAGCCAAGACCGCCGAGGCGCTGGCCGTCTCCGCGGAGGAAAAGGTCGTCACCGCGCGCGCCATCGAGGTCGCCGATCGTGCCCGCCTGACCCAGGTGCTGGCCGCACGCACCGAGGCCGAACGCAAATCGACCGAGCTGATCGTCGCGGCCGAGGCCGAGAAGAAGGCCTCGCTCGATCGCGCCGAAGCCGTCAAGACGCTGGCCACCGCCGAAGCCGAATCCAACAAGATCAAGGCGGTCGGCGTCCGCAACATCGGCGAGGCGGAAGCCGCCGTCATCACCATGAAGAACGAGGCGCAGAACAAGCTCGGCAACAACGTCATCGATTTCGAGATCGCCAAGAAGCGGATCGAGACCATGCCGTCCGCGCTGGCGGAGATGGTGAAGCCGATCGCGAATCTCAAGGATGTCCGCATCCTGCACACCGGCGGCGCGTTCGGCGGCAACGGTGCGAGCGGAGGTAATGTCGGCTTCGGCGAAGGTTTGGCCGGCGAGCTGCTCAAGGTTCACGCGCTGCGTCCGATGATCGACGAGATCCTGCGCCAGAGCGGCTTTGCGCCTGGCGACGATCCGGTCAAGGCGCTGGTCGGTGCCGTGACGGGCAAGAGCAATGGCGCGGCCGTACCGGTGCCGGTACCGGAGAAAACAAACTCTGCCGATCTATGAATGCCGGTTCATTGCTGCTGAGAATTCGAAACGATAAACAGGTTGGGCGCGTCTCGCGTCGCGCAGCCGTCCCGGAGTGCAGATCGATCGTGTCTTGAACAGGCGATCGCGCTCCGGACGTGTCTCCAGGCAACGCATTTCCCTGCCGCGGCGCCCGCGCCGATCCATGCCGGTCGCCGAGGCCTGTTTTGATCGGAGGATTTTCAGATGAAGCATTTTCTGTCCGGATTGATCGCGATCGCCCTTTCGATCGCCGCCGCGCCGTCGCTTGCGGCCGATGCCCGCAACGTCACCGTGGTCAACGAGACCGGCTATGCCATCAAGTTCCTAGGCTTCAACGCGCCGGATGACGGGCTGGACGAGTGGGAGAACGAGCTCGACAAGGTGTTGCAGAACCAGGCCAGCACTTATGTCGAGTTCGACGACGACGATGAAGGCTGCGTCTGGAACATCCGGGTCGACTGGAAGAACTATGACGAGTCGGTGCTGTGGAAGAACGTCAATCTCTGTAAGCTCACCGCGCTCCGCTTGCGCTACGACCCCGGCACCAAGACCACCTCGTTCCTGGCGGAATAATCCTCGCCCGGTCCCGGCCGGAGGAGCGGCCATTCCAGGTCCGTCCGAGCGCGTTGCGGATGATGACGAATTCGTCCTTTGCAAGCGCAAGCGGCTTTGTTATACGCAGCCGCGCGCGAACGAACGGTTCGCCCTTTTCCTCGGTAGCTCAGCGGTAGAGCATCCGACTGTTAATCGGATGGTCGCTGGTTCGAATCCAGCCCGGGGAGCCATCAGGCTGTTTCCAAGCCTTTCAAAACACTCCAGAACTAAGCAAGCCCTAGGGGTAAGCCACTGAAAAATCAGGGGTTTCAACGTCTCGTTCTGTTCTGCCACTTCCGCCGTGGTCCGGAGCGGCTGGGGATATGGAGGGGTAGGGGCCTTGTACCCCCCAAATTGCCTCTCGGGATCCCCCCAAATTCCGGCGAAGGCGTTGGAATAAAGTTCCAAAAGGCACTCTCTGATCGGGTCGTCCTGAGCGCCAAGTCCGAATCGAAGGAATGAAAGCCGGCCGATACCTCCAGAGCCTGGCCCTCTTGGTCGTGACCAGAAAGAACAGGCCGCCGGGCGGAGCGGCCGATATAGCTCGGCCGTACCCGCCATTAGCCTCCAGACAGGCACAGCAATCGAGATCATGGGCTTTGCCGTCGGTCGGAGCTATGTCGAGATCAATCCGTTCGTCGGCGTCAACTTCACGACTGCTGGCTCACGTCCAGCACCGGGGCATTCTCACTCGCGGGCGGTGGACCGCGCAATCTGCGCCGAGACGCAACTGGCTGCGCGCCTGTTGCCGATCTCGCTAGGTGACCGATCGCCTGGCTTGATCTGGATCAAGCCTCCTCGGCGGGCCGCCCCGCTAGCTTTTCAGCAGCGGTCCGTCGGCCTGGAGGCAACGACCCTTGAAAACGCTTCGCCAGCTTCTGTCCGCGGAGGACATTGTCCAACTCGTGATCCGGCTAGGCTTGCTCGGGCTGCTGATCTTCTGGACATTTCTCGTCCTCCGGCCGTTCGTGCCGATCCTGAGCTGGAGCGCCGTGTTGGCGGTGGCATTTCATCCCGTCTTCGCCTGGCTCGCCCAACGCCTCGGTGGCCGTCCCCGGATAGCCTCAGCCGTTCTCACCCTGATCACGCTGGGCATCGTCATCGGTCCCGCCGCGTGGCTCAGCCTCAGTGCAGTCGAAGGGATCCGGGACCTTGCGGCCCAGATCGGCAGTGGCGATCTCGCGCTCCAGGCCGCACCGGAGCAGATCAGGAGCTGGCCGTTGATCGGTCCTCAGCTCTACGCGATCTGGAACGAGGCCTACACGAACATCCGTGCGGCGCTGCGCGAGGTGGCGCCGTACTTGAAACCGCTCGCCGGAGTGATGCTGTCGTTTGCCGGTGACACCGGAATTGGCATGCTCCAATTCCTGCTGTCGGTGATCGTCGCGGGCTTTCTGCTCCCGCACGGCGCGCAGCTCGTCGCCGCGCTGCGCGGCTTCCTGTTGCGCGTCGTGCCCGGCCGGAGCGAGCACTTTCTCGAGCTCGCCGGCGCAACCATACGCGCCGTCGCGCAGGGCATTATCGGCGTCGCTATCCTTCAAGCCTTGCTGGCGGGCATCGGCTTCAAGCTCGCAGAGATCCCAAGCGCGGGACTGCTCGCGGTCGTCGTGCTCTTGCTGTCGATTGTCCAAATCGGCGCCGGCCCCGTTCTTTTCCCCGTGCTGGTCTGGATATGGGTGGACAAGGACGTGACCGTCGCCCTGCTCTTGACTGTCTATCTGGTCGTCGTCGGTCTGCTCGACAACGTGCTGAAGCCGCTCCTCATGGGGCGGGGCCTGACGACGCCGACGCTGGTCATCCTGATCGGGGTCATTGGTGGTACGCTCGCGCATGGAATCATCGGACTGTTCATTGGGCCGATCATCCTGTCGGTGGCGTGGGAGCTCGCGACCGCATGGACAGGAATCGACCGCGCTGCGTCAGCGCAGGTCGATCAGGAAACCGTTGTCGCAAAGGAAACCATCGAGGCACGCTTGGCCTAGGCTAAAATGAGGTGTGTTTCACCCCGATGATGCTCCAATTCCTTGTCGGCACGCTCGTCAGCGTGATCAATATCGGAATCCACGCGCTCGTGACGGTGGTGGCCGTCACGGTGGCCCGCAGTGCCGTCCCGCGCCATACCAAGCGGCCGCGATTGCACCTCATGAGCGTCATGATCACGATCGCCGTCGTGTTGAAGATCGCCCACATGATCGAAATTCTGATGTGGGCGGCGACCTATCATATCGTGCACGCGGCGACCGCCGACGCGGACATGCTCTACTTCGCGTTCGTCAACTACACCACGCTCGGCTACGGCGACATCACGCCGGTGCGCGAATGGCGGCTGCTCGGCCCGCTGACCGCTATGAACGGTGTTCTGCTGTTCGGCTGGTCCGCCGCCATTCTGTTCGAAGTCTTGCTCAAGACGCTCGACCATCTCGGACTCACGGAAAGACCCGGTGCGGACCTGCCACGCACCTGATGCTGTCGCCTCGGTCAATCTCGACCATTGCGGAACGTGAACAGGCCTTCGCCGGCTCAGGGCTGCAGATCGAGGCTTGCGAGCTGGTGCCGGTCGAGCAGCACGATCTGGCGCTGGGTGTTGCCGATGAAGCCGAGCACGCCGAGTTCATGCAGCCGCGACAAAGCCCGCGAGACGGTCTCCAGCGTCAGGCCGAGATAGTCGGCAATGTCGCGTCGGGACATCGGAAGCGCCATGACGCCGGCAGCCGTCAGGCGCTTGTCCATTTCGAGCAGGAATGCGGCGACGCGCTCCAGGGAGGTCTTGCGGCCGAGCAGCAGCATGTGGTCTTCAGCATGCTGGAGGTTGTTCGTGGTCATGCTGAGCAGGTTTCTGGCTACCATGGCATCGCTCTCGGCCACGATTTCCAGGCTTTGGCGTTTGATCAGCCGTACCGTGGTGTCGACGATGGCTTCCGTCGTGAAGCGGTGCTCGCTGCCGTTCTCGAGCCCGAAAATGTCGCCGACGAGGTGAAATGCGCCGATCTGCCTGCGCCCGTCCGACAGCAGCTTGTAGCTACGCACCGCGCCGGATTTGACCTGGTAGACATACTCGGCCGGCTCCTTCTCGCCGTAGATCTCGGAGCCTTTTCGGTAGGAAAATTCGCTTAAATTGACCAGGGCATTTGAATGAGATGCCATGCCGAGGTCGCGGAGGGTATTGGGACGCAGCGTGGAATCCGTCGTGATGCGAACGAACATAGGCCAACTCCTCAGCTTTCCGCCGAATTGGTCTGTCAGACGAAATACTTTGCCGGAAATGCGCCGCGCTATCCCACTCCCGCCGAAGTTGATTTTCGGCCAAGGAAGTATTCTTATCCATTGTCCCAAGGTTCAGTGTACCAAAGGACAGCACTGGTGATTGCTGCGCTGGATGAGAATCCTCCACCGCAGGGAAGATGCGACATATTGCGAAGCAGATATTCCGACCTTCAAACGAGAAAATCGCTTTGAAGAACGACAAGGACGTCGAGCGTCCTGATCAAGTTGGGCGAGAGGTAGGAAGTTGCCAGGCCTTGTTCACGTTGTTGACGACGACGAGTCGTTTCGGACCGCGATCGAGCGCCGGCTAAAGCTCGCGGGATACGAGGTCGCGACCTACGCCTCGGCGCTGGAGCTCCTGGACTCGGCGCCGGATGACGGGCAGGCGGGATGTATCCTGCTCGACGTGCGGATTCCGGGCCTGAGCGGTCCCGACCTGCAGGCGCGGTTGGCTGCGGCGGGGTCGATGCTGCCCATCGTCTTCCTGACCGGTCATGCCGACACGCCGACGACCGTGCGCGCGATCAAGGCAGGTGCGGAAGACTTCCTGACCAAACCGATATCCTCCGAACAATTGCTCGAAGCGATCGAGCGCGCGCTGGCTAGTCAGCGGACGGCGCGCGCCCAGGCCAGCAGGCTGGATGCGTTTCGTGGTCATCTGGCCACGCTGACGCAGCGCGAGCGACAGGTGTTCGATCTGATCGTGCGCGGCAGGATCAACAAGCAGGTCGCGCATGAGCTGGGGACCACCGAGCGCACCGTGAAGGCGCACCGCCATCAAGTGATGGAGAAGATGCAGGTTCGCTCGCTGGCGGAACTCGTTTCGATCGCAGAGCGTCTCGGAATGCTCGATCCGGACGAACGCTGACGGCTCTGAAAAGGCGCGCGGTTCCCTCGAACGTGCCTGTCCCAAAGGACAATGCAAGGGCGTGTTGACAGTGCACGACGAGCTATGTGCAATAATGCACATAGGCACACGCGAAAGCGCGGAGCTGTCGTATCCGATATCCCACTGTCGTTTTCCGGAAAGGCAATCGCCTTGCTCCTGCGCGAGTCCGTCTTCGTCGTCGATGACGATCCGTCCATGCGGACCAGCATGGACAGGCTGCTGCGAGGATACGGCTTCGCCACAACCCTGTTCGACACGGGAGGGGCCTTGCTCGATCATGACAGGTTCCACACCGCGATCTGCATCATCCTCGACATCAATCTGGGTGCAAGGTCCGGCATCGAGGTGCGGCAAAGCCTGACCGAGAAGGGCATCGAAGCACCCGTGATCTATGTCACCGGCAATGACAGCCCGGCAAACCGCTCGGCCGCGATTGCCTCGGGCTGCATCGCCTATCTCATCAAGCCCTTTGCGGCGCAGTCCTTGATCGAATCCGTCCAGCGCGCCCGCGCCTTGTAGCTCCGCGCCGGCCCTCATTCGTCGACATATTGCTCGAGTGTCCTGGTCGGCGCCCCCTTATGGGCGGAACCGAATTGCGCGAGCGGAATCGAAGTCGTCACGGCAAGAAGATTGGAGTCGACGAGTTCGAGCAGAAGCGTTTGACCGTTTTCCATCTCCGAGATGATTTTTGGCGTCACGACGTCCGCCGCGACGCATAAATTGGTGAGACACCAGGTATAAGGAATGCGGAACGCGGCGCCATGGTCGACGGCCAGTTTCGGTGCTTGCTGCAGGTACATTCCGACCGGCACGAAAAGTTGCAGGCGGGCGGTGGGCGCGTCCTCCCGCTCGATCAGATCAATGCGCACGGCTGTTTGCCCGGTCGCGAACCGGCCAGTGATCGAGGTTCGACAGAGGGACGGCGCGCCGCCGGCCTTGAAGCACAATTTTTGCCAGCTGCCATAGCTGATGTCGCTGGCGTCGCGCTGGCCGCGTGTTGCGACCTCGGAGGACTTTTCCGCTTGCGCCGCCTTGAGCGAAGCGACAGCCAAGACCGTCGCGACTCCGGCGGCTGCAACCATCAGGAGACCAGAGAGACAATCAAAAGCACGGGCCATCGCTGCAACTCCGAGATCCGGACTCAGTTCTGCGCGTCGAGAAACTTCGCCACCAACGGCGACCAGAGCGGAACCGCGTCTGGCGAACCGAGGAGGAAATGTCCCTCGTTGCCGAACGGGGGCATCAGGTGATATTCGGCCCGGCCGCCGGCGCCGATGAAGGCAGCGTGCATGCGCTTCGATAGGTCGGGACCGAAATACGTGTCATTCCCGGTGTAGATCCACAGCATCGGCACGCGCGATGTGCGGCCGAAATCGGCGGTGGCCTCGACCAGTCGGTCGGGCGCGCAATTGTTGTTCGGCTTGCCGTCGACGCGTCCGCCGCGGCCTCCGGCAAAGACGATGATGGCCTTCACCTGTGGCGGGTTCACGCTCGACAAGGCGATCGAGGCCCAGCCGCCGGCGGACTGGCCGACCACGATCACGTCCTTCGGGATGATCCGCTTCTCGGCGGCCAGATAGTCAATGATCCAGAGATCGACCTGGGCGACCGCGAGGCCGGCATCACGGAAATTGGGATTGGCGCACTTCCCGATTTTCGAGAAGAACGGGCCGAACATTCCGCGTTCGGGGATGTCGATTGCCTGCGCGCCATAACCGCTGCCCACCGGGGCCACCACGAGATAGCCGCGCCTCGCAAACCATTTGGCGGCGTCGCGAAATTCGACCAGAGGGAAAAGGCTGCGCTGGGTCGCGTCGAGCGAGACACCGTGATTCATGATGACGAGCGGGAACGGACCGTCGCCGACCGGGCGCACCAGATAGGCGAACATCGGCAGCGGCAGGGGCAGCGCCCAGATTTCCTCCTGGATGCGGACCTCGTCCGCGGCGTGCGTGGGCGATGCGGCCACGAAAAGGCTGAGCAAGGTGATCGCGAAAAAATGGAGCAATGCAGGTCCGCGTCGCATCCGGGCCTCCCTCAACCTGAATAGGTTGCGGCCACGACGATCGGGCCGAGCACCGTGAGGACGACATTGCCGACCGCGTAGGGGACGGCGACGCCGAGCACCGGCGTCTGGCTCTCGGCAACGTCGCAGGCGCCGGTGACGGCGGCATCGACCGTCATGGCGCCGGCGAGCGCACCGCAGGTCACGACCGGATTCATGCGCAGCAGATAATAGGCAACCAGCGTTCCCACCGTCATCGGGACCAGCGTGACGACGATGCCCATGCCGACCAGCAACAGACCGTGCGCCTGGATCGCCGACCAGGCGGCAAGGCCGTTGCCGAGTCCGATCGCCGCGATGAAGCCGCCGAGGCCGATGTCGCTCAGGGTCTGCTGCGCCGCGGGCGGCATTGCGCCGATGCCCGGCCTGCGCGAACGCAACCAACCGCAGACGAGCCCGGCGATCAGCGCGCCGCCGCCGCCACCGAGTGTCAATGCGACAGTGCCGATTTTGAAGCTGGCAAGGCCGGCCAGAAGACCCACTGCGATGCCGGCAGCGAGAAAGGCGATGTCCGTGCGGTCGCTCGTATTCAGAGCGTGTCCCACTGGCGCCGTTGCCCGCGCGATATTGCCGGTGCTGCCGACCAGCGTCATGACGTCGCCGAGATAGACGCGCGTATCGGGACCGAGCGGCACCTCCCGCCCCATGCGCGTCAGCGCACGCAGGAATACGCCGCGTGCATTGTCGCCGAGCCGATCAACGATTTCGCGCAGTGAGCGGCCGTGCAGCTGGCGGTTTTCAACGAGCACTTCGATCACATTGCCGGGCAGGTTGCGCAGCAGTTCCCCCGCGTCGATCTCGGCCCCGAGGATCGGCTTGGCCGCGACGATCGCGGCGGTCGGACCGGCGATGACGATGTCGTCGCCGGCCTCGAGCACGGCGTCCTGCTGCGGCTTGATGTCGGCCCCGCTGCGCACGATCCGCTCTACGACCGTGCGGCCGCCGATCTCCGCCTCGATAGCACCGATGGTACGACCTGCGCCGGCCGAGACGCGATAGGCGCGGGCCTGGAATTTGCGATAGGACAGGTTTTCCGTCTTTGGCGGCGTACCGCCCGCGAGCTCCGCCTCGAGCTTCTTCGCCTCCGCCTTCAGATCGATCCGCATCAGCCGCGGCGCGACGAATGGCACGAACAGGAGCGTCAGGATGTAGCCGAGCACGTAGGTCACCGCATAGCCCGCCGCGATGTTGGCTTCCTGCTGCTTCAGCACGTCGCTCGGCAGGCCGAGCTGCGCCAGCGCGCCGGATGCGGTGCCGATCACCGAGGATTGCGTCAGCGCCCCTGCCGTCAGTCCTGCCGCTGTCCCCGTATCCAACGTGAAGACACGCGCGAAGATGAGCACGAGCGCGAGCCCCGTGGCGCCGATCACCAACGCCAGCACGACCTGTGCCAAGGTCCGCACGCTCAGCGAGGCGAAGAATTCCGGTCCAGAACGGTAACCGATCGTAAAGACGAACAGGCTGAACAGGATCGCCCGGAGGATCGGCGGGAACGTGAAGCTCCCGAGCTGTCCGATCAGCACGGCGACGATCAGGATGCAGGCGGTGGTTCCGATCGAGAAGCCGCGGATCCTGATGCGGCCGAGGATGGTACCGATCGCGATCGCGAGCAGCAGGAATATTTCCGGTGCGGTGGCGATGATCCACCTGACGGTTTCCATGGCATTCCCCCGGCGCTTTGGCGCGATTTGATTGACGGCGGCGAGATGTTGCTTGATCCAGATCAAGCCTTCGCGGCGACGTGGCGGCGGCTATGACGCGATGAAATGTTCGCGACAGGCCATATTGCCGTCATGAGTACCCTGAACGTCACAACCGGTGCGATCCGCCGCGACGAGACAGTCGAGATCGTCCTGCTGCTCGCCTTTGTCGGCGGCTATATCGACGCCTATACCTGGATCATCCACGGCGTGTTGGCGAATGCCCAGACCGCCAACCTGATCTTCCTGTGGATTCACGCGATGGCGGGCAACTGGGCGAAGGCGCTGCACTTCGTGCCGCCAATCTTGGCGTTCGCGGTCGGCATCGTGCTCGCAGCCTGGCTGCGCCGCGCAACGGGCGAGCGGGCCAGCGCGGTCAGTACGTTGATCGAGATCCTGCTGTTGATAGCGATCGGCATCTTGCACAATAGGTTGCCCGATTTGGCTGGAACGCTCGGTATTTCCGCCGTGGCAGCGATGCAGGCCGCAATGTTCGTCAAGGTCGAAGGCACAGTGTGCAGCACAGTGATGATCACCAGCAACATGCGTCAGGCCATCGAGAACGTCTTCGCAGTCGCAGCAGGCGGCGCACCACTCGGAACGCTGCGCCGCTCGGGCATTTTCATCGCGTTGTGCGTCGTGTTCGGCTTCGGTGCCGCCGCCGGAGCCTTTGCAACCAAGAGCGTCCCCGATCTCGCGCTGGGCCTGCCGGTCGTCGCGCTGTTGATCGTGCTGCTGCGCTGCGAAGCGCTACGTTCGCAGGAGAGGAGATGAGCGTGCCAATGATCAGGTGAGCGTCGCACAACGAACGGCCTGATCTTTTCGTGTTGCGCTGCGAACGGCACGGAGTCGGCCCGCAGAATGCACGCGACCGTTGACTTGGATCAATGGAGCGAGCCGCGCCGCACCCACGATCCGCATCACCTTTAGAGGATCGGGAGAGAGAGATGTCCAAAGACGCCAAGCCCGCACAGAAGCGTATCGACCAGTTCTTTTCCGGCCCGGGCGCGCGGGCAGACGACTGGCGCGACCTTGTGGAAGCAGCAAAGACCTGGGCGCGCGTCGGCAATCGCACAGCCTATGACGCGGCGTTGGCCGATCTTTTGATCATCGAAGAATTTCACGGCTATCCCGGTCCGCACCTCATGGCGGCGCTGCGGGAAGCAACAGTCGCCGGCGACGGTGCATCATCGTTCGCCCTTGCGACGAGAATTGCCCAGGCACTGGCGACGCGATCCTTCCGCCAACATGCCGGTGACTGGAGCCCCAAGGACGACGGCAACGGCGATGCGCCCGAGCTCGCGCCGCCGGCCTTTGGCGCGCACAGCGCGCGCAGGCCGTATTTCGAAACCCTGATCGTCACCGGCGTATCTTCCAGCCAATGGCCGGCGCTGGCCGCGGAATGGCGCAAGCTGCGGCGCCCGGTCGACGCGTTCATCTATGAACCTGTGATCGTCGGCAGCCTGGAGGACGCTTTCTGTGCGACGATGCTCAATCCGAACATCGGAGCCGTCATCATCAACGAGGGCTTTGGCCTGCGTTCGCGGCACGATGCACCGGTGTTGCGCTCGATCATGGCCTCGGCCGGTCTCAACGACGAAACCGACGCTTCGGCGCTGCGGCTCGCCCAGATCATCAAGCGCGTCAGGCCCGAGCTCGACCTTTACATGATCTCGAACCGTGACGTGGAGGAGCTCGCCGGCAATCCCGAGGCGGATGTGGTCCGTCGCATCTTCTATTCCGTTGAAGAGCTGCTGGAACTCCACCTATCGATCCTCGAAGGCATCCAAGATCGCTACGACACGCCGTTCTTCGACAATCTCAAGAAATACGCCCAGCGTCCGATCGGCACCTTCCACGCGCTGCCGATCGCCCGCGGCAAGTCGATCTTCAAGTCCGACTGGATCCGGGACATGGGCGAGTTCTACGGCCCGAACCTGTTCCTGGCCGAGAGCAGCGCCACCACCGGCGGTCTCGACAGCATGCTGGAGCCGACCGGCAACATCAAGAAGGCGCAGGAGAAGGCGGCGAGGGCGCTCGGCGCCGACCGCGTCTTCTTTGTTACCAACGGCACATCGACGTCCAACAAGATGGCGGTGCAGGCGCTGCTCGCGCCCGGCGACATCGCGATTGTCGACCGCAATTGCCACAAGTCGCATCACTACGGCATGGTGCTGGCCGGTGCGCAGCCGCTCTACGTCGAAGCCTTCCCGATGACGGAATATTCGATGTACGGCGCGGTGCCGCTGAAGACCATCAAGCAGGCGCTGCTGGGCGCCAAGGCCGATGGCCGGCTCGACCGCGTCAAGATGGTCGACCTCACCAACTGCACCTTCGACGGCCATATCTACAACACACGGCGGGTGATGGAGGAATGCCTCGCCATCAAGCCCGATCTGATCTTCCTGTGGGATGAAGCCTGGTTCGGCTTCGCGCGTTTCTCGCCATTCCTGCGCCGCCGCACCGGACTTGGCGCGGCCAACGAGATCGAGGCATGGATGCGCGATCCCAAGTCGGTCGCGGCCTATGAGAAGCAGCAGGCCGAGCTCGGCAAGAACCCGTCCGACGAGGTGCTGCTCAAGACCCGGCTGATCCCGGACCCCCGACAGATCCGGCTGCGCGTCTACCAGACCAACTCGACCCACAAGTCGATGTCGGCGATCCGCCAGGGCTCGATGCTCTCGGTCAAGGACGTCGAATTCCACACCGTGGAGCAGCAGTTCAAGGAAGCGGTGTTCACCCACGCCTCGACAAGTCCGAACCAGCAGCTGATCGCGAGCCTTGACATCTCACGGCGGCAGATGGAGCTGGAGGGCTATGGCCTCGTCGCCAATGCGATCGAGATCGCGTTCGCGATCCGCCAGGCGGTCAACAACAACCCGCTGATCTCGAAATATTTCCGCATCCTCGGTGCCGACGCCATGGTGCCGGCGCAGTACCGCCAGAGCGGCTTCACCGACTTCCTCGCCCCCGGCGTCAACTGGGCGAACACGCTGAAGAGCCTGGACGAGGACGAGTTCTGCCTCGACCCGACCCGCATGACGCTGGTATGCGGCACGGCCGGCTATGACGGCACGCAGTTCAAGGGCATTCTCGCCAACGAGTACAACATCCAGGTCAACAAGACCTCCCGCAACTCGGTGCTGGTCCAATCCAACATCAACAACACTCGCAGCGACGTCGCGCATCTCGTTCGCGTGCTCGCCGAGATCGCGGGCGAGATCGACCGCGGCCTGGCCCAGGGCGGTGCCAATGCGCGAAAGACCTTCGAGGCACGGGTGACGAGCCTCATGAAGGACGTGCCCGATCTGCCGAACTTCTCGCATTTCCACCCGAGCTTCCGCGGCGATGCTGGCACCAAGACCAACGAGGGCGACATCCGCAGCGGCTTCTACGCGGCCTATGACGTCGCCGGCTGCGAGCACATCCGCCTCAACGATCCCGAGATCGACCGGCGGCTGAAGGCCGGGCCCGAGCTCGTCTCGGCCAACTTCGTGATCCCGTATCCGCCGGGCTTCCCGATCATGGTGCCCGGCCAGGTCATCACCCAGGAGACGATCGACTTCATGCGCAAGCTCGATGTGAAGGAGATCCACGGCTACGACGCCAAGGAAGGGCTGAAGCTCGTACGGACGGAAGCCTTGGCCAAGCTCGGCAGGCCAAAGCCCAGCGCCCAGCCGAAGCTCAAGGCCGCGTCATAGGTCGGGAGGGGACGAACATGCAGGCATTTTTCCAGTTCTTGCAGCAGTACCCGTATCTGCTGCTGTTCTTCGTGGTCGGTCTCGCCGTCTATATCGGCCGAGCCAGCATCAAGGGTTATGGCCTCGGCATGGTCGCCGGTGCCATCGTGGTCGGCGCGGGCATCTCGGTCTGGGCATCCAGCTATGGCGTGAAGCTGGAGTTGAACAACTTCGCCAAGAGCCTGTTCTACTATCTCTTCATGTACGGCGTCGGCCTGCGCGTAGGTCCGTCCTTCGTCAACAGCCTGCGGGGCGACGGGATCAAATTCTTGTTCCTCGCGGTGGTGTCGAGTGTGATCGGCCTGACGCTCGTCGTGCTTGGGGCGAAGCTCTTCGCATTGCCGCCCGGTGCGGCTGGCGGAATGCTGGCGGGATCGCAGACCATGTCGGCGGCGATCGGTTCGGCCGAGCAGGCCGTCACGTCGGGGGTCGTGAAACTGCCTGCCGGGATGAAGCCCGAGGATGCCTCCGGCATGATCGCTTTGTCCTACGGTATTACCTATATTTGGGGCACCGTCGGCATCATCCTGATCTGCAAATACCTGCCGCGCTGGTGGGGCGTCGATGCCAAGGCCGCCGCCAAGAAGTATGAGCAGGAGTTCGGCGTCAAAGATCTCGAAGGCGGCGCCCTGACCGGCTACCGTCAGTTCGGTCTGCGGGCCTACCGGCTGGAGAATCCTGCGACGATCGGGATGAGCATCGCCAAATTCCGCACGGTCAATCCCGAGTACCGTATCGTCAATGTCGGGCGCAATGGTGAGCCGCAGGGGGCTGATCCCGAGCTCGTGCTGCAGAAGGGCGATATCGTCGCGCTGGGCGGATCGACCGAGCATCTGACTGAGAAGATGGGCCTGATTGGTCCGGAGGTCGCCGATGCTAAGACGCTCGGTATACCCATGGACCAGGCGGAAATCGTCGTCTTCAACAAGGACGTCGTCGGGCGGACCTTCGAGTCCTTCCGCGACACGGCCATCGCCGGCCAGCTGCAGGTGACCAAGGTCGAGCGGGGCGGGGTGCAGATCCCGGCCGGTCTCAAGACCAAGCTGGAGCGCATGGACATCGTCTCGGTGGTCGGCCTGAAGTCGGCGGTCAACGAGCTCGGCGAGATGTGGGGCCGCATCGCGCGCGCCAACACCTCGACCGACTTGCTGACCCTGTCGGTCGGCATGATCATCGGCTTCCTCATCGGCATGATCGAATTCCCCGCCTTCGGTGCCAAGGTCGGTCTCGGCAATGCCGGCGGGCTGTTGCTGTCCGGCGTGATCGTGTCCTCGGTCGTGTCGCGGCTGCGCTTCTTCGGCAATACGCCGAACGCGGCGCGAAACGTGCTTGAGGATCTCGGCCTCGTTGTGTTCGTCGCGATCGTCGGGGTCAATGCCGGCGCCGGCCTGTTGGCTCAGCTCACCGGCGCGGTCGCGCTCAAGATCTTCATCGTCGGCTTCATCGCGTGCACGATCCCGCCGTTCATTGTGTGGGCGATCGGATACCACGTCTTCAAGATCAATCCGGCGGTTCTGATGGGCGGCGTTGCCGGCGCGCGCTCGCATTCCGGCCCGTGCCGCGAGGCCGCGGTCGAGATCCAGAGCTCCGTGCCCTGGATCGGATTCCCGGTCGGCTATGCCGTCTCGGGCATCCTTCTCACCATCTTCGGCTACTTCGCGATGATCCTGGCTCAATAAGGGGAAGAAAACGTCATGAGAAAACTGTCCTTCGGCGCCGTCCTGGTCGCTTCGCTCGCCGCTGTTGCCGGCTTTAGCACGTCCGCGCGTGCCGACACCGGCCAGGTCGCGGTCGTCTTCACCAAGGGTGGCTTCATCGTCGGCGCCGGTGGCGGTGAGGGCGTTCTGGTCTACCGGGGCAAGAAATACCCATTCACGGTGTCTGGCATGAGCGTGGGCCTCACCATCGGAGCGTCGACCACGAAGTTCGTCGGCCGCGCGCTCAATCTAAAGGGGCCGGCGTCGATCGAAGGCTCTTATGCCGTGGGAGGAGCGGGTGGGGCAATCGCCGCAGGTGCCGGCGCCGTTCAGTTGCAAAACAGCAATGGCGTGATCCTCCAGCTCAGCGGCCCGCGGGTCGGCGCGGAAGTATCGGCTGCAGTCGGTGGCGTCACGATCCGCCTGAAATCGAGTTGAAGGGGTCGTATGGCCATTGAGCGATCGACGGCAGCGTCGGGCCCCTAGGGCATGATCCGGAAAAGTGTGTAGCGGTTTTCCGAATAGAACATGCTCAAACAACAACCTAAAGCGCGATGACGATTCATTCCAATCGCATCGCGCTTTAGCGGCCTGACGCTGCTCAATAGCGCTGCGCGACGAAACTCATTTTCTTGAGGCTGGCCTGGTCGTTGTAGCGTCCCTTGTCGGAGCGCTTCGGCAGTTTGATCTTGTCCTTCTTGATGCGCTTGAAGGGGATGGCGCCGAG
The DNA here is from genome assembly GCF_020193715.1 of Bradyrhizobium sp. IC4060. Classification (NCBI taxonomy): domain Bacteria; kingdom Pseudomonadati; phylum Pseudomonadota; class Alphaproteobacteria; order Hyphomicrobiales; family Nitrobacteraceae; genus Bradyrhizobium; species Bradyrhizobium sp. IC4060. The sequence continues at coordinate 150,799 of NZ_JADYVJ010000001.1, read as the reverse complement.
AAGGTGCGCGATGCAGTTGAGCCGCGCCCTTCGTTTGTCGTCAGAGCGGACGATGTTCCAGGGCGCATCCTTCGTGCTGGTCTTCATCAGCATCAGGTCGCGCGCGCGCGAATAATCGTACCAGCGACGGAAGGATTCCAGGTCCATCGGACTGAGCTTCCACTGTCGGACCGGGTCGTCGATGCGGGCCTTGAAACGGCGCTCCTGCTCGTCCATGCCGACCTCGAGCCAGATCTTGATCAGGATGATGCCGCCGTCGATGACGTATTTCTCCATCTGCGGGCACAGGTTGAGGAAACGCTCGTGCTCGGCGGGGGTGCAGAAGCCCATGACGTACTCGACACCGGCGCGGTTGTACCAGCTCCGGTCGAAGATCACGATCTCGCCGCCGGCCGGAAATCGCTCCATGTAGCGCTGGAAGAACAATTGTGTCTTCTCGCGGTCGGACGGCGCGGGCAGGGCGACGACCCGGAACACGCGCGGGCTGACCTTCTCGGTGATCGCCTTGATCGTGCCGCCCTTGCCGGCGGCGTCCCGACCCTCGAACAGGACGATGACCCGGAGCTTGTTTTCCCGCACGTAGTCTTGGAGATGGCACAGCTCGACCTGGAGCTTCTCGAGCTCCTTCTCGTAATCCTTCCGCTTCATCCGCTCCGCAGGGCCGTCCTTCGCCATGCCGATCCCACCTGTTGCTAATCGTCCCAGGAAATGGTCACGCCGATGTCGCCGGGCACGCCGCCCGGAAAATCGATGATCTGATAGGCGATGCGATAGCCGCGCGGTTTCAGGTAATCGGTCCAGAGCTGGAAGATCTCCTTGGGAATTCCGGTCAGAGTGTTCTCCCACCCCTTCTCCATCTGATTGATGGCGCGACCCTTGTCCGTGCAGAGCGAGTTGGGGAAGCGATAGACCAGCACTTCCGTGAGGCCGTTGCGCACCGCGCGCTGGATGACGGTTGAGGCGAGCTTGATCTTCTCCTCCTCGGTCTTGCCCGAGGGCTTGCTCAAGCGCTCGATCAAGGCGCGCTTCTCCGCCTCGGCCGCGGCGGCAAGGCGCACATATTCCTCCGCCTTTTCGGCTTCCTTGAGGGCGGCTTCCTTACGAATCTGGGCTGCGCTGGGGATGAGATCGTCTAGGCCGGGCATGGCGGGCGGCTCCTGATGGTTGTCCAATCAGCATGCGGCTGACGCTAGGGTTAGCCCTGACGTGTTCCCTTGACTCAAATCAAACAAACGCGAACATACCCGAACACAGTGCCGCCCATGGACGTTTTGACCGGGAGAGACGTTTGAGCGAGCAGCTTCATCCGATGGCACCGCATCATCTGCCGTTTTATCTCGCACCGGGGAGCGGGACCGATACGCTGATGGTGGTGATGGGCGTATTCCTGATTGGGGCCGTGCTCTGGGTCGGCACGCTCTACTGGAAACTGCACAGCCTGCCCGAGCGGATGGCGCACAAAACGCATAAACTGCAGTTCGAGTTAGTCGCCGTGCTCGGCCTGATCTCGCTGTTCACGCACATGCACATCTTCTGGATCGCCGGACTGCTCCTCGCAATGATCGATCTTCCGGATTTCGGCACGCCGCTGCGCAGCATTGCCGGGTCCGTCGAGAAGATCGCCGACGCGACGCCGGCCTCCGATGCGGAGGAAGTCCAGGCTGAGGCGGCCGTCGCACCGCCCCCCGCGGACAAGCCGGGACCCGCCAAGGAGAAGGAGCGCAGTCATGCTTGAGCTGCTGATCTGCTCCCTCGTCACGATCCTTCCGGACTACCTGTACCGCCGCTACGCCCAGGGCAAGCGCTTCGGGAAGGAAATCACCTTCTTCTCGGTCTGGTACGAGCTGCGCTGGGGCATCACCGCCTGCCTGATGCTGACGGTGTCGCTCATCACCATGATCTTCTACTTCCATCCGGCGACATCGTCGGCGACGCTGTACTTCCGCACTGTGCCAATTCTGCCCGAAGGCTCGGGCCGTGTTGCCGAGGTCAAAGTCGGCTTCACCGCGCCCGTCAAACAGGGCGATGTGCTGTTCACGCTCGATAGCTCGAAGCAAAAGGCTGCGGTCGAGACCGCCAAGCGGAAGGTGGCAGAAGTCGATGCCGCCATGCAGACGGCGCAGGCCGACGTGGTCAAGGCCGAGGCGCAGCTCGGCGAAGCGAGGGCCAACTACCAGCAGGCCAAAGACGAGCTCGAGGTCAAGACCGAGCTCCAGCGCCGCAATCCCGGCATCGTTCCACAGCGTGACATCGACAAGCTCCAGGTGCTGGTCGATCAGCGACAGTCCGGCATCGACGCCGCGACGGCGGCGAAGCAGTCAGTGTCCTTGCAGGTCTCGGCTCTGCTGCCGGCCCAGAAGGCCAGCGCCGAAGCCGCGCTCGACCAGGCGCAGGTCGATCTCGACAAGACTTTCGTACGCGCCGGCGTCGACGGGCGCGTCGAGCAGTTCCTGGTTCGCCCCGGCGATGTGGTCAACCAGCTGATGCGTCCGGCCGGTGTTCTCGTTCCGGAGGGCGCGGGCCGCAAGGCGCTCCAGGCCGGTTTCGGCCAGATCGAGGCGCAGGTCATGAAGACCGGCATGGTGGCGGAAGCGACCTGCATATCCAAACCCTGGGTCATCATTCCCATGGTGATCACGACGGTGCAGGACTACATCGCGGCCGGACAGTTTCGCTCCGGCGAGCAGCTCATCGATCCGCAGAATGCCGTCCGTCCGGGCACGATCCTGGTGTTTCTGGAGCCGCTTTACAAAGGCGGCCTCGACGGTGTCACGCCGGGCTCGAGCTGCATCGTCAATGCCTATACCAGCAACCACGAGGAGATCTCGGCCAAGGACACCCCGACCAGCCGGAAGATCGCGCTCCACGTCGTCGACGGCGTCGGCCTCGTGCACGCGCTGCTGCTGCGGATCCAGGCGCTGTTGCTGCCGATCCAGACGCTCGTGCTGAGCGGCGGGCATTGAACGAGCAAAGAGGACGGACGAGACGTGGTCGCCGAAAGTCGTCCTCGCCTGCCATGTCGGCTGCCTGCGCCTATTATGCGCCGTCCTGCGCGCAAGTCGTGGGCGCCTATGGCCGCGTCGTCACGCGCTGCTGAGGCCTGCCTCGGGGGCTGTCCGTATGGTGCGATTCCAGCTATTATTGCCTGGAAAGCAGCTGCCGTAAGCTGTGAGGGTGCAGCATGAGCGGGGGCGCGTGCATAGACTGGCTGAAGCCACGGCTCGCGGCTGCGCTCCTCTGTTTCGGCCTGCTCGTGGCCGAGTGCCTCTCGGCCGGGCAAGCCGGTGCGGTCGAGCGGAGCCGGCGCGGCGAGCTCAAACGCGTGCTGTTGCTGCATTCCTTCGGCCGCGAGTTCCGGCCGTGGAGCGAATATGCGCGCGACATCAAGTCCGAGCTCGAGCGGCAATCGCCCTGGCCGCTCGATATCCAGGAGCACGCGCTGCTCACCGCGCGCTTCAACAACCCTGGTCCCGAGGCGCCGTTCGTCGAATATCTACACTCGTTGTACCAAGGTGCGGTGCCGGACATCGTCTTGAGCATCGGCGCGCCTGCCGCCCGGTTTGCGCAGAAATATCGCGCCAGGCTGTTCCCCGATGCGCCGTTGATCCTCTCCGCGGTCGAGCATCGGCTGATTAATCGCACCGACCTCTGCGACAACGATGTCGTAGTGGCCGTCCGCAACGATTTTGTCGCGGCCTTCGACAACATTCTTCAGGTCCTGCCTGATACAAAATCGATTGGAATTGTGGTCGGAGCCTCGCCGCTCGAGAGGTTTTGGACGGAGGAGCTGAAGCGGGAGCTGAAACCTTTTGCGGAGCGGATCGAACTCGTCTGGTACTCGGATTTGTCCTTCGAGGAGATCCTGAAGCGCTCATCGAAGCTCCCGTCTCACACCGCGCTGTTCTGGGGGCTGATGTCCGTCGATGCGGCCGGGGTGGTCTATGAGAGCAACTGGGCGCTGCGCAGCCTGCATGCCGTCGCGAACGCCCCGATCTTCTCCTACCAGGAGCCGTTCTTCGGCGAGAGCACGGTCGGGGGACCGATGCACTTGATCGGGGAAACGACGTCGCGGACCGTCAGCGCCGCGATCGGCATTCTTGGCGGCGCGAAACCGGCGAGCATCAATTATGAGCCGATCGCCTTCGCCGCGCCGCGTTACGACTGGCGCGAGCTGCAGCGCTGGGGCATCAGCGAGAGTCGCCTGCCCAAGGGAAGCACCATTCTGTTTCGCGAGCCGAGTATCTGGCAGCGCTATCACTGGCAGATGCTGATGATCTCGGCTGTGTTCCTGGTCCAGACCGGACTCATCAGCGGGCTCCTGCACGAGCGTCGCCGGCGCCGCGTCGCCGAAGTCGAATCGCGTCAGCGGCTGGCGGAACTCGCCCACGTCAACCGCTACTCGGCAGTTGGCGAGCTGACCACATCGATCGCACATGAACTGAACCAGCCACTCGGATCGATTCTGACCAATGCGGAGACTGCAGAGCTCATGCTCAGGGCCGCTCAGCCCGACCTTGTCGAGATTCAGCAGATCCTCGCCGACATTAGAAGGGACGACCAACGGGCGAGCGAGGTGATCCGTAGGCTGCGCAGCGTTCTGAAAAAGACCCCGTTTGAGGTCAAGCACATCGAGCTCAACGATACAGTGCGCGAAGCAATCGATCTGGTGAAGGCCCTCGCTCAGGGACGCCGGATCACGTTGAGCTATTTGCCGGCCCTGGCCGGCCTTCACGTCAAGGGAGATCCGGTCCAGCTTCAGCAGGTCATTCTCAACCTGATCATCAACGCGATGGATGCGATTTCCGATGCGGAGGCCGGAAAGCGGGAGGTCAGCGTCGCGACCCAGCTTGCGGGCAATCAGGCCGAAATCAGGATCGCCGACACCGGGCCCGGAATACCCGCCTCCGATCTCGCAAGCCTGTTTGATCCGTTCTTCACGACCAAACCGCAAGGCATGGGCATGGGCCTTGCAATCGCCAGAACCATCGTCGAGGCCCATCACGGCGCGATCGCTGCTGCGAACCAGCCTGCGGGCGGCGCACTGTTCACGATCAGGCTTCCGACCGCTCGCTGAGCGGGCGGTATCTTGATCTTGATCAAACATCACGGCGCTGAAGCCGTTCTCTCTCGATCGCATGACGAGTACGACAGGCGAGCGTGAGGCGTATGAGACGTCGTGACTTCATGACGCTGGTTGGTGCTGCTGCTGCGTTGCCGGTCCTGGCGAAAGCCCAGGACCGAATGCCCGCCGTCGGCGTGCTGACGGGCAATGTCGCTGGTGATCCCGGCGCGCAAATGCGCGTGGATGCCTTTCAGCAGGGTCTCACCGATCGAGGCTGGATCGCCAACCAGAACTACCGCCTGGAGGTGCGCTGGCCGGGCCCCGATCCGGCGCGCCAGAAGTTGGAGGCGCTCGAGCTCGTCGCCGCGGCGCCGGACGTGCTGTTCTCGACCAGTACGGGATCAACACGAGCGCTGCGCGATGCAACGCAACGAATTCCGATCGTCTTCGTGGGGCTTTCCGATCCGGTAGGGACGGGCCTTGTCGCCAATCTGGCCCGGCCGGCCGTAAATTTGACCGGCTTTTCGCTTTATGAGCATTCGATGAGCGGGAAGTGGCTCGGCCTTTTGAAGGACATGGTGCCGGGGATGAGCCATGCGGCCCTGCTGTTCAATCCGGAATCGGCACCCTACGGACCGTTCTATGTTCAAGCGGCGCACCAGATGGAAAGCCGTCTCGGCCTCAAGATCGCCGGTGCGAGCGTTCGCAGCGGTCCGGGGATCGCGGCAGCGATCGAGACGGCGGCGCGCACAGGCGGCGGCCTCGTCGTGCTGCCGGATGGCGGCTTCTTCGGAACCCACAGCACAATGGCCATTGCATTGCTGGCGCAGCGGCGCGTGCCCGCCATCTTCGCAGTCCGTTTCTACGCGTCGAATGGCGGGCTGATGTCATATGGTGCAGATCTGACCCAGCAATTTCGTGATGGCGCCGGCTATGTCGACCGTCTCCTGCGCGGTGCCGATATCAGCACTCTCCCGGTGCAATTTGCCACCAGGTTCGAGCTCGTCATCAACATGAAGACGGCCAGGGCCCTCGGCCTGACGGTGCCGAACCGGCTTCTGCTGGATGCCGAGCTGATCGAATGATTATTCGATCTTGCGCTGCAGCAGCCCCGACTGCCTCGTTTCGTTGATCTCGATCAACAAATGCTTGCGCCCCGGCTTGATCCTCCCGCACTGAAGTCCGAGGGAGGATGTGATGTTTCGTTGCGGCAAGACCCTGATGGCGCTGGCGCTGTTGATGGCAACTTCGGTCGCCGCAATGGCGCAGACCCCAACGACGCCTGCAGCCCCGGCGCCGCAGGCGCAGCCTGCCAGCCCGCCCGCACCGGCGGCCGAGCTCCTGAAGCCCGAGCAACTCGAGGCCCTCGTCGCGCCGATCGCACTTTATCCGGACGAGTTGCTCGCCAATGTACTGGCCGCCTCGACCTATCCGCTGGAGGTGGTGCAGGCCGACCGCTGGCTGAAGGAGCGCAAGAGCCTGAAGGGCGATGCGCTGAAGACGGAAGTGGAAAAGCAGGGCTGGGACGACAGCGTCAAGGCGCTGGCCAGCACCGCCGATGTCCTCGCGATGATGAGCGAGCAGCTCGACTGGACCAAGAAGCTGGGCGATGCCTTCCTCGCCCAGCAGCCCGACGTGATGGACGCGATCCAGCGTCTGCGCACCAAGGCCTATGACAACAAGAAGCTCGTCACCACCAAGCAGCAGAAGGTCAGCGTCCAGTCTCAGGAAGGCAAGCAGGTCGTCGTGATCCAGCAGGCCGATCCCGCGGCGATGTACGTGCCGTATTACGACCCGGCGACGGTCTACGGCAGCTGGCCCTATGCGGAGTATCCGCCCTATTATTGGGGCTACCCGTCTTATATCGGCGCCGGCGTGGTCGCGGCTGGCATCGCGTTCGGCACGGCCTGGGCGATCGGACGCTGGGGCAATTACTGGGGCGGCGGCTGCAACTGGGGCAACCGCAACGTCTATGTCAACCATCGCACCACGAACATCGGCAATGGCTGGCAGCACAATCCGGCGCATCGCGGCGGTGTGCGCTACAACAACAGCAATGTTCAGCAGCGCTTCGGCAACAACAATCTGAAGGCCGGCGTGTCGGATCGGATGGATTTCCGCGGCCGCGACGGCAACCAGGTGCTGCGCCCCGACCAGGGTGCCGGGGACCGGGCGGGAGATCGTGCGGGTGATCGCGGCGGTCCAGGAGATCGCGCAGGAGATCGCGCAGGGGATCGCGCCGGCAATCGTGGCGACCGTCCGGGCGCGGGCGACCGCCCCAGCGCAGGGACGCGCGACCGGCCCGGCGGCGGCGATCGTGCCGGTGCCGGTGATCGTGCCAAGGGCGCGACCAAGGGCGGCGGCGATCGCGCCAAGGCTGCGAACCGCGCCGGCGGCGGTTCGGCCAATCGTGGCGGCGGCAATCGTGGCGGGGCCATGAACGTCTCCTCCGGCCGCTCGGCTGCCGCAGCATCCGCGCGCGGCCGCGCCAGCATGGCGAGCATGCCGCGCGGTGGCGGCGGCGGACCAAGCTTTGCCGGCCGCGGCGGCGGTGGCGGAATGGCGATGCGTGGCGGCGGTGGAGGAGGCGGCTTCCGCGGCGGTGGCGGCGGCGGCCGGCGCTCGGATATCGTGCTCAAGCATGACATCGTCCTGCTCGGACACCTCTCGAACGGCCTTGGCTATTATCGCTTCAGCTATATCGGCAGCGAGAAGGCCTATGTCGGCGTGATGGCGCAGGAGGTCGAGCAGGCCATGCCCGCTGCCGTGACCCGCGGCAGCGACGGCTATCTGCGCGTCCATTACGAAAAACTCGGGCTGACGTTCCGCACCTATCGCGACTGGCTCGCAGGCGGCGCGAAGATTCCTGCGGAGGTGATGCCATGACCGGCATGAAATCGTTTAGCCGTGCGCTGATACCCGGCGTCCTCGCGCTCGCGCTGCTCGGATCGGCCTCTCTCGCACAGGAATCCTACAAGACACCGGAAGAGGCCGCGTCTGCGCTTGCCGCCGCGGTCAAGAGCGGCCCGAAAGACATCTTGAAAGTGCTCGGCAGGAATGCAGAGGACATCGTGTCGTCCGGCGACGAGGTTGCCGACAACGACATTCGGGCGCGCTTCACTGCGATGTACGACGCCAAGCACGGCATCAAGGCGGAGGGCAACAAGACTGCCACCTTGATGCTCGGGCCGGACGATTTCCCGTTTCCAATTCCGCTGGTCAACACCAGGACGGGTTGGGCGTTCGACACCGACGAGGGACGCATCGAGGTGCTGCGCCGTCGCATCGGCCGCAACGAGCTCGACGCGATCCAGACCGCGCTCGCCTTCGTCGACGCGCAGAACGAATATGCCGAAAAGGACCGCGGCGAGGGCGTCGGCGTCTACGCGCAGCGCATCTCCTCCTCGCCCGGCAAGAAGGACGGCCTGTTCTGGCGCGACGACAGCGACCCGAGCCCGCTCGGCGCGCTCGCGGCCGAAGCAACGAAGGAGGGCTATCGCGGCGGTGATGTCGGGCCGACGCCCTATCACGGCTATTACTTCCGGATTCTCAAAGCGCAGGGGCGGGATGCGCGCGGCGGTGCGCTCAACTACGTCGTCAAGGGCAAGATGATCGGCGGCTTCGCCCTGATCGCCTGGCCCGCGGAATACGGCAATTCGGGCGTCATGACCTTCCTGGTCAATCATGACGGCGTCGTCTACCAGAAGGATCTCGGCAAGCGCACCGAGTTCATCGCCCAGCGCACCACGTTGTTCAATCCCGATGAAACCTGGAAGAAAGTCGATGCCGCAAAACCCTGAGCCGCGCATGCGCGCATTTCGCCTGGTCGCGCTGCTCCTGCTCGCGCTCGGGCTGACCCTGCCGGCGGCGCCGTCCTTCGCGCAGGCCACCGGTCAGGTCAGAGTGAAGATCGTCAAGGCGGGCCTCCTGGCCGGCGGTGGCGCCGGCAGCGGCGTGTTGACGTACCGGGGCAAGACCTATCCCTTCAGCGTCAGCGGCGTGAGCTTGGGCATCACGGTCGGTGCAAGTGTCGGTCGCCTCGACGGCTGGGCATCCGGCATTAGGGAGGTCAGAGATTTTGCCGGCAACTACAGCTCCGTCGGCGGCGGCTTTGCGCTGGTCGGCGGTGCCAACGGTGTGCACCTCCGCAACGAAAAGGGCGTCACGATGGTGCTGCAAGGCCCGAAGGCGGGGCTCGAGCTGGCGGCCAACATCAGTCGGATCACGATTGCTTTGAGGTGAGGCTCAAGCCGGGCGCGCGGATCAAAGCGTGAGCGACAGGTGCACCGTTCTCGGATCGTCACTCCGCGCGAGCTTGAAGCCCGCCTTCGCGAACACGCTGCGCATGGGCATGTTGTCGGACAGAACCTCGGCTGTGAGCTCTCTTACGCCTTGTTCGCGCGCGATCTCTGTCAGGTGCCTCAGCAATAAGGAGCCCACCCCGCGACCTTGCCAGGCATCCACCACGACGAAGGCCATCTCGGCCCGACCGGACTCGACGATGACGTACCGGCCGCCGCCGATAATGGCGTATCGACCCTGTTCCTCGGCGAGAGCGGCCAGCGCAACGTGATTGCTGAAATCCACGTCCATGAAGAAGGCACGCTCCTTCTCCGAGAAATGCCGTTTCAAAACGAAGAACCGGCTTTGCAGCGATTGCGGTCCAGTGCGCGCAATGGCAGCGAGCATGTCCGCCTCGTCGCTGGCGCGAAGCGCGCGGATTTCGGTCGGAGTGCCGTCCTTCAGGACGGTTTGCACGCTGTAAGTTGCAGCTTGTGACATGCCGATGTCGCTCTTTCAAAACCGCCCGGCCGGGTCTCATGCCCTATAATGCAGGATAGACGCCTCCGAAGCGTGCAGATCATCTTGACCTAGATCAACGTTCGTCCTCGCTCCAAGCCGTCAATTGGCCGAGGCGACGAAGAGGTCGAGAACATGTCCATGCACAAGATGCAAATTCCGGGCGGTCCCATGTCGGGGCTGGTCGCCTCGGCAGTCGAATACCTCGTCGATGCGGGACAGCGCAGTATCCTGTTCCTGGATATCATGCGCCGGCGCGGGGACCAGTACAGGGAGCACCTCGCGCAAACCGCCCCGCATGTTCTGCAATATGCGGCGGAGTTGATCATCGACGGGCGCCAGCTCGCCGAACCCGTCAATTACGCGCTGGTGCGCATCGTTCCGCCCGCCAACGTCGAGATCGACATGAACCGGCGGCCGTTCGTCGTGGTCGATCCGCGTGCGGGCCACGGCCCCGGCATCGGCGGCTTCAAGACCGACAGCGAGATCGGGGTGGCGATGAAAGCAGGCCATCCCTGCTACTTCATCGGATTCCTGCCGGACCCGATGCCCGGTCAGACCATCGAGCGCATCGCGCGTGCCGAAGCCATCTTCATCGAAAAGGTCATGAGCCTTCACCCGGATGCCGACGGCAAGCCCTGCGTGATCGGCAATTGTCAGGCCGGATGGGCCGTCATGATCCTGGCCTCGCTACGTCCCGAGCTATTCGGCCCGCTGATCATCGCCGGCGCGCCGCTGGCCTATTGGGCCGGCGTGCATGGAAAATATCCGATGCGCTACTCGGGCGGGCTGTTGGGCGGAAGCTGGTTGACGGCCCTGACCTCCGATCTCGGCGCCGGCAAGTTCGATGGTGCTTGGCTGGTGCAGAACTTCGAGAACCAGAACCCGTCGAATACGCTCTGGACCAAGCAATACAACGTCTATTCCAAGGTCGACACCGAGGCGGATCGTTACCTCGAATTCGAGCGTTGGTGGGGCGGCCACGTCAGCCTGAACGCCGAGGAGATCCAATTCATCGTCGATGAGCTGTTCGTCGGCAACAACCTCGCGGCCGGCAACATCGAAATGTCCGATGGCCGGAAGGTCGACCTTCGCAACATCAGATCCCCGATCGTGGTGTTCTGCTCGGAGGGCGACAACATCACGCCGCCGCAGCAGGCGCTGCATTGGATCCTCGATTGCTATGCCGATGTCGATGAGATCAGGGCCTATGGCCAGACCATCGTCTACACCGTGCACCAGAACATCGGCCATCTCGGCATCTTCGTCTCCGGCGGCGTCGCCAAGAAGGAGCACGCGGAATTTTCCAGCAACATCGACCTCATCGACGTTCTGCCGCCCGGACTCTATGAAGCGACGTTCGAGGCGAAGGATGAGGAAACCGCAAGTTCGGATCTGGTCGTCGGCCAGTGGGTGATGCGCTGCGAAGCGCGGACGCTCGACGACATCCGCGCCATGGGCGGCAATTCGCCTGAGGACGAGCGACGCTTTGCCACCGCCAAACGAATCTCGGAAATCAACCTGGCGGCCTATCGAAAATTCGTCCAGCCATGGCTCAAGCGCATGGTGACGCCACAGATGGCCGAATGGGCTCACAACATGCATCCGCTGCGGCTGCAATACGAGCTGTTCAGCAGCCAGAATCCTTTCATGGCGACGGTGAAATCATTGGCCGAGAAGGCCGCCGAGAAGCGCAAGCCGGTCGCTGCGGACAATCCGTTCCTGGCGTTCCAGGAGCAGATCTCGAAGCAGGTCGTTCACGCCCTCGACAGCTGGCGCGATTCACAGGAGGCGCTCAGCGAAGCGATGTTCCTCAGCGTCTACGGATCCCCGGCGCTCCAGGCGGCGGTCGGGATCGATCCGACGTCCACGCCGTCGCGTCGGCGTGAGATGTCCGCCGAGCATCGCACCATGCTCGAGAGGCGCATTGCCGAGCTGAAGTCGCGGATCGGTGAGGGCGGCCTCCGTGAAGCGGCGTTACGCGCTTTGCTCTATGTCGGCTCGGCACGGGGGATGGTGGACGAACGGAGCATCGAGGCTCTGCGCCGGGTCCGCCGGGATCATGGCGGCGCACGCATGTCTCTTGCCGAGTTCAAGATGCTGGTACGCGAGCAGTTCTTCATGCTGCTGCTCGACCGGGAAGGGGCGCTCGCTGCAATCCCGAAATTGCTGCCTGACGACATGAACGTTCGCCGCGCAGCATTCGAGGCGATCGAGCAGGTGCTGTCGGCCAGTGCGGATGTCACCGGCGAGCGCGCCAACCGGCTGCGGCAGATCGCCGGCCTGTTTGGCCTCGACACCGCGGAAGGTGCCGAAAGGGCGTCGAACGTTGCCCCTTTCGATCCCAAGGCGAAGGCGTCGTAACGCGAGTTGCAAGGATCGGGAGCGACATCATGTCAGCAGATGCGACGGCCACGCAGTCTCCCAGCAAGTATGATCGCCTGATCGCGGCGGCCAGGGCAATCCCGCCGACGCCGACCGTCGTGGTGCATCCCTGCGATGAGACATCCTTGCGCGGCGCCGTCGACAGCGCGTCTGCCGGCATCATCCGGCCGCTCCTGGTCGGACCGGAGCGGAAGATCCGGGATACGGCTGGCACGTTCGGCCTGGACATCTCGGGTTATGAGATCGTGGATGCCGCGCACAGCGACGAAGCCGCGGCGAGGGGTGTCGAATTGATCCATGCCGCGCGCGGCGAACTGCTCATGAAGGGCAGCCTTCACACCGACGAGCTGATGCGAGCCGTCACGGCCAAAGTCGGGGGATTGCGCACCGATCGGCGCATCAGCCATGTTTTCGTCATGGATGTGCCGGCCTACGCCGAGACGATCTTCGTCACTGACGCTGCGATCAACATCTTCCCCGATCTGGACGCCAAGCGGGACATCATTCAGAACGCGATCGACCTCTACAACCAGGCGGGCTTCGGCAAGTCGCCGCGGGTGGCCATCCTTTCCGCGGTCGAAACCGTCACATCGAAGATTCCATCCACGATCGAGGCCGCGGCGCTCTGCAAAATGGCGGATCGCGGCCAGATCACGGGCGGCGTGCTCGACGGGCCGCTGGCGTTCGACAACGCGATCGACCTCGAATCCGCACGGATCAAGGGCATCAAGTCCGAGGTGGCCGGCCGCGCTCAGATCCTGGTCGTGCCCGATCTCGAAGCGGGCAACATGCTGGCCAAGAACCTCGCCTATTTCGCCAGGGCCGACGGCGCCGGCATTGTGCTCGGCGCGCGCGTCCCCGTCGTCCTGACCTCGCGTGCGGACAGCCCAAGAGCACGGATGGCGTCCTGCGCGGTTGCTGCACTTTATGCTCACGCGCGGCGCCAGAAGGCGCCGACAGTCGCGGCGTGACCGCCATGGACAGCATACTCGTCGTCAACGCCGGCTCCTCGAGCGTCAAGTTCCAGGTCTTTGCGGTCGAGGGTGAGGGCGTTCTGCGCCGCCTGATCAAGGGGCAGGTGGACGGCATCGGCAGCCGTCCGCGCTTGCGGGCGAGCAGGGCAGGCAATGATCCCATGGCGGACCGGGCCTATCCGATCGAGGCCATTCCGGATGTGCCGGCGGCGATGCAAGTCGCGGGGGAATGGCTGCGGAACGAGGCGCGCATCCATCCATTGGCGGTCGGGCATCGCGTCGTCCATGGCGGGCCGGATCATGAGCGGCCAATTCTCGTCGATCATGGCGTGGTGGCACGGCTAGAACGCTTCGTCACGTTAGCGCCGCTGCATCAGCCGCACAATCTGGCGCCGATCCGCTCGATCCTGGCCAATTTCCCGACGATACCCCAGGTCGCGTGCTTCGACACCGCGTTTCACCGCACGCACGGTCCGCTGGCCGATCATTACGCCATCCCCTACCAGCTTCACGCCGAAGGTGTGCGACGTTACGGCTTTCACGGGCTCTCCTATGAGTACATCTCCAGGACCTTGCCCCAGATTGCGCCAGAGGTCGCAAAGCGCCGGGTGATTGTCGCCCATCTCGGCAGTGGCGCGTCGATGTGCGCCATGAAGAATGGGCTGAGCGTCGAGAGCACGATGGGATTCACCGCGCTCGATGGGCTGCCGATGGGCACGCGCCCGGGCCAGCTCGATCCGGGCGTCGTGCTGTACCTATTGTCCGAGAAGGGGATGACGCCATCGAAGGTGCAGGATTTTCTCTATCGCGATTGCGGTTTGAAGGGGCTTTCCGGGCTCAGCAACGACATGCGCGAGCTGGAGGCGAGCACGGATCCGCAAGCGAAGCTGGCGGTGGACTATTTCGTCTATCGCATCGGCCTCAACGCCGGAATGCTGGCGGCGGCGTTGCAGGGGATCGATGCCTTCGTCTTCACCGCCGGCATCGGCGAGAACTCGAGCGGCATCCGCGCGCGTGTGGCGGAGCAGCTCGGCTGGCTTGGCGTGGCACTCGACCCGGCCGAGAACACGCGCCATTCGCGGCTGATATCGGCAAAGACGAGTCTCGTTCCGGTCTACGTCGTCCCGACGGACGAGGAGCTCATGATTGCGCAGCACACGCTGACGCTGTTGATGAACGGCCAATCGCCCAACCCCAGAAAAGAGAGGGTGTCATGATTCCAGTATTTCCGGACAGCAAGGTCGCACTAAAGGGGAAGAAGGGCCTCGTCGTCGGCATCGCCAATGACCAATCGATCGCCTGGGGCTGCGCCAGGGCGTTTCGCGCGCTCGGAGCCGATCTCGCCGTCACCTATCTGAACGACCGCGCCAAGAAGCACGTCGAGCCGTTGGCGCAGGCCCTGGAAGCGCCGATCTTCCTGCCGCTCGACGTCATGGTCGAAGGCCAGACTGAAGCGGTATTCGAGCGGATCAAGTCGGAGTGGGGGCAGCTCGATTTCCTGCTTCATTCCATCGCCTTTTCGCCGAAGGAAGCATTGCACGGCCGCGTCGTCGACGTCGGCCGCGACGGCTTTCTGAAGACCATGGACGTCTCCTGCTGGTCGTTCCTGCGGATGGCACATCTAGCCGAACCCCTGATGAAGAACGGCGGCACGATGTTCACCATGACCTATTACGGCAGCCAGATGGTGGTGGAGAACTATAACATCATGGGCGTTGCCAAGGCGGCGCTCGAAGCCGCGGTCCGCTATGCCGCTGCCGAGCTCGGTCCGAAGGGCATCCGCGTGCACGCGATCTCGCCAGGGCCGCTCGCCACCCGCGCGGCCTCGGGCATTCCGGAGTTCGACGAGCTAATGGACAAGGCGCAATCCAAGGCGCCCTCGCGCTGCCTCGTCAGCATCGACGATGTCGGCAACGCCACCGCGTTCCTGGCGCTCGACGGCGCCAAGCTGATCACCGGTGGCGTGCTCTATATCGACGGCGGCTATCACATCATCGATTGAGCGCGCAATCGCGCGTTGTCATGCCGCCGGTACGCCGATGCCGATGCACTCGAGTAATTCGCGCCAGAGCTTGCGGACGTCGGCGTGACGCTGCGCGAGCGCCGCACTGACCGCGTCGCGATGCGGCGCAAGGTCTGTGCTCTTCAGAAACAGAATCTGGGCCTGCAACAGCCGGCCACTCTCAAATTCGATCCGGCGTAGCGCCATAACAAAAGGATCCTGCGCATTGGCCTCGATCGGTAGGATCGCAGCCGGCCGTATGCCGGCATGCACGGCGTGGGCAAGCGCTGCGAGGTGAATCATTTGGGCAAGGCGAGGGTCTGCGATCCCTTCGACCGGTGCAGGCAGCCAGGCGGACTCCCAGGAGGCGAGCATGTAACCCAGGGAAGGATCCAGCACCCAGGACGTGGCGCGCAGCAGCAGCGAGACGATCTCGGTCTCGCGATAAAATTGAGCATTCAATTCGGTCTGCCATGCCGCGTCGAGCCTCGCGGGCAGCATGAAAGCGAATTGCCGAGCCAGGGCGCCGTGCGCCGAAATCAGGAATGCTGCGACCTTCGTCTGCTGGTTCGGTGGAATGCGACCATCCGGCGCGACGGGACCGAGGAAGCCGCTCATGGCAGCGCTCGCTTGACCGGGATGGCACGCAGATGATCGTAGCCGGCAGGAAACGGCGTGAGCTCGCCGCCGGGCTGGTCCGGCGCCACCCAGACCGCTTGATTGCCCTGCCAGCGGCCGGCCAGCACGTCTTCGGCAAAGCGCGCCAGCAGATCGGCGGTCAGTGCCCCTTTCTCCAGCGTGAAGGCGTGATAGGCCCTGGGGATGATCACCAATGAGCTGTTCTGAATCTCGACACGCAATGTTTCGTGGAGAGCCCGCGGCGTCAGGAAATCGAACTCGCCGTTGAGAATCATGGTCGGAACGGCGATCGCGGACAGGCGCGGCGTGAGCGGCTGGAAGTCGAGGAAAGATTCCATCAGGTTTTGCAGCGCGTAGACGTCGTTGACCAGCCAACCTTGCCGCTTCACGCTCTCGAGCTTGTCCAGCAGTGGCTTCAGCCATTGGTCCGAGAGGTTCATGGGCAACAGGAGATCCTGGAGGTAACTCGTGCCACCGAGGATCAGGCCGGTCCGCAGCGCATTGCCAAGCAGCAACAGTTGCGGCGACAGCTCCGCAAAGCAGCTCATCGGCACCAGCCCGGCCAGCCGCTTGCCATGCTCGATCGCATATCGCAGCGCGATCAGGCCGCCAAAGCTGATCCCGCTCAGAAAGATCGGACCGTCCCCGAGTTCGTCGATGAGGAGGCGCAGTGCAGCGACTTGATCGTCCTGGCTGATGAAGAGCCTCGGCTTGTCGGAGGCGCCCTGGCCGAGAAGATCGAAGGTCGCAACGCGAAAGCCTCGCGCCGACAAGGCCTCGCGATAGGCGCTCCACAGCTCGGAATATTGCGTCAGCCCGTTCACGAGAACATAGGCCGGTGCGCCCGCCGGCCCGTCGAGCTCATAGCGGATCCGATATGAGCCGTGGCTGAGGAAGGGCATCGCGAGGGTACCGCCGGTCTTTTGATGCCCGCGATCCTCGATTCCTCCGAGCGGATTCCATTGAGCTAGATCAAACCTTCCCCGGCCGCCCTGCCTAGCGTTTCAGGAAAATCTTCCAGGGAGGATCGCATCATGGCCGGACGAGATGCGTTGAATCGTTGCCTGTTGAGCCTGATCGTGCTGCTGCTCGGAACGGCGATCGCAACCGCACAGCCTTTCACGCGCCGTTCGTCGCAGGTGCAGCATGACGGGCTGAAGAAGACCTACGAGATCGCCAACTTCCGCCTGGGCGGCAAGTACGACCTGACCGACCCTTCCAAATGGGAGAACGGCGGCGAGGGCGGCGTCACGCTGGAATCGCTCGGGGCCGGCAAGCTGCGCACGGCTTACATCGCCGTCGGCAACGCAAGGCGCAACGCGGCGGGCGAGATCACCAATGCCATCGTGATCAACTCCTATTATTCCGGCGATTCCACCGACATGTACGAACAGTGGGTCAAGGGTGCGGCGTTGTCGGGTGGCGTACCCATCATTGGTCCGGGCCGGCCGATCGATACGGATCGTTACTATGTCATCATGGTCGATCCGCTCGGCACTTGGGGCGCGAGCAAGCCATCCGACGGCCTAGGCATCAAGTTTCCGCAATACAGCTACTACGACATGGTGCAGGCGAACTACCGCCTGCTGCGCGACGAGCTGAAGGTCGCGCGCGTCGCGCTGGTGACCGGCGTCTCCATGGGTGGCACGCAGACCTACGTCTGGGGCGTGATGCATCCGGAATATGTCAGCGCCCTGATGCCGATCGGCGGTACCACGCAATCGGATGGCGACGACCCGGTCGGCAACTGGACTTTCCAGATGATGACAGCCGCGATCCAGGGCGATCCGGTCTGGCAGGCGACCGAGGGCGACTATTACAAGCTCCCGAAGGAAAAGCATCCGGTGCCGGGCGTGGCCTTCGGCTGGTCGATCCTCGGCATGACGGGTTATGACTTTTCCTTCCGCACGACCCAGAACTGGGCGGCGGTACAGCCCGAGATTTTCTATTGGGATCCGCCGAACGAGAAGGCCGGCCTCAACGTCATTAATCGCGCCAAGCTCTACGACGCCGTCGACCTCGTCTGGCGCAATCGGGTCGGCGAGACCCATAACGTCAATCCCTATCTCGGTCGCATTCAGGCTCGCACGCTGGTGATGCACATCACCAACGACCTCTGGCTCAACTTCAAGCTGGCGCAGAAGGCTGTCGATCGCGTGCCCGGCGCTGATCTTATCGCACAGGAGAGCCCCGTCGCGCACTACGGCGTGTTCCCGATCATCAACCAGCGCAAGAACGATCCGAAGTTCGTCGCCTTCATGGATGACGTGGCGGCCCTCGATCGCGCCCAGAAATTCGTCGACAAGAATTACCGCGTGCCCGGCGTCGCCCAGACGATTGATCCCAAGAAGTCGTTCTGGAAGGCCTACGTGACCTATCCCTATCCGGTCAAATTCGGCAGTGCCAAGGACAAGAGCGGCAATTCCTGGGAAATCGGCTACATGGACGAGTATGCCGGCACCGACAAGGATCCGAAGGTGCTCGTCATCATCCACGGCAAGGGCGCGTTCGGCGGCCATTACGGCAACATCATGCAGTATGCGCTGCGCAGCGGCCTGCGCGTGATCGTGCCGGACCTACCGCATTACGGCATGTCGGGGCCCGGCAATCTCGACAAGAATCCTGCTCGCACCATGCAGGACATGCGCGAGGTGATCTACGACCTCGTGGTCAACCAGCTCGGAGTCAAGAAGGCGTACTATCTCGGCCACTCGCTCGGCGGCCAGTTCGTCGTGGGCTACGCCCTGACCTGGCCTGATGCGGTGCAGGGCCTCGCCTTGGAGGCGCCGTCCGGCCTCGAGGAATATCCGCGCGAGATCACCATTGCCAAGGACAAGAAGGCGCCTCTGTTCGCCGACGGTCTCGGCCGAGACTTCGACAAGTGGAAGCAGGTCTGGGACCAGACCGGTATTCTCGCTGCGGAAAAGGCGCGGAGCGAGCAGAACGTCCGCGACTTCTTCTACTTCAAGAAACGTGATCCGGACACCGGCGTGGTATCGGCTGCGAAGAGCGGATACTTCTTCAACGACAGCGAATATGCCCGTTTCCATACCGAGCAACGCGCCGGGCTTACCAAGGGCAACCCGAAGGAGCTCGATCAGTGGTGCAACGTCTTCATCTTCGACATCTACACGATCGGTGCTGAGCTCCAGCAGGATGACCCGAAGAACCTCTATGAGCGGGTCACCCAGATCAAAGCGCCGATCTTCCTGGCGTTCGGCGACAAGGAGCCGTTCATTCCGACGCCTGCGTTCAACGGCCTGACGGACCTCGGCCGCGACGTCATCACGCCGTTCATGACGCGTATGACCAATGCCGGCAACCGGCCGATGCTCAAGATCTATCCGGAGACCGGACACTTCATCCACACCGACAATCCAGTGGAATACGCTGCCGATGTCGTGGATTTCGTGACCAACGGGGAGGTGGACACATCATCGCCGCTCGGAACCGATCGCATGATCAAGGGCGCCGTCGTCTCTGCCTTGCCAGTGGCGCCGACACCGCCTGGAGCGGCTCCCACGGCCGGCCTCAACAAGTAGGGCCCGGCGATGCCAAGGGTGCAGGCGGGCGAACTCCGACTCGGCTGGCGGGAGTGGGGAGGAGGCGACGTCACCGTCGTCTTCATCCACGGAAATCTCGCCAGCAAGGACTGGATCGAGCTCGCCGCGCCATTGTTTCCGATCGGGCTCCGTGTGGTTGCAATCGATTGGCGCGGCTGTGGCGACAGCGACCGGCCGAAGCCGTCGGCCGACTATTCCAACTACTCCATGCGGCAGCACGCCGAGGACATGCTGGCGGCGCTCGATACGCTCGGGATCGGCTATTGCCATCTCGCGACACATTCCACCGGCGGCATCATCGCCGCCAGAATGCTGCTCGAGCAGCCGCAGCGCTTCGGCCGTGTGTTCGCGCTCGATCCGGTAACGCCGCTCGGCATGGCCTTCGATGCCGATCAGATCGGATTATTCAGGGCCATGATGTCGAGCAAGGAGCTGACGCGGTCCGTGATGGCTACAGCCGCTTCTTCGCTGTTCGTCCCGGAGAGCATGGGGCCGAACATGGTCCCTCGCTTTCGCGAGGGGCTGGGAGAGATCCAGACGCTGTTCGATCGGATCATTGGGCAGACCTTCGGCGTATCGGAGGGGATCTGGATCGGCACGCCGGTGAACCTGACGCGGGAGAAGGAGAGCCGTGAGCTGGAGCGCCGTATGTCCGAGATCCGGCATCCGCACCTCGTGTTGTGGGGCGAGCGGGACGGTTGGATCGCGCCGGCCGATCTCCGTGCCATGGCCGAAGCGATGCCGGATTGCCGGCTGGTCATCGTGCCAGGCGTAGGGCATTCGATGAACCTCGAATCGCCGGCACTTTATGCAGGCTATTTCGGCGCCTGGTTCGGAGGACGTGCCGCGTCACCATCCACGGCGCCAAGCTGATCCCCGGCGGGGCCTCGACGTCGACGGCGGCCACCACATCGTCGATTGACGCGCTGAGCAGTCCGGGACCCATGATCGATGGTGACAATATTGCCAGTGTTTTGCCCGACGGAGCAACCGGTTCCGGGCGAACAGGAAACATCCGTCAAATCAGCCCCATGTCTACTGTGCATGGGGTTGTTTTTCGACTCTTTGATTCAGCGATAGTGAAGCGCGATCAATTCGGCCACGCAGGCCGGCTTCTTGCCGCCCTCGATCTCGATCACGAGGTGGTAGTTGACGCGCAGCCCGTCCGGCGGCACGTCCTCTGCTTCCGCGATCGTGACCCGGCCGCGTAACTTCGAGCCCGCCGGAACCGGCGCGAGATATCGGATGCGGTCAGCACCGTAATTCAGCGTGTTGCGCAGCCCCTTCAGGCCGATGACCGAGCGGATGAACAGCGGGGCAAGGGCAAGCGAGAGCAGGCCATGGGCGATAGTCTTGCCGCCCGGCATCTCCTGCTTGGCGCGCTCCTGGTCGACATGGATCCACTGCTCGTCGCAGGTCGCCTCGGCGAACTGGTTGATGCGGTCCTGCGTGATCTCGATCCAGTCGCTGGCGCCGATCTCGGTGCCGATTGCGGATTTGATCTCGTTGAAGTCGCTGAATATTCGCATGGGTTGACCTGTTCAGAGCTTCATTTCCGGAACATTGTCGGGAATGGCGAGTTCGGCCTCCGTCAAGGCCATGACCTCGCCGATGCTCATGCCGGGTGCTGTTTCCAGCAGCGTCGCCTTGCCATCGGGAAAACCGATCACGGCCATGTCGGTCACGACAAGGTTGACAGGGCGTGCCGAGGTCAGCGGCAGCGAGCATTTCACCACGATCTTCGACTTGCCCTTGGCCGCGTGCTGCATGGCGACGATCACGCGCTTGGCGCCGGTGACGAGGTCCATTGCGCCGCCCATGCCCGGGACCATCTTGCCCGGAATCATCCAGTTCGCGAGATGGCCATGCGCATCGACCTGGAGGCCGCCGAGCACGGTGACATCGACGTGGCCGCCGCGGATCAAGCCGAACGACATCGCGCTGTCGAAGGTGGATGCGCCCGGCAGCGCGCTGATCGGGCGTCCGCCGGCATCGGTGAGCGTCGGATGCGCCATGCCCTGTTCGGGGATCGGCCCGGTGCCGATCAATCCGTTCTCGGACTGGAAGAAGACCTTCAGGTCCGACGGCACATAATTGGCGACCAGGGTCGGAATGCCGATGCCGAGATTGACGAGATTACCGCTCCTCAGCTCCTTGGCGACACGCCGGGCGATGATGATCTGGGGATCCATGATGTCACCCGTTGGTGATGAGATAGTCGACGAGCGGCGCGGGGGTGACGACGTGATCCGGCGCGATCACGCCGACCGGGACGATATGCTCCGCCGTCACGATGACGGTGTCGGCCGCCATCGCCATGACCGGGTTGAAATTGCGCGAGGTGAGGGCGTAGGCGAGGTTGCCGAGGTAGTCGGCGAGGAAGGCGTGCACCAATGCGAATTGCGCCCGCAGCGCCGTTTCCAGCAGGAACGGCTTGCCGTCGACTTCGATCTGGCGCTTGCCTTCGGCCACCAGCGTTCCGACCCCGGTCGGCGTCAGCACCCCGCCGAGACCGCACCCGCCGGCGCGGATGCGTTCGACGAAGGTGCCTTGCGGCACGAGGTCGACCGCGATCTGGTTCGCCAGCATCTGCTGCTGCGCCTTCGGATTGAGACCGATATGCGTTGCCGTCAGCTTCGACACCAGTGCCTGATCGAACAGCTTGCCGACGCCCTTGCCGGGCGTGGCCGCGTCATTCGAGATCAAGGTCAGACCCGTCTTCCTCTGGCGCACGACTTCGTCGAGCAGCCGCTCCGGCGTTCCAACTCCCATGAAGCCGCCAACCATGACGCTGGCG
Organism: Bradyrhizobium sp. IC4060; assembly: GCF_020193715.1. Lineage (NCBI taxonomy): Bacteria > Pseudomonadati > Pseudomonadota > Alphaproteobacteria > Hyphomicrobiales > Nitrobacteraceae > Bradyrhizobium > Bradyrhizobium sp. IC4060. The sequence continues at coordinate 128,577 of NZ_JADYVJ010000001.1, read as the reverse complement.
CCCGCCGGGATCATCGCAACGGCTTCTTCGACGGAAACAGCCTTCATGATCGAAACTCCCGGTCGCCCGACGATGGGCTGAAGGGCGGTAATGTGTGGATGTTGGCGGGCGGGCGACAGGCTCCCTTGATATGGGTCAAGGGCCTCTGGATCATTGCGCGCCGTCAGCGCGTCCCTCTCCAACGTGAACGCTTGGTAGGCCTTGGGAATGATTTGGGAACCTCGACGCTGAGGCGCGCTAAAAGGCTCAAGAGAAACCGACGCTTCCGTAACAAAACCGGATCCAGTCCGGAGAGCCGAATCTTACTAAATTCAAAAGCTTGCCCTTGCATCCTAATGCTGCGTGCTATGTGCTTTGCCTGAAATCGAGAGCGAAGCACCGGGGTGCAGCACGGAATCGCGCTCGAACACCTGTGCGTCGGCGAGGTCCCGCCATTCGGACGGCGCCAAAACGACTCAATTTACGTCGAGCGTGGATCTGCCGGACACTCGCGGAGCTGATTCCCATGCCAGACATCAAGGTCGACCGTTCTGATTTGGCCCCCTCGATTCTGCCGGCCGGCATCCCCGAGCTCAGCGACGATGAATGCCTCGCTTGTCTCGCGCGCGCAGTCGAGGCGCCGGATTCGGCGCGGCTTGACGAGGTCGCTGGCCTCATTGGCCGCCTGGCAGTCGCCATCGAATAGGGCCGGCCCGGCCCTCCATCAGGAGAGGTTGCGGAGGGCGAAACGCGCATCGCCAACCGCTATGTTGCGTTTTGACCGAGCATGCTCCAAAAGATGCCGCGATTTTTCTCCGCGGCATCGTCCGCATTGCAGGGTCCGCAAATGTCCGGTTTTTCGACCGCGCGCCAAAAAATGGTCGATGGCCAGGTGCGCACCAATGACGTCACCGACCGTCGTGTTCTCGATGCCATGCTCACGGTGCCGCGCGAGGCTTTCGTGCCGGCCGGCCGGCAGGCGCTGGCTTACCTCGATCTCGACCTCGACGTCAGCGAGGGCGCCGCCAAGCGGTTCCTGATCAAGCCGGCGCTGACCGGCAAGCTGCTCCAGGCCGCCGAGATCGGCGCGGATGACAACGTGCTGGTCGTGGGCTGCGCCACCGGCTATCTCGCCGCACTGGCCGCCAAGCTCGCGCGTCAGGTCACGGCGACCGAGTGCGATTCGGCTTTGGCGGCCAAGGCCAGCGACGCCTTCGCCGCCCAGGGGCTTGCCAATGTCGCCTGCAAGGCGGCGGCCTGCACCGAGGGGGACCCTGCTGCTGCCCCCTATGATGTGATTCTCCTCAACGGCGCGGCCGAGGTGATGCCGGAAGCGCTGCTCGGGCAGCTGGAGGAGGGTGGGCGCCTGGTGGGGGTGTCGGCCGAATCGAGGCCGCCGCGCGCCACGATCGTGACCCGTACCCACGGCGAATTCGGTCATCGGACCCTGTTCGACGCCGCCGCCCCGGTGCTTCCCGGGCTGGAACGGGCGGCTGCCTTTGTCTTCTGACGGCCCCAAAGCCGCCCCAAATCCGTTCTGAATCAGAAGTGTGGCCGGGATGCTGCACGCGAAGAGTTTCCACTGAGAACCACCCCCAGGTAGTTCCGTCGCGCTTGACCGCGTCCTATGTTGCGGCGGGGCAACGACTCCATTGGTACGGTACCCCGGCTCGCGGGCACGAGCAGGGCGCTAGAACGAACGGAATTTCACGGATGCATGGGGTGAAGCTCTTCACCGGAGCTGCGGTTTCGGTCCTGCTGCTGGCGCTTGCCGGGCCGACACCTGCCTTGGCGGATACGATCGAGGGCGCGCTGGTGCGCGCCTATCAGAACAACCCGCAGCTCAACGCACAGCGTGCCCAGGTGCGCTCGACTGACGAGGGCGTGCCTCAGGCCTTGTCGGGCTATCGCCCGAGGGTCAATCTGACAGCGACCGGTGGCTATTCATATCAAGATTTGCAGAGTGCCCCCGGGACCAACTCAGTCTACGGAACGAGGGTGCCTCGCAGCATTGGCGTGACGGCGACACAGACGCTCTACAATGGCAACCAGACCGCCAACCGGACCCGCGCGGCGGAGAGCCAGGTGTCCGGTACGCGTGAAGCGCTGCGCGGTATGGATCAGAGCGTACTGCTGAGCGCCGCGACGACCTACATGGACTATCTGCGGGATGCCGCCACGCTCGAAGTCCAGCGCAGCAACGTGCGCGTCCTCGAGCAGACACTGAAGCAGACCCGCGACCGCTTCAATGTCGGCGAAGTGACCCGCACCGACGTCGCCCAATCGGAAGCGCAACTGGCGGCCGGGAGGACCCAGGCGCTCACCGCTGAAGCGAATCTGACGACGACCCGCGCGAACTACCGTCGCATCATCGGAAACGAGCCCACGAATCTTGCGCCCGGCTCGCCTGTCGATCGGTTTCTGCCTCAGACGCTGGCTTCCGCCATCGAGCTCGGCCTGATCGAGCACCCCAACGTGACGGCCGCCATGTACGGCATCGACGTCAATTATCTGCAGGTCAAGATCAATGAAGGAGCGTTGCTGCCGACACTTTCGGTTCAGGCAACGGCCCAGCGGGCCGACGAACAATCCTTGATTCAGATGCGTTCGTACACCGCATCGGCGATCGCGCAGCTCACCGTGCCGATCTATAATGGCGGTGGTGAATATTCGCTGATCCGCCAGTCCAAGGAGAACCTGGCGCAGCAGCGGCTCAACCTCGAAACGACTCGCGACCAGACCCGCGCGACCATTGTGCAATGGTGGGGCTCGCTGCAGGCCACCAAGGCGCAGGTGCAGTCGGCTCAGGCGCAGGTGACGGCGTCCGAGATCGCCCTGAACGGCGTCCGCGAGGAGGCCAAGGCCGGCCAGCGCACCACGCTGGACGTGCTCAATGCGCAGCAGGCGCTGGTGAACGCGCGCGTTGCGTTGGTGACCGCGCAGCACGATCGCGTGGTCGCATCGTATAACGTCCTCGCGGCGGTCGGGCGTCTATCGCCGCAGGTCCTCGGCCTTGCGACTACGACCTACGACCCCAGCGTTCACTATCATCAGGTGCGGGACAGCTGGGCGGGTGTGCGCACGCCTGACGGCCGCTGATTCCCGTAATCATCCGGTCGATCTCGCCAATAGCCGAGGTCGACCGGTGCTTTGCTTGCAATCGTCAAAATCCCTGACATAGCCTTGCCAAGATGATGCGGGTCGATTCGCCCGCGTTGATGTCGTGTGCGTAACGCTTCGGCGCCGGGGGCAGGGGCGCACCGCTGCGCGTCGAGCCGTGATCTGGGGACAAGTCGGGCTGCGGCGACGAAAATGGCGGACCCATCGTTGCGGAACCGGCCAATCCTGCCGTGCTTGGTGTAAAACAACGCATGCGAGGGCGTTGATGATGTGGAGTCGGAGATGACGCAGCCTGCAAAGGTCACAGAACCCTCGATGGAGGAGATTCTGGCCTCGATCCGGCGCATCATTGCCGACGACGAGGCAAAGCCCCCGCCGGCTGAGGCCGCCAAGCCCGAGAAGGCTGCTGCGCCCGCCGCGCCGCCGAAGCCGCAGGCGATGAACGACATCCCGCCATCCAAGGTCGCTCCGCCTAAACCCGCCGCCGAGAAGCCGGCACCGCCGCCGGCTGCAAAGCCGGCGCCGCCACCTGCGCCGGCGCCCGCGGCGGACGCATCAAACAGCCAGGACGATATCGACGCGTTGCTGGCGGGTCTCGATGCGGCCACACCTACGCCGGAGGTCCGCGCGCCCGAGCCAGAGCCCGAGCCTGAGCCTGAGCCCGACGTGCTCGAACTGACCGACGACATGGCGATGGACCCGACGCCGCCTCCGCCGCCGCCGACCTTCCGCAAGGTCGAGCCACGCGACGATCTCGAATTCGCCGAGCCGCCGCGTCCCGCCCCGCCGCCGTCCTACGCGCCGGTGGACTTCGACGCGCCGCCGCTGCCCCCGCAGCAGCCGATCCTCGCGCAATCGACGGTCTCCGCGGTCGAATCCGCCTTCAACTCCCTGGCCCATACGGTGCTCAGCAGCAATGCGCGGACGCTGGAGGACCTGGTCAAGGAGATGCTGCGGCCGATGCTGAAGTCCTGGCTCGACGACAACCTGCCCGGCCTCGTTGAACGCATCGTGAAGGCCGAAATCGAGCGGGTCTCGCGCGGCGGCCGCTGAGGGCGGCCGAAGGGCCCTCATAAAGCCCGGCTTGGGCGTCATATTCGGGCCCCGGACCGGGCTGGAAAGCGCTGTTGCCGCCTCGTTTTCCCTGGCCTTTTCGTTGACTTTTCGTTGACTTGGCCCCCTCGCGCGGCTTTCTAGCAGCCCCATGATCGAGAAAAATTACCAGCCCGCCGATATCGAAACCCGCATGTCCGTGGTGTGGGAGGACAGCCTTGCGTTCAAGGCTGGCCGGCCCGACCGCCGTGATGCCGTGCCCTTCACCATCGTGATCCCGCCGCCGAACGTGACGGGCTCGCTGCACATGGGCCACGCCCTCAACAACACGCTGCAGGACATCCTTTGCCGGTTCGAGCGCATGCGCGGCCGCGACGTGCTGTGGCAGCCCGGCACCGATCATGCCGGGATCGCCACCCAGATGGTGGTCGAGCGGCAGCTGATGGAGCGCCAGCAGCCCGGTCGCCGCGAGATGGGCCGCGAGAAGTTTCTGGAGCGGGTCTGGCAGTGGAAGGCCGAGAGTGGCGACACCATCATCAACCAGCTCAAGCGCCTCGGTGCGTCCTGCGACTGGTCGCGCGAGCGCTTCACGATGGACGAGGGCCTGTCGAAGGCCGTCGTCAAGGTCTTCGTCGAGCTGCACCGTGAGGGCCTGATCTACAAGGACAAGCGGCTGGTGAACTGGGACACCAAGCTGCTGACCGCGATCTCAGATCTCGAAGTGCAGCAGACGGAAGTGAAGGGCCACCTCTGGTATCTGCGCTATCCGATCGAGGGCAAGACGTTCAACCCCGAGGATCCCTCGAGCTTCATCGTGGTCGCCACCACGCGCCCCGAGACCATGCTCGGCGATACCGGCGTGGCCGTCCATCCGGAGGATGATCGCTACCAGAAGCTGATCGGCAAGAATGTCGTCCTGCCGCTGGTCGGCCGCAAGATCAAAATCGTCGCCGACGAGTATTCCGATCCCGAGAAGGGATCGGGCGCTGTGAAGGTGACGCCGGCGCACGACTTCAACGATTTCGAGGTCGGCAATCGCCACGGGCTGCGCCGGATCAGCGTGCTCGACAGGGAAGGCTGTCTCGATCTCCTCGACAACGAGGATTATCTGCGCGACCTGCCCGAAGGCGCTGCGCAATTCGCCGAGGAATTCCACAAGGTCGACCGCTTCGCTGCGCGCAAGCGCATCGTCGAGCGGCTGGAATCGTTCGGCTTCGTCGAACGGATCGAGCCGCACACCCACATGGTGCCGCACGGCGATCGTTCCAACAGCGTGATCGAGCCCTACCTGACCGACCAGTGGTACGTCGACGCCAAGACGCTGGCGAGACCTGCGATCGCGGCGGTGCGTTCGGGCGAAACGACGTTCGTGCCGAAGAACTGGGAAAAGACCTATTACGAGTGGATGGAGAACATCCAGCCCTGGTGCATCTCGCGTCAGCTCTGGTGGGGCCATCAGATCCCGGCCTGGTACGGCCCTGACGGCAAGGTGTTCGTCGCCGAGACCGAGGAGGAGGCCATCAGCCACGCGCTCGGCTATTACGTCGAGCAGGAGGTCATTACGCCCGAGCAGGGCCGCGAGATGGCGCTCGACCGCAACAAGCGGGAAGGCTTCATCACGCGCGATGAGGACGTGCTCGACACCTGGTTCTCCTCGGCGCTGTGGCCGTTCTCGACGCTCGGCTGGCCCGACGAGACGCCCGAGGTGCAGCGCTATTATCCGACCAATGCGCTGGTGACCGGCTTCGACATCATCTTCTTCTGGGTCGCCCGCATGATGATGATGGGCCTGCACTTCATGAAGGAAGTACCGTTCTCGACCATCTACATCCACGCCCTCGTCCGCGACGAGAAGGGCGCCAAGATGTCGAAGTCGAAGGGCAACGTCATCGATCCCCTCCACCTGATCGACGAATACGGCGCCGACGCGCTGCGCTTCACCCTGGCCGCGATGGCGGCGCAGGGGCGCGACATCAAGCTCGCCACCAGCCGCGTCGAAGGCTACCGCAATTTCGCGACCAAGCTCTGGAACGCGTGCCGGTTCGCGGAGATGAACCACTGCGCCGTGCCTGATGGTTTCGAGCCGGCGAAGGCAAAGGAGACGCTGAACCGGTGGATCGCGCATGAGACCGCCCACACCACGCGCGAGGTGACCGAGGCGATCGAAGCTTATCGCTTCAACGATGCAGCCGGCAGCATCTATCGCTTCGTCTGGAACGTCTATTGCGACTGGTATGTCGAGCTCGCCAAGCCCGTGCTGCTCGGTCCGGACAACCCTGCCAAGGACGAGACCCGCGCCATGGTCGCCTGGGCGCGCGACGAGATCCTGAAGCTGTTGCATCCCTTCATGCCCTTCATCACCGAAGAGCTGTGGGAGGTGACGGCCAGGCGCGAGGGCCTGCTCGCATTGGCGCCGTGGCCGCTGAAGCCGGTCGAGCCGACGCCGGAGCAGCTCGCGATGCTTGCGGCGACCACGGGACCGACCGATGCGCTCGTCTCGCCGGCCTGGGTGCTGCCGATCTTCGATCATGCCGACTTCACCGATCCGGCTGCCGAAGCCGAGATCGGCTGGGTCATCGACCTCGTCACGCAGATCCGCTCGGTGCGAGCCGAGATGAATATCGCGCCGGCAACGCTGACGGCGCTGGTGCTCGCAGGCGCTTCGGCCGAAACCAAGGAGCGCGCGCCGCGCTGGACCGATGTCATCAAGCGTATGGCGCGGCTGTCGGACATCTCGTTCGCCGACCGCGCGCCTGACGGCGCTGTCCAACTGCTGGTGCGCGGCGAGGTCGCCGCGCTGCCGCTCAAGGGCGTGATCGACGTCGCCGCCGAGCGCACGCGTCTCGACAAGGAGATCGCCAAGGCCGAGGCCGACATCAAGCGCGCCGAGTCGAAGCTGGCGAACGAGAAGTTCGTCGCCAACGCGGCCGAGGAGGTCGTCGAGGAGGAGCGCGAAAAGCGCGAGGCGGCGCTGGCGCGCAAGGCCAAGCTGCTCGAGGCGATGGAGCGGCTGAAGCAGGCGTCTTAGAGCATGATCGGAACAGTGTGCAGCGGTTTTCCGGAAAGATCATGCTCAAACAATAACCTAAAGCGCGATGATGATTCATCGCGCTTTAGGCCTATTTCGGAAACGGCTTGCTCAAAAACTTCGAGCCCCTGACGCCGTAGCGCCAGGGCAGTTCGACCGCCTTGGTGATGCCGATGCGGATGCCGGTTGCGACCTCGACATCCTCGGTTCGCGCATGCAACGCGATGGGGGGCCGGTCCAGCGGCAGGGCGTTGTGCGCGATGGTGATGCCGAGCGCCTCGGTCAGCTTGCCAGGGCCCGAGCACAGCGCATGCACCTCCTGCAGACGCCGGCGTTGGCGCATCGCGGCCAATCCATGCGTCGGCTCCAGCGCGCGGATCAACACGGCACTGGCCGAGCCTTCCTCCTCGCAGACGAAGTTGACGCACCAATGAATGCCGTAGGAGCGGTAGACATAGGCAAAGCCAGGCGGGCCAAACATGACCTGGTTCCGCTGCGTCGGCCCGCGATAGGAGTGCGCCGCCGGGTCGGTATGGTGATAGGCCTCGACCTCGACGATGATCCCGCCGACGCCGTCGACGAGCATGGTGGCGCCGATCAGGTCGGGCGCGACCTCATGGACGCTGCGTCCGAAGAAGGCGCGCTTCAGGGGCTTGCCGAGCCGCGGTGGTGAAGCGTTCGAGATTGGAGCCATTCGAGGTGAGAATCGCCTGAGAACAGAGCAAGATATTGCCCATATCTGCCATGTTCCCTGAAGCGGGGCGAGCCGGGTTGCGATGCCAGGCCAGACCGACTAGGTAGGACCTGAACAGACCGGACACCCCATGGTCGTTATTGTCGATACCATCTCGAATCCGCTGCGCCCGCGCCACCCCGAAAAGGTGAATCGGCCCGATTCCGCTTCGCCGCCGAAGCCGGACTGGATTCGCGTGCGCGCTCCGAACACCCGCGGCTATGCCGACACCCGCAACATCGTGCGCGCCAACGGCCTGCACACGGTGTGCGAGGAGGCGGGCTGCCCGAACATTGGCGAGTGCTGGGACAGGAAGCACGCGACCTTTATGATCATGGGTGACACCTGCACCCGGGCCTGCGCCTTCTGCAACGTCAAGACCGGCTTGCCGAATGCACTGGATGCGGCCGAGCCGCAGAACGTCGCCGAGGCCGTGGCCAAGCTCGGCCTCGCCCACGTCGTCATCACCTCGGTCGACCGCGACGACCTCACTGACGGCGGTGCCGAGCATTTCGCTCGGACTATCCGCGCGATCAGGGCCGCGTGTCCCTCGACGACGATCGAGATCCTGACGCCCGACTTCCTGCGCAAGGAGGGGGCGCTCGAAATCGTCGTTGCGGCGAAGCCCGACGTGTTCAACCACAATCTCGAGACGGTGCCGTCGCGCTATCTCACGGTGCGGCCCGGCGCGCGCTACTTCCATTCGATCCGGCTGCTGCAGCGGGTCAAGGAGCTCGATCCCACCATCTTCACCAAGTCCGGCATCATGGTCGGCCTCGGCGAAGAGCGCCACGAGGTGCAGCAGGTGATGGACGATCTACGCTCGGCCGACGTCGACTTCCTGACCATCGGACAATATCTGCAACCGACCCGCAAGCATCACGCGGTGATGCGCTACGTGCCGCCGGACGAGTTCTCGTCCTACGAAAAGATCGCCTACACCAAGGGCTTCCTGATGGTGTCGGCAAGCCCGCTCACCCGCTCGTCGCATCATGCCGGCGAGGATTTCGCGAGACTGAAGGCTGCGCGGGCAGCTCACGCCCGCTGACGTACCATGCATCGAGTTTCGAGCAAGCACCGTGTCAACCACAGCGCGTCCGAGATGTTTGATCTGGTCGCCGATGTCGAGCGCTACCCGGAATTCGTGCCGCTGTGCAGCGCGCTGAAGGTGCGCCAGCGCATGGCGAAACCCGACGGCACCGAGGTGCTGGTCGCCGACATGACGGTGTCGTTCAAGCTGGTCAAGGAATCCTTCACCAGCCGCGTGACGCTCGACCGCGCCAATCTGAAGATCCTGGTCGAATATCTGCAAGGTCCGTTCAGGAATCTGGAAAACCGTTGGACGTTCGAGCCCAAGGGCGAGGGCGTCTGCGACGTCGGCTTCTTCCTCGCCTACGAATTCAAGAGCCGCATGCTGGCGATGCTGATGGGCTCGATGTTCGATGCCGCCTTCGCGCGGTTCTCGACCGCGTTCGAGAAACGGGCGGACGCGATCTACGGCCGGCCAAAGCTGGCGTCGACGTAGTCGCGATCAGCACTGCTCTCTCCACCGCTCGCAATGACAATGGAGCGGCGGGCGTGCCCTCCCAATCCAACATCGCTCCGTGTTCCCCATCAGCATCCACCGGGATCATTTCGCATCGCGGCGCGTTCTCAACCGACTGACCGGGTTGGAGCCGTCATGACCATCAATTTCGACACGCTGAAAGCTTCGCTTGTCCTGTATGGCCTGAACGCGATCTACGCGGTCCTGCTGCTCGCGGTCGGCTGGTATCTGTCCGGCGCGATGCAACGCTTCGTCACGCGCGTCCTCAGCGTGACCCACCGCGTCGACCCGCTGGTGACGCTGTTCGTAGGCAGCCTTGCGCGCTATGGCGTGCTCGCGGTCGTCGGCATCGCCGTGCTGCAGCTGTTCGGCATCCAGACGGCGAGCCTCGTTGCCGTGCTGGGCGCGACCTCGCTCGCCATTGGTCTTGCCTTGCAGGGCACGCTGTCCAATCTCGCCGCCGGCGTGATGCTGCTCTTGTTCCGGCCCTTTCACATCGGCGACGATGTCGAGGTCGCCGGCAAGGCGGGCAAGGTGAGATCGCTGTCGCTGTTCATGACCGAGCTGGTCGCGCCCGACAACACGCAAATCCTTTTGCCGAATGGACAGGTCTGGGGCGCGGCCATCATCAACCACAGCGCCTATCCTGGCACGGGCGAGATCAAGGTGACGTTTCCGGTCCCCGCCGGCGCCGTTCCGGCGCTGGCCGATCGCATCCTGAAGGAGCTTCGCAAGGATTCCCGCATCGACGATCAGGCGCAACTTGCCGTCTCCGTCAGCAAGGTCCTCGATGTCGCCAATCCCGCCGCGCCGATCCTGGAATTGACGGTTAGCGCCAAGGCGAAACCGTCTGAAGCTGGCGCGGTCAAGCAGTGCGTGCTCGATCATGCGAGCGCGCTGCTTGCCACGGCCGCCTGAGACGATTTATCCCCGCGGCGGACGTGGCGGCCTGCGTTTGACCACATGCCGGCGCGGTGAGCGCGTCACACGCGGGCGCAGGCGGCTGGCGGCGGTGCGCTGCGGCTTGGCCGCGACTTGCGGGCCGCGGGCCAGATCCATCAGCATGCGCAGCGCCTCGACCACGGAGCGGGCGCGCACCGCGCTGCGGCCGATGGCGCCGAAGCGGTGCTCGCGGTGGATGATGCGGCCGTCGCGCGCGGCGGCGGCGAAGTGCACGAGACCGACCGGCTTGCCGGGCGTGGCGCCGCCCGGGCCGGCGATGCCGGTAATGGCGACCGCGAGATCGACATCGGCGCGCTCAAGCGCACCGATTGCCATTGCGGTCGCGGTCTCCTTGCTTACGGCGCCGAAATTGGCCAACGTGCTCGCCTCGACGCCAAGCATCGCGCGCTTGGCCTCGTTGGAATAGGTGACGAAGCCGCGGTCGATGACATCGGACGAGCCCGGGATGTCAGTCAGTGCGCCCGCGACGAGACCGCCGGTGCAGGATTCGGCCGTTGCGATCGTCAGCTTGCGCATCCGGCACAGATCGAGCAGCGAGCGGGAGAGGGCGCGTGCGTCGCTGCCGCCCATGGCCTAGACGCCCCAGGGAAGGCGGATGGTGGCGCTCGCGGTCGCCGCGATGCCTTCCTCGCGGCCGGTGAAGCCGAGCCGCTCGCTGGTGGTCGCCTTCACTGCGATGCGCGAGATGTCGACGCCGGAGATCTCGGCGATGCGCGCGCGCATGGTGTCGCGCAACGGGCCGATCTTCGGCCGCTCGCAGATCAGCGTGACCTCGAGATTGGCGACGCGGCCGCCGCGCGCTGCGACGCGCTCGATGGCATATTTCAGGAACTGGTCGGAGGAGGCGCCCTTCCACTTCGCATCGCTCGGCGGGAAGTGCGAGCCGATGTCGCCGTCGGCGAGAGCGCCGAGAATGGCGTCGACCAGCGCATGCAGGCCGACATCGCCGTCGGAATGAGCCAGGAAACCCTTGGTGTGCGGCACGCGCACGCCGCAGATCATGACATGGTCGCCTTCGCCGAAGGCGTGCACGTCGTAGCCGGTGCCGGTCCTGATGTCGCCGAGCTGGGCGGCCAGGCGCGCTTCCTCGCGCACGAAATCCTCGGGAGTTGTGAGCTTCATGTTGGCAACATCGCCTTCAAAGGTTGCAACCGTCAATCCTGCCCATTCGGCAATCGCGGCATCGTCGGTGAAATCCGAGCGTCCATCCCTTGCCGCACGACGATGCGCCTCGAGGATGACGTCGAAACGAAAGGATTGCGGCGTCTGTGCGATCCGCAAGGAAGCGCGCTCCGGCGTGGCCTCGACGTTGCCGCTTTCGCCGGTGACCTTGATGGTGTCGGTGACGGCAACGGTGGGGATCGCAGCGCCGTTGCGGCTCGCCGCCTCGATCGCGCGCGAGATCACGCCTTCCGAGACGAAGGGGCGCGCGGCGTCGTGGATCAGCACGATGTCCGGATTGTGCTTGGCCAGCGCTTCGAGGCCGGCGAGCACCGAAGCCTGCCGCGTCGCGCCGCCATTGGTCGGTGGCTCGTGCCTGAGCCCTGCGACCGCTGCGGTGAACATGGCGCTGTCGTCGGGGTTCACCACCGGCTGCACCGCGAACACCTCAGTGTGACCGCTGAAGGCTTCCATGGCGCGGCGGATCACGGGCACGCCGCCGATCTCGCGATATTGCTTCGGCCCGCCGGCGCCGGCGCGCAGTCCACGCCCGGCTGCGACGAGGACGACCGCGGTGCGCTGTGATTTCGCCATAGGACTCAAATACTCAATTGCTAATGAAAGAGCAGGGGGTGATTTGCCGGCATGCCTCTAGCACGGCAGGCCCGCAAAAAAAGGGGGTTTCCCCGGATTGTGGGAAACAGCATTTTGCTGCAGTGCACTTGAAAGATCTACAGAACTGTCTAAACTGTAGGCATGACGCTTGACTGCACAAGAATTGTGCGCAAGATAGATCATGGCAGGCGCGATGAGGCCCTGCCCAGTCAACGGGACCCCTGTGACCGGCTCGGCAGTATCAGGCTCTAAGCCGTTGAAAATAGGCGATATTGAAGTCGCCACCCCGGTCTTCCTGGCGCCGATGTCGGGTGTGACTGACTCGCCCGTCCGCCGGCTGGCCGCCGAGCTTGGGGCTGGTCTCGTTGTGTCTGAAATGACCGCTAGCGATGAGCTCGCCAATGGCCACCGGATGTCCCGGTTGCGCTGCGAAGCCACTGGCATCGGCCCGCATGTGGTCCAGCTCGCCGGCTGCGAGATGCATTGGATGGCCGAAGGCGCCCGGATCGCCGAAGCGGAAGGCGCCGATATCATCGACATCAACATGGGCTGTCCCGCCCGACACGTCACCGGCGGCCAGTCCGGCTCGGCCTTGATGCGCGACCTCGACCATGCCGTCAGCCTGATCGAAGCGACGATCGCGGCGGTGAAGGTGCCGGTGACGCTGAAGATGCGCCTCGGTTGGGACGACCGCAGCCGCAACGCGCCGGAGCTGGCGCGACGTGCCGAGGCCGCCGGAATCAAGCTCGTCACCGTGCACGGCCGCACCCGCTGCCAGTTCTACAAGGGCGAGGCCGATTGGGATGCGATCCGCGCCGTGCGCGAGGCCACCTCCCTTCCGCTCGTCGTCAACGGCGACATCACCTCTTACGAAAAGGCGCTGGCGGCATTGGACGCCTCGGGCGCCGACGCCGTGATGATCGGCCGCGGCGCGCAGGGCCAGCCCTGGCTGCCGGGCCAGATCGGCCGCCGTCTGAACGGCGGGGCCGAGGAAGCCGTGCCCTTGCTCCAGACGCAGCTGCATTATGTCCGCACGCTCTATGACGGCGTTTGTGCGCTCTATGGCCTGCGCATCGGACTGAGGCACGCCCGCAAGCATCTGGGCTGGGCGCTCGACGTCGCAGCGCAGGCGAGCCGTGCGCCGGCCGAGAAGCTGAAATCCTGGCGGCAGAAGATCCTGGTCTCGGAGGATCCGCGCCTCGTTCACGATGCACTGCAAGACGCCTTCGACGACTTCGCATGGAGCGCTGCTGCATGAGTTCAGCCGCTGAACATCGTCGGCCGCTTCAGTCCGACAGCGACGCAATCCTGGATGCTTTGCCCAACCCCGTGCTCATGATCGGGCCCGACGGCAAGATCGTCGCCGCCAACATCGCCACCGAGGCCTTCTTCGAGATCTCCACGCAATTCCTGAAGCGGCAGTCGCTAAAGGAGCTGGTGCCGTTCGGCAGCCCGTTGCTGGCGCTGATCGACCAAGTGCGCTCCTCGAACGCGCCGGTCAACGAATACAAGGTCGATCTCGGCACGCCGCGCATGGGCGGCGACCGCCAGGTCGACCTGCACGTGGCTCCACTCACCGAGCGGCCCGGCCATATCGTCGTGATGCTGCAGGAGCGCACCATCGCCGACAAGATGGATCGGCAGCTCACCCATCGCAGCGCAGCGCGCTCGGTGATAGCGCTAGCAGCAATGCTCGCGCATGAAATCAAGAATCCGCTTTCGGGCATTCGCGGCGCAGCGCAGCTGCTCGAGCAGCAGGCCTCGTCCGAGGACCGCATGCTGACGCGGCTGATCTGCGACGAGGCCGACCGCATCGTGACGCTGGTCGACCGCATGGAGGTGTTCGGCGACGAGCGCCCCGTGGTGCGCGGCCCCGTCAACATCCATTCGGTGCTCGATCACGTCAAGCGGCTGGCGCAGTCGGGCTTTGCCCGCAACATCCGCTTCGTCGAGGATTACGATCCCTCGCTGCCGCCGGTGCTGGCGAACCAGGACCAGCTGATCCAGGTGTTCCTCAATCTCGTGAAGAACGCCGCCGAAGCGCTGATCGACGTGCCCGATGCCGAGATCCAGCTCACCACCGCGTTCCGACCCGGTGTGCGCCTGTCAGTCCCCGGTCAAAAATCGCGGGTATCCCTTCCGCTCGAATTCTGTGTGAAGGACAACGGACCCGGCGTGCCCGACGATCTTCTGCCCAACCTGTTCGATCCCTTCGTGACCACCAAGCAGACCGGCTCGGGTCTCGGCCTTGCGCTGGTCGCCAAGATCGTCGGCGATCACGGGGGCATCATCGAATGCGAATCTCAGCCGCGCAAGACCACCTTCCGCGTGCTGATGCCGATGTATTCCACATCGGTCAAACACGCCGATCAAAGCAGTCGCGACGGCTCTGCCGGGAAGTCGTCGCCTGCGTCACAGGGGGCAAAATGAGGATCAACAATGCCCGCAGGTAGCATTCTCGTAGCCGATGACGATACCGCCATCCGCACCGTTCTCAATCAGGCACTGTCCCGCGCCGGTTACGAAGTGCGGCTGACCGGCAATGCCGCAACGCTGTGGCGCTGGGTCAGCCAGGGCGAGGGCGATCTCGTCATCACCGATGTGGTGATGCCGGACGAAAACGCCTTCGACCTGTTGCCGCGGATCAAGAAGATGCGGCCGAACCTGCCCGTCATCGTCATGAGCGCGCAGAACACCTTCATGACGGCGATCCGCGCCTCCGAGCGCGGGGCTTACGAATATCTGCCAAAGCCCTTCGACCTGAAGGAACTGATCGCCATCGTCGGCCGCGCGCTCGCCGAGCCGAAGGAGCGGACCTCGTCGCCGGACGAGGACGCCGAGATGGAGGCGATCCCGCTGGTCGGCCGCTCGCCGGCGATGCAGGAAATCTACCGCGTGCTGGCGCGCCTGATGCAGACCGATCTCACCGTGATGATCACGGGTGAGTCCGGAACCGGCAAGGAACTGGTGGCGCGAGCGCTGCACGATTACGGCAAGCGCCGCAACGGCCCCTTTGTCGCGGTCAACATGGCGGCGATCCCGCGCGATCTCATCGAGTCCGAATTGTTCGGCCACGAGCGCGGTGCCTTTACCGGCGCCAACACCCGCGCCTCCGGCCGGTTCGAGCAGGCCGAGGGCGGCACGCTGTTCCTCGACGAGATCGGCGACATGCCGATGGAGGCGCAGACCCGCCTGCTGCGCGTGCTGCAGCAGGGCGAATACACCACCGTCGGCGGCCGTACCCCGATCAAGACCGACGTGCGCATCGTCGCGGCGTCCAACAAGGACCTGCGCGTGCTGATCCAGCAGGGCCTGTTCCGCGAAGACCTGTTCTTCCGCCTCAACGTCGTCCCGCTGCGGCTGCCGCCCTTGCGCGAGCGCATCGAGGACCTGCCGGATCTCGTGCGGCACTTCTTCACGCTGGCCGAGAAGGACGGTCTGCCGCCGAAGAAGCTCGACACGCTGGCGCTGGAGCGGCTGAAGCAGCACCGCTGGCCCGGCAACGTGCGCGAGTTGGAAAACCTCGCCCGGCGGCTCGCCGCGCTCTATCCGCAGGACGTGATCACGTCCTCCGTCATCGACGGCGAACTCGCGCCGCCCTCGGTCAGCCCGGGGGCTGCGGTCCAGCAGGGGGTCGACAATCTCGGCGGCGCCGTGGAGGCGTATCTGTCCTCGCACTTCCAGGGCTTCCCGAACGGCGTGCCGCCGCCAGGCCTCTATCACCGCATCCTCAAGGAGATCGAGGTGCCGCTGCTCACGGCCGCGCTCGCCGCCACCCGTGGCAACCAGATCCGCGCTGCGGACCTGCTCGGCCTCAACCGCAACACGCTGCGGAAGAAGATCCGGGATCTCGACATCCAGGTGTATCGGAGCGGGGGCTGACTTTCTTGCGACGAACGCCAAACGCGCTAGCGCGGACCGGTGGCTCAGCTCCCCCTACCAAGGCAGAGCTGAGCCTGTCCGGATCGCGCTGGCCGTTGTGGCTGACGCGGTGAGCACAAGTCCTGACGGGACTCTAATGTTCCGCCCGCACATTCAAATTGGTCGTCGGCCGCAGCGCGGCCATTGCGCCTATCTGACCAGTCCGCCGGAGGCTGGCACCACGCTCGCGACATTCAGCGGCGGCTGCTGAAGGCCGAGGCCGTTGACCAGGAGGTCGGCGGCCACGATCAGCAGCAGAACGGCCGAAACCATCGTCGCGAGAAAGATCCTATCCATGCGGATTAAGCCGGGACGGCGGGAATCCGTTCCGCCCAGGCGGCATGTGCCTGTGGATTGCGCGGGTCCGCCAGGGCGAACACGCCGCGGAATTGTCGCAATTCGGCAACAATGTGGTACGAATACATCAGTATCCGCGCGTCCGCGGACCCGTTTTCAGCATCATTGCCGGAATGACCAGCGCAGATACCTCGGCCGCACACTTTGACACGGCCCCAGCGGAAGAGCCCCGGCGTTGGTCGGTGCGACGCTGGCTGGCACCCTTTGCCGTAGCGCTGGCGCTGTTGTCGGCCTTCCTGACCTTCCTGGTCCTGACGGGTCTGAGCACGATCGAGCCGACGCCCGGGGTGGTCCGCACATTCTATCTGATCAATGCCGCCACGATCCTGCTGCTGGTCGGGATCATTATCCGGGAACTCTGGCAGCTGATCCTGGCGCGGCGGCGGGGCAGGGCGGCGGCGCGTCTCCACGTCCAGATCGTCAGCCTGTTCTCGATCGTGGCGGTGCTGCCGGCGGTGCTGGTCGCCGTCGTCGCCAACGTCACCATCGAGCGCGGCCTCGACCGGCTGTTCTCCGGGCCGACCAAGGAGGTGATCCAGAACTCGCTGACGATCGCGCGGGCCTACATGCAGGACCATGCGCAGCTGATCCGCGGCGACATTCTCGGCATGGCCAACGACATCGCCCATGCCCGGCCGCTCTACGACCAGGACCGCCGCTCGTTCCGCGAGATGCTGACGGCGAGCGCCGCGTCGCGCAACCTGCCGGGCGCGATGATCATCGACAAGAACACCAACATCCTGGAATCCGCCGACACCGGCATGCGGCTCGCTTATTCGCCGCCCGCGCCGGACTTTCTCAGCAACGTCAACGAGAACGAGCCCGAGATCGCGGTCCTTCCCGATGCGAGCTTCGTTGCCGCGGTGATCCGCCTGCGCGCCTTCAACGACACCTTCCTCTATGTCGCCAGGCCGCTTGATCCGAATGTCGTCAATCAGCTCAAGCAGACCGAGGTCAGCGTCGCCGAATACGCCCAGATCGAATCGCGCCGGCTCGGTATCCAGGTCGCCTTCGCGCTGATGTTCGCGGTGATCGCGCTGACCATCCTCATGGCTTCGGTGCTGATCGGTCTCAACTTCGCCAACTCGCTGGTCTCGCCGATCCGGCGGCTGATGAACGCGGCACATACAGTTTCGACCGGCGACCTGCACGTCCAGGTGCCGGTGCACCAGTCGGAGGGCGACCTCGCCCAGCTGGGCGAGACCTTCAACAAGATGACGCAGGAATTGCGCAGCCAGCGCGACGAGCTGGTCAATGCCAGCGATCTCATCGACAGCCGCCGCCGCTTCATCGAGGCGGTGCTGTCGTCCGCGAGCGCCGGCATCATCGGCGTCGACGCGTCCGGCAGCGTCGGCATCCTCAACCGCTCCGCAGAGAAACTGATCGGGCACTCCGAAGCCGAGACGCTCGGCCATCCGCTCTCCGACGTGCTGCCCGAGCTCGACGAGATGATGAAGACGGCGCGGGAAGGGACCCAGCGCCTGGTGCAGGGCCAGATCACGATCACCCGCGACGGCACCGAGCGCAACCTGTCGGTCCGCGTCAGCGCCGAGAAGAACCAGCCGCATGACAGCTACATCATCACGCTCGACGACATCACCGAGCTGGTCTCGGCGCAGCGTACCTCGGCCTGGGGCGACGTGGCGCGCCGCATCGCGCATGAGATCAAGAACCCGCTGACGCCGATCCAGCTCTCGGCCGAGCGCATCCGCCGCAAGTTCGGCAAGGACATCACCGAGACCAAGGACAAGCAGATCTTCGACCAGTGCACCGATACCATCGTCCGCCAGGTCGACGACATCAGGCGCATGGTCGACGAGTTCTCGCGCTTTGCGCGGATGCCGAAGCCCGTGATGGAAGGCGAGGACGTCGCCGACACGGTGCGCCAGGCCGTGTTCCTGATGAAGGTCGCCCATCCCGAAATCGACATCGAGGCCGAGTTCAAGCAGGATCCGTTGCGCGCCCAGTTCGACCGGCGCCTGATCTCGCAGGCTGTCACCAACATCGTCAAGAACGCCACCGAGGCGATCGAGCAGGTCCCGCCCGAGGAGCTCGGCAAGGGGCGTATCGACGTCGTGGTGTCGCGCGAGGGCGACGACGTGCTGATCGACGTCATCGACAACGGCATCGGCCTGCCCAAGGTCGCGCGCTCGCGTCTGCTCGAGCCCTACGTTACCACGCGTGCCAAGGGCACCGGGCTGGGGCTTGCGATCGTCGGGCGCGTGCTGGAAGACCATGGCGGGCGGATCGAGCTGAAGGACGCCTCAGACTTCCGCCCAGGCCAGCGCGGCGCCTGGATGCGCATGCGCTTTGCCGTGTCGGGGCAACCCGCGAAGTCCGCGACAACAGAGCAAGTGCCGACGGTCAACGACGCGACTGGGACAACCTCCAAGCCCGACATCACGCAAACGGCGACGGAATCCGTCGCGACCCAGGCAACAAAAGAGCCGGCCGCCGGAACCAAAGAGCCGGCTGAAAAGACCAATGATTCAACCAAAATCGAAGCCTCAACAGGCAGCTGACAAGACAGGCGCGATCCATGGCAAGTGAAATTCTGATTGTCGATGACGAAGCCGATATTCGCGATCTCGTTGCAGGCATTCTCGAAGACGAGGGGTTCGTCACCAGGACCGCGCGTGACAGCGACACGGCGCTCGCCGAGATCGCCAATCGCAGGCCGCATCTGGTGTTTCTCGACATCTGGCTGCAAGGCTCCAAGCTCGACGGCCTGCAGCTCCTGGAGCAGGTCAAGAAGGACAATGCCGATCTGCCCGTCGTGATGATCTCCGGCCACGGCAACATCGAGACCGCGGTCGCCGCGATCAAGCGCGGCGCCTACGACTTCATCGAGAAGCCGTTCAAGGCCGACCGCCTCATCCTGGTCGCGACCAGAGCGCTGGAGAACTCGCGGCTGAAGCGCGAGGTCAAGGAGCTGAAGCAGCTCGCCCCGAGCGCCAGCCAGCTCGTCGGCCGCTCGCCCAGCATGAACCAGCTGCGCCAGACCATCGAGCGGGCAGCCAAGGCCAACAGCCGCATCCTGATCGTCGGCCCCGCCGGGGCCGGCAAGGAGCTGACCGCGCGCACGCTGCATATCGCTTCGGGCCGCGCCGACGGTCCGTTCGTCGTCATCAACGCCGCCGCGATCACGCCCGAGCGAATGGAGCATGAGCTGTTTGGCGTCGAGCAGTCCAATGGCGAGCAGCCGCGCAAGCCCGGCGCGCTCGAAGAGGCGCATGGCGGCACGCTGTTCATCGACGAGATCGCGGACATGCCGCGCGAGACCCAGAACAAGATCCTGCGCGTGCTGGTGGAGCAGTCGTTCCAGCGCGTCGGCGGCACCGCCAAGGTGCAGGTCGACGTGCGCATCATCTCATCGACCGCACGCAATCTCGAAGAGGAGATCGCAGCCGGCCGTTTCCGCGAGGACCTCTACCACCGGCTCTCGGTGGTGCCGATCCGCGTGCCCGCACTGTCGGAGCGGCGCGAGGACATTCCGGAACTGATCGACTATTTCATGGAGCAGATCTCGGCCGGCAGCGGCCTGCCCAAGCGCCAGATCGGTCAGGACGCGATGGCGGTGCTGCAATCGCATGTCTGGCCCGGCAATGTGCGCCAGCTCCGCAACAACGTCGAAAGAGTCATGATTCTGGCCGCCGGCGGGCCGGAAGTCATCATCACCGCCGACATGCTGCCGCAGGACGTCGGCTCGATGGTGCCGGCGATGCCGACCAGCAACAATGGCGAGCACATCATGGGCCTGCCGCTGCGCGAAGCACGCGAGGTGTTCGAGCGCGACTATTTGATTGCACAGATCAGCCGTTTCTCAGGAAATATTTCTCGAACGGCCGAGTTCGTTGGCATGGAACGTTCGGCCTTGCACCGGAAGTTGAAAGCGCTCGGCGTCGGCTAATGCTGCGACGCTGCGGCGGCATCTCGGAAATAGGCAAAGAAAATCATCGATTTCCGTAATTTTTCGGGGCAATAGGGCCACGCCTGCCGCTTCAAGCGGCTTGCCTAATACCCCGACCTGTCCTCTAATCGAACCGCTGTTCCTTCCGAGGGGGATCTCATGAGGGACGGCAACCGGAGGAGGCCCCGAACTCCACAAAGAGGGCCGCATTCGGCGCAATAAAAAGAAACTCAAAGCGAGAAAAAAACAATGGCGGCAGACCGCGCACAAAACCTACAGGACACCTTCCTTAATCACGTTCGCAAAACCAAGACGCCACTGACGATCTTTCTGGTCAACGGAGTGAAGCTCCAGGGCATCGTGACCTGGTTCGACAATTTCTGTTTGCTGCTTCGGCGCGACGGTCATTCGCAGCTGGTCTACAAGCATGCGATCTCGACCATCATGCCGGGCGCTCCGATTCAGTTGTTCGAAGGCGGCGAGGACCAGCCGGCTTGAGAGTGACCTGATTGGAACCCCGGAATTTCGACGGGGATGCCGACCGTCCGCGGTCGGCAGGGGCTACGCAGACGGGGCGGGTGCTTGTCATCGGCCCCTACTTGCGCGTGCGCGCGGGCAGCGCCGACGTGCAATCGGTGACTCATGCCTTGCGCGATACCGAGGCCCGGCTCGATGAAGCCGCGGGCCTCGCGCGGGCGATTGATCTCGTCATTGCCGATGCCATCGTCGCGCCGGTCTCCCAGATCCGGCCTGCGACCTATATCGGCAAGGGCAAGGTCGAGGAGATCGCCGGGCTGATCAAGACCCTCGAGGTCGAGCTCGTGGTGATGGATTGCGCCTTGTCGCCGATCCAGCAGCGCAATCTCGAAAAGGAATGGCACGCCAAGGTGCTCGACCGCACCGGGCTCATTCTCGAAATCTTCGGCCGCCGCGCCAAAACCAGGGAAGGCTCGCTGCAGGTCGAGCTTGCGCATCTCAACTACCAGCGTTCGCGCCTGGTGCGCTCCTGGACCCATCTCGAACGCCAGCGCGGCGGTTTCGGCTTCATGGGCGGCCCCGGCGAGACGCAGATCGAGGCCGACCGCCGCCTGATCCAGGAGCGCATCTCCAAGCTGGAGAGCGAGCTGAAAAAGGTGCAGGCGACGCGGCGTCTGCATCGCGCCGGCCGTCAACGCGTGCCGTATCGTGTCGTCGCGCTGGTCGGCTACACCAATGCCGGCAAGTCAACGCTGTTCAATCGCCTGACCCGCGCCGACGTGCAGGCGGCCGACATGCTGTTTGCGACGCTTGATCCCACCTTGCGGGCGCTCAACCTGCCGCATGGCGGCAAGGCGATGCTCTCGGATACCGTCGGCTTCATCTCCAACCTGCCGACGCAGCTCGTCGCCGCCTTCCGCGCCACGCTGGAGGAGGTGCTGGAGGCCGACGTCATCCTACATGTCCGCGACATCTCGCATGAGGACGCCGAGGCGCAGCAGAGCGACGTCGACGCAGTGCTTCGCCAGCTCGGCATCAACCCTGATGATTCCGGCCGCATCATCGAGGTCTGGAACAAGATCGACCGTTTCGCCCCCGAGCAACGCGAAGAGCTGCTCAACATCGCCGCGCGCAGGCCGGAGGATCATCCGGCGATGCTGGTCTCAGCCGTGTCGGGCGAGGGCGTCGATGCTCTGCTCGCCGCGATCGAGCAGCGGCTCGCGGCGAAAAGGACCACGCTCGATCTCTCCATCGACGCCGCCGACGGCGCCGGCATCAGCTGGCTGCACCGCAATGCCGAGGTGCTGTCGAAGGAGCTGCACGACGGCCGCTTCGACATGACGGTGCGGGTGGACGAGACCAAGCGGGATATCGTGGTGAACAGGTTCGACGCCGTGCCGCGCGTGGCTTGAATCGGCGAGGGCCGTCATTTTCCCTTGACGGCCTGAGGGGGGAGAGTAGGATCGCCTTCAGGTTGCATTTGGCTACCTGTATAGCGCAGTTCATTTTAAGGTTCTGGCTGCTTTCGACGCTGCCCAAGTTTTGCATTTTTTATCTCGACCAGCCGCGTCGAACTGCCGCGTTCGAAGGCATTGGGCATGGAATCATTCATCAAGATATTTCAGGAAATCTCCAAGGGATTCATGGTGATCCCGTTTTTCCGAATGCTTTTCTACGGGATCATCTTCGCAATCATCATGACCTTCATGATTGGATGGTCTATCGGCGTGTTTACACCAATTCCGACCTTCCCATATTTGACCAACGCGAGTCACTCACCCTGGATACCCGTGATGTTCGGGTCGTTCAGTTTCCTGTTCGCATTTGCTGGCTATTTGAGCAACCTGCAACTCAAAGAAGATATTCTGAGCCCAATCCGGCAGAAGCTCGTAGGAATTTGGGAAGTTAGGGCGCTGACTTGGAAAATCGATCGTACAGAAATTGTCCAAGCCGAGGTCGTCACACACTGCACGATCGGCATCGAAGATGTAGGGAGAAAGCTCATTTTGCACTTCGAAATTACCAACAGCGATATATTCTCCGATCAGTCATTGGATATTACCAACGTGATGATCGCGTTTGTTGGTGAGCCGAAGAAATTGATCTACTTTCAGGACCATGAACTCACCCTTAGAGAGCCGATCGGCACCGGACCGAACCAGGTCACCACAGCGCGGTTTCCATTTCTTGGCGTGCTCAACATCAGCACGAAGAATGATGAAATCAACGAGATGTCCGGGCTTTGGTACGACATCGACAATTCGGTGTTCAACTTAGCGCGACGCATTCCTGATTTGCGAGGCATGGACGATCTTATGAAAGAACTCGAGAAAGGCTCAATCACATTCAAGGGGCCCCTTGCGTTTCGTCGCATCGACCCGCCGAAGCGATAGCGCAGCTGGACGTCTTGATGATTGGCAAATCGTTCGAACGAAAGTCTAGACTTCCGCCTTCGCCGCATTCCACAACGCGTCCATCTCCGCCAGCGAGGCCTGCTCGAGCGTCCGGCCCTGCGCCTCCAGTGCCCGCTCGATATAGGCAAAGCGCCGCTCGAATTTTGCATTCGTCGCGCGGAGCGCAGCCTCCGGATCGGCATCGACATGGCGGGCGAGGTTGACGAGGGCGAACATCAGGTCGCCCGTCTCCTCCGCAATCTCCTGCTTGTCGTTGCGGTCCAATGCCGCCTCGATCTCGTCGACCTCCTCGCGGATCTTGTGCAGCACCGCGCGCGGGTCGTTCCAGTCGAAGCCAACGGTGGAGGCCTTGCGCTGCAGCTCCATCGCGCGGGTCAAAGCGGGCTGGCCGGCCTTAACGCCCGAGAGCAGCGACTTGTGCGTCGGCGCCTCCTCCGGCGGCCGGCGCGCGGCGCGCTCGGCCTTCTCCTCCGCTTTGATGCGGTCCCAGACTTCCTTGACATGGGAGGAGGCGAGATTGCCGTCCTTGTCGGCGAAGACGTGGGGATGGCGGCGGATCATCTTGCGGGTGATGGCCAGGACCACATCACCGAAATCGAACGCGTTCTGCTCCGAGCCCATCTGGGCGTGGAACACGACCTGGAGCAGGAGATCGCCAAGCTCCTCTCTGAGATCGTCGAGATCGCCGCGGGTGATGGCGTCGACCACCTCATAGGCTTCCTCGATCGTGTAGGGCGCGATCGTCGAAAAATCCTGCTCGAGGTCCCAGGGGCAGCCGGTCACCGGCGTGCGCAGCGCCGCCATGATCTCGATCAGGCGGGAAATGTCGCGGGAAGGGGTCATTGCCGGGCAGTCTCCTGGGATACAGAGCCTTATGCCAAAAGCGGGCCCCCGATCCCAGCGCAAGGCGGCGGAACTGGCCGATTTCCACCGATTGGCGGGCAAGTCGTGCGATGCTAAAGCGCGGGCCATGAGTGATGCATTTTCCTCACAAATCGCGCTGGTGCTGTTCTCCGGCGGCCAGGATTCCACCACCTGCCTCGCCTGGGCGCTGAGCCGCTTCGCGCGTGTGGAGACGCTGGGGTTCGACTACGGCCAGCGCCACGCCATCGAGCTTGCCTGCCGCGACCGCCTGCTCGACGGCATCAAGGGCCTGCGCGCCGATTGGGCCGCAAGGCTCGGCGAGAGCCACACGCTGTCGATCCCGACGCTGGCGGCCGTCTCCGAGACGGCGCTGACCCGCGACGTCGCGATCGCGATGGGCGCGGACGGCCTGCCGAACACCTTCGTGCCGGGCCGCAACCTCGTGTTCCTGACCTTTGCGGCGGCGCTGGCCTACCGGCGCGGCATCAGCCACATCGTCGGCGGCATGTGCGAGACCGATTATTCCGGCTATCCCGATTGCCGTGACGAGACCGTCCGCGCCATGCAGGCCGCGCTCTCGCTCGGCATGGCCAAGCAGTTCGAGCTGCACACGCCACTGATGTGGATCGACAAGGCCGCGACCTGGCGGCTCGCGCATGACCTCGGCGGCGACGGCCTCGTCGATCTCATCCGCGAGCACTCCCACACCTGTTATCTCGGCGAACGCGGCGCACGGCACGATTGGGGCTACGGCTGCGGCGAGTGCCCGGCCTGCAGTTTGCGGGCGAAGGGGTGGAACGAGTACGTGGCGGGACGGTAGGCTCGCTCTGTCGTCATTGCCAGGAGCCCTTGCGACGAAGCAATCGAGACTGCCACTGCGGAGGGATTCTGGATTGCTTCGCTGCGCTCGCAATAACGAGAGGCAACAGCTAACCAAAATCCTCCGGCCTGAGCTCGATCGGCTTGCCGTGCGGCGTGCGATCGGCGGCGTGGTCCCACGCATTCCGATAGCGGTGCAGCGTCTCCATCGACGCGACGCCCTTGCGGGCGACGAGGCCCTCCAGCGTGGCGAGCCAGTGCAGATAGTAGGTCTCGCCGGTATCAGGGTCGCCGGCGGCCTGGGCTCGCTTGATCTCGTCTGCGAGTGCTGCGGCCCATTCCGGCCAGGTGAATACGCCGCGCTCGTGCAGGCTCAAGGCCATCGCGAAGGCATGCGCCTCCCAGGGCGCTCGGAACACCGGGCCGTCGTCGTCGCACGGAATGCTCGGGATCGCCGCCGTCGCGGCGGCCGCAAGCGCGCTGCTCATCACGCCGGATCCAGATAGGGCTCGAACGCGTCGATCGAGACCTTCAGCGTGGGATCGCCGTCCTCGCCCCAGAGATCGCGGCCCTCGAACACCACGGTGTAGAGCCATTGCGGGTTCTCCCCGCGCTCCATCGCTGCCGTGTCAGGAAACACGTGACAGCCATGGTTCAGCTCGACCACGCCGACATGGCCACGGACATAGCGCGGCAGCCGCGTGTGCGTGGCTGGATGAATATTCCTGGCGCGGACGCGATCGCCGATGTTGAATTTCGCCGGAGCCGGGGCAGGGCGGCCGAACTTGCCGCGCACCATCACGCGCTCGACATTGGCGCGGTCGAACTTGCCGTGCTTGAGCGCCTTTGCAGGCTGCATCGCATGGCCGGCAGCGACCTCCTCGCGGGTGAGATAGCCCTTGTCGATCAGCATCTCCTCGAGCCCGAGAAACCATTTCTTGTAATAGGAGCTCGACAGATACACGTGCGGCGGCAAGGTCTCGCGATAGAAGCGCGAGGTGTCGATGTTGAAGGCGCCGGCCGCGCCCATCGCGCGCACCATGGCCAGCACGCGCGACTCCCATTCCTCGTGGAACATCGGCTCGTTCGGCTCGGGCTCGACCTTGCCGAAGCCGTCCATGCCGCCCATGTCGTGCACGCCGTTCACGACGGTGCTCCCGGCGTCCTGGGGAAACCGGTGCCGATCATGGAGTCGCGCGTCACGAGCTCGGCGAGCTGCTCCTCGCTCCAGCCTTCCGTGCCCGCGGGGCGCATCGGCAGCACCAGGAAGCGCGTCTCGGCGGTGGAATCCCACACCCGGATCTCGGTGTCCTTCGGCAGCGCGACGCCGAAATCGGCGAGCACGCCGCGCGGGTCCTTCACCGCGCGGGAGCGGTAGGGCGCGGCCTTGTACCAGACCGGCGGCAGCCCGAGCATTTCCCAGGGGTAGCAGGAGCACAGTGTGCACACGACCATGTTGTGCCGCTCGGGCGTGTTCTCGACCACGACGAGATGATCGCCGACGCGGCTGACATGGCCGAGCGTGCCGATCGCCTTGGAGCCGTCCTGCAGCAGCGCGGTCTTGAACGCGGGATCGGTCCAGGCCTTGGCGACCACGCGCGCGCCATTGTGCGGACCGATCTTGGTCTCATAGGCCTGGATGATGGCATCGAGCGCAGCCGGCTCGACATAGCCTTTTTCGGTCAGGATCGTCTCGAGCGCGCGCACGCGCAGCTCGGTCTCGGACAGCTCGGAATGATCGTGATCGTGGTGATGATGGTCGTGATCTTGGCTCATGCGGCGGAAGATAGGCGCAATGGCTAGGGGCTGTCGAGGGCTCGTTGCAGTGCAGTCCTGGCACGTATGCGTGAGGGCAGTTGTGCGCTAGCATCCCGCAAACATCGTGGAGATGATGGTGACCGACTACGTGAAGATCGAGAAGGGTCTCGGGCCGGAGGGGCGGATCGCGGTCGTGCGCTTCGACCGCGGCGACGGCATCAACGCGCTCTCGCCGGAGGCGCTGCGCCAGCTCACGGCGGCCGCGCGCAGCTTCGAGGACGATGCAGCGACCTCGGTCGTTGTGCTGACCGGCAGCTCGGGCGCCTTCAGCGCCGGCTTCGATCTCAAGGACGCTGAGGGACGCTCGCGCAAGGAGATGGACCTCGGCGCGCTGCGGCGGCACCTCAAGCTCGGGCCGCGCCTGACGCACGCCTGGCAAGAGATGGAGCAGATCACCATCGCCGCGATCGAAGGCTTTTGCGTCGGCGGCGGCGTTGCCCTCGCGGTGGCGCTCGATTTCCGGGTGATGGGGCGCGATGCGCATCTGCGCGTGCCCGAGATCGGACTCGGCATGAATATGAGCTGGCAGAGCATTCCGCGCATGCTGCATCTGATCGGGCCGGCTCGTACCAAGCAGGCGGTGATCCTGGCCGACCAGCGCATCAGCGCGGACGAGGCCTATGAATGGGGGCTCATCGAGCAGGTGGCGGATCCCGGCCATGCGTTCGATACCGCAATGGAGCTGGCCCGCAAGATGGCCGCGCAACCGCCGCTGTCCGTCGCCATGACCAAGCTGACCGTCAACCGGCTCGCGCATGCACTGGACGATCTTGCAAGCCATATGGATGTCGACCAGTTCGCGCTCGCCAGCCTCAGCGAGGACCACAAGGAGGGCGTGGAGGCGTTCCTGACGCGCCGCAAGCCGCGGTTCCGGGGTCGGTGATCACAGCGCCGATATTCGGCGGATAATCTTCTCCGCCAGGAAGCGATCGGGAAAATTTCGTCCAAGTCCTTCCAAATATCTGAGATTGCAAGGAAGACCGGAAACAGCGAAGGTGCGTGCTGCGGTGCAGCGCGCTCGATTGAGCCCTCATCGCCATTTTCACCCCGTCGCAGACGCGACCGGTTCCCATGTGCCCTGGGCATGTGGGTGACCGAGCTATCGTGCATGAAGGCCGTCTCCTTGAACGCCCACCAATCGCTCGCGATCGGACGACCGATCGAAACGCTCGAAGCGATTTCACCCGCTCCGGCCGAGCCGGACGCGATGGTCCGTTTCGCCGGCATCTCGAAGACCTATCCGGCCTATCGCGGCAAGCCCGGCGTCAACGCGCTGCAAGACATCGACTTCGCCATTCCGCGCGGCTCCATCACCGGCGTGATCGGCCGCTCTGGCGCCGGCAAGTCGAGCCTGGTCCGGCTGATCAACGGCCTGGAGAAGCCGACCACGGGCCGCGTGATCGTCGACGGCCGCGATATCTCGGCCTTGGCCGGCCGCGAGCTGCGGCTGGCGCAGCGCTCGATCGGCATGATCTTCCAGCATTTCAACCTGCTGTCCTCGCGCACCGCGGCCGACAACATCGCGCTGCCGCTGGAGATCGCCGGTTGGACCAAGACCGACATCAAGGCCCGCGTCGCCGAGCTGCTCGCGCTGGTCGGCATCGCCGACAAGCACGACCGCTATCCTTCCGAACTGTCCGGCGGCCAGAAGCAGCGCGTCGGCATCGCCCGCGCGCTGGCGACGCGGCCGAGCGTGCTGCTGTCGGACGAGGCGACCTCGGCACTCGATCCGCAGACCACGCGCGCGATCCTCGATCTGCTTGCGAACATCAACCGCGAGCTCGGCGTGACCATCGTGCTGATCACGCATGAGATGTCCGTGGTGCGCCAGCTCGCCAAGGAGGTGGTGGTATTGGACGCCGGCCGCGTCGTCGAGAGTGGTCACGTCGCCGACATCTTCACGCAGCCAAGACATCCGATCACGCAGTCCTTCCTGGCCGAGGTGATCGGCGACAGCCTGCCGGTCTCGCTGGAGAGCCGAATCGTTTCGAAGCAGCCTGCCGGCGGGCAGGCCGTGATCCGGATCCAGGTGCGCGGGGCAGGGGCGGGCGACACCGTGGTGGCCCGGCTCGCGCGCGAGCTCGGGCTCGACGTCGCGCTGCTGTCTGCGCGCATCGACGAGATCGGCGGCCAGCATGTCGGCTCGCTCACGCTCGGCATTCCCGGCGGCGAGGACGCGGTGACGCGGACGCTCGCCTGGCTCTCTCAATATCAATTCTCGGCGGAGCGTCTCGGCTATGTCGCCTGAACTCATCAACCTGATCGTCCAGGCTACCTTCGAAAGCCTGTACATGGTCGGCATCGCGGCGCTGCTCGGCACCGCCTTCGGCCTGCCGCTCGGCGTGTTCCTGGCCACCAGCCGCAAAGGCGAGCTGTTCGCGGCGCCCATCGTCAATCGCGTGCTCGGCATCGTCGTCAATGCGACGCGCTCGACGCCCTTCATCATCCTCGTCGTCGCCATCATCCCGTTCACGCGCCTCGTTGCCGGCACCTCGATCGGCTCGACCGCCGCTATCGTGCCGCTGACCATCGCCTCGACGCCGTTCATCGCGCGCCTCGTCGAGGCTGCGATCCGCGAGGTCGACGGCGGCCTGATCGAGACCGCGTCCTCGTTCGGCGCTTCGCCCCTTCAGATCGTGCTCAAGGTCCTGATCCCGGAGGCGCTGCCCGGCCTGCTGCTGGCGCTGACGCTCGCGGTGGTCAGCCTGCTCGGCTATTCCGCGATGGTCGGCGCAGTCGGCGGCGGCGGCCTTGGCGATCTCGGCATCCGCTACGGCTATCAGCGCTTCATGCCGGAGATGATGCTGGCCGTCGTGGTCGTGCTGATCGCACTGGTGCAGATAGTCCAGAGCGCCGGCGATTACCTGGCGCGCCGGGTCAACCGCCGGCTGCGGCATCGCTGAATCCGATCAGGCGGCACACCTCGCGCGACGCAGCGTCTGCGAGGGCAGCTCGCCGAAGTGACGCTTGTAGTCGAGCGAGAACTGGCTGAAGTGCCAGAATCCGTGCTGCACCGCGACGTCGTAGACCGAGGTCTCGTTGCCGCCGGCGCCCTTGAGATCGCGCCGCACACGGTTCAGTCGCATCGCGCGCCAATAGTGCATCGGGCTCGTGCCCAAAACCTCCTGGAAGCAATAACCGAGCTTGCGCGGGCTGGCGCCGACGGCCTTGCAGACCTCCAGCAGCGAGAGCGAGCGATCGCCCCTGCCATGCATCAGCTCGCGGGCACGATCCACGGTTCGCTTCCGAGCCGCCGCACTGCGGCCGGGATCGCTCGGACGTGCGGTCGGCAGCATGTCCATGATTTCGACGAGGAGGGCGTCTTCCAGGGCCTGCCTCGCCGCCGGATCGTTGAACGTTGCCGGAGCGGTCGTGATCGTCGCTTGAATGGCGGCCAGATGCGCCCGCAGCCGCGCGACCGGCGCTTCCGCCATTTCGATCACCTGCAGCCGGTGCCAGGCGGTGCGCGGCAGCTCGATGTCGAGCCGGGCGGCGAGCTCTGCGATCAACACCGTGCTGGCAACGACGCCGCGCAGCTCGAAGGCCTTCGGGGTACACATGTCGATCTCGGCGTCGATGCTGGCGAGGACGCGGGCGCCGCTGGCACCGGTCCCGTTGAAGCTGAGCTCGCCGTCGCCGTGCCAGGGCAGGCCGATGCCAAAACTGTCGGCGCCAAGCTGGCCATATTGGCGGACCTGCTGGCTGGTGATCTCGCAGAACACCTCCAGCCGCGGCAAGGAGAGTTGCGTGAAACTGCCCCGGAACGCGCCGGCGCTGATCTGGTCGTAGCTCAGCCGCCAGCGGCCGAGGCTTGCGCAATGCTCATCGACATCCGTGCTGTTCGCCTGGAGCAAGCCGGCAGCCGAATCCTGAATCGGAAGAGTTGCCCTTAAGGCCATGGCAGAACGTCGAAAATCCTCGAAGCCGGCAGTCAGCCGGGACCACGTCAGACTGGCACGGCCATGGGCGCTGTCCAGCAAAATATTGCCGGATCTCGATAACGCCCGACAACGCCGCGGTGCAGGCTTCCGTCCTGCCATTCCGGCATCGCAGCCGGGGCGGCGCTTCGCGGAGGGATCGAGATGCGACCGACCGATGTCATGCGCGGCAGCCCGCCCGCGCCCGAGGCTCAGGTGACGCGCGCCAATTGGCGCAGCTTTCCCGCGATCCGCTGGGGTTTTACCCACACCCGCGAAGTGCTGCCGACCGCAGAGATCCGCCGCTCCGCCCAGCCGACGCCGATGAGAAGCGCCCCGCGCGAACTGGCAAAGCTCGGCTTCACCGGGCCTGATGGCAAAGCGACCACGATCGAATGCGCGCTGCGCGAAACCTTTGCCGACACGCTCCTCGTGATGCATCAGGGCACGCTGATCCATGAATGGTACGGCGACGGCATGAGCGCGACCACGCCGCATCTGATCTGCTCGATCAGCAAGGCGATCGCTGGCACGCTCGGCGGCGTGCTGGCCGCGCGCGGCCTGGTCGATCCGGAGGCGAGAGTGCTGCGCTACGTGCCGGAGCTGGAGACATCGGTCTACGCCGGCTGCACCGTCCGCAACCTGCTCGACATGGCCGTCGCCATCAAGTTCGAGGAGGATTACGAGGACCCCGCCGGCGACCTCGCGCGCTATCGGTTCTCCTCGGGTTGGGACGTGCCGCCGCCGGACGTCGAGCCCAGCCATCAGCGCGCTTATCTGACGACGCTGCGCGGCAGCGGCAAGCCGCACGGCAAGGTGTTCCACTACGTCTCGCCCAATACCGAGGTGCTCGGCTGGGTGTATGAACGCGCCTGCGGGATGCCCTACCATCTTGTTCTCTCCGAGTTTCTCTGGCAGCCCCTGGGCGCGGAGGAGGACGGCTCTCTCACGCTCGATAGCCACGGCATGGGCCGCATTGCCGGCGGCATCTCGGTCACCGCGCGCGATCTCGTCCGCTTCGGGGAGATGATCCGCTGCCGCGGCGTCGTCGAGGGCCGGCAGGTGGTGCCGGGCTGGTGGATCGACGATATCCGCGAGAACGGTGATCCCAAGGCGTGGGCCGATGGCGACCTCGCCGAGTTCTTCCCGGGCGCGCGCTACCGCAGCAAATGGTTCACCATCGATCCTTCGCGCAACGCGCTCACCGCGATCGGCATTCACGGCCAGCACCTCTATGTCGACCTCGACTCCGACACCGTCATCGTCAAGCTCGCAACACAGCCCAAGGCGATGGACGTGTCGATCGACCAGCGCTGGTTTGCTGCCTTCCGCGCCATCACCGCACATCTCGCCTGATATTTGGACGTCCTCATGCTTGAAACCACCAAAGCCCAACCGCGAGCGCAGACCGCGACACCGCATCCGCTCGATCCGCTGACGGCCGACGAGATCACCGCGGCTTGCGCTTTGGTGCGGGCGGCGGCCACCTCAGCGGCGAACTGCCGTTTCCCGACGGTGCGGCTGGAGGAGCCGACCAAGCAGGAGCTGGCTTCAGGCGAGGTGGGGCGCCGCGCCTTCGCGTTGACGCTCGACGTCGCCACGGGCGAGGCCATCGAGCATATCGTCGACCTCGGCCGCGGCGAGATCGTCGGCCGCAAGGTCGTGCCGAACCGCGAGGCGCCCTATGGGCAGCCGCCGGTGATGCTGGAAGAGTTGTTCAAGTGCGATGCCGTGGTGAAGGCCGATCCCGCTTGGCGGGCGGCGATGGTTCGGCGCGGGCTGACCGACAAGGACATCGAGCTGGTCCAGGTCGACCCGTTCTCCTCCGGATTCTTCGACAAGGAGTTCGAGCGCGGCGCCCGCATTGTCCGGGCCGTCAGCTATTTTCGCGAGCATCTCCAGGACAACGGCTACGCCCATCCGATCGAGGGCGTGGTCGCTGTGGTCGACCTCATCGGGGGCAAGGTCATCGAGCTCACGGATGAAGATCCGATCGTGCCGATTCCGCGCAAGAAACGGAACTACGGCGCGCATGAGGTGCCAAACCCGCGCACCGACATCAAGCCGCTGCATATCGAGCAGCCGGAAGGGCCGAGCTTCAAGGTCGACGGCTGGAAAGTCGACTGGCAGAAATGGAGCTTCGGCGTCGGATTCACGCCGCGCGAGGGTCTCGTGCTGCATCAGCTCGCCTACCAGGACGGCGCGCGTAAGCGGTCGCTGATCCACCGCGCCAGCGTTACCGAGATGGTGGTGCCTTACGCCGATCCGACCGCTAGCCACTTCTGGAAGTCGGCCTTCGATGCCGGCGAATACGGGCTCGGCATGCTCGCCAACGCGCTGGAGCTGGGCTGCGACTGCCTCGGCAACATCCACTATTTCGACGTGCCTGCCGCCGACAACAAGGGCGAGCCCTTCGTCATGCAGAACGCGATCTGCATGCATGAGGAGGATTACGGGATTGCCTGGAAGCACTACGAGTTTCGCAACGGCTTGTTCGAGGTGCGGAGATCCCGACGGCTCGTGATCTCGTTCTTCGCCACCGTCGGCAATTACGATTACGGCTTCTACTGGTATCTCTATCAGGACGGCACGATTCAGCTGGAGACGAAACTCACCGGCATCATCCAGACCGCCGCGGTGCGGCCGGGCGAAAAGTACCGATGGGGCGGCATGGTCGACGATAATCTCGGCGGCCCCACGCACCAGCACTTCTTCAACGTCCGCCTGCATATGGATCTCGACGGCGGCGGTAACACGGTGACGGAGCACGAGTTCGTGCCGCGGCCCTGGGGCGACGACAATCCGCACGGCAACGTGTTCGACACCACCACGCGCGTGCTGTCGCGCGAGCGCGACGCCGCAGCGGTCGCCAATGGCGAGACCGGCCGATTCTGGAAGATCAGTAATCCGAACGAGATCAACTCGGTCGGCGGTGCACCGGCCTACAAGCTCGTCGTCAATCCCAGCCCGCTGATGCTGGCCCAGGAGGGTAGTTACGTGCGCAAGCGCGGCGGCTTTGCCACAAGGCATATCTGGGTGACTGCATTCGATCCGGCCGAGAAATATGCCAGCGGCGACTATCCCAACGTTCACGCCGGCGGTGACGGCCTGCCGCGCTATGCCGCGCAGAATCGCAATATCGAGAATGCCGACATCGTGGTGTGGCACTCCTTCGGCCACACCCATGTCTGCAAGCCCGAAGACTTCCCGATCATGCCGGTGGAATATGCCGGCTTCGTGTTGAAGCCAACCGGATTCTTTGCGGTGAATGCGGCTGGCGACCTTCCGCCGGACCGCAACAGCCGCAGCGTGCTGGCTGGCGAGAAGAGCACGACCTGTTGTCACGCGGACCGGACGTGACCTTCATCCGCTCCCACCCCTGGCTTTGGTTGCAACGCTGATTGCGCGACACGGCCGTCACATGCGGTCGGGTTCCGAACACACTGACAAGATCATTTGGAAGGATTCCAATCCCAAAGAAGCAGCGCGCATGAGCGCATGCGTCGCACGTGCTGTGCACACGTCTGGAGAAATTCTAACGCCGTTCCTATCGCACTCCGAAACCGCCTGAGTTAGGGCGGGCCATCAAGATCGATACCGGCATAGCCGGCAGTGCGTGGGGCTCAACAGACGTGACCGATTTCCAACCTTCTTCGCGTAAGAACACGCGCCGCCGACAAATCCAGATGCTCTTCCTCGGTGCGGCCAGCACACTCGCTCTCGCCGTGCCCTTCGGCTCTGCCCAAGCCCAGACGCAGATTCCCTCTGTCACCGTCGAAGCGCCGACGCAGCGCACCCGTCCAGCGGCGATTGCGTCGTCGCGACGGGCTGCGGCGGCGCGAACCGCACGCGCCAATCGTCGGGGCCCGGCGCAGCAGGCCGCGCCCACTCAGTCGGCATCGTCGAACGGTGCAACGGGCGAACGCGCCAACGGACCGTTACGCGGTTTCGTCGCGACGCGCAGCGGCACCGCCACCAAGACCGATACGCCCTTGATCGAAACGCCGCAGTCGGTGTCGGTCATCACCACCGACCAGATCAGAAACCAGGGCGCGGTCTCGATCGGCGAGGCCTTGCGCTACACCGCCGGCGTCAGCGGCGACGTCAATGGCGGCTCGGACACCCGCTTCGGCGGCCTCCAGATCCGCGGCTTCGACATGACGATGCCGGGCCTCTTCGTCGACGGCTTGCGGATTCCCTCCAGCAACTACGTGCACTTCAATGGCCTCGAGCCCTATGGGGCCGAGCGTATCGAGGTGCTCAAGGGTCCGTCCTCCGCGATGTATGGCGGCAGCGGCACAGGCGGCGTTCTCAACTACGTGACCAAGCTGCCGACGGCGCAGCAGTTCGGCGAGGTCTCGATCTCGGGTGGCAGCTTCAACCGCTATCAGGGCCAGTTCGACATGGGCGGCGCCGCCAACAAGGAAGGCACGGTGCTGTGGCGCCTGACCGGCGTCGTGCGCGACGGCGAGACCCAGGTCGATTTCAGCAAGGACAATCGCGTCTTCATCGCGCCCACCGTCACCTTCAAGCCGAACGAGGACACCACCATCACCCTGCTCGCCAACTATCAGCGGGACCGGGCAGGGTGGGGCCTTCAGTTCCTGCCGGCCTCGGGCACGGTTTGGCCGAACAACGGCCGCACCATCCCGGTCTCGTTCTTCGCGGGCGTGCCGGGCTTCGACGCATTCAACACCGAGATCGCAACCGTCGGCTACCAGCTCGCGCACAATTTCACCGACAACGTCACGTTCCGGCAAAATCTGCGCTACGCCTATCAGCACAACGAGGAGAAGGTGTTTTACGGCGGCGGCTATACCAACGAAGCCGCAGGGCAGCTCGCGCGCTATGGCAGCTACAGCAACTCCTACATCAACTCATTCGCCGTGGACAACCAGCTCCAGGGCAAGTTCACCACCGGCATTCTCAGCCACACCACGCTGGTTGGCGTCGACTATCGCAACACCTCCTTCCGCGACACCGCCTTCGGCGTCACGACCTCGTCCCCCGAGATCAACGTCTTCAACCCGAACTACAGCTACGACTACGCCATCGGCGCCATGTACGACAACACCGGCGTCAAGCAGTCCCAGGTCGGCGTCTATGCGCAGGATCAGATCAAGCTCGGCCGGCTCTCGTTCCAGCTCGGCGGCCGTCAGGATTTCGTGACCACGCAGGTCGATAACGGTATCGCCAATACCACGGCCGCGAAGGACGCCTCGGCCTTCACCGGCCGAGCCGCCGTGATGTACAATTTCGATAGCGGCATCGCGCCCTATTTCAGCTACTCGGAATCGTTCCTGCCGCTGCTCGCGACCGGGTTTGGCGGACAAATGCTCAATCCCGAGACCGGCGTCCAATACGAGGTCGGCGTCAAGTATCAGCCGATCGGCTGGAACGCGCTGTTCACCTTCGCCGCCTTCGACCTGACGCGCGATAACGTCGCTGTGTACGTGCCCGCGGCCACCTTTTACGAACAGATCGGGCAGGTGAAGTCGCGCGGCATCGAGCTCGAAGGCACGATGTCGCTCGCCGATGGCTGGAACCTGCGCGCCGCCTATGCCTATGTCGACGCCATGGTCACGCAGGATCCGGTGAATGTCGGCAAGGCGCCAACTACGGTGCCGCTCAACCGCGCTTCGCTGTGGAGCGACTATACGCTGCAGAACGGGCCGCTCGCCGGCCTGCAGTTCGGCGGCGGCATCCGCTATGTCGGCGCGACCTGGGGCGACGAGGCCAACACGTTCAAGGTGGGATCGTCGACCGTTCTCGACGCGCTGCTGGCCTACAACAGGGACAATTGGCGCCTGGCGCTGAACGTCACCAATCTCGCCGACACCCGCTATGTCGCCTCATGTTACAGCATGTCGGGCTGCTTCTACGCGGAAGGGCGGAAAGCCATCGCCAGGCTGACCTACCGCTGGTGAGCACAACGCGAGGACGGTCCGGCCTTGGAGGCCGGACCTGTTCCTTCCGCCCGATCAGAACGGATAGTGCCGGGGCCCGGTCTGCACGGTGACCCAGCGCAGCTCGGTGAACTCGTCGATGGCGGCCTTGCCACCGAAGCGGCCGTAGCCTGACGCCTTGGTGCCGCCGAACGGCATCTGAGGCTCGTCATGCACGGTCGGGGCGTTGACGTGGCAGATGCCCGCCTCGATCCGCCTGGCAACGCCGAGCGCACGGGCGATGTCGCGGCCGAACACGGCCGAGGAGAGGCCGTACTCGGTGTCATTGGCCACGCGCACGGCCTCGTCCACCCCGCTCACGCGCACCACGGTCACGACCGGACCAAAGCTCTCCTCGCCATAGATCCGCATCGCCGGCGTGACATGATCGACGATGGTGGCGGGCATGATGGTGCCGCTGCCGTGGCCGCCGGCAGCGAGCACGGCGCCCTTGGCGACGGCATCGTCGATCAGGCCCCGGACGCGCTCGCAGGCGGCGTCACTGACCAGCGAGCCGAGCACGACATTGCCCTTGCGTGGATCGCCGAAGGGAAGGCTCCTGGCCTTGGCGGCGAACTTGGCGATGAAGGCGTCCGCCACCTTGTCGTCGACGACGATCCGCTCGGTCGACATGCAGATCTGCCCCTGGTTCATGAAGGCGCCGAACGCTGCCGCATTCACGGCGGCGTCGAGGTCGGCATCGTCGAGGATGACGAGCGGGGCCTTGCCGCCAAGTTCCAGCAGCGCGCGCTTCAGGTGCTTTGCACATGCCAGTGCGATGAGGCGGCCGACGCGGGTCGAGCCGGTGAAGTTGACGCGGCGGATCGCGGGATGGGCGATCAACGCCTCGACCACCGCCTGCGCATCTTCTGGCGCGTTGGTCACGACATTGACGACGCCGTCGCCGAGGCCGGCCTCGGCCAGGCAGCTTCCGATCAGCCGATGCACGCCGGGGCTCATCTCGGACGCCTTCAGGACCACGGTGTTGCCGCAGGCGAGCGGCATCGCGACCGAGCGCACGCCGAGGATCACAGGCGCGTTCCACGGCGCGATGCCGAGCACGACGCCAACCGGCTGGCGAAACGCCATGGCGAGATTGTCGGGCTTGTCGGTCGGAATGACCTCGCCGGATATCTGCGTCGTCATGGCCGCGGCTTCGCGCAACATGCCTTCGGCCAGGTGCACGTTGAATCCGGCCCAGCCCGCGGTGGCGCCGGTTTCGGCGACCATCAGCGCGGTGAATTCCGCGGCCCGGCGTGCGAGGATGTCGGCGGCCGCATTGAGCCGCTTGCGGCGCTCGGACGGGCCAAGCTGCGACCAGGCCGGGAAGGCGGCGGCCGCAGCGTCCGCGGCCCGCATCGCGTCGTCGATCGAGGCCGCCGCCACGATCGTCGCGACGTCGCCGGAGATCGGGTTGTGGCGCTGGAAGGTACGCTGATGGCTGGCCGACTGGTCCTTGCCGCCGATGAGAAGGTCGATCGCGTTCATGATGCACTCCAAAGGTTGCAGGCGGGATTGAGCGATTATGGTGGGGACGGGGCCGCGCGGGCCTTGCCGAGATAGGCGCGCTGGACCTCCGGATCGTTCTTCATCGCACTGGCCGGCCCGCTGCCGGCGTTGCGGCCGGACTCGATCAGGTAGACACGGTCGGCGATGTCGAGGCTCGCCCGCGCATTCTGCTCGACCAGCAACACGCTGAGGCCGCTGCTACGGATCTCCGCCAGTGCACGGAACACTTCGCGGCTGAGCAGGGGCGACAGGCCGAGCGAAGGCTCATCGAGCAGGAGCAGCAGCGGGTTCGACATCAGCGCCCGGCCGATCGCCACCATCTGCTGCTCGCCGCCGCTCATGGTGCGAACGGCCTGGGCCATACGCTCGGCAAGGCGCGGGAACAGTCGCAGGATCCTCGCGAGCCGGTCTGCCTCGCCTGCGCGGGCGCGGGCGGGGTAGGCGCCGAGCTGCAGATTCTCGGCAACCGTCAAATCGCCGAATACGCCGCGGCCTTCGGGCACCAGCGCGATGCCGCGCTCCACGATCAGGTGGGCGGGCAGCTCGCCAATGTGATGTCCCTCGAACCGGATCGTTGCGCCGGGGGCAGGCTTGACCAGCCCGGCGATGCTCTTGAGCAAGGTGGACTTGCCGGCGCCGTTGGCGCCGAGGATCGCGACGATCTCGCCTTGCCCAATAGCGAGCGCAATGTCGGCGAGAGCCTGGTGCTTGCCATAGAAATGGGAGAGGGCGGCGACCTCAAGCATCGTCGCCTCCGAGATAGGCTGCAACGACTTTTGGATCGGACAACACGGCCTCCGGCGCGCCGCGCGCGATCACGCTGCCGGCATTCATGACGATGCAATGGCTGCACAGCGCTCGAATCGCATCCATGACATGCTCGACCATGATGATGGTGAGGCCGCGATCGCGCAATTTCGCGATCAGCGCGATGCCGGTCTCGAGCTCGCTCGGGTTGAGGCCCGCCAGCCATTCGTCGAGCAGCACGAGGCGCGGCTGCAGCGCCAGCGCGCGGGCAAGCTCGAGCCGCTTCTGGTCGATATAGGTCAGCTCGCTCGCGGGCGTTTCCTGCAGCTTGCCGAGCCCGACGAGGTCCAGCAGCTCGCTTGCCGTTGCGCCCGAGCCGTTCGTCGTCGAGAACAGCCGCGCCGCCGCAACGTTTTCGGCCACCGTCAGGTCCGGCATCACGCGCACCAGCTGGAACGTGCGCGCAAGGCCAAGGCGCGCGATCTGGTGCGCGCGCATACCGTTGAGGACGATGCCGCCCAGCCGGATCGTGCCCGAGGAGGGCCGCAGCGCCCCGGACAGCGTATTCAACAGCGTCGTCTTGCCGGATCCGTTCGGGCCGATGATGCCGATGATCTCGCCCGGCGTGACTGTGAAGCTGACACCGTCGACGGCGCGTAGTCCGCTGAACGATTTGCTGACGCCGTCGACCGCGAGCAGCGGTGCATCGCCCGCGCGGGCGGGCGCGGCGGCGGGACCGCCGGCCGGAACACGCCAGCGGCCCGCCCCGAACAGGCCGATCACGCCGTTCGGCAACACCATCACGATGAACACGAAGATGACGCCGAGCACGATGCTGAAATGGTTGGGCAGCGTCGCCGTCAGCACCTCGAACAGCAGGACCAGGGGAATGACGCCCAGCACGGGCCCGAACAGCGAGCCCGCGCCGCCCAGCAGGGCCATGATCACGACCTGGAACGAGATGGTCGGATTGAACGCAATGGCCGGATCGATATAGGTCCAGCGTGGCGCCATCACCGCGCCGGTCACCGCCATGAAGGTCGCGCTCAGAATGAAGACGCCGAGCTTGATCCGCGTGGCATCGATGCCGGAATGGCTCGCCGCGGTCTCGTCGGCGCCGATGGCGCGCAGGGCCAGCCCGTAGCGCGAGCGCCCGAGCATCCACCCCACCAGGAAGACGATCGTGGTCAAACCGAGGAGCTGCCAGTAGAGAACGTCCTGCGTCACCGCACTGAAGAGATAGCGGCCGACCGACTTGTGGATGTTGACCTCGTACCAGATCACGAGCTGCCGGATCAGCTCGGCCAGGCCGAAGGAGAAGATCACGAAATAGATTCCGGACAGCCGCAGCGTCGAAAGCCCGGTGATTGCGGCGGTGAGTGCGCCCACGCCGGCTGCGGCCAGCAGCACGACCGGCCAAGGCATGGTCTCGCCGAGCACCGCAGCCGTGTAAGCGCCGAGCCCGAAGAACGCGACCGTTGCAAGCGAGATGTAGCGCGTCGGGCCCGAGAACATCGCCCACGCGGTCGCCAGGATCGTGAAATAGAGCACGCTGATGCCGAGCGCGAGATAATAGCCGTTGGCATAGAGCGGATAGGTGACGAGGCATGCGGCGAGGGCGAGGCCGGCGCACCACAGCAGAATGCGGACGGGCCCCGTCATGACGCCGCCCTGCCGAACAGGCCGGTGGGCTTGATCACGAGCACGCCGAGAAACAGTGCGTAGGTCGCAGCCAGCGTCAGACCGGGATCGACCAGCCGCGCCACCGCGGTCTCGACCACACCAAGCAGCAGCCCGGCGACCAGCGCGCCGATGACGTTGCCGACACCGCCCATGATGACGACGACCAGCGCCTTCATCGTGAAGACCACGCCCATCGCGGCATTGAAGGTGAGGAACATGCTGATCAGCACACCGCCGACGGCGACGAGGCCGCCGCCGAAGGCAAACGCCAGCCCCGACAGGGCCGCGACGTCGATGCCGACGAGACGCGCGGCGTTGGCATCGACGGCGATGGCGCGTACCGCAGTGCCGATCCGGGTGCGGGTGAGGGCGAGATAGACGGCGCCGCCGACCAGCGCCGCGAACAGCAGCGCGACGAGCCGATTGACGGCAAGCGTCGAGCCCATGATCGTCAGCGGAATGGAGAGATAGCTGTAGCTGTAGTACTGGCCGCCAAAGGCGACCAGCATGGCGCCCTGGATCACGAACAGAACGCCGAAGGTGACGAGGATGCTGTCGATCTCCTGTGCGCCCCGGTCCTTGCCGCGCCGCATCAGCCGTTCCAGCAGGAAGCGATATAGCAGCCAGTTCAGCACCATCGCGACCGGGACCGCCAGCAGCAGCGCCGCGAGCGGGCTCAGCCCAAGGCCGCCGTAGAGCGAGAACGCGCCGAAGGCGGCCGCGACCAGCGACTCTCCATAGGAGAGGTTCATGATCCGCGCCACGCCATATTGCAGCGTCAGCCCGAGCGCGATCAGCGCGTACATGCCGCCGAGCACGAGGCCCGGCAGGATGATGTCGACGAGCAACATGAAGCGGCGTCCCCTTGAGCGGACGGCAGGCAGGCCTCGCCGACGCAAGGCCTGCCAACCAGCCTTACTGCCACTGCGGCTTGGGCACGACCGCGGCGCGCGCGCCCGTCAGCGAGGTTGGCGCGAGGGCGTAGAACTCGCCGTTCTGCCACTGTCCGACGCTCCAGACCTCCTGCAGCAGCCCGTCCTTCAGCTTGACCTTGCCGATGATGGTCTCGAATGTGCCCGCACGGATTTCCGCCGCGACAGCGGTGCGATCCAGCTTGCCGACCTTTTCGATCGCCTGCTGGAGCACCTGCAGGCTCGCATAGGTGATCGAGCTCGCCCAGCGATCGGGCTCCTTGCCGGTCGTGGCCTTGTGGCGCGCCAGATACTCCTTCAGCTGCGGAGACTCGGCATTCCAACCGCCGATGCCCATCACGCCGTCGCTGTTGGCGGCAAACTTGCCCTTGTAGAGCGGGAACGCGGTGCCGACGCCGACATAGAAAACCTTCGGGTTGAACTTCAACAGCTGCGCCTGCTCGGTCAGCGCGATCGTATCCGGCGGATAGCTGAAGG
This sequence comes from Bradyrhizobium sp. IC4060, assembly GCF_020193715.1. Taxonomy (NCBI): domain Bacteria; kingdom Pseudomonadati; phylum Pseudomonadota; class Alphaproteobacteria; order Hyphomicrobiales; family Nitrobacteraceae; genus Bradyrhizobium; species Bradyrhizobium sp. IC4060. The sequence continues at coordinate 86,589 of NZ_JADYVJ010000001.1, read as the reverse complement.
CGACGAACGCATCCGGGTTCGACGCGATCGCATCCTTCAACAGAGGCTGGAGATCCTGCGTGCCCATCGGATAGGTCTTGTCATAGCCGAGCTTGAAGCCGTGCTTCTTGAAGGCCTCGCGGCCCGCGGCGGACAGCTCGATGCCGAACTGGTCGGCGATGCTGACCATCGCGATGTTCGCCCCGATCTTGCCTTCGCTCTTCAGCTTGCCGAGCAGATCGGCGAGCCCCTCGGATATCTGGGCCGACGTCCCGAGCCAGAACGTCGCGTTCGACCAGCGCTTGGCAAGCTCCGGCGCCTTGTCGGTCACCGACGTGACCGCGAGGTGAGGGTAGCCCAGACGGTTCAGAGTCGGGCCGACCGCGAGATTGAGGCCCGTGCCCCACGGCGAAAGAATGAAATCGACCTTGTCCTGGTTGGCGAGGCGCTCGATCGCCTTGACGGCTTCTTCCGAGCTGCTGCGGTCGTCATATTCGACCACCTCGATCGGCAGCGTCTTATCGCCGAGCTTGATGCCGCCGGCGGCATTCACGTCCTTCACCCACAGCTCATAGTTGGGCAGGGTGGTGATGCCGGCGCCGCCGGCATAAGGACCGGTCTTGGAAATGGCGTAGCCGATCCGGATCTTCTCCTGCGCATCGGCCGAGGACGTCCCCAGCGTTCCGGCCAGAGCCGCAAGGCCAACGACGCGCAGCAACGTTCGACGGTTCGCTGAAAACATATCGTGTCTCCCTCCTGTTGCACTCAAGCGATGGTCGGCATCGCAGTGAGTGGTCGTTTCCTCTTGATCCCAACTTTCTCTAGGGCGGCATCATTGAGCCGGCCGCCACCGGGACTTGACCTAGCAAGCATCCCAAGCTTTGCTCGCACAATGGACAAATCCGGTGAAAGATTGGACGGTTCTGGTCTCGGTGGCCAAGTGCGTCGAGGCGTCGCGGGCCCAGATCCGGCACCGGCAACCGCCCCGAGTGGGGCTGTGCCTGTGGGCGCCGAGCTGATCGCGGCGCACTACGTCGCGCGGCGATGGACGCTGACCTCGAAAGCGGCCCGTCCGTTCATTCATCTGCTCTGCCTTCCCGGCGGCGGGACCGCTGAGATCGGTCAGGCCGGCAGGACCATGCGGACGGTCGGATCCGCGCTGGTCTGGCTCCCGGCGGGATCCGCCGACTATCTGGAGGTGTCGGCAGGCACGACGGCGCAGCTGCTGCAATTGCGCGCCGGTATCTGGCATCGCTATCTCCCGCCGTCGGCGGAGGCGGCCTATCTCGCGCTCGAGGGCGCAGGCGGCATCCTGGCGTTGCAGGTCGAGGCCGATCTCGCGGCCACGTTCGCGCGTTCGATCGCGGCGATCGCCGCCGAGATCGCCTCGCCCGCACGCAGTAGTGCAGCGTCGATCATGTCGGCGGAGCTGACGCTGTGCGTGCTGCGATTCTGGCGCCTGTTCGCTGGCGATGGGAACCGCAACGAGGAGAGCAGCAGCACCGAGATCCTGAGCCGGTTCCGCAGGCTGCTCGAGGAGCGCTATCAACAGCACTTGCGCGTCAGCGATTACGCCAGGCTACTCGGCACCACGCCGGATCGCCTGCACGCGCTGTGCAGCCGCGAGCTGAAGCGCTCGCCGAGCGAGCTGATTCAGCAGCGCCTCGTCAGGGAAGCGGCGACGCGGCTGGAGGCTGGAACCATCGCCGTCAAGCAGATCGCATTTGCGCTGGGCTTCACGGACACCGCCTATTTCAGCCGCTTTTTCCGCAAGCACACCGGCGAGGCACCGGGCGTATGGCGTCGGCGCGTTGCGGCACGCGCGAGAGCGGGGCGATCGAGACCGACGCTGAATTTTGCCGATTGGCCGTAACGCACGCGGCTGCGTCGACACCCGATCACGCATGGACGCTTTGTCGCGCAGCTTATTGGCCAGTCTCGATAAATTCTAATGTCGGACCTCTCGCACTGCAACTGTCCCTGCGTTAGGCCGAAGGCCCACCGGCTGAACTGCCGGCGGCGAGTCCAATCGAAAAGCGGTCCGGCAAATGAGGGGCCGGGCCCAGTGGGAATGAGATCTGAGCGATGAGAGCGATATTCGGCAAACTGCATCGCTGGGCGGGACTGCTGACGGCCGCCTTCCTGTTCTTCTCCGGCATCACCGGCGCGATCATCTCTTGGGATCACGAGCTCGACGACGTCCTGAACAGCCATCTGTTCGATGTCTCGACGAAGGGCCCGGCCATTCCCTCGCTCGAGCTTGCCAAGATGATCGAGCAGCGCGATCCCCGCGCGCGCGTCGTCTACCTCTTCATGACGCCGGAGCAGGGCCACTCGCTGTGGTTCTTCGTCATGCCGCGAATCGACCCCGCGACCGGCAAGCGTTACCCGCTCGACTACAACCAGGTCTTTCTTGATCCCAACACCGGTGCGGAGCTCGGCCGGCGCTATTGGGGCGCGGTCTGGCCCGTCACGCGGGAAAACTTCGTCTCGTTTCTGTACAAGCTGCACTACACGATGCACATCCCGGAATTCTGGGGCAGCGACCGCTGGGGCATGCGCGTGCTCGGCATCATCGCCATCATCTGGACCATCGATTGCTTCGTCGGGTTCTATCTGACGCTGCCCTCGCGCCGGCGCGCCAAGGCCGCGCGGGCGCCTGAGGTCACGCGCCAGCTCGAGCGCGGCTTCTGGGCGCGCTGGGCGCCGGCCTGGACCATCAAGACCTCGGGCAGCGCCTACCGGATCAATTTCGACATCCACCGCGCATTCAGCCTGTGGACGTGGGGCGTACTGTTCATCATCGCCTTCACCGCGTTTTCGCTGAACCTCTACTTCGAGGTGTTCTCGCCGCTGATGAAGATGGTGTCGAACTACACCCCGACACCCTATGAGCAGCGGCCCTATCGCGATCTCGATAATCCGATCGAGCCCAAGATGACCTTCGCCGAGATTGCTGCCCGCGCGGCCGCCGACGGCAAGGCGCGAGGCTGGACCACCCCGGTCGGCGCGCTCAGCTACGGCCCGGCCCATGGCGTCTACGCCGCCGCGTTCTTCCATCCCGGCGACGATCACGGTGCCGGCGGCGTCGGCCCGGCGCAGCTCTATTACGACAGCGAGGACGGCCGCCCCATTGGCGAGCGGCTGCCCTGGGTCGGCACCGCCGCCGACATCTTCGTGCAGGCGCAGTTTCCGCTGCATTCGGGGCGCATCGTCGGACTGTTCGGGCGTATCCTGATCTCGGTGATGGGCCTCGTGGTCGCCGCGCTCTCTGTCACCGGCGTCGTGATCTGGTGGCGCAAGCGCCGCGCCCGCGTTCGCGTGCGGGAGACGGCGGCCGTGCGGCTGAACCGGGAGCAACTGACGCCGGCAGAGTAGGGCACCCGCGTTCCGCCAATGGATGAACCTTGGCACGCGGCCTCGGCACAAAGATGGGAGATCGCTTTCCAGTCTTCCGGAATTGCAATGAGATTGCTTGCCTTGCTCTGCGTGCTCGTCCTGGCCGCGCCCGCCGGGGCGGCCGCGCCCGAGCAGCATTATCTCGACCTGCGTGACCGCTACATCGCAAAATTCTCGAATGCCAAGGAGAGCGACGAGATCTATAAGCAGCACGATGCGGCCCTGAAGGAGCTGGCCGGCGTGCTGCGCGGTCTGATCGGTCCGGTCGCGATCAAGGGAGTCCCGGCCGAGGGCAAGTCGAATGTCGATACGCTGTTCAAGGACGACATCGGCTTCGGCCATCTCGACGGGCTGAGCTTCGCATCCGAAGGCGACAAGATGCAGGCCGTGGTGACCACGACCGGGCTGCTCAAGCACTGGCTTGGCGAGCATCGCGAGGACGGCATGCCTCAGGACAGTGGCGCCGCGTTGAAATCCGACCGCTTCTATTATTACGCCATCCAAGACGCCGCCTTCGCGATCTACGCGGAGCTGCCGATCACCAAACCGGCAAGGGCGAGCGTCGCAGCCGCTGTGCTCGGCGTGCGCGGCAATGGCGGCCTCAAGGGCCCGCCGGACGAAATCGATGTCGTCGCGATCCAGGGCGACAAGGTCTATTTCCTCGCGGCAAGGGAGGCCGTGAAGACCGCCCCGATCGCGACCTGCGAGAAGGTCTGGAAGCAGAGGATGGCCAAGCCCATCGACAAGAAAGACCCGCGCGGCGAGATGGCCCGCGAGGACAAGGCAATGACCGCCTTCACGGCGTGCTTCGCCAAGGAAGCCCCGAGCCAGAGCTGGTATGCGGCCGCCGTCAAGAAGGCGCAGAGCCAGCTGGACCGGCTGCCGCTTCCCTAGGAATGCCAGCTCGATATTCTCCGCCGTGATCCTCCGGCTGTGAACCACCGGCTTTGAACCACGCCTTAGACGGCGCAGGCGAGGCGGCGCCGCGCCGTCGGCAAACGGAAGACATGAGGTTTTTGAATAGGTTAGGCCAATGCGGTCGTCCTGATCGTCATATTCGGCGGATGCAATCCCCGCGAGCTTCCACTTGCGGGTTGGGCGAGTTACTATGGCCTTTTGCGATACTTGCTGCATCCGGTCTGGCACCCGCTGGAGACCGTTCTTGCGGTTCGTCAACGAGTTGGCTGCGATTGACGATGATTACGCAGACCCGCGACCCCAGAGGCGAACGTCATCGATTGACGGTGCTGTTCTCCGACCTTGTCGGATCAACCGCCCTGGGCCGGGATGTCGAGTCCGAGCACCTTTCCGAACTCCTCAGCCAGTTGCGGCAGATCTGGCATCGCGCGGTGGCGAAGCACGGTGGTCGCATCATCCGAACGCAGGGAGACGGTGCGCTCGCCATTTTCGGCTATCCCCAATCCGGCGAAGATGACGGTCGTCGTGCTGCGGAAGCAGCACTCGATATTCACGAATGGGTCGGAGAGCTGCGCCACGATGGCGTATCGCCGGCGCTGATGCCGCTTCGAATGCATTCGGGTATCCATGCCGGCACCGTGCTCCTGACCCAAGGCGACATCGAGTCCGGCCGGTATGACCTGATCGGCGATGTCGTGAACACGGCAGCGCACCTGTCGCGCCACGCCGGTCCGGATCAGATCCTGGCCAGCCTCGATGCCCTTGGGCCGCATGCCAACTTCTTCGAGCTCGCCGCCCACCTCCCGGCGGCTTCGGGAATGCCGCAGGCGAGGCTGGTGTTGGGTCGAAGCACGGCGACCCGACGCTTCGAAGCAACCTCGCGCCGCGGCCTGACACCCTTCATCGGCCGCAACGAGATATTCGGCTTCCTGACACGCTTTCTGAGCGAAGCACCTGCGCAGGCGCAACGCTGCGCGGTGGTCGTCGGCGGGCCCGGACTCGGCAAGACGCGCCTTCTGGAAGAGGTGCTGGGGCACGTCGGCACCGAGCGCATCAGGCTGCTGCGAGGCAGTTGCGAGAGTTACGTCGGTGCCGAGGTTCTGCAACCATTCCTGCAAATGCTGCGCGCTGCGCTGGGAATTCGAGCGGACGCCTCCCTCGTCGAGGCAAAGGAGACGGCGCGCGCGGCTCTGGAGCCATGGGCGGCCCAGCTCGGTCCGAATGCAGAATCGATCCTGGCACTGGCGTCGGCCGGCGCCGATGCGCGTGGCGGCCGCATCACCGTCGATGGCGTCGTCGGCGATCTGCTCGGGTTCTTCACCGGACTGTCGGCACATGGCCCGCTGGTGCTGGTGATCGACGACTGGCAATGGTCTGATGACGCGAGCCGCCAATTGCTGCAGGCTTTGCTGGAATTGCCCAACGGACCTCGCGTCATCCTCGCCAGCCGGCCGCGCGAGGACGGCACCGAATGGATTTCCGGCGCGCCGCACCTGTTTCTCGAACCGTTTCAGGGGCCGGAAACCGACTTTGCCGTACGACGTTGGGTCCCGCAGGCCGATCCCTTCCTCGTAGCCCGCATCCATGCCTATGCGGGCGGGGTGCCGTTGTTCATCGAAGAGCTCTGCCATTCCATCGCCGCCAACGATCCGGCCTCGTTCGAAGCGCGCAGCAAACAGGGCTGGATCGCAACCCTGGTCGCTTCGCGCCTGGCACGCCTGCCGCCCGATGAGGCGAAGGTGGTGCGCGCCGCGGCCGTTATCGGCAACACCGTGCCGCACGGGTTGCTGGTTTCGGCCTGCGGCAGCGAACCCGACCCGGCCATCGTGCGGGCATTGGCGGATGCGGACTTTCTCTTTGCGGATCCAGCGGGCGGCGTCCTTCGCTTCAAGCACGGCATCACGCGCGATGCGGTCTACGACACCATTGGCCTGCACGAGCGTCAGGCATTGCACAAGCGGATCGAAGACACCCTGCTGGCGCGGTCCGAGCAGGCTGATCGCGAGGATGCGATGGAAGCTCTGGCCTACCATTCGCAAGGCGCAGGTCATTGGGAAAGCGCAGCCCATTATGCTGAACGTGCCGGCGACAAGGCCATGGCTGCATTTGCGCTCGATCGTGCCAGTGCGCAGTACCAGGTCGCGATGCAGGCGCTGGATCGCGTGCCCGATCGCTCGCGCGAACAATCGCTGCGCTGGTGCCTGCTGGCCAACAAGCTGGGTATGGCCAACATCTTCGACCCGCTGTCGCTGACCGACGATACCTCCGTGTTCGAACGCGCGGTCGCGATCGCGTCCTCCCTCGGCGAGACCGCCGCGATGGCCAGCGCCTATGAATGGCTCGGCTACATGTGTTACGGGTTCGGCCGCTTCCGGGAGGCCGTGACGCACACGCGGACGGCACTGGAATTGGCACGCAAGCTCGAAGATCGTCGCCTGATCGCCCAGATCGAAGCTACGCTCGGGCAGATTCTGGCTGCAAGCTGTCAGTACGACGAAGCGATCGCCTTGATCGACGCTGCCATTTCGACCAAGCAGCAACGCAGCCGGCGTCATGGTGCGATATCCTTCGGGGCGGCCTATGCGCTGTCGTGCAAGGGCGGTGTCTTGGCGGATCGCGGCGATTTCGAGGGCGCCCACGCCTGTTTCAGTGAAGCCATGGCTCTGGTCGAAGGCTCGACTCACCCAGTCGTCAATTCCGTCCGCAACTGGATTGCGGTCGCACTGATCTGGCAGGGCCGCTGGCAGGAGGCGGAGCAGCTCGCCGTGGAAGGGGCGCGCATCGCCGAGAACACGCGCAGCCTGCTGCTTCTGGCGGATTGCCGCGCCGCCTCCGGATTTGCCCGCTGGTCGGCGACCGGCGACGCCGACGGCTTGCTGCAGTTGCGGAATGCCGCGGAATGGATGGAGCGGCGCAATTTTCACTTCTACACGTCGGTTCAGTACAGCTGGCTCGTCGAGGCGGCGACCGCCGAAGGCGATGTCGAGACGGCGCGGCGGTATGCCGCCCATGTCCTGCGCCGTGCGCGCGAAGGCGAGCGACTGGGCGAGGCGGCGGCATGCCGCTCGCTGGCGAAGCTCGCAGCGCTGCGCCAGGATCGCGGCCTGAGCGAGCGCTGGTTGCGACGGGCTGAAACCTCCGCAGGCTGGCGCGGTTCGCTGCGCGATGCGGCTCTGAACCTCTCCCTGCGCGGCGAGCTTCTCGCAGGGCAGGGCCGGGGCGAGGCGGCCCGCCAGACCATGATGGAAGCCGCCGAGAAGCTGCGCGCGCTCGGCATGCACTGGCATGCGGAGGAGACGATCAGGCTCGTCATTGGCATACCCGTCGGCTACGCCAACGATCAGCTCGCTCGGCATTGTGCCGTCTAACCCCTGCGCACCTTTCCTTACACGGCTCTAGGGTGGAGATGGGCTCGGCGCGGGAACTCTTCCGTCCATCGTCAGGCTCATTGGAATGGGGCCGGTCCGCAAGGGCAGCTCCGTCTCCACCAGTGCGCTGAAGAAACCCAGCATCACCGCCAGTGCCGGGTCTGCTCCGGGACATGAATGCGTCGGATGCCCCGCGACCCTGCGGTTGCCGCCGAAGGCGTGATAGATGTCCTGGCGACCTTCGGCGAGACTTTGCTGGGTGGCGGAGACTGCGCCGGCGACGATGACGTCGCCAGGCCTCACCTCGACCCCTCCGATGCTTTGCGAAACGACGGCTGTCCGCCAGATCAATTCTGGCACCGCGCGAAGTTGCATCGCGGGGATGAAGTCGTCTCTTAGCCGGTTGAGGGCGTCCATGTAGTTCTTTGCCTTCGTGCCGGCATAGCGAGCGCGCAACGCCCATAGCGTTCCTTCGCGCAGCCATTCGTTCAGTATCCGCCGCAGGTTGCCGTCGACGGTCGGAATGAATCCCATCATGGCGCCGGCGACCGTGCGCGCCACGAACGGAATGTCGCCGTTGCCCCGCGGCGAGTTATAGACCGCCTTGGTCACTGGCCCGTTTGTCGGCCCGAACTGCGTCAGGAAACCTTCCATCGCACGGCGCGCAGCGTCGCCATGTGCCGCGCCGATCGCCTCCACTGTCGCGTTCGGGTGCGGCTGGAAGATGTAGCGCGAAGGCGACAGGAAATGCCCGGGATAGCCGGGCGGCTCGCCCGGCGTCCAATCCCAGCGATAGCCGACGCGGCGGAAATGACCCCCGTCCTCGCTCAACCCGAACCACGCTTCGCAGAAGGCGGCGAGCAGCGGATCCACCAATTCGTGCACGTCGACGGTCAGCTCCCAGCTCACTTCGCCGTCGCTGGCGGCATAGTCGATCGTCTGCTTGACAAACAAGCCCAGCACCTTCTGTGTGACCGCGCGCGCCAGCTCGAATGCGGCGGGCTGGTCAAGGGCCATGATCGCGGCGTTGCAGGCCTCGGATTCCTGCTCGTAGACTTGGTCTGGCTGCCCGGCGTCGCGGCCAAGATAGAGGATGCCGAACGACCGCAGCATGCGGGGAAGATAGCCGGTGATGGTCAGCTTGGTGTCGGAATCGGCGAACACCTTGTAGACCATGTCGCGGTCGGCCACCAAGACCCCGAAGGGCGTGCGAAGTGCGCCGCCGTGGCGCTCGCGGATCGCAGCCCAGATCGAGGCGTTGACGAAATGCGAGGCTGAATCCGGATCTTCGAGCGCTGTCTTCCACGCGGCCATCGCCGCGGCTTCGCCCTGCTGGCGCTCGATCAGGCGCAGACGCGCGATCTCTTTTTCCCCCTGATCCGCGGACCACGTCACGGCCGGTTTGTACCCCTGGCTCGCCGCCCATTGCTTTAGATCGGCAAGCGCCTTCTTCGATGGCGCAAAGAAATATGCTCCCCATTCCAGCCGAACGAACGGACGAGGTTCGTCGTGGAGCCGGTCCGAGCCGTCCAGCGCCACGCGAATGGTCTGGCCTTCATGCTCGAAACGGAAATGCCGGAGCCGGCCAGGCTCGGCGAGGCCGAGGAAAGGATCGCTGACCCCTGAGGACGAACCCGCGCTGTTGCCGCCGGAGAGCCAGCTCTGCACCACCTCGAACTGCTCGCCGAGGCTGGCATTGTAGGCCATGAAAACCAGGCCCCGCTCTGCTTGCTGGCCGGATTTGGCGGCTTGCGGGTCGACGGGCGGCCCGTAGGACATGCCGCGCCTGACGATCCGTGGGGGCCGGGCGCCGGCATCCGCCTTGGTGATCGATACGCGCGGATTGGCGCGCCGTATGTGCGCGTGAAACGGACACGATTGGGCCTGCGGGTCGGCGTCGTAGTTGAAGTCGTTGTGGCCTTTGTCAGGGGGCGGAGTGGGGGTCAGGGGTTGCCCGGCCTGGGGATGGCCGGTCGGCCAGCGTCCCATCATCTTGGCCATCAGCGTCTCGCGCGTCAGGGCAGGTGCGTCCGGTCCGGCCATCTCGGCTGCCTGTCGCGTCGCGCGGGCAAGCACATCCTCGAGCTGCTCGACGTCCTGTCGCAGCTTGCGCAGCGCCATGAAGCTGCCGTCGCGGAGCATCGCGTGAGCACGATTGGTCGCGTTGCCGAACGGCGCCGTCTCGTCGGCGATGTTCGGATAGCCGCACAGAATTTCGCCGAGATGCACCCGATTGGAATAGTACGTGCCGGCCTCGCACTCACGCAGCACCGGGTTCGAACTGCCGTCGGCGAACCCGAAATGGTCCTGCATGTCGCGGGATCTCTTATCGCGCTGCCGCTGCATCCATTGGATCGAAAGGGGCCTGATACCCGCATCGACCCCGACCAGGCGGTTCATTTCGGCCATCAACGCGTGTCTCGCATCCGCCGTCGTCTGCGCGTCCTTGGACAGCAACAGGCGGAGTTGAAGGACGGCATGGACCGAGCTCATGCTGATGCGCGGCGCCGGGTCGCCTTCGGGCAGGTCCGGCGCGTCGGTCCCGAGCGACCAATTGCTGGCGGGAAGGCGCCATCGTTGGGGATGATTCCAACGCACATCGCCGAGCAGGCCGGCGCGTCTTTCCATGCCCTGCACGAACTCTTCCGGCAGAGTGCGCACCTCTTCGTCGGACAGGCCGGCCTGACGCAGTCCCTCGACCGTGAATGCGATGTTGGTGACGATTTGTCCCGGCGTCAGAACGTCGGCTTCGGAAGTCACCTGGAGGACGCCGAGAAACGCGGCCAGTGCGGCCGGGTTGGCGAACTGCAGCAGCAGCAGGCAGCCGTGATCTGAATTGTAGGCGGTCAGAATTCCGCCCTGCACGTTGCCGGGATCCTGCAACGGCAGTTTTGCCGGCGGGGCGAGGGGCAGGTTGCGCCGTACCGGCGCCACATCGGGCGGGGTCATCAACCAGCGCAGGGCCTCTTCATAGCGCCGGCGGGCGCGCTTGACCCCTTCCGCGTAGGTGGGGTCGTTGATCATGGTGACGAATTCGGGCAGCAGCTCGTGACCGGCCCGATGCAGAAGCACCCCGTCATGCGTCCCCGGCGGATAGAAGTCGGCCAGACGGTAGAGTCCCGCCAGTGCGCGGATGCCGTGGCGAAACGGAGGCCGGGCGGCGGCTTCGATGCTGAGCGGTTTGCTGAAGCCGGCATTGGTCGGATCGACGCCGACCTCGCCGTCGACTTCGAATATCGAGTGTCGCGCGATGTCTTCCGGCGAGGGAATCCTGATCCGCGTGACGATCTTGTCGGCGCCGGCGCCAGAGGCGCGCCGATAGACCCGCTCCTCCATCCGCAGGAAGCGCGTGTCATCCACGGTCAGGTCGGGGGTGGCATAGAGGAAATAGGCTTCGGTCTGCTTGCTCTTGAGCCAGATACCCCAGTTTTCGTACGTGTTCTCGTATCCGAGCACATAACCATCGGTATTGCAGAAGATGAGGTCGAGCAGCCGGGCGGCCTTCTGCCAGATGACGCGGACATAGGCTTCCCAGGAGCCGTCGAACGTGGCGGTCAGCAGCAAATAGTCCACGCCGTCCACGGATTCGTCCTCGGGTTCGAGCACGGCGATGCCCACCGAGTGGATTCGCCCGACGCGGTCAACGGAATCGGTCAGCACGCGGGCGAGCTCGTATTCATACGCGTTGGCGCGTCCGCCATTCAGCGCCCGTAGCACGTATTTGACGCGGGTCTTGTACGTGGTCGCATCCAGGGACGGCACGAACCCCTTCTTGATCGGAGCCATCACCCTGAAATCGGACGTGCCGGCCATGCTGCCGGTCTTGATGGTCAAATCACGACGCATGTTTTTGGCTCCCCCGGGTCGCACGCAGACTTGAGGCCATTTCGCGCCTGAGCCCGGCAACCGAAACGTGTTTCGCAATGCAACGCTATTTGCGAATAGTGCGGCTCGCGGCCGCTCGATTGTATGAACTGGCCCACACTTTCCGAACTTTCCGTTGCGGTCAGCGGTCGGAAAGTTCGCCGGAGCAGCGCAATCCACCAGGACTGAGCGACCTCGGGTTTGAGCTCGGTAAGGGGCGATATCGGCTTCGGCCATCTGAGCACGGAACGCTTCCTCAATCAGGCAGGTCTGCAGATGGTCCACGTCCCATACCGGGGCCAGGCGCCGACGACGCTCGCCATCTTTGCCGGCGAGGTCGACATTCTGCTCACCACCACGTCCGATACGCTGAACGAGCACATCCGCTCCGGCAAGGTGAAGCTGCTCGGGGTTTCCTCGCCCGGTCCTTCTCCGGTTGCTCCCGGTGCGGCATCCATCGGCAGTGCCTTGAAGGACTATTCGGTCGAAACGTGGTTCGGCATTCTCGCGCCTGCCGGCACTCCGCCAGACGTCTTGGCCAAGCTCAACGCTGCGCTTGGCACGGTGCTGGCGATGCCGCAAATACGGGATCGGTTTCTCTCCTATGGCGTGGAGGCCAAGGCCAGCACGCCTGCCGAACTGCACGCCCTGATCGCCGCAGAAATCCCGTCCTGGCGCAAGGTGATCGAGGAACGCAACGTCAAGACCGAATAGCGGACGTTCGGGGAGAGGGGACTGGCCGAGGCGGAAGAGACCTCGATTAGGGCGATCACCAGCCGGTGGATCGCGGCGTCTGGGCTTCCGCCGACCGCCGGAGCTTGGAGGTAGGCTCGCGCCGCAGCCGCATCGTCACGTTGCCAGGAAGCCGCCGATCACTTGGGGTACCAGTCGGCAGAACCAGATCAACGTAGCAGCGTCGAAATCGCCGCAGGACATTGGCCTGGTGCCCGGCACATCCGTAATTCGCATAAGGTATATTATGGAATATATTTATGTACAATCAGATCAGTTATTTAGGCGGAATTGCTGACATCCGACCTTCGCCAAAGCCTGTATCTCCGTCTGCGCGTCGGCCGTCGTCTTAGCTCTTGACGGCTACTGTGCATGGGGTTGTTTTTCAGGTTTTGAATCGGGTCGAGGTCTGCGAAAGCCGATATTGCCGTGACCTTGTCCGGCTGCAATAAGCGAGGCATCCGCGAGATCGCAGATGACCCTAAGGCCGACCGCCCGTATAGGTTTGCATCTCAGAACAACAACAAACCTTCCGAGGAAGCAGACCCATGGTCCTTTCCACGCGCTATTCCCGACGCACGCTTCTCAAGGCTTCCGCCGCGACCGCGGCCCTGGGCGGCCTCGGTGCGCCCCATGTGGCCCGCGCCCAGAGCGCCGAGTTCACTTACAAATACGCCAATAACCTGCCTGACACCCATCCGCTCAACGTCCGTGCCAAGGAGATGGCGGCGGCGATCAAGACCGAGACAGGCGGCAAGTTCGACCTGCAAATCTTCCCGAACAATCAGCTCGGCTCCGACACCGACATGCTGAGCCAGATCCGCTCCGGCGGCGTCGAGTTCTTCACGCTGTCCGGCCTGATCCTGTCGACCCTGGTGCCGGCGGCGTCCATCAACGGCATCGGCTTCGCGTTCCCGGACTACGACACGGTCTGGAAGGCCATGGACGGCGATCTCGGCGCCCATGTCCGCGGCGAGATCAAGAAGGCCGGCCTCGAGGTCATGGACAAGATCTGGGACAACGGCTTCCGCCAGACCACGTCGTCGACCAGGCCGATCGCCGGGCCTGACGATCTCAAGGGCTTCAAGATCCGCGTGCCGGTGTCGCCGCTGTGGACCTCGATGTTCAAGGCGTTCGATGCCGCGCCCGCCTCGATCAATTTCAGCGAGGTTTATTCCGCACTCCAGACCAAGATCGTCGAGGGCCAGGAGAACCCGCTGGCCATCATCTCGACCGGCAAGCTCTACGAGGTGCAGAAGTACTGCTCGCTGACCAACCACATGTGGGACGGCTTCTGGTTCCTGGCCAACCGCAGAGCCTGGGAAAAGCTGCCGCAGGACGTGCGCACCATCGTCGCCAGGAACATCAATGCCGCCGCCGTCAAGGAGCGTGAGGATACCGCCAAGCTGAACGCCAACCTGCAGCAGGAGCTCGCGGGCAAGGGCCTGGCCTTCAACCAGCCGGCCATCGCGCCGTTCCGCGACAAGCTGCGCTCCGCCGGCTTCTATGCCGAATGGAAGGGCAAATATGGCGATCAGGCCTGGGAGCTTCTGGAGAAGGCCGTCGGCAAGCTGTCGTAGCGCGTTGGGGCCGTCGAGGGTCGGTATCAGGATGGCTCATGTCGAGATCGAGATGACCGAAGCTGTGGGCGAGGTGACGTTGCAGTCCCCTCGCCGACCTTCGCTGCTGGCCTCAGTCGAGCGCGTGCTCGGCCTCGTCGTCGAAATCCCCACGGCGATCCTGGTGGTCGCCGAGATCGTGATCCTGTTTGCCGGCGTGGTCGCACGCTATGGCCTGCACCGGCCGCTGATCTGGTCGGACGAGCTCGCCTCGATCCTGTTCCTGTGGCTCGCCATGCTGGGCGCGGCGGTTGCGTTCCGCCGCTCCGAGCACATGCGCATGACGGCGGTCGTCGCCAGCGCCAGGCCGGCGATGCGGGCCTATCTCGATCTGGTCGCGACCTCCGCGGCCCTGGCGTTCCTGATCCTGATTGTGTGGCCGGCCTGCGACTACGCCTATGAAGAAAGCTACATCACGACGCCGGCGCTGCAGATCTCCAATATGTGGCGCGCCGCCGCGCTGCCGGCCGGCATCGGCCTGATGGCGGCCTTTGCCCTGCTGCGGCTCGCGCGCGCCGCCAACCACCGAATGGTTGCGGCCGCCGTGCTGTCGGTTGCGGTCGTGATCGGCCTGTTCTGGCTGGCCGAGCCATTGCTGAGGCCGCTCGGCAATCTCAACCTCATCATCTTCTTCGTCGGCGTCGCCGGCTTCTGCGTGTTTGCCGGGGTTCCCATTGCGTTCGGCTTTGGTCTTGCGATCTACGGCTATCTCGCGCTGACCACGCGCACGCCGGTCATGGTGCTGGTCGGGCGCATGGACGAGGGCATGAGCCACCTCATCCTGCTTTCCGTGCCATTGTTCGTGTTCTTAGGGTTGCTGATCGAGATGACCGGCATGGCGCGGGCCATGGTGGCGTTCCTGGCAAGCCTGCTCGGCCATATCAGGGGCGGCCTGCATTACGTGCTGGTCGGCGCGATGTACCTCGTCTCCGGCATCTCTGGCGCCAAGGCGGCCGACATGGCGGCAGTCGCGCCCGTGCTGTTCCCGGAGATGAAAGAGCGCGGCGCCAAGCCCGGCGACCTCGTCGCGCTGCTGGCGGCCACCGGCGCCCAGACCGAGACCATCCCGCCCAGCCTCGTGCTGATCACGATCGGCTCGGTCACGGGCGTCTCGATCGCCGCCCTCTTCACCGGCGGCCTCCTGCCCGGCGTCGTGCTCGCCGTCACGCTCTGCATGCTGGTGTGGTGGCGCTACCGCCACGAGGACATGGGCCACGTCCGCCGCGCGACGGCTGGCGAGATCGGCAAGACCTTCGTCGTCGCCCTGCCCGCGCTCGCGCTGCCCTTCGTGATCCGCTATGCCGTGGTCGAGGGCATCGCGACCGCGACCGAAGTCTCCACCATCGGCATCGTCTATGGCGCCCTCGTCGGCCTTCTGATCTACCGCCGCTTCGACTGGCGACGGCTGTTTCCGATGCTCGTCGAGACCGCCGCGCTGTCGGGTGCGATCCTCCTGATCATCGGCACCGCAACCGGCATGGCCTGGGGCCTGACCCAATCCGGCTTCTCGCGCTCGCTGGCTGCGGCCATGACGGGATTGCCGGGCGGGGCTGCGACCTTCATCGCCGTGTCGATCCTGGCCTTCACCATCCTCGGCAGCGTGCTGGAGGGTATCCCGGCGATCGTGCTGTTCGGACCGCTGCTGTTTCCGATCGCCCGCGCCGTCGGCGTGCACGAGGTGCACTACGCCATGGTGATCATTCTCGCCATGGGTATCGGGCTATTCGCCCCGCCGTTCGGCGTCGGCTATTATGCCGCCTGCGCCATCGGGCGCGTCGATCCGGCCGAAGGCATCAGGCCGATCTGGGGCTATCTGCTGGCGCTGCTGGTGGGATTGATCATCGTCGCGATCTTCCCCTGGATCTCGATCGGATTTCTTTGATGCGGTTTAAGGAGGGTGTCGATGAGTGAGCGACAGAATCCGTACAATATCGGCCTCGACAAGACGCAAGCCAATTATGTGCCGCTGAGCCCGCTGAGCTTCCTCGCGCGCAGCGCCGCGGTCTATCCCGATCACGTCAGCACGGTCTATGAAGGCCGCAGCTTCACCTGGGCTCAGACCTATGAGCGCTGCCGGCGGTTCGCCTCGTGGCTTTCGAGCAAGGGCATCGGCGTCGGCGACACCGTCGCGGCGATGCTGCCGAACATTCCCGCGATGAACGAGGCGCACTTCGCGGTGCCCATGACCGGCGCCGTGCTCAACGCGCTCAACATCCGCCTCGATGCGCCTTCGATCGCGTTCCAGCTCGATCATGGCGGCGCGAAAATCATCTTGGTCGATCCAGAGTTTTCAGGCGTCATCACTGCGGCCCTGGCGCAGATGACCGGCCCCAAGCCGCTGGTGGTCGACGTCGACGATGCATCGTTCAAGGGCGGCACCCGCATCGGCGAGATCGAATACGAGGCAGCCGTCGCCGAAGGCGATCCAGGCTTCGCGCCGATCACGCCGAGCGATGAATGGGACGCGATTGCGCTGAGCTACACCTCGGGCACGACGGGCAATCCCAAGGGCGTCGTCACCCATCATCGCGGCGCCTATCTGAACGCCGTCAGCAACATCCTCGCCGGCAATCTCGGCCAGCATCCGGTCTATCTCTGGACGCTGCCGATGTTCCACTGCAACGGCTGGTGCTTTCCCTGGACCATAGCGGCGGCCGCCGGCATCAATGTCTGCCTGCGCAAGGTCGAGCCGACCAGGATCTTCGAGCTGATCAAGCAACACGGCGTCACCCATATGTGCGGCGCGCCGATCGTCTACAACACGCTGATCAACGCGCCCGATGCACCAAAGGGCGATGCGGCCCGCCGCGTCGTCGGCCTGATCGCGGGCGCAGCGCCACCGGTCGCGGTGCTGGAAGGCGCCGAAAGCATCGGCATCAAGCTGACGCATGTTTACGGCCTGACCGAGGTCTACGGCCCCGCCTCCGTCTGCGCCGAGCAGCCGGGCTGGGATGACCTGCCCGCCGCCGAGCGCGCGCGCATGAAGCGCCGGCAGGGCGTGCCCTACCCGCTGCAGGAAAGCGTCACCGTGATCAACCCGCAAACGATGCAGCAGGTGCCGCGCGACGGCGAGACCATCGGCGAGGTCATGTTCCGCGGCAACATCGTGATGAAGGGCTACCTGAAGAACGAGAAGGCGACGAAGGAAGCTTTCGAAGGCGGCTGGTTCCACACCGGCGATCTCGGCGTGCTCGACGAGCACGGCTACGTCATCATCAAGGATCGCTCCAAGGACATCATCATCTCCGGGGGCGAGAACATTTCCTCGGTCGAGGTCGAGGACATCCTCTACAAGCACCCGGCCGTGCTGTTCGCGGCCGTGGTGGCAAAGCCCGATCCGAAATGGGGTGAAGTGCCCTGCGCCTTCGTCGAACTGAAAGAGGGCGCCAGTGCCAGCGAGGCGGAAATCATCGCCTTCTGCCGCAGCCAGATGTCCGGCTTCAAGACGCCGAAGGCGGTCGTGTTCGGGCCGATCCCGAAGACGTCCACGGGCAAGATCCAAAAGTTCCTGCTGCGCAACGAAGTCGGCTCGGTGAAGGCGATCTCGGCCTGACCAGCGGCCAAAGAAGCTTCCGCCCGCCTGCGGCGGGCGGAAGCTCTCTCATCCTCACATCTTCTTGTAGGCGTCGAGCACCGCCTGACCGTCGGCGCCTGCCTTCTTAAGCCAGTCGGCCGTGAGCTGGTCGCCGATCTTCTGGAAGCCGGCCTTCAGTGCCGGGCTCGGCGGCTCGACAGTCATGCCTTTGGCCTTGAGCTGACCGAGGTACCAATTGGCCTTCTCTTCCCAAGCCTTCCAGCCGCGCGTCTCCGCGGTGGCGGCGGCCTTCAGGATGGCCTCCTGGGTCGGCTTGTCGAGCGCCTCGAACGCAGCCTTGTTGACGAAAGTGTAGTTCTTCGGAATCCAGGCCTGCACGTCATAGAAGTATTTGAGCGACTCCCACGCCTTCGAATCGTAGCCGGTGCCGCCCGACGACATGAAGGAGTTCACCACGCCGGTCGCCAACGCCTGTGGCAGTTCCGCAGCCTGGATCGTGACCGATTGCGCGCCGACCAGTTCGCCGATCCGCGCGGTCCCGACATTGTAGGCGCGCCACTTCAGACCCTTCATGTCCTCGATCGTGGCCAGCGGCTTGTTGACGTAGACGCCCTGCGGTGCCCACGGCACCACGAACAGCAGCTTGAGACCTTGCGCGTCGAGCTTCTTGGCGATCGCAGGCTTGGAGGCCTGATACAGCTTCGTCGCCTCGGGGAAGCTGGTCGCGAGGAACGGCACGACGTCGACGCCGAAGATCGGGTCTTCGTTCTCGTGGATCGACAGCAGCACCTCACCCATCTGCGCCTGCCCGGTCACCACGGCGCGCTTGATGTCGGGCGCCTTGAACAGCGAGGCGCCCGGATGAACCGTGATCTGGAGCTTGCCCGAGGTGGCGGCTTCGACGTCCTTGGCGAACGCGACCAGGTTTTCGGAGTGCGGATTGTCCGCAGGATACGCTGCCGGCAGATTCCATTTGCTCTGAGCCAAGGCAGGTGTCGCGGCCAGCACAACGCCGGCAATCAAGGATGCGTGGAATAAGCGAGACATCATCGGACTTCTCCTCATAGTCGATCTAGAGAACGGGTACGCTCAGTCTGGGAAAGCGAGCTTCGGCAGGAACGTCACGATCTGCGGATACTCCGTGATGATGAAGACCGCAGCGAGCAATAGCACGAAGAACGGGAAGGCCGCCCGCGCGACCGTGAACGTATCGCGGCCGCTCATGTTCTGGAGCACGAACAGGTTGAACCCCACCGGCGGCGTGATCTGCGCCATTTCGACGTGGATGATCAGATAGACGCCGAACCAGACCAGGTCGAGGCCGGCCTGCCTGACCATGGGCAGCACGATGACAGCGGTCAGAACGATCATCGAGATGCCGTCGATCAGGCAACCCAGGATGATGTACATGATGCTCAGATACAGCGCCAGCATGCTCGGCGTGAGCTGCTGGCCCTGGACCCAGGTGGCGAGCGCGGCCGGAATCCCCGTATAGGCCATCGCCGCCGTGGTGTAGGCCGCGCCTGCCAGGATCAGCATGATCATGCAGGTCAGGCGCGTCGCGCTCATGATACTCTCGAGGAAGTTCTTGCGCGTGAGCGTGCCGCTCCACCAAGCCAGCAGCAGCGCGCCGGAAACGCCCCAGGCCGCGCATTCCGTCGCCGTCGCAAAGCCGAGAACGAGCGACAGGAACACCGCCAGGATCAGCAGCAGGCAGGGCGCGAGCTTGGCGGACTCGCGCAGCTTCTGCCGGAGCGGCATCGGCGGATCGCGCGGCGGAACCTTTGTCGGGTTGAGCAGCGACCAGATGATGATGTAGCCGGAATAGAGCGCGATCACGAGCAATCCCGGCAGGAAGCCGCCGAGAAACACTTGAAGCACGGAGACGTTCGCCGTGACGGCATAGACCACCATCGGAATCGACGGCGGGATCAGCAGGCCGAGCGTGCCCGAGCCCGCCAGCGATCCGAGGCTCAGGCCCTTGTCATAGCCGCGCTTGTCGAGCTCCGGCAGCGCGATCTTGCCGATCGTCGCGCAGGTCGCCGCCGACGAACCCGACACCGCCGCGAAGATGCCGCAGCCGATCACGTTCACATGTGTCAGCCGTCCCGGCAGCCACTGCACCCAGGGCGACAGGCCGCGGAACATTTCCTCCGACAATTTGGTGCGGAAGAGAATCTCTCCCATCCAGATGAACAACGGCAGGGCCGCCAGTGTCCAGGATGAGCTCGCGCTCCAGGTGGTGGTCGCAAGCACGGTGCCGAGCGGCAGGCTCGTGGTGAGCGCCATCGCCACGAAGCCGACCAGCCCGAGCGAGACCGCGATCCAGACGCCGCTTCCCAGCAGCAGGATCATGACGCCGAGCAGGACGAACGACAGCTCGATCATGCCGAGACTGGCCATGGTCAGCCCCCACCGCCCTGCGAGATGCGTTCGACGAACTCTTCCGGAGTTTCGTCGGGCGAGCCCTTCTCGTAGCTCGGACGGTTGCCGCCGATGACGTTGACCATCTCGTCGATCAGCGCGATCGAGAGGATCACGAGGCCGCCGGCGAAGCCGAGCTGGGGAATCCAGAGCGGAAGCGCGACCACGCCCTGCGCCACGTCGTTGAAGCGCCAGGAATCGTAGGTCATCTGCACAGCATGACGGGTGAAGTAGAGAATGAAGACAGCGGCAATGCCGAGCGCCACGACCTCCGCGATCTGCTTGGTCCGCCCGTGCAAGCGCTCCAGCAACAGGCCGACGCGGATCATCTCTCCGCGCTTGAACGTGTGAGCGAGGCCGAGGAACGCCATCGCCGCCATGCACCAGGACGCAAAATCATCGCCGGCGGGAATGTTGAGCGCAAACTGGCGCCCGACCGACATCACCATCATGATTGCGAAGATCGCGACCAGGAAGACGCCCGCGGCATAGCCCGCGCCGAGATAGAGGAGGTCCAGCGCGCGTCGTACCGGTCCCTGAGTCGCTACATCGTCCTCTGCCAACGCGATCCCCATCCTCACACGATGCGACTCGACGGACCGATAGCATCCGACTGCCGGTCCTGTTTGAATATCGCCCTGCCCAACGCCTGTCTTTCAGACGTTAGATCAACATGATGGGGCCGGTGCAAGCAAGGTCTATGCCGGCTGGCAGGAGAATTTCTACCGCGGGTTTAGTGCGTCTCGAGCCGCAGCCCGTCATAGGCCGGCACCACGCCAGGGGGCAGCGACTGCCGGATAACCTCATAATCGACGTCGGCGGTCATGTTGGTGATGACCGCGCGCTTCGGCTTGAAGCGCTCGATCCAGGACAGCGCGTCGTTGATGCTGAAATGGCTGACATGGCCGGTGTAGCGCAGGCCGTCGACGATCCAGAGATCGAGATTTTCCAGCGCCTCCCAGCTCTCGCGCGGGATATCATTGAGATCAGGCGTGTAGGCCGCATCCCCGATGCGGTAGCCGAGCGCGGGGATGTTGCCGTGCTGCACCAGAAAGGCGGTCATCGTCACCGCGCCGCCCTTCCCCAGAATGGTCTGGCTTTCTCCCGCCTCGATCGAATGCCGCGTCAGGATCGGCGGATAATCGCTGCCCTCGGGCGAGATGAAGCAATAGGAGAACCGCGACAGGATGTCCTTGGCGGTCGACTGGTTGAAATAGGTTGGAATGCGCCGGCGCATGTGCATGACGACCGAGCGCAGATCATCCATGCCGTGGGTCTGGTCGGCATGTTCGTGCGTCAGGAACACCGCGTCGATGTGGTCGACATTGGTCGAGAGCAATTGTTCGCGCAGGTCCGGCGAGGTGTCGATCACGATGCGTGTCGTGCCATGCTCGGACGTCCGTTCGACCAGCAGCGAGCAGCGGCGACGGCGGTTCTTGGGATTGTTGGGATCACAGGCGCCCCAGCCGAGCGCCGGGCGCGGCACGCCGGCGGAGGAGCCGCAGCCCAGGATCGTCAGCGTCAGCGTCATGTGGCTCCCAGTCTCAAGCTTTCACCTTCGAGAACAGGCGGAAGAAGTTTTCGCTGGTCTGGCGCGAGATCTCGTCGAGCGACACGCCGCGCGTCTCGGCGAGCACCTTTGCGACCTCGACCACGTAGGCCGGCTCGTTGCGCTTGCCCCGAAATTTGCCGGGCGCAAGATAGGGCGAGTCTGTTTCGACCAGGATACGATCGGGCGGCAGTTCGGCTGCGATCGCGCGTAAGGTCTCCGATTTCTTGAAGGTCAGGATTCCCGTGAAGCCGATATAGAGCCCGAGCGACACCGCCTTCAGTGCCAGCTCGCGCCCGCCCGTGTAACAATGCAGGACGGCGCGAAACGATCCCTTTGCGGCCTCCTCTTCCAGGATGCGCGCGCAGTCCTCGTCGGCCTCGCGGGTATGGATCACCAGCGGCAGTCCGGTGGTGCGGGCGGCGGCGATGTGGGCGCGAAAGCCCCTCGCCTGCGCCTCCGGCGAGCCGTTGTCGTAGAAATAATCGAGCCCGGCCTCGCCGAGCGCGACGACCTTGGGATGCTGGGTCAGCGCAATCAGCTCATCCAGCGCGATGCCGTCCTCCTCGTCCGCATGATGCGGATGGGTGCCGACCGAGCAATAGACGTCGTCATAGCGCTCCGCGATGGCGAGCAGGTCCTGCAGCCGCCGGACCCGCGTCGAGATCGTGACCATGCGGGCGATCCCGGCGGCTCGCGCCCGCGACACGATACCGTCGAGATCTTCCGCAAAGTCCGGAAAATCCAGATGGCAATGACTGTCGACCAGCATCGTGCGAACGCCTTCAGGCCGCCGGCTCGACGTAGCGCGGGAACGCCGGCATCGGCGCCGGCAGCGTCGAACCGGGCGCGATGCGCTTGGCGCCGCCGAGCATGTCAAAATTGCGCTCGGCTTCGGGGATGCCGAGGCTGTCGAGCAGCTTGCCGGAGGCGGTCGGCATCGCGGGCTGAGCCAGGATCGCAATCTGACGCACGACTTCGGCGGTGACGTAGAGCACCGTCTTCTGCCTGGCCGGATCCGTCTTGGCGAGCGCCCACGGCGCTTCACCCGCAAAATAGCGGTTGGCCTCCGCGACCACGGCCCAGACGGCGTTGAGCCATTGATGAATCTGCTGCGTCGCCATGGCTTCACGCGAGGCAGCGATCATGCCGTCGGCCATCGCCAGGATCGCCTTGTCGTTGTCGCTGAACTCGCCGGGCTCGGGCAGCACGCCGCCGAGCTGTTTTGCGATCATCGACAGCGAGCGCTGCGCGAGATTGCCGAGATCGTTGGCGAGATCGGCGTTGATGCGCGCGACAATCGCCTCGTGATTGTAGTTGCCGTCCTGGCCGAACGGCACCTCGCGCAAGAAGAAGTAGCGCAACTGGTCGACGCCGTACTGGTCGGCGAGGTTGAAGGGATCGACAGTGTTGCCGACCGACTTCGACATCTTCTCGCCCCTGTTGAACAGGAAGCCGTGGGCATAGACCCGTTTCGGCAGCGGGATGCCCGCCGACAAAAGGAAGGCCGGCCAATACACCGCATGGAAGCGGATGATGTCCTTGCCGATGACGTGCACGTCGGCCGGCCAATAGCGCCAGTTCTTGTCGCTCTCATCGGGGAAACCGACGCCGGTGATGTAGTTGGTCAACGCATCGACCCAGACATACATCACGTGCTCTTCGTCGCCGGGCACCTTCACGCCCCAATCGAACGTGGTGCGCGAGATCGAGAGATCGCGCAGGCCGCCCTTGACGAAGCTCACCACCTCGTTCTTGCGCGAGTCCGGCCCGACGAAGTCGGGCTGATCCGCATAGAGCTTGAGCAGCTTGTCCTGGTACTCCGACAAGCGGAAGAAATAGCTCTTCTCCTCCACCCATTCCACCGGCGTGCCCTGCGGCCCCAAGCGCACGCCATCGTCGTTCACACGCGTCTCGTCCTCGGCGTAATAGGCCTCGTCACGGACCGAGTACCAGCCCGAATAGGTGTCAGCGTAGATGTCGCCGTTCGCTTCCATGCGGCGCCAGATCTCCTGGCTGGAACGGTGATGCTGCTCCTCGGTGGTGCGGATGAAGCGGTCGAACGACACGTCCAGGCGCTCGTCCATCTCTCTGAAGCGGCCGGCATTGCGCGTCGCGAGCGCGGCGGTGGACATGCCTTCGTTCGCCGCCGTCTGAATCATCTTCTGACCGTGCTCGTCGGTCCCGGTCAAAAAGAACACATCCTTGCCGTCGAGCCGCGCAAAGCGCGCCAGGGCGTCGGTCGCGATCGCCTCATAGGCATGACCGATATGCGGGCTACCGTTGGGATAGGCGATCGCGGTGGTGATGTAGAAGATGTTGTCGCGCGCGGCGGCAACCGCAGGCGCGGCAACGTGCGCAGAAGCGACGGGCTTCGGCGAACGAGGAGCCTTTGGCTTCGGCGCCTTTGGCTTCTCAGGCGTCACGACGGGAGTCGGTGCGGCGGTCACGGCAGGCGCAGCCGCATTTTTCGCGACCTTCTTCGCCGGAGCCTTGGCCGGCTTTTTGGCAGCTTTCTTCACCGCCTTCTTGGCGACGACCTGCTTCTTCGCGGCCTTCTTTGCGGCGCCCTTCTTCACGCTCTTCTTGACGGCAGCCTTCTTGGTCTTCTTGACCTTCTTGGCAGCTTTGGCCGCGCGCGCCTTGGCCTTTTTCGCGGCTTTCTTGACGGCCTTCTTCGCAGCCTTCTTGCCGCTCTTGCGTTTGACGGATTTCTTAGCTCGCGTTGCCACCACGAATTCCTTTACCGGCTTCTCGAATTTTGGAAACGGCTCGGCGTTCCGTTATTGTTTTGCGCATGATCTTTCGGAAAACCGCTGCGCACTTTTCCGGATCATGCTTTAGCGCGTTGCGTCCGCCAGCCAGCCGAACACCGAGAAAACCAAGGGCTTTCGCTCCAGATTGTAGGTTTCGGTGTCGCGCGCGGCGCGGACGATCTTTTCCCATACCTCAGCTAGCCGCGCAAGGCGCGGCAGGTTCTGGTTGGCATTGGCCTCATCCGCATGCAGGCGCTCCGCAATCCAGCGGTCGATGCCGTCGATGAAGGCCGCAAGCGCCACGCGGTCGCTGGTGCCGAGCGAATCGCCGAGCGTGTGCAATTCGCGCGGATCGACCTGCGGCAGGCGCGCGAGCAGCGCCGCCGTGCGCTGCTGAAGCTTCAGGGCCTCGCCACCGAGCAACGTCAGCGTCCGTGCGACGCTGCCCTCGGAGGCCTCGGCCGCCTCGCGCAGCGCGGCATCGTTCGGATCGAGCTCAGCCGCCGAAGCGGCGGCGCCGATCACATCGTTCGTGGTGAGCGGCCGCAGGCGCAGCTTGCGGCAGCGCGACTGGATCGTGGCGAGCACCCGCGCGGGCGCGTGGCTCAACAGCAGGAACAGCGATTGCTGCGGCGGCTCCTCCAAGATCTTCAGAAGCGCGTTGGCCGCGTTCGGATTGAGCTCGTCGACGGTGTCGACGATGCAGACGCGCCAGCCTTCGGCCGCGGCGGTCGAGCCGAAGAAACCGATCGTCTCGCGCGTCTCGTCCACGGTGATCACGGTGCGCATCACGCCGCGCTCGTTGGCGGTGCGCTCGAGCGTCAGCAGGCCGCCATGCGAGCCGGCCGCCACCTGCCGCGCCACGGCGTCGTCGTGATCGATCGCAAGGCTTTCGGCGCGCTGCACGGCCGGCGCCAGCGGCTGCGCATGGGTGAGCACGAAGCGCGCCATGCGATAGGCCAGCGTCGCCTTGCCGATCCCCTGTGGCCCGCCGATCAGCCAGGCATGCGGAATGCGTCCGCTGCGATAGGCATCAAGCAGCGCGGCCTCCGCCTCGCGATGGCCGAACAGCTGCGACGTCTCGCGCGGATGCGGTATGGCGGTTTCGCGCTCGGCCTGACGCGGGCTCATACCGACACCACTGACGCAGGCGTTGGCAGCAGGCGCTCGCGCAGCGCCGTCCAGACGCGCGCGGCGACCGTGTCCGGATCGGAATTGGCGTCGATCAGCACGCAGCGCGCGGGATCCTCCGCCGCGATCTTGCGATAGGCTTCGCGGAGGCCCTGGTGAAAGCTGAGCTTCTCAGCCTCAAACCTGTCGGGCGTGCCGCTGCCGCGGCGCGCGGCGGCACGTTGCAGGCCGATCTCGACCGGCAAATCGAGGATGATGGTGAGGTCCGGCTTGAGGTCGCCGATCGTCACCCTTTGCATCGCGTTGATCAGGCCATCGGGCACCTGGCCGAGGCTGCCCTGATACGCCCGCGTCGAATCCGCGAAGCGGTCGCACAGCACCCAGACGCCCTGGCTCAGCGCCGGCTGGATCACGGTGCGGACATGGTCATCGCGCGCGGCGGCAAACAGCAGCGTCTCGGCCTCGGGGCCGAGCAGCTTGCCCATGCCCGACAGCACCAGATGACGCATGATTTCAGCGCCCGGCGAGCCGCCCGGCTCCCGCGTCACGCGGATGCGCAGCTTTGCCGCCTTCAGGCGGTCGGCGAGCTTCTTGATCTGGGTCGACTTGCCCGTGCCCTCGCCGCCTTCAAAGGTGATGAAGCGTCCCCGTCCGGACGGTCGCTGTGCAGCGCTCTCACTCATGATCAGAGCTTCTCGGCGCCTGCGCGGAACATGCCGATCACGAGCTCGCTGGCGCCGTCGATCGCGCGGCGCATGGTCGAGCCGGTGCCGATCGCCTCCGCGGCATAGACCGGCGTCTCGACCGCGATGTTGCCGCTGCGCCAGACCCTGACCACGCCGACCCGCTGGCCGGCCTCGATCGGCGCGCGCACCGGGCCACTATAGACGATGCGCGCAATCAGCTTGTCGCTGCCGTTCTTGTGCACCATCACCTTCACAGGGGTCTTGGCGATGAGCTTGACCGACCGGCTCTCGCCGCCGAACACCTTGGCGTAGCCGACCGGCTGCTCGGCTGCGATCAGGGTGCGGGTCTCGAAATTGCGAAAACCCCATTCCAGCATCTTCTTGGCTTCCGTGGCGCGGTCCTCGGGATCGTCAAGTCCGTTGACGACGACGATCAGCCGCGTGCCGTTCTGCACGGCGGAGCCGACCATGCCGTAGCCGCCTTCCTTGGTGTAGCCGGTCTTCAGGCCGTCAGCGCCCTCCATCGAATTGAGCAGCGGATTGCGGTTTTGCTGGCGGATTTTGTTCCAGGTGAACTCCTTCTCGCCGAACAGTTTGTAGAATTCGGGGAAGTCCAGGATGATGTGCCGGGCAAGCATGCCGAGCTCGCGCACCGTCATCTTGTTGCCGGGATCGGGCAGACCGCTGGAATTGGCGAAGGTCGACCTGGTCATGCCAAGCTCGCGGGCGCGCTTGGTCATGAAGTCGGCGGCAAAGATCCGCTCATTGCCCGCCATGGCTTCGGCCAGCGCGATGCAGGCGTCGTTGCCGCTCTGGATGATCGCGCCGCGCAGGAGATCGTCGACCGAGACCTTGCTGTTGATGGCGGCGAACATGGTCGAGCCGCCCGAGGGGGCCCCGCCTCTGCGCCAGGCATTCTCGCTGATCCGATACTCGTCGTTCAGCTTGATGTCGCCCTTCTTGATGGCATTGAAGACGACCTCCGCGGTCATCAGCTTCATCATGCTCGAGGGCGCGCGCAGCTCGTCGGCGTTCTTCTCGAACAGCACGCTGCCCGAGGAGGCTTCGATCAGGATCGCGGTCGGGGCATCGCCGTCGAAGCCGGCATCTTCCGCTTTCTTGCCGCCCTGGACGCTCTGGTTGGCCGCATGGAGCGCCCCGCCCCAGCCGATGGCCGCTGCCAAAACCGTCGCGATCAGCCCGCGCGCCAGCGTTCCGGCGGTGAGCCGGTTGCGACGAAGCAAAGGAAGACGAAGTGCCATGGCGAAGCCCTGAGAGAGGCGTTCTAACAGCTGGAACAGATGCGAACAACACGCGGTTGGACGCTTGTCGCCGAGATTGCACGATTCTCGCTGCGCCCCTATCGTGACGCCTCATGTTTTTCGACCAAACCCCTGAAAAAAGGCGGAAAAGCGAATGCCCTCAACCCGCATGATCAAGTCCAACGGGGTCGAGCTGTTCGTCCGCGAAGCCGGACAGGGACCGCTTGTAGTGCTGTGCCATGGCTGGCCGGAACTGTCCTATTCCTGGCGCCACCAGATCCCGGCAGTCGCCGAAGCCGGGTTTCACGTCGTCGCCCCCGACATGCGCGGCTATGGTCAGAGCGCGGCACCACTCGATATGAACGCCTACTCGATCTTCGACACGGTCGGCGACGTGGTGGGCCTCGTCCAGGCGTTCGGTGAGACAAAGGCGATGGTGGTCGGCCACGATTGGGGTGCACCGGTCGCCTGGCACGCGGCGCTGTTCCGGCCGGACATCTTCACGGCGGTCGCGGGCCTGAGCGTGCCGCCGCCGTTCCGGGGCCGCGGCAAGCCGCTCGACCTGCTGCGCCAGGGCGGCGTCACCAACTTCTACTGGCAGTATTTCCAGACGCCCGGCGTCGCCGAGGCCGAGCTCGAGCGTGACGTCGCACGCACCATGCGCATCGTCCTCGGCGGGCGGGGCCTCGCCGATCCCACCGCGGCCATGTTCGTGCAGGAGGGCAAGGGCTTTCTCGGCCACGCGGGCGCCGACGAGCCGCTGCCTGGCTGGCTCAGCGAGGCAGACCTGGCCTATTTCACCGAGGCCTTCCGCAAGTCCGGCTTCCGCGGCGGGCTCAACTGGTATCGCAACATCGACCGCAATTGGGAGCTGACCGCGCCTTGGCAGGACGCGCAGATTCACCAGCCTTCCCTCTTCATCGCAGGCTCGAAGGACGCCGTCATCACCGGCCTGATCGGGGCCAAGCGGGTCAACGAGCTCGAGCGCGTGCTGCCCAATCTGAAGCGCAAGCTGATCATCGAGGGCGCCGGCCATTGGGTGCAGCAGGAGCGGCCCGAAGAGGTGAATGCGGCGCTCGTCACGTTCTTGAAGGAGAGCGCGGCTCAGTAGAGGCCGCGGCCGCTCAGGATGCTGCGGGCCTCGGCGGCGCCATCGGTCGATGCGGCCGCGCTGTCGGCGGCGTAGCGACCGTCCTCGCCATAGGACACCGCGCGGGCGTTCTGGAGCGCCCGGCCCCGGCTGCGGCTCGAAGCCGACATCTCCGAGGTAGCATTGAGCGAAGCCATATCGGCCGAGGTACTGCCGAGATTGTATGGCCGCCCCTCCGGCATCGGGACCTCGCCGCGAATGGCACCGCGGGCCGAGGACGGCAGCTCCGGCACAAACGGCTTGGCCGAGGCGACCCGGACCATCGAGGGCGACGGCGCCGGAACGCCGGTCCGCAGGGTCGCCAGAAGCTGGCGGTCGTCGGAGCCTTCGAGCGGAGCCCGGCCGACATATTCGACGCGGACCTTGGCGACGCCGTTCCCTTTGAATTCAAGGAGTTCGGCAGCCTTATTCGAGACGTCGATGAGGCGGTTGCCGTGATAAGGCCCGCGGTCATTGACGCGGACGATCAGCGACTTGCCGTTCGAGACGTTGGTCACCCGCGCATAAGACGGCATCGGCAGGGTCGGATGCGCCGCGGTCAGCGAGGTCATGTCGAACACTTCGCCATTGGCGGTCAGGCGGCCGTGGAAACTGTCGCCGTACCAGGAGGCCATGCCCTCAGCTCGGTAGTTGACGTCCTCCTCCGGCACGTAAGTCCGGCCCGCCACGACATAGGGCTTGCCGACGCGGTAGGTGCCGCCACCCTTCGGAACCGGATCGCCGAAGGCCACCACCCGCGGGCTCGAGGACACGCCGTATTTCGGGTCGACGCGGCTGGCGAACTTGTTCGAGGAAGCGCAGTTGGCGAGCGCAAGGCAGGTCGCGACCGCCGCAACACCGCGCGCGGCTCGCAAAACCGAATCTGACCGATGGATCCCCATGCGCCCCAAATACCACTTTGCCGGAGGCGTACCCAACCCGCTTTGGCTACGGGAGCGCTGTCCGGTCATCTCATCCGAGGCGGCCCACCACCGTCTCGGAAGCGGTAACGATAACGCAACCCGAACGCGGCGGAAATGGGGAGCCCACGGCGATCACGCCGGGATGGTAAACGAGACGTTCGCATTTTTCCGTTGTTCTACGGGGCGATGGCCCCCGCACTGTGCCAGTGCCGGACAGTCTGTTGCGCCAAATCCTCACTCCACCCCCATTGTCGCGCCGCTCACCGAAATTCTTTTGACTGTGCAAGGCCGCCCGCGTTCTCTCGGATGCGAGGGCGGGATTTGGAATTTAACGATGATCGAGACGGTTTCGGCACTGATGGGTCTGGTAAGCGCGGGGATCTTCCTGGCCCATGCGTTCGAGGGTTACCGCACGAGGGCCTAAAGGCACTCGCGCGGACGGCAAGCATCACCTCTTTCAAAGCGGCGCGTTCGGACGGTCTTGGTCGATCCACTCGCGCATCGAACACGAGAGCGGCAGGTGTCCCATGCGTAATCATGACCTCGTATCCGATGGCTTCCTGGCCTTGACCGCCGGCGGCTTGGTGCTGCTCTGCTCGAGCCTCGTCGCGCTGGCGTTTGCCTGAACCGCACGTCCGCCTGTCCAACACGGGTTCTCTCCATTGCGGCGCAGCAGGCGCGGCTGTCCCCGCTCCCATTCAGTTGATTGAATTATTGCGTTCGGCGCCTCGACCAATTGCAAGAGGCCATCACCAACGAGGGTGACGCAAATGCTTGCCGAGAAGTTCTTCCTGGTCTTGGAATCCCTGATCCGCGGCAACCGCACCTATCCGGATGGAAGTCCCCGGGTCATCAGCACCTCCCCGCATGTGCCGGTCAGGCTGCCGTCAGCGAAATAACCGGCGCGTCCGCCAGCCGCCGAAATCCGCCGCTCAGCGCAGGCCCAACAGCGAGCGGCGGTAGAAGCCGCCGCGGGCCTCGTTCTGGCAGACGAAGCTGCCGTCGAAGCCCTGGCCGTAGCGCTTCTGCCCCTTGCGGTAATAGACGCCCTTGCCGAAGTCGAGCCAAACCACCTTGTCGCGCGGGCAATGACGCTGGGCCTGCGCCTCGTATCGAAACGGCGTCAGCGGCGTCGCCGAGACCTCGGCGCCACCTGCAGCGACCAGCATGGCGCCGGCGCATGCGATTGCGCCGGACCATTTGCCAAAGCTGCCCCGTGACATGCCCCCACCTCCCGCTCGCCGCCGTCTCCGGCGGCTGGCACGGTAGCACAAAACGGCACAGCCCGCGGAAGGCGGCAAGCGCGCCGAATGAACGCAGCAGCGGGTGTCATTGCCGGTCCGCTTCGAGCTGCGCCAGCGCCTGGTGCAGACATTCCTGAAGCCTCTGCGCGACCTGCTCGCGCGCGATCCCCTTGCCTGCGAGATCGCCCGCCACCTTGCCGACTACATCGTCCATCGTCCGGCTCTCCAGATGGTCCGTCACCAGCGCAGCCGCGTAGCCTGCAGCGGCATCGCCACTGAGCCCGAGCTGGCCTGCGGCCCAAAGCCCGAGCAGCTTGTTGGACCGCGCCGTGGCCTTGAACATCAATTCCTCGTCGTGGGCGAATTTGGCTTCAAAGCCCCGCTCGCGCTTGTCGAACGTGGTCATGGTCAGCTCCATTCTGCGTCGCTGATGAGGATCGCACTTGCTGGGAGCGAACGTATCCATGGTTCAGGTCACTTTTGAGCTTCCTCCCGGAAGCGAAGCGCCGTCAAGCCTGCCGATGGGAAGCAGACACCCAAGCGGCATTGGCGGCCGACAATCAAATGCAGGCCGCCAGCAGATGCGATTTTTTGGTAATTGCGCGGCTAAGCGCGTTCGCTCAGCCCTTCGCCGCCGCCGCTTCGCGCGCCAGCCGCTCGGCCTTCAGCCGTTCCTTGTTGGCATAGAACGCCTTCTGCGCCGCTTCGTGATCGCGCATGGCCTTCTCGGCCTCGATCCGCCGAGCCGCATCGCGAGCGTGGCGCTGTTCGGGAGTCAGGGGTTTGCGTCGGAAGGAAAGGTCTTCAGTCATGCTGAATGAACGTGGCCGTGAGGAAAAAGTTCCGCATGGTCCTTTTCGAGACTGTCGGCCGCAGGCATAAAAGTTGTCTGAAAACAACCCCATGCACAGTAGCTAAGTTCCTCTAGCACAACGCTTTTCTCAATGAGGGCCAGAGATCCGCACTCCGGTCGCTGGAACCGTTAGATCGCGATGTCCGCGATCACGGGCAAATGGTCGGAATAGGCGCGCGCCGCATGGTCGGTCCAGACTTTCTCGATCCGGCTGTCACGCGTTGCGTAGATCCGGTCGAGCCGCATGAGGGGCAAGCGCGATGGGAAAGTCCGCAACCGCGTCCGGTTCGGGCAGGCCTGCGCGAGCACGCGCCGCACCGATTTCACCCAAAACCAATCGTTGAAATCGCCGAGGACGACGGTCCTTTCCGGCTTCACCAGGCTCACCACGGCCTGAGCCTGCGCATAACGCTCGTGGATGCTGAGGCCGAGATGAGTGGCGACCACGCGGACGTCGCCGAAAGGCGTCAGCAATCCCGTCGCGATCGCCCTGCGCGGCTCCCGCTCTCGATACGACACGTCTACGATCTCGGGCACGCTGGAGAACGGAAAGCGGCTCATGAGCATCTGGCCGTAGTCACCGTCCTCCGTGACGATCGACTTGGCATGAACGCGATGATCGCCGACGACGCGCGCCAGCTTCGCGAACGGATCGTCCGACCGCGATCGGGAATCCACCTCCTGGAGCGCGACGACATCCGGCGACCATTTGCGAATGATGGAGCAAACACCTTCCAGATCGAACGTCGGATTGAGATTGAACGTGCCGTGCACGTTCCACGTCATGAAGCGCATCGGCGCCATCAGCGCCTCCCGGCGAGCCACGTCGCGAGGAATTGAGCGCCCGCACAGACGCCGAGCCAGCCCAGAAATGCCAGCGTGAGCAGCAATACGCTGCTCCAGGACGCATTCCTGGCCAGATCGGCGATCTGCGCTCCCAGAACGGCCATGGCGAGAATGCCGGGCATCATGCCCAGCAGCGTTCCAACCAGGAAATCACGGAGCGGCAGCGTGCTCGCGCCAGCCGCGACGTTCACCAGCGAGAATGGTGCGATCGGAATCATCCGGATGACGACGACGGCCAGGATTCCCTTGCCGACAACGCGCTCCTGGATGCGCGCCGCACGGCGTCCCAGCAAGCGCTGAAGGCGCTCTCGGCCCAGGAACCGTCCGATCGCAAAAAGGAGGAGCGCGCTGAGCAAGACGCCCGCCATTGCGGTGACGAAACCCAGCCAGGGCCCCAGGGCGGCGGCAGTCGCAGCAATGAGCACGAGAACCGGAAAGATGACCAGCCCGCCGACGACAAAGGCCGCAATTGCGAATGGCGGTCCCCAAACGGACTGCGAATAGGCAGACAGGAACGACGAGATCCGGCCCGTATCGGCGTAATCGCTGAGGGACGTGTACGACCAGGCCAGCGTCAGTCCAAGAAGCGCCAGCGCGATCGAGGCGATCCCGATGATCGTCTTCGTGCTCCACATGCGCGATGCCGCCCGCTCGAGATGAAGAGGCAGCTCAGGGTCCGCCACCGGCTGAACCAGGGTGGCCAGCGTGCTGGTCAGAACCGAGGACTCCACTTTTCGCAGCGTCTTCGCCCCACCCTTTTTCGACACCTGGTCCAGCAGGGCGAACAGCCGATGCTCGTTTTGCGTGACGGCCTGCTCGTCGAGACCGCAGAAATGAGCGATGAGCCGACGGCGGACCGAGGCGATGAAATCCCGATGCTGCTCGGATTCAGCTTCAAAGATGAGGTCGCATTCGCTGTCGGCGCCCATGGAACGATTGTTCAGATTGGCCGAGCCGATCCGCAAGATCCTGTCATCGACGATCATGAGCTTGCTGTGCACCATCACCGCGGCTTCCTTATTGCCGCTGCGGGAGATCGGATAGACGAAGCGGATGCGATCGGCCACGCCAGCTGCGCTGAAGCAGTCGATGAAGGCGCCACGGCCGTTCTGCATGGCCTGGGACTCAAGCCACGAGGAATGCAGTTTCGGAGCGACGACCAGAACCCGAAGCGACGGCACGCGACACATCTGCTCCGCGAGTTCGTGCGCCATCCTGGTCGCGCTGGTGAATTGATTTTCGATGTACACGAAGCTCGTTGCCGACCGGATCGCCGCAATGAAGGAGCGTTCGACCTCCTTGATGGTCGATCCTGCGGGACAGACCACCTCGGTCCGGGCGATTCCGACCGGCAAGTGCTCGGCCTCGACAGGCACGTTCGCCGGCCAGCGACCGTTCCTCGGTGCGCGCCGTTCATCGGACTGTTGGCCTGCCGCACGCCAGCGTTGCTCCGCGAGGGCGAACAGCTGCTCCGCAGCATCCCCGTCGACCAGGCACTGAACGTCGTGAAACGGTGGATATGGCTTGCGCTGAGGGTCGCAGCGCATGGCATTGTCGGCGCGGTGGTCACTCGTGTCCCAGCGCCGGATCGTCAGATCGAGGCCGCCGACGAACGCCAGTGATCCGTCGACACAGACGATCTTCTGGTGTTGCGCCGAACCAAACGGAAGCGTGGCGTCAAGATGAAACCGGACGCGGCCATCGGTGTCGGCAGTGAATTTCGCCGCGGAACTCCACTCTCTCTCGGAAGCGTAGAACGAGACGAAGTCCCAGACGAGAATGTTGATGCGCAAGGCGGGCCGGCGCTGCACCAGGACGCGTAGGAAGGGACCAAGCTCGTCAGGCAGGCCATCATCGGCACGTCCGGAAGCTCCGACCAGACGTGTCCTGCTATGGATGTCCCATCCGACGATGTAGACGACATCCTGCGCCTCCAGCAGTGCCTCCCGCAGGGCGGCGAAATAGGCGGCGGCATCATTCAGTACCGCCACGCGCCGCGCCTTGCACCGCCGCCAGACGGTGTCGCCGGGAGTGAGTGTCGATGCGCTCTGAAGCAGGTGGACCTCGCAATTCGCGTTTGCGTCTAAACGCGCTGGAGGCTCAAGGGGTTCCAGGCGGTCAACGGCTGCGGTTCGATGCGAATGCCGAATGTCCGGCGCCCACTGCGCCCGTCGCACAAGTCGTCATTTGGTGCGGACAAACTTCGCGCCGGCGCTCCTCAACACATCGACAATTTTCTCAGGGGCATCGCCGTGAAAATCGACGGAAACCTCGATCAGGCCTTCCAGCTTCTGCCGCCCCTCCGGAGTGGGCGCTGTCTTGACGTCGGGTCCTGCCGCGCGTGTTCCCACGGTGTTCGCAGCGCCGGCAGGCTGGACGAAGACGTCGCCTCGCGGCACGCCGCATTCCTGCACGACATGCTCAACCGCAAGCTCGGCTCCGCGGCGCGTGTCGAATTCTCCAATGATGGTGCTTTCCAAGGCTGCTCTCCGTGTGCTCGAGACTGCGAACAACAGGCGAGCCGAGGCCAAGTTCCTGAGGGAGCATGCAAGAGGATGACGGTCGGATCCCAGGCGCTGATGATCAGAACCGAATGAGTCCAAACAGGAAGAGCAGCGCCACCGTGACCAGGCCGGAGATCAGCAGCGAGCCGAGACATCCCAGCCGGTTCGAGAAAAAGAAGAACATGCGTTGCCCGCTGTGAAGCTTGCTGTCGGGCTAATCTCTCTAAGTCAGTAGCGTTCCTGCGCAGTTTCGCGTGTCCGTGGCTCTAGCACGCAACGCTTCCTTCCACTGCATTTCAACCAGTCCCGATCCTCCTCTTGAAGACTGGAGATCCAAACGCAACATGGGTCTACGGCACCGCCGGAATCCGTCTCTCCAACATCGCGGGCCGGACTTGAGCGAGGAAGATTGAACAGATCCGTCGGGCTGCGGTGTTAGGAATGGGTCTCGGCCAAATGACCCGAGCGGCACCGGGGCGCCGCCAATCCAGACCTTGGGAGTGACGCGCCGAGGCGCCCCAGTCTTTCCAGCGCAGGCTAGTGCAACACGCGAGCGGCTTCGGCGAGCCGGACCCTTTCTCTCAGCTCCTCGAGCTCCTCGATCGCGTCCAGCAATCTCACCAGCTCGCGGGCAATATGTGTCAAACCGGACTTGGATTGCTTTAAGATACGAACTCGCTGTGCCATCGGTGCACGCCTCCATGGTCGGGCACGTCCAATTGGCAAGGAGCGTGCCAGCCCACGAGGGGAACTTATGGCGATTTCTGGCGGAAGGGGTGGGATTCGAACCCACGGTACCCTTGCGGGCACGCCGGTTTTCAAGACCGGTGCCTTAAACCACTCGGCCACCCTTCCAGTCCCGGGAATGGGTGTCGCTTAACGTAGTCGACCGCGCAAGGCAACGCCAAGTTGGCGCAAGTGCTCAAACCTTTGCCGGCCGGAGCGCGGCGCGTTCCTTTTCCTGCACAACCTGTCTAGCTCTTCGGGCAATCAACCAGGACGGCACTCCGGATGTACTTGGTCCCCTGCCGGTCGCTGACGTTGCGCCCGAATTGAGGGCTGTAGTTCAGGTCGTAGCGGCACCCTGCCTGCATTGCCTTGTAGATCGCGCCCCGTTCGATCACGTAACTCCCTTGTGGGAGCGTCTTGAGGCGGACCTGTGTGATGGTCTGCTCCTGGCCGTGGTCCGGGCCGAGATAGGTAACGCGATCGGTCGAGCCGACCGACCAGACCACCGCAACTGCGCACATCAGTGAAACGGCGAAAGCAGCGACCAGCCCGAGTTGCGGTCGCTCGACGGAGTCCAGAAACGAGCTCATGCCGTTTCGTGTCGTTCCGGGCCTTGCGGTTCAAAGGCTCCCTCACCTTTGCGTCGCGCAATAGAAAGCGCGGCGCCCCGCGAAGAGCGCCGTCCTGAAATTCTTTGTTGTTTGCGTCTAGCTCAGTAGCCGCAGGACGCGCAGTTCATCTGCACCGGGGCGTAATAGGAATAACCCGGCGAGACCATCTCGACGCGCTGCCGGGTGGCGTATTGCGGCGGGATGCGCTCGTACTGGACGCTGGGCGGCGCGACCATCACGGTCTGCGGCACCATCACGGTGCGGTACTGCGCCGGCGTGCGGTGCGCGACCACGGAGCCGGGCGAGACCATCACGGTCTCGTCGACGGTGCGGTATTGCGGCGGCACATATTGTTGCTGGTAGCAGGTCGTGCACGGCGGCGGCGTGTAGCAATTGTAGCAGCCGGCGGAGGCCGCGCCCGTCATGGAAATGGCGGCGACGGCCGTTGAGAAAACGACAGCGAGAGTACGAGACATTGCGGTGGTGCCCCAGTTGCCCGAAACGGATCTGCGAAGGTCGCGGGAGTATACGGCGCAAAACCTTGCCTTGCCGAACTTCGTCGAGGCATCCTTAATGCGAACGATCGATCGCGGCGGAGCGGTAAGAACTCATTGACCACGCGCATTAACGCGCGGGAGGTTTGCGCGGGGGTGCGCATGACAGCGAGTCCGCGATCGGACATCGCCGCGGCACTCGTTCGAGCATAATTTGCAGTTCATCCTCGTTCCATGTTCGAGCTTTCAACGCCTCGCTGCTCTTTCCAGAAACTCCAACAGCGAGGGATCGGTCTCCTCGAGTTCGACGAAGCGACGGCGCAGCTCATCGGCGATTTCAGCGGTGGCATCGCGCGACCATCCCTCCGCAGTATTGAAGGCCACGATACGTGCGGGATGGAGATATTGCCCTTCGGCGAGATGTCTGAGCAGGGTCGCGCGATTGGCGTCCTCCTCGGCCGTCTCGCACCAAGCCCGGCCCAGGCGGCGGCCGAAATCATCGAGCACAAGATAGACGTCCCGGTCTGTCGTGATTTGCGGCACGAGTGATGGAGAATGACTCATGGCTAACTCCGCTATTGGCAATCCGAACCTTTGCGGACGAACCTCGATACGGCGACCGCCTCGGCTGAATTCGGAAAAATGGATTTCGACGATTTTTCTTAGGATGGCACGATTAAATAAAAATAAAAACAAAATTAATAAAAATTAAATAGCAAAATGTGGACAATGCACTAAGTTGATGATGCCTGGCGGGCGAGCCCGCACGTCGGGTGCCCACTGAGCAAACGGCTCCCGCTCCCACCCCAACCAGCCCCACGCCCTAGGGAGGCGGGGGCCGTTCTTTCCCGATCTCCGTTCCGGCTACTTCCTGCAACGGCGCATCCGGGTGGTCGCACGGAGCCGCGAGGCGTTCCGAAGATCGCCGATCCAGGCCAGTGGCGCCGATGCCGCCTACTTCGGACGCCGCTTGACCTCGCGCACCGCACCGCGCGCGGCACTGGTGGTGAGCGCGGCGTAAGCCTGCAGCGCGGTCGAGACGTTGCGCTTGCGGCCTTGCGCCTGCCAGGCGGCATCGCCCTTCGCCTCCTCCGCGGCGCGGCGCTTGGCGAGCTCCTCGTCGGAGACCTCGAGGCTGATGCTGCGGTTCGGGATGTCGATGGCGATGATGTCGCCCGTCCGCACCAGGCCGATATTGCCGCCTTCGGCGGCCTCCGGCGACAGATGGCCGATCGACAGGCCGGAGGAGCCGCCGGAGAAGCGGCCGTCGGTGACGAGCGCACAGGCTTTGCCGAGGCCCATCGATTTCAGATAGCTGGTCGGATACAGCATCTCCTGCATGCCGGGGCCGCCGCGAGGGCCTTCATAGATGATGACCACGACCTCGCCGGCGACGACCTTGCCGCCCAAGATGCCTTCGACCGCCGCGTCCTGGCTTTCGAACACGCGCGCTGGGCCGGAGAATTTCAGGATCGAGGCATCGACGCCGGCGGTCTTCACGATGCAGCCGTCCTGCGCGAGATTGCCGTAGAGCACGGCGAGACCGCCGTCCTTGCTGAAGGCGTGCGCGAGATCGCGCACGACGCCCTTCTCGCGGTCGGCGTCGAGCTCGTCGTAGCGGCGCTCCTGGCTGAAGGCGACTTGCGTGGGGATGCCGCCGGGCGAAGCGCGATAGAAGGTCCGGACCGTCTCACTCTTGGTGCGCTTGATGTCCCAGCGCTCCAGCGCCTCGTTCATGGTCGGCGCGTGCACGGTCGTAACAGAGGTGTCGATCAGCCCGGCGCGGTCGAGCTCGCCGAGGATGCCCATGATGCCGCCGGCACGGTGCACGTCCTCGACATGCACGTCGGCGACGGAAGGCGCGACCTTGCAGAGCACGGGCACGCGGCGCGACAGACGGTCGATGTCCTTCATGGTGAAGGCGACCTTCCCCTCATGGGCGGCAGCCAAGAGATGCAGCACGGTGTTGGTCGAGCCGCCCATCGCGATATCGAGCGTCATCGCGTTTTCGAACGCCTTGAAATTCGCGATGTTGCGCGGCAGCACGGAGGCATCGTCCTGCTCGTAATAACGGCGGACCAGATCGACGATGGTGTGGCCGGCCTCGACGAACAGGCGCTTGCGGTCGGCATGGGTTGCGACCACCGAGCCGTTGCCGGGCAGCGCGAGGCCCAGCGCCTCAGTCAGGCAGTTCATGGAATTGGCGGTGAACATGCCCGAGCAGGAGCCGCAGGTCGGGCACGCCGAGCGCTCGATCACCTTGACGTCCTCGTCGCTGACCTTGCTATCGGCGGCGGCCACCATGGCGTCGATGAGGTCGACCGCCTTGGTCTTGCCGGCCAGCTTGACCTTGCCGGCCTCCATCGGCCCGCCCGAGACGAACACGGCGGGGATGTTGAGCCTGAGCGCGGCCATCAGCATGCCGGGCGTGATCTTGTCGCAATTGGAGATGCAGACGAGGCCGTCGGCGCAATGCGCGTTGGCCATGTACTCGACGCTGTCGGCGATCAACTCGCGCGACGGCAGGCTGTAGAGCATGCCGTCATGGCCCATGGCGATGCCATCGTCGACCGCGATGGTGTTGAACTCCTTGGCGACGCCGCCGGCCTGCTCGATCTCGCGTGCCACGAGCTGGCCGAGGTCCTTCAGATGGACGTGCCCGGGCACGAACTGGGTGAAGGAGTTGACCACCGCGATGATCGGCTTGCCGAAATCGGCGTCCTTCATGCCCGTCGCGCGCCAGAGGCCGCGGGCGCCCGCCATGTTGCGGCCGTGGGTGGTGGTGCGGGAGCGATAGGCTGGCATGGCGGTTTCCGTCCTCGGGTTTGCGTCGGCCGGGGCGGGAAAATGTGGAGCCACCTCAGGCCTTTCCGGCCGGATAGCGCACGGGGGCAGCCCGCGCAACGGGAACTTGGGTCGGACAGGGCTCCCCTGCTTCCGGCGCGGGGGGCTCGTCGCTCACTCTCTGTCATTCCGGGGCGATGCGCAGCATCGAACCCGGAATCCATCGAGCGGCAGCACCCGCGGGACAATGGATTCCGGGTTCGCGCCTTTCGGCGCGCCCCGGAATGACGGCGGGGGGCGTCGGAGCCCCTATTACAGCGTCGGATCGAGCCGATCGCGCAGCCAGTCGCCGATCACAGAGACCGCCAGGGTGGTGACCACGATGGTCGTCGCCGGCGCCAGCATGATCCAGGGGGCGCGGGTCAGATATTCCCGGCCGTAGCCGACCATGTTGCCGAGGCTGGTCATCGGCGGCTGCACGCCGAGGCCGAGGAAGGACAGGCCTGACTCCATCAGGATCACCTCGGGGAACACGAGCGTGGTCGAGACGATCAAGGTCGAGGCGATGTTGGGCAGGATGTGCCGGAGGTAGATCCGCGACGGCGTCGCCCCTAGCTGGCGGACGGCAGCGGCGTAGCCCTGCGCATTGGCGGAGATGGCAAGGCCCCGCGCGATGCGGGCGTAGCGCTCCCAGCCGAACAGGCCCATCAGCCCGACCAAGAGCGGCAACGAGTTGCCGAAGAAGGCCAGCACGGCCAGCGCCATGATCAGGAAGGGCATGCTGGCCTGGAAGTCGGTCAGCATCAGCACGAGCTGCTCGACGAACCCACGAAAATGCGCGGCGAGGAAGCCGAGTGTGGTCCCGACCACGGCCGAGATTGCGGTCGCGCCGAACGCGATCAGCAGCGAGATGCGGATCGAGACGAGCAGCCGCGACAGCACGTCCCGGCCAAGCTCGTCGGTGCCGAGCCAGTGCGCGGCATTGCCGGGCGCAGCAAGCCGGTTGCGCAGGTCGAGCTGCGTGAAGCCGTAGGGGGCGATCGTCTCGGCGAAGGCCGCGATCAGCAGCATCGCGACGATCCAGGTGACCGCCAGCGCGACCGACAGCGGGATTGCCGGAAGGCTGATGCGGCGACGTGTGGCGGTGTCCTTCAACGTCGCGTCGGTCATGCATGCGCTCCCTTGCTGCGCAGGCGCGGGTCGAGGAAGCCGTAGAGGAAGTCGACGATCAAATTGGACGTCACCATGGTCATCGCAACCAGCAGCAATATGCATTGCACGACCGCGAGATCGCGGTTGGCAACCGCCACGACAAGAAGCCGCCCTACTCCCGGCCAGGCGAACACGCTCTCGACCACGACCGCGCCTGCGATCAGCGTGCCGACCATGAAGCCAAGGATGGTCACGGTCGGGATCGCCGCGTTCGGCAGCGCATGCGAGGTCACCACCTTGCGCCACGGCACGCCTTTTGCGGATGCGGTGCGGATATAGGGCTGGCCCAGCACCTCCAGCATGGCGCTGCGGGTGAAGCGCGCCAGCACCGCCGCGCCGCCGAGGCTGAGCGTTGCGATCGGCAGGATGGCGTGGCGCCAGCTGTCCTGCCCGCCCGAAGGGAGCCAGCCAAGCTGCACGGCGAAGATCAGCACCAGCAGCAGCGCCAGCACGAAGCTCGGGACGGTAAAGCCGGCGACCGCCGTCATCATCACGGCGCGGTCGATTCCCGAGCCGCGATGCAGCGCGGCGTAGATGCCGGCGGGAATGCCGAGCGCCACCTTGAAGAAGAACGCCGGCAGGGTCAGCGCCAGCGTTGCCGGGATGCGTTCCAGCACCAGCTCGATCGCGGGCCGGCCGTCGCGCATGGAGCGGCCGAGCTCGCCCTTGGCGATGGCGCCGAAATAATCGAAATATTGAGCCCAG
Source organism: Bradyrhizobium sp. IC4060 (assembly GCF_020193715.1). Lineage (NCBI taxonomy): Bacteria > Pseudomonadati > Pseudomonadota > Alphaproteobacteria > Hyphomicrobiales > Nitrobacteraceae > Bradyrhizobium > Bradyrhizobium sp. IC4060. Next base: position 45,333 of record NZ_JADYVJ010000001.1, on the reverse strand, counting down.
ATCGGGTCATCGAGGCCCCAAGCCTTGCGGAATGCCGCGAGCACCTCCGGCGGCGCCTCCGGTCCCAGGATCATCAGTGCGGGATCGCCTGACAGCCGCAACACGATGAAGGCGAAGGTCACGACGAGCACGATCGTGAGCGCGGCGCGTCCGATCCGAATAGCGAAATAACGTCCCATCAGGCGGCGTCCCGTGTCGCAGCGCCGGTGACGAGATGGCAGGCGACCTGCCGGTCGCCGCCGACGGCGGACAGCGCCGGCACCTCGCTCGCGCAGCGCGCGACGGCGCGCGGACAGCGCGGATGGAAGGCGCAGCCCGTGGGGCGCGCGGCCGGATTCGGCGGATCGCCCGACAGCACGATCCGGCCCGCACTGCGGCGGCCCGGCGCGGGCGAGGCCGAGACCAGCGCCTGGGTGTAAGGATGCTCGGGCCGTGCGAACAGATCGTCCGCGCTGCCGATCTCGACGATGCGGCCGAGATACATCACGGCGACGACGTTGCTGATCTGCCTGACGACGCGCAGATCGTGGCTGATGAAGAGCAGCGTCAGCGACAGCTGCGCCTGCAGATCGCAGAGCAGGTTCACCACCTGGGCCTGGATCGAAACGTCGAGCGCGCTGACCGGCTCGTCGCAGACCAGGAAATCCGGCTTGGTGGCCAGCGCCCGCGCCAGCACGATGCGCTGACGCTGCCCGCCGGAGAGCGCGCCGGGATAGCGTGCGCCATGCGCCGGCGTCAGCTCGACGGCGCGCAAGAGCTCGCGGATGCGCTCGTCGCGCTCCGCCGGCGTACCGAGGCCGTGAATGTCGAGCGGCTCGCGGATCTGCGTTGCAACCGGCAGCCGGCGGTCGAGCGCGCCGAGCGGATCCTGGAAGATCATCTGCATCCGCGCGCGCTGCGCACGCCACGCCGTCGTCCCCGGCGCGGCCATCGGCTTGCCGTCGAACCGCACTTCGCCGCTGTCAGGCGGCTCGAGGCCGAGCACGATGCGGCCCGTCGTGGACTTGCCCGAACCGGATTCGCCGACGAGACCGAGCGTCTGGCCCCTTGGAATCGTCAGCGACACGCCGTCGACGGCATGCACGGCCGCAGCTCTCCCGAACATTCCGGAGCGCATCGCATAGGTGCGCGAGATCGCGGAGACCTCGACGAGCGGCGGACTCATTCGGCGGCCATCCCGAGCAGCGCGCGGCGCGAGGTCTCGGCACGGACGCAGGCCACGCTGCGGTCATCCGCGATCGGCGCCAGCGTCGGCGCCGCAAGGCCGCATGCTTCCGCGACCAGCGCGCAGCGCGGCGCGAAGGCGCACCCCCCGGGCATGTGCGCGTGATCGGGCACCGTGCCCGGAATGGCGGTGAGGCGCCGCCGCGGGCCATCGAGCGGCGGCAACGCGCCGATCAATCCTTGCGCGTAGGGATGCAGGGGATCGGCGAACAGCTGGTTGCTCGGGGCCTGCTCGACGATGCGGCCGGCATACATCACCGCGATGCGGTCGCAATTCTCCGCGACGACGCCGAGGTCGTGGCTGATCAGCACCATGGCCATGCCGAGCTCGCGGCGGACAGTTGAAAGCAGCTCCAGGATCTGCGCCTGAATGGTGGCATCGAGCGCAGTGGTCGGCTCGTCCGCGATCAAGAGATCGGGATTCCCGGCCAGCGCCATCGCGATCATGATGCGCTGGACCTGGCCGCCGGAGAATTCGTGCGGATAGGCCTCGAGCCGGCGGCCAGCGTCGGGAATGCCGACGAGATCGAGCAGCCGCCGCGCCTCCGCCTTCACGGCGTTGCCTTGGAGATCGCGATGCAGCGCCAGCGCTTCGCAAAGCTGCCTGCGGATGGTCAGCACCGGGTTGAGCGCGCTCGCCGGATCCTGGAAGATCATGGCGATCCGCCCGCCCCTGACCTGATCGAGCTCGGTGGCCGGCGCGCCGAGAATCTGGCGCCCGTCGAGCCGCACCGAGCCAGAGACTTGCGCATGGCGCGGCAACAGGCCGAGCGCGGCGAGCCACGTCACCGATTTGCCGGAGCCGGACTCGCCGACGAGGCCGACGGCCTCGCCCTTCTGCAGGGCAATGTCGACGCCGCGCAGGACCGGCACGCCATTGAAGGCGACGCGCAAGTCCTCGATGCTGACCAGCGGCTTCACCTTCAGACCTCGAAATTGCCGGCGCGGAAATCCATCGCGAAGGCGGGCGCTGCCTTCCACTTGATCGACTTCGGCTTGGCCGTGAAGGTCGCGTTCTGGTGCAGTACCGTGTAGGCGGGATCTTCGCGCTCGGCGATCTCCAGCATGCGGCGGAACGCCTTCTTGCGCGCGGCCCGGTCGGTCGAGGTCTCCAGGAATTCGGAGAGCGTGTTCAGCTCGGCATTGGTCCATTCGCCGATCTGCTGCTGCTGGCCGTTCGGCCCGTGCTGGGCGACCAGCGACGACACCGGATCGTTGAAGGCGGCCGAGTTCGACCAGTCGCGCACGGCGCGTGCCGGCCCGCGCTCCATGATCTGCGACCAGTTCTCCTTGGTCTCGATCTGCACGTTGAGCCCGACCGATTTCCACATCTCGACCAGGATCTGCGCGGTCGCGACCTGGTTGGTGTAGTAGTTGTTGAGCAGGCGGTACGGGATCGGGTCGCCCTTGTAATTGGCCTGCTTGAGCAGATCCTGCGCCAGCTTGGGATCGTAGGCCGGCACGTTCCAGTCGGTGTTGAACATGTCGCCGTAGAACTCCCATTGCAGACCCTTCGGCACACGGGTGCGGCCGGCCCACAGGCTGTCGACGATCGCCTGGCGATCGATCGCATGGGTGAAGGCGCGCCGCACCAGCGGATTGGCGAGCACGGCGTGGTTCTTGTCGAACACGGTAAGGCGATGATTCTGAATCGTGCCGCCCTGCACCTCGAAGGCGGAATTCTTCTCGATGCCGGCAATCTGGTCCGGCGGGATGTCGCAGGCGAACTGGTATTCGCCCGAGAGCAGTCCGTTGATGCGGCTGGCGACCTCAGGCACTTCGAGGAAGCGGATGCGCTTGAGCGGCGGCCGGCCGCCCCAATATTCGTCGTGGGCTTCCAGCGTCAGCGAGACGTCGGGCTTGAGCTCGACGACCCTGTAGGGGCCGGTCGTCACCGGCTTGCGGGCCCAGTCGAGATAGCTCGCCGCCTCTTCCCAGGCGCGGCGGTTCATGATGTCGGAGCCGTAGCGCGACAGCCGGCCTTCGATCGTGACGTCGGGTGTCGCGTTGTAGAAGCGCACCGTGTACTTGTCGACGGCATCGACGCGCACCAGGTCCGGCCAGATGCGGCGGGCGACCGCGGGGACGTCCGGCGGCAGCTCCTTGCCCGGGCGCGGCGTCGGGATCTTCTCGAACGCCTTGATGGTGGAGCGGTTCTTGGCCTCGGTCTCGCCGAACATGCGCTCGCGGCTGAAGGTGAAGACGACGTCTTCCGCCGTGAGCTCGTCGCCGTTGTGAAACTTGACGCCCTGGCGCAGCTTCACCTCGACGGTCTGGTCGTCGATGCGGCGCCATTCGGTGGCAAGGCCCGGCACAGCTTCGAGCTTGCCGCGCCAGTTCTTGGAGATCAGGCCTTCCCAGATCGAGGAGAAGAACACGCGCTCGCCGACATTGGACTGCTCACGCAGCACGTCGAGCACGTTCGCATTCGTGACCTTCTGCACGGCGACCGTCACCGACGGACGGTTGTCGGCTTGCGCGATGGCAAAACGCGGCAGCAGCAAGGTGCTTGCGGCGGCGCCGCCGGATTTCAGGATGGTGCGACGGGTGAGCTTGCTCATGAGGATAACCCCTGCCCTGTGTGATGTCGGTTATTCGGCGAGACCGAGCGCGGCGAGATGCGCCGCGCCCTTGCGGACATCGTCGTGGTTGCGGAGTTCGAGGATCAGCCGCGGATTCGACGTCAGCCGTCCTAGCGTGCGGAATACGGCGGCCCAGGGAATGTTGCCCTCGCCCGGCGCCCAGTGCCGGTCGGCAAAGCCGTCGGTGTCCTGCAGGTGCACATGCGTCAGCATGTCGCCGGCGGTCTCGACGTAATAGTCGACCGGCGGCGCGCCGGTGGAGATGTGCGCATAATTGGCGTGCCCGGTGTCGAGCGAGACGCGGACCTTGCTGCTTTCCAACGCCTTGGCGAGGCGCACGCGGTCGCGTGGATCCTTGTCCTCGATGTTCTCGATGACGATCTCGCAGCCGATCGTCTCGGCACGCGCAATCACCTCGGCGAGCGTCGCCTTGACTCGCTCGACGATATTGGCGCGGTTGTCGGGATAGAGATCGAGATTGTTGTGGTCCCAGGTCGTGAACGGCGAGTGGATCACCATCTGCGTCGCACCGAGGAACTCGGCGGCCTCGAGGCCCTGCAGCAGGCGCTTCGTTACGGCCTGGCGGATCATCGGATCGTGGCTGTCGATCTTGAAGCCCCAGAACGGGCCGTGGATGCCGAGCCGGCCGGTGTGCCCGGTGAGCATCTGCTTGATCTCGCTAGCGGTTGCGCGCCAGTCGCTATCGAGCAGATCGGCGCGGAAGAAGTCCTGGATTTCCAGATCGCGCTGCTTTTCGAGAAGCCAGTCACGATGCGCGGGGATCGATTTGATGGACAATGCGGCGCCCAGCACCGGCTTCGACATGGCATGCTCCTTCGTCGTCAGCGATGACGGGAGCAGCGCTAGACCAGTTCAATGACAGGCCCGTGAAATGCGCCTTCCGCAGCGTGGACGAGATGTGGACATCCTGCCCGCGCGTGCTGCGGTTCAAGCAAAAGCGATCGCTCCGAGCGATGCCGAATGGGCACATGGCAAGCGCCATCGTGTCCGTAGTGATCCGGAATGGAATCCTAGCCGTCCTTCGCGTACATCGCGGGACATCGATCGGCGGCCACTTCCACGGGCATCACCCTCTGATCGCGCTACATGGGGTTGGGGGACCACATGGGGCGGGGGATTGAAGGCTGGGGCAAGGTGACGAGGTCCGGACTCCTAGGCACTCCGGACCTCGAAACTTTTTAGATTGAACGCAGCAACGCGCCGTCCGGTGGGGCATCCGGGCGGCGCGTTGTCGTTTCAGAGCCTCTTTGTTTCGGCGCTTAGCGTGTCTGCGGCTCCAGCGTCACCGTGCAATCGCCCTGCCCTTGCGTCGCGACCACGATGTTGCCCGCGGGAGCGCCGAGAGCGATCGGCGCGGACGAGCCGCCGCCAGGCATCTGGACGATCACGCTGAGGGAATCGGTGCGCGCAGTCGAGCCCACGGTGGTCGGCTCCGCCTGGGCGACGTTGCCGGAAGCATCACGTCGCATGATCTGGCAGTTCACCATGGTGTTTCCGCCGGCCGCCGCCATGCCTGACGACGAGGAGGTGCTGCCACCCATTTGGGCCCGGGCCCGCGACGGATCGCGGGGTACCTGGCTGACGATGCGATGCGAGCGCGGCTCCACGATAATGACCTCGTCTTCCGTCGTGAAATATTCGTAGCCCCGATATGCAGGCTCGATCGAGACGATCTCGGGCGGCAGCCGATGCAGACGCACGCGCGAGGGAATCGTCTCGCCAACCCGGATCGAGATGTTCAGATTGCGCTCCGGCTGCGCCAGGCGTGCGCGGCTCACCGTTTCGGAGATCCGCACCTGCCTCTCGGTGGTCACTTGGGCCTGCTGGTTGACCTGCGTGTTGGTCTGCGTGGTCTGATTGGCCTGGTTGGTCTGCGTGCCCGTGGAGCCGGGCGCGGTCTGTGCGTTGTTGGTCGGAGCCGCGCGGCTGGTATCCGTCGCAGTGGCCGGCTGGTTGCTCTGTTGCGCCGGCGGCTGCTGCTCGGCGGCACTGCGCGGCGGCTGGGCCTGGTTGCGCTCGTTCTGGTTGGCCGTAGCTCCCGTGCGCTCGTTCTGCTGGCCAGCCGGACCAGTCGTCGGGCCAGTCTTGGATCTCTCGGATTCGGCGGTTGATTTCTGCGGCGCAGCCTTGTCCTGCGCAGCCTTGTCCTGCTTGGTTTCCGCACCGCTCTTGCCCGCATCGCGTCCGGGCTTGGTGCTCTCGGCCTCCCGGTTGCGATCGCGCGAAGGCTCACGAGAGTCTTGTGCCTGGTCCCTCGCCTTCGGTTGATTGCGCTCCGAGGCCGTCGCCGGCTGGCGCTTGTCGTCACTTGCTTCGCTCTTGGCAGCGCCGCCTCGATCCTCGCGGCCTGCGCCCTGAAGCCGCTCTTGGGCGCCTTGCGCGCGCTCTTGAACGCGTTCTTGAGCCGCACCACCGCGCTGCGGAGAAGCGCCCTTGGCCGGCTCCTCGGTCCGTTTCGGCTCGTCCCTGCGCTCACCGGGCGCCTGGGCATAGGCAAGGCCGGATGCGAGCATGAGCCCGACGGCCGCAGTCGATAACATCAAATGTTGACGCATGGTCCCTCTCCTCGACAATTCGCAACAATAAACGCGAACGTTCTGTTCGTACGAAGGTTCCTGAGCAGGAACGCAGTCGTGGAGTTGAGCCAATCAAGTCGCCATTACATCGCATCCTTCAGCGTCAGCCGCGCCGTGAACGTCACGCTGGTCTTGCCGACCAGCGCCATGCCTTCGACTTCCGCACCGCCCGGGAAATAGTCGCCGGAAAAGCCGCAGGTGACCTCCCTGCCGCCGAATGCGAGCGTCCTGCCGACCGCCTCGGTGTGCTGATTGACGATCATGTCGCCCCGCCACTTGCCGTTCCGGTGTAGCTGCCGGTGTAGTAGAAGTAGCTGTCGCCGCCCATGATGCGGCCGTCGCTGAGCACGACCACGCCCCTGGCCTGCCCACGCTTGCCGTCCCGCATCTCGATGTCGAAGATGTAGAGGCCGTTGACGACCCTGGCCTCCTCACCCGCTTCCGCTTCATCGCCAGCTGACATCCGATCATCCCCACCGATCCGCTGCCCCGATCAGTTCGGCACGTTCCGCTCAAGATCCTCGAGCCATGCCGCTGCACTCGAATCCGAGGGCGCGCGCCAATCGCCACGCGGCGACAATGAACCGCCGGCCGAGACCTTCGGCCCGTTCGGCATGGCCGAGCGCTTGAACTGGCTGAAGGCGAAGAAGCGGCGCAGGAACACTTCGAGCCAGCGGCGGATCTCCGGCAGATCATAGGCCCGGCGCCGATCGCTCGGGAAGGCCGGTGGCCATTCGCCCTTGGCAACGTCCTTCCATGCCTGAAGCGCCATGAAGGCGATCTTGGACGGCCGCATGCCGAAGCGCAGCGTATAGAACAGGTTGAAGTCCTGCAGTTCGTAAGGCCCGACGGACGCTTCCGTGCTCTGCGGCTTCTGGCCGGCCTCGACGGGCACGAGTTCCGGCGAGATCTCGGCCGCAAGGATCGAGCCGAGCGTCCGGTTGACGTCGTCGCTGAACTGCTTGGAGGAGATCACCCAGCGGATCAGATGCTGGATCAGCGTCTTCGGCACGCCGGCGTTGACGTTATAATGCGCCATCTGGTCGCCGACACCATAGGTGCACCAGCCGAGCGCGAGCTCGGAGAGATCGCCGGTTCCAATCACGATGCCGCCGTGATGGTTGGCTAGCCGAAACAAATAATCCGTGCGCAGGCCGGCCTGCACGTTCTCGAAGGTGACGTCGTAGACCTTCTCGCCCTTGCCGAAGGGATGGCCGATATCCTTCAGCATCTGCGTCGCCGTGGTGCGGATGTCGAGCTCCTGCCAGCTCGTCTGCAACGCCTTCATCAGCGCGAGCGCGTTGGTCTTGCTCTCGCTGCCGGTGGCAAAGCCCGGCATGGTGTAGGCCAGGATGTTCTCGCGCGGCAGGCCGAGCAGGTCGACCGCCTTGGCGGCGACGATCAGGGCGTGGGTGGAATCGAGGCCGCCCGACACGCCGATCACCACGCGCTTGGTACCGGTGGCGCGCATGCGCTGCACCAGCCCGGCGACCTGGATGTTGTAAGCCTCGTAGCAGTCCTGCTCGAGCAGGCTCTCATCGCTCGGCACGAATGGAAAGCGCTCGACCTTGCGCAGGAAGCCGATATCGGCGGCCGGCGGCTTCAGGGCAAATGTCACCTTGCGGAAAAACGCCTCGCGCTGCCGCCGGTTGTCGTCGAACGTTCCCATCAGCGCGCGCTCCTGCCGGAGCAGGTCGAGGTCGACGTCAGCCAGCGTGATCTGGCCGCCCTGGCGGAACCGCTCACCCTCGGCCAGCAGCACGCCGTTTTCGTAGATCGAGGTCTGACCGTCCCAAGCGAGATCGGTGGTGGATTCTCCGGCCCCGGCCGCGGAATAAACGTAAGCCGCGAGGCAGCGCGCCGAGGTCGATTGGCACAGCAACGCGCGCGAGCGCGCCCGGCCGATCGTGATCGGGCTGCCCGAGAGGTTGATCAGCACGCTCGCGCCCGCAAGCGCGAGCTCCGAGGCCGGCGTCACCGGGATCCACATGTCCTCGCAGATCTCGACGCCAATGGTGAGGCCCGGAACGTCCTCGGCCGCGAACAGGAGATCAACGCCGAACGGCGCATGCAGGCCGCCAAAGGCGATGGTCTCGCCGGCGATGCCGGCGCCGGAGGCGAAATGCCGTCCCTCGTAGAACTCGCGATAGGTCGGCAAGTAAGATTTCGGCACGACGCCGAGGACGTTGCCGCGATGAATGACGACGGCGCAGTTGTAGATGCGATTGCCAAAGCGCAGCGGCGCCCCGACGATCAGGACCGTCATCAGCCCCGCGGAGGCCGCAACGACGCTTGCAAGCCCGCGCTCGACCGCATCAAGCAGCGGATCCTGCTTTACCAGGTCCTCGATCGCATAACCGGACAGGCACAGCTCGGGAAACACCGCGACCGCGACCGACTGCTCATGGCAGGCATTGGCCGCCGCCAGCACGGCCTTCACGTTGGCGCTGGGATCGGCGACGTGGGAGGTGGTCACGCAGGCTGCCACGCGCGCAAATCCGTGGGCGTAAATCGAGTGGAACGTCATCGAGCGCAGTACCCTCAAATCTCTCGCCGGCGGCCAAAGCCGTCAGCTCCGGTCATATTTAGCCCATCGATCTGGCCCCGTGCAGGCCATCCGCCGTCATGCATAACGGATTTGCGCCCCATCCGGTCCAGTGCCGGCGAGGTCAGGCGCTGCGGGCCAGCACGCCGGGCAGATCGCCGCGCAGCCACCCGGCGATCCGGGGCCAGGCATGCGCATGGGTGCGCGCGCCCATGAACAGGCCGAGGTGGTTGCTGGGCTCGGATGCCGCTGCAACGAAGGCAGGTGGCGTACCGACGAGCCCCGCGGTGGCCAGCGCTTGCGTCGCTGGCACTACATCGTCGTCGAGGCCGGCGAGCAGGAAGATCGGCGCCTTGACGTCCTTCAGATCGATCGGGTGCCCGAGCGCGACGAAACGGCCCTCGGCGATGCGGTTCTCCCGGAAGATCGCGTTGACGATCTCGAGATAATAAGTGCCCGGCAGGTTGAGCGTCTCGGTGTTCCAGCGGTCGAACCGCGCCAGCAGCTCGGAGCCCTGCTCGTCCGAGAGATCCCGCTGCAATGCCGTCCTGATATCGTCGTTGTCAGGGGTTTTGGACCAGAAGCGCAGCATCTCCTCGCCGCTGACATTACCGCCGCCGCGCGCGACGAGCTGGTCATAGACCAGCTCGGGCGCGTTGCGGGCGAGCCGGGCCAGCGAGGACTCGATCGACAGGTCCACGGGAGCACCGACCAGAACCAGCCGCCGCACCTTGCCTGGAAAGCGCGCGGCATAGAGCAGCGACAGCCACCCGCCCTGGCACAGCCCGACGAGATCGACCGGCGCGCCGATCTCGTCGATGGCGACGTTGAGATCGCCGAGATAGCTGTCGATCGAGAGATAGCGCATGTCCGGCGTCGCTGACCGCCAGTCGGTGAGATAGATCCGGTCGATGCCGCCGTTTTGCAGCGACTGCACCACGCTGTGGCCTGGGGCGAAATCGGCGATCAGGGCCCGGTGCAGCGCATAGGGCGCGCAGACCAGCGCCGGCTGGCCGGACCGGGTCTGCGAGCAATCGCGCAAGTCCATCGTCGGGAGCTCCAACGCAACGCGGCTCGGCGTCGTCCAAGGCAGGCTGCTGTCATCCTGTTGCTCGGGTGCCCGCTCCAGCCACCAGAAGCAGGCATCCATGGCGAGCTGCGCTGCCGCAAACGGCCAGAGCCGTGGATCATCATGAGCCTGGGCTGACCTGCGTGGCGGTTTGGAGGTCTTGTCCACCATGGCTACCTCGACATCCTCACAGAAACGCCTCGAGGCTCACGACGGCAATGCCGAGGTCCCGAAAACTCCGATGGGTCGCCGCGACCGAGCCGTCGAGATCGATGCCGCGACAGGCATCCTCGATGACGGCAACCTCCAACCCTGCCTTCCGCGCATCTTCCGCCGAGAAGCGGACGCAGAAGTCCAGCGCCAGACCTGCGACAAAGACGGTCTTCAGCTCGCGTTCGCGCAAATAACCAAGCAATCCGGTCGGTGTCCGATGGTCGTTCTCGAACAACGCCGAATAGGAATCGATGCCGCGGCGAAAGCCCTTGCGCACCACGAGGCTTGCCCGTGTCACGTGGAGATCGCGATGAAATTCCGCGCCGGCCGTGCCTTGCACGCAATGCGTCGGCCACAGCACCTGCCGGCCATAGTCGAGCTCGATGGTCTCGAACGGCTGCTTGCCGGCATGGTTCGGCGCGAACGAGACGTGGTCGCTCGGATGCCAGTCCTGGGTCAGCACCAGATTGGCGAATTTTTGGGCGATCCTGTTGATGGCGGGTACGACCTTCTCGCCCCCTGGTACCGCCAGCGCCCCGCCGGTGCAGAAGTCGTTCTGCACGTCGATCACCAGCAACACGTCGCGGTCGGAAATCTTCATCGCCGTCCCATTTCGATCTGCCGGGCGCGACGGCGCCGGGCGACCACCTCAGTGTCGGCCTTCCCGCGCGGCTTCGCAACCACTGGCACGCGCGGCAGCTGCGCGAATTGGTCACCCTGGCCGCCACGATGCAACGGTTTGACCTCGTCCGTGTTGACTAGGCGCACCCAAGGGCAGATTCTCGCACCGCCCGCGCCAGGCGGATCGGGTCGAAGCAGCGGAGGACAGGGCTGCCAAGGCCTGAAGGTCGTGGCGGCGATGAGGCCATGAATATCGGCAAGACCGGAAAAATTCTTCTCGCCGATATCGGCGGCACCAATGCGCGCTTCGCGCTGAGCCCGAGCGGTCAGACCGGACCGATCGACTATGTCAAGGTCGCCGACTTCCCGACCGTGCGTGAAGCCATCGCGGACGTTTTGGCGCGCCGGTCCAACGGCGAGCAGCCCCATCGCGCGGTGCTGGCCGTGGCGGGTCCCGTCACCAACAATCGCTGCGTCATGACCAACAGTCCCTGGGTCATCGACGGCAACGAGCTGCAGTCCGCGCTCGGCTTCGACAGCGTCCATGTGCTGAACGATTTCGAGGTGGTGGCCTGGTCCCTGCCTGCCTTGGAGCCTTCAGACCTGGTCCCACTCGGCGGCGGCGACGGCCTGGCCGGCGAGCCGTTGCTGGTCGTGGGGCCCGGAACCGGATTTGGTGTGTCCTGCCTGGTCGACCGCCATGGTTCGCGCCTGGCCGTCGTTACCGAGGCTGGACATGCGACCCTGCCGGCGGAGAACGAGCGCGAGGAGCGCGTGATCGCCTGCTTGCGGCAGCGCCTCGGCCATGTCTCGATCGAGCGCGGTGCCCTCTCGGGCTCGGGGCTGCAAAACCTGTATGAAGCGTTGGCTGAGATCGACGGCGTCCAGGTGCCGCATCGCGATGCCGCCGGGATCACCAAGGCGGCCCTGGAGAACAGCTGTCCGGTCAGCCGCGCGACGCTCGAAATGTTTTGCGCCATCCTCGGCTCGGTCGCCGGAAATCTCGCGGTGACCTTCGGCGCCCGCGGCGGCGTCTACGTCGCCGGCGGAATCGTGCCGCGCTTCCGCGAGTTCCTCGCCGCCTCCGCTTTCCGGGCGCGCTTCGAAGCCAAGGGACGGTTCCAGGATTATCTTCGCAACATCCCGACCAGGCTCGTGATCAAACCCGATGCGAGCTTCCTCGGCCTGACGATGTTTGCCGAGCACAATTCTGGCTGAGGGCGCCCCCGCGGCGAGTTCCCGTTATGCACAGCTGATTGCGGCACATCTGCGGTTCCACGCAGGTTCGTGCTTGCCTACCTGTTCCCGATGAGAAACAATCTGTCCGTGTGTGGCGTAGTTGCGGGGGCGTGACATGCGTAAGCAGGATTCGGGTTTCGACTATCACCGCTATCACCGCCTGTTGCGCGAAGCGGACAGCGAAGACAAGCGGCTGGCGCTCATCGAGCTCCTGATCGAGGAAAAGGCCCGCGACCAGCTGGCTGCCCAGCGCGCTTCGGACCGCGCGGCCATGACGGCTCATACCATTGCCAGGGTGCTGAGGAACGGCCGCAGCCCTGGCGGTTGAGTTCTTCCCGCCAGGCGGCAAAAGCGCGGTCGGTCAGCTCGGGATAGTGGCTGACGGCTCGGGAAACATCGAATCGATCATCGCCTTGAGCTGATCCATCGCGATCGGCTTGCGCAGGATCGGCCTGCGCCGGAGCAAGGACGGCAGCAGTTCCGGACCGTAGCCTGTGGCGAACAGAAACGGTTTTCCACGACGTTCGATCAAATCGGCGACGGGGTCGACATAGACGCCCATCAGATTGATGTCGAGGATGGCCAGATCGTACTGCGCGGTCATGGCAAAGGCGCTGGCGTCGCGCACATTATCTGCTTCCGCAACGACGTGGTGGCCGAGTTCCTCCACCATGTCGGCGATCATCATCCGGATCAACGCCTCGTCTTCGACCAGGAAAACGGAGAGTCCGTCCGCCATATCAACCCCGCAATCAGCCGTGCGAAGCTAAGCATAACTGAATTGCGCTGTAGATACACGAATTCGTGGCGGGCGCCGTTAATTCACACGCGCCCGAACCGATTCAACTTGATCAATCCAGTCCGCGCTCGTGGCTGAGCCGCACCATTGCCTGGATGAACACCTGCTTCTGCTTGTCGTCGAGGCTGGAAAAGAGCGGCTCGGCGGCATCGGCGACGTTGCGCTGATCGCCGGCGCGATCGATCAGGAACTGGGCCTCGTTGCGCATCTGCTCGATGATGTCGTCGGGCGGATCGCGCTTGGCGCGCGCAATCCGCAGGTTGAGCCGCTCTGCGCCATTATGCCCAAGGTAGTGCATCGCGCTTGAGAAGCCGTACCAGTGCTTCTCCTGATCCGGCGTGAGGTTCAGCTCGCTCTTGATCCGCTCGATGTAGGAATCGCTGTTCGCGACGATCTGCTCGGCAGTCAGCTGCGGCGCACCGGGCTGGGTCAGAACCGTGACTTCCTTGTTGTCTTTACCCTTGTTGTCCTGCGGCGCGTTCTTCGCCTCCTTGGTCGCCTTGGCGCTCTTGCCCTTGGCGCTCTTGGCATCCTTGTCCTTGGCCCCGCCCTGCTGCTTGGAATCCTTCGCCGCGTCCTTGCCGGCCTCCCGGGGCGGCGGCGCCTGATTGCTGGTGTTGGTGTTGCCGACACCGAGCACGCCGGTGAAGACGCCGACCACGCCGCCGATGGCGCCACCGAGCACACCACCGACCGGACCTGCCGCCTTGTTGCCGGCCGCGGCGCCTTCCTGAACGCCCTTGACCAGACCTTGAGCATTCGCCACCGCGCCGGCCCCGAGCAACAGCGCGAGCATAGACCCCAGCGCCAGGCATCGCCGCAGATGAAGCCGCGCTGGTGCCGCCGGTTTGATCATTCTCGTCTCCATCATCGATCTGGCCTGTCAGCGAGGATCAGCCGCCAGGCGCAACTCTATCGTTTCCGCCACTTCGAGGTCCAGACGCGGCCGATTGCTGTCCACGCTCGAAAGGTCTTTCACGCGAAGCGGTTATCCAGCCTCTTGCGAAACTGAGGCGCAATTGCGCACGGCAGCGTTCGAGGCCGTTTGGCGCGAAGTGTGCGTCGCAAAAAAACACCGTGCGCTGCGCCTGCGGCCCTATCGCCTTGCCAGACGTTGCGACCTTTCCGGGCACAACATGAGTTTTGGACGCGGAGCCGTTCGGCTTTCTCGACAGACGCGATCAATCATGATCTGATCGCGCTACCAATTTGCTGCGACCGGCGTGAATTGCCCACGCGGGCCGACGGCACCAACAAGAAAATCGACAACAAGAACTCAAGAAAGAAGTCTCAGAGGAAACTCCAACAACAACACCCAAGCGAGGAAACGAGATGTCACGCAAGACACTGACGCGACGTCAATTTGTGGCTGCCACTGCAATGTCCTCCGCGGCGCTGATCTCGGCGCCCTATGTCCGGGGCGCTTACGCCGCCGGCAAGCTCTCGATCGGCTTCTGGGACCATTGGGTGCCGGGCGCCAACAAGGCCTCGACCGAGCTCGTCAACGAATGGGCGGCGAAGGAGAAGGTCGAGATTTCCATCGACTACATCACAAGCCAGGGCAAGAAGATCGAGCTCACCATCGCGGCCGAGGCGGCGGCGAAGTCAGGTCACGATGTCCTGGCGATGCCGACATGGTGGCCGCACGCCCATGCCGAACTGCTCGAGCCAGTCAATGACATCATGGAGCCGATCATCAAGCAGAACGGCGACGTGAACGGCACCGTCAAATATCTGGGACGGGCCGGCAACAAATGGCTTGCGGTGCCCGCAACAATCGGAAGCCAGATCAAGGGGCCCTGCTCCCGCATCGATCTCCTGAAGAAGTTCGCCAATATCGATATCCAGGAAATATATCCGGCCGGCAGCCAGCCCAAGGCCGACAACTGGAACATGGAGACATTCCTGAAGGCGGCCGAGGCCTGCCAAAAAGGCGGCGTGCCCTTCGGCATCGGCCTGGGCGAGACCACCGACAGCACCGACACTGCCGGCGCCATCTTCCAGTCGTTCGGCGCTGAGCTGGTCAATGCCAAGGGCGATCTCACGGTGAAGACGGACGCGGTTCGCCAGGCGCTCGAATTCTACAAGAAGCTTATCGCGGTCCTGCCGCCCGACGTCGCCGCCTGGGATGACGCCTCCAACAATAAGTGGCTGATCTCCGGCAAAGGCGCGCTGATCATGAATCCTCCGAGCGCGTGGGCGGTCGCCAAGCGCGACGCGCCGCAGGTCGCCGAGCAGTGCTGGACCCACGGCATGCCGTCCGGTCCGAAAGGCCGTTATGCGCCCTACCTGCCTTATTTCTGGGGGACCTGGAGCTTCTCCAAGAACAAGGAAGCGGCGAAGAGCCTGCTCACGCATCTGTCGCAGCCGTCATCGATCGAGAAGTTCGTGGCCGCGAGCGGCGGTTACGACCTGCCGGCCTACGCGAACATGACGACGCTGAAGACCTGGCAGGAGGAAGGGCCGCCGAAGGGCACCCTTTATCACTACCCCAATCCCCACAATCACCAGACGCTGTCGATTGCGGCCTCTCCGGCTCCGCCCAAGATCGCCCAGCAGATCTATGCGCAGGCCACGCTGACCAAGATGTGCCTCCGCTACGCGCAAGGCGAGAAGATGGAGGCGACGCTCGCTTGGGCGGAGGGTGAGTGCGAAGGCTTCATGCGAAGCTGAGACCGAGACCGGCGGCTCACGCTGGACGTGAGCCGCCCGGTCTGGCTGCCGCCACAAGCTTCAATTTCTGAAGCCGGGTCCGCCGGCTTCCGAACGATCCTGCGAGGAAGATGCATCATGGCTGATGCCGTAGTTCGGCAACCCGGCGTCGCCCGGCCTGCGAGCGCCCACAAACGTGCAAGCCTGCACAACGCCCTGAGGCGGAAATCGACCGTGGCGTTCCTGATGACGCTGCCGCTGATCCTGCTGATCACGCTGCTCGTGGTCTATCCGGCCTTCTATTCGCTGCATCTGGCAACGCTGAACAAGTCGATGCAGAAGTTTGTAGGCTTCGGCAATTTCGAGTTCCTGTTCAGGCGCGACACATTCTGGCTGGTGGTCAAGCAATCCTGCATCTTCGCCATCACGGCCGTGGTCTTCAAGGCCCTGATCGGATTCGTCGTCGCGCATTTCGTTCACAACATTCCGGCCAAGGGCCAGCGCAAATGGCGCGGCATGCTGCTCGTGCCCTGGGTGATCCCGCCCGCGATGAGCACGCTTGCCTGGCTCTGGCTGTTCGACCCGTCCTACAGCGCCTTCAATTACACACTTGCATTCTTCGGTATTGGGCCCATCCCGTGGACCGGCGACGCCGCCTGGGCGCGTTTCGCCGTGATCCTGGTCAACGTCTGGTATGGCGCGCCCTTCTTCATGATCATGTATCTGGCCGCCCTAAAATCGGTGCCCGATCAACTCTACGAGGCCGCCGCCATCGACGGCGCCAATTGGTGGCAACGCATCTGGTATGTGACGCTGCCGATGATGCGCAACATCATCGCGATCACCACGCTGTTCTCCCTCATCGTCACCTTCGCCAATTTCGACATCGTGCGCATCCTGACCGCGGGAGGCCCGCTGGATCACACCCATATCTTTGCGACATGGGCGTTCCGGGTCGGCATCGAGGGCAGCGACATTCCGCTCGGCGCCAGCGTCTCGCTGTTCATGGTGCCGATCCTGGCGGTCGCCGCAATCTTCATCCTTCGCGACGTCAACAAACGAGGGAACGAGGCCTGATGAGCACCATGACAATCGACAAGGCCGGACCGCGCCGCAACGTCAAATACGGCAGCATGAGCCGCGACCGCGCCTGGGCGCTGCGCTGGTCCTACTTCTTCCTCGTGCTGTTTGCGATCTTCTCGCTGACGCCGCCCCTCTACATGCTGATCACCTCGCTGAAGAGCAGCGCCGAGATTTCGGCGGCGACCAACCCTTGGTGGGTGTTCCATCCGACGCTGGACAACTATGCAGAGCTGCTGACGTCCAACCAGTTCCTGCGCTTCTTCTGGAATTCGGCGTGGGTCTCGATCATCGTGGTGACCCTCACCATGCTGATCAGCGTGCCGGCCGCGTTCGCGCTGGCGCGCATGAAGTTCTGGGGCTCGGCGACACTCGCCACCGGCGTATTCCTCACCTATCTCGTCCCCGACAGCCTGCTGTTCATTCCGCTATTCAAGATGTTCGCGCTGATCGGCGACTGGACGGGAGTCCAGCTGATCAACAGATGGTACGTGCTGCTCTTCATCTATCCGACGCTGACGGTCCCGTTCTGCACCTGGATCATGATCGGCTACTTCGCCTCGATCCCCAAAGAGCTCGACGAGGCCGCCATCATCGATGGAGCGTCCTGGTTTCAGACACTGACGCGGATCTTCATTCCGGTCGCGCTGCCCGGGCTGATTGCCGCCACCATCTTCGCCTTCACCGTATCCTGGGCGCAATTCCTCTATCCACTCGTGTTCACGACCTCAACGGACCAGCTCGTTCTGCCGGTCGGCATCATCACCACGCTGATCAAGGGCGACGTCTTCAATTGGGGACAGATCATGACCGGCGCGCTGCTCGGAGCCGCGCCGCCGCTCATCATCTACGCCTTCCTGATGGACTACTACATTGCCGGCCTTACCGCCGGTGCGACAAAGGGTTGAAAGCGAGGGGTTGAACTGAAATGGCCGACGTTTCCTTGCGGAAGGTAGTCAAGCGTTACGACGATGTCGAAGCCGTGCGCGGCATCGACCTCGACATCGCCGACCATGAGTTCATTGTGCTGGTCGGCCCCTCCGGCTGCGGCAAGTCGACCACGCTGCGCATGATCGCAGGCCTCGAGGACATCAGCGACGGCGACATCATGATCGGCGGCGATATCGTCAACGACGTGCCGCCGAAGGACCGCGACATCGCCATGGTGTTCCAGAACTACGCGCTCTACCCGCATATGACGGTCGCGGAGAACATGTCGTTCGGGCTGCGGCTGAAGCACTATCCCAAGGCCGAGATCAAGGCGCGGGTGACCGAAGCCGCCCGCCTCCTCGACATCACCGATCTGATCGACCGCAAGCCGAAGCAGCTCTCCGGCGGCCAGCGCCAGCGCGTCGCCATGGGCCGGGCCATCGTGCGCAATCCCAAGGTCTTCCTGTTCGACGAGCCGCTGTCCAATCTCGACGCGAAGCTCCGCGTGCAGATGCGGATCGAGATCAAGAAGGTGCACCAGAAGGTGCGCACCACGACGGTCTACGTCACCCACGACCAGGTCGAGGCGATGACGCTGGCCGATCGCGTCGTTGTCATGAACAAGGGCAAGATCGAGCAGATCGGCACGCCGAACGAGCTCTACCACAAGCCGGCGACGCGCTTCGTTGCCGGCTTCATCGGCTCGCCCGCGATGAACTTCATCCCGTGCCGGCTCGAGGACGTCGGCGGCACGCTTCAGATCCGCCTCACCGATCGTCTTGCCTTTCCGCTGCCGCCGGCCCGCGCCGCGCGCTACAACGCGCTGCCACGCACCGACAAGCTGCTGCTCGGCCTCCGTCCCGAGCATCTCACGGAGTGGCATGCGCATCTGGCGCCCGGGGTCGAGACCTTCGACACCGTGCTCGACGTCACCGAACCGATGGGCATGGAGACGCTGGTCTATTTCGGGCTCGAGGGCACGCCGGTCTGCGGCCGCGTCGATCCCAATGCCGGCGCCAAGGACGGGGCACCCATGCGCCTGGCGATGGACCTCAACAACATGCACCTGCTAAATGAGGAGACCGGCGTCGTGTTGTGACGCCGCGATCCAAGAAAAGCGAGCAGGTAGGGGAGCGATGGCGACCAACAAGAAGAAGATTTTCGTTACGCAGACTTTGTCGCAAGGGGCTCGCGCCCTCCTCACCCAGCGGGACGATATCGAGCTCGTCGAGTTTCCGAACCTGATCTCGGCGAAGGATTTCGAGGCCTTGTTGAAGAGCCATGCGCCGGTCCATGGCGTGGCGCTGGGCGCCACCGCCTTCGGCGAGACCGAGCTCGAGGCCGCGCGTGACATGAAGGTGGTAACCCGCATCGGCGTCGGCTACGACGCCGTCGACGTGCCCGCCCTCTCCCGCCGCAAGGTGCCGCTGATGGTCGCCGGCAGCGCCAATTCGCCCTCGGTTGCGGAGGCGGCGCTGTTCATGATGCTGACGCTGGCCAAGCGCGCGCAGGAGCTGCATTCCTGCGTCAAGGAGGGCACCTGGGCCGACCGGCTCGGCATGCTGCCGTTCGACCTCTACGGCAAGACCGTGCTGATCATCGGCTTCGGCCGCATCGGCAGCCGCACAGCGAAGCGCTGCCTGGCGTTCGAGATGAAGGTGCAGGTCTACGATCCCTACAAGGACGCCGCCGACATCAAGGCGGCCGGATGCGAGCCGGTCACCGACTTCGACGCCGCGCTGCCTCACGCCGACTTCGTCACCATCCACTGCCCGAAGACGCCGGAGACCGTCGGCCTATTCGATGCCGACAGGATCCGCCGCATGAAGGATAGATCCTACCTCATCAATACCGCGCGCGGCGGCATCGTGAAGGAAGCGGCGCTCTATGACGCACTGACGTCCGGAAAGCTCGCCGGCGCCGGCATCGACGTGTTCGAGGTGGAGCCGCCGCCGGTCGGCAACGCGCTGTTCGCGCTGCCCAACGTCATCATGGCCCCGCATGTCGCCGGCGTCACGGTCGAGGCGGTGAGCCGCATGAGCGAGCAGACCGCGCGCAATATTTTGAGCGTGCTGGACGGCGATCCCATCAGGCAAAACGTCATCAACCAGGACGTGCTGGGCTGAGATTATGAAGGTCGGCGGCGCGCTCGCCCGCCTTCGGAAGGCCAGAAAGCGTCCCATTTTGGTGCAGATCGGGCCCCAACTCAGCCTTAATCAAACGCGCGTAATGGGCTTGAAACGCCGCGGCGGTGGGACAGACTGGCCGGCGCGGCGAGCTGGAGGATGGACCCTTGTCAGAGATCGACCCGACCGACCACGCGCTGGCGACCATCGCCAGCATCCTGGAGCACCCCGAGCCCGTTCTCGTCATTCGCCAGACCGAGACCGAAATCGTGGTCGCCGGAGAGCGTGAGCACATCGCGTCGGACGAGCCGCCGATCGTGGATGAGCATCCGGTGATCGACGAGCATCCCGTGGTCGAGGAGCAGCCGCTGGCGCCGGAGCACACCGATGCCGACGGCTACAGCAAGGTCGGTCCGGGACCCATGGTCGCGATCCGTCTGAAATGGACGGTCCACCGCGGCGATGACGGCCAGTACTACGTCCACGAGACCATCGGCGAGCAATCCGCGCCCGTGGTCAGCGGTCCCATGACGAGCGAGGCCGCGGTGCGCTTCGTCGACACCCAACAAGATGAGGCGAACAGGCGCTTCGAGCTGCTGCGTAGCGAAATCGCCGGCCGCAGCTCGCTCGCCGACTACGAGCGCAAGGGCGAAGCGTAAGACCTCACTTCCTGCCGAGATAATTCTTCTTCACCAGCTCGACGCCGGCGTGGCGGAGCAGGTCGTAGGCGGTGGTGACATGAAAGAAGAATTGCGGGACGCTGAACGTCAGCAGCAGCGTCCGGCCGGTGAAGGGCAGCTCGGTGCCGTTCTTCAATTTGAAGAAGACACTCCGATCCGCCGCCACATCGATCTCCGCGCGCGGCAGGCTCTCGATGAACTCGATCGACGTCGCTATGCGCGCCTGCAGCCCGGCCATGTCATGCTCCAGCGCCGGCAGCGTCACCGGCTCGCACTGCGCCAGCAGGGCCGGCGCGACCGTGGCATGGCGGCAGGCCTCGCCGACCTGCTGGGCGAGGTCATACATGTTCGGCGCAAGGCGCATGCCGAGCAGAATCGCCGGATCAAACTTCCGGGCCTCGGCATACGCGACGCCCTTGTCGAGCAGCGCCGACAGGTTACGCAAATAGGGCACGAACAGGCCGACCGAGGCCTCGTAGATCGAGATCGTCACTTCAAGGATTCCCTTCGATTTCTGCCTTCCGAGTTGTCCGCTTTTCGGTCGACCAGTGGCTGCACATTGCCATGGAAGACGGCGCCTGCAAGGGATCTACCCGGCCTGGTTCGATAAGGCCGTGTCCTTCCGTCGCTTTGCCTCGCCAAACTTTGGACCGGCTCCGGGCCTATTGAACCCGGAACCGCCGGCAGACGACTCACAGCAACGACAGTGATCTAGATCACTTTTTGCAAGCGAGCCGGCGCGTAAGCGTCGGTGCGGGGACCACCTGTTCAGGAGACGGAAATGAGGAAGCTGTTGGCCACGGCCGCATTCCTTTTGGCGAGCACTGCCGCGCAGGCGCAGTACACGTTTGAATATGGCGGGCGCACCATCCGCATCGATCCGGACCGTGGCACGGTGCAGATCCCCGGCGTCTACGACAACACAGGCCAGAATAAGCCCAAGAAGGCCAAGAAGAACGAGACGGCGCCGCAGCAGGCTACGGTCGACCCGCAAGCGCCGGCTGCTCCGGCCCCAGCCCCCGCTCCTGCTGCGCCGCCCGCAGCCGTGCAGGCGCCCGCGGCCGTACAAGCGCCCGCGGCCGCCGTCGCGCCGCCTCCTGCGCCGCCGGCTCCGCCGACGGCCGCGACCGCGGCCAATACACCGGCCCAAACGGCGGTTGCGCCGCCACCTGCACCACCTCCGGCTCCTGCGCCGGTCGAGCAGCAAGCCGCGCCCGCCGTGGCCCCGCCGCCCGCCCCGGCCGTGGCTGCGGCTCCGCCGGCCCCGCCTCCGCCACCTGCGCCTGCTCCCGCGCGCGTTCAGGCGGCCGCAGCGCCGCCTGCACCTGCAACTGCGCCGACGCGCGACCTCAATTCGCCGGTCGGCGTCTGGCTCACCGAGGAGAAGGAAGGCAAGGTCCGCATCGAGCAATGCGGCACCAACCTCTGCGGCTATTCGGTCGACAGCAAGTCGAACCAGAACGGCGAGCAGGTGCTGATCAACATGAAGGCGGGCAAGGACCAGAAATGGTCGGGCCGCATCCTCGATCCCAACTCGGGCTCGACCTACGATTCGACGATCGCCATGAAGGGCACCGACCGGCTGCGGGTGCAGGGCTGCGCCTTCGGCGGCATGTTCTGCGGCGGCCAGACCTGGACGCGGGTGAACTGAGATCCACCTGATCGTTCTTACTCAGACAAGGGGCCCGCGATGCGAGTCCTTTGCTTTTGCGCCTTGGCGTGCCGGCGTGCGCAGGCTCACACCGCCTTCTGCGCACGTGACAGCCCTCACATCGCCGGTTCCGCACGCGTGTCACGGTCCCCCGCATGGTCAACCACAGGGGCGTGTCATGAACGTGTTTCGCAAGGCTCTATTCTCCACCGCCGTCGTCATCGCTGTCCCGCTCGCGCAGGCCGACGCTGCGACAAGCACGTTCGATGGCGCGTGGAACGTCCGCATTGCTTCATCAAGCCAGGCCTGCGGCAACGGCGCGACGGTCTCCATCGGCATCAATAATGGCCAGATCGCCTCGAGCAGCGCCGCAGTGACGGCGTCGGGGCGCGTCGCCGATGCCGGCAACATCAAGGTCACCCTGAGCACCGGCATCAAGCGTGCCGTTGGCTTCGGCCGGCTCAGCGGCGCGTCCGGCTCCGGCACCTGGCGCGGCGCCATGTGCACGGGCACGTGGACCGCGGAGAAGATTTAGGTGCCGTGTCCCGGACAAGCGGCAGCGCGAAGCGTTGCCGCGCAGAGCCGGGACCCAGTGCTCTCAGTGGGTCGAAGATCTGGGTCCCGGATCGGCGACGCATCGCCTTGGACGATGCGTCTTGTCCGGGACACGAGAGTCAGCCCACCGCCGCGCCATACTCCGCGTCGGTGACCGGCTCCAGCCAGGTCGAGTAGACGCCGTCGAGCGCTTCCTGCATGGCGATGTGGCACATGCCGTTGGTCGGCGATGCGCCGTGCCAGTGCACTTCACCCGGCGGAATCCAGACGGTGTCGCCGGGACGGATTTCCTGGACCGGGCCGCCCTTGGTCTGAACGCGGCCGACGCCCGAGATCACGTAGAGCGTCTGCCCGAGCGGATGGTGGTGCCAGTTGGTGCGCGCGCCCGGCTCGAATGCGACGCGCGAGACGTTCAGCCGTGCAGGCGCCGGCGCCATGTTGATGGGGTCTTGCCACACGGTGCCGGTGAAGTGTTCCTTCGGCGCGCGGCGGGTCGGCCGCGTGCCGGCGAGCGTGATGTCCATGAGGGTCCTCGTTCCTTTGTCCGTTACTTCTTGCTGGCGGCGTAGCGCGCCTTGGTTTCGGCGTTCATGGGATAGAGGCCCGGCAGCACCGCGCCGTTGTTCACCTCGTTGACGATCCAGGCTTCCATCCGCTCCTGCTCGACGCCCTCATTGAGGACATGATCGAGCATCGCCTGCGGGATCAGCACGCAGCCGTCCTGGTCGGCGACCACGATGTCGTTCGGGAAGACGGCAACGCCGCCGCAGCCGATCGGTTCGCCCCAGCCGACGAAAGTGAGGCCTGCAACCGACGGCGGCGCGGCATAGCCGTCGCACCAAACCGGCAAATTGGTGCCAAGCACGCCCTCGACGTCACGCACCACGCCGTCGGTGACAAGCGCGGTGACGCCGCGCTTGACCATGCGCGCGCACAGGATGTCGCCGAAGATGCCGGCATCGGTGATGCCCATGGCATCGACCACGGCGATGCAGCCCTCCGGCATCGCCTCGATCGCGGTGCGGGTCGAGATCGGGGACGACCAGGATTCCGGCGTCGCCAGATCCTCGCGCGCCGGCACGAAGCGCAGCGTGAAGGCCGGTCCCACCAGCCGCGGCAGGCCCGGCCGCAACGGACGCGCGCCGCGCATCCACACATTGCGCAGCCCCTTCTTCAGCAGGACCGTGGTGATGGTGGCGGTGGTGATGCCGGCGAGGGTCTTGCGGGCTTCGGGGGACAGCGACATGGACGAGAACGAGCTCCAAGGTGCGGGACAGAACGCGCGCATCTTGCGAGCCGCGAGCTTTGCGTCAAGGGCCAAGAGTAGCAATTACGCAGGGCCGCAGCGCCGTTATGCGATGCGATAACAAGGCTTTATCGCTTCCCCTTGCATTAATTTATTGGACTTGCGGGCACATTTACGCGAAGCAGGGACAAGCGGAACTCAAGGTCGAGCCCGCATCCCCGAGAAGCCCGATTACGACAGCGCTCTGACAGCTCAATGGCCGCGACGCTTCCCCCGCCCCGCCTTCTGCCCAGCGGCGACAGTGCCGTCACGGTCGAGTTCAGCCGCACCATCGACGACGATGCCAACCAGCGCGTGTTGGCGCTCGACAAGGCGCTCGCTGCGACACCCATCGACGGCATCACCGAGACGGTGCCGACCTATCGCTCGCTGCTGGTCCATTACGATCCCGGCAAGATCGGCTTTGAGGCGCTGGGCGAAAAGATCCTCCCGATCGCCACCCGGCCGCTGCCGCCGGTCACCAAAGCGCGCCGCTGGCGCGTTCCCGTCGCCTATGGCGGCGAGCACGGCATCGACCTCGAGGACGTCGCCAAGACGTTGGGCACCACGCCCGATGACATCGTCATCAGGCATTCTGGCGGCGATTATAAAGTCGCCATGATCGGCTTCACGCCGGGCTGGTCCTATCTCAGCGGTCTCGACAAATTCCTGCACATGTCGCGGCGGCAATCGCCACGGCTGCTGACGCCATCAGGCACGATCTCGATCGGCGGCGTCCAGGCCGGCATCCAGTGCCTGGCCGCCCCGAGCGGCTGGCACCTGCTCGGCCGCACCCCGGTGCGAACCTATCAGCTCCACCGCAATCCGACCTTCCTCACCGAGCCCGGTGACCGCGTCACGTTCTACCCGATCGACCACAAGACATTCGAGGACATGGACCGCGCTGCGGAAGCCGGCGAGATCGTCGCCGAGCAGGTGGACGCATGAGCCGGCTCGTCGTTGCCAGCATCGGCCCTGCCAGCTCGGTCCAGGACGGCGGCCGCCACGGCGCGCAGCGCTACGGCTTGACCGTGAGCGGAGCGATGGACCGGCTGTCGCTTGCGGCGGCGAACACGCTGGTCGGCAACGAGCCGTTCGCGGCCGCCATCGAGATCGGCCCGTTCGGTGCCTCCTTCACCGCCGGCGACGGCGCCGTGCGCGTGGCGATATCGGGCGCGCCGCGCAATGCGGACATCGCCGGCAGCCCGGTCGCGATGGACACCTCGGTGACGCTCAAGGATGGCGAGACGCTGACGCTCGGCTTTGCCCGCGGCGGCGCCTTCACCTATCTCGCGATCGAAGGCGCCATCAAGGGCGAGGCAGTGTTCGGCAGTCTCGCCGTGAATGCCCGCGCCGGCCTCGGCAGCCCCTACCCACGCCCGCTCCAGGCCGGTGACGAGTTCACTGTGGATGCCGCCAGCGGCGCACCGGAGCTGCGCATCGAGCTGCCGAAGCCGGCGAGCGGCCCGATCCGCGTGCTGCTGGGTCCTCAGGACGACGAATTCGACGACGCCAACAAGGCGCTGTTCTTGGACAGCGAATGGAAGATCTCGGCGACCTCCGACCGCATGGGCTACCGCCTCGAGGGCCCCGCGATCAAGCATCTGCACGGCCACAACATCGTCTCCGACGGCACGGTCAACGGCAGCATCCAGGTGCCCGGCAATGGCGCGCCGATCGCGCTGATGATGGATCGCGGCACCTCGGGCGGCTATCCGAAGATTGCAACCGTAATCACGGCCGATATCGGCCGCCTCGCCCAAACCTCGACAGGAACCGCGTTCCGCTTCAAGGCGGTCAGCATGGCCGAAGCGCAGGACGAGGCGCGCAAGTTCGCGCAAGCGATCCGCAGCCTGCCCGATCGTCTGCGCTCCTCCGACATCGTCGCCCTCAACATCGAGGCGCTCAGCGATGCTAACGTGGCGGGCTATGCGGTGAGCGCGGTCGATGCCGGGACGTGGCAGGTCACGGCGGAGCCGTAAGCGACAATAAGACCAGAGGCGGAGAGCAACCCATGAAGACAGTCGATCTGAATTGCGACCTCGGCGAAGGTTTTGGCGCGTGGGAGATGGGCAACGACGCCGCGATGATCGAGCTGGCAAGCTCGGTCAACGTCGCCTGCGGCTTCCATGCCGGCGACCCCGACATCATGCGCCGGACGGTGGAGCTTGCGAAGGCGCGCGGCGTCTCGGTCGGCGCGCATCCCGGCTATCGCGACCTGCACGGCTTCGGCCGGCATCCGATCGCAGGGCTCAAGGCCTCCGAGATCGAGAACCTCGTCGCCTATCAGATCGGCGCGTTGCAGGCGATCGCGACCGCGGCCGGCTACAAGGTCACCCATGTGAAGGCGCACGGCGCGCTCTCCAACGTCGCCTGCGAGGACGACATGACGGCGAAGGCGATCGCCGCCGGCATCAAGGCGGTGGATCCCAGCCTGATCTTCGTCGTGCTCGCCAATTCGAAGCTGGTGAAGGCCGGCGAAGACGCCAACCTGCCGATGGTGCACGAGGTGTTCGCCGACCGCGCCTATGAGGATGACGGCAACCTCGTCTCGCGCAAGAAGCCCGGCGCGGTGCTGCACGACGCCAAGGCGATCGCCGAGCGCGTGGTACGCATGGTGCAGGACGGCGCGGTGGTGTCGGTCACGGGCAAGGTCATCAAGATGCGCACGGATACGGTGTGCATCCATGGCGATACGCCCGGCGCGGTCGAGATCGCGCGCGGCGTGCGGCAGGCGTTGAAGGCTGCGGGGATCGATGTGGCGCCGTTCAAGCGCGGGGCGTGAGCAGGGTTCGGTGTCGTAGGGTGGATTAGCGAAGCGTAAGCCACCTCTTCTGCTGCAGCCATACAAGTGGTGGGTTACGCCTTCGGCTAACCCACCCTACGCAGACACATCAAAACGGATGCACCGAGAGGGTCCCGAACACGATCGCCGCGATCACCGCAAACGCGCTGTACATCGCAACGTGGTGCATGCTCGCCCCGGTCCGGCGCGAGAGCGAGCGCGCGTAGAAGTGCAGCCTAGCTTCCGCCGATAGTTCGCGCATGGTCGATCTCCAACGCCCCATTTGCGGGAGTATGAAGGATCAACCAGGGCGGGAGGCAAGACGGTGGCGGAAATAGCGATGGGGGTTCTCCGGAGGCCCCCCATCGCAGGTGCAAATTCTCTTCACCAGCAGGTTCCGAGAATCTTATTCGTTAGAATCCAACCCAGTTGGAACCGGGACGGATGACAATCGGATGACGCCCAACCCCGAGAGGGAGTCGTCCGACTAATACACGTCAGCCTGGAAGCGGCCGGTCTTCTTGAGTTCGGCGACGAAGCTGACGGCCTCATCGGTCGAACGTGCCCCGAACTGGGCGACGATGTCGACCAGCGCGCGCTCGACGTCCTTGGCCATGCGCTTGGCATCGCCGCAGATGTAGAGATGCGCGCCCTCGGCGAGCCAGGTCCACAATTCGCGGCCGACCTCGCGCATGCGGTCCTGCACGTAAAACTTCTTCTCGCCGTCGCGCGACCAGGCCAGCGACAGGCGCGTCAGAAGCCCGGAGGTCTTCATGGCGTTGAGCTCGTCCTGATAGAAGAAATCGCAATCGCTGCGCTGATGGCCGAAGAACAGCCAGTTCTTGCCGGGCGCGCCGGTCGCCTTGCGGTCGAACAGGAAGGCGCGGAACGGCGCGATGCCGGTGCCGGGACCGACCATGATGATCGGCGTCTTCGGGTCTTGCGGCAGGCCGAAATTGTGCGCCTTCTGCACATAGACCTTGAGCTTCTCGCCTTCGTTGATCCGCTCGCCGAGGAAGGTCGAGGCGACGCCGAGCCGCCTGCGCTTGCCGATGACGTAGCGCACCGAGTCCACCGTCAGTGACAGCTTTCCCGGCGTCGCATTGTGCGAGGACGAGATCGAGTAGAGCCGCGGCTGCAGCGGCTCCAGCGCCTCGACGAAGGCCTCGGGATGCGGCCGCGTGCCGGAAAACTTCTGCAGTGCCGCCATCACGTCGAGCGTCGCGGCATCCCCATCGGGATCCTCTCCCTGCGCCAGCGCCCGCGCCTTCTCGCGCTGCGCGCCGCCGGTGATGAAGGAGATCAGCTCGAACAGCGTGTCGGGCGCCGGCGACAGCGAGACGTCGTCGATCAGCACCTCGCGCAACGTCTTGCCGTTGACTTTGGTCGTGTGGGAGGCGCCGAGCAGCGCGATGATCTGGTCGACGAGGCCGACGTCGTTGCGCGGGAAGACGCCAAAACTGTCACCAACCACATAGTCGAGCTTGCCCTCGGAGAGATCGAACTCGATGTGATAGGTCTCCTTCTCCGACTTGCCCTTGTTGAGAAGACGGCGCGACAGGAAGGTCGCCTGGATCGGATTGTCCCGCGAGCGGCCGGGCTCTGCGATCGTCACGGTCACAGCCGGCGCCGGAGCGCCGGCCTTGTCGGTGCTCTTGTCGGTGGTCTTGGCCGCGGGCGCCTTGTCGAGCTCCTCGTACAGCGATTTCAGCATCCGCGCGGTTTCCTTGCCGCCGGGGACGCACAGATTGAGCCGCGCTTCGCTACGGCTCGCGATTGCTTCCGAATAATCGTGGCAATTGTAGCCGCACTGGCCGCAATCCTGCTGTGCCATCGCCGCCATCATCTTGCGGCGCAAGGGACGGCCTTCGGCAAGCTTCATCCGCTCGGCGATCGGCATGGTCTGGTCGTGCCACGGCGCTTCGCCGTCGTCGCCGTCACCGGCCTGCATGACGGCGGCGCCCTGCTCTGCCGACAGCGGCGTTGCGACGTCAGGCGACAAAAGCCCGGCAAAGAAGCCGTTCAGCCAGGAGCGCTGCGCATCCGAGAACGGGGCGCTGGCGGGGATGATATCGAGTTTCGGCGGAGGCGTGATCTGGTTCATGCGGACACCTGTGCATCGGCAAGCTTGCGCAGCGTTTCGCCGTCATGGCGGCGCGCGAAGGAGAGGAAGGTTTCGTCGGGCGAGGCGCGGTGGGCGAGATAGGCCTTGAGCAGCGCCTCGACCGTCTTCGGCGCGTCCTCGGCCTTGAGGTCGTGATAGACCTCCTGCCCGACATCGGCGTCGGGGCCGAACCCGCCGCCAGTGAAGAGGTGATAGCCCTCGACGGTGTCCTCCTCATTGATCGGCACGCGCGCGCCGATCAGTCCGATGTCGCTGATGTAATGCTGCGCGCAGGAATGATGGCAGCCGGTCAGGTGGATGTTCACCGGCTTGTCCATGGCGACGCGCGGTTCGCACCAATCGCCGATCTCGGCGGCATTGCGCTTGGTGTTGGACGCCGCGAAACGACAGCCGGCGTTGCCGGTGCAGGCGATCAGGCCAGCGCGGATGTGCGAGGCCTCGACCGCGAGCCCGATCTGCTTGATGGCGGCAATGGCGAGCTCGACATTCGCGTCGCGCACGCCCGGGATCAACAGGTTCTGCCAGACCGTGAGCCGGATCTCGCCGTCACCGAGATCTTGCGCCACCTTGGCGAGGCCCCGCATCTGATCGGAGGTGAGCTTGCCGAGCGTGAGCGATACGCCAATCCAGTTGAGGCCGTCCTGCTTCTGCTTGTGCACGCCGATATGTGCCATGCGATCCGCCGCGGGGCGCGGCGCGAACGCCTCTTCCGGCACGCGCGTGAACGGCGTCTTCAACCGCTCCTCGACCAGCTTGAGGAAGCCGTCATGGCCCATCGCGTCGAGCACGTATTTAAGCCGTGCCTTGTTGCGGTTGGTGCGGTCGCCATGCTCGATGAACACGCGCACGATGGCGTCGGCGACGGCGGTCGCCTGCTCCGGCTTGACGATGATGCCGGAATATTTCGCAAAGTCTTTGTGACCGGTGATGCCGCCGAGGCCGAGCCGGAACCAGACGCCGGGTTCGACGCCGAAACCGTCCTTCACCTCATAGGCCGTGAAGGCGATGTCGTTGGTCTCTTCAAGCACCGCGATCCGGCCGGCGCCGTCGAAGGCGACGTTAAACTTGCGCGGCAAACCGTAGAGCGAGCGGTCGTTGAGGATGTGGTAGTGCCACTCGCGGGCATAGGGCCGCGTGTCGATGATTTCCTGCGGATCGATGCCAGCGGTCGGCGTTCCCGTCACGTTGCGGATGTTGTCGGCGCCGGAGCCGCGCGAGCACAGGCCGAGCTCCTGGATGCCCTCGATCATTCTGATCGCGTGCTTCGGCGGGATCTCGCGCAGCTGGAGATTGGCGCGCGTCGTCACGTGGCTGTAGGGGCCGCAGAGCTCGTCGGCGAGATCGGCAAGGCCCGACAGCTGCCAATGCTTCATGATGCCGTTCGGGATGCGCAGGCGGCACATGTAGGAGTCCTGCGTCGGCGCGACATAGAAGATGCCGTAATAGCGCCAGCGGAAATTGTCCGCCGGGCTCGGCGGGGTGTTGTCGAGCGCCTGCTGGCGCAGCCGCGGGTAGGCGTCGAAGGGGTGCTCGTCGCGCTTGAACTTCTCCTGATCGGCGAGCTTCTTGCCCGACGCGATCACCTTGTCCTGCGCCTTGATGTGCACGGCATCGGGACCCACAGGCTCGGCATTCGCCTTGCCGCTGCCGCCACCACCAAGGCCGCGGCCGACGCGGCTGATCTGCAGGCCGGTCGTGAAGCCTTCGAGATAGCGTTTCTGCTCGTCGGTAAAGTCGACTGAGACCGTATCGATTTTCATGGTGTGTAACGAAGCTCCTGCGGCCACCTTCGGTGGCTTCGACGGATTGCGCGACCCGCGAGGAACGTCAGGCTGGCTCAGGAGCCGGCTTCGTCACTCGCGGTCCGATCAGCTTCGTTGCTGCGGGACTTGGCTCAGCAGGCACCTATGACAAGCTGGCCGCAGCGCAACATTCAAGTTGCGTGCCAGCTTGGTCGAAATAAAAACCAATGAAGTTTCAGATAATTAGGGCGTCACCCGCAAACTGCCGGCTTGGGAACTCTCCCGAAATACGAGCAGCCAGCTCAAACATTAGCCAAGGATCTTAGATGCTCAAAAGCGAAGCAACCGCGAATCAGGCCCTCCAGCGCCCGACCCCGAAGGCCTCGAGATGCCCGCGGATATCGTTGGGGTCGAAGGCCGGACCGGCAAAGGCGCCGAACGCTGCGGGAGCCTCAGGCGGCGCCCTGTTGCCGAGCGCCGCGTCGTAGAGATCGGGCCTGAACACCGCCATGGCCGTCTTGACCCCGTCAGGGGTGAGCGCCGTCTGGCCCCAGCGCACCATCTGCGCATAGAGCCAGGCGGCCTGGACCGGATCCGGCCGCCCTGCCCCTTCGCGTCCGACCAGCAGGTAGCGGCCGCTTTCGCGGAAGGTGCCATCGGGCGAGATCTTCAGGCGCCCGGTGAGGGTGCGTTGGATGACCTCGGCGTCGACGCCGATCCGTTCGGGTTGCGCCAGGATCTGCGCCGCCTCGGTCCGGTTCTCGGGATGCTCGATGAACTCGGCGGCCTTCACGGCTGCCCGCACCAGGGCTGCAACCACGTCCGGGTTCTTGTCGGCCCAGGTCTGGCGGATCGCCAGCACCTTCTCCGCCGCACGGACCAGAATGTCGGCGACGAAATGCAGGATATGGCCTATACCGAGATCGACCGCGACCGAGTTCCAGGGCGCGCCAACGCAGAACGCATCGACATGGCCGTTCTTGAGACTGTCGACCATATAGGGCGGCGGCAGCACCACGAGGCGCACGTCCTCGTCGGGATCGACGCCCGCCGCCGCCATCCAGAACCGCAATTGATAATTGTGGGTGGAGAACGGGAAGGTCATGCCGAAGGTGAGCGGCTCGGCCCCTGCCGTGCGGCGCTTGGCAACCACCTTCGCCAGCGCTTTCGCCGTCGCCATCGGGTCGAAGCGATCGCCGTCGATCTCCTCCATCAGCGCGGCATGGAGCGCCGGCGACACCGTGATGGCATTGCCGTTGATGCCGAGATTGAAGGCCGCGGCGATCGGCACCTTGACGTGGCCGAGGCCGAGCGAGGACGCGATCGCCACCGGCGCGAGCAGATGCGCGGCATCGAACAGGCCGATATTGAGCTTGTCGCGGACGTTGGACCAGGAGACCTCGCGCACCAGCTCGACCTCGAGCCCCTCGGCGGCGGCAAAGCCCTTGTCGACCGCGACGATCAGCGCGGCGGCATCGACCAGCGGAATGAATCCGATGCGGAGGGGGACGGTCATTTCAGCATCTCCGACGCGGTGATGATCGACTGCGCGATCTCGCCGATTTTCTTCTTCTCGCGCATCGCGGTGGAGCGCAGCAGCACATAGGCCTCGTCCTCGGTCAGGCCCTTCACCTTCATCAGAATGCCCTTGGCGCGCTCGATGATCTTGCGGTCCTCGAGCTGCGACTTGGTGCGCTCCAGTTCCTCCTGGAGCTTGGCGAAGGCGTTGAAACGGGACACGCAAAGGTCGAGGATCGGCTTGATGCGCTCCTTCTTCAGCCCGTCGACGATATAGGCCGACACCCCCGCCTCGACCGAGGCCTGGATCGAGGCTGAATCGCTCTGGTCGACGAACATGGCGACCGGCCGCTTCACCGCGCGGCTGACCTGGAACATCGCCTCCAGCACGTCGCGGCTGGGGTTTTCGAGATCGATCACGATGATGTCGGGGTCCGCCGCATAAATACGGGCCAGCAGGCTCTGCATCTCGCTGATATGGACGACTTGGGTAAACCCGGCCTCGCGCAATCCCTCCTCCAGGATCGCGGCCCGGATCGGGCTTTCGTCGACGATCACGATTTTGGGCGACTGTTCGGCGCTCATGGCTCACTCACGGCAGCTGATTCATCCATAGCACGCCGGATCGCCCTGCAAAGGGTTGTAATTATGGGCAATTGGGACTAGCTCAGGCCGGTCAATCAGGCAGATTAGATATGGATCAGACGGCTGCGCCCAAGGTCAGCTTCGGGTCGCTCGGGTGTCCCTGACACGACGAATGTAAACTCTCCGTGCCGCCCTCCCGCAAGAAAACGCTCGCGCAGCCTTCAGCTGCGAAGCAGAACTCATGCTCTCACGGAATCTTCGCGCCAACGATCATCTTGTCGAGAAGTGGCACCGCGGCCAGCACTGCCGCCTCAGTGCGGCCGGAGACCGCTAGCCGCACGACGTAGGAATTGCCGTCCTTGTCGCGGTCGGCGTAATGCGCGATGACTTCGATCGGCTGGTCCTTCAAGGACGGATTGTCGTAGCGGTTGATGATGACCTTCGGGTTGACCGAGGGAAGCGTAGTGATCTTGGCATGGTCGCCGGATGTCGTCGCCCAATCCTTATCACTCGTTGCGATCCATTGAACCAGTTCGGTCCGGTCCTCGTTATAGCGACCTTCGGCATAGATGATTGCTTCTGCTTTACCGAATGTCTTCCCTTTAGGAACGAACATCGATGCGCCGTATTTGAGACTCGCGGCCTCATCCCTCGTCCACCCGTCGGGTGCCTTCACGCGAGGCCTGAATTCCGGACACAATCGTTCCTGCCGATCGCAGACATGGATGATCTTGTCGACTTCAGCGCGGGCCGGGAACATTGCGCAGGAAGCGGTAACGAAAGCCAAGCCGAAGATGAAACGACGCATCGTGGTCAAGCTCCGTGAAATTCCGTGAAATTCGGTGAAATCAAGCAACGCGCGAAGACTGCTTTAGCTTCGCGCCGCATACGTTAGTTGTTGAATTTCGCCATCGGTTCAATTACTTGGATCGCAAATCCAGACAATTCAGATAGGCTTCAGGCGATACCATGGACAGAGCGCCGCGCATTTCATTCACGTCACTCGGCTGCCCCAAGGCCTTGGTGGATTCCGAGCGCATCATCACGCGCCTGCGCGCGGAGGGCTATGAGCTCGCCCGCAAGCATGACGGGGCGGACATCGTCATCGTCAACACCTGTGGCTTCCTCGACAGCGCCAAGCAGGAATCGCTCTCGGCGATCGGCGAGGCCATGGCCGAGAACGGCAAGGTGATCGTGACCGGTTGCATGGGCGCGGAACCGGAAGCGATCGAGCAGGCCTATCCGGGCGTGCTGTCCATCACCGGCCCGCAGCAATATGAGAGCGTGCTGAACGCCGTGCACCGCGCGCTGCCGCCGGCGCACAATCCGCATCTCGACCTGGTGCCGCCGCAGGGCATCAAGCTGACCCCGCGCCACTACGCCTATCTGAAGATTTCAGAGGGCTGCAACAACCGCTGCACCTTCTGCATCATTCCGAAGCTGCGCGGCGACCTCGTCTCGCGCCCCGCCGATGACGTGCTGCGCGAGGCCGAGCGCCTCGTCGGCGCCGGCGTCAAAGAGCTCCTGGTGATCTCGCAGGACACCTCGGCCTACGGCGTCGATCTCAAATATGCCGAGAGCCCGTGGAAGGACCGCCAGGTCCGCGCCAAATTCCTCGACCTCGCGCGCGAGCTCGGCGAGTTGGGAGCCTGGGTCCGGCTGCAATATGTCTACCCCTACCCGCATGTCGACGAGGTCATCGCGCTGATGAACGAGGGCAAGGTGCTGCCCTATCTCGACATCCCGTTCCAGCATGCGAGCCCCGAGGTGCTGAAGGCGATGAAGCGCCCGGCGGCGCAGGACAAGACGCTGGCGCGGATCAAGCGCTGGCGCGAGGAATGCCCCGATCTCGCCTTGCGCTCGACCTTTATCGTCGGCTTCCCCGGCGAGACCGATTCCGATTTCGCCTATCTGCTCGACTGGCTCGACGAGGCCGAGATCGACCGCGTCGGCTGCTTCAAGTACGAGCCGGTCGCCGGCGCCACCTCGAACGCGATCGAAAACCCGGTGCCCGAAGAGGTCAAGCAGGAGCGCTACAACGCGCTGATGGCCCGGCAGCAGAAGATCTCGGCGCGCCGGCTGAAGCGCAAGATCGGCACGCGGCAGCAGGTCATCATCGACGAGGTCGGCCCGACCGTCGCCAAGGGCCGCTCCAAAGCCGATGCGCCGGAGATCGACGGCGCGGTGTACCTGACGAGCCGCCGCCCGCTGCGCGTCGGCGAGATCGTCACGGCGAAGATCGAGCGCGCCGACGCATACGATCTGCACGGCAGCGTCGCGGGGTTCTGACCGCGTTCCGTCATTGCGAGCGTAGCGAAGCAATCCAGAATCCCTCCGCGGGAACAGTCTGGATTGCTTCGCTACGCTCGCAATGACAGTGTGGAGACAATCACGCCAGCCATTTCGGCACCCAGCGCTCCGGGCGTGGTGCGCGGGCGAGATCGGCTTTCGCCTCGGAGAGCAATGCCGGTTCGCCGTCTATGGTCGGGCGCGCCTCGTATTCGAAGCTCGGCATGACGCGGCCGTCGGTGTAGAGTCCGAACCTCATCGCGTACCATAACCCGAGCTCAGGCTGAGCCTTCCACATCTGTTCGCGCAGCTCGCGCAGCAGGGATTCGATCGAAGCGGCTTCCTCGAACGGCTGCGGCCCGCGCGTCAGCACGCGCGCTTGGTATTGCTTGCCGACGATTGCGACCTCGAAACGCGTCTTATCCCAGGCATTCTTGCCCTTGGGCAGATGGGCGGCCAGCCGCCAGCCGAGTTCGGCCATCATGCGATGGTTAGCCCAATAGTCCTCGCGGTCCCGGCTCCATTTTTCCATGAAGCCGCGGAAATCAGGCAGCTCCGGGGGCCCGTCGTCACACGCCGCCTTGTCGCCAACGGGCTGTCCAGCGAGCCATTGCGCAAGTTCGAGGGTCTGAGGCTCGACATCGTCATGCGGCTTCAGATCGCTCCAGGCCCTGTCGAATTGCTGCGACGTCAGCCTCGTCAGCAGCGCATCGAGGCTCGGCGCCAGCAATTCGTAGTCACCCTCGGATCCCAGCCCGACGATCGGTGGATTGTCACGATCAAGACCCGCGCCATACCAGCCGCCGACGACCGAGCCGTCAGGCAGGCGCATGAACAGCGAGAACCGGTCGCGCAAGGGACTGCCGTCGACGATCGGCGCGGAGTCCGAGAATTGGCCCTGCAGCGAGAAGCAGCCGACGCTGCCCCACGGGCGCCCTTTCAGCCAGGCCGCAAAGTCGACCAGCAGCGGCGGCGCCTCGATGCCGGGCGGAAACGCGCCGCGAATGCTGTCGAGGTCGATCGGATAGGGCGTATCGGACAAGGCTTTGAGCTATCTGGTTGGTCCCGCCTTCTTGGTCTGGGCGGTGGCGCATTCGGTTCGAACCAAGTCGCGTCCTTCGATCACAAACACGCTAGAGGCGCAATGGTTTCGACGCGAGAAACAATGAAACACGATGAAACGTCAGGGATTCTCCTCAAGCTGTCCGCACTCGGCCTGACGATAACCCTGCTCCCGCTGCCGGCCCCCGCCGACGCGCGATCACCATCCACCGCGCAGGCCCGCCAGTGGTGCTTCGCAAACGACGGCGGAGGCAGTGACGACCGGCGCTTCGCCGGCTGCTCGGCCCTGCTCAAGGCCAATCCCGACGATGTGCACGCGCTCGCCAATCGCGGCGAAATGTTTCGGCGACGTGGCGAGCCCGAGCGCGCCGTGGCGCTGGCGCTCGACGATTACGACCGCTCCATCAGAGCGAATGCGAACCGCGCGGACGTGTTCAATTCGCGCTGCTTCACCCGCGCGATCGTCGGCCGCCTGCAGGAGGCGCTGGCCGATTGCGAGCAGTCGCTCAAGATGGCTCCCAACGATGCCTACACGCTGGACAGCCGCGCCCTTGCCCATCTCAAGCTCGGCAACCTCGACGCGGCGATCGCCGATTACGATGCCGCGCTGAGCATCAAGCCGGGGCTCGACGGCTCGCTCTACGGCCGCGGACTGGCGAAGCGCAAGAACGGTGACAGCGAAGGCGCCGAGCGCGACATCGCGGCCGCAAAGGCGATCAACGCCGGCATCGCCGATGTGTTCTCGCACTATGGCGTGGAGTAAGTGTCACGTTAGGAATGTGACACTATAATGCATTCACGCAGCGGTCACGGACTCGGCCTAACTCTGCCCGCGTCTTCAACGCGAGCGAGGGATGAGGATGAGCCGCCTCTCGGACATGCTGCGCACGCAGCGCTTCGACGATTACCGCTTCTACCACCAAAGCACCGTCAACCAGACGCTGCACCTGATCAGCGCCGTCATCTTCCTCGGCTGCTATGCCCTGCTGTTCAAGGACCCTGCTCTCGCCGGCATCGTCGGCTGGCTCGCGATGCTGACGCGGCAGACCGGGCATTTCTTCTTCGAGCCGAACGGCTATGACGCCGTCAACGGCGTCAGCAACGAACACAAGGAAGCGATCAAGGTCGGCTACAATCAGGCCCGCAAGATCGTGCTGCTGCTGGTCTGGGGCAGTGCGCCGCTAGCGCTGTTCGCCTTTCCGACGCTGTTCGGATTGTTCGATGCGCCGGCGTCCCGCCTCGATTTCGTCCGGCATGTCGGCGCGCTCTGGCTCGCCATCGGCATCGGCGGCGGACTTGCGCGCATGCTGCAGCTCTTCGCCACCCGCGACGTCACCACGGGCTTGGTCTGGGTGTTCAAGGTGCTGACCGACCCCTTCCACAACATCGCGCTGTACTGGAATTCGCCGCTCAAGCTGCTGCGGGGCGAGCTGATCGACACCGCAATCGCGGACGCGGATTGGGGCGATGCAGAGGCCGAGGAAGCCGCGCACCCGACCTGACCGATGCACGCTCGGCGTGCATCTTGAAAAAAGCCTGCTTGACAAGTCCTGCCATTCGGCTGTACGGACGCGCCCCATGATCACCGCCCGGACCAACCAGCGCACCGAAATGCTCCGCCGTCGCTCCCGCGACGACGAGAGGGTGCGCCATGTCCGAGGACGCCGCTGAACCACTGAATTCAGCTAGTTTTCGAGAAAGGCCGCACCCGCAAGGTGCGGCCTTTCTGCTTTTTGCGCCCTTTTTTCCACCCGCCTCCAGAGGAGTACGACATGACCACGCATCCGTATGACGCGCTGATGGACATCACCGCACGGCCAAAGACCGTGTTCGTCCGCGGCGCCGGCTCCTACCTCTGGGACGACAGCCGCAAGCGCTATCTCGACTTCGTGCAGGGCTGGGCCGTGAACTGCCTCGGCCATTCCCCGCCCGCGATCGCCGATGCGCTCGCAGCTCAGGCCAAGCGGCTGCTGACGCCGAGCCCGGCCTTCTACAACGAGCCGAGCCTGAAGCTGGCGCAGGCGCTGGTCGAGAACAGTGCCTTCGATCAGGTGTTCTTTGCCAATTCGGGCGCGGAAGCCAACGAGGGTGCGATCAAGCTCGCGCGCAAATACGGCAGCCTGCACAAAGGCGGCGCGTTCGAGATCATCAGCTTCGAAGGCGGCTTCCACGGCCGGACGCTGGCGACGATGTCGGCTTCGGGCAAGAAGGCGTTTGAGCCGCTGTTCGAGCCGAAGGTCGCGGGCTTCAAGAAGGCGAAGCTGAACGACATCGCCTCGGTGGAAAAGCTGATCAACGCCAACACCGTCGCCGTGATGCTCGAGCCGATCCAGGGTGAATCCGGCGTGTGGCCTGCGACCGATCAGTTCCTGCAGCAGCTGCGCGCGCTGACCGAGGCGCACGGCCTCTTGCTCATTTTCGACGAGATCCAGACCGGCATGGGCCGGACCGGAAAGCTCTTCCACTATGAGCATACGGGGATTGCGCCCGACATCATGACGCTCGGCAAGGGCATCGGCGGCGGCGTGCCGCTCGCGGCCCTGCTCGCGACCGAACGCGCCTCATGCTTCGAGCACGGCGACCAGGGCGGCACGTTCAACGGCAATCCGATCATGTGCGCGGCGGGCCTTGCCGTGCTGGAGGAGGTCAACAAACCGGACTTCCTGAAGGCAGTCACCGAGACCGGCCTCCTGCTTGAAAGCGAGCTGCAGAAGGTCTCGGCCCGGCATGGCCTCGGCGGCGTGCGAGGACGCGGCCTGTTGCTCGCGCTCGACCTCAAGCTGCCGATCGCACCCGGCATCGTTGCACAGGCGTTCGAAGCCGGCGTGCTGCTGAATGCCCCACAGCTCGACAGCTTGCGCTTCATGCCGGCGCTGAACGTCACGAGGAGCGAGATCGCCGAGATGATCGAATGTCTCGACGCGATCTTGACCAAGGCCGGCGCGGCAAGACGCGTCGCGTAGTGCTGTAGGGTGGGCAAAGCGAAGCGTGCCCACCATTCAAACTGTCGTTGCGAATTGGTGGGCACGGCGCGTTGCGCCTTTGCCCCACCCTACGACAGCCAGTTCGAAGGTGGTAGGGTTCCGTAGCTCAATGGACAGAGCACCGCGTTGCGGGCGCGGAGGTTCGAGGTTCGACTCCTCGCGGGACCACCATCTACGGCTTCAAGATCGAAGCCCCCGTGGTCTTGCGGCTTTCGAGATCGATATGCGCTTTCGCAGCGTCCTTGAGTGCGTAGGCGTGGTTGATCGGCACGTGCAGCTTGCCGTTGATGACCGCGGCGAACAGGGTGTCGGCGCCTTCGAGCAGTTCCTTGCGCGTGCCGACATAATCGTTGAGCTTCGGCCGCGTCGCGAACAGCGAGCCGTGATTGTTGAGCTCGGCGATCGCGAACGGCGGCACCGGGCCCGAGGCATTGCCGAACGAGACGAACATGCCGCGCGGCTTCAGGCATGACAGCGAGCCCGGGAACGTCGCCTTGCCGACGCCGTCATAGACGACGTCGCAGCCCTCGTTGCGGCTGATCTGCTTCACGCGCGCAACGAAATCCTCCTCGTTGTAGAGGATGACGTGATCGCAGCCATTGGCCTCCGCAAGCTCGGCCTTCTCGCGCGAGCCGACGGTGCCGATGACATGCGCGCCAAGCGCCCTGGCCCATTGGCAGGCGAGCAGGCCGATGCCGCCGGCGGCGGCGTGGACCAGCACGCGATGATGCGGCTCGACCTTGAAGGTCTTGTGCAGGAGATACCAGACCGTCAGCCCCTTCAACATCAGCACGGCACCCTGCTCGTAGGTGATGTGATCGGGCAGTTTGACCAGCTTCTCCCAGGGGATGTTGCGCTCGCCGGTATAGGCGCCGAGATTGTGGTAATAGGCGACGCGGTCGCCGGGATGAAAATTCGTCACGCCTGGCCCGACCGCGACCACCTCGCCGGAGGCCTCATTGCCGGCGATGAAGGGCAGCCCCGGCGCCTTGTAGAGGCCGGTGCGGTAATAGACGTCGATGAAGTTGAGGCCGACCGCGTGCTGGCGGATGCGCACCTCGCCGGGCCCGGGCGCCGGCACGTCGACGCTCTCATAGACCAGGGCTTCGGGGCCTCCGACCTTGTGCACACGGATGGCTTTCGTCATCACCTGACCTCCTCTTCGTGCGGCTGAGCGAAAGCTATCGCGCCCGCCTTGTCAACTCGACGCCGACTGGAACGACCCAACGCGACTACTTGGCGGCTTTCCGGCGGTTGCGCCTGGCCAGCACGTTGAAGAACTCCACCGCCGCCGAGAACGCTATTGCGAAATAGATGTAGCCGCGCGGAATGTGGAAGTGGAATCCGTCCGCAACCAGCGCGACGCCGATCAACACCAGGAAGGCCAGTGCCAGCATCTTGGTGGTCGGATGCTCCGCGACGAATCGCGCCACCGGACCCGCCGAAACGTACATGACCGCGCATGCGATCACGACCGCCGCGATCATGATCTTGATGTCCTCGGCCATGCCGATCGCAGTGATGATCGAGTCCAGCGAGAACACGATGTCGATGATCACGATCTGGACGATCACCCAGAAGAAGGCGCTGCCTGTGGAGTCCTTCTCGCTCGCGTCGTGATCGGATTCGACCTCGCCGTGAATCTCATGTGTGGCCTTGGCGATCAGGAAGAGGCCGCCGCCGATCAGGATGAGATCGCGCCAGGAAAAAGCATAGCCCTGAATCGAGAGCACCGGAGCGGTCAGGCCGATCAGCCAGACCAGGAGACTGAGCAGGATGAGGCGAAAGACCAGTGCCAGCGCAAGCCCGATCTGGCGGGCGCGCTGCGCCGGTTTCTCGGGAAGGCGCGAGACGAGCACCGAGATGAAGATGACGTTGTCGATGCCGAGCACGATCTCGAGCGCCGTCAAGGTGAGCAGCGCGGCCCAGGCTTCCGGGCTGGTCAGCAGCTCCATCACGCCGATAATCTCGCCAGGGATTTCGCCAACCGGATCAAGGCATCGCTGAAACTGATCCAGAGCGCGATGGCGCAGAGCACGATGGTCACCCCGGTGCCGACGCGAAAATCCATTTGCAGCGTGTAGAAGGCGAGCAGCGCCCAGACCGCGATCAGCGACATCGTCAGCCAGCGCAGCCGCACCACTCTGACAGGGTGCAGCACATGGAAAGGCACGAACGTCAGCACGACCAGCGCGGCGACCAGCAGCGTCGCCCACAGCGGCGGCCAATGCAGCAGGAACAGATAGAACGCGGCCGCGTTCCAAAGCGCCGGGAAGCCGCGGAAATGATTGTCGTCGGCCTTCATGCGCTGGTCGGCG
Organism: Bradyrhizobium sp. IC4060; assembly: GCF_020193715.1. Classification (NCBI taxonomy): domain Bacteria; kingdom Pseudomonadati; phylum Pseudomonadota; class Alphaproteobacteria; order Hyphomicrobiales; family Nitrobacteraceae; genus Bradyrhizobium; species Bradyrhizobium sp. IC4060. Next base: position 4,077 of record NZ_JADYVJ010000001.1, on the reverse strand, counting down.
AAATACAACGCGCTGGTCACGATGATGGCGATGCCGAGCAAGGGAGCCGCTACCGGCAGCAGCATGCCGCTCGCGACGATCGCATAGGCCGGCACGAAGACATAGGTGCAGAAGTCGACCACGAGATCGAGCACGTCGCCCGACCAGTTCGGCTGCACGTTCTTGACGTCGAGCCGCCGCGCGATCGGCCCGTCGATCGCGTCGATGATCAGGGCGACGCCCAGCCATTGAAACATCGCCGCCCAGTGCTCGCGCACGGCCTCCAGCATCGCCAGGAGCGCGATTGCCGCGCCGAAGGCGGTGAAGATGTGCACCGAGAAGGCTGCGGCGCGGATCACCGGTCTCGGCTTCAGGGAATCCTGCTGCGTATCCATGGCTTCTGCTATCAGAATGCGACCGGTTTGCACATCCGCCATTGCGGCGCACGATCGCAAAATTCGCCATAAAATCAGGGAAATATAGGTAGGCTTGAATTTGCCGCCCGGCGTGTCAAATGTCGTTCCATGATAGACGCATCGACACTCCATGACGCGGCCGTGATCGGCGGCGGACCTGCCGGCCTTGCCGCGGCGATCGCCCTGGCGCAGGCGGGTGCCCGGACCGCACTGGTGGCGCGCCGCGTTCCCTATGCCGACAATCGCACCACCGCATTGCTCGGCGCCTCCATCGATCTACTGGAAGGCCTCGACGTCTGGTCGCGCTGCAGGGACAAGGCGGCTGCGCTGGAAGTCATGCGCCTCGTCGACGACACCGGCCGGCTGTTCCGCAGCCCCGAGGTGCGCTTCTCCTGTCACGAAATCGGCCTCGATGCGTTTGGCTACAACATCGACAACCGCTCGCTGATGCTGGCGCTGGAAGCGCGCGCGGCCGAGCTGCCCAATCTCGTCCGCTTCGACGACGAGGCCGAAAGCGTCGTCATCGAGGCCGACGACGTCGCGCTGCGCACGGCGTCCGGACAGTTTCTCTCGGCGCGCCTCGTGGTCGGCGCCGACGGCCGGCACTCGCTGTGCCGCGAGGCTGCTGGCATCGCCGTGACTCGGCGCGAGCTGAACCAGACTGCGCTGACCTTCAACATCAGCCATGCCCGGCCGCATCGCAACGTCTCGACCGAGTTCCACACGCCGCACGGGCCTTGCGTGTTCGTGCCCCTGCCCGGCGACCGCTCCAGCATCGTCTGGGTCGCAGCGCCTGCGGAGGCTGAACGGCTGCGCGGCTTGAGCGACGAGGCGCTGTCGGCGGCGATCGAGAAACAGTCGCATTCGATCCTGGGACGGATGAATGTGGAGCCTGGCCGCAACCTGTTCCCGCTCGCGATCGAGCGTCCGAAATGCTTCGGCCGCGACCGTATCGCGCTGGTCGGCGAAGCCGCCCATGTGGTGCCGCCGATCGGCGCCCAGGGCCTCAATCTCGGCCTGCGCGATGCCGCCGACATTGCCCGGCTCGCGGGCGAGGCCATCGCCGCGGGACAGGATCCCGGCGCCGACGATGTGCTCAAGCGCTATGACCGCGCGCGGCGTCCGGACATCTTGAGCCGTACCTTTGCGATCGACATCGCCAACCGCTCCTTGCTCAACGACTTCCTGCCGCTCCAGCCCGTCCGCGCCGTCGGCATGCACCTCCTCGGCGCCATCGGCCCGCTCCGGCGCTTCGCCATGCGCGAAGGCCTGACGCCGACCTGGCGCAGGTAGCTCCGAAGCGCGTTAGGTTGGACGACTTCACCGCTGGCTCGTTGCAATCTCTCCCGCTTGCGGGGGAGGTCGGCGCGAAGCGCCGGGTGGGGGCTCTCTCCGCGACGGGATTTTTTCTGCACTCTCGACAATCCCGACGCGGAGAGAGCCCTCTCCCCGACCCTCTCCCGCAAGCGGGAGAGGGAGCGCACCGGCCCGCGGAAGAGATCAAGCCAATCTCATCACCATCAAGGAAACGCCAACCGTCCCGTCTGGATCGCCCACATCACGCTGGTCAGCGTGACCACCGACGCGAAGGTGCCGAGCAGGACCGCGACCGAGGCGGACTCGATCCAGGCATCGTTCTGCCGGGCGATGACGAACACGTTGAGCGCCGGCGGCAGCGCGGCCATCAGCACGGCGGTGGCGGCCCAGGGTTGCGCGAACGGGCCGAACGCCAGCATCAGGGCGAACGCCGCGAACGGATGGATCAGCAGCTTGACCGCGATCACGCCCGGCACCTCCCACGGCACCCGATCGAACGGACGGAGCGCCACGGTGACGCCGAGCACGAACAGCGCGGTCGGCGCGGCCGCGTTCTGCAGGAAGGTGATGGTGCGGTCGAGCGCGACCGGCAGCTCGATATGCAGCGCCGCCACCGCCGCGCCGAAGCAAGCCGACATGATCAGCGGATTGAGCACGATCTGCTTCAGCACGACGCCGAAAGCATGGACGAGCGAGGGATGGTCGCGGTCGGAAAGCTCGATCAAGAGCGGCACGATCGTGAACAGGAAGATGCTGTCGCAGCAGAAGATCAGCGCGGTCGGCGCAGCCGCCTTCGGCCCCAGCACTGCGAGTGCGAGGCCCGGGCCCATATAGCCGATATTGCCGTAGCCGCCGGAGAGGCCCGCGAGCGTCGCTTCGCGCAGCGTCAGCCGTCCGAATAGCTTGCCGACCACCAGCGCCAGCGTGAATGCCGCGACCGTCGCCAGCGTCGTCGCCACCAGGAACGGCGGGTTATTCAATTCCGAAAACGGCGTCTTCGACATGATCGCAAACAGCAGCGCCGGCAGCGACACGTAGAGCAGGAAGAAGTTCATCCAGGCGAGCCCCGATTCCGGGATGGACTTGACCTTTCCGCAAGCGAAACCGACGAAGATCAAGCCGAAATAAGGCAGCGCCAGATTGAGGATATCGACCATTGCTGAAGTTTTTTCTGAAGGCTTGGGGGCTATCCGCCCCGGAGACGAAGGTTAATTCCAGCTGAGGGCACTAGCATCGGCCACAATCCTGGTCTATCGACGGGGGATGATTAAAGCGCGGACCGCCAAATTCCAGATCGGACAGGTCGTTCGCCACCGGATCTTCTCGTTCCGGGGGGTGATTTTCGACATCGATCCGGAATTCAACAACACCGAGGAATGGTGGTTGTCGATTCCCGAGGAAGTGCGGCCCCACAAGGACCAGCCGTTCTATCACCTGCTCGCGGAGAACGCGGAATCCGAATACGTCGCCTATGTCTCTGAGCAGAACCTGTTGCCGGACGATTCCGGCGAGCCGGTCCGGCATTCCCAGGTCGCCGAGATCTTCGTCAAGGACAAGGCCGGCGGCTATCGCCCGCGCAATCCCTCGCTGAACTGATCGTCGTGATCGTCGGCCAGCAAAAAAGGCGCTCGAACCGAGCGCCTTTTTCACGTCCGGGATTTGCTCCCGATTACTTCTGACCGGTCGGAGCCGCGCCCGGTGCGCCACCACCCTGCTGCTCGAGCTTCTTGCGCTGCTCTTCGGCCTTCTTCTGCAGCTCTTCCTGCAGCTTCTTCTGGGTTTCCTCGAACACCTTCGGATCGGTCGGCGGACCGTCATAGGCCTTCTGGAATTCGCCGGCGAGCGGCAGCGGCAGCGTCAGCGGCGCGCCGTTGGCATTGATCGCCTGGACAACGAGATTCTGGCCCTTCTTCATGTTGTTGATGAGCTCGGGCGTGGCCTCGTAGTCGGACATGCAGCCGTTCTGGAAGCAGATCACATAGGGCTGCTGCAGCGGCGCGTTGCTGTCGACGATGATGCGGGTGCCGTGCACGAGCTGCATGCCGAGCGGCAGCGTCACGCGCAGGATCTTCTTGGGCTCGCCTTCCGGCTCGATGATCACGGCCGCGATGACCGGCTGGCCCGATTCGATACGGCCGTCCTTGCCGGTGAAGCAGACCTGCTTGGCATTGGCGTCCTGGCCCTTGAGGCAGAACTTGGTCCAGGGCGCATAGATCAGCTGGATCTGCTGATCGGCGGGCTGAGCTGCGCCCTGTTGCGGGGCGCCTTGCTGCGGGGGAGCCTGCGGGGATGCTGCGGGCGCCGGAGCCTTGGGAGCTGCCTTGGGAGCAGCCGCCTTCGGAGCCGGGGCCGGGGAGGCCTTGGG